>NZ_QRGC01000030.1 GCF_003448965.1 Oceanicella sp. SM1341
TTTATCAACTATAGTATGTAAATGAGCCGCTGGGGAGTGAGGGATTCCCCGCTATCCGGTTGGTCCGAATAGAGAAGCCGTAGTTCTGGCGTGCGTATTCGTGACTGTAGGAGGTGATCATGCATGATCACCGCCCGACAATCGCGGGCCGCGCGCGCGTTGCTTGGTTGGACGCAGGAGACGCTCGCTGACAAGGCCCGAATATCGCTGACCGCACTGAAGCGCCTCGAATCCGAAAGCGGACTACGGGTGTACGAATCGACGTGCGATGAGGTCAGACGGGCGCTTGAAGCAGGCGGTATCGTTTTCCTGTCGACCGACCGTGGACAGGGAGTGCTGCTCGTCAATGATCGCGGAGACCCGGAAGGCTAGATCCTATTCCCGCAGTGATGCCATCACCGCATCGGCCGATGCTTGTTGCGGTGCATCCAAAATGGTGAAGAATTTGCTAACGTGCTCGCTTTACGCGCCAGCAGGCGCGGACTGCCGGGGTAGCTCATGACCGATCTTTTCGAGGATACCGCTCCGTCGAGCGATGGTCTTACCGACTATGATACGGCGCATATCAAGCTTTACATGCGGTTGCTGGACGCCGCGGCCGATGGGGCGGACTGGCGCGAGGCCGTGGACGTTCTGTTCGGGATCGACCCGGAAACCGAGCCGGATCGTGCGCGCCATGTGCATGACACTCATCTGGCACGGGCGCGCTGGATGACCCGCACCGGCTACAAGCATCTCCTCCAATTACCGCGCCGCTGAGTTGGATTTACCAGACCGACGTGATGCCGCTACGGCATCGCGCGTCGCCGTGCGATGCCATGCCACTGACTTCCGCCACCGTGTCCGAACCGGAATCCTACTCAGCTCGACTTGCGCGCATTCAACGAGGGGTTGAGGGGATGAAGCCTGACACATCGCGCTGGCGAGATCGCCGCAGTTACGACTTCTTCGATCGGTTGAACATCGAGGGACTTGCCTGGGAATGCCTTCGTCGCGACGAGCCCTACCAGGATCTTTACGACAGTCTTGTCCTGCGCAAAGTGGAGATGCAGCCTCTTCGCCAAGAAGACGAACGTCGATGGGGGTTGCGATTTCGCGGCCAGACCCGACCTGCCGGCCACGGTCCAGCCGGTGTTCTGGTCGCCCGCCGTCGATCCGTCGATCATGCTCTTCACTCGACGCCCCGACCTCCTGCCGTCGGTATCATTTCCGTCGGGCGGCGATATTGCAGCCGGGCGCGATAGTCTAGACGGTCGCCATGCGATCGACACCGCTATCGGGGCACAGTTCCTGCTGCCACGCGGTGTCGATTTGGGCGATCCGCTGGCCGCTCTCATTCCCTTCGACGATGACACGCTCGACCGGATAGACGCGGTGTCGCGTCTGTGGCGGGCGTGGCGGGGCCGCGTCGTGCCGCGCGACACGCGTATGACCGACGACCAGCGACGGCGCCTGCGCCTCAAATTGCAGGCGGCCGATGGGCGCATGAACGGCGCGAGCTATCGCGAAATCGCCTACGCGATCTTCGGGAGGACGCGCGTGGCCGCTGAGGTCTGGAAAACATGCTCGCTGCGCGACGCCGTCATCGAACTGGTCGATAGCGGCCGGAACCTGATCGCGGGCGGCTATCTGCAACTGCTTCGCCACCGTCGCCGGCGCTAACCGCCCCGGTAGCAAAGGGGTGGGAGTTTTAGGCCCCCCTTAGTTCCCCATCCCCCTGACGGCTTCCCTCCGCCACCGTGGTCGACGTCCGCCGCTGAACCGCAGCGGCCACCGCAACACCCCGGAGGCCCGACCCATGCAGCCCGATCTCACCGCTTTGCCGCCACGTTTCCTGCGCACGAAGGAAGCGGCCGAGTTCCTCTCGCTTTCCGCCCGCACGCTGGAAAAGCACCGGACCTACGGAACGGGTCCCGCCTATCGCAAGCTCGGAGGCCGCGTCGTCTATGCCATCGACGATCTCGAAGCCTGGGCCGCACGCGGCGCCGTCACCTCGACCTCCGATCCGCGCGGTTCCGTGCTGCCGGCGAAACGCCAGTCGCCGCCGGCGATGCCTCAGCCTGGCCGCTTCGCACGCTGAACGCGGACGGTTCCAGAATGACGGCGCGGCATCGCTCTCCATCAGAGCGCGGACAGCTCGATCTGTTCCGGGCGCTCCCCGGCGACTTCGCGCCACGAGATGCGCAGGATCTTATGGCCTATCCCTTCTTCTCCCTCTCCAAATCCCGTCGCATTGCGCCGATCGACTTTGCCGCCGGCAATGTCTCGATCCGCGTCGAAGCGGTTCCCGATCACGGCATGGCCACCATCTGGGATGCCGATATCCTGATCTGGGCGGCGAGCCAGATCGTCGAGGCCCGTGATGCCGGCCTTCGCACCTCGCGCCTTCTAGCCGCGACACCCTATGAAATCCTCAAGTTTATCGAGCGGGGCACGTCCCTGCGTGACTACCTGCGCCTCAAGGCAGCACTCGACCGGCTTCAGTCCACCACCGTCTCCACCACGATCCGCCAACCGGCCGAGGGGCGCCGCCATCGCTTCTCCTGGATCAACGAGTGGAAGGAACGCACTGACGGGCGCGGGAGACCCGACGGCATCGAAATGATCGTGCCGGACTGGTTCTATCAGGCGGTGCTCGACGACGCGCTCGTGCTGACCATCGACCGGGCCTACTTCGACCTCACTGGCGGGCTCGACCGCTGGCTCTACAGGATCGTGCGCAAGCATGGTGGACGCCAGCGCAATGGCTGGCGCTTCGATTTTCGCCATCTCTATCAGAAATCGGGCGCGCGGTCCCCGTTCAAGCGCTTCGCCTTCGAGCTGCGCGACATCATCCGGCGACAGCCGCTACCCGGCTATACCCTGTTTCTCGAAGTTGAAACCGGCGGACGGACGCTTCTCGCTTTCGAGCCGATGCCGGCCTGTGGACAGGCTGTGGATTGCGTCGTGCCATCAGGAACCCCTGGGCACGTGCTATCGGGAACCACCCCCTCGTGCCATCAGGAACCCAAACAGGGGTTAACGTACGGGAAGAAAACACGAAATCGCGCCCCTAACTTAGAGTCTAACAAAGAATCTAACTCTGAAGAGCGCGCGCGGGATGTGGAAAACCTCATCCGCAAGGCTGCGAAGAGCCTCAGCGTCGCCGGAAAATCGCGCCCAAGCCACGCAGAGGCATCGCCCGCTGAGACGTCGCGATCACCCTCGAACGCGCGCGGAGCAGGCAAGCCATGATCGTCGCACTGCTCAACCAGAAGGGTGGGGTCGGCAAGACCACCCTGGCGCTGAATCTCGCCGGAGAATGGGCGCGGAGGGGAAAGCGCGTCACGCTGATCGACGCCGACCCGCAAGGCTCGGCCCTCGACTGGTCAGAGCAGCGCAGCCACGAAGCACTGCCACGACTCTTCGGTGTCATCGGGTTGGCACGCGATACGCTGCATCGCGAGGTGCCGGAGATCGCCCGCAACACCGACATGGTGGTGATCGACGGTCCGCCGCGGGTTGCCGCGCTCATGCGCTCGGCCTTGCTCGCGGCTGACTTGGCGCTGATCCCGGTGCAGCCGTCGCCGCTCGACGGCTGGGCCTCGGCGGAAATGCTGGCACTCGTCACCGAGGCGCGCATCTACCGGTCGGAGCTGGTCGCCCGCTTTGTCCTCAACCGCTGTGGCGCACGCACCGTTCTCGCGCGCGAAACCGCCGAGACCCTCGTCGATCACGATCCACCGGCACTGGCCGCCACCATCGGCCAGCGCGTCGCCTTCGCAGTGGCTGCGCAGTCGGGCCGACTGGTTTGCGAACTGGACGCGGACACGCCCGCCGCGCGCGAGATCGCGACGCTGGCCGATGCGATCGAACGCCTCGGCATCGGGAGGGATACGCCATGAGCGAGCGTCCCGCCCGTCGCGGTTTTGCCGCCCGGCCCGCCGATCCTGAACAGTGGGTCAAGGCGGCTGATGCTCGCCCACGCGACGGCGATGCCGCTCGTTTCACCGCGCGGCTCACCATCGACGTAACCCCGGAGTTGCGCGGCCGCATCAAGATCGCCGCATTCCAGCGCGGGATCACCGTCGCCGACATGCTGCGCGCGCTCTTCGCGCGAGAATTCCCACCCACGCAAGGAGATCAACCATGACCGGCAACGCGGCGTCCCGCGTGCGCGGCGGCCTCGTGCCGAACCCGCAGCATTCCGACAGTCTCACCCACGTCGAGCTGACACATATCGAGAAGCGGATCGAGAACTGGATCAGGTTCGGCAGCGAGGCCCATGAACGGGTGCTCGATCGCAGGCGGCGCATCTTCTCGTTTCGTCCTGGCAGCATCTTCGCTTACGTCCGCTGGGCTGCCAATGACTTCGGCACGATCATTTCGCGCATCGACATCGTGCGCGCAACCGAGCCCGGCGAGCCCTATCAGACGCTGCCCTTCGTGCGTCCCGGCGGCGACATCCTCCTGAAGATCGAGAGTTGGCCCAAGGTCAAACAGGTGCTTCGCCATATCGACACCGTGGAAGCCGCCGGCATCGACGCCTGCGACGTCGCTCCCGATCACTGGCGGCACGTCGCCAACCGGATCGGCGCCGGCCACCAGCCACGTCCCTACACGATCGAGCGCCATCAGGCCTGGCTCAAGCGGCGGAGGGTCGGAGGATGACCCGCTTCGGCACTGTCATGGCGACCTTTTTCGCCTGCGTCGGCGTTGCCCTCGCATCTGTCGTGTCCCTGCCGACGAAACTCGTCTGGAACGCTTCGGCCAGCACGCCCATCGGCCTCTACGATATCGCGCCGCCGCACCATCTCGCAGTTGGTGATCTGGTGGTCGCGACACAGCCGAAATCTGTTGCCTCGCTCATGGTCTCGCGCGGCTATATCGGTCGCCAGGTACCGCTCCTGAAGCATATCGCGGCGTTGCCCGGTCAGGTGGTCTGCCGCACGGATACCACCGTCACCGTTGATGGACACCGCCTTGGTGATGCTCTGGCGCGCGATCGGGCAGGGCGCCCACTGCCGGTCTGGCAGGGATGCCGACGCATCGCCGCGGATGAGATTTTCCTGATGAATCCCGCCGTGCCCGACAGTTTCGACGGCCGCTACTTCGGGCCGATCGCAACCCGCTCCATCATCGGCAAGGCGACGCCGCTCTACACCGATCAGCAGGGGAATGGGCATTTCGTCTGGAGGCCCCTGGCATCCGGCCCTTCACGCTGACCGTCTTTCCATCGGCGGGAGCGGTGTCCGCCGATGGCTGTCTCAACGCCACCGCAGAGGAACAGACCATGCCGCAAATCGGCCAATTCACGCGCGACCCGTCCGGCATCAGCGGGCGTATCGAAACCCTCACGCTCTTCCGCGACATCGTCATCGTCGCGGCCGAACCGTCCGACACGGAGAACGCGCCGGACTACCGCATCCACGCAGCTGGCGAGGACAGCGCCGAACCCGGCCCGGAAATCGGAGCCGGCTGGACGCGGACCGGCGAACGCGCCGGCGAATTCATCGCGGTCGTGATCGACGATCCGGCACTGCCGCAGCCGATCCGCGCCCAGCTGTTCCGCGATGATGAGGCGGGAAACGCTTGGTCGTTGCATTGGACCCGGCTGGCCAGGCGCGACAGGAAGGACTGAGGCGATGCGCCGGATCGCCCTCCTTCTTCTTTCCGGCCTTGTTTCGACCGGCTTGTCGGTGCCCGGCGCGGAGGCCCAATCCCCGCCGAAGCCGCGCGCGGCCATGGCCAGTTTATATGCCGATCTCGTCGCGGAGGCGGCACACCGCTTCGGCATTCCGGCGGACTGGATATGGGCGGTGCTGCGCGCCGAAAGCGCGGGTGATCCGCGCGCTGTCTCGTCCAAGGGAGCAATCGGGCTGATGCAGATCATGCCCGGCACCTGGACGGCTTTGCGCACCCGTTACGGGCTTGGCAGCGATCCTTACGATCCGCGCGACAATATCCTCGCGGGCGCCGCCTATCTGCGCGAACTGCATGATCGCTACGGCAGCATCAGCGCCATGCTCGCCGCCTATAATGCAGGCCCGGGCCGGTACGAGGACTCGCTCCGAGGCCGTCCGCTGCCGCCAGAAACCCGTGCCTATGTTGCCGCCGTCGCGCCGATCCTCGATGGTGCCAGCGCGGCCGCACCCGTCATGGTGGCCGCGGTCGATCCTCTGGACTGGACGCGGGCCCCGCTCTTCGTGGTGCAGTCCGATCGCGCTTCGGCTGCCGATCCCGTGTCGGTGGAACATCCATCGCACGACGCTGCATCGACGCAGAGCGTGCGCGATGTGTCCGCTATCGTGCCGCAATCGGCAGGTCTCTTCGTCACGAGCAAGTCCCCATGAGCGTGGCGGTTTCCGATCGCAGGGTAGCGGGCACTGGCGTGGCATGGCGGGCGCCAAGGGGAGAGGCAGGCAACACGACCGAAGGAGGGCGAGATAAAAGGGCGCACATTGCGCCTCGGATGGTCGGTTGTTTTTCCTGGGTTTTTCGCTGCCTTCGGCACATTGCGCAGAACTGCCACAATGTGTCCGAACGACTTATCTTTCCGTTTTCATTGAAATTTTCACACATTGTAGGGCCGCGCGATGAGTGATGAGCGTGAGTTCCGCATTCGACCGGGCCGCCCCCGTTCGTCCAGCACGCAGCGCGCCAAACCCTTCGTCGCACAAGCCCTGGCGGCGGCGCGCAAGGCGGGCGGAAACATCTCCCGCTCAGGCCGGATCAGTCCTGGCAATCGCTCGCGCTTTGGCCGCGGCCGAACGGCGAGCATCCAGGCGAACCGCCTCATCACCGGGCGCTCGCGCATCGTCGTCATCAAGACCCGCGTCGTCCGCCAGACCCGCCGCGCAGCACCGCTCACGGCGCATCTCGATTATCTGCGCCGCGATGGCGTGACCCGGGACGGGGAGAAGGCGCGGCTGTTCGGGCCGGAGACGGAGAACGCGGATGCCGGCTCCTTTGCCGATCGCTGCGCCGATGACCGGCATCATTTCCGGTTCATCGTGTCGCCCGAGGATGCGGCGGACCTTGCCGACCTCAAGGGCTTCTCGCGCGATCTGATGGGCCAGATGGAGAAAGATCTTGGCACGCCGCTCGACTGGGTCGGTGTCGATCACTGGAACACCGACAATCCCCATGTGCATATCATTCTGCGCGGACGGATGGAGGACGGCCAGGACCTTGTCATCTCCCGCGACTATATCAAGGAGGGGATGCGCGCGCGGGCTGCCGATCTCGTCACCCAGGAACTCGGACCCCGCACCGATCTCGACATCCGGCGCGATCTGGAACGCCAGGTGGAGGCCGAGCGCTGGACCCGGCTCGATCGCCAGCTCCTGCGCGATGGACGTGCAGCCAGCGTGATCGATACGGCGCCGGTGCCCGATCGCCAGCCCGACGAATACCAGCCGCTCAAGGTTGGCCGTCTGCGCAAGCTGGAAACCCTCGGTCTCGCCGCCGAGGTCGGCCCCGGCCAATGGGTGATCGACGACAAGGCCGAGGCGACCCTGCGCGAGCTCGGCGAGCGCGGCGACATCATCAAGCGCATGCACCGGGCGCTGACGGAGCGCGGGATCGACCGTGGGTCGGCAAGCTATGTGCTGGCCGCCGAAAGCCTCGACACGCCGATCATTGGTAAGCTGGTCGACCGCGGACTCGACGATGAGCTGAAGGGTACGGCCTATGCCGTGGTCGACGGCGTCGATGGACGCACCCATCACATCCGCCTGTCCGATCTCGATGCAGCCGGGGATTCAGCGCCCGGCTCGATCGTCGAGTTGCGCCGGTTCGACAATGCGAAGGGAGAACGGCGTGTCGCCCTCGCAGTGCGCTCCGATCTCGACATCGAGCGGCAGGTGACGGCGCCCGGCGCGACTTGGCTCGACCGGCAGAACGTGGCCCGCGATCCCGCGGCATTGTCCGATGTCGGCTTCGGCGCCGAGGTGCGCCATGCCCTCCAGCGGCGCGCCGAACATCTTGTCGGTGAGGGCTTCGCCGAACGGACCGGTCAGCGCATCCGGTTCACCAGCAATCTGATCGACAGGCTGCGCAACCGCGAGGTGGAGCAACTCGGCGAGAAGCTCGCCGCCGAGACCGGCTCGACCTTCAACCGTGCCGGCAGCGGCGATTATGTCGCCGGCGCCTATCGCCAGCGTTTCTCGCTCGCCTCCGGTCGCTTCGCCATGATCGATGACGGCCTCGGCTTCCAGCTTGTGCCCTGGACCCCGTCTATCGAGAAGCAACTCGGCAAACATATCTCCGGCGTCGCCCGCAACGATGGTGGCATCGACTGGAGCTTCGGTCGCAAGCGCGGCCTCGGTCTCTGATCCAACAAACAGGAAAGGCCATCACCCATGTCCGGTACCAAGATCCTCTGGGGGCAGATCCTCACGGTCTTTCTGATCGTTCTTCTCACCACCTGGGGCGCGACCGAATATGTCGCCTGGAGGCTCGGGTTTCAGGCGCAGCTCGGATCGCCCTGGTTCATCCTGCTGGGCTGGCCGGTCTATCTGCCGCCGTCCTTCTTCTGGTGGTGGTATGCCTACGATGCCTATGCCCCCGACATCTTCGTCCGCGGCGCCTTCATCGCCGCGTCGGGCGGTTTCCTCGCCATCGCTGTCGCGATCGGCATGTCGGTCTGGCGCGCACGCGAGGCCAAGAAGGCGGAAACCTATGGCTCGGCGCGTTGGGCAGAGGCGCAGGAGGTGAAGTCGGCCGGGCTGCTGCGCCCCGATGGCGTGGTGCTCGGGCAATATAATCGTGACTATCTTCGCCACGACGGGCCGGAGCATGTCCTGTGTTTCGCGCCGACCCGATCAGGCAAGGGCGTCGGTCTCGTCGTCCCGTCGCTGCTGACCTGGCCCGGATCGGCGATCGTCCACGACATCAAGGGTGAGAACTGGCAGCTCACCTCCGGGTTCAGATCGCGCCACGCCCGCGTGCTCCTGTTTGACCCAACCAACGCCAAATCCGCCGCCTACAATCCGCTGCTCGAAGTGCGGCGCGGCGAATGGGAAGTGCGCGATGTCCAGAACATCGCCGACATCCTGGTCGACCCCGAAGGCAGCCTCGAGAAGCGAAACCATTGGGAGAAGACCTCTCATGCGCTCTTGGTCGGCGCCATCCTGCATGTGCTCTATGCCGAGACGGACAAGACGCTGGCCGGTGTCGCCGCCTTCCTCTCCGACCCAGGGCGGCCAATCGAGTCGACGCTGGCCACCATGATGAAGACGGCGCATCTGGGGCAGGGGGGACCGCATCCCGTCATCGCCAGCGCGGCGCGCGAACTGCTCAACAAGTCCGACAACGAGCGCTCGGGCGTGCTCTCCACGGCCATGTCGTTCCTCGGCCTCTATCGCGATCCTGTGGTGGCCGAAGTTACCCGGCGCTGCGACTGGCGCATCGGCGACATCGTGGGCGCAAAAGACCCCACCACGCTCTATCTCGTCGTTCCTCCCTCCGACATCAACCGCACCAAGCCGTTGATCCGCCTGATCCTCAATCAGGTGGGCCGTCGACTAACAGAAGATCTGCAGGCGAAAGCGGGCCGCCACCGGCTGCTGCTGATGCTCGACGAGTTTCCGGCGCTCGGCCGGCTCGACTTCTTCGAGAGCGCACTCGCCTTCATGGCCGGTTATGGGCTGAAAAGCTTCCTGATCGCGCAATCGCTGAACCAGATCGAGAAGGCCTACGGCGCCAACAACTCGATCCTCGACAATTGCCATGTTCGCGTCAGCTTCGCGACCAACGACGAACGCACGGCCAAGCGCGTCTCCGATGCACTCGGCACGGCCACGCAGATGAAGGCGATGAAGAACTATGCCGGACACAGGCTCAGCCCCTGGCTCGGGCACCTCATGGTGTCGCGCTCGGAGACCGCGCGGCCGCTGCTCACCCCCGGCGAAATCATGCAGCTTCCGCCGAGCGACGAGATCGTCATGGTCGCGGGCACACCACCGATCCGGGCGAAGAAGGCCCGCTACTACGAGGACGCGCGCTTCAGCGAACGCATCTTGCCGCCACCGGCACACAGCGCGCCGAATGAGGGCCGCCCGGATGATTGGACCACGCTTCCATTGCCGGCGCGCCCGGCAGTGGCTGAGACGAAGGGTGCAACAGTGTCTCAGGACGAGGATACGACCGACTCCGAGCGCCGCCGTCAACCCGAACTCAGCCGGGTGAAGCCGGTGGAAAAGAAGGTACCGATCGACAACCCCTTCGAACTGGATGCTGATCGAGACGAGGAGCTCGACGATGCTGCAACGCGCAATCAGCGCATGACCGGGCTCATGCAAGGGGTGGCGCGGCAGGTCTCGCTTGATCCGAACGACGGCATGGAGCTGTGAACGCGATGACCGAACGCAAGAAGAAGGCGCAGATCTCCGTCTATCTTGATCCCGGAATCATGGAGATGCTGGCGGATTATGCCGCGCGCCGGGATCAGCCGCAGTCGATGATCGCTGAAGCCGCCATCGCCTCGTTCCTGTCGCCTGACGCCGCTGAACGGCGCGAAGCGGTGATCGTCAAACGTCTCGACCAGATCGACCGGCGCATGACCCGACTCGAACGTGACATGGGCATTGCCATCGAGAGCCTGGCCGTGTTCATCAAATACTGGGTGGCCACCACACCGGCATTGCCGGAACCGGCCGCCCAGGCCGCTCGCGCCAAGGCCGGGGAGCGCTACGATCAATTCGTCACGGCGCTCGGCCGCCGTCTCGCGAAAGGCCCGAAACTTCGACAGGAAATATCTGAAGACGTTGGGCAGACGCAGGAATCGGGCAGAGGAACCTGATCAGTTGCTGATTTAAAAGCTCGCTTCGCAGATCGGAGACGATCGCTGGCACGTGCAAGCTCACGCTTCGACCGCCGCCGTTTTCCTGTATTTGCACGCCACGCTACTACGACGCTAAATACTTGTTGAATCAGCTATAAATCAGGCTCTTTTAATCATCCCCGCATGGGGGTCGCCTTTTTGTCCCCGTTGGAATCGGGGATCGGATGGCAGCCTCACATCACAATTCGGAAGGGATCGCTCGAGGCGCGCGGATGCTGCGCACCGCGCTCGGTCCGGCCATCGCGACTTTCCTGGAAGACCCAGGAGTCGTCGAGGTGATGCTGAACCCGGACGGACGGCTCTGGATCGATCGCCTCTCCGAGGGACTGTCCGATACGGGCGAGCATCTGTCATCGGAGGATGGCGAACGGATCATCCGTCTTGTCGCCCACCATGTCGGTGCGGAGGTCCATACCGGAAGCCCCCGCGTCTCGGCGGAACTGCCCGGAACGGGAGAGCGGTTCGAGGGACTTCTGCCGCCAGTCGTGGCGGCGCCGGCCTTCGCCATCCGAAAGCCGGCCGTCGCGGTGTTCACGCTGCTGGACTACGTGGCCGCCGGAATCATGAGCGCCGAACAGGCCAATGTTTTGCGCCGCGCCGTCTTCGACCGCGCCAACATCCTCGTCGCAGGCGGCACTTCCACCGGCAAGACGACGCTGACCAATGCGCTGCTCGCCGAGGTGGCGAAGACCTCTGATCGCGTCGTCATCATCGAAGATACCCGCGAGTTGCAATGCGCCGCGCCCAACCTTGTCGCCATGCGGACCAAGGACGGCGTCGCCTCGCTCTCCGATCTCGTCCGCTCCTCGCTGCGCCTGCGCCCCGACCGAATTCCGGTCGGCGAGGTGCGTGGCGCCGAGGCGCTGGACCTTCTCAAAGCCTGGGGCACCGGCCATCCCGGCGGCATAGGGACCATCCATGCCGGCAGCGCCATCGGCGCGCTGCGCCGCATGGAACAGCTCATTCAGGAAGCCGTCGTCATCGTGCCCAGAGCGCTGATCGCCGAGACAATTGACCTCGTGGCGGTGCTCTCCGGCCGCGGTGCCGCGCGCCGGCTCTCCGAACTCGCCCGCGTCGAGGGCCTCGGCACGGACGGCGATTACCGCATCGTGCCCGCCACCACTCATCTCCAGCCCGAAGAAGGAACCTCCTAATGATGCCCGTTGTTCAGCACCCGCGCCTGTCGCGTCTTCACCAACTGCCCGATCGTCTCACGATGGCGGCATCCGTCGCCATGCTGAGCGTGTGCATGGCCGCACCCGCCCATGCCTCCGGCTCGTCCATGCCTTGGGAAGCGCCGTTGCAGAGCATCCTCGAATCCATCGAGGGGCCGGTCGCCAAGATCATCGCCGTCATCATCATTATCACCACGGGCCTGACTCTCGCCTTCGGCGACACCTCCGGCGGCTTCCGGCGGCTGATCCAGATCGTCTTCGGCCTGTCGATCGCCTTCGCGGCCAGTTCGTTCTTCCTTTCCTTCTTCTCCTTCAGCGGCGGGGCGCTGGTCTGATGCCGGGCGGTGTAGATCAGGGTGGAGACGTTCCCGGCTATTCGGTCCCGCTGCACCGGGCGCTCAGCGAGCCGATCCTGCTTGGCGGCGCACCGCGTGCCATCGCCATCCTGAACGGCACACTCGCCGGAGCGGTGGGTCTCGGACTGCGCCTCTGGCTCGTCGGCATCGCCATCTGGGCGATCGGGCATTTCGCGGCGGTGTGGGCGGCCAAGCGCGATCCGCTCTTCGTCGAGGTCGGCCGCCGCCATCTGCGCATTCCCGCGCATCTCACGGTCTGAGGGGAAGCGCCGCCATGATGAACCTCGCCGAATACCGCAATAGAAACGCCCGTCTCGCCGATTACCTCCCCTGGGTGGCGCTGGCCGGTTCCGGCATCGTGCTCAACAAGGATGGCAGCTTCCAGCGCACGGCGCGGTTTCGCGGTCCCGATCTGGATTCCGCGGTGCCGGCGGAGCTGGTCGCGGTCGCGGGCCGTCTCAACAACGCTTTCCGCCGGCTCGGTTCGGGCTGGGCGATCTTCGTCGAGGCGCAGCGCAATCCGGCCGCGGTCTACCCCGTCAGCACGTTTCCCGATGCAGCGTCCGCATTGGTCGATGCCGAGCGCAAAGCGGATTTCGAACAGGCGGGGTCACATTTCGAATCTTCGTATTTCCTGACCTTCACCTGGCTGCCGCCGGCCGAGGACGCCGCCCGCGCCGAGACCTGGCTTTACGAAGGCCGCGAGAAGACCGGCATCGATGCGCACGAAGCGCTGAACGGCTTCGCCGATCGCACCGACCGGCTGCTCAACCTGATCGAAGCCTTCATGCCGGACTGCCGCTGGCTCGATGACGGCGAGACCCTGACCTACCTGCATGGCTGCATTTCCACGCAGCGCCATCGCGTCCGTGTCCCCGAGACGCCCATGTATCTTGACGCGCTCTTGGCCGATCAGCCGCTCACGGGCGGGCTGGAACCGCGTCTGGGATCGGCGCATCTGCGCGTTCTCACAATCACCGGCTTTCCGACTGCGACGACGCCGGGCCTGCTGGACGAGTTGAACCGGCTGGCCTTTCCCTATCGCTGGTCCACCCGGGCGATCCTGCTTGACAAGAGCGATGCGGTGAAGCTGCTGACGAAGATCCGCCGCCAGTGGTTTGCCAAGCGCAAGTCCATCGCCGCGATCCTCAAGGAAGTGATGACCAACGAGCAATCCGTGCTCGTGGACACAGATGCCTCCAACAAGGCGGCCGATGCTGATCTCGCGCTGCAGGAGCTTGGCGCAGACTATGCCGGCATCGCCTATGTCACCGCGACGGTCACGGTGTCCGACGCCGATCCACGCATTGCCGACGAGAAGCTGCGCCTCGTCGAGAAGGTGATCCAGGGCCGCGACTTCACCGCGATGGCCGAGACCATCAATGCGGTGGACGCTTGGCTCGGCAGTCTACCCGGTCATGTCTATGCCAATGTCCGGCAACCGCCGATCAGCACTTTGAATCTCGCCCACATGATCCCCCTGAGCGCTGTGTGGGCGGGGCCGGAACGGGGAGGTCCGAGCAGTGATGGGCATTTCACAGCGCCCCCGCTGCTCTTCGGCAAGACCGAAGGCTCTACCCCGTTCCGGTTTTCCCTTCATGTCAGCGATGTCGGGCATACGCTCGTCGTCGGCCCGACCGGCGCGGGCAAGTCCGTGCTGCTGGCGCTTATGGCGCTGCAGTTCCGCCGATATGCCGGTGCCCAGGTCTTTGCCTTCGACTTCGGAGGGTCGATCCGTGCCGCCGCGCTCGCCATGGGCGGCGACTGGCACGATCTTGGTGGCGGGCTCAGTGAGGGATCAGAATCTTCCGTCAGCCTGCAGCCGCTCACCCGCGTCGATGACAGCGCCGAGCGCGCCTGGGCTGCCGACTGGATCGGCGCGATCCTGAAGCGCGAAGGTGTCGCGGTCACGCCCGAGGTGAAGGAGCATCTCTGGACGGCGCTGACCTCGCTGGCCTCGGCGCCGGTCGAGGAGCGCACCATCACCGGGCTGTCAGTCCTCCTTCAATCCAACGACTTGAAGCAGGCCTTGCGTCCCTATTGCTTCGGTGGCGCCTGGGGGCGGTTGCTGGATGCCGAAGACGAACATCTGGGCCATTCCACGGTCCAGGCTTTCGAGACGGAAGGGCTGATCGGGACCGAGGCGGCCCCCGCCGTGCTCGCCTATCTGTTCCACCGGATCGAAGGTCGCCTCGACGGTTCGCCGACGCTGATCATCGTCGATGAAGGCTGGCTCGCGCTCGATGACGAGGGGTTCGCCGACCAGCTCCGCGAGTGGCTGAAGACCCTTCGCAAGAAGAACGCCTCCGTCATCTTCGCCACCCAGTCGCTGAGCGACATCGATGGTAGTCCGATCGCGCCGGCGATCATCGAGAGCTGCCCGACCCGGATACTGCTCCCGAACGAACGTGCGATCGAGCCGCAGATCACCGCCATCTATCGCCGCTTCGGCCTCAATGACCGCCAGATCGAGATCCTCGCACGGGCCATGCCCAAGCGCGACTACTACTGCCAGTCGCGGCGTGGAAATCGCCTGTTCGAGCTGGGCCTGTCGGAGGTGGCGCTGTGCCTTTGTGCCGCGTCGTCGCGCCAGCATCAGCAGCGCATCGCCGAGATCCACGCCCGAACCGGCACCGACGGCTTCCTCCACGATTGGCTCGCGGAAAACAGCCTCGCCTGGGCGGCCGACATGATCGCCGACCTCACCAACCTCGCGTCCCGGTCTCCCATGCCCACCACCAACGAGGAAGTTCCGACATGATCCGCACCCGATCCAGCGCCCGGCGCTTCGCCCTGGCGCTTCTCAGCGCGCCCGTTCTTCTGACCCCGATACTGGCGACGCCCGCCTATGCGATCATCGTGTTCGATCCCTCGAACTACGCACAAAACGTCCTGACGGCGGCGCGCGCGCTCGAACAGATCAACAATCAGATCACCTCGCTTCAGAACCAGGCGCAGATGCTGATCAACCAGGCCCGCAACCTCGCGAGCCTTCCGTTTTCCTCGCTGCAACAGCTTCAGCAATCCGTGCAGCGCACCCAGCAACTTCTCGCCCAAGCGCAGAACATCGCCTACAACGTGCAGCGGATCGATCAGGCGTTTCAGACCAAATACGCCAATGTCTCGATGTCCGCATCGGACGCGCAGCTCGTCGCCGATGCCAGAACCCGCTGGCAGAACACCGTGGGCGGCCTGCAGGACGCCATGCGCGTACAGGCAACCGTCGTCGGCAATATCGAGACCAACCGCCAGCAGATGTCGGCGCTGGTGGGCGCGAGCCAGTCAGCGACGGGCGCTCTCCAGGCGACGCAGGCTGGCAACCAGCTTCTCGCCCTGCAGGCCCAGCAGCTCTCCGACCTCACAGCCGTCATCTCCGCGAATGGTCGCGCGCAGGCCCTGCACGATGCCGAGCAGGCCGCCGCGGCTGAACAGGGCCGCGAACAGCGTCGCCGCTTCCTGACCCCCGGTTCGGGCTACCAGCCCGGCAACGCCCGGATGTTCCCGGGCAGCGACAGTTGAGGGCAGGGCGATGGACGGCAAGACCCTCGCACGCATCGGCGCCATCGTCTTCGTCGCGGTCGCGATCACCGCCACCGTGATCCAGATGACCCGCAAAGATGCGGTGCCTCCAGCGCCCGCCGCGTCCTCCGCGCCGACGGCGGACAGGCAAGATCCGCTGAGCGCGGAGCTAACCCGATGCAGCCAGGCCGGAGAAGCCGCCACACATGATCCAGCCTGCCTTAATGCCTGGGCCGAGAACCGTCGGCGTTTCCTCGGTCACAGCAGCGAAGGGCGCTGAACGTGAAAGTAGAGATGAAGCGCTCCATCGCCTTCCGGAGACGAGTTTCTCTATCCCTCTTCCCGAACCGGACATGCAGGTTTCCAAGCATCCGGCTCTCCATGCACGGGCGGTCGTCAGCCCGTGGGTGTGCCTCAAACGCGTCTGAGGCGCGCGAACGCAGTCCAGAAGTCAAGCAGGGTTTCCCGATGCCTGTTTTCCCATCTTGCGTTCCATCCGTTCGGTTTCTCGATTCGCTGTTCCGGGTAACGCATGGTTCCTCCGTCAGTGAAGAACCGCAGGCGTCTGGACCCTTCGGTCCATTGCCGTCGTTTTCCGGGGGCGCTGAGATGATAGCGGCGCCGCAGGGTCGGCCAACCCGCATTGCCGTGCTTCATCTTCAACCAGCGCCCGACGCGCTGCCATATCCAGAAGTCGAGATGGCTGAACCGACCGTGCGCGCCTGTGGCGTAACGGTAATAGTTCCTCCACCCCGTGATGACCGGATTGAGCCTGTCGATGACGTAGGCAAGGTCGCGTCCCGTGGGGATGCCCCTCACCATGACCTTGATCTTGTGGCGCAGGTCGTTCAGCTTTCCCTTCGGGATGAAGAGATTGCCGACCCATCGGCCTGTCCGACAGGCTCTGGTCTGCGCCACCCGGTAGCCGAGGAAGTCGAAGCCTTCCCTGACATCGGTGATCCGGGTCTTTTCCATCGACAGTTCCATGCGAAGCTCCGTCTTCAGGAACTCCGCCAGCGCGAGCTTTTCCGCTTCCGCCTGCTCCCGCGTGCCATCCACGAGAACGACGAAGTCGTCCGCGTATCGCACCATGTAGAGCACCGGCCGACCCCTCTTGTGGTCTCTGACCCTTCGGGCCGCCGGATTGATGCTCGGTTCGCGGGGGCGGCCTGTCCACCATCCATACCGCTCGTCGATGGCTGTCAGGTAGATGTTCGACAGCATCGGCGAGATGATCCCGCCTTGCGGCGAGCCGGTGACGGGGTGGCGTTCGGTCCCTTCGACCATCACACCGGCTTTCAGGAACGAGAGGATCAGCGCCAGCACCTTGCGGTCGCCGATGCGTTTCCGGACCCGCTCCATCATGACGTGATGATCGATGGCGTCGAAGCAGCCCTTGATGTCTCCCTCTATGACATAGCGATAGACCGAGGGTCCGCGCTTTGTCGGGTGAAGGAACCTCTGGATTCTTGCCAGAGCATCGTGGGTGCTTCGACCGCGCCGGAACCCGTAGGAGGTCGGATAGAAGTCCGCCTCGAAGATAGGCTCCAGGACCAGCTTCAAAGCCATCTGCACCAGACGATCGACCAACGTTGGAATGCCGAGTGGCCGGAACTGCCCCGGTTTGCCGGGCTTTGGGATAAGCCGCTGCCTGACCGGTTGGGGACGATAGGTTCCGTTGCGAAGCACCTCGCGTATCTCATCGAGGAACCCTGCTGCGCCACCGGGACGCTGTTCGACCATGCGCCGCGTCACCCCGTCGGTGCCGGGTGTCTGGCTGCCCCGATTACCGGACAGCCTTCGCCACGCCTCCTCAAGGAATCGGCGGTCGCATACGAGATTGAACAGACCAGCGAAGACCTTGTCGGGGTCTTCGTTGCTCCACCGATACAGCTTGCGCTGCATGTCGAGGACGAACAAGATATTCATCTCGTTGGACATGGGTCCACCTCCTGCCTGCTCGCTGTATCCACTGCCTTCCTTCGCCATGTGGACGGCTTTCCCGTCCCCGGACTACTACGAAGGCTCCGCCCCTCACCATCGCGGTCGCTGGTCGCTTCAGCCATCCGGGGTCCGACTGTTCCGGAAGCGACGGCAAGGTTCTTAGGTTCCGTAACTGATCTCTCGCCTGCTTTAGGCGCCGACTTTACCCCGTGTGGATTCCGACCCCGATACCGCGCAAGCTCATATCGAGGCTGGCGCACGGCACGCCGCACACCCCCAGCCCATGTGTCCATAGCACGGGCCAACGCTCCACAAATCTGCGGTTCGCACCACAGACCGACCCGCCGACTTCCGAGTTGGCGTGTCTCCGCGCGTAACGAGGCGTCCGCCATCGGTTCGGTTTCCCTCGCCATGGCAGGCTCGCTGGCCGGACCACGTACGGGATCGGAAGTCCCCGCCCGTCCGGCTTTGATGGGTTCTGCTGATTTATGGCTCCCCGGAAGCACCCGGTTTGCCTCACCCATCGGCTTGTCACCGCATGTTGCGCCACACGGTGCGCGGGGCCTTTCATCCCGCGAGATCAGAAACGACAATAAAATCAAAGCACTCCTTTCTTTGATCAGGACCTAACGCACATGGGCAACACCGGCGTCATCGATCACTTCCTCGATGTCTTTACCCGCTACATCGACGGCGGCTTCGGTCTGCTTGGCGGCGAGGTCGGTTTCATCGCCACCACGCTGATCGTCATCGACGTGACGCTGGCCGCGCTCTTCTGGTCCTGGGGCGCCGACGACGACATCATGGCGCGGCTCGTCAAGAAGACGCTTTTCGTCGGTGTTTTCGCCTACATCATCTCCAACTGGAACAATCTGGCCCGGATCGTTTTCGAAAGCTTCGCGGGGCTCGGCCTGAAGGCGTCCGGCACGGGCTTTACCACGGCCCAGCTTCTCCAGCCCGGCAAGGTCGCCCAGACCGGCCTTGATGCGGGGAGGCCGCTGCTCGATTCCATCTCGAACCTGATGGGCTATTGGTCCTTCTTCGAGAATTTCATCCAGATCGCCTGCATGTTCTTCGCCTGGGCGCTGGTGCTCTTGGCCTTCTTCATCCTCGCCATCCAGCTCTTCGTCACGCTGATCGAGTTCAAGCTGACGACGCTCGCCGGCTTCGTGCTGATCCCCTTCGGTCTCTTCGGCAAGTCCGCCTTCATGGCCGAGCGGGTGCTCGGTAACGTCATCTCCTCGGGCATCAAGGTTCTGGTGCTCGCCGTTATCATCGGTATCGGCTCGACACTCTTTTCCGAATTCGCCGCAGGGTTTGGCGGCGCGACACCGACCATCGACGATGCGATGGCGATCGTGCTGGCAGCCCTTTCACTGCTTGGCCTCGGCATTTTCGGCCCCGGTATCGCAACGGGGCTCGTCTCCGGCGGTCCCCAGCTTGGCGCCGGATCGGCGATCGGCAGCGGTCTTGCTGCCGGCGGCATGGTCGTCGCGGGCGGCGCGGCGCTCGGGGCTGCGGCCTCCGGTGGCGCATCTCTCCTTGGCGGAGCGGCGGCAGCCGCCCGTGGTGGGGCCGCGCTCGCGGGCGGGGCATCCACCGCCTACAGCCTCGGCGCCGCCGGACAGACCGGCGCGTCCGCCGTTGCATCTGGCCTCGGCAATGTCGCCAGCACCGGCGCATCGCAGGCTGGATCTGCCTTGGTCAGCCCGCTCAGACGCGCCGCGGGATCGATGCGCGGCAGCTTCGAGGCCGGTGGGCGTGCCGTCTCCGGCGAAGCCGCTGCCGATGAACGTGCATCGGCCGCAGCCGCAGCCTCATCTGCGCCCGACAGCCCGCCTGCCTGGGCAAAGCGCATGAAGCGCTCCCAAGCCATGTCCCACGGGATGCAGGTCGCAGCCCATTCCGTCCGCAGCGGCGACAGCCACGGCAGCGGCTCTTCCGTCAACACCTCCGAAAGCGACTGACCATGTTCAAGCGATCCGCCACCCACTACGGCAAATCCCCTCAGCCTGAGACACCCTACCAGCGGGCGGCGCAGGTCTGGGACGAACGCATCGGCTCCGCCCGCGTCCAGGCGAGGAACTGGCGCCTCATGGCTTTCGGCTGCCTCATTCTGTCCGGTGGACTTTCGGGCGCACTGGTCTGGCAATCGCTGAGTGGCTCAATCGTGCCGTGGGTGGTGCAGGTGGACAAGCTCGGCCAGGCCCAGGCCGTCGCGCCCGCGACCGCCGACTACACACCGAACGACGCCCAGGTCGCCTGGTATCTCGCCCGCTTCATCGAGGAGGTCCGCTCGATCCCGGCCGATCCGATCATCGTCCGGCAGAACTGGCTTCGGGCCTATGACTTCACCACGACCGCGGGCGCGCAGGCGCTCAACAACTATGCCCGCGCCAACGATCCCTTCGCCAAGGTGGGCAAGCAGCAAATCGCGGTGGGGGTGTCGTCGGTCATTCGCGCCTCACCGTCGAGCTTCCGCATCGCCTGGGTCGAGCGCCGCTATCAGGACGGTTCGCTCGCCAGCACCGAGCGCTGGTCGGCGATCCTCACCGTCGCGGTCCAAGCACCGCGCGATGCCGACACGCTGCGAAAGAACCCGCTCGGAATCTACGTCACCGCAATCAACTGGTCGAAGGAGCTTGGATGATGACGCCGACCTTCCGCAAATCCGCCACCGGAACAGCGGGACGCCCGACTTTCCGTATTCACGCCATTCCGGCTTTCCGCAAATCCGGCTTGCCGGTATTCCTGCTTTGCGCAACCGCGCTTGCCGGTTGTGCGGCTCATATGCCGCCGCCCGAGATTTCCTATGACCATGCCGCGCCGGCTGTATTCAAAGCCGATCCGCCGGCGCCCGTGCGGGTCGTCACCCTGCCTAAGCCCCTGCCTCTTCCGGGCCAGTTGAAGCCGGTCGGCAAGGACGGCAAGGCAACGCCCCAGGCGAAAGACCCCCAGCAGCGGGTCAACAACGCCAATGCCGCCGCACGCATCCAGCCCGTGCGAGACGGGTTCATAAATTCCATGCAGGTCTATCCCTTCGTCGAAGGCGCGCTCTATCAGGTCTATGCGTCACCGGGGCAGATCACCGACATCGGGCTCCAACCCGGCGAACAGCTTGTCGGCTCCGGTCCCGTGGCCGCCGGGGATACGGTGCGCTGGATCATCGGCGATACCGAGAGCGGCGCGGGCGCGTCGAAACAGGTGCATATCCTCGTCAAGCCGACCCGGCCGGAACTGATGACCAATCTCGTTATCAACACCAATCTGCGCACCTATCACATGGAACTGCGCTCGACCGAGAAGACCTATATGGCCTCGGTCTCCTGGCAATATCCGCAGGACCAGCTCATTGCGCTGCGCCGCCAGAATCGTGAGGCGGAAACCTCACGACCAATTTCCGCCGGCGTCGATCTGTCGAAGGTCAATTTCCGCTATGCGATCACCGGCGACCGCGCCCCGTGGCGGCCGCTGCGCGCTTTCGACGATGGGCGGCAGGTGTTCATCGAGTTTCCGCGCGGCATTGCCCAGGGCGAAATGCCGCCGCTCTTCGTCGCCGGTCCCGAGGGCAAGACCTCCGATCTCGTGAACTACCGCGTGCGCGGCAATTACATGATCGTCGACCGGCTCTTCGCGGCCGCCGAGCTGCGCTTCGGTTCGGGCAAGCATCAGAAGCGCATCCGTATCTCCCGGACGGATGGGAGGCGCGCATCGTGAGCGAGATCGATCCCGAAAAGGAGGAAAGGGACGAATCCGCGGAGGATAGTGGTCGGCCGCTTACCGGCGAGCCGCTTACGTCCATGCGGCTTCGACCGGCGCCGCCGCGGGTCACCCGGCTGTCGCGCAAGGTGCTCGCGGGACTCGGCCTCGCGGCCAGTCTCGGCATCGGCGGTGCGCTGATCTATGCGCTCCAGAACGCGCATCCCGGTAGCCAGGGCAAGGAACTCTATTCCACCGACAATCGCGCCACAGCGGACGGTCTGGCAGGGTTGCCGAAGAATTATGGCGATGTCCCCAAGCTCGGTCCACCGCTGCCGGGCGATCTCGGCCGTCCGATCCTCAGCGCGCGGAATGGCGGACAGTCGGTCCCGGCACCGGCCGTCGCTACGCCTGGGCAGGGCGTCAGCGAGGAAGAACGCCGGCTCCTTCAGGAGATCGAGGCCGCCCGGACGGCCAAGCTCTTCGCCCAGACCGATGTGAGGCCCGGCAGCGCCGCGACCGCCACAACCATCGCGCCGGGAAGCATAACGCCGGACCTTACAAGTCTGGGTCTCGCACCGCAGCCCGCGACGCCTACAGCCCAGGATCGGCAACAGGACTTCCTCGACAAGGCGGCCGACAAGCGCACCGTCTCGCCCGATCGTGTCGCGGCACCTGCATCGGCGAATATCCTTCAGGCTGGCGCGGTCATCCCGGCGGCCCTCATCACCGGCATCCGCTCCGATCTGCCCGGTCAGATCACCGCGCAGGTGACAGAGAATGTCTATGACAGCCCCACGGGGCAAATCCTGCTCGTGCCGCAGGGTACGCGCGTCATCGGCCAGTACGACAACGGCGTCGGCTTCGGTCAACGCCGCGTGCTTCTGATGTGGACCCGATTGATCTTTCCGAATGGCCGGTCAATCGTGCTGGAACGCCATCCCGGTGCGGACAGCCAGGGCTTTGCCGGTCTCGAAGACGGTGTCGACTATCATTGGGGGGAGCTCTTCAAAGGCGCGATCCTCTCGACAATCCTGAGCATCGGCGCGGAAGCGGGCTCTTCCAGCGACGACAGCACGATCGTCCGGGCTCTCCGTCAGGGCGCCTCCGACAGCATCAGCCAGACCGGCCGTCAGATCGTGCAGCGCCAACTGAATATCGCTCCGACGTTGACCATCCGGCCAGGCTTCCCTGTGCGGGTGCTGGTGACGCGCGATCTCGTGCTCGAACCCTATGGAGGCTGACCATGACCAAACTGAAACTTGGGCCACTCGCCGACGACAAGCCGGTCAAGGTCACACTGGAGCTGCCCGCCAGCCTGCACCGAGACTTGACCGCCTATGCCACAATCCTTGCCCGAGAGGTGGGGCAGCCCGCCGCCGATCCTACTCGCCTGATCGTCCCCATGCTGGAGCGGTTCATCGCGACGGATCGCGGCTTTGCGAAGGCCCGGCGGACATTGCCGAGAGAATCTCCGCCGGGCTAGGGTCGCTTGCGCTATGGGATTTTGCCATCTGGCGCGCCATGCTGATCAGACGCCGACTGGCAGGATTGTCATTGTGCGGCGACCAGACTGCGCTGAAGGGCAGCACCTCACCCTGGATCGGCCGATAGACGACGCCTGGAAACTGCGCGGCCGTCGTCGCTTCGCTGGTCAAGGTCAAGCCACGACCGATCGCGACCAAGGTCATGAGGTTGTCCCTTCCAACACTTTGCGCCTCAATCTCTGGGTGCCGACCAAGCTCGGCGAGCCGCTGCATCAGAAAATCGTGAATCTCCGGCCCTGGGGCGGAATCGCTAATGATGAAACGCTCTCCTGAGACATCCGTCCACTCGATCTCGTCGAGTTGCGCCAGCGTATGTTGGAGCGGGAGAACCAGAAAGACGCGCTCGCTCCAGAGGTGCATGGTATCGCAGCCTCTCCAAGCCGCTGTCCCAGTTATGAACGCGACGTCGAGCCGAAGCTGACGCACCGCGGCAACATGTTCCGCCGGATTGCCGTTGATCAAATCAATCGAGACACCAGCATGGGCCCGATCATAGGAATTGAGCAACTCGTGAAGAAAGCCGGACGCCAGCGATGAAAATATTCCGATCTTGATTTGCCCTTCTTCCGATCTGCCGATGCCTGCAACCTCGTTGGCGCCTTGATGGACGCTTTTCAGAGCCGTTCGGGCTCGGACCAAAAAGCGCTGTCCAGCCACCGTCAGGAGCACACCAGTGGTCCTGCGTTGGAATAGCGATGCGCCTAGCATGTCTTCGAGATCGCGAAGACGGCGGCTGACAGCGGACTCCTGCATGCCAAGCGCCTTCGCAGCCTTGCGGAAACTGCCTTGTTCCGCTGCAGCTACGAAATATCGGAGATGCCTAAGTTCTATGCGGAGATCGCATCTGGCCATGGCGCAGCTCTAAACAAGGCCACTTCGGCAACGCTGAAAACAACATCTGGCCGCTGTGCGAGACCCGCATGATCGCAATTGGGTATGAGTGGAATTGGGGCGAACGGTACCGCGGATTCTCCTTCAGCCTTTGCCTTCATTTGAGAGATCCCCAAGTCATTTTGTCGAATAAGGTGTGCCGTATTTCGCCTGCACACGTAACAGCGGCACCCGAAATGTAACCGAGGACCGGATCGCTGTACGTCTAGCCACACACGGTGCGCCTGTAATTTCTGCGATGGAGAAGGTGGGTTTCATGCTGTCATGCCGGAATGGAAATGCCTGACAGTTTCCGACATTTTTCGATCAGCTTGTCCTGCAGATCGCAATCGCTTGCCTCGGGATTGGCAGAACGTTCACGCATGTGATGAAAATAGCGCCCCGTCACTCGGGCCGCGGCATCATCGCTCGTTGCAAGCCAGGCCTGCGTTCGATGCGCCTCGTCCAGATCATCTGGGGCGCTGGGGCCACCCATGCGGGTTGGAACCCAGCCCGGCTCCAGCGCATTCGACAGCACCGATGTCCAGCGACGCGCTATTGCGAAAGCGAGCAATACGTCATGCAGTTTGCTCTCAGAATAGGCTTCGGAGCCATCCCATACGCGTTTGCGCCATTCCAGGTCGTCAAGGGCCGCGCCTGCCCAGTGATGCATGCCGGAGCTGAGATAGACAAGCCGATCGGGCCTTTCGATCAGGGCCGTCAGTGCATAGGGCGCCAAGACATTTACCGCAAACACATGCGGCAGACCCTCCTCTGTTTCGAGCCGCCGCCGCTCCCGATATCCGACCCCGGCATTGTGAATAATCGCGTTGAAGCGTCCAAGCCTGTTAACCTGTTCGGCAACTTGGCGGGCACCCGCGACACTCGAAAGATCGCCTACGACCACAGCCTCCGCCATTGGCAATGCTTGAAGGGCATCCTTGGCTCGCGCTTCGTTTCGTGCATGAAGGACGACCTGATGGCCTTGCTCGACCAGCAACTGGCCTGCCATAAGCCCAAGTCCTGTCGACGATCCGGTAATAAACACTCTGCGCATCTGCGACATGTCTGTTCCCCGGCCTACTGAGCGACCAGTGTCTCGATCACGGTGTCGAGCGTTACGGTCCCGGTTCGGTGTTCCGCGCTGCCGCCTTCGAAATCGACCCAGCCTTCGTTGAAACCGTCAAGCATACGGATCCGCAGCGTTGGATTATTCATCCCTTGTGCGCGGAAGAGGGCTTCCCAGCTGTCGTGCGGCACGGGTTCCGTTGCCACGGGATGGCCGAGAGCCGCGGCAAAGGCCGAGGCGATGTCATTGGCGCAATAGCGTCGCGGCCCCTCGAGCTCGACAATACGTGTTCCGCCCCAGGTTTCACGCAGGAGACTGGCTGCAGTCCGGCCGATGTCGCTTGTTGCGACCATCGGGATCGGGTGATCGAGCGGTTGCAGGAAGGAGGGAATCGTGCCCTCACGGGCGGACGCCAGATCCCATTTCGCATTGTCCATGAACCAAGCGGCGCGCAGAAAACATACCGGGATAGGGAGGGCGCGCAATGCTTCCTCCATCATCCTCGAATTGTTGAGAAGCATCGGCTCCGCCACATGCGCGCCGACCGTCGATAGAAACAGCAGCTTGCCGGGCTGGGCGGTTTCAACTGCCGAGGTGACGACGGCAATGATCTGCGCCGTCTGCGGAAAGCCCGGTTCAGGATCGTAGTTTGGCGGCATCAGCAGGAAGACGCCCTCGGCGCCGCCAAACGCCGCTGCCAACGCATCGGCATCAAGGATATCGGCGATGGCAATCTCACAGCCCTTCGCGGCCCAGATCGCTCCCTTTTCTGCATTGCGGACGACGGCGCGAACGGGAAGGCCCGCGTCGAGCAGAGTTTGCGCGACGATCGCTCCGACTTGTCCGGTAATACCTGTGACGACGTACATCTGTGTCTCCGTGTCTTGTGAATTCAGAAGGTCCAGGGCGAACCGGCATCCCATAGGGCTTGGCTCATCGCCTCAAGCTGCGAGGGATCGTCTCGCACCATTGCCCACAAATCCTCGGCGGCCTGATCTGCGTAGACGTGATCGATGCGGCTCGCGAGACCATCGAGAGTCCGCTCCGCGACCTGGGAGGGCGGAGTCTTTTCTGCCTCGACGGCGGCGGCCATCGCCGTATCGATAAACCCAGCATAAACGCCAACGACGTCGATGTTCTGGGCCTTGAGCTGCACTCTCAGGGCGTTGGTGATCGCCAGGCCGGCAAATTTCGTGGCGCAATAGGTGGCGTTGAACGGATAGACATACCAGCTAACGACCGAGAGCATATTCGCGATCGCACCGCCGCCGTTTTGCGCGATGACAGGCGCGAAGGCCTGTGCCATGCGAAGCATACCGAAGACGTTGACCTCCAGTTCAGTGCGGAGCGCCGTTTCTGCCTGCGGATCGAGGATAGGCGTGGCGAGCATGGTGCCAGCGTTGTTGATCAAAAGATTCACATCGGGACATGCAGCGACGGCCGCCGTAATGTGCTCAGGCGAGGTTACGTCGAGTTGCAGCGACGTCACGCGGTGATCCGTGATCGTCGAGGGATCGCGGGCACCAGCATAAACTTTTGCCGCGCCGCGCGCGATCAGCGCGTCAGCATAGGCTTTCCCGAGTCCGCGATTAGCGCCCGTCACGAGGGCTGTGCAGCCTTTAATATCCATTGCTCACTCCATTTGAGTGCATGGATACAACAGTGAGCAGAGAGACTTTAGTGCGCCTTTGTCAGCACATTGATGACGGAATGGGTGGAATGATTGGGTTATGCGCAACCATGTGCTTGAAGAACCCGTTACCCGGCGTTGTGGCGTTGCGCTCGCGCAATCTCGCTACAGAAGTCGATGAAGGCGCGAACTTTGGCAGCAGGATGCCGACGGGACGGATGGACGATGTACAGCGGGAACCTCTCTCCGGGCCAATCGGGAAACAGTTCGATCAGATCGCCCCTATCCAACAGGTCCTGAATGCCGAACGCCATGACCTGGGCAATTCCCGCGCCCGCGAGGCAAGCGCCCAGCATCGTTCCCACATCTGTGACAAGTAGTGGCCCCGATGTCCGGACCGGGGCGATCTTCTTCCCGCGATGCAACTCCCACTCGAAGGGGCGGCCGGTCAATGGATCCCGGTATTGAATGCAGGCGTGCTTCATCAAGTCTGACGGCGTCGACGGTCGACCGTGTGCCGCCAAATAAGACGGAGCCGCAACTGTGAGGATACGGGTCTCGACGAGGAGCCGCGTGATTTTCGACGACCCGGCCTGCGGCCCGAACCGAACGGCAACGTCAATCCCTTCCGCGACCAGGTCGCCCATCACATCGCTGGTGAACAGCTCAATACTTATGTCAGGATATCTTCGGAGAAACTCCGACAGTCGCGGCGCCAGTACGAGCCGCGAGAAATAGGGATCCACGTTTACGCGCAGCCGGCCCCGCACGGTTTTCGAGGAACCGGAGGCCAGAATCGCCGCTTCCTCGATACCGTCGAGATGCGGCAGGACGTCCCCGTACAAACGTGCACCCTCATCGGTTAGATGAAGTGCCCGCGTCGTCCGGTCGAGAAGTCGCACACCGATGCGGCTTTCCAACCGCGAGACTGCTCTGCTGACGCCGGACGCGGAAAGGCCAAGTACCTCGGCGGCCTTCACGAAACTGCCATTCTCCACCACGGCCGCCAGAACGCTCACGCCGGCCAATATCCTTCCGTCAAACGCCATCATCAATTCCGCACTATTTGTCATGAATTATATGACAGAAGGGCGTTTGGATCAAAAGTGAAAATCAGACCATGATCTCGCGCAGCGTAATCGAGAGAACAAGAATGGTCCAAAAGCAAGTCGGCCACGGCCGAGAGGAAGTAGCGACTCCGGGCGCCTCACAGGAATGTCCATTGGTCCGTGAGCCATCGGCACCAGAACGAGGGGAAATGGCCAGCCCCCTCATGCTCGGCTTGCTGACCGCAAGCGCGGCGCTCGTCGCGGCGGGAAGCTATTTTGCTCAGCCCATCGCTTACACGATTAGCGACACTCTCGGGATATCGAGCATAGTTGCCGGGTTCGTCGTTACCGTAGGACAAATCGGTTATGTAATCGGCTTGCTCTTTCTCATGCCGTTGGGCGATCTGATCGAGATCCGTCGGTTCCTCTCTGTCTTGCTCGTCGGATCCATCGCCTGCCTCGTCGCCATAGCGATCGCTCCGAACAGCACGACATTCTTCGTTGCGTGCCTTGGGATCGGCATTTCCTCCGTCTCGGTGCAAATTCTTGTCATGCTTGCCGCGTTCATGAGTTCGAGCGAGCGGCGGGGACAGGCTGTTGGGACCGTAACTGGCGGGCTCTTGATCGGTATCCTTCTTGCCTGGCCTGTTGCCACCTTCGTTTCGGCCCGTCTGGGTTGGCGCGCGCTCTATGGGCTGGACGCTTTGGTTTTCACGATACTCGCCACCGCGTTGCGTCGGTCGCTTCCGTCACGTCGGGTTCATACACAGCAGCGCTATGTGACGCTCGTCAGGTCGCTTTCGCAGCTATGGGTGGGCGAGCCGGAATTACGACATCGGGCCATACGGCAAGCCTTGCTCTTCTTCGGATTCAGCCTCTACTGGACGACGGTGCCCGTCGAACTGCGCGAACAGAACGGCCTGGGTCCGAACGGGATTGCTCTGTTCGGCCTGATCGGTGGTGCCGGCGCGCTCGTCGCTGTATCTATGCAGCAACAAAGGCTGCGATCCGCAATTTCGCCCGGAGCTGGATGATCGAGTTGGCGCCTCGACATATCCGCGTCAACGTACTGGCGCCGGGTGCAACGTCCACACCCGGTTGGCATGGTCTCGCCCCCGACGAGAAGACCCATCAGGCGATGCTGGATAGCGTAGCCCGCACGACGCCGTGGGGCGAGCTCGGAGACCCCGCCGATGTGGCCGCAGCCGCGCTCTTCCTCGCGTCCGATGATGCCCGCTTCGTCAACGGCAGCGAGCTCTTCGCCGATGGTGGCTCCGCTCAAATCTAGCCGGCGGACGCATGCACTCATCGCAATACACGTCCATTCAAAGGAGGTCACATGTCGCAGATCGATCCTCTTTCCATCGCGCACGAATTCCTGCACCGGCTCGGTTCAGGAGCTGAGCCGGCAGCCGTCGCCGAACTATTCGCAGAAGATATAGTGTGGGAGATTCCCGGCGATACCCGCGCCTTCCCCTGGATCGGCCAACAGTCCGGGCGCCAAGCAGTGCTTACTTTCCTAAGAGAGACGTCAGCTCGAATAGAGAGGGTTAGACTCGACGTTGACGACGTACTGGCGAACGAGAAGCGAGCAGTGATTCTGGGTTCTCTCGCTTCGCGCGTTAGAAGCACCGGAAAGCTGATCGAAACAAGCTTCGCTATTGTCCTTACCATCCAGGAGGGGCAGATTGCACATTTCCAAATGTTGGAGGACAGCTTCGCGGTTTCATGCGCAGCTACATTGGGAAAATCGGAGAATCGCTAGTTTCCATTCAGGATGCGAGCCACCATCCGCTTATCGATGCAACCGCGCGCTGGGTTGCAGGGAACCGAACTGAAGAAAAGTAACCTATCCGTTCTTCGCCCAGCGCCGCAACCAGACCTCGCGAACAGCTTGGTTACGAAGGCGCAGCGGTAACTCGCCTTTCAGAAGATGCGTTACGTTCTCAATGGCGAGGCGGATCAGTCCCGTACCTGTCTCCCGTGTCTGGCCGACGCGATGAGGTGTAAGAACGGCGTTCGGAAGCGAGCGTAGTGCGCTGGTCGGCGGCAACGGTTCTTCCTCGAAGACGTCAAGGGCAATCCTGCCGATCCGTCCTTCGCGCACGGCATCGCAAAGCGCTGCTTCATCCACGATGCCGCCGCGCGCCGTATTGACGAGAATCGCGTCCGGCTTAACCAGCTTCAACGCTTCGCGATCCAGTAGATGACGCGTTTCATCATTCAGGCCGAGATGGATCGAGATGATATCGCTTTCGTGCAGGAGCGTTGGTAGATCGATGGTCTGAACGTGAGGATTGGCGATCGGACTGCGGTTATAGACTAATAGTCGCACGCCCCAAGGTGCGAGCAGGTCCGCGACGCGGCGGCCGATATCTCCGAAGCCGATAATGCCGACCGTGCGCCCCCGCATCATCCGTGCCGAGGGGATGGCAGGTCGCGGCAGGCTATTGCGCAGCGCGTCCTCGCTGCCATGCAGGTCGTAGAGGCAAGCGAGCATCAGCATCACGGTCGCTTCGGCGATGCTCTGGCTGTTCTCGTCCGCCTGGCCATTGGCAACCGCGATCCCGAGATCCGTAGCGGCGGCTTCATCGAAACCTTCGGTTCCGGTCCAGGGGCTCACCACGCCACGCAACCGCTGATTGGACGCCATGAGATCGCGCGAGCAGGGAAAGGTGCCATAGGCGAGAAGGACGTCGGTCGATCGCCATAACTCCGCCGTCGCGTCGAGGTCGCCGGAACTGCGAAGATGCGTCACCTGCTCGACTTTCGCGCGGATTGCTTCCTCCATCTTGCTAATCAGAGCGGCCGAGGACGGCTCGCTGAGGATCAGGACATGACCCGGAATACGCGAAGTCTCGGCCGGTTCGTCCATATCACCATGCCCTCGCGCCGTCGGCTGTGAAAAATCCGCCAGATGGACCGTCATCACCGATCAACGCGTACTCCACAGCCGGGCGAACGCCTTCCTCGATGGAAAGGTAGCCGCCGCCCTGATTCATCTCCGTCATGACATAGCCCGGGCAAACCGCGTTCACCTTGATCGGTGTATCGCGCAGTTCGTAGGCGAGTTGAACCGTCAGCATGTTGACCGCTGCCTTCGAGGCACAATAGCCCAGCCATTTGTTGTCCGGCACTGGGCAATTCGGATCGGTGTTCCACCACAGTGAGCCGAGGCTGCTCGAAACGTTGACGATCCGCCCGGCGCGCGACTTACGAAGAAGCGGCAGCATCTTCTGAGTGACAATCGCAGTGGCAATAAAGTTGATCTCGATAGTCTCGCGCATCGCAACCGGATCGGCAACGCTCGGGAAGCCATCCTTCTCCAGCAACAAGATGCCGGCATTGTTGACGAGGATGTCGAGGCGACCATGGCGCTGCTCGATCTCTTCCGCAGCGCTGCTTATCGAGGCTTCGTCCTTCAGGTCGATCCGTATGACCGACACGTCAAGCCCGTCGTCGCGGAGTAAGGCGGCTTGCGTCTCACCCGCTTCGATATTCCTCGCACCCAGGAGCACGGTCACGCCTTGCTGGCCAAGTTGGCGCGCCGTCTCCAAGCCCAAGCCACGCGTTGCGCCTGTCACCAAAGCTATGCGTTTGTTGTCGGTCATTCTTCACCTCATCACCGTTCGATGGAGGCAAAATATGTCACTTACTGACAAATGTCAATTTGCGACAAATATTGTGATCTAATGGCTACCCGTCGCGAGATTGTTAAACGAGAAGCTCCACCGCTTCACCTGAGTGAAAATGTATAGGCCCTCGCTGACGAATGGATCACCCGCCACCAGGGCTTCGGCTTCGTCGAGCGACTCTGCATCCAGAACCATAAGAGAGCCGTCCATGTTGTCGCGAGCATCGAACAGCGCGCCAGCAAAAACGAGTTTCTCACCAAGGCTTTTCAGATACGCGAAATGACGATCCCGCAAGACAAGCCGTTGGTCGCCGGCATTAGGATTGTCTTGCGCAGTAACAGCATAGTACATTGGGCTCGTTCTCATATAGTTTTCAGGGTCAAGTGGGGGCGGCAGTTGAGATTTTCCTTGAGGCTTCCCCTGCACCGGCTCTCATACCCGCGCTGGTCTTACGACCGAGCTGGCATCTTCGAATATGTCGAGAAGCGCTTGCCGGCCCTCGGCGGCCACCCAGGCATGAATTGTGGCCCGGATCATCGCGAACACGGTGCCGGTCAATACGTCGCATGAAAGCGCATCCGGCGCGTCCCTGCCGGGACGCCCTCTCAGGATTGTCACTACATCCTGTGCCAGTGCTTCCATCATCTGCTGTTTGCGCGCCGCGACGGATGGCGATGTGGCAATCACGCGCTCAATGGCGAGGAAGAAGTGGGCCCGAGCCTGATAGGAGGCGAGCATAGCCCGCGCCGAGGCGAGGAGGGTGTCGAAAGGTGGCGCCATAGCCTCCCGCTTCACAAGGGCATCTCGAAAGACACCCATGCCATCCTCCACCCAGCTTACAATCACGTCTTCCTTGGTGGGAAAATATCGGAGCAGAGTGCGAGGCGACACCTGCACCTCGTCGGCAATCTGGTTGATGGTGGTCTGCTCGAACCCGTGGCGCGAGATCAGCGCCAAAGCCGCCTCGAGCAGTTGGGTTTTGGTTCGGTCCTTCTTTGCCTCACGCAGGCCGGACAATTATCTGCTCCTCGGCATCTTGCAAACGGAAGTGTCATTCATTGACAAATGTCGCTCGATGTCAATCCCTTCAGTCCCTTATTTAGAATGCTATCAATCCCGCGAGTGTGGCATTTACTACTTGCCGACACGGACGGTGGCGAACCGCAACGTGCCCGCGAAGCAGTCCATTCTGTTTGAACTGGGTGGGATCGCTTCGCCCAAATACTCAGCACGCTATGATCGCTCGAAAACTCTCCGACATGACGCTGCAAGAATACATCTGCTTGCGCCGGGAGCTGGGCTTTGCCTATGCGCTGGACCGGCGCTCGCAAGAAGAGGTGACACATTGCGATGGAATTGGATTGCCCCAATGGTCCTTGCCCAGACCGGCCTTCTGCGCGTGCTACGCGAGCCGCAAGCAGATCGACCCGGGCCTGCGCGAGTTGATCGTAATGATCCGCAGGCGCGACGGCCTGGTCTGAGGTGCGAGTCCCGACCGCGTTGGTTCAGCTTTCTAGAAACGGCGCAATCAGAGCCAGATCCGCCGGGGACAGGCGATCTGACGCAGTCGATTTCTGGTGCCAGTAGGGATAAAGGAGCGGCGGTCGGCTGACCGTTTCGAGTTGCGCGATTTCCTCTGCCGACAGCACCAACTCAGCGGCCTTCAGATTGTCCGCGAGCTGCTCGTCCGTTCGTGCGCCGACGATTAGCGAGGCGATGCCTGGCCGGGTGAGGAGCCACGACAGTGCGACCTGGGCCGGGCTTGCGCCCTTCTGCGCCGCGATATCAACCAGCGCTTCAACAATGTCGTACAATGCCTCCACATCGCGCACGGGAGGCTCATTCCATTGCGCAGCCTTGCGGGTCCCTTCCGGCTCCGGTTTCCCCCGGCGATACTTGCCCGAAAGTAATCCGCCGGCGAGCGGCGACCAGACCACAATATCGACGCCCTGATCGACGGCGATGGGCATCAGTTCATACTCCGCCTCGCGCGCTTGCAGCGTGTAATGGATTTGCTGCGCCACGGGCTTCACCAGCCCGTCGCGCTCCGCGATGCCCAGCGTCTTCATCAGATGCCAGCCTGAGAAGTTCGACGCGCCGACATAGCGGATCTTGCCAGAGCGAACGAGGTCGTCCAGCGCCGCCAGCGTCTCCTCCAGCGGCGTCTGCCCGTCCCACTCGTGCATCCAGTAAAGGTCGATATGATCGGTGCCGAGCCGCTTGAGGCTCGCTTCGCAGGCGCGCACGATATGATGGCGCGAGAGGCCGCGGTCGTTCGGACCACCCTCGAACATGGGGAAGCGCGCCTTGGTCGCGACGAGCAATCGATCGCGCATGTCGGCGATCGCCTCGCCCACGATCTCCTCGGAAAGGCCGGAGGAATAGATATCGGCCGTGTCGATGATGTTGACACCGGCATCGATACACATGGCGATCTGGCGCTTCGCACCGGCCAGATCAGTATTGCCGGTCTTGACGAAATTACCCCTTCCGCCGAAGGTCATGGTCCCGAGAGTAAGGGCGGAGACTTTGAGGCCGGAGCGGCCAAGCGAGCGATAGTGCATTACGCTTTTCCTTGTGGCTGTTGTGATAGGGGAGCGCCAGGTAGGCTCAGGCTTCTTCGCTGATCGCCGAACCACTGCTTTCGATATTGCGCAAGAGATCGTCGATGCCCTCACTTAGAAAGCCGAGCGTCGCAGCATCGACAAGGCGACCATCGCGGATCTTGTCGTGAACGGCGCCGACGACGGCCTGTGGGCGGAGGACGAGCGGCGCGCCAATCGCCGTCAAGGTCTCGTTCAACTGCGCTTGGGCACGCACGCCGCCCGTTGCCGCAGGCGATGAACTAAGCGTCAGAACCGGCTTTCCTGTGAGTGTCGACTGGCCGAAGGGCCGCGATGCCCAGTCCAACGCATTCTTGAGGACGCCGGACATGCCGTGATTATATTCGGGCGTGGCGATGACCAGGCCGTCCGCCGCGCCAATCGCAGCCCGCAGCCGTGCGACCGCTTCCGGCGGCGTCGCCGTATCCTTGTCCTCATCATAGAGAGGGATGTCATGGAGCGGAAACAGCTCCAGCGCTGCGCGATCGGCAATGCTGTCGGCCAGCCCCTTGAGGATGGCTGCGTTGAAGGAGGCCCGCCGGATGCTGCCGGAGATGCCGAGAAGTTTGACTTTAGTGTTCAAGGTGAAGTCTCCTACAAAGGTAGAATTTTCGGTGAAAAAAGAACGCCGTCTTGAAGTTTAGAGACCCGCATCCTTGGCAATGACCGCGCCGATGCCGGACCAATCGATATCTTCCCCCTCCCTTGCGATCGCTGACAGCAGATGGTCGCGCACTACGCCCAGCAGCGGCAGCGGCACGCGGGCAGCCTCAGCTGCCTGACCCACCAGTCGCATGTCCTTGAGCCCCAGGGGTGCTGCAAAACCAGCCGGCCGGAACCGCTCCTCCGCCAATATTCCGCCATAGGTGTGGTAGACCGGCGCGCCGAACAGGGTGCTCGTCAAAACCTCCAGCAGAGCCGAACGGTCGATGCCATTCTTGGCCGCCAGCGTCATGGCTTCTGCCATGCCTTCGATGGCGGACATGATGAGGAAATTGCCACAAAGTTTAACGATATTAGCCTGGGCTGGCTGATCGCCGACCACGAAATGGCGCTGCCCCACCGCATCGAACAACGGCCGGCAGACGGCGAGATCGGCCTCCGCCCCTGCGGTGACGACGAACAGCTTGGCTGCCGCCGCAGCATCTGGTCGCCCGAAGACAGGCGCAGAAATATAGCGTCCGCCTGCGTCAGCATGGGCTTGGGTCAACCGTTCGGCTAGATCAGTGCTGATCGTACTCATCGAAACATGCAATGGCTTGGCCCGGGCGGCCAATATACCGTCATCGCCGAAAGTGACGGCGGACACCGCGGCGTCATCGCCGAGCATGGTGAACACGACATCCACGTCTGCAGCCTCGGCGGGGGTTTGCGCCCGCCGCGCTCCCGCCTCCACCAGCGCCTGTGCCCGTTCCGGAGTCCGGTTCCAGACCGTGAGTTCGTACCCGGCCTTCAGTAGATTGGCGGCAATCGCATGGCCCATATTGCCCAGTCCGATAAAACCAAGATTCATGGCAAACAGCTCCTAAATTAGGACAAGTCTCCGACGAGCAATGTCAGGACCCCGCCGTATCCACGCTCGCGCTCATAGCCGCCACAGCGCCGCTTTGCGCGGCAAACGGACCGTTGCCGGAGGGACACACCGCCCTCTACGGCATCTCCACTACCAAGCAGCCCTCATCGCCACACCCCATACTCAAAGCCTTCGCGCTTCGACGGCGTCACGTTCGAAAATCGCACAAGGTCATCATCACTGCGGTCGCGCTCAGGCTTGTTGCTATCGCTTAAACGCTACGCAAAGGACGCCGAGCATCGGGCCTTTAGGGCGTCTGACAAAGACAGCTTCTAGAGGGATGCCGATTCCTTCCAGAAATCGGTGCCGCTATCCTTGGCATAGTGCTCGATCTCCGCGAGCTCTTCGGCAGAAAACGCAAGGCCGTTCAGCGCGCCAAGCGAGTTTTCAAGCTGCTCGACCGTGCGCGCACCGATGAGCGAGGAGGTGACGCGCGGATCCCGCAGCGTCCAGGCGATGGCCATCTGCGCCAATGTCTGGCCACGGCGTTCCGCAATGCCGTTCAGGGCCCGCACCCGCTCCAGAACCTGCGCCTGCAGATCGCCGTCGCGCAGCAGGCGCCCCTTCTCCCCCCGCGCGCCCGCAGGCACGCCACCCAGATATTTCGAGCTGAGCAGCCCCTGCGCCAGCGGCGAAAAGGCGATGCAGCCGGTGCCGAGATCCCCCAGCGTGTCAAGCAGACCATCCTCAATCCAGCGGTTGAACATGGAATAATTCGGCTGATGGATGAACAGCGGCACCCGTTCCTCGCGCAGGATCGCGGCGGCCTTGCGGGTCAGTTCCGGCGAATAGCTGGAGATGCCCACATAAAGCGCCTTGCCCTGCCGGTGAAGATGGGCGAGCGCGCCCATCGTCTCTTCCAGCGGCGTATCCGGGTCGACGCGATGCGAATAGAAGATGTCGACATAGTCGAGCCCCATCCGCTTCAGCGATTGATCGAGGCTGGCAATCAGATATTTGCGGCTGCCACCGATGCCACCATAGGGCCCGGGCCACATGTCCCAGCCCGCCTTGGTCGAGATGATCATCTCGTCACGATAGGGGGCGAAGTCCTGCGCCATGACGCGGCCGAAATTCTCCTCTGCCGAGCCATAGGGAGGGCCGTAATTATTGGCCAGATCGAAATGGGTGACACCCAGATCGAAGGCGCGACGCAGGATCGCGCGGCCGGTCTCGAACACATCCGCGCCGCCGAAATTGTGCCAAAGCCCCAGCGATATCGCGGGCAGGTCGATGCCGCTGCGGCCACAGCGGCGATAGGTCATGGCGGTGTCATAGCGGTCGGGGGCAGCATGGTAGGGCATGGGGCTCTCTCGGGGCTGTCTGGGGTCGATGCCGGCATCGTGGATCCGCGCGGGCGGAACCCGGGGCGATGGGCGATTGCGGTGCATATGCCAGCAAGGATTACCCGGGCGGCGCGGTCACCGGCAAGCCTCGGCGGCGCCACATCCGCTCAACACGATATTGAGCGATTCTCAACCATGGCTAGGGGCGGTGGTGGTCTCCGGCGGCACTTCTTCGGCTTTGCCCCCGCCGATCGCAAGCCGGGGCAGACCCTGCTCTACGCGGATCATCGCGATAAGCTCATGCAGACCCGGCGGAACCTGCCGGCGGCTGGGATAATAGATCGTGAGCGGCGCCCCTTCAGAGGCCCAGCCCGGCAGCACGACCTGCAGCCGCCCCTCAGCGATCAGCGGTTTCAGCAACTCCTCAAGGCAATAGAAAAAGCCCACGCCGCCAAGGGCCGCATCCATCGCATGCTGGGTTTCGTTGGTGCAAAGCGCCCCGCGCACATCCAGCCGCCGCAGGGCGTCGCCATTGCCCAACTCCCACGGATAGCGGCTGTTGTCGCCCACCCGCATCTCGATGCACGGCCGGCTCAGCAGATCGTCAGGCACCATCGGCACCCCCACCCGCGCAATCAGCGCAGGCGCGCCGGCGACGACCCATTGCAGAGGTTTCGACAGGGTGACGCCGATCATATCCTGCGGCACCCGGTCGCCATAGCGAATGCCCGCATCGAACCCTTCGGCGACGACATCCACAAGATGATCGTCGACCGTGATGTCGAGATGCATTTCCGGAAATTCCGCCAGATAGCGCGGCAGGATCGGCCCGAGCAGTAGCCGCGAGGCATCCTTGGGCGCGTTGATCCGCAAATGCCCGGATGGCACATTGCGATGCCGTGCCAGCATCCCAAGGCTATCCTCGATGGTCTGCAGCCCCAGCTCCAGCCGCTGCGCCAGCGCCGCTCCCGCCTCGGTCGGCGTCAGCGACCGGCTCGTCCGGTTGAGAAGCCGCACGCCCAGATCGGCCTCCAGCTTGCGCATGCGGTGACTGAGGGCCGAGGTCGTCACGCCCAGCTCGATCGCCGCCTGCCGCATGCTGTGGCGGCGCACGATGGTGACGAAAACCGTCAGATCGGCGAGCAGGGAACGGTCAAAGCCGCGCATCGGCATCCTCAGGGGAGGTATTTGAGCTGAATTCAACATTCTGAAAGTTGGGCAAACATCCGATCCTTCAAAACAGCAGCGACATCGGCAAATCAGCCGCCCTATATGCCGCGCCAGCGGCTTCGTTCAATCCCCACAGACCCTAGTCCGAAAAAACTAAGTTTCATGACATTCATCTCATAAATTAGGACAACTATGCGCGCGGTGGGGGACAGATAAGTAAAAGGAAAAAACCGTTCCCAGTTGATATGTAGTGACCACACGCTTACTTCACGGTTGTGCCCATTTCATGCCAGTCATCTTTTCGCTCAGGCTCCAGAGTTTATATGCAAGCTCCGGATCGACGGCATAGTCACGTACGGTGTTGGCCAGCGGGCTGTCGCTCGTGACGACTGGAGATATATCACAGTCCGCGCAATAGGCGCCGCCCATGCCGTCGAGTTGATCGCTCAATGCGGCCCAGACCTGGGTCGCCGCCCCTTCGGCGATGCTTTTGACATAAACCTTGGAAAACCACAGCAGCGGCATCGCCAGCAATTCCTTGAAGGTAAGGAACCGCTTCAGGTTGGTCGAAGGAATCCGGCCGGGGTGAACGGCGAAGGCGCGGATGCCGAAGGCCCGGCCTATCGTGTCCAGATGTACCGCGAATAGGGCATTTGCGGTCTTCGACTGACCATAGGCTTCCCATTTGTGATAGTGGCGCGTTTCAAAATTGGGGTCGTCAAAATTCATCGATGAATAACGGTGGCCGTAGGAGGATAGCGTCACGACGCGTGCTCCGTTTGCCCGCTTCAAAGCATCCCAGAGCAGCGCAGTGAGATGAAAATGCCCGAGATGATTGGTTGCGAACTGTAGCTCATATCCCCGACTGTCCCGGTGGAGCAGGGGCAAGGCCATGATGCCGGCATTGTTCATCAATATGTCGATGCTGTCGCACTCGGCCAAAACCTGCTGCGAAAACGCCACGACCGAAGCGGGATCCGCCAAATCCAACCGGTACGCTTCAGCGGTGGGGATGTCCGAGAGGGCCGTCCGCGCCTTGTTCAGGTCGCGCGCACCGACAATGACCCGTGCGCCGGCGCGAACAAGCACCCTTGTCGCTTCGAGCCCGATGCCCGAATGCCCGCCGGTGATGAGTGCCGTCTTCCCGTGGAGATCGCAATTCCTGGCGATTTCCTCGGCCGTGGTCTTTTCCCCGAAGCCGGAATGGATGGCCGTTTGCACTGTTTAGTCTCCGCTTCTCGTGAATTCAGGGCATGATCGATCGGATCCAGGTGCGGTCGAACGCACAACCGATTGTTCAGTCGATCATTCCCAGTGAGAAATCCCACAAGCGAGCCGCCTGATCGGGATCGATCGCCCAGCGGCGCACGCCACTGACGTCCGGGCTGTCGTCCGCAACGATGGGTGAAATATCGCAATCCGCGCAGTAGACGCCCCCTTTGCCGATAAGCTGCGGGCTGGTCGCGGCCCACAGGCTCGTGGAAGCGCCCTGCGGATTCGTCTTAAGGTGTGACGGCACATAGTCCGGACCAACCTTTGTGGCCTGCAGCGCGGCGGCCTTTTCCTCTTCCGTCATGTAACGGGTGAGATCGGTCGTTGGAATCCGACCCGGATGCACCGCGAAGCCGCGAATGCCCGACGCTTTGCCCAGTGTGTCGAGGTGAACAGCGAAAAGGGAATTGGCTGTCTTCGACTGCCCATAGGCGCGCCACGGGTCATAGTCCCGATGCGCGTAATTGATATCCTCGAAGTGGATGGGCGAGAAGCGATGCCCGAGCGAGGAAAGCGCCACCACCCGAGCGTTATCGGCGGCGATGAGCGCGTCCCAGAGGCGGAGGGTCAACTGGAAATGCCCAAGATGGTTGGTGGCGAATTGCAGCTCATAGCCCCGACTGTCGCGCATGAGCGGCGTCGCCATGATGCCGGCGTTGTTGATGAGGATATCGCAAGCCATATGTGTCCGCAGATAGCCGGAAGCGAAACCATCGACAGAAGCAGGGTCAGCGAGGTCGAGCGGGAGAATTTCGACATTTCTCAAGCCGGAAAGCGTTTCCGCCGCCTTGTCCACGCTCCGCGCGCCGACCACCACTGTTGCGCCGGCCGTAGTGAGAGCCTTCGTCGTCTCGAGACCTATACCGGAGTGTCCTCCGGTGACGACAGCGACCTTCTGGTGAAGGTCGATCCCGGCCATGACCTCTTCCGGCGATGTTTCGACTCCGAAACCCGATTTGAGAGGGGTCTGAGGGGTTCCCATAAGTGCCTCCATATACAGACAGTTAGACATATGCTGGTTATTTGTATATCTTTTTGACACTTTGATGGCAACCGTCTATTTTGTCAGGCATGAGTAACGACAAACGCCGCCACATTCTCGATTGTGCCTTGGATGTGTTCTTCCGCTATGGATTCAAGCGGGTCTCGATGAATGAGATCGCCGAGGCTGCGGGCATATCGCGGCCCGGGCTCTACCTTTATTTTCAGAGCAAGGAGCAGGTCTTCAGCGAAGCGATCGAGCGTCAGGGTGCGCTGCTGATCGAGGACATTGAGACCAACCTGAACGCCTACGACACAGCCGCGAACAAGCTGCTTTATGCCTTCGAGGTTTGGACGATCCGCAATTTCGACCGCAATAAGAATTCGCCCGAGGCGCGGGAAATCGTCGATGCAACGCCGCTTTTTGCACGCGACGCTCATAAAGCAGTCTATGAGAAATTCGAGGCGTTGTTGGCTTCAATCATGGAGGACGCGGACATTGATATTCAGCGCCTCGGACTTTCGGCGAGGGATGTCGCTCGACTCCTTTCCAGCGCGATGCGGGGCTTCAAGCTCGTTGCGCAGGACGGGGCTGAACTACGGCAGATGTTGAAGAGCCTGATTGCGCTCGCACTGACATCGCCATCCCGTGAGGAAACTCGAAAAGCGAGGAATCCGTGAACGATATTGATCTTGCGGCCTACGAGGCCGTTACCCCATATTTTGACCTGGTCCGCACAGCACTTGGAGATCTCGTCCAAGGTGCGCACTTCTTCGATATTGTTGCCGACGAAATCACATACGAAGTTCGCTATGATCTATTGGCATGGCCCCGCTTAATCACTGGACGCAGCGCTTTGATGGCGGTGTTCAAGGGGTACGGTGATTATATTACACTGCAATCCGCAGACAATTTGATTGTCCACGCGACAGATAATAGGAATGTGGCCGTCCTCGAATACGAGGTCCATGGCAAAGTTCTCGCCACAGGCCGAAAATACGACAATCGCTTTTGTTCAATTGTCCACATCAAGGACCGGAAGATTGTGGAGTGGCGAGATTACATGGATTCTTTCGCCGCATGGATGCATTAAACCCGGATTGAGAGAGGCTCCGCCTTGACGATGTGATCCCCCACCGAGGGCATTTATGTGCCATCGGTGGGTCGGCAATGATCGACTGAAGAGAGTAGCCACATCATCAATGAACAGGCATTTTAGACCAGCCTAAGTGCACCCAGGATCTTGTCTGGTGTGATGGGCAAATCGTGCAAGCGCGCACCCGTCGCATCGAAGATCGCATTACCCACGGCTGCGGCGACACCCGTTGCCGCGAGTTCACCGATGCCGCGAGCGCCGAGAGGACCGGCCTCGTGGTCGAACTCCTCGACGAACGAGATGTCGAGATCCGCCGGGATGTCGGCGTTGACCGGGATGGGCACCCCGGCGAGGTCGCGGGAAATCCAGCGCCCACGTTCGGGATCGAGGTGACTTCCTTCCATCGTGGCCATTCCCCAGCCCCAGATGATGCCGCCCGTGATCTGCGAGCGGGCAGTCAGCGGGTTGAGAATTCGGCCGGCGCTGTAGACACCCGTCGCGCGGCGCAGCCTGACCAGTCCAAGATCCGGGTCGACCAGAACTTCGACAAAGAGTGCCCCAAAGGACCGTGCGGGCCGACCTGGCGCCCCCATGTCGACATATGCGCCGCCGGGCAGGGCAAAGGTGCTCTCGCTCGCAATCTCCTGCATGCCCATCAATTTCATTGCGTCTTTGATGGAAAGACGCTCATTGTTCCGCCGAATACAGCCATCTTCCATGACGGTTTCCGCAACAGGCCATTGCAAGTGGGCTGCGAGCTTCGCCTTGATTTCCCGCGCCGCCATGAGGACGGCGTTTCCGGTGCTGATCGTGGTGGACTGGCCATAGGTGGGCCCTGCGGCGGGAAGGCCGGTTTGTCCGTGATCGGAGGTCACTGCGCTCAGCGGAAGACCCAGGGCCTCGGCGGCGACCTGACGGAAGATCGTGGCGGGGCCTGTGCCCATGTCGCAGAAACTGGATGCCACATGGGCCGTGCCTTCAGCGGTGAGCGTCAACCCTGCAGAGGACTGGAAGCGCGCTTGTCCTTGGCTGCAATCGGCCATCCCGAAGCCGCGCAGCCAATATCCATCACGCGTGCCGCCTTCCGGCCGTGTGCGCCATCCGAAGCGCCGTGCGCCTTCCTCGTAGCACTCGAGCAGCATCTTCGATGACCAGGGTTCGCCCGTCTGCGGCTCCGTATCGGCATGGTTCCGAATGCGCATATCGAGAGGGTCGATTCCCGCTTCATGCGCCAATTCGTCAAGCGCTGATCCCAAGGCCCATGAGCCGGGTCCGTCCCAGGGTGCTCGCATGAAGGTCGGAAGATTGATGTTCCCGCGCTTTACCCGCTGGCTGATGCTGATGTTGTCGCAAGCGTAGAAGCTGCGCGCCGCCGCCGAGCCGAACTCGACGTAGTCGTCGGTCAGGGAGGTGACATTCTCCACATCCTGACGGATCGCCGCGAGCTGGCCCTTCTCGTCGCAGGCAAGCGCCATGTGCTGGGTCATCTGCGGCTGATAGCCGACCATGTTGTACATGTGCTGGCGCGTCAGAACGAACTTGACCGCCTTGCCGCAGACCTTTGATGCCATGGCCGCGAGAATCTCGTGCGGCCAGACGAAGGCTTTGACGCCAAAGCCGCCACCGGTATGGGGGGCGATGACGCGAACATCCTCTATGGACAGGCCGAAAACGGCGGCCAGCGTTATCTGCACCGAACTGATGTGCTGCATCGAATCCCAGACCGTCAGCTGGCCATCATGCCAATGCGCGACAATCGCCGACGGCTCCATCGCATTGGCGTGGCGCGACGGTTGGGTATAGATGCTTTTCACCTTATGAGGTGCGGAGGCATAGGCGGCATCGGGTGTACCCTTCGTCCAGTCCAGCGGTCCCGAACCCGAGTAGTTCCCGCGCGCTGGATCGGCACTCTGCGGGACTTGGTGCTCCGGATTTATGTATGAATGGGTGCGGTAGATGGGCTTGACCAGCTTGGCCGCTTCCGTCGCAAGTGCGAGTGAGGGCGCAAGTACAAGAGCGACGACCTGACCTTCATAGAGGATCAGGTTGTCTTGCATCGGAATATGACGTGTCGCCAATGGCGGCACCGTGATGTTGTCGAGATCGGGATGTAGGCGAGGCATATCGCGCGCGGTCAGTACCACGATGCCATCGGCGAGTGCGAGTGCCTGCTTCGCATCAATGCTTTCCAGCTCTCCGGCGGGAATTGTCGCCAGAACAGGCACGGCGTGCATCTGTCCGTCGACCTTCTGATCCCCGGCATACCGCGCTTCACCCCTAACCTTTGAGGGGCCATCTACACGCGTCACCTTTTCGGATATGACGGATGACTCTTGATGGGACATGGGATCAATTCTCCGAAGCTAGTTCAATTGCCCGAAGCGCCGCATTGCGGGCCAAGGTGATCTTGTATGCGTTTCCGCTCAGCGCGCGTGCCTCGGCAAAGCCTGCATCGACGGCCTCGGCGATGTCTTTCGAGCCAAGGCGCTTACCGACCAGTAGGTCCTCCGTTGCCAGGAGCCGCCACGGGCGCATTGCCACAGAGCCGAGAGCGATGCGTGCATTCCGGATAGTCTCCCCATCAAGGTCGAGTGTGACCGCGGCGGAGACGAGCGCGTATTCGTAGCTCTGGCGCTCGCGCACCTTCAGATAGGCCGAGTGTGGTGCAGGCGTGGATATCTCGATCCCTGTAATCAGCTCACCGCGCCCCAGCACGCTGTGCGCCGATGGGTCTTCGTCGGGAAGCACATGAAACTCGCGCATCGGGATCCGCCGCGTGCCATCCGTCGACTGGACGATGACGACCGCGTCGAGCGCGGCAAATGCGACGGCAGGATCGGACGGCTGTACCGCCACACACTCCGGTGTCCAGCCGAAGATCGCCATGCGTTCGTTGTGACCTTCATAGGCGGCGCAGCCGGAACCGGCATGCCGCTTGTTGCAGGCATTCACCGTCTCCTCCCGGAAATAGGGACAGCGCACGCGCTGGAGGGGATTGCCGCCGATCGTCGCGAGGTTGCGGAGCTGTGCGGATGCGGATTGAAGGATAGCGGAAGAGAGAACAGGAAAGTCACGCTTGATCGCCGGATGGCACGCAACGTCGTTGAGGCGGCACAAGGCGCCGATCCGAAGCCCCCCCTCAATTTCTTCGATGCGGTCTAGGTGCCCCAGATCGCGAATGTCGACCAGCAGGTCCGGACTTTCGATGCCAATGCGCATCCAGTTCAGCAGCTCTGTGCCGCCGGCCAGGATGGCGGCTCCATCACGATGCCCCAGATCCATGGCGTTGTCGGCAGAGTTTGCCCGCTCGTAAACGAAGTTATGCATTGTCTGCCTCCATCCTGCGGGCGGCCATCTCCACCGCTTCAGCGATCTGCGGGTAACAGGAGCAGCGACAGAGGTTGCCGCTCATCCATTCGCGGATCTCTTCCGTAGACCCGGCGTGGCCCTCCTCGATGCAGGCAACTGCCGAGATGATCTGCCCGGAGGTGCAAAAGCCGCACTGCAAGGCATCGGCCTCGATGAAAGCCTGCTGGACGGGATGAAGCTCACCGTCCTTCGCCAGCCCCTCGACAGTGACGACCTCGTGGTTCGACGCAGATGCGGCCAGAACGAGGCACGAGTTGACGCGCCTGCCGTCCACGAGGACCGTGCATGTGCCGCACTCGCCCCGATTGCAGCCTTTTTTGGCTCCGGTCAGGTCAAGCTCTTCGCGGAGGAAGTCGAGAAGCGACAGCCGAGGCTCGACGCTGGCCTGCACGGGCCTGCCGTTGACGGTAAGCGAAATATCGATCGTCTGAGATCGGGCGGATGCAGACATGGCTATCCTTTCTCTGTCTTATGTGGGCGAGAGAATGACCGGAAACCTAGCAGTAACTTCGATCGAAGAACGGCCAGCACAGGGGGCGCGTATCATGATGATCGGGCATCGTACGCGATCCGTGTATCTGCAAAGACCTTCCGAGGCCGCGCTTGACGCCAGCGGCAAGGGGCTGTGCGGCACCGGGCACCTACTATTCTCTCTCTTCAAACGGACAGATACATCAATCCAAACAATACATTTAGTGCGGGTTTGTCAGGACATTAATGACAAATGGCAGGGAATGTCGGCGGCGCCTATGTCAAATCTTCGCGGTCGAACCACTGCCCCCAAATAGGAAGGCATTTATAAATGCGTTGATATTTGGATCGGGTGCTTTTCTTTTCTCCGTCCGTGCGGCTACACTTTCCCGTTCGGCGAGCACGAGCGTATGACGATATCTGCACATGCCGCTTGTCACCAACAGCGATCGGATCATATGGATTGGCGTGGCAGCAGTGAAAGCGAGGAACCTCGTCGCAGAGCGCTATGGTCCGGGTTAGTTAATACGCCCGGCTGCGCGCTGTCTAACCTGTGCGACCTGCTTCAGTTTTTGTGTGATTCAATAGGATATATGACATGGACACTCAGGGCCAGAAATCAGCACGTTTCGTGGTCTCGGACGTCGCTGCGGCTTTGCCGGAAAGCGCCGATACGTTATTGGTCGACCGCTACATGACGGATCGGGAAGCCGCGAGTTCGCGCGTCTTCCGCGTCTACAAGGGGACGCCGCCGCATTATCATGCGACCTGTGATGAGTATCTTTACGTTTTGGCCGGTCGCGGCACATTCTGGATGGAGAGCGCCGAGACCCAGGCGGAGTTCGCGCCCGGGCACCTGCTGTTCTTCGAAAAAGGTACGGTCCACGCTCTGCCGGACATCCTGGAGCATCCTGTGATTTTTTTGTCGATCGACACACCTCGCCGCGACCCACGCGACATCATTTTCGTCAATTCGGAAGACGGGTCGCCGGAGACCTTCATGGCCCGGAACGCGACGAACAATTGACGTATCCGAACGGTCAAGAAGCCATTGGAACGTTTGATCGTGGGCCCGCTGAGGCTTTCAGGCTATTGAGCCATCACGAGCGGCAAGCGATCCAATTCCTGAAGCCGTTTTGAGGATCACGGCACGCGATCCAGATCGTCATACAGCCGAAATCCAAACCCGCATTGCACTAATGAATCGCTGTTTGCCACCTGTAAGGGGGCTTGGCTAAGGCATTGCACTGCTCAGAATCCCGATTTTCAGCGCATCCGCGAAGGCGCCGATCCGGCGTGGTTGTGCCCGACCAGGGGGGAACATGATCTGCATCGGAATTGCCGGCGCGGCGAAGTCCTCCAGCAAGGCGACCAGCCGACCGGCGGCCAGATCCTTTCGGACATCAAGTTCTGACTTCAGGATGATGCCATGGCCCAGCATGGCCCACCGCCGCACCAGGTAGCCGTCGTTCACGACCTTGTTTCCCTGCACCGTCACCTGCTGCGTCGATGGTCCGGCGCCGAAACGCCAGACATTGTCCAGCGTCTGCCCGAAGCGCATCACAAGGCAGGTATGCCGGGCCAGGTCGTCGGGAACACGAGGCGTTCCATGCCGCGCCAGATAGGTTGGCGCGGCGCAGACGATGCGCCGAAAGTGGCCGATATTGCGGGTGCGCAACGTGCTGTCGGTGATCGCGCCGAACCGCACCGCTAGGTTGAACCCTTGTCCCACCATATCGACGTACCCGTCGGTCAGCGACAACTCGACCGAAATCGCGGGATGTTCTTGGGTGAAGCGTTCCACGACCCGGGACACGATGGTGCGGCCAAGATCGACGGGGGCGCTCAGGCGGATCGGCCCGGAAAGCGTTTCGGCGCCGTGGCGGATACGGGCATCCAGGTCTTCGATCTCTGCCAGGACGGACTTGGCGCCCTGCAGCAGGGTCCGGCCTTCCTCCGTCAGGCTCAGGGTGCGGGTCGTCCGGTTGAACAGCACCACGCCGTAATGCGCCTCGAGGGCGGACAGGCGTTCCGACACGGTGGTGGCGGAAAGCCCGGCCTCGCGCGCGGCGGCGACCAGGCTGCCCTTTTCCGCGATGGTCTGGAACAGGCGGATATTGTCGATAAGCATTAATCGGATTTTCCGGATTATATTTCCGATACTGTCCCGTTTATCCGAAAATATCAAGCAACTAGCTTGGGCATGATCGAACGCGAGCCCGGAAGGATGTTCTCATGACCAAAGTGACGATCGTCGCAAATATCCACGCGAAGGACGACAGGATCGACGTCGTGAAGGCAGAACTGCTCAAGCTGCTTCCTATCACGCGCGCGGAAGACGGCTGTATCACCTACGACCTGCATCAGAACGATGAGGATCCCGCGCATTTCATCATGCTCGAACTGTGGCAAAGCCGCGAGCTGCTGCAAAACCATTCGAACGCCCCGCATATGGCGGCGTTCAAGGCGGCAACGGCCGATGCGACGACCGCCTTCACCGTGCACAAGCTGACCCGGATCGGCTGATCCCGCATCCGAAGGCCGACCTCCCTGAAACAAACCAAAGGACTACCCTTATGAAAGCTGTTGGCTATATGACCCCCGGCGCCATCGACCGCGATGACGCGCTGATGGATATCGACATCGAAAAACCCACCGCGACCGGTCACGACATTCTTGTGAAGGTCGCGGCCGTGTCGGTGAACCCCGTCGACACCAAGGTGCGCACTGGCCGCCCGGCCGAGGGCGACACGCCCGTTATCCTGGGCTGGGATGCCGTGGGCGAGGTCGTGGAAACCGGCGCGCAGGTCACGCGGTTCAAGGCCGGGGACAGGGTCTGGTATGCCGGTGCGATCAACCGCCCGGGCACCAATTCCGAATATCACCTCGTCGATGCCCGGATCGTCGGCAAGGCGCCCAAATCCATCGCCACCGCTGCGGCTGCCGCGCTGCCGCTGACGACTCTGACCGCGCAAGAGATGATCTTCGACCGCCTCAAGGTGACCGACCCGGTGCCCGGCGATGCGAAGTCGATCGTCATCATCGGGGGCGCCGGTGGTGTGGGGTCCATCGCGATCCAGCTTTTGCGCGCCCAGACCGATTTGGTCGTCATCGCAACCGCATCGCGCCCCGAAACCCAGGACTGGGTTCGCCAGCTTGGCGCGCATCACGTCATCGACCACGCCAAGCCGCTGGCCGAACAGATCGCCGCGCTGGGCATCGGCGCGCCGGGTTTCGTGTTCTCGACCAACCATTCGGACACCTACGTGCCGCAGATCGCCGAGTTCATCGCGCCGCAGGGCCGCGTTGGCCTGATCGACGATCCGGAAACGTTCGACATCATGCCGTTCAAGCGCAAGGCCGCGTCGATCCATTGGGAACTGATGTTCACCCGGTCGCTGTTCACCACCGCGGATATCGCCCAGCAGGGGGAAATCCTTGATACCGTGGCTGACATGATCGACACCGGCAAGGTCAAGTCCACCGCGACCGAAACCTTCGGCACCATCAACGCCGAAAACCTCAAGCGCGCCCATGCCCTGATCGAAAGCGGCAAGGCCAAGGGCAAGATCGTGCTTGAGGGCTTCTGAGAAGCAGGTGCGCAGGCGCGCCCGCGTCAACGTCCAGACTATTCGCCTTGCCTCGACGAAATGTTGCGCCTGCGCACCCGCCCTCACCCGGTTGAAGACGGGATGCCGAACCCGCACCACTTTCTCATGCGGCTCGCGCAGGGTTTCAATAATGCGAAAGGGAGAAGTCGATTATCGACCTCAGCAATCATTTGGGAGCGGACCAAAGGCCATCGTTTAAGCGCAACGCTCCTGATCCTCTCGTCCTTCCCGAACATCCGCAGACCCGAATCTAAAAGGATATGAACCCGCAGTTGCCGCAAGCGAAGGCAGTGGCCTATGCCGCGTGGGTTATCGCATCCGGCGGCCAGAAAACGCACGGTGGTATCTTTACAAGAAATCAAGGGCGACGGCCCGGAGGTCGTCGTTATATCGATTTGATTTGTATAAGAAAACTGAAGCGGGCGAGGGATTTGAACCCTCGACCCCACCCTTGGCAAGGAGCTACTTACGCCGCTGTCCGCAAAAGCAAGTTAAGGTGGGTGCACGTCCCCGCAACCATCATTGCTTGCGATGACCCCGTCCTCCTGATCCGCGACGGCCATAGGTCCTGCCTCAATGGATTGATTGGTGGCTCCTGCAAATCGGTCCTGATCCAACTCCATGGTGAAGCGGCGCCGGAATGGTTCGCGCCGCTGTCGGCTTGAGATTTCAAGACAGCAATCTGCCGCTGTTGCTAGGACGGATTCAGGCGCCGGGCGACCACGGCCCGCGATCCGCAGTCGTCTGCCTAGCTCTCATGTTTGGGGGCGTCGTCTGGCCGGTCTGGCGTTTCCGCGCCGGCTAAGTCGTCGTCCTCAGCCGGTGGTTCGGGCGGCGGCAGTACCCAGCCGTCGGACTGAAGGAAGATGATAACGTCTTCGTATTTGTCGGTTCGGCGCGTCCGGCGAATGTGTTGATAGAAGCGATTCCGCGCATCGTGGCTCGGGCGGTCGGCGGGCGTCGCGTTGCGAAGCAGAGCGAGTAGAAGTGTGTCTGTCTCTGCTGCGTCCCAGTTCTGTCCGTTGTCGATTACGGCGTCGAGAAGCTCGTCGAGTTGTTGGCGGCCGAGGCGGCCGGCGAATGGCGTGATGAGGTCGCTGAAGTTTGCTTCTGACCTGCGCCAGCTACCAGAGCCTTTGTATTCTTCAACTGCCCGGGCCCACAGGTCGGCGAGCGGGTGCGAAGCGACCGCGTTGACGAGGTGCTCTCGATCGAGGGCGGCAATGAGGGCTAACAGCGCGACGCGGAATTGCGGGAGGGTTACGCCGGCCAAGATGCGATAGTCGGTCAACGTCGCGGGAGCGGCGTTGTCGATCGTCGCCTGTAGGGCGGTGCGGGTCGGCTCCTGAAGCTGTGGCCACAAATCCGGAAATGCGGCGATGAAGGCAATGGCGCGAGGCCGGTTCGCCGGCTCGAGATTGTCGATCAACCTGATGATTGCCTGAGTGAGGTCCGGCCAAGCAGGAGCGGCGCGTTCGCGCACCGCGACCAGCGAAGGAATGATCTTGCGATGGAGCGGGTCCCAATGCGCCGGCACGCCCTTCAGGAGGGATTTTGCGAGCACCGTGCCGAAATTGCGGACGTTCTGGGTGCGGACCCGCGCGAGGTAGCGTTGCTCAACATAGTCGAGGATTCGTTCATAGGCAGTCGGAAAGCCCGGTGACTGCACGTCAACGTCATAGAGGTCAAAGATCGCCTTGCCCTGCAAGGGTTCCTGCGACAGCACGAGATCGACAGCATTGACGAGATGAAGCCGCGCCAGTTCGGGCGATGGTTCAAAGAGATCGGCCTCGGCCGAGAAGGCTGGATGGGCGCAGAGATGCCGATCTTCGCGAAGGCGCTCCAAATGGGTTTTGGCGATGCGATTGACGACTTGGGTGTTGGCCGTCGCATCTTCGAGGATGCTCCCTTCAAGCTGAAGCAGTTTGGCGATGTCGCCTGCGACAGTCGCGTTATCCCAGGACTGGAGAAATGCAGTCGTGGCCGCATCGCCCATGGCGCTCAGCTCGCGGTACTTGGCGATCAGATCATACACGAGGGCGACCCAGGCAGAGGTGAGTGCGCCGCGCAACGCGCCGGCCTTGTAGGCTTTCACGGCGTCCAGAAAGTACAGTTTCGACTGTGGATGCCGAATTCGGGTGAGCAGTATGTCGAGGTCTACAAATCCAGTGTCCACGGTTCTTAATCCAGAGAGCAATTGTTTCGAGGCAATATTACCTTGCCTCATACGCGACGGAAAATCCCGCGTCTTCGTCTTGGGGCTTCGAGTATGTGGGCGCGACTATGGGCGGCGCAGGCGTTTTGGCGGTCGGCGACGTATGTAGCGCTTTGCAGCAGATGCGACCTTAAACCTAAGATCAGATTGTGAGCGCGACCTCCCCGGGCGCGGCATGTCGGACGAACATGTAGGCAGCGGCTTCGACACGGAAAAAGCACCGCAATCTGACGATCATGAGAGCGGAAAAATCGATATCCCGCTCGCCGTGGACCAGACTTTGCATCGACATGATGTCCTCTTGGCTCGGCCGAACTGGGAAGCTGGGATGCGAATGCCATTCGCCGAGGTAGTTGAAGCGTTTGAAATCAGATCCGGTCTTTTGGAAGAAGCTTGCGAGAGCTTCCGCATGATGTTCAGGGCTGCGCACGAAATGAGCGGCGGTCCCGGTCTTATCGTCAACAGAGAAGTCGACGATGCGGAAATGGTCCGGCGCGACTTGCTCACCCATAAGGATACCGCCGATTTCACGCCGGCCGGCACGTCTCAGGCATTTGCGAAGTCGCGCCCGCTGGTTACTTGGAAGACTGATCGTGACCATCGAATGCCGTGGGCAAGAGTTCGCGCAGCAGGGCAAGGCTCTCTGCGACGGAGGCGGGGTCCTGTTCTACCTTCCAGGGTTCGGAGCCGGTGAGTTCGATTGGCCACGTCTCGAACGGCTGGGAGAAAATCCAGGCAGTGCGCAGGCCGATCGCATAGGCTGCCACGGGAAAAGCGCTAGCCTCCGGGCGCGTGAGCACGTCGGTCGCCAGGCGTGCCAAATGTCCTGCGATGACGGAGACCTCTGCATCGTCAGCCACAAGCGGGCCGCCGCTCTCGGCTGGCGCTGTGTATGGTGCGGAGATGCCAGCGAGCGGGGCGGGGACGCCGTGTGCATTGCACCAGGCATTGATCTGATTGCGGGCCGCCTGAGGTTCCGGCTCATGGCCTGATCGAACCCGCGCCACGAGACCGCCGATGCCACCGGCGAATACCTCGCCCCAGACGAACGGTTTCAAACTTTCCTTCGCAACCGCGGCGCAAAAGTTGAAGCAATGCGCGTCGGCAGTGGCGTCGATGATGACGTCACAGGCTCGCAGCGCCGACATCACCGAGTCCGTCGAATCGGCGCTTTCCTGGCCGCCCAGCGCGACCCGCCGCACGGTGACGTCGATTGTTCCTGCAATCTCGATGAGGCGGCTGCGGACAGCGTCGACCTTGTGAACACCGGCCGCTGCGGCGCCCAGCTCGTTCCGCACGAGGTTTGCAGCGAACATGACGTCGTCATCAACGAGCGTAAACTTGCGCACTCCTGCGCGCGCCAGCATCGCGGCGACCTTGGAGCCAAGCGAGCCGCATCCGACAATGCCAACGCTTTTCCCGGGAAGGATGGCGTAGTCATCCGAGAGTCGGCTGCCGGCAGCGACCTTCAGGATCCGTGAGCGACCGAAGTAGCGCTTCTGGCAGCCGTCATAGGCATAGAAATGCGCAATCTCGGTCTCCGACACCAGCACAAGGTCCATCTCGCCAGTGGCGGCGAGCGCCTGTTCGCGGAGTGTCGCGAGGCCAAGATCACCGAGCAGGTTTGCGATGCTCTCCTGTGCCGCCGCTGGCATGGCCGCTCCCTGCGGTAGTCGGATGGCATGGCCCCGCTTCGTCATTTCGCGAATGCCGGCGGGCCACGCGCGCGCATCGGCGACACCATTGATCTCGGCGATCGTCACGGTGAAAGTTTCCGCGTGGTACTTCTCCGCAATGCCTATCTCGATGGACTGAGCGGATTCTATCGCCTTCAGGCGCTCTTCGATCGGCAGCGTCAACAGGAAACGGAAGTATGAGCCGCGGACGCTTTGACCGATAGAAACGGCGTGTGCCGAAGGCAGTTCGGGACCGTCGACATCGCGCTCACCAGCGATCAAACGCTGCGCGCTTTCGATCATCATCGCCCCGGTGATCGTCGTCTCCCAGTTGTCAGCGCGGTATTCGAGACAAAGATTTCCACCCGCGCCGTACTGGTGGCCCGAGAGGCGGCCACCATCGCGGGGCACTACCATGGGCGGGGCATTTGGGTGGAATTCCGCATAGGTCATCGTGAGCGGAATGCTGGCGCAGTCGTGTTCGATCTCGAAGTCGACGGCAAACGCGGCGCCGTCCGACAGATACCAGCGCACGCCTTTGAGCCAGCTCACGCGCTCTGCGAGATCAGCGACGCTCTGACGCTCGGATCGCGCACGTGTCGGGTTCTCGAGCCACCAGATCATTCCGCGCCGCCGAACCCCTGGGGCTTGGTCGGAACACGGCTTCTGTCCGGAAAGGAGAGACCTGCGCTGGCCGGCGCCACCGACGCGGTTTTCAGCAGCGGGGATCGTGCCGGCGGCTGGCGGCGGCGTGCCGCCCGATCGGCCAGCGAACCGCCGACGCCGCGCCCTACGGTCTCGGTGATCACGGTCTTGTCGCTCGAATGGGCTGCCTCGGCAAATTCCGTCCTGGCCTTCTGCAGCCATTCCGCGAAGGCCGTCGCCCGCTCAGTGTGTTCCGCCCACTTATCGGCAAAGTTTTCGAGCGGGTCGGTAGGGTTCGGGATCCAGTACCGGTTGTCGTGCCATAGGATGTGCTTGTCCATGCCTGCGAGAATAACCGCCAGCGCTTCTCCGACTGTCTCTTCGCCGTTGTACGAGTGTGCCGCGAGCGTGGTGATGATGACGGAGATCGGTCGGTCTTCCTTGCGACCCTCAAAGGTATGATCCCGGTGCCGTTTGAGGATCATGACCGCGGCCTGAAGAGGCGTGCGGACCTTGTAGTCTGGAATATCCTCGACGCTCGCCTTCACGCTCTCGGCGAGCGTGCGCTTGCGGCGTTCGAGAGCTGCCGCCATCCGGCTCTTGAACCACTCACAGTAACCCTTGGGATTCGAGCGTGGCCAGTCGTCCGTGACGGCGGTGTAGGTCGCACCCTCCTTATCGGTGATGGCGATCGCGGTCGTGGTCCAGCGGGTGTCGACGCCGCGGGATTCCAGGAGGATGCGGGCGCTTTGGCCATTCGGAACGGCGGGCACCACATCCATGTGGAACTGCGCGCCGTCGGCATAGTCGAGCACCCAGCAACGGCGGCCCTCGCGAAGCGGCTTGTTCATATTCTGCGCCTTGCGATAGGCCTCGATCTCCACGCCGAGGAGGGTCTTGAGCTGCTGCTGCGTCAGCGAGGTCTTGCCGAGCTTCTGAAGCTCGCAAACGGAATCGACATCGTATTCCTCGGCGTCGCTTGAGGGCCGGATGGTCGTACCGAGGCGGAAGGACCCCTGCACGTAGACCTTCGGGTCGTACTGCCGGACGCTCGATGTGTCGCGGTGCAGCCAGTCCCCCAGCGACTTGTAGCTCCGCTCGGCTTGCTCGTACCGGCTGGGGGGCACGCTCAGTTCTTCGGCAAGATCTTCGAGGAATTCCTCACTCTCGCGGGTACGCGTCTGCTTGTCCACTATCGGCCTCCTAGATGAAGCCCAGGCGCCGCATGTGGATTGTCGAACTGCGCGGTTGAGCTTTGAGGATAAAACGTGAACACTATACTGAACTCGATCGGAACTTCACCATGGCAAAATCACAAATCCCAAACAAGATTCAGGTTGCCCTTTGGGCGAAGACCGCCGGGCGCTGCGAGTACCGCGGCTGCAACGAGGATCTCATCGGCGACCTCATCGCAGGCCGAGAGGATGGGAAGTTCGGTTTTATTGCCCACATCGTCGCCGACAGCGCCGACGGTCCACGCGGCGATGTGATTCGCTCGCCGTTGCTCGCAAAGGACCTAAGCAATCTCATGCTGCTTTGTGCGAAGCACCATAAGGGCGTGGACGTCGATTATTTCGCGGATCATCCGGAGGATGTCCTTCTTGAGATGAAGGCTGAGCATGAGGATCGGATCGCCATCGTGACGGGCATGGCGCAGGAGCGGGCTGCTCACGTGCTCCGGTTCGCCGCAGACATCGGACAGAGGGACGCCCTCGTTTCGACCCGGTCGATTTTCATGGCGATGCCGCCGGACAGGCATCCTGCAGAGGGGAGAACGATCGACATCGAGTTGGTCGGATCTGACTATGCCGATCATGAGGCGAATTACTGGACCATCCAGCAGGACAACCTGCGGCGCGTTTTCGCGCGCAAGGTGAAAGAGCGGATTGAGCAGAAGGAAATAAAGCAGCTCAGCGTCTTTGCTCTCGCGCCGCAGCCGCTTCTGATCGAGCTTGGACATCTGTTGGGTGACATCGTCCCGGTCACGGTCCACCAGAGATATCGCGAGCCGGCGACGTGGCGTTGGCAGGCTGAGCAGCCAGCTATCACGTTTCAGGTCGGTGAGTATTCCGGCCCACCAGACGCCTCGGTCGCGCTGAAGCTGGCACTCAGTGCAACCGTCACGGACGACCGGATTCGAGCAGTGCTCGGAGACGATGCCGCAATCTGGTCGTTGACCGCGGAAAATCCGCACAACGACATTATGCGGCGGCCCGAAGACTTGGTTGAATTCAAGCGCCATCTCCGACGGCTGCTGGACCGAATCAAGGCCGTCCACGGCGAGAAGGCCGCGATCAACGTCTTTCCGGCAGTGCCGAATTCGGCCGCGGTCGAGGTGGGACGAGTGCTGATGCCGAAGGCTGACCTGCCGCTGCGCATCTATGATCAGAATCGTTCGGTCGGCGGCTTCATCCCGACCTTGACGATTGCCTCGTGAGACTGTCGCACGATCAGGGGCTTTCGCGTTCCCCGATGCTGGCAAGCTTGCCCACGGACCGGTCAGCCGCTGGGTAGATGGACGCGGACATACGAAGACGGATGGGGACGGCTAGTCTTTGAGGGACGGTTTTCTGACACGCGAATATCCACGTGCGGTCTTCTCGCTGCGACGAAAATAATTGATCGGCTCACGGAAGAGCGATGAGAGTTCGCGGACATAATATTCGATATCGCGATGCTTCATGCGTCGTTCGTCTTGTTTGAACATCAGGTGGTAGAACGTCAGCCAGAACGCGGCCGAATCGTCGAAGTTGATCTTGTTCTCCGGCCCAATCAGGGAGTAGCAGCCGGTGTCCTTGATGAGTGCGGCAGCAAGTGTATCATTCGCCATCTGACAGGCCGACACAAACACACGACGACCTTCGAGCACGTCGTGCATCTTTTCGCCGAGTGCCTTGTACGAAATGGAGTCGAAGGTGGTCGCCATGCTCCGCATGTTGGCGTGGCAGGAGATATGCAGGTAGCGATAATCGCTTTCATCGAAGAGATCGATGATCTCGTCGAGTTCCCGCTCAGTTCTGATGTAGTAGTATTTTGTATCAACCTTGCCGGACAGTTTCAGCATACGAGCGAGAATTTCGCCTTCCTGCCAGCCATTGGCCTCATCTTCCAGCTTCAGCGATTCAATAATAAAGACCTCCGGCTTAGTAACCAACCCAGCGCCCTCCCATAAGATTGAGATGCCAGAATAAGATGGATTCAGTGCATACCCTAGCGCTTAGGGTTAGCGCGTCGAGCACGATCAGGCCTCCTTTCTGAGGCAGCGCCGTCAGCACGGCGAAATTGGCGATATAGCCGCCGCCGAAGAACAGCGCGCGCTCGGAGCCGAAGAAGCCGGCGGCCTTGGCCTCCAGCGCTTCGTGCTCCGGGTCGTTGCCGCGCAGCAGGCGCGAGCCCGTGGCGCCGACGGGCGCACCATTGGCAAGGGCCTCCGCGACGGCATCGCGCATGCACTCGCTATTGGCGAGCGCGAGATAGTCGTTGGAAGCGAAATCGAGACCGACGCGGCGGCTCAGGGAGCGCAAACGGCTTTTGCGGGCGAGCCCGCGCAGGCTTGCTTTATAGCGGTCGAGCAAAGCTTGTCCGCTCACTGTGCATCACGCTGCATCGGCTGGATGCCGAGGCGGCGGAACAGGGTGCTGTCCTTGTCCTCGTCGGGGTTTTCGGCAGTCAGGAGCGTATCGCCCGACAAAGATCGAGTTGGCGCCGGCGAAGAAGCACAGCGCCTGCATCTCGTCGCTCATGGCGGTGCGACCGGCTGAGAGGTGCACATGCGACTTCGGCATCATGATCCGGGCGATCGCCATGGTGCGCACGAACTCGATCGGCCCAATCGGTTCCCCAAGGCTGGGCCCAGGGCACGCATCTTGCCTCCAGCTCGCAGATAATCTTGCCGGTGATTTCGTTATAGAGGCTCGTCCGGTCCTGGCCGGTGCGAGCGGTTGCGGTCTTTCTGGACATCGCGGATCTCCGCGACGGGCGCCGGAAGCCTCGTTCCCAGCCCTTAACCCGTCACGGCAAAGCCGGCCCGCACTCTCACTCTAAGGGGCGTTGCGGCGTCTCGCCTATATTCACCACCTTGGAAACCTCACTATGCTTCCCCCAAAAGTGAATTCCACCCTTCAGGATAAGTCGCCAGATGTGAAGGCGGCCACGTATCGGAGCTGCGGCCTTATAGCAACCAGAGAGGTAGGCGAAGCAATCGAGAACGGAACGAAGTGGAACGAGGCGGCAGTTCGCGAACGGGCCTCCCGGATTGAGACCTTTGTCCGGAAAGAATGGGCAGACTAGAAGAGACTCCGAAATACCCGGATCAGGCTGTTCGCAAGCGGTTGTGAACCTGTTTCCTCTTCGGTTGGCAACGGCCCGAGGTCAGCTTCGGTGCCGTTGTCCGACTTGCCATGTCAGAACGTCGGGGCCTTGACAGGAAATTCCCCATACAAGGCTTTCTCCTTTAAATTCGGAATTCCGTACATGCGGATTTAAGTAGGTCAGAAGGCGAGTACCACCTGGGCATCGTGCAGCCGCTACACGCGGAAACTCCCTGCCGGCAGGGGCCGCAGCAGTTCCTCTTCCGGGCGGGTCAGGTCGAGCCAGTCCATGCGCTTTTCACGCCGGGGCACCGCTTTCTGCCGGTCGTGATAAGGTTCGACGTTGTCGTTGGCCGTGGTCGTCAGGATCGCGTAAGACAAGAGCCGTCCGGCTTGGGGCGCTGGAATACAGGGGACATTGGATGGCCGACCTCAATCTTGCGGATCGACTGAAACGGATTGAGCAGCTTGAGAATGAGCTGATCCGAAAAGGTGCGGGTATCGTTGGCGCCGGGGCCGACCTATCGCACGCCGACTTTTTTTGTTTTTGGTGCATTGCGCCGGACGCTGGCCCAGGCGCGCGGTTTCCGCGACCTTATCAACGCGCGCAATTTTCCATGCGCGGCGGCCATCCTGCGTTTGCAGCTTGACACGGCCATGCGTATCAACGCGCTCTCGATCGTCAATGACGCGGATGCGGCGTGTAAATCCGTCCTTGATGGAGAGCAATTCAATCGACTCAAAGACCGGGACGGGAACAAGCTGTCCGATGCGCATATTCGCAAGACGCTCGCGCAGACGCACCCCTGGATCAGTCCGGTCTACGAGCGCGCCTCGGACTTCGTGCACCTGTCGGGCAAGCATTTCGAGGTGTCGATCGCCCGCACGGATGATGACACGCGCATGGCATATTTCCAGATTAGCGGTCATGACCCGCAGCGATCTGAGGAGACTTATTTCGAGGCCGTCGACACTTTCTTCGAAGCGACTAAACTGGCGGGGATGTTGCTTCTCGCCTTCTGGGTGGCGCGCCATCAGCGGGAAACCGTGATGGCCTCGATGCCGAAGGACGGCGCCTAGGTTCGGGGCGCGGCAATGTCTCGGCATTCACACCACGGATAATGCGCGAGGGCGAGATTGCCGTCCCTGCGCCATCAGGGGGCGGATATTGCAAACGAGCGACCAGTTGCCGCGCATCTTCCAGGCCAATCTTGCGCGGCTGTTTGAGCGGGTCATTCAGCCCGCGATGCACGCATTGCCCGTCCACGCGTCGCTCGAATGCGGCGAGGCGGCGACGATGGAGCAATTTCTCGATCGCGCGGCGGCGCAGGTCGACAACTACACCGCCAATGAGGCGGCGAAGGCGTTCACGCTGACGCTCGCTGCGATCTTCGAGCGTCAATTGAGCATCTGGGCGCCTGCCATCTATCGCGACAGGGCGATTGAGATGCCGAAGTCGCGCGGCTTCCAGGACTTCCTGGCGCTCTGCGCCCAGCAGGCCGGAATAGACCTTGAGGGTGAGCTCGGAGCCGACCTCAGCGAGATGTTCATGGTCGCCAATGTCGTTCGCCATGGCGAAGGCTCGTCCTGCGAGAAACTGAAGACGGCCGTGCCTCACCTGTGGGACGAGGCGGCCGACGACTATCACGACCTTCTGGCGGGGCCGCGGATACCAAGCGAGCATCTTAGAATCCGGACCCGCGACCTGGTTCGCTACATCCGCGCGACCTCGCGGTTCTGGGGGTTAGCCGATCCCTTGCCGATGGCGGTCACCGACCCGCCGTATCGGGTCGAGGAAAGCGGAGGTGTTGCAGGTCGAACAAGTGGCTGAAGGCTAGGCGGGATGGGCAAGGATATTGATTTGTTGGCGCAGCTTGCAGCATTCGCCCGCGCGAACGACATCCCGCTGACCGATGCGGGCATTGCTGATCGCTTTGCGGCCGACATGGCCCCGCGTTTACGGGCCGCGATCAAGGATCGAAACCTTGTCTACGGAATGCGAGCGGAGCGCCTTTTCGAGGCAATGGTCGTCAGCCTCGGGAAATTCCGCCTCTTAAAGACCGAGGACAATGGCGTTGTCCATGGCGCCGAGCAATTCCGCGCGCCGGACTTTAGGGTGGTCACGGAAGGCGGCCAACAGTGGCTCATCGAGGTGAAGAATGTCCATCGGGCGGACCCGTTCGATCAGGTCGACGAGCAAGGACCGGCATACATGGCCTCACTGCGTCGCTACAGCGACGCCGTCGGTGTGCCGCTGCTCGTCGCGCATTTCTGGTCGCGATGGGGAATGTGGACGCTCGTCGAGGTCGATCGCTTCCTCACGGAGGAAGGTGGCCTCAAAGTCGAGATGGCCAAAGCATTCGCCTATTCCCGTCTGGGCAATCTCGGCGACGTGGCGATTAATCTTCCTGGGCCCTTGGAATTCATCGCTCGCTTCGAGCCGGCAAGCGGCGAGGCGGAGCGGAGGCCGACGGCCGCGCTCTATCGCGACGGTCAGTTGCTGACCGAGGCGCGCGACCAGAACCTTGCAATGATCCTGCTGCAATTTGGCGAGTGGCCGCTTACCGGTCCCATTGAGATGCCGTCCGACGACGGAGCGAGGCTGGTTCGCTTCACGGCCGAACCCGAGGAGCCGTCAGACCAAGGCTTCGACGGTATCGGTCTCGCGAGCCGCATATTCTCTCGGTTCTACCGCGAAGATACGAGCGCCGGGGATCAGGTGACACAACTGAATGGAGAGGCGCGGCCGGACTGGTTCAGGCCTCTCTCGGAATGGGATTTCAAAACGAGCAAGCTTGGCCTCCGGATTTTCCGCATCCAGGCTCGAATGGACGATTTTGCCCCGGAGGATGAGGATGGGTGACAGAGCTGCGATGACCGAAAACGAGTGGAAGGAGCATAGCCGCAAGGCCGTCACGGCCATGAAGTGCGCATTCCGACGCATCCGGTCGGCTGTTCCGACAACATCCGGTCAGTCATTCCGGGGTATCCGGTCAGCTGAGGATCGTTGCCGCTTAGGCATGGCTTTGATGTCAGGCGCCGTGGCCTTCGTCAACGATTTCGGTGGGGTCGCTCGAGCGGCGCAATGACGGTCCGTCGAGCTCGAGGCGATGGGCATTGTGGACCAGGCGGTCGAGGATGGCATCTGCGAATGTCGGTTCGCCGATCACGTCGTGCCAGGCCGCAACCGGCAGCTGGCTTGTGATCAGGATCGAGCCGCGATCGTGCCGGTCCTCGACGATTTCCATCAAGTCGCGGCGCTGCCCGGCGGTCAGGCGATCCGGGCCCCAGTCGTCGAGGATAAGCAGGTCGGCCTTCACCAAGGACCGGAACAGGCGCGGAAAGCGTCCGTCGCCATGGGCGAGTTCGAGGTCGGCGAAGAGACGCGGCAGGCGCTGATAGATGACCGTGCGGTTGTCACGGCAGGCGCGTTGACCGAGGCCCGGGAGATCCTGTTCTTCCGAGGATATGCGCAGGAGAACTCGCATTTTCATTTCGAGCATTTGCTAAGCGGGTCGACGTCATACGCCACTCAGGCCATGGAAGAGACGCCGATTGGTCTCGACGAGCGGTTCTTCTTCGCGCTGCATCACACGACGGAAAAGGCAGAGATGCTTGACGGCGTCGGCCACCTTCCGCTTCCGCCAGGGTTCAGCGGGTCCATGGTCTGGAATACACGCTATGTCGAATGCCTGCAGGCCGGCAAGCCGTGGACACCGGAAGAGGCACGAGTCACCGGCGTCGTCTGCCGATGGCGCTCGGGCGACACCGGCATCGTCGTCCTGCGGGTAGAATATCTGAGGAGTTGGCTGCTCAATGCCACGAACGAGATCGCCCTGAGAGGCCACATTTAGACCGGTCGACTAACCAGGTTCTTCGGTGTTTCCGGGGGCAGGGTCCGCCGGCTCGCCGTCTTGGCCGTCGCCGGCTTCCTCGACCACGACACCCTCAAGGTATTGGCTGTGCCTTTCCTGGAGATACTTAATCGCGGTGCTCTCATCGGCGGAATGCTGCAGATGCTCCTGAAAAAACTGAAGGCGGGCGCGGTTGTCCTCTATGAGTTCGCCCCACGTCTTGATGCCGACGATATGTCGAGATCCTTTTGCGATTAGACGCCGCTCCCGATCCGGCCCGCTATCGATTTCGTGTTTGGCAAAGTCATCATAGGCGTTGGACACAAGCCAGAAGTGCCAGCGGACTCCCTCGACGGTCGAAAATCGCTCATCCGATGTGACAGCGATCGCATATTGCTTCGCCTGGGTGATTTCCTTGGCGCCGATCTTCACCTTCGGGGCCTTAAGCTCGACGATCATGTGTTCGATGTCGTTGGCTCGGTGTCGGCGGGTGGATCGGGAGAACATAAGATCGATGATGCCGCGCGTCTTGCCGATCACCTTCACGGGCTCGTCAATCGAGATGTCCGGATCGAGGTGATCTCGGTGCTTTTCTAGGACGCGGCGAAGATCCTTGTCGCTGACCCACAGGTTATACTCTTCGCCGAAAATCCAGGTGTTTTCGGCGAGGATCTTGTGGAGCTGGGTTCGCTCCTTGAGCCGGCCCTTGGTTTCGGGATCAAAGACGATCGATTCAAGGGCAGCGATGAATTTCAGCCGGTCGGCAACGGTCTTGGCGGCCGTGATGATTGCAGAAAGCGTTGTCTCCTGCAGAAGCGTGGCAAGCTCCTTCTGCTTGCGGGCTGGCAGGTCCAGAACTTCCTTCAAGATCAGTTGCAACTCCTCCGGTCCGCGCTCAATGGCGTTGCGAAGCATGCGAAGATGCAGCGCTTTTGCCTTTGCCGAGCTGAGCCCGAGGTCCGGCGCCAGCTCCTGAACTTGAACCGCGACGATATCGAAGACCTGACGTTCTACCTTTTCGACGGCGTTTTGCGGATCACCCCGGTATGGATACACATCCTCGGCGATCCATTCGTCGACGAGCGAGCGGGCCTTTTCCGCTGCTTTCTCTCGAAAATAGTCCTTGATCGCGGATCGGGCATGTTCGACCGCAGTGGTCAGAAGCGGATCCATTTCCGAGAGCGCGACCCGCTCCTGGTTGTGAAGCTCCTCGACGTAGCTGGATTTCAGGTACGCCGAAAACGAGAAGCCGGGGATGTGAAAACGGGTCTCGACCTGATCAAACGGAAATCCGTTCGCGGAGCAGAGATAGAGCACGCGGCGCGCATCCGTTCGCCATTCGATGACCTCCAACTCCACGCTATGTTGGCTGCCGTCGGCAGCGACGACCGGTGGAAGAGGAGCTTTGTGATGGCTCGCTATCGCCTTCTCGGGATCGAGCCTTTGGCCGGCGATCGTTACTGACACGCCGCGATAGTTCATGAGGTAGAGAGCGAAAATCTCATTCAGATCCTGAAGACCTTCCTCGCTCTCGAAGGTCCTGAAATCGCGTCGGAGATCGTCGATTTCAACGATCACCCCTGTTCCTCGGTCAGGGGCAGGGATCTCCTCCGTGATTGTGACGTCCGTAAGGTCAGATTCCAGGAGTCTGACCTCAAACGCTTTGCGCCCGTCTGCGCTGTCGTAACACACTTTCCAGGTGGCCGATTGACCGAGGGCGAATGCCTTGTAACGACCGCGACCCTCCTGGCCATGGATCATGCGGTGAGTGCGCTTCGTCTGACGCGTATGGCGCTTCCACGAGCCACCGAGATTGCCAAACAGCGCCCGTGCATCGATGCGGGAGAACCCGTCGCCATTGTCGTAGACGACGATCTTGGACATGCCGCCCGCCAGATCGTTGTGTACGAACTCCACCGAGACGTCGCTGGCCTCTCCGTCGAGACTGTTCCACAGCAGTTCGGCGAGCGCAGGTATTGGCTTGGCCTTTGTTTGGCGCGCCAGAAAGTCATCTCTTACTGCAACGGAGACGTGTTCTTCGCCCGCCATGAGTCCTCCCGCCCGTATGTGGGCCACTTTACTTTTATCTACTTGAGGCGGGCCGATCGATGCAACCGGCGACGCCTTCCACTACCAAGCCTGTTTGCCTTGCGTCCTGGCAAGAGGGGACATCGCTTTCTCCGGGGCGCGCTGGGCTCGTCAACGGTAATTTCGGCGCTTGACCTTGATCGTGTTGAGGTGAAGGTAGGGAATGTAGATATCCCGCGTTCGCAGCCCCTTCGCGCCGACGTATCTTAATAGGCCGCCGTCACGAGGCGGCGATGCGATCACCTAGCCGCTTTCGGACAGCCTCGCGCAGCTGAACTTTGCCAAGGTCGTCCAGAATGGAGGCTGGAAGAGGGGGGCTCCCTGTCAATAATTGACGCCCAGGATGGCCGGGCTCAAGCAGATCAAGAATCCGGTTGGCGGTCGTGCGGTCGCGCCTAGCCATGGCGTTAGCTCCGACGAGCAGCAAAGCGCGCCGCTTGTTGGAGCTGGCGACCCGCTCGAAGAGTTTAAGGGCAGTTTCCGCTGGAGCATGGGCGCCGACGAGATGAGCTGCTGGTGCCGCGAGGATTGCCGGCGACCTCAGTAGAAACGCAGGCGTCAGACGCGCGACAATGCTCGGGTCCACGGATTCGGCATCTGCCAAGGCATCAAGGGCGTCTAGCCGGATCCAACGCGCTTCCGGGATGTTGACGAAGTTTGAGATCTTCTGCTGGATTCCAGCGCTGCAGCAATGTGCTGCGACGATCAGAGCATATTGGCTGAGGGTTCGGTCTACCGTCGTGTTGGCAAGATCGAGAAGCGTATCGCCGACTGCATCGGATAAAGGGCCGTTGGCGGCGAGGGCAGCGACGGCTTCTTGGGCGATATCAAAGCTTTCGGGTTCGTCGTGGTGCGGCTCGGCGCTCGACCAGGTGTCATGGATCAGAGCCAACAGCGTTTTGAGGTGATCCGGGTGCGGCCGTTCTGCAAGCAGAGCGACCAAGGCGCGGCGAACGCGGCTGCCGGGATCGGAGGCCATTGCGAGGATTGCCGGCGGCAAGGGGTCGGGGAGTGTCGGCGCCAGATGAAGTAGCGCCGCACGTCGCGCATCGGCGCGCTGGTGCCGCAGCGCCGTTTGAACGAGAGTGGCGTCGCCAATTGCAATCGCCGCCTCCGTCGCCCTGACGGCATGCTCCGTGCGGCTGGCAATCGTCAGCCATTGGGCGATCGCTGGCGAGGCGTCGCCGTTGCTTTCGATGATGACCGGCACCACGAGATCAAGCGCCTCCGCATCGAGTTGCGATGCCCAGCCCGTCAGGAATGAGAGCGCCGTACCGTTGACCCGGCGAGCTTTCCGCTTCGTGGTGGGAAGGGCGTTGAAAATTTCCTGGAGTTCACTTGGAAGTGCATCGGTGATGCGTCTGAGCTTGGCGTGGCTGCTTTTCCCAAGCCGCCGGCGAGTGCGTTGCATGGCAGTGAGCAGCGTGATTTGTCGATCAGGCTGCTCACCATTCGCCTGGAATGCGGCGACCAGCGCATTTGGTGCGACTTTCAACGATGTGAGCGCAAGCTCGTCGCGCAGATCCACCTCAGAGGGGACAGAGCTGATCCGCGCCGCAAGCACAGGCTCCAGCGCTGGGCGCCAGTGCTCTCGCACTGCCGCCCAGACATTTGGCTCGTCCTCGGTCTCCTTGCCCGCCGCGAGCATAGTCCGCAGCTCATCTTCATCCACCGGCCCGGGGGACATCACGAGCGCCTGCGACCAGGCGCGGACCAACTCCGCGAGCCGCGGATGGCTGACAAGGACCAGCCAGCGACCCTCTGCGCGAAGCTGTCGGACATAGGCGTCGACGAAGACGCCGGATGTGTAACCGTCGCCTTCATGGCTCGATTGGGCGGCCTCTTCAACGGCATGATCCCGTTCGCCATCCTCGATCGCGCGCCACTCCTCCCGGCCGCTCTGGACGTGCTGACGGCGGAGGCTCGCGAGGTCATCCAGCGCAACCTGCACGACGCTCTCAAATCCATCTAGATCGCGCACGGCGCCGGCCGCGACGGCGTCGGCATTGAGCTCGAAGCCGTTGCCGACCATCTGGCGCGCGGCGTCGTGATAGGCGGAGGTCAGGTTGGGTGCGAAGCGATCGAGCCGATTGGCGAATCCAGATCCGTAATTCCCTCGGTCAAAGCCAAGCTGCTCACGGATAAATCGCTCGGCGACTTTGGCTGCGAACGGGCTCGCCGCCACGGTGTCGTACCAGGCATCGTCGAAGATCGGCGGTTGCCAGTTTCGAACGAAGAAGGAAGCTCCCCGCTGCGTGCCTTTCAACAACCACCGGGCGACGCGGCTCGGTATGGACGCATTGCTGCCCACCTCCGACGCCAGCTCCAGCAAGGGCGCGAACTTGGAAGCCGGATCCATGAGGCTTTCGTCTAGCCAGGCATCGATCGCTTCCTGGCTGCCGGAGTCAATGTCGAACGTCTGATCAACGTCCTCTCGGCGAGCGAACGAGCGCGTTACTTCAAAAATTCGGGCGGCGGTTTCCAAGCCCCAATCGCGATGCGCTGACGGCAGCTGAGTGAGCGCGGCGATCAGAGTCTCGATCGCAGCCCCGCTCTGGCCCCAGTTGTCCTTGGCGAAGGCTTCAAAACCTTGTCGGACGCTGGGATGAGCAAAGGCGATGGTGCGGGCCGGCTGACGCAAATGGCGGGCTGCGACCATGCGGTCTATAAGACGGTCTAGGCCGTCGGCGAGTGCGCGATCAAGCCCGCGTAGCGCGCGCTGAAGAGGGTGGAGGCGGCTGCGGTCAAACTGACCGCGTGCCACCAAAAGCGCCCAAACGATGGCTGACGTGCCGCATGTGTCGATCGACGATAGCGCTCTGAGGACAACACCTTCCACCGCATCGCGTTGCGCCAACTCGAGCAGCCGGCGAAAGAAGACATGGTCTTCTTCGCCGACATCGGGGCCGGATTGCATATGCGCAAAGTACAGCTCGATCTCAAGCGGCGTGCCAAGCCTGTCGAGCACCTCATTGCGAAACGCATAGGCCTTGGTCTGCAGGGCGGCCGGTAGCTGGTCCATGCGGTTGTCATGAATGTCGCGGAGTTGACCGTCCCGGTACTGTCCCGCATCCAACTCGACCGACCATGCGTTGAGGCTGTCGCCGACCTTGGCGCTCTGCATCATGTCGCTGCGGGACGTGACGATGAACTGATGATCCGGCGTAGCCTTGGCAAGGAGGCGTGGCAACTGCTCGGTCCAAGCTTCGCTGCCCCCGCGTAGGCTGAGTTGGCCCCATGGATCATCGACATAGAAGAGTGTCGGTCCGTCGTTGACGACCTTGCGCACGCTCGTCGGCGCATCGTCCGCCCCAACAGTGACGACCTCCAGCACACCATTACGCCGTCGCGCGATATCGCATAGCTTGAGCGCTGCCTGCGTCTTGCCTGTGCCCGAGGGTCCCCGAATGACAACTGCGTTCTTGTCGTTCAGGACCTTGAGCATCTCGTCAAAGTTCGCCGGGGGCACGAAATGCTCGAGGCTGGCGGAGCTGGCCAGGAACCCGCCGTGCGCCCGCACCGTTGCGAGAAGGTCGTCGCTCGTCCATAGACCGGGCGTGCTGCCTCGGGTCCGCCGCTTGGCTTCGAGACGGAGCTTTTGGAGGAGATTTAGCTGCTCGACCTTGGGAACGTGCAATAGGTCCGACATGAGCGCTCGGATATCGGATGCGAGCTGTTTCTCGGTGAGCTTGCCCCAGATTGCGACACGGCCTTCGGGCGACGTTTTCAATATGGCATGCAGGCTCGGCGGAAAGCTTGCCTTGTCCGAGACCTCTTCGAAGCCTTCCACCAGCAATCCACGCGCGACGCCTTTTGTGTCGGCAGTGGTGACGAGCAGATAGCGAGTGTTCGGCTCGTCGAGATGATGCAGGGCTTTTCGGCGCCCACCCTTTTTGTCAGAACCGTGCTTGAGCAGGGCGTCGAAATCCTCGATCGACCAGGGCTCGCCGTTGTCCATTTTGACTTGGACGACAAGCTTGTGCCCGCCTGCGATGATCGCACTGGGCCGCAGGCGTCCTGGCACGTAGGGTTCCAGGTCCGCCTCCAAATCCTCCTCGCTCGCCGATTCGAGCACAAGGCGTGTGGCCGCCTTGGAGATGAGGAGAAGTTGCAGGGCTGCGAGGATCGAGACATCGAGCTGATAGTCGAAACCTGCTTGAGCGGCGGCGGCGCCTCGTAGGGGACGCTTTGCGTCCGCGCTATCGGTCAAGGACGGCTCCGACTGGTCCGAGCTCAACCGCTGGCTATCTCCATCACTATTTGTCGACATCGTCGAACACCGAGCGCTTCGTGGCAGCCGGAGTGGGAGCCGGAGCTTCCTCCTTCTTTTGCGTCACGATGTGCGTCCAATCCGCTTCGTCTTCTGAGTCTTCCTCCTTCTCACGCTTGCGCTCTTCCAGCCCTTTGACTGACCGCGTTACCTGATTGCGCGCGTCGTCGATCAAGGCTGTGGCGTCCGCATCGACACCGATCGTCTCAATGCGATCGAGCACGCCAAGAAGCTTTTTGAAGTGGCTGTCAGGCTCCTCGTCCAGGTCAGCGTCGGCGACGATCTCGTCGATCCGCTCTTCGAGCGAAGGCAGGACAGTTGTTCGCAGCGCCAACCCCATGCCGACCAGTCTCAGCGGCGGTATGAGCGCCAGCATCTCTGGTTCGTCGAAGACGGAAGCATCAAGGTTCGTGAGCACGGCGGATTCGAGGGTGTCTGCCGCCTCCGAGCGCAGATCGTCTGGTAAGACGCCGAGGTGATGGGCTCGGGCGTGGGCCGCGATCTGAGGATTGTTGCCGGCGAGGTCGGTTCGCCAGCAGGACCGTCGAAGTAAATCTGGAAATTGCTGGACCGCTTTGGCGAACACCGATCCGCTCGCCCGATAAGACAGGAAGTGGAATAGCATCCAATTGCGGTGCCATTCATCGGGGGTGTGGCCGAGCCGTGCGACCAGAGCGTTGTCGAGCGTCATCGGGATGACAAGCGCGTCTCGAATGAGAGGCGAGCCCTCGCACGTGAAACTGTTGAGAATGGTGTCGATCGTCGCGCCCCGTATGAGCGCTGCCATCATATGCGGCTTCTGGCGCAGGATCTCCGTCAGCGCGTCGGATATCGTCGGATGGGCGAAGGTCCACTTTGATCCGGAGAGTTTCAGGAACGAGCCTTTCAGTTCAGCGAAACAATCCTGGATCTTGATGAGGCTGTACGACGTCAGCTCGGCGACCGCCTGGGCAGCCGACACATCGTGGTCGCTGGGATCGAAGCCGGCTTGATGGACATAAACCAAGATGAGCGCGGCTTGAAGCTGATCATCCAGGGCATTGACCGTATCGATCAAATGCTCTGTCGGCTCTTCCATAAAGCGAACGAGGGAACTTTCGCGAGGCGCGAGCCCCTTCGTGAAGTTCGGGTCACCAAGGCGTTCGGCAATCCCAGGAAGAAAGTCGCGAACGGCGGCGACCGCAGTTAGGTGTGGCTTGACGCTTGATCGCCAACTCTGGCTCTGCTCGCCGAAATTCACGTGGTTATAGAGAATCTGCGCCTTCTCTTCGAACGTCAGCTCGCCGACATCGACGACGGCGCTGCCATCAGCGAATTGGGCAAGGTTGCGCTGTCCGAGCCGACGCCGCGCCGCTTCATAGATATGCTTGCGGGAGGTCAGGAGGAAGCGGTTGCCGTGCTTGATCGCGGCTCGCAGCTTCGAGAAGGCCGACGCCCAGTCCTGCACATAGTCGTCGCGTAGCACATTCGAGCCGAAGGCGTCATCGATCCAGAAGAAGCGGCCCGGATCGTTCGGATTCCATCCAGCCTCGAAATCGCGGGGACTGGTCAGAGCGAGAACGGTGTTATCCGGGTTTTCCGAAGCGATCGTCGAGACGATCGCGCCGATTGCCGATTTGCCGCTTGATGGATTGCCCAGCAGCAGCACCACGCCGTGGTTGGAAATGGCGTTGACGGCGTCGCGATGCGCTTTTGTAGGTACATAGGTGCGAAGCTTTGGAATCCAACTGTCAAGCAGCGCCCGGCTCTGCTCGCTCAGGCGCTCATCAACGATCGACGTGAGGTCTCCCAGGCCGTAGACCTGCGGGACGAGCGCCCGCAGTCGGGCGCTCGTTCTGATGACCCGGACAATATACTGGCGACCAAGAATGTGCGGCCTGCGCACGCCGAGCGCCCGAAGTCTGGCGCGCATCGCCGCCGCGACAGGCGCATCTACGCTCATGTTCGTCATGAAGGCATAGGTGTCCGCCTGACCGGCTTTGACCAGTTCCTCGACATTCTCAAGCTCGGGGGTGAGATCGCTGAGCTTCAAGGCCCTCATGGCATCGGACGTATGCTTGCACTGGACCGTGCCTATGGGCGGCGCGTCCGTTCCCGAGGCGATGAGGAAGACCGCATCCTGGCCGCCGTCCTGTGCTTCGCGGAAGATCTCTACGGGTCGGCCGAGCACGACTTCGCACACCTGCGAACAAAGATCCTGAAACGCACGCCAGCCAATGGTGTGGAGCGCCAGATCGCTCCAGGGGCCGTGCGCTCGACGTTCGCGCGGCGCCGGAATCTCGATTTGCGCGCTCTCAGCCGTCATGCGGTGGCGGCACCACGCAAAACACCGACCGGCATCGGATTGATTTCCTGGTCGATGACCACGCTTGTGGCGCCGAGCGGTCCAAGGTCGATGTCGAGACGCCGGCCTCCCTCCGTCGAGGTGCTCACCAAGCGCCGGCACAGCAGATCGGCCAGCGCGGGGTCTTCGACGGCGCAGATTATCTGGCGCCCGTCCAAGCGTAGAGCGGCGAGCACTTCGACCAGGTGAAGGGCCCTGAAATCGTCGATATGCTGAACGGGATCGTCGAGCAGAAGAGACCTGAGCGGTGTCCACGCACGCGCAAGATGGACCGAAAGAAGGAAGGCGAGACCGGCGGCGCGACGCTGACCGCTGCTAAAGACGAATTGCGGGTTCAGCCCGTCGCCTACCTTGAGGCTTAGGAAACGTCGAACGTCACCGCGGATGCTGTAGTCGATTGTCCGCCAGTCGGCGTGCGGTCGCAGGCGCTGATAAAGCTCGTTGAGCAGAGGACTGATCTGAGCAAGGCGCTCATCGATGATCTCGGCGCTCACGCGTCTGACAGAGCGTTCGATTTCGCGGGCCGCTGTGACGGCATTTTGCGACTGGCTGACCGCCTGCGCCAGCTTCTCGATTTCAGCTCGCAGCGCCGATATGTTGCTTTCGATCGACGACATTCGCGAGACCGCTTGCGAGGCCTCCAGTACGAGTAGCGCGCGCTCAAGGTCGATCAACCGGTCGCGTTCTGGAGAAATGGCTTGCTCCAGCCCGTCAGGATCCTGGATGAAGCGATGATCGAGCCCCCACTGGTTGTAGAAATCCACGTGCGCCGCTTCCTGATCGCGCAGACGCCGCACCTCGTCCGCATGGGCTTGAACCGCGGCGGTGGTTGTCTGCAACGTGAGGCTGGGTTGTCGCGCGTTCTGTTTCGCGGAGGCGAGAGCATCGCGAGCGGCCTGAACGCCCGACGCCAGTGATGTAATCCGTCGACGTGCCGCGGCCAGACCGGCGGCGAACTCGTCCGATGTCCGATGGGCTGCGCATAGTGGGCAATGATCGTCGTGTAGCCCGAGGCGCTCGCCGTGTTCGACGAGGAGGCTCAGCGACGCCGCCATCGCGTCCATCTCTTCTTCCCGCGAGAGGCGTTGTTCGGCTTCCGAGAGGGCTTGCTGTGCGGCCTCATGCTCGCGCTGCGCTGCCTCGTGCGCCGCCGATGCGGCCTCGCGGTTCGTCACAGCCTCTGGGGCATTGTAGAGCGCCTGCGCCGCCGCGACCTCTCGACCGAGTTGAACCGCTTCGCCCATCCGACCCAATCTGGCTCGTCCGTTTGCGAGCGCGCTTCGACCTGCAGCCAGACGCGCCGTCAGCTCGGTGGGCGCATCCGGCGCCGCGGCGCCGATCACCTGAAGCGCGCCGGCCACGTCCCCTGATCGGCTGAGCGCGGCTTGTGTCTCGGACTGCTGCGTCAGTCTGTCCGCCAGTCGCGAGCGGGCAGCCTCGTAGGCGGCCTCATCTTTACTGAGCGCGGCTTCGGCGGCAGTCACGACCTCCTTGGCTCTGCTACCGGCTTCCGAGCCTTCCACTGCACCGAGCGCCGAGCGCACGAGATCGAATCGCTCCGTTTCGGTGAGATCCAGGCTGAGGGCGGCGATCCATTCGTCGCGGATGATCGACGTCCGGGTGAGCTGCCGAAGTGCGTCGTCTGGCGCAGGTCCACGGCAAAGCGCGGCGTGGATTTCCTCCGGTGAGCGATCGGAGCCACGTTCCCGCGTCCGCGTGATGGTGAATGGGTTCCCGCTGTCGTCGACGAAAGAGGCTGTTACATAGTGAGCTTTAGGAACACCTTCGCCGCGCCACCAAAGGTAATCGCGGAGGCTCTCCTTCGCTGCCTTTTCGACGGCGTACTTGTCGATGGAGCCTGTGATCGCGAACTCGACCGCATCGCACAGCGTGCTTTTTCCCACGCCGTTGCGACCGGTGATGACGGTGAAGCCCCGTCCGAAATTGATCCGGACGAGATCCCTGAAGCCACGAAAGCCGCATACTTCGATGAAATCGAGCCTCATGATGTCGCTCCCAAGATGCGAGCGATCTCTGCCGGCGTGGTCTCGCTGAGAAACGCGGTCACGGCATCCGGAGGAATGTCCTTCAGCCTGGTCCGTAGTCTCGTTTCGAAGTTGGACGCGCCGAGCAGCGGCTTGGAGCGTATCGACAGCAGCGGTAGCAGCGCCTTCTCAACGTCATCAGGCGTGGTGATGGACGCCTTCGCGATCTTTCGAGTCAAAGAGAAATCCTCTTCGATGCGCTCGATCTCGCGCCCCCGGCGCGCGTCCTGATCGGGGGTAAGAAAGACCGAATAGACGTTCCATGCCTTCGCTCCGGCGCCGCGTAACGACGCGGCATGCCGAGCGAGCGCGGTTTGCTGGTTCTCCTTCCAAGCGCCGAGGAGAGCATCTGCGCTGTCGAAGACGTGGACGAATCCCATCAGCGCCGCGTTTTCGAAACAGGTCACGGGGCCGGCCGAGCCGGGCCACGTCCAAGTTTCATACTGCGCGTCGCGAAGGAGGATTTCGGCTTGCGTGAAGATGTCCATCAGATGCCCAACGCAGCTCTTGCCCCAGGAAGGTCGTACCATTCACCAGCTGGGTCCGGACGAATGACGTCACCGGCGCGCCCGCTGCGCACGACATTGTCCGGCACGCCCAGGTCGGTCGCGCCTACCGCGACAACAATATCGGACTGCATCGCGGCAGGCGGTTCGACGAACTTCCCGCGTAGCGTCCCAAGGATGGATTGCGCCCCGTTGAGGACTCGGACGGTCCGGCCGTTCAGATCATAACCATCGGCGCGTTGAACGGCGCCCGCCTGACGGAGCAGCAAGTGGAAGAAGCCGAGAGCTTCCGGATTTGCCGGGCGCAGCAGCTTGGCCGGCTCCGCCGCAGAGACGCCTTCGGCATCCCGCCTCAGACCATAAAGGGCCTCGCTGTCGAAATTTCCGACGTCTAGCCAAGCCGGGTCACAGTGGGCTCCGGTAGCTTGCTCGAAGGCGGCTCGTCCGGCGTCCAGGACCTGACGCAGGTAGTTCGATGAGAAGGCTCGACGAAGCTCGTCGAGCGCCGCAGCTCCTGACTCTTGCACGTGTTCGAACGTCACGTTTTGTGCGTGCGCGATCTCCCAGAGTTGCGGGGCCTTCTGCTCGAGCGCGTTTGTCGGCGAGAGGTCGATGACGGTCACGGACAGCGGCTGTACGTCGATCAGTGCTTCGCCGATCACGGCGTTGAGGTATTCCCAGTCCGACCAGAAGCCGACGACGAGCAGATCCTTCTGCCGAAGGTTGGCAGCCATCCAAACTTTGCTTCGCGCAATGCGCCCCGAGATGGTCGGATCGTCGAGCTGCGAAGGCGCCCAGACCGTGGCTTGCCGATCACGGTGGGAGCAGCCATGGAATTTCAACAATGGTGCCTGACGGACGGAATCGGTGGTGGCTTCGTCTCCGTCGAGCGAGCCGCGGAAGTCCGCGCCGTAGTCCCAAGCGCGTCGCTCGATCAGCGTGTCGTAGTTGCTCGATATGCCGGCAACGGCGGCGCGGGTGATGAGAAAATCCGCGATCGCAGCATGCCCTGTATTCGAAGGCCGCACAAAAGCGGGCCAAGGCACGAGATGTTCGATAAAGACCGATTGCAGGGTGTTGAGGCCTGCAAAGTGCTCTGCGAGTGCCTCCAGATTGTCCCGAAGACCGAGATCGCAGTTCGGGTCAGATTCGAGACGGTATTTGTCGAAGCACCGCTCGGCGACTGTACGGGCCGACGGCAGGCTGCTGGGCGGCGCCATCGAGAGTCCGGCGCCGCAGACCACCAGAAGGCGGCCGGCGTTCATAGCGGCTAGCAGTCGAGTGATTGTCTCGGGCGTCAAGCAAGCCTCCGCCGAGAACCAGCTCGCCGACCTGGCGGCTTCGCCGCCGGCTGAGTTAAGTCGCCGAGATGTTCGATCCTCACGGGCGGCCGGGCCGGCAGCTTCACCGTCAGTTCGAGTTTGCCGCCGATCGCTTCGACATAGCCGCGGAGTGTCGAGAGATACATGTCCGCCTGGTTCTCGATCTTGGAAACTGACGGTTGCTTGATGTTCAGGGCGGCCGCGACATCTTCCTGGGCCTTGCCGGCGATCTGGCGAAGCTCGCGCAGCCCTTCGACCTCTTGTCGGAGTTCGTCATAACGCGCTTCGATCTGCTCCTGCTGGTCGCGGGGCAGGGAAGCTATGACCTGATCGATGCTCCGTCCCATAGGATCATCCCTTCTTTACGGATTTCAGGTTTTCCAGATGGTCGGAAAACCGGCTGTCCGCCTTGGCAATAAGCTGCTTGTAAAAGCGCTTCTGGCTACCGCCCGACTTGTCGCCCGCGACTAGAACGATGGCGTTCCTCTCAGGATCGAACGCGAAGGCTGCACGCCATTCCCCATCCGCGGCAGAGAAACGCATTTCCTTCATATTGGTGTGTTTCGAGCCTTTGAGCGTGTCGACATAGGGGCGACCAAGCTGCGGGCCGAATTCGGCAAGCAGCTTCGCAACGGCCAGAAGTTCGGTCTGAACGCCGCGCTCGAAAGCCAGAAACTCCGCCTCGAAGGCGTCGTGAAGTCTGACGCCCCAATTCATATAGCCTCCAAGCTATGCTGGGTCAAGGGTGATGAGGCCGGCATCAGTTGCCACCCTCAGCGAGCCCGGCGGCGGTCGCCGATGCTTCTTGACTGGATCTCGCAGCGAGCAATCACGCGGTCGAAGGAGACGATGCGGCCGTTGTGGCCGCGTTGGCTCGTGCAAATCGCCTCGTGGCGAAGAGCCAACCGCTCGAGCGCCGCTTTTGCCGCCGGTCCTCCGGTGTCGTGGAGTTCCGCCGCACTGAAATCGGAAAGACGCACTTCGATCCACTCATTCGGATCGGTGGTCCTCCCTATGCACAGGCTGTCGCCATCGCCCACGTATCGGACAATCCCGGCAAAGCGAACGCCGGGCTGCGTCGGTAGCTGCCCCTCGCATGGATCGGCCCGTGCCTGGCCTGTACAACCCACGGCTCCAAGCGCGATGGCGGCGGCGAAGATGGGCGCCGGCCTCATGCGGCTTCTTTCACCGTGCTGGCCCTGGTCTTCTTCTTTTTCAGAAGCGCGCGGACGAACTTGTCCCAGCGCGCCATGCCAGTGCGCTTCTCGGGCATGTAGTTCCAGCGATCATAGTTCTTGGAGCTGACGTCTTGCAGCGCGTGGTTCTGGAGGCGGTCTCGAATCTCTTTCGGCACACCAGCCTTGCCGCCGAGCGTCTTGAACGTCCGTCGCAGGTCGCGATTGGTGGCGTAGGGGATTACGCCGCGGTCGCGTTGCCGCCAGACGAAGCTGTAGAGCGTGCCATGGCTGACTGGCTTCGACGGATCCTTCGCTGAAGGAAAGTACCAGCCGAATTCGTTAGGCTTGATCGACTCGATGAGCTCGGCTGCGAGCGACGGCACCGGGACGGCGTGCGGCTGAAGATTCTTCGTCTTCGACCAGTCGATGATCCGCTCGCCAGCGTCCCACTGATCGATATGCAGCCGCGCGATCTCCTCGACGCGCTGGCCGGTGAGCATGATGAGCTGCACGGCGCGCGGATATGAAGGGTGGACAGGAGTGTCAGGGCAATCGAGCCAGCGATAGAGCTGGACGAACTCATCCTCGCTGAGCCAGCGTGTGCCCTGGACCTTCGGTTCAGTCGGGATGTCTGAGGCCGGGTTGAAGGGAATTCGGAAGCGGCGAGGAGATGTATTCCGGTAATCGTTGTCCGACTTCATCCCCCAGCTAAAGGCAGCATGGATATACGACCGGACATGATCAGCCATCGATCGAGCGCCGCGCTCATAGATCGGCCGGATCAGCTCCACGATTTCATCGGCCTCGATCTCGCGGGCGAGGCGATTGCGTCCGAGCGTGTCGGCAATCTTATTGAGGCCTTTCTCCGTTTCCTTCCAGGACGGCTTGCCGGCGGCTTTCAGCCCTGCAACGTAGCCCTCGAACAGATCGGCGACGGTCCCCGGCCGAGTGTCGGTCGCGATCTTGATGCTGCGGCCTTTCTGGATAACGTCAGCGAAGTCCCGTTTGAAAATTTCACGCGCTTGAGCGAGTGACATTGAGGGATACGAACCGAGCTTCTTCTTCGAGCGTTTCCCGTCTCGCCATTGCTGCGCCATCCAATCGGCCGTAACGCGCTTCGGCATAGGCTTGAGCACGAGCACCAGACGGCCAGTGCCGCGCCCTTCGCCGTCGGCGAGATTCTCCTGCTTCTGACTCAGTTCGACGCGCTTCAGTGCGTGCCGGATTGCGGTGTCGGTCAGGCTTGGCATGGCGTTCCTCCTAGTCCCTAACTGGGGTCGGTCGAGGAGAAACGGGGATCGTTTGCTGGGATCGGAAAGCCGTTTTCAATCCCTCTAACCGCCCCCAATTTGCCATAACCACCCCCTGTGCGCAATGCGCAAAAAGCTGCTATTTGCTTGATGATTCAGCGGTATTGAGCGTGATTCAACGTGACTTTAGAGGGGTAGTGGGGTGGTTGTGGACGAGGATCAGGGCCGAGGCATTCAGCTCCAGCGCCCGCCGGGCCACCTCGCGCGGGTAGACCGGCACGTGGTCGACCGTGCCCTTGGCCTGCGCCTCGTCGGCGATGAGCACGTTGCGCCGGTCGAGGAAGAGGATGCGGAACTGCTCGGTGTCGCGATGCGCCATCGCGGTCTTGCAGTAGCGCAGCAGGGCGTCCCAGGAGGCAATGGCATCGCGGCCCAGCACCCGGGCCTGGGCGAGGCGGTGGGCGGCGGCCTCGACGATCTTGAGCTCCTGCACCACCGCTTCGCCCACGCCGCTCACCTCCGCGAGGCGGGGGGGCGGGGCGGAGATCACGCCGTTGAAGTCGCCGAAGACGGCGAGGAGCTGCTTGGCGAGCGGCTTCACGTCGCGCCGCGGGATGGCGCGGAACAGCACGAGCTCGAGCAGCTCGTAATCCGCCAGCCCCGCCGCGCCCGCCCGGGCGAAACGCGCCCGCAGCCGGCTGCGGTGGTCGTGGTAATGCGGCTCCGGCGCCGGCTGCGCGGGCGGATGGGGCGGCACCTCGAACCCAGGCAGGGACGGCTCGGCGAGCCCGGAGCGGTGGCGTGATCTGGTCATGCCGGCAGCTTGGCGTCGGTCTGGTAAACAGGGTGTTAAGCTTGGCTCTGCCCGCCGAATTGCCCGGCGCGCCTGAGGCGCGCCGCAAGGGCCCGGTCCGCAACGCCCTGCTCTTCGGAGCGTCCCTGCAGGCACGCAGCGGGACAGGCGCGGAGCGGGGAGGGCCGGGAAGCGCGGGCGCCGGGCGCGCAGCGCCCGGCCCGGCCCAAAGGGGCGGTTCCCGACAGGGGAGCGCCACACGGGAGACGCCCGGCCGAAGGCCCCCGGGGGCGCCGGGGACGGAGCCCTCCCGCCCTGCCTCGACCCGCCCTTGCGGGCGCGTCTCCTGCGGTTTGGGCCGGGCCGCGCGTGCCGCGCGGCGGGCCGGGCGGTGACCCGGGGTCAGGCGGTCCAGGTGGGGTGGAAGAGGCCGGCGGGGGAGAGGGTGAAGATCTCGCAGCCGGTCTCGGTCACGCCGATCGAGTGCTCGAACTGGGCGGAGAGCGAGCGGTCGCGGGTGACGGCGGTCCAGCCGTCGCCGAGGATCTTGGTCTCGGGGCGACCGAGGTTCACCATCGGCTCGATGGTGAAGAACATCCCCGGCTCCAGCCGCGCACCGGCGCCGTGGCGGCCGTAGTGCAGCACGTTCGGCGCGGAATGGAAGGTCCGGCCCAGCCCGTGGCCGCAGAAGTCGCGCACCACGGAGCAGCGCTCGCCCTCCACGTATTGCTGGATGGCGGCGCCGATGTCGCCGAAGGTGTTGCCCGGCTTCACCTGCTCGATGCCGATCATCAGCGCGTCATGGGTGATCTGGATCAGCCGCTCGGCGCGCCGCGGCACGCGGCCGGCCACGAACATGCGGCTGGTGTCGCCGTACCAGCCGTCCACGATCACCGTCACGTCGATGTTCAGGATGTCGCCGTCGCGCAGCGCCTTGGGCCCGGGAATGCCGTGGCAGACCACGTGGTTGATCGAGATGCAGGTGGCGTGCTGGTAGCCCTTGTAGCCGATGGTGGCCGAGATCACCCCGGCCTCCTCGATGAACAGCCGGCAGCGCTCGTCGAGCTCGGCGGTGGTGACGCCGGGCTGCACGAAGGGGGCGATCATGTCGAGCACCTCGGCAGCCACGCGGCCGGCCTTGTGCATGCCGGCGAAGTCCTGCGGGTCATGCAGGTTGATGCCGTCACGGGAAAGGCGCGCGCTGCCGCGGGGATTGCTGTCGTCCATCTTCGTCTCCGTTCGTACCTCGGGCGCGGCGGGCCCGGTGGCCCCGCGCGCCTGCGCCTCGTCATGCCTGCCCGGCGGCGACCCTGCAGCTCCGCCCCGGTGCTCGCTCCGTCCTGTGCCGCCGCCCCGTACGCGCCGGTCCGTACGCGCCGGTCCGGACAACGGTACCCGGAGGGGCCGGTCGCCCTGCAGGCGGCATTGCCGACGGCCCCCGCGCGGTGAGCCGTGCGGGACTGCCAGAGCTGACACTTACTCCTCCTCACCCTCCAAGTGAAGGGGGGCGACCGTTTCGAGCGCCGGCCCCGGCGTGATTCCGCCATGCGTGAGGCGCGCGGCGAGGGCGAAGACCTGCACGCCCGCCGCCCGCGCCTCCCGCATCGCGCGGTGATAGGCGGGGTCGATGTCCGCCGCCGTGGCCACCCTCGTGCAGTCGTCGCGCTGTACGAGGTAGAGCAGGGCGGCGCGCTCGCCCTCCGCCACCCGGGCGGCGCGCTCGCCCTCCGCCACCCGGGCGGCGAGCTCGCCCAGATGCCGCGCCCCGCGGGCACTCACCGTGTCGGGAAACTCGGCCAGCCCCGGCACGCGGCTGAGGGTGACGCTCTTCACCTCCAGCCAGAGCGGCGGCAGGCCGGGCCCCTCGAGGCGGAAATCGGCGCGGCTGGCGGCGCCGAGGCGCACCTCCGGGCGGATGGTGCTCCAGGGCGCGAGCTCGGGAACGGCCCCGGCGGCCAGCGCCTCGGCCACCACCCGGTTCGCCGCCCCGGTGTCCACGCAGGCGAGGGTCCCGTCCGGCAGCTCGGCCAGCCGCCACGACCAGGCCAGCTTGCGCTTGCCCGGGCCCGCCGGCTCCACCCAGGCGGTGGTGCCCGGCTCGGCCAGCCCGGTCATCGCGCCGGGGTTGGCGCAATGCGCCGTCACCTCCCGCCCGTCGGACAGGGTGACGTCGGCGAGAAAGCGCTTATAACGACGCAGGAGCGTGGCGCGGACGAGGGGGCGGGCAAACTGCATGGCCCCCGGGTAGACCAGCGGCCCCGCGTTGACAAGGAGAGCCGAGGAATGCCCAACCCCACCGCCGCCATGCTCGTGATCGGAGACGAGATCCTCTCCGGCCGCACCCGGGATTCCAACATGAACCACCTCGCCAAGCGCCTCACCGAGGCCGGCATCGACCTGCGCGAGGCCCGCATGGTGCCCGACGAGGCGGCCGAGATCATCGCCGCGCTCGACGCGCTGCGCAGCCGCTACACCTATGTATTCACCTCCGGCGGCATCGGCCCCACCCATGACGACATCACCGCCGATTGCGTGGCGCAGGCCTTCGGCGTGGGCATCGACGTGCGCGAGGACGCCCGCGCCATCCTCGCCACCAACTACGCCAACCCCGAGACCGAGCTGAACGCCGCGCGCCTGCGCATGGCCCGCATCCCCGACGGGGCGGAGCTGATCGACAACCCGGTCTCCAAGGCGCCGGGCTTCCGCATCGGCAACGTGCACGTGATGGCCGGGGTGCCTGCGGTGTTCGAGGCGATGGTGGAGGGGGTGCTGCCCACGCTCACCGGCGGGGCGCCGCTGCGCTCGCACTCGCTGCGCGTCTTCCTCGCCGAGGGCACGGTGGCCGGGCCGCTGGGCGAGATCGCGGCGGCGAACGCGGACGTCTCCATCGGCTCCTACCCGTTCCAGCGCGAGGGGCGCTTCGGCTGCACCCTCGTGGCCCGGGCGCAGGACACGGCCCGGCTCACGTCGGTGGCCGCCGAGATCCGCGCCATGGCCGAGGGGCTGGGCGCGACCGACATCCTGGAAACCCCGCCCGACGCGGCCCTGGCCTGACGGCATCGAGGCGGCATTTTCTCTCGAAACCGCGCCGGTTGCGTGGCATGAGAAGCCCAGTGCGGACGTGGCGGAATCGGTAGACGCAACGGACTTGGGACACTGCTTGAGTGCCCCGGGGGAAACCCCGGGTGCAGAACCGCTCAAATTCGGGGAAGGCTTCCGGTGTGGCCGATGCTGATCCCGAGCCAAGCCCGCGCCCCGGCGCGGGAAGGTGTAGAGACTAGACGGGCGGCGCCTAAAGCCCCTCGCGGGGCCATGGCGAAGGGATAGTCCAGGCTTGCAAACGCCCGGGTGCCCGGGCGGCGGCGAAAGCCGTGGCGGTAAGAAAATCCGTATCCTTCGGGAGTGAGGGTTCGAGCCCCTCCGTCCGCACCAGCCTTTCCGCCCTCTCCCGGCCGGGAAAGCGCCTCGCGACGCTCTCCCCGGCCGGCCCGGGGCCGGCCGGCCCGGCGGTGCCGCATCCTCACTTCTTGCGGTCGGTGCGCAGATCCTTCATGTCCTCGGCGCTCAGGTCGGGCTCGCCGCGGCGGTACTTCCTGCCCGCCTCTCCGGGTTCGCCCGCGCCGGGCGCGTGGGAAGCGACCGTCTCGTGGTACTGGCGGTTCTGCATTTCCCGGCTGTCGAGGCTGCGCTGGTCGGAGTGGCGCGAGGTGTCGCGGTTGGAGAGGATCTCGTTGTCCGGCAGCGGCGCGACATCGTCAGGCGCGTCTGCGCCGGAGCCGTCACCCTTGGCCTGATCCTGCTGTCCGGGGCCGAATTTCTTCTTGCTCGCGTTGGCCATTGTCTTCCTCCTTTCGGTCCGCCGCTCTGGCGGTACACCGGGGAAACGAACGGGGCGGGCGACATGTTCCTGCCCGGCGCCTTGCGGGGCGGGTCACACTCGCGCGAGGCGGAGGCGCCGGCGATTTGCCCTTGCGTTGATTCTGCGCTAGCATCTGCAACCACAGGTGGTCGGCAGCGACACCTGCAGCAAGGCGATGCCTGCAACTTCCTTTCACTGTCGCGCAACCGTCCGACCCTCCGCGGGTCCGGCGTCGGTCTCCCGTCGCCCGGCCCCCCGGGAGCGGGCTGCGCAAACCCCAACTCGCTCCGCCGGTTCGCTCCGGCGGAGCTTTTTTGCGTGGCGCGAGGGGCCGGGGCCCACCCGGCCGGAAAAGCCGACGCCACCATGCGGTCAATTCGGAAATGGCTAAAGATTCGAGGGTGAAGAAAGTATAAGCCGCTGAAATCCATGAACCAATAAATGAATGCGAATTTATTAATTATTGTTAACCCGACAAATATCGAAATAAAAGAATCATTTACATGAATCGGATTTGCGAAAAGCATTTGATGGCATGGATGTTCATGCGGAAAGAGCGTGCTTTTTGTGCGTTATTGAGGGTCTTGGCCATGGCAACATATGATTACAATATCTCCGGCCTGTTTACCGGAGGCATACTTGATCCGGATACCTACGTATTCGCGGGGGGGAATATTCTCGGGAACGGCTACATCACCGACGGGGACGACGAGAGCGACAGCTTCGAGGAGGGTGACACCCTGACCATGTACAGCTCCACCGTCGCGGGTGACGTCCAGGTGGCGCAGGGGAGCTATGCCGGCACCGTCGACATCAACGGAACCCAGTACATCCTCATCGACGGCGCGCTCGGCTACAGCGCGGCCACCGTGGTGGACGACCCCTCGCTCATCAGCCTGCAGGGCAGTGTCTTCGACGTGGCCGATGTCGACGCCGACCTCATCACCGTCTGCTTCGCCGAAGGCACGCTCATCGCCGTGCCGGGCGGCGAACGGCCGGTTCAGGAGCTCGGGCCGGGTGACCCGGTGCTGACGGCCGACGGCAGGGTGGTGGCGGCGAAATGGGTCGGGCGGCGGACGGTCCACAAGATGTTCTGCCCCCGGGACCGGTTCGAGCCGGTGCGCATCCGCGCCGGCGCGCTCGGGGGCGGCGCGCCGCACTCCGACCTCGTGCTCACGCCGGAACACGCGATGTTCGTCGGGGGGTGTCTCGTCACCGCCGGGGCGCTGGTGAACGGCGACAGCATCCGCTACGAGCCTGCGGCCTCGCTCCCGGAGCGGGTCACCTATTACCATGTCGAGACCGAGGCGCACGACCTGATCCTGGCGAACGGCGCCGCCTCGGAGACCTACATCAACTACATCGAGCGCCGGGCCTTCGACAATCATGCCGAATACCTGTCGCTCTACGGCGAGGAGCCTTCGCTCACCGAGATGGGGCACGTGCGCATTTCGGCGCGGCGGCAACTGCCGCGCAGCCTGCGCAAGATCCTGGACGAGGCGCGCGCCGCGGGCGCAGCCGCCTGCGACCTCGCGGTGTGACCGGCCCGCGGATCTGATCGGATCCTTCCGGGGGCCGGCCAGCCCGGCCCCCGTCTCCGGCTTCCCCCCGAAGGCATTCCGAGTGATGAACATCGGCATTCCCCTGCCGCCGGCCGAGGCGCCGGGCCAGCTCCTCGACGCGGCGAAGCGCGCGCTGCGCGCCGGACAGGCAGCCGAGGCCGAGGCCGGGCTGCTGCGGCTGCTCGAGCAGCGTCCCGCCCATGTCGAGGCGCTGGCGAGCCTGGTCGCGGTCACGCTGCGCCGCGGGGCCCCCGGGCTCGCGGTGACGCGCGGCCGGGCCGCGCTGGCGCGCCGGCCGCAT
>NZ_QRGC01000031.1 GCF_003448965.1 Oceanicella sp. SM1341
GGGCGGCACGGCCGCGCCGGAGCAGGACGGCCAGCCGCAGCGCTCCGCTGCCCCGGAGACCGGCGCCGCTTCCGGTGACCGCGCTCCGCGCGAGGCCGCTCCGCCCCAGCGCCGCCCCGTGGCGGGCGGCGGACAGGGCGCCCTTCCGGGTGCCGACAAGCAGTCATCAGCGGCCGGCGGCGCAGCCCCGGCCGCTTTTCCGTCGCCCCGGCGGATGACCGCGACCGCGCCCGCGCCCTATCCGCTGGGGGTCGCGGCCGGCACCGATCATGCCCCGCGGGTGGCCAGCCGGCCGCGCCCGCGCGGGCCGGCGCCGCTGCGCGCGGCAGGCCGCAACACGGGCCCCGAGCGCATCACCTTCGCCGCCGCCCTGCCTTCGCCGCGGGCCCGCACGCCCGCCGGCGCGATGATCTGCGACGACCCGCGCCTCGCCGGTCAGCGCATCACCCAGATCGCCAGCGCGGGGCCGGGCTGCGGCATCGAGCAGCCGGTGCGGGTGACCGAGGTCTCCGGCGTCCGGCTCAGCCGGCCGATCACGGTGAATTGCCGCCTCGCCTCGCGCATGGCGGACTGGGTGGAGGAGAGCGCGGTTCCCGCCGCCCTCTCGCTCGGCACGGAGCTGGTGGCGCTCGACACGGTCGCCTCCTATTCCTGCCGGCCCCGCAACAACCAGTCCGGGGCCAAGACCTCCGAGCACGGGCGCGGCAACGCGGTGGACATCGCCGGCTTCCGTTTCGCCAACGGCCGGGAGATCACCGTGCTCGACGGCTGGCGCACCCGGCGCGACAAGCCCTTCCTCACCGCCATGCACAAGCGCGCCTGCGGGCCCTTCGGCACCGTCCTGGGCCCGAACTCGGACCGCTACCACCGCAACCATTTCCACTTCGACATCGCCGAGCACGGCAACGGCGCCTACTGCCGCTGAAACGAAAAAGCCCGCGCCGGGGAAGGCGCGGGCCGGAATGGCACGGAACGGGCAGGCGCCTCAGCGCTCGAGCTCGGTGGCCTCGATGCTGAACAGCGACCGGCTGAGCTCGACCCCCCGGCGCATTTCCGAGAGGATGACGGTGGTGACGCCGCCGTTCTCGTCGCGCACGATCCACTGGCGCAGCTCGAGCGGGTTGTCGGAGAACACCATGGTGATGTCGCCCTTGCGCGGCGCGTCCGGGTCGAGCGCGCGCACGCGCAGCTGGCCGCCCTGGTGCTCGACGCTCTGCACCGCGCCCTCGCGCGCGAGGTCGACCCGGTCGCGCAGGATGAGGTCGAGCGGGGTCTCGCCCAGCGGGTAGCGCTGCGCGCCGGCGTTCGACGCCCGGTCGACCACCGCGACCCAGGTGCCGTCGGACACGACCACCGCCGGGTTCGGCGGCGCGTATTCGAACCGCATCAGGCCCGGCTTGCGGATGTAGAACTTCCCCTCCGAGACCGACCCGTCCGGGTTGGTCTGGATGAAGCTCCCCTCCATCGTGGTGAGACCGTTGAGATAGGTCGAGATCCGCTGGACATCGGCGCCGCTCTGCGCAGATGCGCCAGTGGCCGCCATGAGGGCGATTGCGGCCATGCCGCCGAGAAAACTGCGCTTGTTCATGCCCCTGAAATAGCTCCTGACCTGCGGAAATCCAGCCTCGCCCCGGGCACGTTCACGCGAGCCCGCGCCGCGCGCCCATGCGCGCCACGCCCAGCACCTCGAGCACCTTCGCCTCGATGTCCGGCGCCTGCATCGCGGCCACGGAATACATCGCCGCCGGGCTGTCCTGGTCGATGAACGTGTCGGGCAGCGTCATCATCCGGAATTTCAGACCGGTATCGAACGCGCCCTCGTCGGAGAGCAGCTGCGCCACCTGCGAGCCGAAGCCGCCCACGGCGCCCTCCTCGATGGTGATCAGCGCCTCGTGCTCACGCGCGAGGCGCAGGATCAGCTCGCGGTCGAGCGGCTTGGCGAAGCGGGCGTCGGCGATGGTGGGGGAGATGCCGCGCGCCACCAGCGCCTCGCGCGCGGCGAGGCATTCGGGCAGGCGCGCGCCGAAGGAGAGGATGGCCACCCGGCTGCCCTCGGTGACGATGCGGCCGCGGCCGATCTCCAGCGGCTGGCCGCGCTCGGGCATCTCGGCGCCCGAGCCCTCGCCGCGCGGGAAGCGGAAGGCGGAGGGCCGGTCGTCGAGCGCCGCGGCCGTAGCCACCATGTGCACCAGCTCGGCCTCGTCCGCCGCCGCCATCACCACGAACCCGGGCAGGTTGGCGAGGAAGGCCACGTCGAAGGCGCCGGCATGGGTGGGGCCGTCCGCCCCCACCAGCCCGGCGCGGTCGATGGCGAAGCGCACCGGCAGGCGCTGGATGGCGACGTCGTGCACCACCTGGTCGTAGCCGCGCTGCAGGAAGGTGGAGTAGATGGCGCAGAAGGGCTTCAGCCCGCCCGCCGCCATGCCGGCGGCGAAGGTCACCGCGTGCTGCTCGGCGATGCCGACATCGAAGCAGCGGCGCGGGAAACGCTCGGCGAAGAGGTTGAGCCCGGTGCCGTCCGGCATCGCGGCGGTGACGGCGACGATCCTGCCGTCATCCTCCGCCTCGCGCACCAGCGACTTGGCGAAGACGGAGGTGAAGGACGGCGCATTGGAGGGCGATTTCTTCTGCTCGCCGGTGAGCACGTCGAACTTGGCCGTGGCATGGCCGCGGTCACGCGCGCGCTCGGCCGGGGCATAGCCCTTGCCCTTCTGGGTGATGGCGTGGATCAGCACCGGCCCGTCGGCCCGGGCCTTCACGGTGCGCAGCACGGCGAGGAGCTGCTCCATGTCATGCCCGTCCACCGGGCCGATGTAGGAGAAGCCCAGCTCCTCGAACAGCGTGCCGCCGATGGTGACCGATTTCAGCAGCTCCTTCGCCCGCCGCGCGCCCTCCTGGAAGGGGAAAGGCAGCAGCTGGGTGAGGCCCTTGGCGGCCGATTTCATCTCCTGGAAGGGCGCGCCGGCGTAGAGGCGCGAGAGATAGGCCGACATCGCGCCCACCGGGGGCGCGATGGACATCTCGTTGTCGTTGAGGATCACGATCAGCCGGCGGCCCATGTGGCCGGCGTTGTTGAGCGCCTCGTAGGCCATGCCGGCGGAGATGGCGCCGTCGCCGATCACCGCGATCGCGTCGCCGAGGCCGCCCTCGCAGCTGCCGCCCAGGTCACGCGCGGTGGCAAAGCCGAGGGCGGCGGAGATCGAGGTGGAGGAATGCGCGGCGCCGAACGGGTCGTAGACGCTCTCGGCCCGCTTGGTGAAGCCCGAGAGCCCGCCGCCCGCGCGCAGGGTGCGGATGCGCTCGCGCCGGCCGGTGAGGATCTTGTGCGGGTAGCACTGGTGGCCCACGTCCCAGATCAGCTTGTCGCGCGGGGTGTCGAACACGGCGTGCAGCGCCACGGTGAGCTCGACCACGCCGAGCCCCGCGCCCAGGTGCCCGCCGGTGACCGAGACCGCCGAGATGGTCTCGGCGCGCAGCTCGGAGGCGATGCGGGTGAGCTCGGGGTCGGTGAAGCCCTTGAGGTCGGCAGGGGCGGACACGCGGTCGAGCAGCGGTGTGGCCGGCCTGTCGCTCATCTGTGCTCGTCCTTCCGTACTCTTGCCGGCCGTTCTCTTGCCGGTCCGCCCGGGGGCGGATGGGTGGGGTCCGGGCCGGCCGGCGGGGCGCCATGCCGGGCCGCGCCGGAGTTCATGCCCCCCGGCGCCAGTGCCGCCGGGCGGGGAGGTTTCAGCTCTGCCGCGCCACGGCGAAGCGGGCGGCCTCGCGCAGCGGGTTTGCCACGGCGCCGAACCGGTCGAGCCGGGCGGTGGCCTGTGCCACGAGGAGATCGGCCTGCCGGGCCGCCTCGTCAAGCCCGAGCAGGCTCACGAAGGTGGCTTTTCCGGCGGCCTCGTCCTTGCGCAGGCGCTTTCCGGCCGCCGCGGGGTCGCCCGAGACGTCGAGGATGTCGTCGCGGATCTGGAAGGCCCGGCCCAGCGCCTCGGCATAGCCGTCGAGCGCGTCGATATCCTCGACGCTGGCGCCGCCGAGCAGCGCGCCCGCCCGGGCCGAGGCCCGGATCAGCGCGCCGGTCTTGAGCGCCTGCAGCCGGCTCACCTCGGAGAGCACCAGCGGCTCCGCTGCGGTTTCGGCGGCGATGTCGATGGCCTGGCCGCCCACCATGCCGTGCTGCCCCGCCGCGCGGGCGAGGTCGAGGCACAGCGCCGCGCGCACCGTGGCGTCGGGGTGGGTTTCCGGCTCGGCGAGGATCTCGAAGGCGAGGCTGTGCAGCGCGTCGCCGGCGAGCACGGCCGTCGCCTCGTCCCATTTCACGTGCACCGTGGGCTGGCCGCGGCGCAGGCTGTCATCGTCCATGCAGGGCAGGTCGTCATGCACCAGCGAGTAGGCATGCAGGCACTCGAGCGCCACGGCCGCGCGCTCGGCCCGCAGGGGCGCCACCTCGTAGATGGCCGCGGAGGAGAGCACGAGGAAGCCGCGCATGCGCTTGCCCCCGCCCAGCACGGCATGCCGCATGGCGGCGGAGACGCGGCCTTCCGGCCCGCCCGGCCGCGGAAGCAGGGTCTCGGCCCGGGATTCCACGCGTCGCGCGGCTTCCATGAGCGTGTCCACGAAACTCACGGCGAGCATGATCAGGATATGTCCACGGCGCGGGCGCCGGCGGGCTTGCCGTCCGGGCCGAGGGTGATCTGGGCGACCTTCTCCTCGGCCGCGGCCAGCTTGTCCTCGCAATGCTTGCGCAGCTCCGCCCCGCGTTCGTAGAGCGCGATGGACTCCTCGAGCGGCACGGAGCCGGATTCGAGCTGGCCCACGACCTGCTCGAGCGCGCCCATCGCCTCCTCGAAACTCATTTCAGCCACCGGCTTCGCCGTCATTGGCCCCGCTCCATCAAAACGCCCACATGCGCGGCCACCGAGGCCGCGAGTCCTTCAAGGTCATATCCGCCTTCGAGGCTGGATACCAGCCTGCCGCCGCAATGTGCGTCGGCAATATCGCACAGGCGTTCCGTGACCCAGGCGAAATCCTCCGCCTCCCAGTTCAGCGTGGCGAGCGGATCGTCGCGGTGGGCGTCGAACCCCGCGGAGACCAGCACCAGCTCGGGGCGGAAGCCGTCGAGCGCCGGCAGCACCAGGTCCTCCATGTGCTTGCGGAACAGCGCCCCGTCCGAGCCCGGCGGCAGGGGCACGTTGAGGATCTGGCCATGCGCGCCGCGCTCGGTCTGCGCGCCTGTGCCGGGAAAGAGCGGCCGCTGGTGGGTGGAGGCGAAGAGCACCCGCTCCTCGTCCCACAGCAGGTCCTGGGTGCCATTGCCGTGATGCACGTCGAAATCCATGATCGCCACGCGGGAGAGGCCGCGGCGCTCCAGCGCGTGCATCGCCGCGATGGCCACGGTGCCGAACAGGCAGAAGCCCATCGGCGTGGTCTTCTCGGCGTGGTGGCCCGGCGGCCGGCAGCCCACGAAGGCGTTCGCCGCCTCGCCCGCCAGCACCAGGTCCACCGCATGGATCGCGCCCCCCACCGCGCGCAGCGCCGCCGCCCAGGAGCCGGGCGACATCCAGGTGTCGGCGTCGAGCGGCACCTGCCCGCTCTCGGGCCGGGCCATGCGGATGGCGGCGACATGCTCGGGCGGATGCACCAGCAGCAGGTCCTGCTCCTGCGCCTTCGGGGCCGCGACATGGCGCAGGGTCGCGAACTCGGGCCTCCCGAGCACCCGCAGCACCGCCTGCAGCCGCGCCACGCGCTCCGGATGGCCCTCCGGCGTCTCGTGGCGCAGGCAATCCGGATGGGTGAGGAAGGCTGTGGACATGTGGCGACGTCTCCCTGGGCGTTGTTCTTTGAGCGAACCATTAACCATCGCCCCCGCGGGCACAAGCCCGCCACTTGAAGGAAACGGGCACAAGCCCGCTGCTCGAAGGCAATGGGCACAAGCCGGCCACTCAAGGGCAGCGAGCACGGGCCGGCTGCCGGCAACCTCCGGGTACGGGCCGCCACTCGAGGACTAGGGGGCGCATTGCCCCCGCCGCAGGAACACGGCTACGAGCCCTAGACAGGCGGACTTGCGGCGCTGCCCCGCCGCCGGCCGGCCGCGAGGCGGAGACGCCTGGCGGGAAGGCGCGCGCCGCCGGGTCCGCCCCTCCCGGGGGGGCACCGCCCCGGTCCCGCGGCGGGGCCGGCCTCAGTCGGGGGTGAGCATGTAGCCCGCGCCGCGCACGGTCTGGAGGTAGCGCGGGGCCTTGGGGTCCTTCTCGATCTTGCGGCGCAGGCGGGTGATCTGCACGTCGACCGCGCGCTCCTGCGCGCCGCCCTCGGTGCGGCCCAGCTCCTCCACCAGCCGCGCCCGGCTCACCGGCTCGTGCGGGGTGCCGGAGAGGATGCGCATCAGCGCCACCTCGGTGGAGGTGAGGCGCACCTGCTCCTCGCCGCGCCACAGCTCGGCCCGGCCGGCGTCGTAGCGCACCTCGCCCAGCATCAGCGCGCGGGGCAACTGCGCCGGCGGCGCCACCGGGGCGGCGCGGCGCAGGATGGCGTTCACCCGCAACAGCAGCTCGCGCGGCTCGAAGGGCTTGGAGAGATAGTCGTCCGCCCCGCGCTCCAGCCCGGTGATGCGGTCGTCGGTCTCGCCGCGGGCGGTGAGCAGGATGATCGGTGTCGCCAGCGTGCGGCGCAGGGCGCGGGTGAGCTCGAACCCGTCCTCCCCCGGCATCATCACGTCGAGGATGATGAGGTCGAACTCCAGCCCCCCCAGCAGCCGCCGGGCATGCGCCGCGTCCCGGGCCGGAGTAACCCAGAACCCGTTGCGCGCCAGGAAGCGCGCCAGCAGCTTCCGGATCCTCTCGTCATCGTCGACGACCAGCACATGGGCATCGCGTCTCGTTTCTTCCGACGTCACGTCACGTTCGTCCCCGTTCAACGAGGCCGATGATACGCGCCCTGCGCTCGGGGTCCACCATCTGTTCGAGCACGCGGCGGAAACCGGCCACGGCGTCGGAGCCGGCCTCACGGTAGGCGCGGCGCACCCGCTCGCGCTGTGCGGCGGAGAGCTCGCGCTCCAGCGTGGCGCCGCGCTCGGTGAGGGTGAGGTTGCGCTGGCGGCGGTCGGCCTTGCCCACGGCGCTCTGCACCAGCCCGTCCTCCACCAGCTGGCGCAGCACCCGGTTGAGCGACTGCTTGGTGACGCCGAGCAGGTCGAGCAGCTCGGCCACGGTGAGCCCGGGCCGGCGGTTGATGAAATGGATGGCGCGATGATGCGCGCGGCCGTATCCGTAATCCTCGAGAATGCGGTCCGGGTCCGAGGTGAAGGCCTGGTAGGCGAAGAACATCAGCTCGATGCCCTGCCGCAACTGGTCGTCCGTGAGGAAGAGCAGCTGCTCCCCGCGGGAGATGGTGGCCGCCGGCGCGGTGCTGTGCGTGGTCATCGTCTCGCTCCCCTGTCTCGGTTTTTCACAGTTTAAGTCAGGCTTATTGACATTCCAAGGTCCAAATGATAGCCGCATACCCAGTTTTCGGTAACTTCCTGTCGCGTTGAAACAGATACGCGCAATTTCCGGAAAAAAATCAAGGGGCTGAAGCCCTGGAATCGAAAGGTTACGACAATGGCCGGTGCATATGACGACCGCGATGGCTGGATCTGGGTTGACGGCGCGATGGTGCCCTGGCGCGAGGCGAAGGTGCACGTGCTCACCCATGCTCTCCATTATGCCTCCTCGGTCTTCGAGGGCGAGCGCTGCTACGACGGCACCATCTTCAAGAGCCGCGCGCACTCCGAGCGGCTGATCGCCTCCGCAAAGGCCATCGACATCCCGCTGCAGTACTCGGTGGACGAGATCGAGGCGGCGAAGGCCGCGACGCTGGAGAAGAACGGCCTGAAGGACGCCTATGTGCGCCCGGTCGTCTGGCGCGGCTCGGGCCCGGACATGGGTGTCGCCTCGGCGAAGAACCCGGTGCACATGGCCGTGGCGGTGTGGGAATGGGGCGCCTATTACGGCGACGCGAAGTTCAAGGGCGCCAAGCTCGACATCTCGGCCTGGAAGCGCCCCTCGCCGGAGACCATCCCCTGCCATGCCAAGGCCTCGGGCCTCTACATGATCTGCACCATGTCCAAGCACGCCGCCGAGGCGAAGGGCTGCTCGGACGCGCTGATGTTCGACTATCGCGGCTACGTGGCCGAGGCCACCGGCGCCAACGTGTTCTTCGTGAAGGACGGCAAGGTGCACACCCCCACGCCGGACTGCTTCCTCAACGGCCTCACCCGCCAGACCGTGATCGGCATGCTCAAGGAGCGCGGCGTCGAGGTGATCGAGCGCCACATCATGCCCGACGAGATGGAGAGCTTCGAGCAGTGCTGGCTCACCGGCACCGCCGCAGAGGTGACCCCCGTCGGCCAGATCGGCGACTACAACTTCGAGGTCGGCGCCCTCACCCGCACCATCGCGGAAGACTACGAGAAGCTGGTGCGCGGCAAGCTCTGAACGTCCCCGCGGCCCTGCCCATCCGGGCGGGGCCGCACCGCCCGCGTGCGGCGGCCCCGCGCCGCGATACCCCTGTCATATTCAGGCGGCAGCCCTGTCACGTTCCCGTCGTCGTGAGCGTGCAGGATCACAAATTTCTTCTTGGTTAACACTTTCCGGGCTAGGATTCTTCTTGCGAGGGGTCATCCGGAGGTTGCCATGAACCACGAGACCTGTGCTGTCCTGTTGCGCCTGCTCAGCGGGGATCCGCCCTTGCGGCACGGTACCGCCTGATGGGCGCCCGAGCGGCCGTGGCCGCGACTGTTAAGCCCGTTGCGGCGGTGGCCGCGATATCCAAGCGTGTTGCGGCGGTGGCCGCGATTTCCGAGCGTGTTGCGGCGGTGGCCGCGCTTCTGAAGGCAAGGCCGGCCGGGGCCCTGTTCTCCCGGGCCCGAGCGGCCGTGGCCGCGACAACAGGTAATTCGGCGGCCATGGCCGCGACATCAGGCGCTTCGGCGGCTGTGGCCGCCCTGACAAGAGTTTCGGCGGCCCTGACCGCGATCACCGGCACCCGCGCGGCGGGTGTGGCGCTTGTCTTCGCCCTGTCCCTGGCGGCGGAGGTGCTGCCCGCGGCGGCGGCAAGCGCCGAGCCGGTGGACCTCGAGCTGGTCTTCGCCGTGGACGTTTCCCGCTCGATGGACGCGGATGAGCAGGCGGTGCAGCGCGATGGCTATGCCGAGGCGCTCACCCATCCCGCCGTGCTCTCGGCCATCACCTCCGGCGAGCTCAGGCGCATCGCGATCGCCTATCTCGAATGGGGCGGTCCCTGGTCCGGCCGGCTGGTGCTCGACTGGACGCTGATCGCCTCGGAGGAGGATGCCCGCGCCGCCGCAGCCCAGCTCCGCGCCGTGCCGGTGCGCAGCGCCTCGGGCACCTCGATCTCCGCCGGGCTCACCCAGGCGGCGCAGCTCTTCGTCGACAACGGGTTCGAGGGCACGCGGAGGGTGATCGACGTCTCCGGCGACGGGCCGAACAACACCGGCGGCCCCGTAGCCCCGGTGCGAGACGCGCTGGTGGCCGCCGGCATCCAGATCAACGGCCTGCCGGTGATGATCAAGCGCGCCACCGGGCCCTTCTCCCTCCCCGACCTCGACTTCTACTACGAGGATTGCGTGATCGGCGGGCCGGGCGCCTTCGTGGTGCCGGTGCTGGAGAAGAGCGGTTTCGTCGCCGCCATCCGCCTGAAGATGGTGATGGAAATCGCCGCCCTGCCGCCGCCGGCGCGGCTGCGCAACGCCGGCATGACCGATTGCATGATCGGCGAACAGATGCGCCGCCGCTGGATCGACATGCAGGGCTGGGAATAGGGCCTTCGCCCTTCCCTCGCGCCCGCCAAGGCTCTAGGCTCCCCCCGAAAGACACCACGAACAAGGTCACGACCGAGGGGGGACAGAATGAAGACAGCACTCATCACCGGTGCCGGAAGCGGCGTGGGCCGCGACACCGCCGTAGCGCTCGCGAAGGCGGGCTGGGAGGTGGCGCTCGTCGGCCGCCGCCGCGAGCCGCTGGAGGAGACCGCGGCGCTCATCGGCTCCGGCCACGTTCTGCCCGCCGATGTCACGAAGCCCGAGGAGGTCGAGGCGGTGTTCGACGCCGCGGTGAAGGCGATGGGCCGGCTCGACCTGCTGTTCAACAACGCCGGCCGCGGCGCACCGGGCAAGCCGATCGACGAGATGCCGCTCGACGACTGGTACGGCGTGCTCGACGTGAACCTCACCGGCGCCGTGCTCTGCGCCCGCGCCGCCTTCGCGAAGATGCGCGCCCAGTCGCCCCAGGGCGGGCGGATCATCAACAACGGCTCGATCTCGGCCTATGCCCCGCGCCCCGGCTCCACCGCCTACACGGTCACCAAGCACGCGATCACCGGGCTCACGAAGTGCATCAGCCTCGACGGCCGGCCCTTCGACATCGCCTGCGGGCAGATCGACATCGGCAACGCCCTCACCGACATGGCCCGGCCGATGACCAAGGGCGTGCCGCAGGCCGACGGCTCCATCGCCATCGAGGCCACGATGGACCCGGCCCATGTCGCGAGCTCCGTGGTGCACATGGCGAGCCTGCCGATCGAGGCGAACGTGCAGTTCATGACCGTGATGGCCACGAAAATGCCCTTCGTCGGCCGCGGCTGACGACCCGCAACAGGGCCGGGGCGCGACCGTCCCGAGCCCGGCCCGTCAGCCGCCGGAGCTGAAACCAGCGCGGCCCGGCTTAAACCGGGCCGGAGCCCGGCCAGGCCGCACCGTATCCGCGCGGAGCCGACACCCCGCCCTGCCCGTCCCGGGCCGGGGCGGGACGGGCAGGTGTCGCGGCGCATCCCGAGCAAAGGCGCTGCCGGACCTAAACGCGGCCGGCGCACAGCCATTCCCCGGGCAGCGAGCCCGCACCGACCTGTCGGGATCCGCGCGCCATGCCTGACACCAGCCGGCACCAACACGGCAAGGCACGCTCGGGCAAGGTGCAGCATCGATCCCCCCGGCGCGGCAGGCGATGCCCGGGAGCGAGCCTGCGCCGCGAGGCAGATGGGTTTCCGATCCGCCCGATGCTCTCACCAGCCCTTCCGGCGCCCCGGCAGGTCAGCTTCGGCAGGCAGCCCGCGCAGTCGCCCCCAGCCCCGCGCGGACGCCGGATGCGCAGCATCCGGCTTGGCCCAAAGAGGCGGGCACCGACAGGGGGCCGCCTCACGGGAGCGCCCCCGGCCGGCAGGCCTCCTGCGAGCGGAGCCGGAGCCCTCCCGCCCTGCGTCGACCCGCCCTCGCGGGCGCATCTCCTGCGGTTTGGGCCGAGCCGCGCGTGCCGCGCGGCTGCACGGCCCGGCATGTCGCGCTCGCGCCCCACCCGCCCGGGCACCCTGCCGACATTCTGCGCGCGACTGCTCAACCCGCTCGCCCGGGCGACCAGCCCGGGCCGCGCCCGACCCTCCCCCGGGAGGGCGCGATGGCGATGCCATCTCCCGCACAGCCCGATTCCGGAGCTTTTGGGATAAACCGCTGACCACGGGCGTGAGTGCGCCCACCCAGGGTCGGGCGCGGCCCTTTGTGCCTGGAGTGAACGAGAGGAGGGCTCGCGTGCGCAGCGGGTTGAGGTGGGGCCCCTCCGAGCCCTGAGACCTGAGACCTGAGACCTGAGACCTGAGACCTGAGACCTGAGACCTGAGACCTGAGACCTGAGACCTGAGACCTGAGACCTGAGACCTGAGACCTGAGACCGAATATCCCGTACCCCGCGAAGGGCAAGAGACATCCTGCGGGGGAAGCCGGAGACGCAGGCGCGGAGCACCCCGGCCGGGGGCCGCCGGGGGTGGCCTCGGGGCGCGCGCTCAGCCTTTCCGGGCGAAGAGAGCGTCGACGCCGCGGATGGCGGAGGCGAGGCCGGAGATCATCCGGCCACGGGCAAGGGTGGCGATGTCCTGCCAGGGCTCGTCGGGGGCCGGGGGCGGCGTGAGGAAGAGCCGGCCGTCGCTGCGGCCGAGGAATTCCCGCGCCGCGCGGGCATTCGAGCCGGCGAAACGCTCGAGGATCTCGAGGCGCAGCCTCGGGGGCAGCACCGGGCCGGGGCTGTCCTCGCGGCCGTCGAGCCGGCGCAGGGCGCGCATCAGCCGCTCGGCCGCGGGGGTTCGGGCCGGCAGAGCGTTCGCGAGCCGCATCCACTCCAGCGCCAGCCGCCCGGGGGTGACGTTGATCTTCTCCACCCGCCGGTCGAAGCCCGAAAGGTCCTCCACCCCGCAGGCGGCGAGGAAATCGTCGATCAGCGAGCCGTTCACCCATTGCGCGCGCTCGTAGATCCGCACCCGGCAGTCCTCGGCGGGGAAGCGCGTGGTGAGGCCCTGCAGCACGGCGTAGTAGTTCAGCCGCCGGTCCTTCTGGGCGTAGTGCATGCAGAAGGTGGCGGCGTCCTCGGTGAGGCCGGCCTTCTTCACCTCCTGGGCGTAGAGCGACATGATCATGTCGTCCTGCCGGCGCAGGTAGACGATCGGGCACAGGCGCAGCCCGTGGCGCAGCGCGCGCTCGGCCAGCCGCTCCTGCTCCAGCTTGGGGATGACGAAGAACCACTCCGAGCTCACCAGCACGTCGCCGGTGGCATCGGCCAGCGCTGCGTCGAGCCGCTCCAGCGCCGCCGCCCGCTCGGCCTCGGAGAGCGCCACCCGGTGGCGCGGCGGCATCAGAGCGCGGGCCAGCAGCGCGCCGTTGCCGGAGGTGGCCTCGTTGCCCAGCGCCCCCTCCAGCGGCTCCAGCGCCGGGTAGGCGATGCCGCGGGCGGCGAGTTCGCCCACGTTGCGGGCGAAGAAGGATTGCAGCAGGGAAGAGCCGGTCTTCGGCGCGCCCATGTGCAGGAGCAGCCGGCGGGTCGGGGCGGGCGTGGTGGTCATTTCAGTGCCGTCGTCCCCGCGCCGAGACCGCGGTAGAGCGCGAGATAGGCGGCCACCATGCGCTCCACGGTGTAATGCTCCTCGAAGCGGGCCCGGCCGCGCTCGCCCGCCAGCCGCCGCGCCTCGGGCTCGGAGAGCGCCAGCACCGCGGCGCGCAGGCCCAGCGTGTCGATCTCGCCTTCGATGAGCGGAACCACCACGCCGGCGGCCTCCGGGCCTTCGCCGACGATCTCGGCCAGAACGCCCGCATCGGTGGTGACCACGGCGCGGCCGCGGGCCATCATCTCCAGCACCACGAGGGGGAAGCTCTCGCCGCGGAAGCGGGTGGGCAGCAGGCCGAGGTCGGCGCAGTCGAGGTAATCCTGCAGGTTCGCCACCTGGCCGAAGAAGCGCACGTGCTCGGGCGCCTCGGCGGCCAGCGCCTCGGCCTCCGGGCCCTCGCCGATCAGCATCAGGTCGGTGTCGCGGCCCTCGGCGTTGAGGGCGGCCACCATCTCCACCGCCTCGCGCCAGCCCTTCTCGGGAATGGCGCGGGAGGCGAGGCAGAGCACCAGCGCCTCCTCGCGCAGGCCCAGCTCGGCGCGGGTGAGGGGGCGCGAGGCGCCCTCCAGCTCGATGCCGTTGATGAGTTTCTCGATGCGCGAGGGCTTCTCGATGCGCTCGAACACGGCGCGGTTCTTGTCGGCGGTATAGGCCCAGGCGTCGACCAGGCTCACCATCCGGGTCATCACCTTCTGGAAGTCGCGGTCGATGCGCGGGTCGTGCTCCATGCTCTCGTGGCAGCCGTGCATGGTGACCACCCAGGGGCGCTTCTCCTCCAGCCGGCGGATCTGGTGCAGCACGTGGCGGTCGGCCCACCAGAGCGAGGAATGGATCACGTCCACCCCGAAGCGGCGCACGATGCCCGGCAGGTCGGCCCCGGCCTGGCCGCGCTCGAGCAGCAGCACCCGCGGGTCGATCTTGGAGACCACGGCCGGGTGGTCGCGGTAGGCGCGGGCGTTGAGCAGCACCACGCGGCCGCCCATGCGCATCCACTGGTTGGCGAAGCGCACGCCGAAGAGCTGGCCGCCTCCGGGCCCGAGGTCGGAGATCACCATCAGCAGGCAGGGCAGCACCGGCTCCGCCGGCTCCAGCGCGGCGCGGGCGGAGGCGGCGGTCTCGGGCGCCACCTGCGGAAACCGGGCGACGTCCTGCTCGACGAAGCCCAGCGCCCGGGCGCGGGCCGCCGCGCCTTGCGTCCAGGTGCGGGCGATGAAGCGGCGCACCTCGGAGAGCTCGTCGAAGTAGAGCTTCGTGCCCTCCAGCCGGTGGGTGACGGTGAGCGAGTGGCGCCGGTGGCGGTTCACCGCGCCGGGCTCGTAGGCGATCAGCCCGCCGCGCAGGGCGCGCAGGTAGAAATACCAGTCGCCGCAGAGCTTCATCGCCGTCACCCGCTCGGCGAATTCCGGCTCGGGCACGAACTTGCGGAACATCATGCCGGAGGCGTTGGGGATCGAGTTCGCGATGCCGAGGCCGGCGTTCACCTCCTCGTGGTCGGTGGCGAGGAAGGGGCGCGACCAGCGGCCCGGCGCGATGCGGTCGAGGTAGAGCTTCTCGTAATCGCCCAGCACCGCGCCATCGTCGCCCACCGGCACCGAGCGGACATGGCCCAGCATCACGTTGCGGTCGTCGAAGGCGGGCAGCAGGGTGGAGAGCAGGTTGGGCTCGCAGGCGTCGTCGGCCTCGGCGATCCAGACGATGTCGGAAGTGGCGAGCTCCATGCCCCGGAGCCATTGCGCGAAGGGCGAGCCGGTGTTGACCTCGTTCACCACCAGCCGCGCGCCGGGCCAGCGGCGGGCGTAGCGCTCCAGCACCGCCGCGGAGCCGTCGGTGGAGGCGTCGTCGAGCAGGATGAGCTCGAAATCCTGCATGTCCTGCGCGAGGATGCTGTCGAGCCGCTCGGGCAGGAAGCGCTCGTAATTGTAGTTCGGCACCACGACGGAGACGGCCGGGCGCAGGCCGGCCACCTCGCGGATGTGGTTGAGCAGCACCGGGCCCACCCGGCCGATGGTGTGGTAGCGCGCCACGAGCCGCCGGCCGCGCGCGCCCTCGGCCTCGCGGCGCGCGGGGTCCTCGAGATAGGCGAGCACCTGGGCCGCCATCGCCTCCGCGTCGCCGAAGGGCACCGACACACCGGCGCCGCGGGCGGCGAACTCGGGCATGCCGCCGGCATCGTCGAAGCAGATGATCGGCGCACCGGCGCGGGCGGCGTGCAGGGCGGCGAGCGGGAACGGGTCTTCCTGCGAGGGCAGCAGGAACAGGTCGGCGCCGTTGAGCACCATGTCGATGTCGGGCAGGTAGCCGGTGATGCTCACCGTGTCCTGCAGCCCGCGCTCGGCGATCAGCGCCTCGCAGACCGCCTGGTCCGGGCCGCCGCCGGCCCAGACGAAGCGCACCCGGCCGGGCGCCGCGGCCGCCACCTTCGCCGCCACCTCGATGAACACGTCCGGCGACTTGCGCCAGTGCAGCACGCCCGAGCCGCAGACCAGCAGCGTGTCGTCATCGGCGCCGGCGCGGCGGCGGGCCTGGCGGCGGGCGCGGGCGTCGGGCACGTCGCCGTCGGGGATGTAGGCATAGGTGCGGTCGAGCTTCGCCGGGTCGGCGCGGTAGCGGGTGGCGAGCACCTCGCGCACCGCGTCGCTGCCGCCCAGGATGCGGGTGGCGTGGCGGAGGATGTTGTCGAGCGCCGGGCGGTGACGGTCGAGGATCTTGGGCAGCTCGTGGATGAAGGCCACGGAGGGCGTGTCGAGCGGCCAGTAATCGTAGAAACCGCCGCTGGCCACCGAGTTCACGAACACCGATTTCACGTCCGGCCCGGCCCATTTGCGCAGTGCCACCACCGCGTCGCGGTGCGGCAGGCTGGCCACCGAGGTGATGCAGAAGGTCTCGGCCATCGCCTCGAAGCGCTTGCGGAACGGGCCGTCGCGCATGGCCACGAACTTCACCCGGTAGCGGGTGTGGTTGATGAGCCAGAGCGCAAAGAGGCGCGCCACCTGCTGGGCGCCGCCCATCTCCATGTCGTGGACGACGATGAGGATGGTGCCCTGCACCCGCTCGGCCTGCCGGGCCACGCGCAGGGCGTCGCGGTCGGCCAGCCGGGCCACCTGGGCGAGGCCGGCCTCGTGGCTGATCTGGTTGGAGGCGTTGCGCAAATCGGCGAGGAAGGCGGAGATCCCGTGCCGGCGCAGGGTGCGCGCCGCATGGGCGATGTGCTCGGCCATCACCCGCGGCCGGCGCCCGTACCACACGCAGAAGGCCCCGGCATGGCGCAGGCGCAGCCATGCCTCGCGCAGGCGCGAGGGCGCCCGCGCGCCCTGCCTGCCGATCTCGTCCTGTTCCAGGCCCTGGGAAACCAAACTACGCCTCTCGCTCGCGGTCAGCCGTGATCGGCTATCCGCATCAGGTACTTGCCGTAGGTCGTCTTGAGATAGGGCCGGGCCAGCTCGCGCAGCGCGTCCGCGCTCACCCAGCCCTGCGAGAAGGCGACCTCCTCCGGGCAGCCGATCATCAGGTTCTGCCGTCTCTCCATGGTGCGCACGAAATTCGAGGCGTCAAGCAGGCTGTCATGGGTGCCGGTGTCGAGCCAGGCATAGCCGCGGCCCAGGCGCTGCACCGTGAGGCTGCCCTCGGCGAGGTAGAGGTTCAGCAGGTCGGTGATCTCCAGCTCGCCGCGGGCGGAGGGTTTCACCCGCTTCGCCATCGCGGGCGCCCGGCCGTCGAGCACGTAGAGCCCGGTCACCGCGAAGTCGGATTTCGGCACCTCGGGCTTTTCCTCGATGGAGAGCACCCGGCCGTCGGCGTTGAAATCCACCACGCCGTAGCGCTCGGGGTCGGCCACCTGGTAGCCGAACACCGTGCCGCCCGTGGGCTTCGCCGCCGCCTCCAGCAGCACCTCCGGCAGGCCGTGGCCGTAGAAGATGTTGTCGCCCAGCACCATCACCGAGCCGGCGCCGTCGAGGAATTCCTCGGCCAGCAGATAGGCCTGGGCCAGCCCGTCGGGGCTCTCCTGCACGATGTATTCCAGCCGCATGCCCCATTGCGCGCCGTCGCCCAGCAGCCGGCGGAACTGCTCGATGTCGCCGGGGGTGGTGATGATCGCCACCTCGCGCAGCCCGGAAAGCATGAGCACCGAGAGCGGGTAGTAGATCATCGGCTTGTTGTAGAGCGGCAGCAGCTGCTTGGACACCGAATGGGTGATGGGGTAGAGCCGCGTGCCCGACCCGCCCGCCAGGATGATGCCCTTGCGCGGGGCGGTGGCGCTGTTCTCAGTCATTCCCGTTCCTTCTCTCCGCCGGCCGCCGGCCGGTACTGGCTCTCAGCTGGCGCCGAGGCCGAGGCGCTTCAGCTCGGCGCCGCGGGCGGCGATCTCCTGCCACCAGCCGGTGTTCTCCAGGTACCACGCCACGGTGCGGCGCAACCCTTCCTCCAGCGTCACCGAGGGCTCCCAGCCCAGCTCGGCGCGGATCTTCGAGGCGTCGATGGCATAGCGGTAGTCATGCCCCGGCCGGTCGGTGACGAAGCGGATCAGCGTCTCGCGCGGCTCGTTTCCGGGGCGCATCTCGTCGAGCAGGGCGCAGATCTGGCGCACGATGTCGATGTTGCGCGCCTCCGCGTTGCCGCCGATGTTGTAGGTCTCGCCCACGGTGCCGCGCTCGACCACGGTGAGCAGGGCGCGGGCGTGGTCCTCGACGAACAGCCAGTCCCGCACGTTCTCCCCCGCACCGTAGACCGGGATGTCGCGGCCCGCCAGCGCATTCAGGATCACCACCGGGATGAGCTTCTCGGGGAAGTGGAACGGCCCGTAATTGTTCGAGCAGTTGGTGAGCAGCACCGGCAGGCCGTAGGTCTCGCCCCAGGCGCGCACCAGGTGGTCGGAGCCGGCCTTGGAGGCGGAATAGGGCGAGTTCGGCTGGTAGGGCGAGGTTTCGGTGAACAGGCCCTGCTCGCCCAGCGCGCCGAACACCTCGTCGGTCGAGATGTGGTGGAAGCGGAAGGCGGCCTTGGCCATGCCGCGCAGCCCGGTCCAGTAGGCGCGGGCCGCCTCGAGCATGTTGTACGTGCCCACGATATTGGTCTGGATGAAGTCGCCCGGCCCGTCGATGGAGCGGTCGACATGGCTTTCGGCGGCGAGATGCATCACCGCCTCGGGGCGGTGTTCGGCGAAGATCCGGTCGAGTGCGGCGCGGTCGCGGATGTCGGCATGCTCGAAGGCGTAGCGCGGGTGCTCCTCGCAGGAGGCCACGTTGGAGCGGCTGCCGGCATAGGTGAGGGCGTCCACGTTCACCACGTGGTGCTTGTCCGCGATGGCCTGGCGCACGACCGCCGAGCCGATGAAGCCGCAGCCGCCGGTAATCAGAAGTTTCATGGTCCAGTCTGTCCCGTGGTTCTCCCGGCCTCTTGGCCTTCGGGGCGTTTATCGCAGAGCCGCGCCGGCGGATCGACCCTGATTTGCATGCCCGTGCGCAGAAAGTGGCGCGGCGGGCGGCTCTGTCACCCCCCGCCGGGGGGCGCCGGCGAAAAAAGCAGCCGCTGCCACAGCGCGCGCTGCGGCTCGGGGCGGTTGATGGCCTCGGCATGGGCCCGCGCCGCGCGGGCGAGGCCGCGCAGGCGCCCCCGGTCGGCGGCGAGGGCCAGCAGCGCCTGCGCCCAGTCCTCCGGCCGGTTCGGCAACGCGAGCCCCGCGCCGGCGGCGGCGGCCTCGCGCCCCTCGGGCCAGGTTTCGGAGTAGAGCGGGGCGGCGCCCACCACCGCGTGCTCGATGATCTTGTTGCGCGAGCGCCCGGCGTTGAACGGCGTGTCCATCAGCGGGTAGAGCGCCAGGTGGAAGCGCCGCTCGGTGAGCCCGGCGCGGTAGTCGCGCCAGCGCAGGCCGGGGATGCGGCGGATCTGCGGGTGCGCCTCCCATTCCGCCGGCAGGGCGTGGCCGGCAGAAAGGGTGAAGCGCGCCTGCGGCAGCGCCGCCAGCACCTCGGCGAGCGCGGGCAAGAGGAAGGCGAGGTCGGCGCCGTGCAGCTGCGCGCCGAGGAAGACGATCTCGAGGCCCTCGCCGTCGAAATGCGCGTCATCGGCCAGCGGCTCGGACCAGTAGGGGTCGATGCAATGCAGCCCGGCCTGCGGGGCGGCGGCGCGGGCGGCGGGCAGCAGCGCCTCGGTGCTCACCACGACGTGCCCGGCCCGCGGCATGTGGAAGGCGGCGGCGCGCCCCTCCACCAGCTTCATCTTGCCGCGCCAGAAGCGCGAGAGCGAGAGGTCGGCCCCCGCCGCGCGCCAGGCGTCATCGATGAAATACACCAGCCGCTTGCGCGCGAGGGTGAGCGGCGCGCGCGCGTCATGGCGCATCACCAGCAGGGCGTCATCGGTCTCGAACACGGTGGGGGCCGGGCGGCGGATGCGGCCCTCGGCCAGCATGTCGGTGCAGGAATTCACCAGGTAGAGGTCGGCGGTGGGCGAGCTGTCGGAGGTGAGCGCACGCGCCAGCCAGCCGTCGGGGCCGGCGCGGCGCAGCGCGCTCAGGACAGGGCCCGGCGCGCGGGGCGGTCTTGGGGTGGTGGTCATGCTGCTCCGGATCCGGCGGGGGCCGGAGATGCCGCGCCCGCTTGCCTGCCCTCCCCCTTTGGCACGAAACGGCGCCGGCCGGAAGGCCCGGAACGCCCCGTCACCCGGCGGACAGGGTGTCGCACCCCGGGGCCGGTGCCGCCGCCCGCCCCGGCCTGCACGCGGCAGCCCGAAGGACAGCCCTGCGGCCGGGGCATGACCGCCCTGTTTCACCGCCATATGAGTTGACTATTTTTATCGGCTTTGGCACTGCCGGAGAAACGGCGGGCGGCCGGACACCCGGGCCGCACCGCCTCCCCGCACGCCCGCGCCGCGCCGCAAGGCCTCCGGCGCCTCTCCAGCCAGCGGACCGGATGCCGGCCCGCCTCACCCCCCGCCCCGGGCCCGGCAGGCCGGGGCAAGGAGCCCGCCCGATGATGCCCAGCACTGCCCGCTCGCCCCGCCGCCTCGCCCTGGCGCTGGCCGCCTGTCTCGCCGCCGCCGCCCTGCCCGCCGCGGCGCAGGAGCAGATCACCGTCGAGCACGCCCGCGGCGAGACGGAGCTGAGCACCAACCCCCACCCGGTGATGGTCTTCCCCTTCTTCGTGCTCGACACGATGCAGGCGCTCGGCATCCCGGTGGAGGGCGTCGCCTCGAACACCATGCCTGGCTGGCTGGCGGAGACCTACGCCGACACGCCGCGCATCGGCACCCTGTTCGAGCCCGACATGGAGGCGATCGCCGCCGCCGCACCGGAGCTGATCATCACCGGCGGGCGCTCCACCCCGAAGTTCGACGCGCTCTCGCCCATCGCCCCGGTGATCGACCTCTCGGTCGACCCCGCGGATTTCCTCGGCAGCGCCGAGCGTGACGCCCTGCTGCTCGGCCGCATCTTCGGCCGCGAGGCCGAGGCGGAGGCGCTGGTGGCGCGCACCGATGCCGCCGTGGCCGCGGTGAAGGAGAAGGCCGCCGGCGCCGGCACCGGCCTGCTGATCCTCACCACCGGCGGGCGGATTAGCGCCTTCGGCCCCGGCTCGCGCTTCGGCATCCTGCATGACGCCTTCGGCATCGCCCCCGCCGTGCCCGACCTCGAGGTGGGCACCCATGGCCAGGCGATCTCCAACGAGTTCATCCTCGAGGCCGACCCGGACTGGCTCTTCGTGATCGACCGCGACGCCGCCATCGGCCGCGCCGGCGAGGGCGCGGCCGCCCTGCTCGACAACGCGCTGGTGCGCCAGACGAAGGCCTGGAAGGCGGGCCATGTCGTCTACCTCGACCCGGCGCGCTGGTATCTCGCCGGCGGCGGCCTGCCCTCTGTCCTCGCCTCGGCGCAGGCGCTGGACGCGGCCCTCTCCGGCGCCTCGCAGTGAGGCCCGCCTGCCGGTGACCCCGCGATGAAGGCCCTGCTCGCCGGCCTGGCGCTGGTGCTGCTCCTCGCCCTGGTGAGCCTGTTCACCGGGGTGAGCGATGTCACCCCCGCCGCCCTCCTCTCCGGCACGGCCGACGGCCGCGCCCTCGACGTGCTGCTGGAAAGCCGGGTGCCGCGCACGCTGGCGCTGGTGCTGGCCGGCATGTCGATGGCGGTGGCCGGGCTCATCATGCAGATGCTGGCGCGCAACCGCTTCGTGGAGCCCTCCACCGCCGGCGTGGTGGAATCCGCCACGCTGGGCATGCTCACGGTGATGCTGCTCGCGCCCGGCCTGCCGGTGTTCGGCCGCATGCTGGTGGCCACCGGCTTCGCCCTTGCCGGCACGGCGCTGTTTCTCTGGGTGCTGCGCCGGGTGCCGCTGCGCTCGCCGCTGCTCGCACCGCTGGTGGGCATCATGCTGGGCGGGGTGATCAGCGCCTTCACCGTGTTCCTCGCCTATCGCTACGACCTCACCCAGTCGCTCGGCGCCTGGACGCTGGGGGATTTCTCCGCCGTGCTCGCCGGGCGCTACGAGCTCTTGTGGATCTCCGGCGCGCTCACCGGGCTCGCCTTCCTCGCCGCCGACCGCTTCACCGTGATCGGGCTGGGCGAGGGGCTGAGCACCACGCTGGGGCTGAACTACACCCGGGTGTTCGCGCAGGGCATGCTCATCGTCGCCACGGTGACCGCGACGGTGGTGGTCACCGTCGGCTCCATCCCCTTCCTGGGGCTGGTGGCGCCCAACATCGTGAGCCTCGCCATCGGCGACAACCTGCGCCGCACCGTGCCCTGGGTGGCGCTGCTGGGCGCCGGGCTGGTGCTGGGCTGCGACATCCTCGGCCGCGTGGTGGTGGCCCCCTACGAGATCCCCATCGGGCCGATGATGGGCGTGTTCGGCGCCGCGGTCTTCCTGCTCCTGCTGCTGCGGAGGCCCGCTGCCCGTGCCTGACGCCCGCGCCTTCCCCACGCCCCGCCGCATGCTCGCACTGCTCGGCCTCGCGGCCCTCGCCTGCGCCGCCGCCTTCATGCTGTGGGACGCCCGCGGGCCCTGGAGCTTCCTGCTGCCCTTCCGCGCCACCAAGCTCGCCGCCCTGCTGCTGGTGGGCTATGCCGTGGCCGTCTCCACCGTGATCTTCCAGAGCGTGAGCGGAAACCGCATCCTCACCCCGGCCATCATGGGGTTCGACGCGCTGTTCATCCTGATCCAGACCGGGCTGGCCTTCGGCCTCGGCGGGCTCGCGGTCTCGGCGCTCGACCCGCGGGTGATGTTCCTCGCCCAGGTGGCGGTGATGACCGGCTTTGCCCTCGCCCTCTATTCCTGGCTGTTCCTGAAGGGCGGGCGCAGCCTGCACCTCGTGCTGCTGGTGGGCATCGTGCTGGGCATCCTGTTCCGCTCCGTCGCGGGCCTCTTGCAGCGGCTGATGGACCCCGGCGCCTTCCTCACCCTGCAGGACCGGCTCTTCGCCAGCTTCAACACCGTGGATGCCGGGCTGCTGGGCCTCTCGGCGCTGCTCATCGCGGCGGTGAGCCTCGCCGGCCTCGGCCGGCTGCACCGGCTCGACGTGCTGCACCTCGGCCGCGAGGGGGCGATCAACCTCGGGGTCGACCATCGCCGCACGGTGCTGGGCTGCCTCGCCGTGGTCTCGGTGCTGGTCTCGGTCTCCACCGCGCTGGTGGGGCCGGTGACCTTCCTCGGCCTGCTGGTGGCCAACCTCGCCTGGATGCTGATCCGCTCGCACCGCCACGCGCTGGTGCTGCCGGCGGCGGTGCTGATCGCGGCCATCTGCCTCGTCGGCGGCCAGGCGGTGCTGGAGCACGGCTTCGGCATGGCCACCGCGCTCGGCATCCTCGTCGAGTTCTTCGGCGGGCTGTTCTTCCTCTTCCTCCTGCTGCGCGGAGCGCTGCGATGATCGAGACCCGCGACCTCACCCGCCGCTACGGCACCGAAACCGTGGTGGACGGGGTCACCCTCACCCTGCCGCGCGGCGGCATCACCGCGCTCATCGGGCCCAACGGCGCCGGCAAGTCCACCCTGCTGTCGATGATCGGCCGGCTGATCGGCGCCGACGCGGGCACGGTGACGGTCGACGGGCTCGACGTGGCCCACACGAAGGGCGATGTTCTGGCCCGCCGCCTCTCCATCCTGCGGCAGGAAAACCACGTGGTGGCCCGGCTCTCGGTGCGCGACCTGGTGGCCTTCGGCCGCTACCCGCACTCGAAGGGCCGCCCCACGGCGGCCGACATGGAGCACGTGGAGCGCGCCATGCGCTGGCTCGGCATCGAGACCTTGGCCGACCGCTTTCTCGACGAGCTTTCCGGCGGCCAGCGCCAGCGCGCCTTCGTGGCCATGGTGCTGTGCCAGGACACCGACTACGTGCTGCTCGACGAGCCGCTCAACAACCTCGACATGCGCCACGCGGTCACCATGATGCGCCAGCTCCGCGCCGCGGCGCGCGAGCTGGGCAAGACCATCGTCGTGGTGCTGCACGACATCAACTTCGCCTCCACCTACGCCGATCTGATCGTGGCGATGAAGGACGGCCGGCTGCACGCCTCTGGCACCCCGGAGGAGATCATGCGCCCCGAGCTGCTCCACGCCCTCTACGGCATCGACGCCCGCATCCACGAGATCGACGGCACCCGCATCTGCGTCTACTACGACTGAAGAGCCCGCGGCACGGCCGGGCGGGGGCGCCGCAGGCAGACCTCTGTCAGCCCGCGGAAGCCGGCCCGATGCCCCCGGCACCGAGCCGCTTCACGACATGTCGACCACGCTGGCACGGGGCCAGCGAAGCCGCGCACGCCCCCGGCCCGTCACAGCGCCCGGACGATCGCCTCCAGCACCTTCTGCGCGCGGTCGCCCGCCACCCAGCGCAGCACCACCACCACGTCATGCTCGGGGTCGATCCAGATGTGGTTGGTGCCCGCGCCCTGGGCGGCGAAGGCGCCCTCGGGCAGCGCCGGGTTGGCCGCCGGCCCGCGGTTCAGCCACCACAGGAAACCGTAGTTCGCCAGCGTGGCGGAGGGCGTGACCGATTGCGCCATCCAGCCCTCGGGCAGCACGCGCACCCCGTCGTGCACCCCGTCGCGCAGGATGAACTGGCCGAAGCGCGCATGGTCGGCGGCGGAGATGAACATGCCGCCGCCCCAGTGCCCGCCGCCGGGCACCGACTGCATGCGCCGGCCGTCGATCTCCGTCCAGGAGGTCTCGTACCCCTCCCAGCGCCATCCCTGCGAGGCGCCGATCGGGTCCATGATCCGCTCGCGCAGCACCTCGGGCAGCGGCCGGCGGAACAGCGACATCAGCGCGAAGGACAGCGCGTTCACCCGCACGTCATTGTACTCGTAGTAGCTGCCGGGGGCCTGCATGGCGCGCAGCTGCCCCTTGCGCGAATTGTCGGCGCCCACGCCGATCTGCCGGAAATGGTCCACCTGGTCGGACTTGCCGAACAGCTCGCCGCGCCACTCGCTGTTCATGTTGAGGAAATGCCGCCAGGTGATGCCGCCGTTGTGCGGCCCCTCGAACACCGGCCCCGGCACGCGGACGCACACCGGCTCGTCGAGGTCGGGCAGCAGCCCGTCGCCATGCGCGAGGCCCGCCAGCACCGAGAGGTAGCTCTTCGCGATCGAGAAGGTCATGTCGGCCCGCTCGACATCGCCCCAGCGCGCGATCTCCTGCCCGCCGCGCAGCACCAGCCCGGCCGGCCCGCCGCGGGGCGCCACGGGGCCGACGATCTCGGTCCACGGCCCGGTCTCGTTCCACTCCACGTTCCCGACATAGCTGCCGTCATCGTAGTACATCGACCGCGGCCAGGGAGAGTCGCTCGCCTCCGCCAGCGCGACGGCCCGGGCCATGCGTTCGGGATCGAAACCAGGGGTCATGCCGTCTTCCTCCGTGCCGACAGGTGTCCCCCTGTCTTGACCGCTGCCGCGGCGCGCCGCAAGGCTGAAGGCCGGGCGGGCTGGTGTCGCATGGAGTTCCGGTGCCTCCGTTCTCACTTGCGCTGCAGGATGCTCCTGCTTCCTCAAATGCCCTGTGCTTTGATCGTCCAAGCGCTCAACATCTTGCGCTCGGTCCGCCAATTGGATCACATTCCGAGCACCCTTTAGCTTGAGGAAGGCTGATGACCTATAATGAATTCAATGGACCTGAAATCCCTGACGACCCTTTTGATTGCGCAGTGCTTCTAAAGAACAACATCATTGGCCTGACAACCAGCGGGGCTTCGGAGGCCGAGTATAAACTCACCAGAACAAGGCTAATGGCACATCCGGAATGCAAGAGGCGTCTGCCGGAATTTGTGCGCTACTCAAACGATGCCGCTTCTGTGAAGTCATCATTGTCCCGCGTTGCAAGTGGTTCAGGTTCATGGGCCATTCGCGCAAGCCACGTTGCCGATGCCTTCGTACCGCTGCTGACTTTCTTAGAGTCAGGCGGCGGAGTTGCAGACGCCACGATCACAGACGGTCTTTGTGCCTATGACGCTCCCGCTGTCCAAGCTTTTTGGGTGAAGGCTTTGGAAAGACGAAAGACCGACCCGGAGGGCGCCGTTACCGCCGCGAGTACGTTAATTGAAGAGATATGCAAACACATCATCGAGGACAGCGGCGCAAATTGGGAGAAGAACTGGAAATTTCCAAAACTCTATTCCGAAGCCGCAAAGATTTTGAAACTCTCACCATCGCAGCATCAGGAAGAAGTATTCAGGACGATTCTGGGAAACTGCCAGAGTGTCGTTCAGAGTATCGGCTCTCTGCGCAACAAAGGTGGTGATGCCCATGCTGGGGGACGCTCGCGAGTTCCATTCAAGCCGCGTCATGCCGCTTTGACGGTTAACCTCGCTGGGTCCATGGCCTTGTTTCTCATCGAAACTTGGCACGCGAGACTTGAGGAACAACAGATCGTCGATCAATAGCCGCGGATCACTGGAGAAGCAGACCTTCGCGCAGCCCGGCAAACGGTAGCAAACTCCGCATTGCCGATGCTCATGCAAAGCCGGTCCCGGCAGGTGCGGCCGCACCTGAAGCACGCCTGATCCCGGTCCCGCCCCCCCTCAGCCGTCCACCAGCGCCTCGGCGCGGGCGAGGTCGACGGAGACGAGCTGGCTCACGCCGCGCTCGGCCATGGTGACGCCGAACAGGCGGTCCATGCGCGACATGGTCACCGCGTGGTGGGTGATGATCAGGAAGCGCGTCGAGGTCTGGCGGGTCATCTCGTCGAGCAGGTCGCAGAACCGGGTGACGTTCGCGTCGTCGAGGGGGGCGTCGACCTCGTCGAGCACGCAGATCGGCGCGGGGTTGGCGAGGAAGACCGCGAAGATCAGCGACAGCGCCGTGAGCGTCTGCTCGCCGCCCGAGAGCAGCGAGAGCGTGGCGAGCTTCTTGCCCGGCGGCATGCACATGATCTCGAGCCCGGCGTCGAGCGGGTCCTCGCTCTCCACCAGCACGAGGTTCGCCTCGCCGCCGCCGAAGAGGTGGCGGAACAGGGTGGCGAAGTTGCGGTTCACCACGTCGAAGGCGGCGAGCAGGCGCTGGCGGCCCTCGCGGTTGAGCTCCGAGATGCCCTGGCGGAGCTTCACGATCGCCTCCTCGAGGTCGGATTTCTCGCGGCCCAGCGTGTCGCGCTCGGCACTCACCTCACGGGTGTCCTCCTCGGCGCGCAGGTTCACCGCGCCCAGCGCCTCGCGCTGGCGGCGCAGGCGGGCGGCGTCGAGCTCGCATTCCTCCGGCGAGGGCAGCGCGTCCGGCGCCACGCCGAGGCGCTCGAGCAGGGCCTCGGGGCTCTCCTCCGTCTCCTCGGCGATGCGGGCGGCGGCTTCCTCCACGCGGGCGTCGGCACTTTCGCACATCGCCTCGGCGCGGGCGCGCAGCTCGCGGGCGGCGGAGGCGTCACGCTCGGCGGCGCGCTCCTCCTCCACGGCGGTGCGCAGGGCGTTCTCGCCGGCGGCCAGCGTGTCGGCGGCGCGGCGGCGACGGGCCTCGGCGGCCTCGAAATTCGCGGCCAGCGTCTCGCGTTGCGCGGCGATCTCCTCCGGGCGGCCGGTGGCCTCCTCCAGCGCCTCCTCGGCCTGCTCCTGCCGGGCGTCGAGATCGGCCACGCGCTTCTCGGCATTCTGCAGGCGGGTGGTCCAGGTGGCGCTTTCCCTCGCGATGTCGCGCAGGCGGCGCTCGCGCGCCTCGCCCTCGCGGCGGATCTCGTCGGCATTCGCGCGGGCGGTGAGCATCGAGAGCCGGGCGCCCTCCACGAGGGTTTTCGCCGCCTCCACCGCGTCGCGCGCGTCTTCCAGCGGGCCGAGCTCGGCCTGTGCGGCCTCGGCATCGGCGCGCTCGGTGGCGGCGAGGGCGGCTTCCTCCTCGCGGCGCTTCAGCGCGAGGGTGAGGGTGTCGTGCCGGCCGGCGAGGCGCTCCACCTCGGCCTCGGCGCGGTTGAGGGCGCGGGTGGCGGCGGTGACGGCCTCGTCGGCGGCGCGGCGGTCCTGGCGGGCCTGCGCATCGGCGGCGGTGGCGGCCTCCAGCTCCTCGCGGGCCTCCTCGTGGGCGTCGCGCGCCTCGGCGGCGGCGGCCTCGGCGGTGGCGAGATCGGCGGAGAGCGCGTCAAGCCGGTTCTGCTGCTGCAGGCGCAGGGCGGCGGCGGAGGGGGTGTCGTCGGCCCCGGTGCGCAGCCCGTCCCAGCGCCAGAGGTCGCCCTCGGGCGAGACGAGGCGCTGGCCGGGCAGCAGGGCGGCCTGAAGGGCGGCACCATCGGCGCGCGCCACGATGCCGGTCTGGGCGAGGCGGCGGGCCAGAACGGGCGGCGCGGTCACCCGTGCTGCCAGCGGCTCGGCGCCGCCGGGCAGCGGCGCGGTCTCGTCGTAGGGCGGCAGCAGGGCCCAGCCGGTGGCGCCGTCGGTTTCCGGCGCGCGCAGGTCTTCGGCGAGGGCGGCGCCGAGGGCGGCCTCGAAGCCCGGCGCGGCGCGCACCCGGTCGAGCAGCTGGTCGCCCTTGCCGGCGTCGCGGGCGAGCAGGCGCTCGAGGCCCGAGACCTCGGCGCGCAGGGCGTTCGCCTCGCCATCGGCCACGGAGAAGGCCGCGCGGCGCTCGGATTCGGCGGATTGCGCGCCGGCCCGGGCGGCCTCGGCGGCGGAAAGCGCCTCCTCGGCGGCGATCTGGTGCTCCTGCGCGGTCACCAGCCCGTCGCCGGCATGGGTGGCGGCGGCGGCGGCGGTGTCGCGCTCGGCATCCACGGCGGCGAGGCTCGCGCGGGCCTCCTCCGCGTCCTTCCGGGTGCGGGCGAGGGTGCGGTCCGCGTCCTCCAGCCGGCGCGCCACGGTCTGGTGGCGGGCGGCGAGGCGGGCGCTCTCCTCGGAGAGCCGGTCGAGGTTCGCCTCCTGCTCCTGCAGGCTCTCGGCGGCGGAGCGCGCGGCCTCCTGCATGGCGGCGAGCGTGTCGGCATGGCCCTCGGCGGCCTTCGTGAGCTGCCCGCTCTCCCAGGTGAGACGCTCCAGGGTCTCGCCGGCGTCGCGGTTCAGGCCCTGCTCGCGCTCCCGGTCGCGGCCGATCTGGGTGAGGCGGGAGGTGAGCTCGGCGATGGTCTGGCGGGCGCGGGCCTCCTGCTCGGCGAGCTGCTCGCGCTCCACGGAGAGGCGCTGCAGCACGGCGGCGGCGATGGCCTCCTCCTCGCGCAGGGGCGGGATGGCGGCCTCGGCCTCCTCGCGCACCCGGGCCTTGATGCCGGTGGCGCCCTGGGCGGCGGCGGCGGCGCGGGTGGCCTCGGTGAGGGCGGCGCGGGCCCGCTCGCGCTCGTCATCCGCCTCGCGCCAGCGCAGGTAGAGGAGCAGGCCCTCGGCCTGGCGCAGCCCCTCGGAGATCTCGCGGTAGCGCGCCGCCTGCCGGGCCTGGCGCGAGAGGCTGGCGAGCTGCTGGTCGAGCTGGTCGAGCACGTCGGCCACGCGGGTGAGGTTCTGCTCGGTGCCCGAGAGCTTCAGCTCCGCCTCGTGGCGGCGTTGGTAAAGGCCGGAGATGCCGGCGGCTTCCTCGAGAATGCGCCGGCGCGCCTTGGGCCGGGCGTTGATCAGCTCCGAGATCTGCCCCTGGCGCACGAGGGCGGGGGAGTGCGAGCCGGTGGAGGCATCGGCGAAGAGCATCTGCACGTCGCGCGCCCGCGCCTCGCGGCCGTTGGTCTTGAACACCGAGCCCGCGTCACGCGTGATGCGGCGGATCACCTCGATCTGGTCGGCGGTGTTGAAGGCGGCGGGGGCGCGGCGCTCGGTGTTGTCGATGGTGAGCGTCACCTCGGCGTAGTTGCGCGCCGGGCGCGAGGAGGCGCCGGCGAAGATCACGTCCTCCATGCCGGCGCCGCGCATGGCGGTGGGGCGGTTCTCGCCCATCACCCAGCGCAGCGCCTCGAGCAGGTTCGACTTGCCGCAGCCGTTGGGCCCCACCACGCCGGTGAGACCGCGCGCGATGCTGAGCTCCGTGGGGTCCACGAAGCTCTTGAAGCCCGTCAGTCTGAGTTTGGTGAACTCCACGCGCGTACCGGTTCCGGCCAATGAGGGTATATCCCGCCAGAATCCCGCGCGCGGGCGCGAAAGTCAACGCCTGCCCCGCCAAGGATCGCCCCGCGGGCCGGCTTATCCACAAGATATGGTGGTTTTCCCCAGGGTTATCCCGAGCCCGCGGCCCACGGCCGGCCAGATCCGCCTTGACCCGCTCACGGGTTTGCGATGACAATGCCCGCCTGCATGGTTCCCCGCGGGAGGCAAAGCCTCCGGGGATGAAATGGGAATGCGGTGAGGGACGACCCGAAGCAGGGGCCCGATGCCGCAGCCGCCCCCGCGACTGTAAGCGGTGAGCGCCTGTCCGATATGCCACTGGCGAGAGCCGGGAAGGCGGGCAGGCGCATCGACCCGCGAGCCAGGAGACCAGCCCTGCAGCCAACATCATCCCCCCGTCGGGTGTGACGGGAACAGGAGAACGCGACATGCATATCGAACCCGGCCTCGTTAACGGCGCCAAGATCGTGCTCAGCTACGGCACCGCCGCGGCAGCAGCCCTGCAGACCCTGCGCCTGAGCTTCGGCGCGGCGCGCGAGCGCAGCCTCGCCTCGCTGGCCACGCGCAGCGTGATGTCCACCGCGCTGGTATTTTCCTTCTTCGAGATCCTGCCGCACTGGCCGGTGGGCGTCTCCGAGGTGCACCTCATCCTCGGCTCCACGCTGTTCCTGCTGTTCGGCGCGGCGCCGGCGGCCATCGGCCTGGCACTCGGGCTGCTGATCCAGGGCCTGCTCTTCGCGCCCTTCGACCTGCCGCAGTACGGCATGAACGTCACCACCCTGCTGGTGCCGCTCTTCGGCCTGCAGATGCTGGCCAAGCGGCTGATCGCGCCGGGCACCGCCTATGTCGACCTCAGCTACGGCCAGGCGCTGGCGCTCTCCACCGCCTACCAGGGCGGCGTGGTGCTCTGGGTGGGCTTCTGGGCCTTCTACGGCCAGGGCTTCTCGGCTGCCAACATCGCCGCGGTGACCACCTTCGGCGGCGCCTACATGCTGGTGGTGGCGCTGGAGCCGCTGGTCGACCTCGCGGTGCTGGCCGGCGCGAAGGCGGCCCGCGGGCTGGAGACCACCGGCCTCGTCACGCCGCGGCTGTTCCGCACCGCCGCCTGATCGAGCCAAGGGCCCGCCCCCCGCGGCGGGCCATCCCCCGGCCTCACGGCCCGCCTGCACCACGCGCTGCACGCCCCGCCCGGCGCGCGGCGCGTTCTGCTCTCCGGCCCCCTCAAACAGCGGACATCCCTCATGCCCTCGAAGATCCCCGCCACCGTGGTCACCGGCTTTCTCGGCGCCGGCAAGACCACGCTCATCCGCCACATGCTGACCAACGCGAACGGCAAGCGCATCGCGCTCATCATCAACGAGTTCGGCGACCTCGGGGTCGACGGCGAGATCCTGAAGGGCTGCGGCGACGCCACCTGCCGCGAGGAAGACGTGGTCGAGCTCTCCAACGGCTGCATCTGCTGCACCGTGGCGGAGGATTTCATCCCCACGCTGGAAAAGCTCCTCGCCCGCCCCGACAAGCCCGACCATATCGTGATCGAGACCTCCGGCCTCGCCCTGCCCCAGCCGCTGGTGCGCGCCTTCGGCTGGCCCGAGATCCGCACCCGCCTCACGGTGGACGGGGTGGTGACCGTGGTCGACGGCGCCGCCGTCTCCGAGGGGCGCTTCGCCCATGACGAGGCCGCGCTCGACGCCCAGCGCGCCGCCGACGACAACCTCGACCACGAGACCCCGCTCTCCGAGCTCTTCGAGGACCAGCTCGCCTGCGCCGACATGATCGTGGTCAACAAGACCGACCTGATCGGCGAGGCCGGGGCCGAGAGCGTGGCCACGAAGCTGGGCGAGAGCGCGCGCCCCGGCGTGCGCGTGGTGCGCACCGCGATGGGCGCGCTGCCGGTGGAGGTGCTGCTGGGCCTCAACATCGGCGCGGAGGACGATCTCGACGCCCGCCACGAGGTGCACCACCACCATCACCACGATGATGACGACGAGGACGACCATCACCACGACCACGGGCATGACGAGTTCGAGAGCTTCGTGCTCGAGCTCCCGGAGATCGCCGACCCCCGCGCCTTCGCCGCCCGGCTGGCGGAGGTGATCCGCGCCCATGACGTGCTGCGCCTGAAGGGCTTTGCGGCGGTGGCGGGCAAGCCGATGCGCCTCGCCATCCAGGCCGTGGGCCCGCGGGTCGACACCTATTTCGACCGCGCCTTCACCGCCGGCGAGCCCCGCGCCACCCGGCTGGTGGTGATCGGCGAGGCCGGCCTCGACCGCGCCGCCATCTCCGCCGCGCTCGCATGACCCTCGAGCTCCGCGAGACCGCGCCCTTCGCCCCGGAGGCGCTCGAGCTGATCGCCGGCTCCGAGGCGGAGCTCGCGGCGCTCTACCCCGCGGAGGTCCGCTTCGCCTTCTCGCCGCAGGAGCTGGTCGATGCCGGCGTGCGCTTCCTCGTCGCCTGGCGCGACGGGGTGGCGCTCGGCTGCGGCGGGGTGGCGCCCTGCGCGGGCTACGGCGAGCTCAAGCGCATGTACGTGCGCCCGGAGGGCCGGGGCAGCGGCGTGGCCCCTGCCCTGCTCGCCCGGCTGGAGGAGATCGCCGCCGGCCTCGCCCTGCCGCTGATGCGGCTGGAAACTGGCGCCGACAGCACCGCCGCCATCGGCCTCTACGCGAAGTGCGGCTACCGCCGCCGCGGCCCCTTCGGCGCCTACACCGAAAACGGCTCCAGCGTGTTCATGGAGAAGCCTCTGGGCTGAGCCCGGCCACCTCCGCCCGCAGCGCCGCGATGCATTCCGCCACGATGCGCGAGGCGGGCTCCCCCGCCGGGCGCAGCAGCAGGGTGCGGAACTGCACCGCCGGGCGGAAGGGGCGCAGCACCACGCCCCGGCCGGCCCAGGGCCCGGCCGCCAGCGGGTTCACCAGCCCGCAGCCCAGCCCCGCCTCCACCAGCGCGCAGACCGTGTGGGCAAAGGGCGTCTCGAGCACGATGCGCGGGGCGGCACCGGCGGCGGCCATCTCCGCGTCGAACTGCCGGCGTGTGGTGTCCTCGGCCGAAAGCGCCACGAAGTCGCATCCGTCGAGCAGCGCCGGGGTGAGGACCGCCCGCGCCGCCAGCGGATGGCCGGCGGGCAGCGCGATCTCCGCCTCGAAACGGGCGAAGGGTTGCGCGTCGAGCCCGGTCACGTCGATCTCGTCGGCCGCCAGCCCGATGTCGAACCCGCCGGAGTGCACCAGCTCGCGCACCGTGGCCGACATGCGCGCCTGCAGCGTGACCGACACGTCCGGATGCCGGTCGCGGAAGCGGCGCAGCGCCCGCGGCACCACGTTGGTGCTCAGCGCCGAGAGCGTGGCGATGCGGATCTGCCCGGAGCCGAAATCGCGGATGCGGGCCGCGGCGCTGTCGAGCCGCGACAGGGCCTCGAAGGCGCCCTCCACCTCGCGAAACCACAGCCGCGCCTCCGCCGTGGGCACCAGCCGCTTGCGGCTGCGGTGGAACAGCGCGAAGCCCAGCTGGCGCTCCAGCTCCTGCAACGACTTGCTCACCCCCGGCTGGGAGACATGCAGCACCTCGGCCGCCGCCTGCGTGGTGCCGTTGAGCAGCACGGCGCGAAACACCTCCACCTGCCTCAGGTTCAGTCGGCTTTTTCCTGACATATAACCTACCGGAATGAACTGGGCGGATATCGGTATTTGCCAGTATCAACTCTCCGGGTCCATATCCTTGGCTCCACGCCCCCCGGAACAAGGACCCCGCGCCATGCATGAGCCCACGAGATGCGTCCTCACCCCGCAGGTGGACGAGACCGGATACCGCGCCCTGGGCCCGGCGGTGCACCGGGCCTCGACCATCGTCTTCCCCGATGCCGCCGCCTATGCCGGGCGCGGCGCACGCGGGCCGGACGGCTATTCCTACGGGCTCGCCGGCACCCCCACCACCCGGGCGCTGGAAGCGAAGCTCGCCGGGCTCGCCGGGGCGGCGCGCTGCCTGCTGGTGCCCTCGGGCCAGGCGGCGAACGCCCTCGCCGCCATGGCGCTGCTGCAGGCCGGCGACCATGTGCTGATCACCGACACCGCCTACCCCGCCATGCGCGCGCTCGCGGTGGAGGACATGGCCCGCGCCGGCATCGCGGCGGAGTTCTACGACCCGCTCTCGCCCGAGGACCTGCGCCGCCGCCTGCGCCCGGAAACCCGGCTGGTGTGGTGCGAATCCCCCGGCTCCACCACCATGGAGGTGCAGGACCTGCCGGCCATCGTGCGCGTCGCCCGGGAGGCCGGCGCGCTGACGGGCTGCGACAACACCTGGGCCACCGCGCTGGCGCTGAAGCCGCTGGCGCTGGGGGTCGACATCGTGACCGAGGCGCTGACGAAATACGCCGGCGGGCATTCCGACGTGCTGATGGGCGCCATCACCTTCGCCGACGAGGCCCTGGCCCTGCGGGTGCGCGGCTATCTCGGGCGCATGGGCATCGGCGTGTCGCCCGACGATGCGGCGCTGGTGCTGCGCGGCACCGAGACCATGGCCCTGCGCTTCGCCCATTCCGCCGCCGGGGCGCGGCGGCTGGTGGCGCGGCTGCAGGCCCACCCGGCGGTGGCGCGGGTGCTCTGGCCGCCCCTGCCCGACGCCCCGGGCCATGCCGCCTGGGCGCGGGACTTCACCGGCGCCGCCGGGCTGTTCGGCGTGGTGTTCCGCCCCGGTGCCGCCGCGCGCATCGGCCCGGCGCTGGACCGGATGCGGACCATCGCCATCGGCGCGAGCTGGGGCGGCACGCGCAGCCTCGCCGCCCCCATGTCGCTCGCCGGGGCGCGCAGCGTGCGGCCCTGGCAGGGCGAGGACCTGGTGCTGCGCATCAGCGTGGGGCTGGAGGACATCCGCGACCTCGAGGCCGACATCGATCGCCTGCTCGACACTCTCGCCGGCTGAGCCCACCGCCTGCCCCCGGGCCGCGCCCGGCTGCCGCCACGGCACCTTCGGCGCGCTTGAGTGCCGGGGCCGATCCGGGGCATAGAGGCGGCATGTGCCAGCGCATCGCCCCTCGCCCGCCCCGCCGCCGCGCCGCCCCCCTCCGGAGGGCTGGCTGATGCACCTGCTGCAGGCCCAGGCGGGCAGCATCGACGACGGGTCCGAGCCGGTCGACCCCGGCCAGACCCCGGCCGACGTGGTGGTGATCTCCGCCGCCGACACCGAGCTCGCCGCCCTCGCCCAGGCGCGCGAGGAGCTGGGCGCCGAAGCCCCGTCGCTGCGGCTGGTCTCGCTCAACCACCTGCGCCACCCGATGTCGGTGGACCTGCACCTGGAGAACTGCGCCGCGCGCTCGCGCCTCGTGGTCGCCCGGGTGCTGGGCGGTGCCGGCTACTGGCGCTACGGGCTCGAGCAATACGCCCGCCGGCTGGCCGAGGAGGGCATCCCCTTCGCCGCCCTGCCCGGTGACGACAAGCCCGACGACGAGCTGCGCCGCCTCTCCACCGTGAGCGAGGCGGAGTGGGAGGCGCTCTGGGGCTATCTCGTGGAGGGCGGGCCGGAGAACTCCGCCAATTTCCTGCGCGCCGCCCGCGCGCTGCTGGGCGAGGCCGAGGTGCCGCCGGGCGCGAAGCCCCTGCTGCGCGCCGGCATCTACTGGCCCGGCGAGGGGCTGGCCGGGCTCGACACCGCCCGGCAGGGCTGGACCGAGGGCGCCCCGGTGGTGCCGCTCGTGTTCTACCGCGCGCTGGTGCAGGGCGCGGGGCTCAACCCGGTGAACCGCATGGTGCGCGCCCTGCTGCGACGGGGGCTGAACCCGCTGCCGGTCTTCGTCGCCTCGCTGAAGGACCCGCTCTCGGTCGCGACGCTCGAGAGCCTGTTCGCCGAGGCGCCGCCGGACGTCATCCTCAACGCCACCAGCTTCGCGGTGGGCGGCGGCGCGCCGCTCGACCGGTTCGGCGCCCCGGTGCTGCAGGTGGTCTTCGCCGCCTCCGACGAGGAGACATGGGAGCGCGGCACCGCCGGCCTCGCCCCGCGCGACATCGCGATGAACGTCGCCCTGCCCGAGCTCGACGGCCGCATCCTCACCCGCGCGGTGAGCTTCAAGGGCGAGGCCTATTTCGACGAGGCCACCGAGTGCCCGATCACCGCCTACCGCGCCCGGGGCGACCGGATCGACTTCACCGCCGATCTCGCCGCCGGCTGGGCCCGGCTGCGCGCCCGGCCCGTGGCCGAGCGCCGGGTGGCGCTGGTGCTGGCGAACTACCCCAACAAGGACGGCCGCCTCGCCAATGGCGTGGGGCTCGACACGCCGGAGGCCACGGTGCACGCCCTGCGCCTGATGCAGGCCGAAGGCTACGCGGTGGAGCCCCCGGCCTCGGGCGCTGCCCTGATGGCGCGCATCACCGCCGGCCCCACCAACTGGCTCACCGACCGCGCGGCGCGCACGGGCGGCGAGCGGCTGTCGCTCGAGGCCTACCGCGCCTTCCACGCCAGCCTGCCGCATGACCTGCGCCGGGAGATGGAGGCCCGCTGGGGCCCGCCGGAGGACGACCCGTTCTGCGGGCCGGACGGCTTCGCCCTCTCCATCTTCGCCCATGGCAACGCCGTGGTGGGGGTGCAGCCGGCGCGCGGCTACAACATCGACCCGAAGGAGACCTACCACGCGCCCGACCTCGTGCCGCCGCACAACTACCTCGCCTTCTACGCCTGGCTGCGGCAGGAGTTCGGCGCCGATGCCATCGTGCACATGGGCAAGCACGGCAACCTCGAATGGCTGCCGGGCAAGGCGGTGGCCCTGTCGGAGAGCTGCTGGCCCGAGGCGGTGCTGGGCCCGGTGCCGCACGTGTACCCGTTCATCGTGAACGACCCCGGCGAGGGCACGCAGGCCAAGCGCCGCGCCGCGGCGGTGATCATCGACCACCTCACCCCGCCGCTCACCCGCGCCGAGAGCTACGGCCCGCTGCGCGACCTCGAGGCGCTGGTCGACGAATACTACGAGGCCGCGGGCGTCGACCGCCGGCGGCTGGAGCACCTCGCCCGCGAGATCCTCACCCTCACCGCCGCGAGCGGCATCGACGCGGATGCCGGCATCTCCGGGCTCGACGAGGAGGCCGCGCTCACGAAGCTCGACGCCTGGCTCTGCGACCTGAAGGAGGCGCAGATCCGCGACGGGCTGCACATCTTCGGCCGCAGCCCGGAGGGGCGGCTGGCCCGCGACCTCGTGCAGGCGCTCGTCCGCCTGCCGCGCGGCAGCGGGGCGGGCGAGGCCTCGCTCATCCGCGCGCTCGCCGCCGACCTCGGCCTCGGTGCGGCGTTCGATCCGCTCGACTGCGCCATGGCCGCCCCCTGGGACGGGCCCCGCCCCGAGCCCCTCGCCCGCGCCCTGCCCGGCACCTGGCGCAGCAACGGCGACACGGTGGAGCGGCTGGAAACCCTCGCCGCCACGCTGCTGGAGGCGGTGATGGGGGGCGCGGAGGACACGGCGCCGGGCTGGCCCGCCACGCAGGCGGTGCTGGAAGAGGTGCGCGCGCGCCTGGCCCCGGCCGTTGCGGCCTGCGGCCCGGCGGAGGGGAAGGGGCTCCTCACCGCCCTTTCGGGGCAGTTCGTCGCCCCCGCGCCGTCCGGCGCGCCGACACGGGGCCGGCCGGACGTGCTGCCCACCGGGCGCAACTTCTACTCGGTCGACACCCGCGCCGTGCCCACGCCCACCGCCTGGACACTGGGCTGGAAATCCGCCTCCGCCCTCGTGGAGCGCCACCTGCAGGACGAGGGCGACTGGCCGCGCGCCCTGCTCGTCACCGCCTGGGGCACGGCGAACATGCGCACCGGGGGCGACGACATCGCCCAGGCCCTCGCGCTGATGGGCGTGCGCCCGACATGGGACACGTCGAGCCGCCGGGTGACCGGGTTCGAGATCATGCCGGCCGGCGTGCTGGGCCGGCCGCGGGTGGACGTGACGCTGCGCGTCTCCGGCTTCTTCCGCGACGCCTTCCCCGGGCTGATCGACCTGTTCGACAGCGCCGCACGGGCAGTGATGGCCCTCGACGAGCCGGAGGAGGACAACCCCGCCGCCGCCCGCTTCCGCGCCGAAGGTGCGGGCGAGGCCGCCGGCTACCGGGTGTTCGGCGCCAAGCCCGGGGCCTATGGCGCCGGCCTCCAGGCCCTGATCGACGAGCGCATCTGGGCCGAGCGCGCCGATCTCGGCGCCGCCTGGCTCGACTGGGGCGGCTATGCCTATGGCCGCGGCGCCGAGGGCGCCCGGGCCCGCGCCGCGCTTGAAACCCGGGTGGCGCGGCTCGAAGGCATCGTCCAGAACCAGGACAACCGCGAGCACGACCTGCTCGATTCCGACGATTACTACCAGTTCGAGGGCGGCGCGGCCGCCGCCGTGGCCGCCCTTCAGGGCCGCGACCGGCCGGTCTGGCACAACGACCATTCCCGCCCGGAGCGACCGGTGATCCGCTCGCTCGAGGAGGAGATCGGCCGGGTCGTGCGCTCGCGCGTGGTGAACCCGAAGTGGATCGCGGGGGTGCAGCGCCACGGCTACAAGGGCGCCTTCGAGATGGCCGCCACGGTGGACTATCTCTTCGCCTTCGCCGCCACCACGCGGGCGGTGAAGAGCCACCATTTCGACCTCGTGCACCAGGCGTATCTCGAGGACGAGACCGTTCGCGGCTTCATCGCGGAGGCCAACCCCGCCGCCCTCGGCGAGATCGCCGCGCGCCTGACCGAGGCCATCGACCGCGGCCTCTGGCAACCGCGCTCCAACTCCGCCCGGGCGCTGCTGGACACGCTGACCGGCTGAACGGCGCACGGAGGGCCGCGGCCGACCTGGAGGGCGCGCCCCGGCTGGCCGGCGCGGCACCCCTTGCATCAGTGTCGCGCGGGCTGCGGGCGAGATCGCCGACGCGCCCTCCGGGGGGAGGTCGGGCGCGGCCCGGGGCAACCCCGGGCGGGACAGGTGGGGAGCGCGGATAGACGTACACGCGGCTCCCGAGAGCGATGGCGCTGCAACGCGGGGCCGCATGTGCCCGACACGCCATCGCCGACCCAATCGGAACGCACACCACGCCCGAGCGGCGCACGGAGGGCCGCACCTGACCAGGAGGGCGCGCGCGCCGACTGGCCGGCGTGGCACCTCGAAGCATCAGCGCCGTGCGTGCTGCGGGTGACACCGCCATCGCGCCCTCCGGGGGGAGATCGGGCGCGGCTCGGGGTTCCCCCCGGGCGAGACAGGTGGGGAGCGCGGATAGACGTACACGCGGCTCCCGAGAGCGATGGCGCTGCAACGCGGGGCCGCTCGTTCCCGACACGCCATCGCCGACCCAATCGGAACGCACACCACGCCCCAGCGGCGCACGGAGGGCCGCGCCCGACCTGGAGGGCGCGCGCCCCGACTGGCCGGCGCGGCACCCCTTGCATCTGCGCCGCGCGGGCTGCGGGTGACACCGCCATCGCGCCCTCCGGGGGGAGGTCGGGCGCGGCCCGGGGTTCCCCCGGGCGGGCCGGGAGGGTGGCTATGGACGGCTGCGGGCCGGCGGGCTTAGGCTGCCGGAGAACGGGAGGAGATGCGAATGCGACAGGGACATTGCCTCTGCGGCGCGGTGCGCTTCGAGTGGGACGGGCCGCCGAACTGGGTGGGCCATTGCCATTGCGAGAGCTGCCGGCGGGCCACGGCCTCGCCGCTCACCAGCTTCGTGGGCGTTCCGGACAGCGCCTGGCGCTGGACCGGCGCGGCACCCGCCCTCTACGCCTCGTCGCCCGGAGTGGAGCGGGTCTTCTGCCCGACCTGCGGATCGCCCGTGGCCTACAGGGCCGCGCGCTACCCGGGCGAGACGCATTTCCACCTCGCGCTCGTGGACGACCCCGCAGGCCTCGCCCCCGAGGCGCATTTCCACTGGGGCGAGCGGGTGCCCTGGCTCGTCCATGCCGAAGACGGGCTGACCCGGGAATGACCGACATCCGCCGCCTCGGGCCGGACGACCCGGACCTGCCCGCCGTGCACGCGCTTGTCACCGCCGCCTTCGGCTACATGGACGGGCGCGTGGACCCGCCCTCCTCCATCCATCGCACCGGGCCGGGCGAGATGCGCGACATGGCGCGCGCGGGGCTGCTGCTCGCCGCAGGCCGGCCGCCGCTCGCCTGCGTGTTCTGCACGGTGAAGCCCGGCGCGCTCTACCTCGGCAAGCTCGCGGTGGCGGAGGTGGCGCGGGGCCGTGGCCTCGCCCGGGCGCTGGTGGAAGCGGCGGAGACGGAGGCGCGGGCCCGCGGCCTCGGCGCGCTCGAGCTGCAGACCCGGGTGGAGCTCACCGAAAACCACGCCACCTTCGCCCGGCTGGGCTTCGTCGAGGTCGCGCGCACGGCGCATCCGGGCTATGACCGGCCCACGAGCCTCACCATGCGCAAGGAGCTGAGATGACCGAAGATCCCGAACGCCACGCAATGAAGATGGCGCGCAAGAAGGCCTCGCGCGACAAGATCATGGCCACCAAGACCGACGAGAAGGGCCTGATCATCGTCCACACCGGCAAGGGCAAGGGCAAGTCCACCGCCGCCTTCGGGATGATCTTCCGCCACATCGCCCATGGCATGCCCTGCGCGGTGGTGCAGTTCATCAAGGGCGGGATGAGCACCGGCGAGCGGGACATGATCCTCGCGCGGTTCTCCGACCTGTGCGAGTTCCACACCATGGGCGAGGGCTTCACCTGGGAGACCCAGGACCGCACCCGCGACATGGAGATGGCCCGCGCCGCCTGGGAGAAGGCCAAGGAGCTGATCCGCGACGAGCGCAACTCCATGGTGCTGCTCGACGAGATCAACATCGCGCTGCGCTACGATTACATCCCGCTCGAGGAGGTGCTCGAGTTCCTCGCCACCGAGAAGCCGCACATGACCCATGTGGTGCTCACCGGGCGCAACGCGAAGCCGGAGCTGATCGAGCTCGCCGACATGGTGACCGAGATGGAGCTGGTGAAACACCCGTTCCGCTCCGGCGTGAAGGCGCAGAAGGGCGTGGAGTTCTGAGAGCCTGACGCGGGCCTTCGGTGCCGCGGGGCGGCCGGCCGGGAGGCCCCGGCTCGGGGGCCGGTGCAGCGGAGTGCAGGGCGGCGTGCAAACTGCAGAGGGGTGATCGCGCAGTGGCCGTTGTGCCGCGGGGCGGTCGGCCGGGAGGCCCCGGCTCGGGGGCCGGGGCAGCGGAGCGTGGGGCGAGAGGCGGGGTGAAGACTGCAGTGGTCGTGCGTGATGCCTTCGCGGTTGCGGAGCGGGCGGCGGAGCGCGGTGTTGCGCGGCCGGGCGTCACGGCCCCGCGACAAAAGGAAAGCCCCGGCGGCGCGGAGACATTGCGCGCTGCCGGGGCCGGAACGGCCCGCCGCTCAGGCGGACGGCGGGCGGGCCGCGGCGCGCGGAGGGAGCGCGCCGGGGCCTTGGCGGATCAGCTGGCGAAGACGCCGTCGAAATCCTTGAAGCCCTTCACCTCGATCGGGTTTCCGCAGGGGTCGCGGAAGAACATCGTGCGCTGCTCGCCCGGCTCGCCCTCGAAGCGGATCACCGGCGGGATCTCGAAGGCGAGGCCGTGGGCGGTGAGCCGGTCGGCCAGCGCCAGCCAGTCCTCCAGCGGCAGGATGACGCCGAGATGGGGCATCGGCACCATGTGGTCGCCCACCTTGCCGGTGTTGGTGGTCTCGAAGGGCTTGCCCTTGTGCAGCGAGATCTGGTGGCCGAAGAAGTCGAAATCAACCCAGGTGTCGGTGCTGCGGCCTTCCTTGCAGCCGAGAACCTCGCCGTAGAAGCGGCGGGTCTCGTCGAGGTCGGTCACGTGGTAGGCGAGATGGAAGAGCGAACGCATTGTCGTGTCCTTCTTTTGGAGGGGTCTCAGACCGAGCGGATGGCGCCGCCGTCGCAGCGCAGGGTGACGCCGGTCACGTAGCTGGCGGGCGCGGAGCACAGGAAGGCCGCGGCGGCGGCGAATTCCTCCACCGTGCCGTAGCGGCCCATGGGGATGGTGGCGCGCGAGGCGCTGCGCACCGCCTCGATGTCCTTGCCGGTGCGGCCGGCGGCGGCGGCGTCGAGCTGGTCGACCCGCGCGGTGTGGATGCGGCCGGGCAGCAGCATGTTCACGGTGATGCCGTCGGCGGCCACCTCGCCCGAGAGGGTCTTCGACCAGCCGCGCAGGGCCGAGCGCAGGGTGTTGGACATCGCGAGCGTGGGGATCGGCTGCTCGACGCCGGAGGAGGCGACGGTTAGCACCCGGCCCCAGCCGGCGGCCTTCATGTCGGCGAGCAGGATGTTGGTGAGCTCGATCACCGAGAACACCATCGCCTGCGCCTGGGCGGCCAGCACCCCGGGCTCCATCGCCTGCACGCCGCCCGGAGGGGGGCCGCCGGTGTTGTTCACCAGGATGTCGACCGAGCCGAGCACCTCGCGCGCCTTCGCGGCGAGGGCGGCGGGGGTGGCGGGGTCCGACAGGTCGGCCGACACCCAGGAGGCCTTGCCGCCTGCGGCGGTGATGGTGGCTGCGGCCTCGGCCAGCGCCGCCTCGTCACGCCCGGTGAGCAGCACCTCGGCGCCCTCGGCGGCAAGCGCCGTTGCGATGCCGAGGCCGAGGCCCCGGGAGGATGAGAGCACGAGCGCGCGGCGCCCGTTCAGTCCGAAATCCATGGATCAGACCTCCTTCGCGAGTTTCTTGGCGAGCCGGCCCATCAGGCGCTCCAGCTCGGCGACATCGGTGCCGGTGAGGCGCGGCCCCGGCGCGCGGGTGGCGGCACAGGCGATGGCCCCGCGCTTCATCAGCACCGTCTTGCGCACCGCGAGGCCCCAGCCGGGCTGCTGCTCGTGGCGCAGGATCGGCAGGTAGCGGTCGAACAGGTCCTCGGCCTGGCACTGCTTGCCCTCCTGCCACAGGCGCACGGTCTCGACCAGCGCCTCGGGGTAGGCGAAGCCGGTCATCGCGCCGTCGGCGCCGCGCGCCAGCTCCTGCGGCAGGTAGAGCCCGCCGTTGCCGCACAGGATGGAGAGGCGCGGCGCGCCCTTGGCCTCGGCCTCGCGCAGGGTGGTGATCTTGGTGAGGCCCGGGCAGTCCTCGTGCTTGAGCATCACCATCTGCGGCAGGTCGGCGGAGAGCTCGAGGATGGTGCGCGAGGACACCGGGATGCCGGTGGCCTGCGGGAAATCCTGGAAGACGAGCGGCACGTCGCGGCCCAGCGCCCGGGCGACGGCGTGGAAATAGGCGATCACCCGGTCCTCGCGCGGGCTGCCCTTCGAGGGCGCGACCATGAGGCCGGCGGCGCCCTTCTCCATCGCGTAGGAGCCCAGCGCGGCGAGGTTGTCCAGGCCTGCGTCGGACACGCCCACCACCACCGGCAGGCTGGTGCGGGCCATCACCCGGTCGATCACGGCGCGGCGCTCCTCGGGGGTGAGCTTGTCCGCCTCGCCCATCATGCCGAGGATGGTGAGGCCGGTGACCCCCTTCTCGACGTAGAAATCCACCAGCCGGTCGAGGCTGTCGAGGTCGAGCGCCCCGGTCTCGGTGAAGGGGGTGGCGCAGATGATGTAGACGCCGGAAGTGTTGCGGTCGATCAGCGGCATTCTCGGGTTCCTCAGATGGCGCGGGACAGGCGGTCGGCGATGTAGATCTCGCGCAGGCGGCGGGTGACGGGGCCGGGCTTGCCGTCGCCCACCGGCGCACCGTCGATGGACACGACGGGCAGCACGAAATTGGTGGCGGAGGTGATGAAGGCCTCGTCGGCGATCTGGGCCTCGCGCAGGGTGAAGGCGCGCTCGACCACCGGGATGCCCGCGCCGCGCGCGAGATCGAGGGTGGAGGCGCGGGTGATGCCGTGCAGGATGTCGTTGGACAGCGGCCGGGTGATCAGCGTGCCGCCCACCACGATATGCGCGGTGGCCGAGCTTGCCTCGGTCACGGTGCCGTCCTGGGTCAGCCAGGCGTCATCGGCGCCGGCGGCCTTGGCCTGCATCTTGGCCATGGAGGGGTAGAGGAGCTGCACGGTCTTGATGTCGCGGCGCGCCCAGCGCAGGTCGGGCAGCGAGATCACCGAGATGCCGCGCCCGGCCTGCGGGTTTTCCAGCACGCGCTTGGCCTGGGTGAAGAGCGAGAGCGTGGGCTCGGGGTTTGCCGGGAACACGAAGTCACGGTCGGCCGGGCCGCGGGAGAGCTGGAGGTAGATCAGCCCTTCGTCGAGGTCGTTGCGCGCCACGATCTCGCGGTGCACGGCGAGCAGCTCCTCGGGCGTGAGCGGGCAGGGAATGCCGAGCTCGGCGAGCGAGCGCTGCAGCCGCGCGGCATGGCCCTCGTATTCCACCAGCTTGCCGCCCACCACGCCCGTGACCTCGTAGATCGCGTCGGCGAAGAGGTAGCCACGGTCGAAGATCGAGACCTGTGCCTCGTTTTCGGGCATGAAGGCGCCCTTGTGCCAGACGATGCGGGTCATGCGGAAACTCCGGGAGTGCGGAAGGGGGCGATGGCGATGCCCTCGGCCTCGAGCGCGCGGCGCAGCTCGGCGGCCATGGTGACGGCGCCCGGCGTGTCGCCGTGCACGCAGAGGCTGGCGGCCTGCACCGGCAGCTTCCTGCCGCCGGTGGTGGGGATGACCCCGTCGCGCACCATCGAGAGCACCTGCGCCACGCTCTGGGCGGGGTCATGGATCACCGCGCCGGGCTCGCTGCGCGGGGTCAGGGTGCCGGCATCGGTGTAGGTGCGGTCGGCGTAGATCTCGCAGGCCACGGTGAGGCCGGCGGCCTCGGCGGCGGTCATCATCTCGGAATAGGGCAGCGTGACGAAGGTGAGCGTGGGGTCGACGGCCCTGGCCGCGCGCACGCAGACCTCGGCCAGCTCGCGGTCCACCGCGGCCATGTTGCCCAGCGCGCCATGGGTCTTCACATGGGTGATGGGCCAGCCGAGCGCCTGCGCCATGCCCTGGATGGCGGCGATCTGGTAGATGATCTGCGCCTCGAGGTCCTCCGGGCGCTCGCCGGAGATGCGGCGGCGGCCGAAGCCGTAGAGGTCCATGAAGGAGGGATGCGCGCCCACGGCCACGCCGCGCGCCTTCGCGTTGAGGATGGTGTCGCGCATCACCGAGGGGTCGCCGGCATGGAAGCCGCAGGCCACGTTCGCGGTGGTGATCAGCTCCAGCATCGACCTGTCGTCGCCGATGGTGTAAGCGCCGAAGCTCTCTCCCATGTCGCAGTTGAGATCGATCGAGATCGCCATTCTGCCGTCCTTTCCCTGCCGATGCGCCGGGCAAAGACCTGCCTCGGGAGCGCATAATTTCATCATTCCGTCCGCGCTGCGAAAAAATCCGCCATTGCGTCTGGCATGTCTTGCCATACAGGTGGTATACCGAAATGACAAGAGATCAACGGGCCCGATCCCGGAGGATCCGGACACCAGCTCCACACAGCCGACGCAGACACCGACCCACCACCGACAAGGAGTCGACCCGAGATGAAACACCTGTCCAGCGCCGCTTTCGGCGCCCTGCTCGCCACCCTCGCGCTGCCCGCCGCGGCCCAGACCGCCTGGGACATGTCCGTGGTCTGGCCCGAGGGCAACTTCCACACCCAGGACGCGATGAAATTCGCCGAGGCGGTGAAAGAGGTTACCGATGGTGACGTGGTCATCACCGTGCATTCCGGCGGCGCGCTCGGCATCAAGGGCCCCGAGGGCATGGCCGCGGTGCGCGACGGCCTGGTGCCGATCGCCGACATCCTGATGAGCCAGCAGGTGGGCGACGCGCCGGAGCTCGGTGTCGAGACCCTGCCCTACCTCGCCCCCACGCTGGCCGACCTCGCGCTGCTGCACAAGTTCTACCGCCCCAAGGTGGAGGAAGTGGCCGAATCGATGAATCAGAAGCTGCTCTACATGGTGCCCTGGCCGGGCCAGGCCGTGTACTCGAAGAACCCGATCAACACGATCGACGACCTCGCCGGCCTGCAGCTGCGCGTGGTGGACGCCAACGGGCATGACTTCTTCACCCGCCTCGGCGCCGCCCCGCTGCAGATGCCCTGGGGCGAAGTGGTTCCCTCGCTCGCGGCCGGCACCATCTCGGGCGTGACGACCTCCTCCTCCTCCGGCGTGGACGGGGCGTTCTGGGAATTCCTCGACAACATGAGCACCTTCAACTGGCAGGCCTCCTCCAACATCGTGACGGTGAACCTCGACGCCTGGAACGAGCTCTCCCCCGAGGATCAGGACGCCATCGAGGCCGTGGCCGAGAAGCTGGAAGGCGAGTTCTGGCTGGCCAGCAAGGCCGAGGACGACAAGAAGATCGCCGTCCTCAAGGAGAACGGCGTCACCGTGACCGCCCCCTCCGAGGAGCTGAAGGCCGCCCTGCTCGAGCGCGCGAAGCCGATGTGGGACGACTTCAAGGAGCGCGTGCCCGGCGCCGCGCCCTACATCGACGCCTACCTCGCGGCGCGCCAGCAGTAAGGCGCGCCCCGGCCGGCCCGCCAGCAGGCGTGCCGGCCCCCCGCGCCGCAACGGCGCAGGAAACTCTGTCCGCGCCGGAGGCGCGAGAGGCTCCCTCCACGCCAGAGGCGTGACAGGCTACCTGCACACCTGAGGTGTGACGCCTTTTGCACACCTTCGGTGTGACGGCCCCGGGCGGCATCCTTCGCCCGCGGCGCATCGTTCCCTTCCACGTCCCCTCCGGAGCTACCCATGGACGAGACGAGACCTGTGCGGTTCGGGCCGCTGATCCGCGGCATCGACGCGATCACCCTGGCGGGAGGCGTCGTTGCGGCGGCCTGCCTCATGGCCCTTTTCGGGCTCATCTTCGCCGAGGTGCTGGCCCGGAACATCTGGGGCACCAGCCTGTCCTTCAGCTGGGATTACGCGGCCTACATGATGGGCGCGTGCTTCCTGCTCGCCGGCGGCAGCGCGCTGCGCGGCGGCGCCCATGTGCGGGTGACAGCACTGCACGAGGTGGTGCCGGCCCGCGCCGTGTGGTGCATGGACCTCGCCGCCTGCCTCGCCGGGCTGCTGGTGACCGCGTTCATCCTCTGGGCGCTCGGGCACATGGCCTGGCTCTCCTTCGGGCGCGGCACCACCGCCTCCTCCGTGATCAAGACCCCGCTGTGGATCCCGCAGCTGGTGCTCGCCGTCGGCGCGCTGATCTTCGTGCTGCAGATGCTGGCACAGCTCCTGCGCGTGCTGCGCGGCGAGACCCTCATCGAAGACCCCAAGACCGAGGAGGCCGCGTGATGGGCAAGATCGGACTCACCCTCCTGGGGCTGCTCGCCCTGCTGCTCGGCTCCGGTGTCTGGGTCGGGCTCGGCCTCATCGGCGCCGGCATCGGCACGCTGGCGCTGTTCAAGCCGATGATGCCGGTGGAGAAGCTCTTCGCCCAGCAGGCGTGGAACTCGGCCGTGAGCATGGAGATGCTCGCCCTGCCGCTGTTCATCCTGATGGCCGAGATCCTGTTCCGCACCCGGCTGTCGGAGGCGCTGTTCACCGGGCTCGCGCCCTGGACCCGCCGCCTGCCGGGCCGGCTGAGCCACATCACCGTGCTCTCCTCCACGCTGTTCGCCGCCGTCTCCGGCTCCTCCGCCGCCACCACGGCCACGGTGGGGCGCATCTCTGCCTCCGAGCTCATCGGCCGCGGCTATGACCGCAACCTGATCATCGGCAGCCTCGCCGGCGCGGGCACGCTGGGCTTCCTCATCCCGCCCTCGGTGATCATGATCATCTACGGGGTGCTGGCGGAGGAATCGATCCTCAAGCTGTTCATGGCCGGCATCCTGCCCGGCGGCCTGCTGGCGCTCTCCTACATGGGCTACCTGGGCTTCCGCGCGGTGATGAACCCCGCGCTGGTGGGCGACACCCCGCCCCATACCACGCTGATGGAAAAGCTCGCCGCCCTGCGCGGGCTCGGCCCGGTGCTGCTGCTCATCCTCGCGGTGATCGGCTCGATGTACGGCGGCATCGCCTCGCCCACCGAGGCGGCCTCCGTGGGCGTGGCCGGTGCCATCCTCGTCGGCGCCTTCCAGCGCACGCTCTCGGTGAAGACCCTGGCCGAGGCGGCCTATCACGCCGCCCAGACCTCGGCGATGATCGGGCTGATCATCATCGGCGCGATGTTCCTCTCGGTGTCGCTGGGCTACCTCGGGCTGCCGCGCTACATCGCCGGCGAGATCCAGGCGCTCGGCCTGTCGCCCTTCGCGCTCATCGTGGTGCTGCTGGTGTTCTACGTGATCCTCGGCTGCCTGATGGAGGGCATGTCCTCGATCGTGATGACCCTGCCCATCACCCTGCCGCTGGTGCTCGCCGCCGGCTACGACAAGGTGTGGTTCGGCGTCTTCCTGGTGCTGGTGGTGGAGATGGCGCAGATCACCCCGCCGGTGGGGTTCAACCTCATCGTCATCCAGCGCATCACCGGCGACCGGATCGGCACCATCGCCCGCGCGGCGCTGCCGTTCTTCTTCATCATGGCCGCCTTCGCGCTGGTGATCGCCGTCTTCCCCGGCATCGTCACCTGGCTGCCCGACACGCTCTCTGCACGGAACTGACCCCTGCCATGACTCCCCGCATCCTAGCCGCCGGCGACCAGGCCCTCACCGTCGAACTCTCCTCCGAGGTGGACGAGGTGGTGAACGCACGGGTCATCGCGCTGGCGCGCTCCCTCGCCGACGATCCCCTGCCCGGGGTGGAGGAGACGGTGCCCACCTACCGCTCGCTCCTCGTGCTCTACGACCCCGGAACGGTGCGCGGCGCGGCACTCGGCGCGGCGCTGCTCGAGCGGCTCGGCGCGCTCGACGTGCGCGCCGGCGCCGCCCGGCTGTGGCACGTGCCGGTGGAATACGGCGGCGAGACCGCGCTCGACCTCGAGGAGATGGCCCGCATGAAGGAGATGAGCCCCGACGAGCTCATCGCCCTGCACGGCTCGGCCGAGTACCGGGTGCACATGATCGGCTTCGCGCCGGGCTTCACCTATCTCGGCGGGCTGCCCGAGCGGCTGCACACCCCGCGCCGGGCCACGCCGCGCCAGTTCGTCGCCGCCTCCTCCATCGGCATCGGCGGCAAGCAGGCGAGCGTGAACTCGGTGGCCGGCCCCTCCGGCTGGCGCTTCCTCGGGCGCACGCCGCTGGTGCCCTTCGACCCCGCGCGGGAGGAGCCCTTCCTGTTCCGCGCCGGAGACCGCATCCGCTTCCACCCCGTCACCTCCGCCGAGGCCGCACGGCTCGACGCCGCGCTCGCCCGCGGCGAGAGCCCGGTCACCCCGGAGGTGGCGGCATGAGCGCGCTCCTCAAGATCCGCCGCGCCTCGCCCATGCTCACCGTGCAGGACCGCGGCCGGCGCGGACTGCTGCATGCCGGGGTCTCCGGCTCGGGGCCCATGGACCCGCCGGCCTTCGCGCTGGCCAACGCCCTCGTGGGCAACGGGCCGGAGGCGGCGGGGCTGGAATTCGCCGGGTTCGGCGGCACGTTCGAGGTCACCGCCCCGGTGCGCATCGCCGTCACCGGCGGCGAGGCGCAGCTGAGCCGCGACGGCACCGCCCTCGCCCCCTGGGAGAGCCACGATCTCGCCCCCGGCCAGGTGCTCAGCGTCGGCGCGCTGAAGGACGCGGTCTGGGGTTACATCGCCGTCTCGGGCGGCATCGAGACCCCGCCGGTGCTCGGCGCCCGCGCCACCCACCTGCGCACCGGCCTCGGCGGCCACGAGGGCCGCGCCCTGCGCGAGGGCGACGAACTGCCCCTGGGCGAGACCGCCGTCGGCCCCTGCCTGCGCCTGCGCAGCCCCCTGCCGCGCGCCACCGGCCCGATCCGCGTGGTGCCCGGCCCGCAGGACGATTTCTTCGACGAGGCCGCCTGGGCGGCCTTCGCCGGCGGCGCCTTCACCGTCTCCGCCACGCGCGACCGCATGGCCACCGCGCTGGAGGGCCAGGAGATCCGCGCCGCGAAAGGGCATGACATCGTCTCCGACGGCACGCCGCTGGGCTCGGTGCAGGTGCCCGGCTCCGGCCGGCCCATCGTGCTGATGGCCGAGCGGCAGACCACCGGCGGCTATCCCAAGATCGCCACCGTCGCCTCGGCCGACCTGCCGCGCCTCGCCCAGACCCCCAGCGGGGCGGCGCTCAGCTTCACGAAGGTGAGCCGGGAGGAGGCGGAGGACGCGGCGCTGGCCGCCCGCCGCGCCCTCGCCCTTGCCATCGACACGCTGGCGCCCAAGGGCAGCCTGCAGCTCAGCTCGGAATACCTGCTCTCGGTCAACCTGATCGACGGCGTGGTGGGGCCGGAGGCGGCCGAGCCATGAGCCCGCTGTCGCTGGCCCGCCAGGCCCATGCCCGCATCATCGAGATGATCTTCTCCGGCGCCATCGCCCCCGGCGACGCCCTGCAGGAAGCCAAGCTGGGCGATCTGCTGGAGATGTCGCGCACCCCGGTGCGCGAGGCGATCAAGCGCATCGAGGCGGAGGGGCTGGCGGCCCGCGACGGGCGCTTCCTGCGCGTGCGCCGGCTCAGCCGCGCCGAGGTGGAGGAGATCTTCTTCCTGCGCGGCGCGCTGGAAAGCTACAGCGCCGGCGCCGCCACCTCCCTCCCCGGGCCGGCGCTCGACGCCATCGAGGCCCGCATCCGCGCCCTGATGGACACCGGCCCCGAGGCCGACAGCCCCGGCGAGGAGGAAGAGGGCGAGGAGCACTGGCGGGTGGACAACGCCTTCCACCGCCTGCTCGCCGGCGCCACCGGCAACGCCACCCTGCTGCGCACGGTCGACGACCTGCGCCTGCGCACCTGCATGTTCGACCACACCCAGGTGCCCGAGCGCTTCCGCCGCGGCTGCGAGGAACACCTCGCCATTCTCGACGCCCTGCGCGCCGCCGACGGCCCCGCCGCCGCCCGGCTGATGGCCGCCCATGTGGCCGGCGCGCGCGACGCCATCCTCGCCCGTATCGACACGCTGACCGGACAGACCAGATGACCCGTTGCCTTCTCATCCAGCCCGTTCACGAAGCCGGCCAGGCGCTGCTGCGCGAGCACGGCATCACCCCGGTGATCTGCCCCGCGCCGGACATGGTGACCGTGGCCCATCACATCCCCGGCTGTGCCGCGGTCATCACCCGCGATGCCGGGCTCTCCGCCGCCGCCATCGCCGCGGCGGATGCGCTGAAGGTGGTGGTGGTACACGGCGCCGGGCATGACGCGGTTGACAAGGAGGCCGCCACCGCCCGCGGCGTGCTGGTGTGCAACACGCCCGGCGCCAACGCCCGCTCGGTGAGCGAACTGGCCCTGGGCCTCGCCCTCGCCGCCGCACGCGCCATTCCCGCCGCCGATGCCGCCGAGCGCGCCGGCGCCAGCGGCTTTCGCGAGACGCATTCCTTCTCCGAGCTCTCGGGCAAGACGGCGCTCATCGTCGGCTGGGGCGCCACCGGGGCCGGCTTCGGCCGCATGCTGCACGCGGCCCTCGGCATGAGCGTGCTCGTCCACTCCCCCCGCGCGGCGGACGTGGGCGGCTTCGAGCGCGTGGCGAGCCTCGAGGAGGGGCTGGCGCGCGCCGACCTCGTCTCGCTCCACACGCCGCTCAGGGCAGAGACCCGCGGCCTCATCGGGCCCGCCGCGCTGGCCGCGATGAAACCCGGCGCCATCCTGGTGAACACCGCCCGCGCCGGGCTGGTGGACGAGGCCGCACTGGCCGAGGCGCTCGCCTCCGGCCACATCGCCGCCGCCGGGCTCGACGTCTATTCGCCCGAGGCGCCGCGCGGCCCGCTGGCAAAAAGCCCGCGGGTGATCTTCACACCGCATCTCGGAGGCACTACCGAAGAGGCACTCCGCCGTGTCGCCCTCGGCGCGGCGGGGCATGTCGTCGCCGCCCTCTCCGGGCAGCGCCCCGCAACGGCCCTCAACGCCCCGGAACCGGACTTCGCATGACCCACGTGATCGACGAGACCATCGACCGACTGCTCACCCGCATCAACGCCCTCAGCCTGCCCGGGCCGGGCTACACCCGCCCCTCCTACAGCCCGCTGGAGAGCCAGGCCCATGCCATCGTGGCCGAGGAGGCCGAGGCGCTGGGGCTGGAGGTGACGCGCGACGCGGGCATGAACCTCTTCGCCCGCCTGCCGGGCCGCGACCGCGCGGCGCCCCCGCTCTACATCGGCTCGCATGTCGACACGGTGCCCTTCGGCGGTGCCTATGACGGGGCGGCCGGCGTGGCCGGGGCCATGGCCCTCGTCGCCGCCTTCGTGAAGAGCGGCGAGACGCCGCCGGTCGACATCGTCGTCACCGTCACCCGGGCGGAGGAGAGCGTGTGGTTCCCGGTGTCCTACATCGGCTCGCGCGCCGCCCTCGGCCGGCTGAAACCGGAGGAGATGGAGGCAGTGCGCTGCGACACCGGCCGCACCCTCGCCGATCACATGCGCGACGAGGGCGCCGACCCCGAGGCGGTGCTGCGCGGCCCCGGCCTCGCGCCCGCGCAGTTCATCGAGCTGCACATCGAGCAGGGCCCGGTGCTGTTCGACGCCGATGAGCCCTTCGCCATCGTGAAGGGCGTGCGCGGCGGCCTGCGCTACCGCACTGCGCGCATCGAGGGCACCTGGGCGCATTCCGGCGGCGCCCCGCGCGAGACCCGGGCCGACGCGGTCTTCGCCCTCGCCGACCTCGTGACCGGGCTCGACCGGGTGTGGGGCGAGGTGCTGGCCGGGGGGCAGGACCTCGCGGTCACCTTCGGCCGGGTGGATGCGGCCACCGAGGAACACGCCTTCGCCAAGGTGCCGGGCCTGTGCGACTTCTGCCTCGATTTGCGCTCCGACGATGTCGCGGTGCTGGAGCGGATGGACGCCGAGCTGAAGGCGCAGATCGCAGCCATCGAGGCCGCGCGCGGTGTGCGCTTCGCGCTCGGCGCGCAGTCGCGCAGCCAGCCCTCGCCGCTCTCCGCCGCGCTGGGAGACCGGCTGGCCGAGGCGGCGGCGCCGCTGGGCCACGCGCCGCGCCGCATCCTCTCCGGTGGCGGCCACGATGCCGCGGCCTTCGCCCAGGCGGGCTGGGACTCGGTGATGGTGTTCCTGCGCAACTGGGACGGCAGCCACAACCCCGCCGAGGGCATGGACCCCGCCGACCTCGGCCAGGCCGTGCGCATGGTCCACGCCGCCTTCGCAGACCGGCAGGCCCCGCGGTGAGCGGCGCCGAGACACTGGCCCAGCAGGCCTACCGCGCGCTCAAGAGCCGGATCCTGGAGGGCGGCTTCGCGCCCGAGGACATGCTCACCGAGCGCGGGCTTGCCGCGGCCTCCGGTGTCTCGCGCACCCCGCTGCGTGCCGCGATCTCGCGGCTGGAGACGGAAGGCGTGATCGCCCGGCTGCCGGGCGGCGCGCTGATGATCCGGCCGGTCACCGCCGAGACGCTGCTCGAGATCGTCCAGACCCGGCGGCTGCTCGAGGCCGCCGCCGCCGCCCGCGCCGCCGAGGCGGTGGCCGCGGGCGCCGCCCTCAGCCCCGCGCTCGCCCGCGCGCGCCGGCGCATGGCGGCCTATGCCGCGGGCGCCGACGCCGCCTTCCCCGCCTTCTGGGCCGATGACGACGCCTTCCACACCGCCGTGGCCGAGGCCGCCGGGCTGCATCTGCTGCCCGGCCTGCTCGCCCAGATGCGCGACGAGGCCCGGCGCTGCACCATCACCCGCACCCATGACCGTTTCGCCGAGCAGGCGCAGGAGCATATCGCCGTGATCGACGCCATCGCCGCCGGCCGCCCCGAGGCCGCCCGCGCCGCGATGGACGCGCATTTCGAGAGCGTGCGGGCCCGTTTCCTGGGCTGGCTCGCCCGCCCCTGACCCCCTCCCCTTCCGTTGCCCGAAAGACCGAGATGATCGACACCGCCCTGCCGCGTGGCTGCGAGGCCGCCTTCCCCGAAGCCGAATTCGCCGGCCGCCAGGCCCGCGCCCGCGCCGCCATCGCCGCCGCCGGGCACGAGGCGCTGGTGGTCACCGGGCCGGAGAACATCTTCTGGCTCACCGGGCGGCAGACCGCCGGTTACTTCGCCTTCCAGGCGCTGGTGCTGCCGGCCGAGGGCACGCCGGAGCTGCTGGTGCGCCGGCTCGAGGGGCCGGGGGCGGCGGCCAACACCTTCCTGCCGCTCACCACCTGGGCCGATGGCGAAGACCCCGCCGCCGCCCTCGCCGGCCTGCTGGCCCGCATGGGGCTGGCCCGGCCGGCGCTGGAGCGGCAGGGCTGGTTCGTCTCGCCCGGGCTGATCGCGCGCATCGAGGAGGTGCTCGGTGCCGGCCCCCTGCCCGACGGCTCGGGCCTCGTAGAGCCGCTGCGCATGGTGAAATCGCCGGCCGAGCTCGCCGCCATCCGCACCGCGGCCACCTATGCCGAGGCCGGCATGAGCGCCGCGCTCGCGGCCTGCCGCGCCGGGGCGAGCGAGAACGACGTGGCCGCCGCCATGCTCGCCGCCGCCACTGCCGCGGGCTCCGAGGCGATGGCGATGGAGCCGCTGGTCTCCTCCGGCCCGCGCTCCGGCCTGCCCCACATGACCTGGCGCCGCCGGGCGCTGGAGCAGGGCGACCCGCTGTTCCTCGAGCTCGCCGGCAGCCACGCCCGCTATCACGCCGCGCTGATGCGCAGCGCCTGGATCGGCCAGCCCCCGGCCGAGGCGCGCGCGATGATGGACTGCGCGCTCGACGCCCTCGCCGCGGCGCTCGCCGCCATCCGCCCCGGCGCCCCCTGCTCCGCCCCCCACGAGGCCGCGCAGGCCGTGATCGACGCCGCCGGCCAGACCTCCGCCTTCGGCAAGCGCATCGGCTATTCCATGGGTGTCGCCTTCGCGCCGGACTGGGGCGAGGGCACGGTGCTGAGCCTGTTCACCGGCGTCGACACGGTGCTGGAGGAGGGCATGGTCTTCCACCTGCCCGCCACGCTGCGCGCCTTCGGCACCTGGACCGTGGGGGCAAGCGAGACCGTGATCGTTACCGCCACCGGCTGCGAGCCCCTCTCCGCCCTGCCGCGCGACATCACCATCCGCTGAGGCGGGGCCGCGGGGCGCCCCCGCTTGCATTGCCGGCGGGGCGCCGATAGGCCGGTGCCATGCGCGTCTTCGAGAACATCATCAGCGACCGCGGGTCGAAATACGCCGTCTCCGGCGGTCCCTGCGCATCGGAGGAGGAGGCCCGCGCCTTCATCACCGAGCTGAAGCGGCGGAAGAAATTCGCGAAGGCCACGCATAACACCTGGGGCCTGCTTACCGAGGCCGGCCCGGTGAAGAACGACGATGGCGAGAGTGGTGCCGGCATGGTGATCCTGCGCATGCTGGAGCGCGAGGGGGTCCGGGACCACATCGTGGTCGTCACACGCTGGTATGGCGGAAAGCACCTCGGCGGAGACCGTTTCCGCCACGTGCAGGACGCGGTGCGCCTCTACCTCGACGCCCTGGAGACGGGCCCGGGGAGCTGAGCGCGTGCCGCTGCGCCCTCCGCCCGCCCGGCGAGGCTCCGGCTCTGCGGCCGGAGCAGCGGTGCGCGGGGCCCCGGACCTCTCGCTGCAAGGCATTTCCCATCGGAACCTGCCCGCCCCGGCGGCAGTGCTTATATCAGGGAGCCTGAATGTTTCACGTGAAGGCCCCGGGCTCCTGGAACACCGCCTTCAGCTCGGCGATGAAGCTGTGCAACAGGCGCGAGCGCGGCACGCCGCGGCGCAGGATCAGCACCGCCGCCACCTCGGAGGGCGGCATGAAGGGCCGCACCACCATGCCCGGCGCGCCGTGGAACCGGGCGGTGAACGGGTCGACCACCGCCGCCCCCAGCTCGGCATTCGCCAGCACCGCGGCGGTAGAGCAGTAACGCACCTCCACCCGGGGGGCATACTCGGCACCGTCGCGCTCGAAGGCGGTCTGCACCAGCTTGCCGAGGCGGGATTCGTTCTCCAGCCCGATGAACCCCTGCTCGGCGAGGTCATGCGCCGTCACCTCCGCCCGCGCCGCGAGGGGCGAGGCGGCCGGCACCATCGCCACCATGTGACCGCGGTGCAGCACCTCGACATGCACTGCCGGGTGGCGCTCCAGCGCGAGGGCGAGGCCGATGTCGGCCGAGCCGTCCTTCACCGCCTCGACCACGTTCTCCAGCCGGCGCACGTCGTAGGACACCGAGACTTCCGGCCGGTCACGCAGCAGGTTGCGCAGGGCGGCGGGGGCCACGGTGTGGCCCAGCGGCGGCGTGGCCATGATGCGCAGCCGCCCCGAATGCCCCTGCCTTATGTCCCGCGCGCGGGAGGTGAAGCCGCGCAGCATGCCGAACACGGGCCGGATCTCCTCGAAGAGCAGCGTCGCCTCCTCGGTGGGGTGCAACCGGCGGTGCAGGCGCTCGAAGAGCGTCACGCCGAGCTGGCTCTCGAGCTGGCGGATGCCGTTCGAGACCGCGGGCTGCGAGATGCCCAGCAGTTCGGCCGCCTCGACCGTGGTCTCGCAGCGCATCATCGCGCCGAAGATCTCCAGCAGCCGGAGCGAGACCTCCGGCGGCTGCGGCGGGCGACCCGTGCCCACGTGCGCCTCAGGCCGCGCGCGAGAGGATGGCGCCGAGCGCCATGGCCACGGCGGCCTGCGTGGGGTCGATGACCGGCACGCCGAGGGCCTCCTCGGCCGCGGCACGGTGGCCGGCCATGCCGGCACAGCCGAGCACGATCGCCCCGGCCCCGAGCGCCTTCAGCCGCTCACCGACCCCGATGAGACGCGACAGCGTCTCCGCCCCGTGGCCGCTCTCGGCCACGGTCACGCCGCCGAGGGCGAGCTCACCGGCGAGGCGATGCTCCACGCCCATGCGGCGCAGGTAGCGGATGTGCCGCGGGATCGAGCCTTCGGCGATGGCGATGACACCGAAACGGTCGGCCCGGGCCATGGCGGTGAGCGCGCCGCATTCCTGGATGCCGTAGACCGGCATCTTCGCCACCGAGCGGGTGACGTCGATGCCCGGGTCCGAGTAGCAGGCGATGACCACGGCCGAGGCCTCGGGCCGGCTCTCGACGAGGGCGGCGACGCGCAGCCCCGCCTCGTCCACGTCGCGCTGGGTCATGATGCCCGGCGGGCTCTCGGGGATGGTGAGGCACTCGATCTCGGGCCCGCCGGGGACGCGGAAGCGCGCGAGCGCCTCCGACAGCCCGTCGGTCACCGACTGCGAGGAGTTGGGGTTGATGACGAGGACAGGACCACTCATGGGGCCACCTTTGCGCCGAAGTTGCGGGCGGGATCGAGCTCGGGGGCGGTGTAGCCGGGCATGCCGGTGAGGTTGACCGGCTTGCGCGCCACGAACCGGCCGCGGCCGCGCGCGGCCTTCAGCTCGCGGTCCTCGATGACGATCTCGCCGCGCGAGAGCACGGTCTGCGGCCAGCCGGTGATCTCCATGCCCTCGAAGGGCGTGTAGTCCATGTTGTCGTGCTGGTCGGCGAGGGTCGCGGTGCGGGTCTCCGTCGGATTCCAGATCGCGATATCGGCGTCCATGCCCGGGGCGATGGAGCCCTTGGTCTCCATGCCGAAGGTCTTCGCCGCGTTGGTCGAGGAGAGGCCGACGAACTGCTGCAGCGTGATCCGCCCCTTCACCACGCCTTCCGAGAAGAGATAGGGCAGGCGCATGCCGATGCCGGGCATGCCGTTGGAGATCTTCGGGTAGGGCGCGTCGAAACCGTTGAGGAACTTGCCGGTCTCGTCATAGCGGTAGGGCGCGTGGTCGGAGGAGACGGAGGCGAAGGTGCCGGTCTGGACATGGCGCCAGAGCACCTCCTGGGCCTCCCTGTCGCGCACCGGGGGCGAGCAGATGAACTTCGCACCCTCCATGCCCGGGCGGTCGAGGTCCTCGCGGGTCAGCGCAAGGTATTGCGGGCAGGTCTCGGCGAAGAGCTTGGTGCCCGCCAGCCGCTCGCGCTGGACGATGGCCGCACCGCCGGGGGTGGAGACATGAACGATGAAGAGCGGCGCGTCGACCAGCTTGGCCAGCGACACGGCGCGGTTGATCGCCTCTTCCTCGGCGAGCGCGGGGCGCGAGATCGCGTGGTATTTCGGGTCCGTCAGCCCGGCTTCGGCGAGGCGGCGGTTCATCCACTTCACCATGTCGTTGTTCTCGGCATGGACCATGGTGAGCGCGCCATGCGCCTTGGCGACGGTGAGGATGTCAAGCATCCCGCCATCGCCGAGGTTCATCAGGTCGTAGGTCATGAAGACCTTGAACGAGGTGATGCCGCGCGCGAAGGCCCGGGGCAGCTCCTCGGCCAGCACCCTGGGCGAGGGGTCGGAGATGATCAGGTGATAGGAATAGTCGAGCACCGAGTTCGGCGCCGCGCGGTCGTCATAGGTCCTCACCACGTCGTCGACCGACTGGCCGCGATGCTGGGCCGCGAAGGGCACGAAGCTCGAGTTGCCCCCGAAGGCGGCGGAGACGGAGCCGGTGTAATAGTCATCGGCCGACATCACGCCCGAGGAGCTCTCCTGCGCGATATGGCAATGCGCCTCGATGCCGCCGGGAAGCACCAGCCGGCCGCTGGCGTCGATGCGCCTCGCGCCGCCCTCGATCGTCTCTGCAAGGGCGGCGATGCGCCCGTCACGGATGCCGATATCGCCCTTCCAGCTGTCGGTCGCGGTGGCGATGGTGCCGCCGTGAATGACCGTGTCGAACTCGCTCATGCCTGCTGTCTCCTGTCGTCTCTCACCCCGCGCCGCGGCGCCCCGGGCTTGCCCCGGGGCCTCCCGGCCCGCCGCTCCGCACTGCCGCGAGGGGCTGCGAGGCTCCGGGTCAGGCCCGGAGCACCGGCGCGCGGGGGTGAACCATGCTGCGCGCCGGGGCCGGGTTCAACCCCGCTCAGGCGGGTTCGATCACCCCGGTCTGGGAGGTGATGCGGCCGTAATGCTCGATGCGCCGGTGGCGGGCGAAGTCGAAGATCGTCGACTTGCCGAAGGCGCACTGGGAGAAGTCGCATTCGGCGAAGATCAGCTCGTCGTCCTCCGTCTTCGCCTCGGCGAGGATGAAGCCGTTGGGGTCGACGATGATCGAGCCGCCCATCAGCGGGTGGCCGTCCTCGACGCCGGCCTTGGCGACGCCCACGACGAAGGTGGCGTTCTGGTATGCGCCGGCCTGCATGGAGAGCTTCGAGTGGAAGAGCCGCTTCTCCAGCCCTTCCTCGCCGCTCTGGCCGTTCACCGAGGGCGTGTTGTAGCCCAGCGTGACCAGCTCAACGCCCTGCAGGCCCATCACCCGGTAGGTCTCGGGCCAGCGGCGGTCGTTGCAGATCGCCATGCCCATGATCACGCCCTCGTTGCGCCAGACATTGAAGCCGAGGTCACCCGGCTCGAAATAGCGCTTCTCGAGGTGCTGGTGGGTGCGCTCCTCGTCGTACTCGACATGGCCGGGCAGGTGCACCTTGCGGTACTTGCCCACGATCTCGCCCTTGCGATCGGTCACGATCGAGGTGTTGAAGTGCCGGCCCTCGGGGGTGAGCTCGGCATAGCCGAAGGTGATGGCGATGCCGAGATCGCGCGCCCGGTCGAACAGCGGCTGCGTGGCGCCATTCGGCATCTCGCGCTCGAACCATTCATCCACCTCGGCCTGGTCTTCCATGTACCAGCGCGGGAAGAAGGTGGTCAGCGCCAGCTCGGGGTAGACGAGCATTTCCACGCCCTTCGAGGCCGCCTCCTCGAGCAGGGCGATCATGCGGGCCACCACGGCCTCGCGGCTGTCGGCTTTCTGGATGGGGCCCATCTGGGCGCCGCCGATCACGAGTTTGGTCATCTGGGGTCTTTCCTCCGGAGGGTCAGGCTGCGAGGCCGCGCTGGAACCGGCTGACGAGCCGGACAAGGGGCCAGAGTAGGACGAGATAGATGAGCGCCGCCAGCATGATGGGCGAGGCGTTGTAGGTGAGCGAGCGGGCCATGTTGGCCGAGTAGAGCAGCTCGCCGAGCGAGACGACCGAGGCGAGGGAGGTGAGCTTCACCACCTCGATCGTGTTGGAGAGCAGGTCGGGCAGCACGTTGCGCACCGCCTGCGGCAGGATCACGTAACCGATGGTCTGCGCCTGGGTGAGGCCGGTGGAACGCGCCGCCTCCCACTGCCCGCGCGGGATCGATTCGATGCCGGCGCGGTACACCTCGCCGTAGTAGGACGAGTTGTTGAGGAAGAAGGCGATCACCACCGCCGCGAAGGGCGACACCTGGATGCCGGCGAAGGGCAGGCCGGAATAGACGAAGATCAGCAGCACCAGCGGCGGCAAGGCGCGGAAGAAATCGGTCACCACCACCGCGGGCCAGCGCAGCCAGCGCCGCGGCGAGAGGCAGCCCAGCGCCAGGAAGAAGCCGCCCACCAGCCCGAGCAGGATCACGGCGGCGCAGATCTTCGCGGTCATCCACAGGCCCTGCAGCAGGAAGGGCAGCGCGCGGGCCATCACGTCGAGGTTGAAGAACTGGTCGAGGAACAGGTCCATGGCTCAGGCCTTTTTCCAGGCGAAGCGGCTCTCGAGCCAGCGCGCGAAGATCACGAAGGGCACGAAGATGGCGAGATAGGCCAGCGCGCCCAGCGTGAGCGGCGAGGCGGAGCCGGAAAAGCTCTGCGCCGTGGTGGCGGCGGAGAGGATCTCCGACACGCCGATGACCGAGCCCAGCGCCGTCATCTTGGTGATGGCGAGCGCGCGGTTCACGAGCGGCGGCACCGCGAGCCGCACCGCCTGGGGCAGCGCGATCCACACCAGCACCTGCAGCGAGCCGAGCCCGGTGGCCCGCCCCGCCTCCCACTGCCCGCGCGGCAGCGAGGTGAAGCCGGCCCAGAAGATCTCCTCGGCGAAGGCCGCCAGCGTGGCCGAGAGCACCACGAACAGCACCATCGGCCCGGAGAGGGTGATGCCGATGTTCGGCAGGCCGAAGTAGAACAGCAGGATCACCACCAGCGGCGGCAGGGCCCGGCCCACGTCGGCGTAGCAGATGATCAGGAAGTTGAGCCAGCGCAGCCGCGCGGTGCGCAGGCAGGCCAGCACCAGCCCCGCGGCCACGCCGGCGAGGATGATCGCCACCGCGAGCAGCACCGTGACCCCCACCCCGTGCAGGATGTCGGGCAGGTAGCGCGCCATCACCGTGGCGTTGAAGAATGTCTCGAGAAACCGGTCCATCACGACACCCGGGAGAGGAAGGCGCGGGCGCGCTCGGTCTTCGGCGCGCCGAACACCTCCTCCGGCGTGCCCTCCTCGACCACGACACCGCCGTCCATGAACACCACCCGGTCGGCGGCCTCGCGGGCGAAGCCCATCTCGTGGCTCACCACGAGCATGGTCATGCCCTCGTCGCGCAGGTCCTTCATCACCTTGAGCACCGAGCCCACCAGCTCGGGGTCGAGCGCCGAGGTGGGCTCGTCGAACAGCATCACCTTGGGGTCGAGCGCCAGCGCCCGGGCGATGGCCACGCGCTGCTGCTGCCCGCCGGAGAGCTCGGCCGGCCAGGCCTGCGCCTTGTGGGCGAGGCCGACGCGCCCGAGCATCTCCATCGCCTTGGCCTCGGCCTCGGCGCGGTCGCGCTTCAGCGCCTTGCGCTGTGCGAGCGTGATGTTCTTCAGCACGCTCAGGTGCGGGTAGAGGTTGAAGCCCTGGAACACCATGCCGACCTGCAGCCGCATGCGGTTGAGGTCCCGCGTGGTGCCGGCGCAGATGTTGCGCCCGTCGATCATGATGGCGCCGCCCGAGGGCTCCTCCAGCCGGTTGCAGCAGCGCAGCATGGTGCTCTTGCCCGAGCCGGAGGGCCCGATCACGAACACCAGTTCGCCCTGCCCCACCCGCAGGTTGATGTCGCGCAGCACCTCCGTCTCGCCGAAGCGTTTCTGAAGGGCGGCGATCTCGAGCATCGGGCGGTCTGACATGGCGGCTCCGGGGGCTGGCAGGCCGGCCCGCGGGCCGGTCCCTGGCGGAGGGGAAGAGGGAGACGGGCGGCACCTCGGCGCCGCCCGACGGAACGCGCACGCCCCGAGGGGCGCGACTGCCTCAGGAGAGGTCGTCGCAGGAGGGGGTGTGGTCGTCCGCCTCGTAGCCGGGGAAGTCCGGCACGCCGTAGCCCGGCGTGGGGGTGACGATGGTGGTGCCCTCTACGGGGGTGACGCCGAACCACTTCTCGGAGAGTGCGGCCATCGAGCCGTCGAGCTTCAGGCACTCGATGGCGCGGTCGACGAGGTCGCGGGTCTCGGTGTCGTCCTTGCGGAAGGGCAGCGCCCAGACGAGGCCGGTCTCGTACTCGAAGGAGAGCTTCACCCGGGGGTTCTGCTTCGCGGCCCAGGCGGCCACGGTGGCGCCGGCGAGGTTGGCGTCGGCGCGGCCGGTCATCACCGCCTGGATGGCGTCGGTGTTGGTGCCGTAGCTCTCCACCGTCCAGCCGTATTCCTCGGCCCGCTCGCGCAGGAAGCTGTCATAGGCCGAGCCCTTGTTCACCGCGATGGTCTTGCCCTTGAAATCCTCGAGCGTGGTGAACTCCTCCGCGTCCGCCGGCACCACGAAGCGGAAGTTCGTGTCCATGAAGCCTTCGGTGAACAGCAGGTTCTCCGCGCGCTCCGCGTTCACCGTGGTGGGGGCGGCGATGAAGTCGTAGGTGCCGGCCTGCAGCGCCGGGATCAGCCCGGAAAACTGCGCGGCGGTGATCTCCATCGTCTTGCCCAGCCGCTCGCCGATCAGGTTCGCAAGGTCGACGTTGAACCCCTCGGTGCCGCCGCTCATGCTGGGCATGGCATGCGGGGCGAAGGTGCCGTCGAGCGCCACCTTGAACGTGCCCTCGGCCAGGGCGGGAACGGCGGTGAGCGAGGCGGCAAGCGCGAGGCCGGCGAGGCGGGCCTTCGGGGAACGGATCATGGAAGTCTCCTTGCTGGGGGAAGGCAGTCTTGTTGTTGCGGGCATCGGGACGCTGACCCTGCGGGCCCGGGCAGCGCCGGGAGCAGGCCGGAACCGTCATCCCGCTGTCATGTGCCAGAGTTCCCCCGATCCCTGCCGCGGCGCAACATGAATCACTATTCTTATAGTTTTTGAATTATAATTCATAAATATAATCATCGCCGCGCGCACCTGCCCGGAGCGGCTGGCTTTCGCCGGGGATATCTGCTCAGAATGCCGGCAAAGCGGGCATGCCGCCGCCAGGGCGGGCAGGACCGGACAAGAGACAGGACAACAGGGAAGCGTGATGAGCGTGCAGCGCAGGAGCGCACTGGCCGAGGGGCTGGTGGGGGAAATGGGCCTTCTGGCCGAGGAACAATTCGCGCGGGCCGAGGAGCTGATCGCCCGCATCGCGGCCGAGGGGATCGAGACCATCCGCCTCACCTTCGCCGACCAGCACGGCGTGATCCGCGGCAAGACCGTGGTGGCGGAGGCCTTCGCCTCGGCGGTGAAGAGCGGCATGGCGGTCACCTCCACCCTGCTGCTCAAGGACACCTCGCACCGCACCGTCTTCCCGGTCTGGACCCGTGACGCGGGCTTCGGCGCCGGCATGCTCACCGGGGCGAGCGACATCCTGCTGGTGCCCGACCCCGCCACCTTCCGCGTGGTGCCCTGGTCGCCGCATTCGGCCTGGATCCTGTGCGATCTCTACCTGAAGGACGGAACACCCATCCCCTTCTCCTCGCGCACCATCCTGAAGAACTCGGTGGCGAAGCTCGCCGAGCGCGAGATGGCGCTGATCTGCGGGCTGGAGGTGGAATTCTACGTCTACGCCCTGGAGGACGCGCGCCTCACCCATGCCGAAACCGGCATGCCGCCGGCGCCGCCGAAAACCGGCCTCGTGGCGCACGGCTACCAGTATCTCACCGAGTCGCGCTACGACGCGCTCGAGGACATCATGGACGAGCTGCGCCGCAACGCGGTGAAGCTCGGCATGCCGGTGCGCTCGATGGAGGCGGAGTTCGGCCCCTCGCAATGCGAGTTCACCTTCGAGCCCGCCACCGCGCTGGAGCATGCCGACACCATGCTGCTGTTCCGCTCCATGGTGAAGGCGCTCTGCGCCCGGCGCGGGCTGCACGCCACCTTCATGTGCCGCCCCCAGGTGGAAAACGGCATGGCCAGCGGCTGGCACCTGCACCAGTCGGTGGTGAGCACGGTGAGCGGCGAGAACCTGTTCATGCCCGGGCCGGACGGCGCCCTCACCCCCGCGGCCAGCGGCTGGATCGCCGGGCTGCTGGCGCATGCGCGGGAATCGTGCCTGCTCACCACCCCCACGGTGAACGGCTACAAGCGCTACCAGGCCTTCCAGCTCGCGCCTGACCGGGTGCAATGGGGGCGCGACAACAAGGGCGCGATGATCCGCGGGCTGATGGCCCCGGGCGACCGCGCCAGCCGCATCGAGAACCGCGTGGCCGAGCCCGCGGCGAACCCCTACCTCTACTTCGCCAGCCAGATCCTCGGCGGGCTCGACGGCATCCGCGCCGGGCGCGAGGCCCCCGCCCCGGTGGAAAACCCCTACGAGACCGACGCGAAGCTGCTGCCCCGGAGCCTGATCGCGGCGGTGGAGGCCTTCGAGGGCTCGGAGCTGTTCCGCGCCGAGCTGGGCGCGGATTTCGTGCGTTACCTCGCGCATATCAAGCGCGCGGAATGGGAGCGCTACCTGTCGGTGGTCTCCGACTGGGAGCAGCGCGAGTATTTCACCACCTTCTGAGGGAAGCCGGGGCAATGGCCCCCACCGCCCGGCGGGCGGAAGGGGCCCCTGGCATCAGGCGAACCAGATCACCGCACCGAGCAGCAGGATGCCCACCACGACGAAACTGCCGAGCGTGGGGCCGGACCTCGGCTTTTCCTCCTGATGAAGCACGCGCGGCCGGGCCTGAGTGGCCCGCCCGCCGGCTTGCTCGGACGTGTACGCGGCACCGGTGCCATCGGCATACGAACCAGGGCGGGAGGCTTCCCCCGCAGGATCATGATAATCAGCCATCCACTCTATCCGTTCTGAGAATGCGGAACCTTGAAAACGGACTCAGGATAGCATGCGCCCCGCGCCGAGGGGAAAGCCTTCTTTAACAATTGGTTAATTACAACCCGGGCGGGCGGAGCGCGCCTTTCTGCACGCGCATGGCCGCGCGTCATCCCGGGGCGGCGCGGTCCGCCTCCAGGCGTTCGAGGAAGGCCGTGGCGGCGGGCGACAGGCTGAAGCCCCGGCGCTGGTAGAGACAGAAGCTGCGTTGCACCACGGGCGCCTCCATCTCGACGAAGGCCACGCCGAACCCGGCGGCGAAGGGCGCCACGTAGCGGGGCGCCGCCGTCACCCCCAGGCCGCGCCCCACCAGCGACAGCGCGGTGGTCATGTAGCGCGCCTCCGTGGCCCGGCGCAGGCGGAAGCCGGGCTGGGCCGGGCGCAGCAGCCGCTCCATGTGGGCCGAGAACTCGTCGGAATAGAGCACCCAGGGCTCGGCGAGCACCTCGGCCCAGGGCAGCCGCCCGGCCCCGGCCCAGCGGCTGTCGGCGCGGCACACGAGGTCGATGGGCTCCGACCAGAGCCGGCCGCGCGTCACGTCCTCGGGCACCGGGCGCTCCGGACCCACGCCGATCTCGGCCTGGTGGCGGCGCACGGCCTCGCCCACCTCGTCGGCGGTCACGTCGACGATGGTGAGCGAGATCTCCGGGTGGTCGGCGTGGAAGCGCTCGATGCTGCGCGGCAGGTGGCTGCAGGCATACATCTGCGGCACCGCGAGGCGCAGCGAGCCCCGGCGCAGCTCGCGCAGGTCCCGCGCGCCGTCGAACACCTCCTGCAGGTCGGCGAGCATGCGCTGCGCTGCCGGCAGCAGCCCCTCGCCCGCCTCGGTGAGCGACACCGCCCGCGTGGTGCGCACGAACAGCGGCAGGCCGAAATCCGCCTCGAGCTGGCGCACCAGCATGCTCACCGCCGACTGGGTGAGGTGCAGGCGCCCGGCCGCCTCGGTGAAACTGCGCGCCTCGGCCACGGCCACGAAGGCGCGGAGCTGTCGCAGGGTGATATTCATCAGCCGTCCTTATCGACAAAGCAGAAAACTTTGTTTGCATGATAAATGTGCCCTGTCGAGTATGCTGCTCACGGGGTAAGCGGTGTTCGGGCTGCTTCAGGGGCACAGGAGGCAGGGGCGGGGCATGCATGTTGCCGTGATCGGGGCGGGAATCGTCGGTGTCTGCTCGGCCGCCTGGCTGCAGCGCGACGGGCACGAGGTGACCATCATCGACCCGCTGGAGGCCGGCGAGGCCTGTTCCTTCGGCAACGCGGGCTCGCTCTCGCCCTCGGCCTGCCTGCCGGTGGGCATGCCGGGCATGTGGAAGAAGGTGCCGGGATGGCTGCTCGACCCCGCGGGCCCGCTCACCATCCGCCCCTCCTACCTGCCCTCCGTGGCGCCCTGGCTCATCCGCTTCCTGCGCGCCTCGCGCCGCGGGGAGGTGGAGCGCATCGCCACCGCCATGCGCGGGCTGCTCGGCCCGGTGTTCGAGGCCTACACGCCGCTCTTGCAGCGCGCCGGCGCCATGGGGCTGATGCGGCGCACCGGCTGCCTCTACGTCTATTCCTCGCGCGAGACGGCGCAGCAGTGGCGCTGGGGCATGGACCTGCGCCGCGCGCTGGGGGTGGAGCTGCGCGACGTGGACCGCGAGGAGCTGGAGGCGCTGGAGCCGGACCTGAAGGGCCGGTTCCGCTTCGGCATCCTCGCGCCGGAGAACGGCTCCGCCGCCGACCCCTCGGCGCTGGTGAAGGCCATCCACGCCCGCTGCATCGCCGACGGCGCCTCGCACCTGAAGCAGCGCGTCACCGGCTTTGCCATGCGTGACGGCGCGGTGGCGCAGGTGCGGCTGGCGGGCGACGCGCCGCTCGACGTCGACGCGGTGGTGATCGCGGCCGGCGCCTGGTCGGCCCTGCTCACCCGCGCCGTGGGGCTCAGCGTGCCGCTGGAGAGCCAGCGCGGCTACCACGTGACGGTGCAGAGCACCAACCTCGCCCTGCGCCACACCGTGATGGCGAGCGAGCACAACCTGATGGTCAACCCGATGGACGTGGGCCTGCGCCTGGCCGGCACGGTGGAGCTTGCCGGGCTGAACGCCCCGCCGGACTATGCCCGCGCCGACATGCTGCTGGCCCGCGGGCGCGAGCTGTTCCCGCATCTCGACACCAGCCGGGTGACGCGCTGGATGGGACACCGCCCCTGCCTGCCCGACAGCATGCCGGTGATCGGCCGCGCGCCGCGGGCGGAGAACGTGTTCCTCGGCTTCGGCCACGGCCACGTGGGCATGTGCGGCGGCGCCACCACCGGCCGCGAGATCGCGGCGCTGGTCTCCGGTCGCAGCCCGGAGGTCGACCTCGCGCCCTTCTCGCCCGAGCGCTTCCGCCCCGGGCGGCGCGGCGCCACGGCCCCCCGCTCCGGGGCCGCCGCATGAGCGACTGGGCCATCGGCATCGACACGGGCGGCACCTATCTCGACCTGGTGGCCCTCGGCCCCGGGGCGCGGCGGCTCAGCGCCAAGGCGCCGCTGGGCCCGGACCGCAGCGCCGCCGTGCTCGCCGCCCTGCGGGAGTTCCTCGACCAGGCCGGCATCGCCCCCGCCGCCGTGGGCCGGGTGGTGCATGGCACCACGCTGGTCACCAACCTGCTGCTGGAGCAGGGCGCGCCGCCGGTGGCCGTGGTCACCAACCGCGGCTTCGAGGACGTGCTCGCCATCGGCCGGCAGAGCCGGCGCGACCTCTACGCCTTCCGCCCGCGCGGCGAGGCGCCGGAGCGGATCTTCCCCGAGGCGCTGCGCCACGGCATCTCCGGCCGGCTGGACGCGCGCGGGCAGGAGCTCACCCCCCTCGACGCGCAGGAGCTCGCCACCCTCGGCGCCCGCCTCGCGCGCGAGGGCGTGGCGGCGGCGGCCGTCTGCCTGCTGCACGCGGTGCGCAACCCCGCGCATGAGCGCGCCGTGCGCGCCGCCCTGCTCGACACCTGCCCCGACCTCGCCATCTCGCTCTCCCACGAGGTGAGCGCACTGCCCGGCGAGGCGGAGCGCTTCCTCGCCACGGCCCTCGACGCCTACGTGAAACCGGCGCTCTCGCATTACCTGCTCGACCTCGGCGCGGGGCTCGGCGCGCTCGGCCTGCCGCAGCCGGAGCTGGTCACCTCCGACGCCACGCTGGCCGAGGGCATCGAGGCGGTGCGCCGGCCGCTGCGCCTCGCCATGTCGGGGCCGGCCAGCGCGCTGCGCGGCTTCGCCCTCGCGGCCGGGCCCGCGCCGGTGGTGAGCATCGAGACCGGCGGCACCACCACCGATATCGGGCTGATCGAGGCCGGCGCGCCGCTCTTCACCCGCAAGCTCGACCTCGGGGCCTTCAGCCTCGCCACCCACGCGGCCGACGTGGCCTCCGTGGCGGTGGGGGGCGGCTCGGTGGCGGCGGTGAACGCGGGCGGCGCGCTGCGGCTCGGGCCGCGTTCGGCCGGGGCGGTGCCGGGCCCGGCCGCCATGGGCCGCGGCGGGGTCGAGCCCACGCTCACCGACGCGCTCATGCTGCTCGACCGGCTGCCGATGCAGCTCGCCGGCGGGCTGCGGCTGAACCGGCTCGCGGCCGAGCGCGCCATGCTGCCGCTCGCCCGCGCCCTCGCCTGCACCCCGCGCGCGGCGGCGGAAGCCGTGCTCGCCGCCGCCACCGCCGCCATCGCCGAGGCGGTGAAGCTGCATGCCTTCCGCCGCGGCATCGACCCCGCCTCCGCCAGCCTGCTCGCCGGGGGCGGCGGCGGGCCCCAGCACGCGGCCGAAGTGGCCGCCGCCGCCGGTTTCCGCGAGGCGATCGTGCTGCCCGATGCCGGCGTGATCTCGGCCCTCGGCGGCCTCGCGAGCAGCACGGTGGACGTGGCCGAATGCGCGCCGGACCTGCCGCTTGACCCCGCGCATTTCCCCGCCCTGCGCGCCGCCGCTGCCGCGCTGCCGCCCGCCGGCCCGGGCGCGCAGAGCTGGACCGCCGGCGTGCTCTACGAGGGCCAGGCCGAGCCGCTCGCCCTGCCCTTCGCCCCGGAGGCGGACGACGCCTGCGCCCTCGCCGCCCGGTTCGACGCGCTGCACGCGCGGCTGCGCGGCCACGCGCTGGACCTGCCGCGCCGGGTGGCCTGGCTGCGCCGGAGCCGTGACCGGGGCGACGCGCCGCTCGGCGCCGCCGGCCCCGCCCCGGCCTGGGAGCTGCCCGGCGAGGGCCCGCTGCCCGCGCGCGGCGCCGGCCCGCGCGCACTCTTCGCCGCCCAGACCACCATCTGGGTGCCCGAGGGCTGGAGCTGGCGCCTCGGCGCGGCGGGGGCGCTGCACCTCGCCCCGGGGGCCGCCGCATGACCCTGCACGCGCCGCCCCTGCCGCCCGCGCTGCTGGCCCGGGTCGAACCCATGCGCCTGTCGCTGCAGGCCGCGGCGGACCGGATGCAGGAGAGCCTGATCGGCGGCGCCTTCTCCTCCATCGCCCGCGAGAGCGGCGACGGGGCGGCGGCGCTGTTCCTGCCCGACGGGCGGCTGGCGGCCCAGGCAAACTCGCTGCCGCTGCTGCTCGGCGCACTGGGGCCCGCGGTCGCCGCGGTGCTGGCGCGCTTCCCGGCGGCGGAGATGCGGCCGGGCGAGGCCTTCCTGCTCAACGACCCCTGGGCCGGCGGCGCGCATCTGCCCGACCTCACGCTGGTGCGCCCGGCCTTCCATGACGGTGCTCTCATCGGCTTCGCCGCCGCCTCGCTGCACCACCAGGACGTGGGCGGCACCCAGCCGGGCTCCATCCCCCCCGACGCGACATCGGTGTTCCACGAGGGGCTGCGCATCCCGCCGCTGCGCTCGCATGTCGACGACCGCCCGGACCCCGGCATCGCCGCGCTCCTGCGCGCCAACAGCCGCACGCCGGAGCTGCTGACGGGCGATCTGGGCGCCCAGCTCGCCGCCACGCGGCTGGGCGGGGCCGAGCTCGCCCGGCTCGCCGCGCGCGAGGGCGCGGGCTTCGCGCCGCTCTGCGCCGCGCTGATCGACCAGTCCGCCCGGATGACCGAGGCTGCGCTCGAAGCCCTGCCCGACGGCACCGCCACCTGGGAAGACGCGCTCGACGGTGACGGCATCACCGCGGCGCCGGTGCCCCTGCGGGTGCGGCTGGAGAAGCGCGGCGCCCGCCTCGCGATCGACTTCACCGGCACCGCGCCGCAGACCGCGGGGCCGGTGAATGCCGCCCCGGCCGCGATGATGGCCGCGGCGCTGTTCTTCATGCGCTGCCTCGCGCCCGACGCGCCGAACAACGCCGGCTGCCTCGCGCCGCTGAGCCTCACGCTGCCGGAGGGCAGCCTGGTGAACCCGCGCTTCCCCGCGGCGGTGAACGCGCGCACCGGCACGGTGAAACTCGCCTGCAACGCCATTCTCGGCGCCTGGAGCCGCATCTGCCCCGAGGCCGCCGCCGCCGCCCATGCCGGGGTGGCAGCCGTGCTCGCCTTCGGCGGCGAGGACGGCGCCGGCCGGCCGTTCTTCCTCACCGAGATCGTGGCGAGCGGCGCGGGCGGCAGCGCCGCCGGCCCGGGCGCCGGCGGGCTTTCGACCGACGTGGGCAACGCGCGCAACATGCCGATAGAGCTGCTGGAGGCCCGCCTGCCGCTGCGGGTGGAGGCCTACGGGCTCGCCCCCGGCTCGGGCGGGGCCGGCGCCGGGCCCGGCGGGCGCGGCATCCTGCGCGAATGGCGCCTGCTCGAGGGCCACGGCACGGTCTCCTACCGCTCCGAGCGCCATGCCACGCGGGCGCGCGGCGCCGAGGGCGGGGCCGACGGCGCGCCGTCACGCGCCTGGGTCGAGCGGGCCGATGGCCGGCGCGAGGCGCTGCCGGCCCGCGCGCGCTTCGCATGGACCGCGGGCGACCTGCTGCATATCGAAACCGCCGGAGGTGGTGGCTGGGGCCGCCCCGGGACTGCGAAAAACACCCGGCAAGCCCCAACAGACGGAGAGTCTCATGAGACATGACAAGTTTGCCCCGGGCACACGCCGCGGCGTGCTGGCCGGCCTCGCCCTCGCCGCTGCGACCGCGCTGCTGCCCCTGGCCGGGCCCGCCGCGGCGCAAGGCTTCCCCGAGCGCCCGGTAACCATCGTGGTGCCCTTCCCGCCCGGCGGCTCGACCGACCTGCTGGCCCGGCAGATCGCCGAGAAGATCTCCGCGCCGCTCGGCCAGCCGGTGGTGGTGGAGAACCGCGCCGGGGCCGGCGGGGCGGTGGGGGCGAATTACGTCGCCCGCTCCGACCCGGACGGCTACACGCTGCTGATGGGGGTCACCGGCTCGAACGCCATTTCCTCGGTGCTGCGCGACGACCTGCCCTACGAGCCGCTGAAGGATTTCGCCCCGGTGAGCCTGGTGGTGAGCGCGCCGCTGGTGCTGGTGGTGAACGCGGAGTCCGAGTTCACCTCCGTGGCCGACGTGATCGCCTTCGCGCAGGAGAACCCGCAGACCTTCACCCATGGCTCGCCCGGCATCGGCACCTCGATGCACCTCACCGGCGAGCTCTTCGGCCTCGAAACCGGCACCGAGCTGGTGCACGTGCCCTATGCCGGCAGTGCCGCGGCGATGCAGGACCTGCTGGGCGGCCAGCTCGACGCGATGTTCGCCGACCTGCTGGTGAGCTCGGAGTATATCTCCGGCGGCCGGCTGCGGGCGCTTGCCGTCACCTCCGCCGCGCGCCACCCGATGCTGCCCGACGTGCCCACCGTGGCCGAGGCCGGGGTGGAGGGTTTCGCGGCCACCTCCTGGCAGGGGGTCTTCGCCCCGGCCGGCACGCCCGAGCCGGTGCTCGACCGGCTCTACGAGGTGGTGACCGCGGCGCTGACCGACGACGACCTGAAGGCCTTCTTCGCCGAGCGCGGCTTCATGGTGGAGGGCCGCACCCCGGCCGCGAGCCAGGAGTTCATCGCCGCCGAGATCGACAAGTGGGGCAAGGTGGTGGATGCCGCGGGGCTGAAGACCAACTGAGCGGAGCCCGCGCCCCGGGGGCGCGGGCAAGCCTTTCAGCCGGGCGCCCGCCCCGGGGGCGCGCGCCCGGCCCGAGGCGGCGGGATGCACGGCACGCGGCGCGGGACACACAAGCAGGAGGAGCCAGGCCATGCCCCGGCAGAGTTTCAACAGGGCCGAGGTTTTCGCCGCCGCGGGGCTCGCCGCCTTCGGCCTCGCGGTGATCGCGCTCGCCACGGACTATCCGCTGGGCGGGCTGCGGCGGCCGGGGCCGGGCTTCTTTCCCATCCTCACCGGCACGGTGCTGGTGGCGCTGGCCCTCGGCGTGCTGGCGGAGGTGCGCGGCCTCGCCACCCGGCCGGTGTTCCGGTTGCGGCCCTTCCTGGCCGTGAGCCTCGGCATCGCGGGTTTCGCGCTCACGGTGGAGCGGGCGGGGCTGGTGCCTGCCACGATCATCCTGGTGCTGGTGAGCGGGCTCGGGGAGGAGCGCACCAGCCTGCTCAGCCTCGCGGGCGTGGCGCTGTTTCTCAGCGTGCTGGGCGTGCTGCTGTTCATCGAGGGGCTGGGCATGCCGCTCAGCGCCATCCGGGGGGTGCTCTGAATGGAAGGCTTCCTCGCGAATGTCGGGCTGGGGCTCGCCACCGCCTTCTCGCCGGTCTCGCTGCTGTTCTGCTTCATCGGGGTGACGGTGGGGATGGGCGTGGGGGTGCTGCCGGGGATCGGGCCGCTGGCGGCCATCTCGCTCGCCCTGCCGCTCACCTATTACGTCGACCCCACCTCGGCGCTGATCATGCTGGCCGGCATCTTCTACGGCGCGCAATACGGCGGCTCCACCGCCTCTATCCTGCTCAACCTGCCGGGCACCGCCACCTCGGCCGTCACCTGCCTCGACGGCTACCCGATGGCGCAGAAGGGTCAGGCGGCGCTGGCGCTGTTCGTGACCGCGATCAACTCCTTCGCCGGCTGCTCCTTCGCCATCCTGTTGGTGATGGGCTTTGCGCCCGCCATCGCGGAAGCGGCGCTCGCCTTCGGCTCGGCGGAGTATTTCTCGGTGATGGTGCTGGGGCTGGTGGCGGCCTCCACCCTCTCGGTGGGCTCGCCGCTCAAGGGGCTGGCGATGGTGGTGTTCGGCCTCGCCCTCGGCCTGTGCGGAACGGACGTGAACACCGGCTACTTCCGCTACACCTTCGGCATCCTCGAGCTCTCCGACGGGCTGAGCCTGATCGCGGTCGCCATGGGGCTGTTCGGCGTGGCCGAGATCCTCGCCAACATCGGCACCGGGGCGGCGCCGGCGCTGGCCCCGCGTGACCTCTCGTTCCGCGCCATGCTGCCCACGAGGGCGGAGTGGAAGCAGATCTGGGCGCCCACGGCGCGCGGCGCGGTGATCGGCAGCTTCATCGGTGCGCTGCCCGGCACCGGGCCCGGCATCGCCTCCTTCATGGCCTATGCCTTCGAGAAACGCATCGCGAAGGACCCCTCGCGCTTCGGCAAGGGCGCGCTGGAGGGGATCTCGGCGCCGGAGGCGGCCAACAACGCCTCGGTGCAGGCGGCCTTCATCCCCACCCTGTCGCTCGGCATCCCCGGCGACGCGGTGATGGCGGTGCTGATGGGCGCGATGATGCTGCACGGCATCATCCCCGGGCCCTCCTTCATCGCCGAGCAGCCGGCGATGTTCTGGGGGCTGGTGATGAGCTTCTGGGTGGGCAACCTCGTGCTGCTGGTGCTCAACATCCCGCTGATCGGGCTCTGGGTGCGGCTGCTCGCCATCCCCTATCGACTGCTCTACCCGGCGATCCTGGTGTTCATCTGCATCGGCGTCTACTCGGCCAGCAACAACGTGTTCGACATCTGGGTGGTGCTGGTGTTCGGGCTCATCGGCTACGGGATGCGGCAGTTCCACTACCCCGCCGCGCCGGTGCTGCTGGGCTTCATCCTCGGGCCGCTGCTGGAGGAGCATTTCCGCCGCGCGCTGCTGCTGTCGCGCGGCAATCTCGCGGTGTTCGCCGAGCGGCCGATCAGCGCGGTGTTCCTCGCGCTCACGCTGGGGCTGCTGGCGCTCTCCTTCAGCCCGATGATCCGGCGGCGCTTCCGCCGGGCCCGGGCCGCGGCGGGCGAGGACTGAGCCTCACATACGCCCCGAGAGCGCGCGCGCGGTCTCGGTGAGGGCGGCGGCAAGCTCCGGCGCCGCATCCGGGTGCGGCACCCGGGCGATCACCCCGGCCACGCCCACCGCGCCGGCAAATTCCCCCGCCCCGCTGCGCACCGGGGCGGCGAGCGCGGCCACGCCGGGCTCGAACTCCTCGGCCACGTAGGCGAGGCCGCGCGCCCGGGCGGCGGCGATGCGCGCGCCCACCTCCGCGCGGTCGGTGCAGGTGGCGGCGGTGTGCGCTTCCAGCGGCGCGCGGGCCAGCACCTCGGAAAGCTCCGCCTCCGTGAGCCCGGCGCAGATCGCCCGGCCCAGCCCGGAGGTGAGCAGCGGCAGCGCCGTGCCGGTGGTGAAGCCGGTGGAGATCAGCGAGGGCTCGCCCGGCGCATGGGCAAGGTAGACCGCCTCGAACCCGTCGCGCATGGCAAAGGACACTGGCAGGCCGAGCCGCCGGGTGGCCTCGGCCAGCAGCGGCTGCAGCACCGCCCCCACCCGCCGCGCGTCGAGAAACGCCCGGCCCAGCCGCAGCACCCGGGGCGTGAGCCGGTAGCGCTGCTCGCGCTCCTCGGCATAGCCCTCCGCCACAAGGGTGAGCACCAGCCGCCGCGCCGCCGCCCGGTCGAGCCCCGCCTTGCGCGCGATCTGCGGCACCGACATGTCGCGGTCCTCCGCGTCGAAGGCGCCGATGAGCCGCAGCCCGTTGGCGAAGGTGGAGGCGGTGTCGCCCCGTTTCAGGTTCCTGTTCGTCATCTTCCCCGGTCTCCGCCCGGCCCCGCGCCATGCCGCAGTGCAGCGCGGATTTTTCTTGTCGGGTCACGCATTATGCGTAGCATGGGAATCAAATAAACAACATTCGTTCGATAATCGAGCAAACCAGCGGATCAACGCATCCGCAAGTCAGCAAGGAGGGGTCCGCTATGCGGAATGTACTGATGGGCGCGCTCGCGCTCGGGGTGGTCTCGGCAACTGCGGCACAGGCCGCCGACGTGAACCTGCGCTACGCGCATTTCATGGGCGCGGAATCCTGGCAGCAGCAGAAGATCTTCAAGGACTGGGCCGATGCCGTGGCCGCCGAATCCGACGGCGCCATCGGGGTGACGGTCTATCCCGCCCAGACGCTGGGCAAGGCGCCGGCCGGCTACGACAACGCGAAGAACGGCATCGCCGACATCGCCTGGACCGTGCAGGGCTACACGGCGAACCGCTTTCCGCTGAGCCAGATCGTCGAGCTGCCGGGCCTGTTCGAGACCGGCGCCGTCGGCTCCTGCGCCTTCCAGAAGCTCTACGATTCCGGCGCGCTCGACGCGGAGTACGAGGACACCCACGTGCTCTTCGTGCACACCCACTCGCCGGGCCACCTGCACACCAACGGCGTGGAGGTGAAGACCCTCGACGACCTGAAGGGCCTCAAGATCCGCCGCCCCACCACCGTTGTGGGCAACCTGCTGACCGAGCTCGGCGCCGAGCCGGTGGGCATGCCGGCGCCGGCCACCTACGAGGCCATGCAGCGCGGCACCATCGACGGCTACATGCTGCCCTGGGAATCGGTGAAGAGCTTCCGCGTGTTCGAGGTCACCGAGCATCACACCGAGTTCGGCTTCTACGCCCTCGCCTTCGTCTCGACCATGAACAAGGCGAAATACGAGAGCCTCTCCCCCGAGGAAAAGAAGGTCATCGACGACAATTCCGGCATGAAATGGTCGGTGATCGCCGGCGCTGGCTACGACGAGGCCGACAAGGAGGGCCTGGAGCTGGCCAAGGAAACCGGCACGTTCACCACCATCGAGGGTGCGGAGCGCGAGAAGTGGCAGCAGGCCGCCCAGCGCGCCACCGACGCCTACATCGCCGAGCTGGAGGGCCAGGGCCTGCCCGGCCAGGCCACCTACGACGCGGTGAAGGGCTATGTCACCGAGTGCGAAGCCGAGCTGAACTGAGCCGGCCATGACACGGGCCGTCGACCTCCTGGCCAGGGCGCTCTCCGCCCTGGCCTTCATTGCCACCGCAGCGCTGCTCGCCGTGGTGGCCTGGAACGTGCTCTGGCGCGCGGTGTTCGACGCGAGCGGCGCGCGGATCAACCTGATGTTCCCCGGCGCCATCGACGCGGCGCAATACCTGCTGCTGGTGGCGGTGTTCTCCGCCCTGCCCTGGGCCGAGCGCACAGGGTTCATCCGCGTCGACATCCTCATCCACCGGCTGCCGCGGCTGCTGGCGGGCGCACTGGAACGGCTGTGGGACCTCTCGGTCGCCGGGTTCGGCGCCATCTGCTGCTGGCTCTTCGCCGCCGAGACCGCCGAGGTCTTCGCCCGCGGTGACGCCACGCAGGATTTGCAGATGCCGCTGTGGTGGTTCACCGGCATCGCCGCCCTCGGCGCCGGCGCGCTGGCGCTGATGGGCCTCGCCCTGGCGCTCGCCGGCCGGCCGGCGCAGGCGCCCGGCGCGGGAGGCATCGAATGAGCCCGCAGGAAATCGGCTTCGCCGGCATCGCCGTGCTGCTCGGGCTCATCCTGGTGGGCATGCCGGTGGGCATCGCCATGTGCTTCGTGGGCATGGGCGGCTTCGCGGCCATCGTCGGGCTCGACCCCGCGCTCAACATCCTCAAGACCGGCGCCTTCGAGACCGCCTCGACCTATTCCTACACGCTCATCCCGCTGTTCATGCTGATGGGCTCGTTCATCTCCCGCGCCGGGCTCTCGCGCGACCTGTTCCTCGCCGCACGGCGGATGACCGGGGGCTGGCAGGGCGGGCTGGCGGTGGCGGGCATCTCCGCCTCGGCGGCCTTCTCGGCGGTCTGCGGCTCCTCGCTCGCCACCGCCTCGACCATGACCCGCGTCGCCTACGGCGAGATGCGCGCCCAGGGCTATGACCCCCGCCTTGCCGCCGGCTCGCTCGCCGCGGGCGGCACGCTGGGCATCATGATCCCGCCCTCGATCGCGCTGCTGCTCTACGCGCTCATCACCGAGCAATCGGTGGGCGACATGTTCCTCGCGGGCTTCCTGCCCGGGCTGCTGGCCTACGTGCTCTACGTGGTCACAGCCACGCTGATGGCCCGCATCTGGCGCCCCGAGGCGGGCCATGCCGAGCGTTTCGACGAACCGCTCTCCACCGCCCTGCGGCAGGTGGCGCCGGTGGTGGTGCTGTTCGGGCTGGTGATGGGCGGGCTCTACGGCGGCTTCTTCACCCCCACCGAGGCGGGCGGCGCGGGGGCCGCGCTCGCCCTCGTCTTCGCGCTCTGGCGCGGCATGCGCTGGGAAGGCTTCCGCGACGCGGTGATCGAGGCGGTGGAGACCACGGCCTCCATCTTCGTGATCCTGATCGGGGCGGAGGTGTTCGGCTTCCTGCTGTCGGTGAGCCAGCTCTCCTTCGGCATGGCCGACTACGTGCGCGCCGCCGGCTGGGAGCCCTGGCAGGTGCTGGGCGCGATCCTGGTGTTCTACGTGGTGCTGGGCTGCTTCATGGAGAGCCTCGCCATGATCCTGCTCACCGTGCCGATCTTCTTCCCGCTGGTCACCGACGCGGGCTTCGACCCGATCTGGTTCGGCGTCATCGCCGTGGTGACGGTGGAGACCGGGCTGATCTCGCCCCCGGTGGGGATGAACCTCTTCGTGGTCCGGGCCGCGGCACCGGGCCTTGCCCTGCGGGACGTGATGACCGGCGTTCTGCCCTTCGTGGCGGCCGATATCGTCCGCCTCGCCATCCTGATCGCCTTCCCGGCGATCTCGCTCCTGCTGCCCCGCCTGCTGGGCGGCGGCTGACCCACACCTTCGGAGGAAACCGAGCCATGATGAGCCAGGACCGCAACGACGAGCTCACCCTCACCGGGCGCAAGCAGCCCGCGGGCCGCGTGCTGCGCCGCTACTGGATGCCGGCCGCGCTGAGCGACGAGCTGATGACCGCCCGCCCCGTGGTGCCCGTCACACTGATGGGCGAGAAACTGGTGCTGTTCCGCGACAATTCCGGCGCGCTGGGGCTGATCGGCCGCCACTGCCCGCACCGCGGCGCCGACCTGTGCTACGGCCGGCGCGAGGACAACGGGCTGCGCTGCCCCTTCCACGGCTGGCACTTCGACGTGAACGGCCAGTGCGTGGAGATGCCGGCCGAGCCCGAGGGCAGCCGCATGCACGAGAAGATCTCCACCGTCTCCTACCCGGTGGTGGAGAAGAACGGCATCGTCTGGGCCTACATGGGCCCGGGCGAGCCGCCGGCCTTCCCCGAGTTCGACTGCTTCCGCGCGCCGGAGACCCATGTCTTCGCCTTCAAGGGCCTGTGGGAGTGCAACTGGCTGCAGGCGATGGAAGTGGGCATCGACCCCGCGCATGCCTCCTTCCTGCACCGCTTCCTGCAGGACGAGGACCCGGCCGACAGCTACGGCAAGCAGTTCCGCGACAAATCCTCCGGCTCCGACATGCCGATGACCCGGGTGCTGCGCGAGTTCCCGCGCCCCGAGATCCGGGTGGAGCAGACCGAGTACGGCCTGCGCCTCATCGCCCTGCGCGACCTGCAGAACGGCGAGATGCACGTGCGGGTGACCAACCAGGTGTTCCCCTGCGCCATCCACATCCCGTTGTCCAACGAGATGAGCATCACCCAGTGGCACGTGCCGGTCGATGACCAGACCTGCTACTGGTACTCGATGTTCACCTCCTTCGGGGCCCCGGTGGACAAGGCCCGCATGCGCGAGCAGCGGCTGAAGGAGCACCGCCTGCCCGATTACGCGCCGCTGAAGAACCGCCGCAACAACTACGGCTACAACCCTGACGAGCAGGAGCGCGAGACCTACACGGGCATGGGCCTCGACATCAACGTGCACGACCAGTGGGCGGTGGAGAGCATGGGCCGCATCCAGGACCGCACCGAGGAGCATCTCGGCAAGTCCGACGTCGGCATCGTGCAATACCGCCGCATGCTGCGCGCCGCCATCGCCGCCGAGGCCGCGGGCGAGGACACGCTGCCGCTCTCCGGCACGCCGGAGGCGCTCGCCGCCCTGCGCGGCCCGGTCTCGGTGGACACGGTCGCGCCGAAGGAGGGCTGGGAAGCGGCCTGGCCGAAGGTCGACACCGCGCGCCGCGAGGGCTGCCCCTGGCCGGCGGCGCTCTGAGCCGCCGCCGCCGCGCCTGCCTCGCGGGGGGGCCTCGCGGGGGGTGAAACCAACCGCGGCGCCCGGGGGTGCCGCGGTCTGCCACCCGGGGGTGCGGCGACAGGCGTCGGTATTCCGGTCCGGTCGCGCTTGCCTCGGCCGGATATATCCCTAGGGTAGGTAAATATATCCTGCTCTTGCTCTTGCGCTTGTACACATCGATGAAAGACGGTCCCACCGTACCGCGCCAGGGCTCATCCGCCCAGGCGCTCAGCCAGATACGCAACCTCCTCTCGGGAGAGGATTCGCTGCGCCCGGGCACCCGCCTGCCCACCGAACGCTGCCTCGCGGAGCGCATCGGCGTGAGCCGCCGTGCCGTGCGCCGCGCGCTCGACGCGCTGGAGGCCGAGGGCCGGATCTGGCGCCGCCAGGGGTCCGGCACCTTCGTGGGCCGGCAGCCCGTGCCGTGGAACGAGCGCATCGTCGGCATCGCCGCGCGCACCGACCCGGCGGAGGTGATGGAGGCACGGCTGGTGCTCGAGCCCTCGCTGGCCTGGCTCGCCGCCCTGCGCGCCGAGACCGGCGATGCGGCCGAACTGGGCGACATCCTGCAGCGCATCGCCTCCGGCCCGGACGAGGACTCCCGCGACCGCGCCGACGGCGCCCTGCACCGCAAGATCGCCCAGATGGCCGGCAATGCCATCCTCTTCGCCGCCTACGAGGTGATGGAGCGGGTGCGCGAGGACCCGATCTGGCGCTCGATGCGCGCCAGCGCCCGCAGCCCGGCGAGCGAGCGGCTCTACGCCAGCCAGCACGCCGCGATCATCAACGCCATCGCCGCGCGTGACGCGGAGGGGGCCGAGCGGGCCATGCGAACCCACCTGAGCGCCCTGCGCGACAACGTGATCGGCACCCCGGAGTGATGCCCTGCCCGGCCGCGCCCCGGCGCCCCGGCCGGCCGGCGAGACAAGGGGCAGGCCGCGGGCAGACACCCCGGCCCGCCGGGCAGGAAGCCGGGCAGCACGCCCCGCGGTGAGGCCGGGCAGCAAGACCGCGAGCGCCGGCCGCGGAGCGATGCGGATCATCCAAGAGATGGCGCGCGGGTCGCGCAGCGCGGGCGCCGGCGGCGCCATGCGCGCCCCGGGCAGGAGGCCGGGGGCCGCCCCCCCGCCCGG
>NZ_QRGC01000032.1 GCF_003448965.1 Oceanicella sp. SM1341
CGCGCCGCGGCCGAGCGCGGGGCGGCGAGCAGCTCCGCCGCCGGACCGTCCTCGGCCAGCCGGCCGGCCTCCATCACCGCCACCCGGTCGCAGAGCCGGGCGGCGAGGCGCATGTCGTGGGTGATGAGCACCAGCGCCATGCCGCGCGCCCGGGCGAGCCGGTCGAGCAGGTCGATGACGGCGGCGCGGCCGGGGGCGTCGAGCCCGGTCGCCGGCTCGTCGGCCACCAGCAGGCGCGGGGCGCAGGCCAGCGCGAGCCCGAGCGCGAGGCGCTGGCACTGCCCGCCGGAGAGCCGGTGCGGCAGGGCGGGCAGGATGGCGCCCGGTTCGGCGAAGCCCAGCTCGGCCAGCAGCGCCACGGCCCGGGCCCGTGCGGCGCGGCGGCTGAGCGGCAGGTGGGCGCGCAGCACGTCGGTGAGCTGGTCGCCCGCGCGGCGCTGCGGGTTGAGGCTGGCGCGGGCGTCCTGGAAGACCATGGCCATGCCGGCGCCGCGCAGGGCGCGCGGCGGTCCGGCGGTGATATCGGTGCCGTCGAAGCCCACGCGCCCGGCGGTGATGCGCGCGGCGGGCGGCAGCAGGCCGAGGGCGGCGCGCATCGCCGTGGTCTTGCCCGAGCCGCTGGCCCCCACCAGCCCCAGCCGCTCGCCGGGCGCCACGCTCAGGCTCACGCGCTCGAGCGCGGCCACCGGCCCGGCCGCGGTGTCATAGCTCAGCGAGAGCCCGTCGAGGGTGAGGAGCGCGCTCATGCCCTTGGGTCGAGCGCATCGCGCAGCGCGTCGCCGGCGAGGGTGAAGCACAACACCGCAAGGCCGAGGGCGAGGCCGGGGAAGACGGTAAGCCACCACTTGCCCGCCGCGAGGTAGCGCGCGCCCTCGGCCACCATGATGCCCCATTCCGGGGTGGGCGGCTGCACCCCGAGCCCGAGGAAGGACAGGCCGGCGGCGTTGAGCAGCGCCCAGCCCAGCGTGACCGAGGCCTGCACCGCGAGCAGCGGCGCGATGTCGGGCAGCAGGAAGCGGGTGACGAGGCGCCAGGGCCCGTTGCCGGCGAGCCGTGCCGCCTCCACCCAGCCCGCCTCGCGCCGCGCCGCGGTCTCGGCCCGGGCGAGGCGGATGAAGACGGGGAGGTTGATGGCGGCGGTGGCAAGCAGGATCGCCCGGCCGTCCGCCCCCAGCACCGCGACGAGCGCGAGCGCCAGCACGAAGAGCGGGAAGGCCATCGCCACTTCCGCCAGCCGGCCGAGCACGCGGTCGGGCCAGCCGCCGAGCAGGCCCGAGGCGGTGCCGAGCGCCGCGCCCACGCCCCCCGCCAGCACCACCGCGCCGAGCGCGAGCGCGAGGTCGAGCCGCGCGGCATGGAGCAGCCGGCTCAGCACGTCGCGGCCGATCTGGTCGGTGCCTGCCCAGTGCCGGGCCGAGGGCGGGGCCAGCGCCGGGCCCGCGCCGGAGGCGAGCGGGTCGAACGGGGCGAGAAGCGGCCCGAACAGCGCGAGCAGCACAAGCAGTGCCACCCCGGCGCCCGCGGCGCGGCCGAGCCTGACCCTCATGCCGGCAGCATCCTCGCATCGAGCGCCAGCGCCGCGAGGTCGGCCACCAGCGTGATGAGCACGAAGAGCCCGGCCATCAGCAGCACGAAGCCCTGCACGGCGGCATAGTCTCCGGCCTGCAGCGCCTCGACCGCGTAGCGGCCCACGCCGGGCCAGGTGAAGACGGTCTCCACCAGCACGCTCGCGCCCAGCAGCGCGCCGAAGAGCGTGGCCGAGACCATCAGCACCGGCACCGCGGCATTGCCCAGCCCCCAGGTGAGCAGCCGCTGCCGCCGGGTGAGGCCGAGGGCGCGGGCATTGAGCATGTAGTCGCTGGCAAAGACCGCGAGCAGGGCGCCGCGGGTCACCCGCATCAGCGGCGCGAAGACGAAGAGTGCCAGCGTGAGCGAGGGCAGCACCAGCCGGGCGGCGGCATCGCGGAAGGCGGCGGTATCGCCGGCCAGCAGCGTGTCGATCAGGGCGAAGCCGGTCACCCGCGGCGGCGGTCCGGCGAAGAGGTCGAAGCGCCCGGTCGGGTCCGGTGCCCAGCCCAGCCCGTGGTAGAACACCAGCACCAGCATCAGCCCGCTCACGAAGCCCGGCAGCGCAGCCCCGCAGGCACCGAGGAGGCGCAGCGCGTGGTCCCCCGCCGAGCCCGGGTGCCGCGCCGCCCAGAGCCCGCAGGGCAGGGCGGCGGCGAGCGCGAGCCCGAAGCCGCAGAGCGTGAGCTCGAGCGAGGCCGGCAGCCGCGCCGCGAGATCGGCCGCCACCGGCTGGCCGGTGACCACCGAGCGGCCGAGATCACCCCGCGCGAGCGCCGCGAGCCAGCCGCCGAACTGCTCGGCCAGCGGCGCGTCGAGCCCCAGCCGGGCGGCAAGCGCGGCGCGCTCGGCCGCGTCGCCGCCGGGGTTGGAGGCCATCAGGCTCACCGGGTCGCCCGGCAGCAGGCGCATCAGCACGAAGGTGAGCGCGAGCAGGCAGAACACCGCCGGCAGGGCGGTGGCCAGCCGCAGCGCCAGCCCGGCCAGCAGCCGCGCCGCCGGGCCCAAGGCTCAGCCCCGCGAGAGCTGACGGAAGTCAGCCTTGTAGAAGTAGTTGGTGGTGTAGCCCTCGAGCCCCTCCGCCAGCGCGATGTCCTGCACCGGGCGCCAGAGCGGAGCCATGGGCACCTCCTCGGCCACCAGTTCCACCAGCCGGGTGGCGATGGCCTCGTAGGCCTCGGCGTCGGGCTCGAAGCGCGCCTCGGGCAGCAGCGCCTCCACCTCCGGGTTGCGCCAGCTGCTGAAGTTCCAGCGCTGGTCGCCGGCGAGGAAGATGCGGAAGAAATACTCGGTGGAGGGAAAGAGTGCCAGCGAGCGCTCCAGCAGCAGCGGGGCGGATTTCGCGGTGATCACCTCGGCCATCTGCGCGTCCGGCAGCTTCCGGATGCGCAGGGTGATGCCGAGGCTCGAGAGCGCCTCCTGGATGAGCGCCGCGGCGGGGTCGGCCCAGGTGGCCTTGGAGACACCGTAGCTGAGCTCGGTCTCGAACCCGTCGGCGAACCCGGCCTCGGCCAGCAGCGCCGCGGCCGCGCCCATGTCGGTGTCGAAGGGCATCGGCTGGGGGAAGGCGCCACCCGAGGGCGCCGCGGCGCCGTAAAGCGGCTCGCCGCGCCCCTCGCCGGCCTGCGCGAAGATCTGCGCATAGGGCAGGGCGAGGGCCACGGCCCGGCGCACGCGGGCGTCGTCGAAGGGCGGCAGGCCGGTGTTGAAGCACAGCGCGGTGAAGCCGGAGGGGATGGCGGCGCTGATCACCCGGGGGGCGCCCTCGCGCTCGAAGCGGGTGATGTCGGCGGGCATGAGGTCGAGGCAGAGGTCGGCATCGCCGCGCTCCACCAGAAGCGCGCGGGTGGAGGCCTCCGGCACGGTCTGCACGATGACGTTCTCCAGCGCGGGCGGCGGGCCGGAGCGCCAGTCCCCGAAGCGCGACAGCACCACCTGCTGGCCGTCGGCGCTGCGGCGCTCCACCCGGTAGGCGCCCCCCGCGGCGGTGTTGGCCTGCAGCCATTCGGTGGCCCAGGGGTCGGCCTCGGTGGCATGGGCGCGGGCGAGCCGGGCGTTGAACATCGGCGCGTGCACGGTGGCGAGGTTGGGCAGGGCCAGCCGGTCGGCCCGCGGCAGGCGCACCGTGACGGTGCGCGCATCGGTGACCTCGAACTGCGCCGGGTCGGTGAGCGAGCCGGTGGCGAGCTGCGCGCGCGCCATGGTCTCGGCCGAGACCGCCCGGTCGAGCGACCACTTGATGTCCTGCGCGGTCACCGGGCTGCCATCGTGCCACGTGGCGTCGGGGCGCAGGCGGAACGTGAGGGTCAGACCGTCCTCGCTGCGGCTGAAACTCTCGCAGAGCTCGGGCTCGATGGTGTCGAAATCGAAGGTGAAGGCGCCGCCCTCCGGCTTGCGGCCGAAGCGCACCAGCCGGTCATAGACGTTTGCGCTGAGGCCGATGGCCTCGCGGCTGTTGCCGAAACCGGCGGGGTCGAGCCCGTTCCACACCGTGCCGACGACATAGCGCAGCGTGTCCTCGCGGCTGCGTGCCAGGGCCGCGCCGGGCAAGGCGGGGGCGAGCGCGCCGGCGGCGGCGCCCAGCAACAGGTCTCTGCGCGTGGGATGCGTCACGTCCGTTTCCTCCATGTCCCGTCGTGCCGACCCTATAGCGGCTTTCGCGCCTGCTCGCCACTCCGGGCGCGGCCCGCAGCGGCGGGTTAGCGCGGCACGTAGATCGAGAGCTGCGCGTCGCTGCCCGCGGGCAGGCGCAACGCCGCCCCGGCCTCGGGCGAGAGGGCGGCCGCCCGGTCGAGACGCATCTCCTCCGGCAGGAGCGTGATCGCGGCGGTGGCGCCGGTGGTCTCGACCGTGGCCCAGCCCTGCGTCTCCTCCTGCACCATGCGGGTGCGCATCCAGGTGCCGGAGGCGCCGCCGCTGCTGACCTCCGCCGGTGTCGAGCCGATCCACCTTCCGGCAACCCGCGGCATCGGCCCGGCGGGGGTGGCTTCGGCGGCAGCGACCGGCGCCTGTTCCGGCCCGGCCTCCTGCTGCGGCGTGACGGGTGCCGCGGGGAGGGGGGCGGCGGAGACGGGTGCGGCGGGGAGGGGGGCCGCGGCCCCGCTTCCCGCTCCGGCAGCGGCCGACCCCGGCGGAGCCGAAACCTCGGCCGGCAGCGCCGACCGCGCGGCGTGCTCGGCCCGCAGCAGCCCGGTGACGATCTCGGGCATGTCCCGTCGCGGCCGATGCTCGGGAGGCATCGCCTGCACGACACCCGCCGCGGCGGGTGCGGGGGTCTCCCCCGGTGCGGAGGGGGCCGGCGCCGGCGCTGCCGTGGCGGTGGCTTCCCCGGTGACGGTCGGCGCTGCGCCAGGGGTCCGGGCCACCGGCGGATCGGTGATGACCGGGGCCTCCGCCGCGGACGCCGGGCGGGTGCGGGCCGCCGGCGCGGGGGGGCGTGCCTGCTGCGGGGCGCGCGCGGTCGGGGTGTCATCCTGCGGCGGCGGGGCGGTCGCCGGGTCAGCCGGCTCCGGGCTGCCGCCCAGAAAGGCGAAGAAACGGTCGATCGCCGTGGGCGACGTGGGGGCCGCCGTTTCGGGCGGTGTTCCGGGCGCCGCGGGGGCCACGGGGGCTTCGGCCACCGCGGCCCTGCACTCGGCCGGCAGGCAGCCGAGCGCGGCTATCCAGTTGGCCGCGTCGCGGGCCACCGCGTCGGCCAGCCGAGCGTCGGGCGCGCCGAGCCCGGTGCCGGCCTCGGGCCGGGGCAGGGGGCGGGAGTCGCTGCGCGCCAGCAGCCGTCCGCCCGCGTCCGACAGGCTGTAGGTGAGGGAAAGCGCCCCGTCCGCGGCGCTGCCGGGCGTGATGCCCAGCCGCAACGGCATCGGCCCGGCCATGGTCGCGCCGAGCCGGCTCATCGCGCGGCGCAGCAGGTCTTCCAGCCCGTCGCTGCCTCCGGTGTCGGTGGCGACCCAGCCGGGCAGCGCCGCGGCCGGCGGAGCGATGTCGACCCGGGCGATGCGGGCGGATGTGGCCCAGCCCGAAGGCACGGTCTGGGCCCGCAACATGAGGGGCAGGCTCAGGGGCAGGGCGGCGGTCAGGACCGCCAGTCCGGCCAGCCTGCCGGCACGAACCAGGGCTCGGGGCATGGGAATCTCGCTTTCCTGTCAGGCATGCGCGCCAACCTAAGGCCGGCGCGCCGTCGACGGCAACAGAGATCCCCGCCCGGGCCGCTCAGACCAGGCGCGACTGCTCCACCGCCGCACGTACGAAATCCGCGAAGAGCGGGTGCGGTTCCAGCGGCTTGGACTTCAGCTCCGGGTGAAACTGCACGCCGACGAACCACGGGTGGCCCGGGATCTCGACGATCTCCGGCAGCCGCCCGTCCGGCGACAGGCCCGAGAAGCGCAGCCCGTGCTCCTCCAGCGTCTCGCGGTACTTGATGTCGACCTCGAAACGGTGGCGGTGCCGCTCGGAGATGGTGGTCGCGCCGTAGATCTCCGCCACGTGCGAATCCTTCTTCAGCGTGGCGGTGTAGGCGCCCAGCCGCATGGTGCCGCCCTTGTCGTCCGCGAGGTCGCGGATGATCTTGCGGTTGCCCTCCAGCCATTCCTTCATGTGGTAGATCACCGGCTCGAAGCGCTTGTCGCCGAACTCCACGTCGAATTCCTCGGAGCCGGCGCGCTCGATGCCGCCGAGCGAGCGCAGCGCCTCGACCACCGCCATCTGCATGCCGAGGCAGATGCCCATGTAGGGGATCTTGCGCTCGCGCGCGAAGCGGGCCGCGCTCACCATGCCCTCGGTGCCGCGCTCGCCGAAGCCGCCGGGCACCAGGATGGCGTGCAGGTTTTCGAGGTAGGGCGCGGGGTCCTCGCGCTCGAAGATCTCGGCGTCGATCCACTCGGCGCGCACCTTCACGCGGTTCTGGATGCCGCCATGGGTGAGCGCCTCGGCGATCGACTTGTAGGCGTCCTCGAGCTGGGTGTACTTGCCCACCACGCCCACGCGCACCTCGCCGTCGGGGTTCTCGATCCGGTCGCAGACCTCTTCCCAGCGGGCGAGGTCGGGGCGCGGCGCGGGGGAGATGGAGAAGGCGTCGAGGATGGCCTGGTCGAGGCCCACGGCGTGGAAGGCGGTGGGGGCCTCGTAGATCGAGGTGAGATCCATCGCCGGGATCACCGCTTCCTTGCGCACGTTGCAGAACAGCGCGATCTTCTCGCGCTCGCGCTCGGGGATCTCGCGGTCGGTGCGGCAGACGAGCACGTCCGGCGCGAGGCCGATGGAGCGCATCTCCTTGACCGAGTGCTGGGTGGGCTTGGTCTTCAGCTCGCCCGAGGCGGCCACGTAGGGCAGCAGGGTGAGATGCATGAACACGCATTGCCCGCGCGGCTTCTCCTGCGAGAACTGGCGGATGGCCTCGAAGAAGGGCAGGCCCTCGATATCGCCCACCGTGCCGCCGATCTCGCAGAGCATGAAATCGACCTCATCCTCGCCGATGGAGATGAAATCCTTGATTTCATTGGTAACGTGCGGGATCACCTGGATGGTGCGGCCGAGATAGTCGCCCCGGCGCTCCTTCTCGAGCACGTTGGAATAGATCCGACCCGAGGAGATGGAATCGGTGCGCCGCGCCGCCACGCCGGTGAAGCGCTCGTAATGGCCGAGGTCGAGGTCGGTCTCCGCGCCGTCATCGGTGACGAAGACCTCGCCATGTTCGAAGGGCGACATGGTGCCGGGGTCGACGTTGAGATAGGGGTCGAGCTTGCGCAGCCGCACGGAATAGCCCCGTGCCTGCAGCAAAGCGCCGAGCGCCGCGGCGGTGAGCCCCTTTCCGAGAGAGGAAACCACCCCGCCGGTGATGAAGATGAAGCGCGCCATTGCTCGATATTTCCCGTTCTGCGGGCTGCGCGACGCAAAGTTGCGCAGCCATGGATGCTGTATCACGGGATTTGAGGACTACTGGATTCGGGGGGCCGCGGCAAGCCGAACCCGACATCTTGTGGCAATTTGTCGGCGAGACCCGTGGCGCCCGCGCCACTCAGTCCGGCCGCAAGAGACCTGCGGAGATGCGGCGCAGGCGCTCGGAGAAGTCGATCACGTCCGGCGGCGGGGCAGCGGGGTCGTAGCCGGCCTCGTGGCGCAGCAGGCGGGCGTACTCGCTGAAAACCCTGCGGATCTGGCTGGTTTCCAGCATGATCCAGGTGCCCAGGGCGCGGTATGCGCCGCGGCGCAGGATGGGGTTGGTCATCGCCTTCTCGGTGACGATCTGGTCCATGAAGCTCAGGGCCAGGTCGTGGTAGGCGGCGTCGATCCAGAGCATCGAGGCATTGTGGCGCGCGAGCAACAGCGAGAGGTCTTCGAGCCCGGAAAGATAGACCTCGCCGAACTTGCCGGGCAGCAGGCCGCGCAGGTGGTTTTCCGCCAGGCGGCGGCACAGCTCCATGTCGCGCGCGGCGAAGCGGGTGTCGATCGCGTCATGGGTGGTGAGAAAGCGCAGCAGGTCGTCGGCGAACGTGTCGCGCCGGGCGAGCAGGAGCTGGCGCAGGCCGCGATATTCCTCGGCGAAGCGCGCGTCGAGGCAGAAGGCCTCGCGCAGGCGCGCTTCCAGCCCCGGTGGCCTCAGGAAGGGCTTGTAGGCCAGGCGGAGGTCTTCGAACGTGAGTGTTTCCATCGTGCTGTCCCCGATACACGCGGTGACGATAGGGGCCGATGGTTAATCATGTCTCAAGCGCGGCGCCCTCATCCCCGCGGGCGGCGCTGTTCCGGCGGGGCCTGCTCCAGTCTGCGGGTGCCGCGGATGAACCACAGGTTGCGCCCGTAGACGATGAAGCCGAAGAGCTGGGCGGCGATGATCACCACGTCCTGGCGCAGCGCGCCGTAGACCAGCAGCAGCACCGAGCCCCAGAGCGACAGCCACCAGAAGGACACCGGCACCACCGAGGCGCGCGCCCGCTCGGAGGCGAGCCACTGCACCAGCATGCGGGCCATGAAGATGCCCTGGGCCAGCAGGCCGAACAGCGCCAGCCACACGCCCCACCAGCTGTCGACCAGCAGCAGGCGCATCAGCCAGTGCGGGGCCTCGGTCATGCCGCGTCGTCGCCGGCGGTGCCGGCCTTCGCGGGCTGCCAGGCATCGGCATGCACCACCTTCTGCACCTTGCGCCGGCGCAGCAGCCACCAGACGCCGATGAGGTCGAGCACGCCCACCAGGGCACGGCCGAAATTGGTGTAGTTGGAGCGCCCCTCGGACCGGGCGCGGTGCGTGACGTCGACCAGAACGATTCCGTAACCTTCGCGCTTCACCATGGCCGGCAGATAGCGGTGGATATGGTCGAAGAAGGGGAGGGAGAGGAAGACCTGCCGCGGAAAGGCCTTCAGCCCGCAGCCGGTGTCGCGGGTGTCGTCCTTCAGCAGCCAGCGGCGCAGCGCGTTGGCGGCGCGGGAACCGAGGCGCTTGGAGGCGGTGTCCTGCCGGTCGACCCGCTGTCCGGCGACGAGGCCGACGGTGCCGGTCGTGTCCGCGAGCAGCGGGGCGAGGAGGCCCGGCAGCTCGGAAGGCGGGTTCTGGCCGTCACCGTCGAGCGTGCAGCACAGCGGCGCCGTGGCCGCGCGCACGCCGGAGAGCACGGCGGCGGACTGCCCGCAGCTCGCGGCGTGGCGCACCTCGCGCAGCCAGGGGAAGCGGGCGCGGGTGCGGGCGATGGCGCCGGCGGTATCGTCGGTCGAGCCGTCGTTCACGAAGATCACCTCGAAGGGCGCAAGCGGGGCCATGGCCGCGCCGATCTCCTCGGCCAGCATCGCCACGTTCAGCTCTTCGTTCTTCATCGGCGCGATCACGGTCACGCGCGGCGTCTCGGTCATGCCTCGGGGCTCCCTCGGGTTGCGGCGGAGAATAGCGGGCCTCGGCCCGCTTAGCCAGACGGCGGTTGCCCGGCGGGCGCGGCGCCGGTGCGGGAGGAGGCCTGCTCCTCCGGCGCCGGGATGCAGCCGCTCAGGGCGGGGTCGTCCTGGCGGGCCACCAAGCGGATGGTGGTGGGCTTGCCGCGGTTGTAGTTGAAGCCCTGCACCGTATCGAGCACGACGAGGGGCAGGGACTGCTCCTCCATGAAGCGGGCGAGGTCGAAGCCCCGGGCCTCCTCGAAGAACACCAGCCAGCCGTCCTCGGAGCGGAGCAGGGCGGCGGCCTCCCCGGCGTCGGCGAGCCGGGTGTCGGTGCCGGCGGCCACGACAAGGCTCGGCTCGCGGTAGCCGACGGACACCAGCGGCCGGTCGGTGCAGCTGTCGAAGCGCGCCCGCGTCTCGGCGAGGCGGGGGCTGAGGAACACCGAGTGCAGCGCCGGCAGGGTGAACTGCAGCACCGCGGCGTAGAGGCAGATGCCGGCGAGGGCCGCGCAGCCGATATAGGCGCCGAGCCGCATGCCGGCGATGGCCCGCGCGCCGAGCGCCACCGCGCCGAGGGCGACGAGCGCCAGCAGCACGCCGGGCACGGAGATCGTGCCCTCGAGCACCGTGGGGCCGGCGAGGGCGGCGAGGCCCAGCAGCCCGCCCACCAGCGCGAAGAGCCCGGCGGCGAGCCAGCGGCGCAGGCGCTCGGGCTCGGGCCGGGTCTCGGCCGTGGCCCAGAGCGCGATCATCCCGGCCAGGGCCGGCAGGATCGGCAGGATGTAATGCGGCAGCTTGGTGGAGACGAGCGCGAAGACCAGCCAGAAGGGCAGCGCCCAGCCGATGAGGAAGCGCAGCGCGGCGCTCGCCCGGTTGCGCCACACGAAGGGCGCGGCGAAGAGGGCGAGCGGGGTCCAGGGCCAGAAGGTGCCCCAGACGGTGGCGAGGTAGTAGCCCGGCGGGCCCCAGTGCTTTTCCGCCCCGGTGGTGACCTTGCCCAGCAGGTCGGTGCCCACGGCCTCGTCGAAGAAGGCGCCGCCGGTGCGCAGCCAGATCGCCACCGCCCAGGGCAGGGTGATCAGCACCAGCAGGGCGAGGCCGGGCAGCGGCTTCACCTCCGCCAGCCGGCGCGGCGCGCGCTCGGCGAGCGTGACCCAGAGCAGCGTGCCGCCGGCCGAGAGCAGGATGACCGGCCCCTTCACCAGCACCCCCAGCCCCAGCGCGGCCCAGAACAGCAGGTGCCGCCAGTCGAACCGGGTGACGGGGCGGGAGAGGATGCGGGCGAGCGCGCCCTGCGCGAGCATCACGCAGGCGAGCAGCGTGGCGTCGGTCTTGGCGATATGCCCCTCGACCACCACGAGCAGCGCGGTGGAGACCATCGCGCCCGCCAGCGTGGCGGCGCGGGCGCCGGCGAGCGGCAGCAGGGTCCAGATGGTGAGCAACCCGGCCAGGAACACCGCCAGCGCCGAGGGCAGCCGGTAGGCCCAGACCGGCGCCTCCGCCCCGCCGAAGACCGAGGCCGAGGCGGCCTGCAGCCAGTAAATGCCGGCCGGCTTCTTCCAGCGCGGCTCGTCCTGGAAGCGGATGTCGATGAGATCGCCGGTCTCGACCATCTGGCGCGAGGCCTGCACGAAGCGGCTCTCGTCACGGTCGGTCGGCGGCATGGCCGTGAGGCCGGGCAGCAGGGTGAGCAGGGCCAGCAGCCCGATCAGCGCCGCGCGGCGCGGGGCGCTGGCCGAGGCCCGGTCGAGAACCGCCAGCACCGCCGGTTCGATGCGTGCCAGCAGGCCCTGCATGGGGGCTTATTCCGCGGCGGGGGGCGCGAGCGGCTGGTCGGACTGGTCGCCGGAGGCGGGCGGCAGCACCGGGGCCGGCGCGTCCACGTCCGGCGCGGTCCGGGTGGTGTCCGGCGGCAGGATGGTGTCGAGCACCGAGCGGTCGGAGCTGGTGGAGGCCGCGAGGATGGTGAGGGTGATCGAGGTGGCGATGAAGGCCGCCGCGAGGCCCCAGGTGACCTTGGAGAGCGCCGTCGCGGCACCGCGGCTGGAGACCAGCCCGCCACCGCCGCCACCGCCCATGCCCAGAGCACCGCCCTCGGAGCGCTGCAGCAGCACGATGCCGATGAGGAACACGGCGATGATGAGATGGACGGTCAGAATGACGTTTTCCATGTGACCCGGGGTCCCTTCAGCCAGTGCCGGATGCGCGCACCCGGATTCCATGTCGGGCCCCGTGCGGAGCCCGTTCGGGGGCGTTTTATCCGCCGGGCGCCGGATTGTCGAACGGAAATCGGGTGACGCCACGGCCGCCGCCGCCCCCGATCACCGCCGGCCCGCGAAACCGTGATCGCGCTGCAGCATTCAGTGGACAGGATCGCGCCCTGCTGCTAGCGATCTGCAATGCTCAGGGCGCTGTACGACAGAGTGATCTCCCTTGCCGGCCACCGCCATGCGCTGTGGTTCCTGGCCGCGATCAGTTTCGTCGAGAGCTCGGTGTTCCCCATCCCGCCCGACGTGCTGCTGATCCCGATGATCATCGCCCGGCCGAACCGCGCCTGGCTCATCGCCGGGGTGTGCACGCTGGCCTCGGTGCTGGGGGGCATGCTGGGCTATTTCATCGGCGCCGAGCTGTTCGACCTCGTCGGCAAGCCGGTGCTGGATTTCTACGGCAAGGGCGAACAGTTCGCCGAGTTCTCCGCCACGTTCAACGAATACGGCGCCTGGGCGGTGCTGGTGGCAGGCGTCACCCCCTTCCCCTACAAGGTGATCACCATCGCCTCGGGCGCCACGGGGCTGAGCCTGGGCGTGTTCATCGTGGCGAGCATCGTGGCGCGGGCGCTGCGCTTCTTCCTGATCGGGGCGCTGCTGTGGAAGTTCGGCCCCCCGGTGCGCGATTTCATCGAGAACCGGCTGGGGCTGGTGGCCACCGTATCGGTGGTGCTGCTGTTCGGCGGCTTCCTGCTGGTAAAGCTTTTCTGAGGAGAGTGACTGCATGACCGCACGCGTGCTTACCGCCGTTCGGGCGCGGGGGCTTGTCGCCACCCTTGGCTCGGCGGCCCTGCTGGGCGGGGCGCTGGCATTCCAGCATATCGGCGGGCTCGCGCCCTGCGAGATGTGCATCTGGCAGCGCTGGCCGCATGGCATCGCCATCGCCCTCGGCCTGCTGGTGATCTGGACCGGCTGGCGCCGCCTGGCGCTGCTGGCCGCCGTGGTGCTGGCGGTGAGCACGGGGCTCGGGCTGTTCCACGCCGGGGTGGAGCAGGGCTGGTGGCAGGGGCCGCTGGCCTGCACCTCCTCGGGCGTGGACGGCATGTCCACGGACGACCTGATGGCACAGATCATGTCCGCGCCCATGGTGCGCTGCGACGAGATCGCCTGGCAGTTCCTCGGCCTCTCCATGGCGGCCTGGAACGCGGTGTTCTCCGCGCTGCTCACGCTCCTGTGGCTCTGGGCCGCCCGGGCGCGCGCCTGAGGCGGGTTCAGGCGTCCAGCTCGGCGTCCCAGTAGAGATAGTCGAGCCAGCTGTCGTGCAGGAAGTTGGGCGGGAATTTCCGCCCCACGTTCTGCAGCTGGTCCGGCGAGGGGCGCATCGCGGGCTTGCGCAGCTTCATCCCCGATTGCTTCAGCGTCTTGTTGCCCTTGCGCAGGTTGCACGGCGAGCAGGAGGCGACGACATTCTCCCATGTCGTGCGCCCGCCGCGCGAGCGGGGCACCACGTGGTCGAAGGTCATCTCCCCGCGTGAGCCGCAGTACTGGCAGGTGAACTCGTCGCGCAGGAACAGGTTGAAGCGCGTGAAGGCGGCCATGCGGGCGGGCTTCACGTAGTCGCGCAGCACCACGACCGAGGGCAGGCGGATCTCGGTCGAGGGGCTGCGGACCGTGACATCGTATTCGGCGATGATCTGCACGCGGTCCAGCCAGGCGGCCTTCACCGCCTCCTGCCATGGCCAGAGCGAGAGCGGGAAATAGGAGAGCGGCCGGAAATCGGCGTTGAGCACCAGTGCCGGGTGCTCCCGCAGGGCCGCCGGGCTCCTTACGAAACTCGTCGAGAAGTCGGTATTCATCAGCAACTGGGCCTCCGTCCTGTCGCCACCCAAAGCGGGTGCCAGGACGGGACGTGCCCGTCCCAGTTAAGGCAACTATATATGGCCTTCACATTCGCGCAAGCCCTCCAGATGCGGTGTCAGGCCCTGCGCGATCACCTTTTATCCACAGGGCATGACGCTTTCTTGACGCGTGCGCCGGCTTATCCGGGCAGCGCTGCGGCAAAGGCCGACCACAGCGCCTCGGTGGGCTCCACCCCCACGGAGAGGCGCACGAAGCCCGGCGCCACCGCGTCGCCCCAGCGCGCCCGGCGCTCGGCCGAGGAATGCACCCCGCCGAAACTGGTGGTGGAGGCGAGGGCCGTGCAGGAGGTGATGAAGGCTTCCGCCGCCTCCGCGCTCTCCAGCGTGAGCGAGATGATGAAGCCGAAGCCCGACATCTGCTTCGCCGCGATGGCATGCGAGGGGTCGTCCGCCAGGCCGGGGTAGCGCACCGACTGCACGGCAGGATGGGCGGCGAAGCGTTCGGCGATCACGCCGGCCGAGCGGCACATGCGCTCCAGCCGCACGTCGAGCGTCTCGAGCCCGCGATGGGTGAGCCAGGCCTCGAAGGGGCCGGGGATGGCGCCGGAGAGGGTGCGCCAGTCGCGCACCTGCTGCAGCAGCCCGGGGTCGCGCGCCGCGACATGGCCCAGCAGCACGTCGGAATGCCCGGCGCTCGACTTGGTGTCGGAGACCACCACGAGATCGGCGCCGAGGTCGAGCGGCTGCTGCAGGAAGGCGGTGCAGGTGGTGTTGTCGACCACGGTGAGCACGCCGGCGGCCTTCGCCCGGGCCGAGAAGGCGGCGATGTCGCACACCTCGAGCCCCGGGTTTGACGGGGTTTCGATGAAGGCCATGGCGAAGCCGTCGAGCGGGGTGGTGGCGAAGTCCAGCGTGGGGCGCAGCACCGGCTCCACCCCGAGCTTGACCAGGAAGCGCTCCAGCAGCACCCGGCCGGTGTAATAGCCGTCCGACGGCATCAGCACCCGGTCGCCGCTCTTCAGATGGGCGTAGAACACCGCCGCGATCGCCGCCATGCCGGAGGGGAACACCACGCAGTCCGCCGCTTCGATGACACCGAGTTGCGCCTCCAGCTCCTGCCAGACCGGGGTGGAGAAGCGGCCATAGGTGAACTCCGCCTGCGGGTCTCCGGGCAGGTGGAACACGCTCGACAGCGTGAGCGGCAGCGACAGCGGGTCGCCCTTGTGCAGGCTCTCGGCGCGGTGGTGCAGCAGGCTCAGGGCGCGGGCGTCGCGCGGGGGGGTGGTCATGCGGGTGTCTCCATCGGTCTTGCGCCCCGACGGTACCCCAGCAGGCCCCCCGCGCAACGGGAAAACGCCGCCGCAGGCCTGTGCTGCGGTGCACAATAGCCCGGCCCCGCGCCGGGCGCATGGCTGGTATCGGCCCGCCGCGCGGGAAAGCTGAACATATTCATTAAAATTGCGTGCCCGCAGGCGGCCGGAGCCATTCGCTCAGCGCAAGGCGGGTCTTCGCGATTGCTGCGTTGCAAAACGGGCGATTTCGACGATTTTAGAAGGCAAGAGATGCGGCCCCGCCGCCCGACCCGATCAGGAGACCAGAGCCATGACCACCGCAACCTTCTCCCACGCCCCCGACCATGGCCGCGTCCGCTCGGCCTTCCGAGCCGTGCTCGACGTGTTCGCCTCGCTGCGCGAGGGTCTCGCCGCCGCGCATGAATACGAGCGCCTGTCCCGCCTCTCCGACACCGCGCTCGAAGCCCGTGGCCTGAGCCGCGAGACCCTGAGCCAGGACGTGTTCCGCGAGTTCCTCGCCCGCTGAGCCGCCTGCGCGGAGCGCATGTGAAAAAGCCGCCGGCCCCGCGGGCCGGCGGCTTTTTTCGTGTCGGCGGGCTCAGAAGGGCGCTTCGTCGGCCGCGGTGACGAAGCTTGCCACCACGCGCTTGGTGCCGGCCTTGTCGAACTCGATGGTGAGCTTGTCGCCCTCGATCTCCATCACCTCGCCATAGCCGAACTTCTGGTGGAACACGCGCTCGCCCACCGTACGCGCGCTCACCGCCTTCGCATCGATCACCAGGTTGCGGGCCTCGCGCGGCTGGCTGGTGCCGTATTGGCCGCGGCGGGCCTGCATGCGCGCCCAGCCCGGCGAATTGTAGGCATCGGCATTGGCCGCGCGGGTCTCGAGGTCGGAGCCGCGCATCACGCCGGGCAGGCTGTCGGCGCCGAAGCCGCCGCCGGGCGAGGAGGCGCCGTAGCTGCCGCCGTAGAGGCCGGGGGGCGTGAGCACCTCCACGTGGTCCTTGGGCAGCTCGTCGATGAAGCGCGAGGGCAGGGCGGATTGCCAGCGCCCGTAGACATGCCGGTTGGCCGCGAAGGAGATGGTGAGATGCTCCTCCGCCCGGGTGATGCCCACGTAGGCGAGGCGGCGTTCCTCCTCCAGCCCCTTGAGCCCGCTCTCGTCCATCGAGCGCTGCGAGGGGAAGAGCCCGTCCTCCCAGCCCGGGAGGAAGACGGCGGGAAATTCCAGCCCCTTCGCGCCGTGCAGGGTCATGATCGACACTTTCGGGGCGCTCTCGTCCTGCTCGTTGTCCATCACGAGGGCGACATGCTCGAGGAAGCCCTGCAGGTTCTCGAACTCCTCCAGCGCCTGCACCAGCTCCTTGATGTTCTCCAGCCGGCCCGGCGCCTCGGGCGACTTGTCGGTGCGCCACATCTCGGTGTAGCCGCTCTCGTCGAGGATGACCTGCGCGAGCTCGACATGGGTGAGGGGGCCGTCGGTCTCCGGCCGGTCGTCGGTGACCAGCAGCTCGCCGTCCGCCACCGTGCCGGCGGCGAGGGCGCGGTTCCAGGCCCGCCAGCGGTCGAACCCGGCCACCAGCTCCGCCAGCCCCTTGCGCGCCTTCGCCGAGAGGCCGCCGCCCTCCACCAGGATGCGCGCGCCCTCGAGCAGCGAGACACCGTTCTCGCGCGCCACGCGGTTGATCTCCTGCTGGGCCTTGTCGCCCAGCCCGCGCTTGGGCGTGTTCACGATGCGCTCGAAGGCGAGCCCGTCATCGGGCGAGACCACGACGCGGAAATAGGCCATCGCGTCACGGATCTCGGCGCGCTCGTAGAAGCGCGGGCCGCCGATCACGCGGTAGGGCAGGCCGATGGTGAGGAACCGGTCCTCGAAGGCGCGCATCTGGAAGGAGGCGCGCACCAGAATGGCGATGCCGTCGGCCGAGACCGGTGCGTTGCCGCGGGTGCCCTGGATCAGCGCCTCGATCTCCTCGCCGATCCAGCGCGCCTCCTCCTCGCCGTCCCAGTGGCCGATGAGGCGCACCTTCTCGCCGCCGGGCGCCTCGGTCCAGAGCGTCTTGCCCAGCCGGGTCTCGTTCTGGTGGATCACCGAGCCGGCGGCGGCGAGGATATGCGCGGTGGAGCGGTAGTTCTGCTCCAGCCGGATCACCTCGGCCCCGGGGAAATCCTTCTCGAATTTCAGGATGTTGCCCACCTCGGCGCCGCGCCAGCCGTAGATCGACTGGTCGTCGTCGCCCACGCAGCAGATGTTGCGGTGGCCCTGGGCGAGCAGCCGCAGCCAGAGATACTGGGCGATGTTGGTGTCCTGGTACTCGTCCACCAGGATGTAGCGGAACCAGCGCTGGTATTTCGCCAGCACGTCCGGGTGGGCCTGGAAGATCTGCACCACGTGCAGCAGCAGGTCGCCGAAATCGGCGGCGTTCAGCGTCTTCAGCCGGTCCTGGTAGAGGGCGTAGAGGCTGGCCCCCTTGCCGTCGAACTGCGCCGCCTCGTCCGGCGGCACCATGGCGGGGCTCCAGGCGCGGTTCTTCCAGCGGTCGATCAGCGAGGCGAGCAGCCGCGGCGGCCAGCGCTTCTCGTCGATGCCCTCGGCCTGGATGATCTGCTTCATCAGGCGCAGCTGGTCGTCGCTGTCGAGGATGGTGAAGTTGGATTTCAGCCCGGCCAGCTCGGCATGCGCGCGCAGGATGCGCACGTTGAGCGCGTGGAAGGTGCCCAGCCAGGGCATGCCCTCGATCACCCCGCCCACCAGCGCGCCGATGCGGTTCTTCATCTCGCGCGCCGCCTTGTTGGTGAAGGTGACGGCGAGGATCTCGTTCGGCCGGGCGCGGCCGGTGTTGAGCAGGTGGGCGATGCGCGCGGTGAGCGCGCGCGTCTTGCCCGTGCCCGCGCCGGCCAGCACCAGCACCGGCCCGTCCAGCCGCTCCACCGCCGCGCGCTGCGGCGCGTTCAGCGTGTCGAGATAGGGGGCCGGGCGCGCGGCCATGGCCTGCGCGCTGAGGCTCTGCGCCTCCCAGGCATCGAAATCGGCGGACTCGTCCCAATCGCTCATGGGGTGGGAAGATAGCCTGCGGGGCGTCCGAGTTAAAGGGCCGTTCGCCGGATGTTCCCGCAAGTTTCGTGCGTCGCCAATGCGCTTGTGGCTGCCCGGCGGCGGGCATAGTCTCGCCGCGCAAGTGAGGGGCTGCAACCAATGAACAATCTCGACAACCGTTTCCCGTCCATCGCCGACCTGCGCGCCCGCGCGTCCTGGCGGATCCCGCATTTCGCCTGGGAGTATCTCGACAGCGGCACCGGGCTCGACATCGCCTCCGAGCGCAACATGTCCGCCCTGCAGGGCGTGCAGATGTGGCCGGGCATCATGCATGGCGACATCGTGCCGGAGCTTTCCACCGAGATCTTCGGCCAGCGCTTCGACGCGCCCTTCGGCATGGCGCCCGTGGGGCTCACCGGGCTGATGTGGCCCGGCGGCGAGAAGGCGCTGGCAAAGGCCGCGGCGGCGGCCAACATCCCCATGGGGCTTTCCACCGTGGCCAATGCCAACCCCGAGACCGTGGGCCGCCACGTGAACGGCAACGGCTGGTTCCAGCTCTACCCCACCAAGGACGCCGACGTGCGCGAGGACATCATGGCCCGCGCCTGGGGCAACGGTTTCCGCACCCTGCTGGTGACGGTCGACGTGCCGGTGGGCTCGCGGCGCGAGCGCCAGAAGAAGGCCGGCATCCGCGTGCCCCCCGCGAAGGACCTCATCACCGTCTGGCGGGCGGCGAAATGCCCGGCCTGGTCGCTGGCGCTGCTGCGCGAGGGCATGCCGCGGTTCTGGACGCTCGAGCCCTACACCGGCTCCTCCGCCGCAACCACGGTGGCGGCCTTCGCCGGCAGCCAGTTCGACGGCGTGCCGACATGGGAGCTGCTGGCCCGCATCCGCGAAAGCTGGAAGGGCGCCATCGTGCTCAAGGGCGTGATGCGCCCCGAGGAGGCCGAGCGCGCCATCGCCATGGGCATCGACGGCATCGGGGTGAGCAACCACGGCGGCCGCCAGTTCGACGCCACCCCCGCCGCCATCACCGCCCTGCCTGCCATCAAGGCCGTGGTGGGCGACCGGGCGAAGATCGTCTTCGACAGCGGTCTGCGCGGCGGGCTCGACATCGCCCGTGCCCTGGCGCTGGGGGCCGATTTCTGCCTGCTCGGCCGGGCCTTCATCTACGGCCTCGGCGCGCTGGGCGCCGCCGGGCCGGAGCAGGTGATCCACATCCTGCGCCAGGACCTGATCACCAACATGATCCAGATGGGCGTCACCCGCATCGACGAGCTGCCCTCGCGCCTCGTCTCCCCCCGCGTCGGCTGAGCCGAAACGGCCGGCGCGCTCCCGCGGGCGGGCCGGCCCCGCGGCCCCGGGCGCCTCGTCCGCAAAGGGGTCGCCCGGGCCCGCCGGGCTACGGCGCTCCGCAGGGGCACCGCCCGCGTCCCGGCGCGGCGCCATGCACCGTCGCCCGGCCTCTCGCGGGGCTCCGGCCCCCGGCCCGCAGCCTTCGGACGCCGGGAACCCGGTCCGCACGGCCTGAGGCCGGCGCCGCATCTCGCGGGCGCAAGGGCCCGCCGGCACCATCCGCCCGGCCCGGCTCCAGCTCCCCCCGCCGGGACATGGCGCGCGGCCCGCGCGCCCGGCCCGAAGCCCCGCGCGCCGCCCGGGGGCAGGCCGTCGACGGCCCGAGGGGGCTGAATGCCCCCGACGGGACGTTCCTAGCCTTCCGTGCGCCCGGCCCCGGCCAGCGCGCCGAGGATCTCCGTCTCGCCGATCCGCCCCACCGGCGCGCCGTCGCGGGTCACCACGATCTCCCGCCCGCCGTCGAGCCGCAAAGAGATCACCTCGCGCAGCGGCGTCCCGGCCGCCACCTCGATGGCATCGGCCGGCGCCGGCCCCTCCATCGGCCGGGCGATCGCCCCGGCGCGAAGCACCCCCAGCGGGTTCATGTGCTGCACGAACTCGGCCACGTACTCGTCCGCCGGCTTGCGCACGATCTCCTGCGGCGTGCCGCATTGCACGATGCGCCCGCCCTCCATGATCGCGATCCGGTCGCCGATCTTGAACGCCTCGTCGAGGTCGTGGCTCACGAAGATGATGGTGCGCTTCAGGTTCTTCTGCAGCGCCAGCAGCTCGTCCTGCAGCCTTGTGCGGATCAGCGGGTCGAGGGCGGAGAAGGGTTCGTCCATCAGCAGGATCGGCGCCTCGGTGGCGAAGGCGCGGGCAAGGCCCACGCGCTGCTGCATGCCGCCCGAGAGCTCGCCCACCTTGCGCGTCGCCCAGTCCGAGAGGTTCACCAGCGCGAGCTGCTCGCGCACCCGCGCCTCCCGCGCGCCCCGCTCCATGCCGCCGAGCTCCAGCCCCAGCCCCACGTTGTCCGCCACCGTGCGCCAGGGCAGCAGGCCGAACTGCTGGAACACCATGGCGATGCGGGTGAGGCGCAGCCGCCGCAGCGTGGCGGCATCGGCCCGGGTGACGGAGACCATCTCCCCGCCGTCCTTCACCCGCACCTCGCCGCGGCACACCGGGTTGAGCCCGTTCACCGCCCGCAGGAGGGTGGACTTTCCGGAGCCCGAAAGGCCCATCAGCACCAGGATCTCGCCCTCGCCCACCGTGAGGGAGCAGTCGTGTACGCCGAGGATCTGCCCGGTTTCGGCCTGGATCTGCGCCCGGCTCTGGCCTGCGTCCATCAGGGGCAGGGCGCTGTGCGGCGTCTCGCCGAAGACGATGTTCACCGCGTCGAAGACAACCGCCGTCATTTGCCGCCCTTCCTCTGGAACATCCGCGCCAGCATGATCGCGACCACCGCGATCACGAAGCCGCTCTCGAAACCCTGCGCCGCGTTCACCCGGTTGAGCGCCCGGATCACCGGCACGCCCAGCCCGTCGGCCGCCACCAGCCCCGCGATCACCACCATGGAGAGCGAGAGCATGATGGTCTGGTTCAGCCCGGCCATGATCTGCGGCAGGGCCGAGGGCACCTCCACCTTCCACAGCACCTGGGCGCGGGTGGCGCCGAAGGCCTCCGCCGCCTCGATCAGCGCCGGCGGCGTGGTGGAGATGCCGAGCTGCGTGAGCCGGATGGGGGCGGGCAGCACGAAGATCACCGTGGCGATCAGCCCGGGCACCATGCCGAGGCCGAAGGCCACGATGATCGGGATGAGATAGACGAAGGCCGGCACGGTCTGCATCAGGTCGAGCACCGGCAGCATGCCCTGCCACACCCGGGGCCGGTGGGCGCCGTAGATGCCCAGCGGCACGCCGATCGCCATGCACAGCAGGCAGGCGAGCGAGACGAGCGACAGCGTCTCCAGCGTCTCGCGCCAGTAGCCCTGGTTCATGCAGAACAGGAAGCCCAGCCCCACGAAGAGGCAGATCTTCCACGAGCGCTGCAGCCACCAGGCCAGCGCCACGAAGAGCGCGATCAGCAGGAACGGGTGCGGCAGGTTCAGCAGCCACAGCACCCCCTCGATCACCCAGTCGAGCGCGTCGGCCACGGCGTCGAACAGGAAGGCGAGGTGTTTCGTGATCCACTTGAACAGGGCGGCGGTCCAGTCGCCCAGCGGGATCTTGTGGTCGGTGAGCCACTCCATGCGGGGGGTCCTCTCGCATATCGGGGCCTGCGCGGCACACGGGCGGCGGGGCCGGCGGCCGGCGGGCAGGCGCGGGGGCGCGCGTCCCGGGCGTCAGCGGCGGGCTGCGGCCGGGGGGAAGGTCAGGCGTCGGGTGCGGCACGGCCGGGGAGGCCGGGGCGCTCTCCGGTATCGCCGGCGGGCAGGGACATGCAAGGGCCGGCAAGCCGCCCCTTGCGGGCAGGGACATGCAAGGGCCGGCAGGCCGCCCCTTGCGCGCGGGAAAATGCAAGGGCCGGCAGGCCGCCCCTTGCGGGCAGGAAAGTGCAAGGGCCGGCGGCCGGCCCCTGCGGGCAGGGGAAGGCTCGGGGGGCGCAGCGCGGCGCCCCCCGTGCGCCCGGGCTCAGAGGCCCAGCTCTTCCTTCACGGCGGCCATTGCGTCGCCGCCGTCGATGGTGGTCACGCCGTCGAGCCAGGGCTCCAGCGTGTCCGGGTTGGCGGCGAGCCAGGCGGAGGCCGCCGCCTCCGGGTCTTCGCCGTCATCGAGGATGGCGCCCATGATCTCGTTTTCCATCGGCAGCGAGAACTTCAGGTTCTCCAGCAGCTTGCCCACGTTCGGGCACTCGGCCACGTAGCCGGCGCGGGTGTTGGTGTAGACCGTGGCACCGCCGAGGTCGGGGCCGAAGTAATCGTCGCCCCCGGTGAGGTAGGACATGTCGAAATTCGCGTTCATCGGGTGCGGCTCCCAGCCGAGGAACACGATGGGCTCCTCGCGGTCGGTCATCCGCTCCACCTGGGCCAGCATGCCCTGCTCCGAGCTCTCGACGATCTCGAAATCCTTCAGCCCGAAGGCGTCCTTCCCGATCATGTCGAGGATCAGGCGGTTGCCGTCATTGCCCGGCTCGATACCGTAGATCTTGCCGTCGAGTTCGTCCGCATGTGCTGCGATGTCGGCGAAATCCTTGATGCCGAGGGCGGCGGCGGCGTCGTTCACCGCCAGGGTGTACTTCGCGCCCTCGAGGTTCTCGCGCACCGTGTCCACCGTGCCGGCCTCGCGGTATTTCGCGATGTCGCCCTCCATCGTGGGCATCCAGTTGCCGAGGAAGACGTCGATGTCGCCCTTCTCCATCGAGGCATAGGTGACCGGCACGGAGAGGATCTTCACGTCCGGCTCGTAGCCGAGCGCCTCGAGCAGCACGCTGGCCACGCCGGTGGTGGCGGTGATGTCCGTCCAGCCCACGTCCGAGAAGCGCACCGTGCCGCAGCTTTCCGGGTCGGCGGCGAAGGCGGGCAGCGCGAGGCATGCGGCGAGCCCGGAGGCGAGAGCGGCGGCGGGCAGTTTCATGAGGGTGTTCTCCTGTTGTCTGTCGCGGCGCCATCCTCTCGCGGGGGCGCTCCGGGGTCAATGTAAGCACGGGCCGGAACGCGGATCAATTTTATATTGAACGCGCGTTCAACAATAGCTACGTCTGGGGCTTCCGATCCACCAGCAGCCGGAGGCGAGGCCTATGCCGAAACAGGGAATGGAGCCGATCCGCCGCAAGGCGCTGATCGAGGCGACCATCCGCGCCATCCACTCCGAGGGCTACTGCAAGGTGACCATCGGGGCCATCGCGCGGGAGGCGAAGGTGTCGACCGGGCTCGCCCACCACTACTTCGGCTCCAAGGAGCAGCTGCTCTCGGCTACGATGCGCGAGCTCTACCGCCAGCTCGGCCGCGACGTGCGCGAGCAGCTCGCGCTTGCCGCCACGCCGCTGGAGCGGGTGAGCGCCATCGTGCGCGCCAACCTCTCCACCGGCCAGTTCCGCCCCGAGGTGGTCTCGGCCTGGCTCGCCTTCTACATGCAGGCCCAGACCGAGCCCGCCGCCCAGCACCTGCTCGCCCTCTACCACAGCCGGATGCACAGCAACCTCGCCCATGCGCTGGGCAGGCTGGTGGCCGCCCCCCTTGCCCGCGAGATCGCCCGCGACACCGGCGCGATGATCGACGGCTACTACCTGCGCCGCGCCCTCGGCCGGCCGGAGGCGGCCACCGAGGCCGCCGTCGCCCGGATCGAGGCCTTCGTCGCCCGTTCCATTTCCGATGCGGAGACCCCCGAATGAGCCGCCCCAACATCCTCGTGCTGATGGCAGACCAGGTGAACGGAACCCTGTTTCCCGACGGCCCGGCCGACTGGCTGCACGCGCCCAACCTCAAGGCGCTGGCCGCCCGCTCGGCGCGCTTCGCGCAGGCCTACACCGCCTCGCCGCTCTGCGCCCCGGCGCGGGCGAGCTTCATGGCCGGCCAGCTCCCCTCGCGCACGAGGGTCTATGACAACGCGGCCGAATACGCCTCCGACATCCCCACCTTCGCCCATCACCTGCGCCGCGCGGGTTACCAGACAGCGCTCTCGGGCAAGATGCATTTCGTCGGCCCCGACCAGCTGCACGGTTTCGAGGAGCGGCTGACCACCGACATCTACCCCGCCGATTTCGGCTGGACCCCCGACTACCGCAAGCCCGGCGAGCGCATCGACTGGTGGTATCACAACATGGGCTCGGTCACCGGCGCGGGCGTGGCCGAGATCACCAACCAGCTCGAGTATGACGACGAAGTGGCCTACAACGCCGTGCGCAAGATCTACGATCTCTCGCGCGGCCATGACGCGAGGCCCTGGTGCCTCGGGGTGAGCTTCACCCACCCGCATGACCCCTACGTGGCGCGGAAGAAATACTGGGACCTCTACGAGGACTGCGCCCATCTCGACCCCGCGAGCCCGCCGCTGCCCTACGAGGCGCAGGACCCGCATTCCAGGCGCCTGCTCGACTCGAACGACTACACCAAGTTCGACATCACCCCGGAGCACGTGCGCCGGGCCCGCCGGGCCTATTTCGCCAACATCTCCTATGTCGACGACAAGGTGGGCGAGATCCTCGCGGCGCTGGAGGCGACCCGGCAGGAGGCGATCGTGGTCTTCCTCTCCGACCATGGCGACATGCTCGGCGAGCGCGGCATGTGGTTCAAGATGAGTTTTCGCGAGGGCTCCGCGCGGGTGCCCCTGATGGTCTCTGCCCCCGGCATCGCCCCGGGCCGGGTCGACACCCCGGTCTCGACGCTGGACGTGACGCCGACGCTCGCCGACCTCGCGGGCATCTCGCTCGAGGAGGTCATGCCCTGGACCGATGGCGAGAGCCTCGTGCCTGTCGCGGCCGGGGGCCCGCGCGCCCCGGTGCCGATGGAATATGCCGCCGAGGGCTCTTACGCCCCGCTCGTCGGCCTCGTCGAGGGCCGCTGGAAATACGTGCGCTGCGCCCTCGACCCCGAGCAGCTCTTCGACCTCGAGACCGATCCGGAGGAGGCCGTGAACCTCGCCGAGGCCCCGGAACATGCGCCCGCGCTCGCCTCGATGCGGGCGCTCGCGGACGCCCGCTGGGACCTCGCCCGCTTCGACGCCGAGGTGCGCGAGAGCCAGGCCCGGCGCTGGGTCGTTTACGAAGCCTTGCGCAATGGCGCGTATTTCCCCTGGGACTACCAGCCGCTCCAGCAGGCCTCCGAGCGGTACATGCGCAATCACATGGATCTCAACGTCCTCGAAGAGGGCCAGCGTTTCCCGAGGGGCGAATGACAGGCGGCGGTATCGATTATGTCGGCGAGGCGGATTACGTCATCGTCGGCTCCGGTTCGGCGGGCTCGGCGCTCGCGGCGCGGCTGAGCGAGGATGGCACGCGCTCGGTGATGGTCATCGAGTATGGCGGCACCGATGCGGGGCCGCTCATCCAGATGCCTGCCGCGCTCTCCTACCCGATGAACATGTCGCGCTACGACTGGGGCTACCAGACCGAGCCCGAGCCGCATCTCGGCGGCCGGCGCCTCGCCGCGCCGCGCGGCAAGGTGGTGGGCGGCTCCTCCTCGATCAACGGCATGGTCTATGTCCGCGGCCACGCGCGCGACTATGACACATGGGACGAGATGGGGGCGAACGGCTGGGCCTACGCCGACGTGCTCCCCTATTTCCGCCGCATGGAGAGCTGGCATTCCGGCGGCCATGGCGGCGACCCGGACTGGCGCGGCAAGGACGGCCCCCTGCATGTCACCCGCGGCACCCGCGAGAACCCGCTCTTCCACGCCTTCGTCGAGGCGGGCGCGCAGGCGGGCTACGAGCTCACCTCCGACTACAACGGCGAGAAGCAGGAAGGCTTCGGCCCGATGGAGCAGACGGTCTGGAAGGGCCGGCGCTGGTCGGCGGCGAACGCCTATCTCAAGCCGGCGCTGCGCCGGCCGAACTGTGCCGTGACCCGCGGTCTCGCCCGCCGGGTGGTGATCGAGAACGGCCGGGCGGTGGGTGTCGAGGTCTCGCGCGGCGGCAAGGTCGAGGTGGTGCGGGCGCGGCGCGAGGTGATCGTCTCCGCCTCGGCCTTCAACTCGCCCAAGCTGCTGATGCTCTCGGGGATAGGCCCCGGCGCGCATCTCGCCGAGCACGGCATCCCCGTGGTGGCCGACCGCCCGGGCGTGGGCCGGAACCTGATGGACCATCTCGAGCTCTACATCCAGCAGGCCGCCACCCAGCCCATCACCCTCTACAAGCACTGGAACCTGTTCTCCAAGGCGCTGATCGGCGCGCAGTGGCTGCTCACGGGCAAGGGCCTCGGCGCCTCGAACCAGTTCGAGAGTGCTGCCTTCATCCGCTCGCGCCCGGGCGTCGAATACCCCGACATCCAGTACCATTTCCTGCCTTTCGCCGTGCGCTACGACGGCAAGGCGGCGGCGGAGGGGCATGGATTCCAGGCCCATGTCGGCCCGATGCGCTCGCCCTCGCGCGGCGCGGTCACCCTGCGCTCGGCCAACCCCGAGGACGCCCCGGAGATCCGCTTCAACTACATGAGCGAGGCGCAGGACTGGGAGGATTTCCGCACCTGCATCCGCCTCACGCGGGAGATCTTCGCCCAGGAGGCCTTCGCGCCCTTCCGCGGTCACGAGATCCAGCCCGGCGCGGATCTGCGCAGCGACGACGAGCTCGACGGCTTCATCCGCGAGCACGTGGAGAGCGCCTACCACCCCTGCGGCACGGTCCGCATGGGCAGGGCCTCCGATCCGATGGCGGTGGTCGACCCCGAGGCGCGGGTGATCGGCGTCGACGGCCTGCGCGTGGCCGACAGCTCGATCTTCCCGCGCATCACCAACGGCAACCTCAATGCCCCCTCGATCATGGTGGGCGAGAAGGTCTCCGACCATATCCTCGGCCGCCAGCCGCTCGCCCGCGAGAACGTGCAGCCCTGGATCAGCCCGCGCTGGCAGACCGCACAGCGCTGAGGTCGACGCACCCCGCAGGGTGACCGGCCGGGCAGGGGCGGGAGCGCGCCCCCCGCGCGCGGGTGCCCCGCGCGCAGCTTCTGCGGGGCCAGGGCCCCGCAGAAGGGCAGCCGGTTTCCGGCTGCCGGGCGCGCCGGCGCACCGCTCCACGGTCCGGGCCGGGTGGCGAGGGGGCAGTCTGCCGACAGCGCTCGTCGCCGGAATGGCCCCCGGGGCTTCTGTCGACCGCTCCGGGCAGGGGCGCGCTGATCGCTGCCACGGGCGCGCGCCTGTGGTTCGGGGTTCGCGTGCAGCGTGCTGTGGTTCCGGGCGCCCGCCGGCGCAGCCGGCGCTTTCCCGAAGGGGGCTCGATGCCCCCGAGGGGAAGGGCTCCGCCGGGGGTCAGCGCGGCAGGCGCAGGACGGCGCGCAGGCCCCCGAGGCGCTCGCTCGCGCCCAGTTCCAGCGTGCCGCCATGGCTGCGCGCCACGTCCATCGCGATGGAGAGGCCGAGCCCCACGCCGCCGCCCGCGTCCTGGTTGCGCGCCCGGTCGAGGCGCACGAAGGGCCGCATCGCCTCCTCGCGGGCCGCCTCGTCGATGCCCGGCCCGTCGTCCTCCACGATGAATTCGACGAATTTCGGCAGCAGCCGCACCGAGAGCGCCACCTCGCGCCCGTAGGTGAGCGCGTTGTCCACCAGGTTCTGCACCGAGCGTTTCACCGCCACCGGGCGCAGCAGCACTAGGGTGTTCTGCGGCGTGTCGGTGGTGCTCGCCACCGCCACCGTGCGGCCGGTGCGCCGGGCGTCGGCGCCGATCAGCTCGGCTATGGCGATCGGGTCGGTCTCCTCCGCCTCCTCCGCCCCCTCGCCGCGGGCGAAGGCGAGGAACCCCTCCAGCATGCGCTCCATCTCGTCCACGTCGCGGCCCAGCTCGTCGACCTCCTGACAGGGCTCGGCCACCGCGAGGGCGAGCTTCATCCGGGTGAGCGGCGTGCGCAGGTCGTGGCTCACCCCCGAGAGCATGCGGGTGCGCTGGTCGATCTGCCGCTCGATGCGCGCGCGCATCGACAGGAAGGCAGCGCCGGCGCGGCGGATCTCCTCCGCCCCCGCCGGGCGGAAGCGCACCGTGCGCCCCTTGCCGAACTCCTCCGAGGCATGGGCGAGCTGGCGGATCGGCTTCACCTGGTTGCGCAGGAACAGCACGGCGATGGCGCTCAGCACCGCCGAAGTCACCAGCATCCACACCAGCAGCAGGTGCGGGTTCGAGGCCACCATGCGCCGCCGCGGCACCTCGGCCTCCAGGATGCCCTTCTGCGTCTCGATGCGCACGAAGACCACCTTGTCGTCCGTGGTGAGGTCTATGGCCATCGGGCGCTGGATGCGGTCGGCCAGCGTGTCGACCAGCGAATTGCCGGAGACATCGTAGAAGGCCACCGATTCGCGCGGGCGGATGCTGCCGTCGGTGAGGGTGAGGAACAGGCCCAGCGGGATCGCGAGCGCATCGAGCCGCTGCTGGGCCTCCCGCGCGTCGGGGGCGGCCTCCACCGTCTCGGCGGCGTAGATCAGCTCCACCGCCACGGCCTGGGTCATCTGCTCGGTCACGCCGGCGTAATGGCGCTGGATGAACAGCACCGTCACCACCAGCTGCACGGTGATGATGGGAACCGCGAAGATCAGCAATGTCCGCGAGAACAGGCTGCGGGGCAGGTAGCGCTTGAGCCAGGGCAGTTTCATCGCGATAAGCTAGCCTCCGTCCCGCAGGCCGGCAAGCCGGGAGGAGGCCACAGGTGGCGTCACCGTTCAGAACCGATCACGCCCCGGTGCATGGCGCGGTGGAGCGCCTCGCCCCCGGCATCCGCGCCGTCACCGCGCCCAATGCCGGGCCGATGACCTTCACCGGCACGCGCAGCTACCTCGTGGGCGAGGGCGAACTGGCGCTGATCGACCCCGGGCCGGACAGCGAGGCGCATTTCCGCGCCCTCGCCGCGGTGCTGGAGGCGGGCGAGCGCATCAGCCACATCCTCGTCACTCATTCGCATGTCGACCATTCGCCGCTCGCGGCCCGGATGCGCGCGCTCACCGGCGCGCCGGTGCTGGCCTTCGGGCCGCATGGCGCCGGCATGAGCCCGCAGATGCGCAGCCTCACCGCCTCCGGCACCGACCTCGGCGGCGGCGAGGGGGCCGACACGGGCTTTGCCCCCGACATCACGCTGGAAGACGGCGCGCAGGTGCGCGGCGCGGGCTGGACCCTCACCGCCCTGCACACGCCGGGCCATCTTTCCAACCACCTGAGCTTCGCGCTGGAGGGGGAGGGGGCGCTCTTCTCCGGCGACCACGTGATGGGCTGGGCCACCACGCTGGTCTCGCCGCCCGAGGGCGATCTCGCCGCCTTCATGGCCTCGCTGCGCCGGCTCGCGGTGCGCGGCGAGGACCGGGTGTACTACCCCGGCCACGGCGCCCCGGTGGAGGACCCCGCCGCCCTCGTTTCCCATGTGCTCGCGCATCGCGAGGGGCGGGAGGCGCAGATCCGCGAGGCGCTCGACGCGGGCCCCGCCACGCCTGCCGCCCTTGCCGCACGCATCTACGCCGGGCTCGATCCGCGCCTGCTGCCGGCGGCGGAGCGCAACGTGCTCGCCCACCTGCTCGACCTCGCGGCGAGGGGCGCGGTGGCGCCGGAGGGGGAGTTGTCCGCCGGGGCCGTCTTCCGTCGCAGCTGAGCCATCCGGCCATGCCGGGGCTGGACTGCGCCGCCCGCGGCTGGCACCGTCAGCCGGCAGAGCGCCCCGTTCCCGGCGGGCGCCAGGGCAGAGAGAGGAGACCCCGGACCATGGCACGGATCGAGACGATCGAGGCGCTGCGCGCCATCCTTCCCGAGCCGGGGGCCCGGACCTTCGCCAAGGTGCGCCCGCTGCTCGACAGTCAGGCGCACGAGTTCCTCGCGCTCTCGCCCTTCGCCGTGCTCACCACCGCCGATGCCGAGGGCCGGCCCGAGGCCTCGCCCAAGGGCGACGTGCCGGGGTTCATCCGCGTCGAATCCCCCACCTCGGTGGTGGTGCCGGAGCGCACGGGCAACAACATGGCCATCGGCCTGCGCAACATCATCGAGACCGGCCGCGCCGGGCTGCTGGTGGTGCTGCCGGGCACCTCGGAGACGCTGCGCATCTCCGGCACCGCCAGCCTCGACGACGACCCCGAGCTGCTCGCCGCCATGAGCCTGCCGGCCAAGCCCGCCCTGCTGGGCATCCGCATCGAGATCGAGCGCGCCTTCTTCCACTGCGCCCGCTCCTTCCTGCGCGCCGGGCTCTGGAAGCCGGAGACCTGGCCGGAGCGCAAGCGCGTCTCCTTCGGCAAGGTGTTCGAGGAGGCGGGTGTGATCGAGGCCGCGGACAGCGCCAAGGTCGACAGCGGCATCGACGATGCCTATTCCCGCCGGCTGTGGAGCAACAACGTCTGAGCCCCGACCGCGACCCGCGCATGCTTGCACTCGGCCCGCGCAGTCAGTACCACCTGTGCTGACGGAACGGACCGAAGAGAGAGGCATCATGGCTGGAAGCGACCCGCAACTGCTCGTGAGCACCGACTGGCTCGAGTCCCATCTCGGCGCGCCGGACGTGAAGATCCTCGACGCCTCCTGGTTCCTGCCCCCCGAGGGCCGCGACCCGAAGGCGGAATATCTCGAGGGCCACATCCCCGGCGCGATCTTCTTCGACATCGACGAGATCTCCGACAGCCAGTCGCCCCTGCCGCACATGGCGCCGCCGGTGGAGAAGTTCATCTCCCGCATGCGCGCGCTGGGCGTGGGCGACGGCTACCGCGTGGTGGTCTACGACAGCTCGGGCCTGTTCTCCGCCGCCCGGGTGTGGTGGACCTTCCGGCTGTTCGGCAAGGCCGATGTCGCGGTGCTCGACGGCGGGCTGGCGAAGTGGAAGGCCGAGGGCCGGCCGCTGGAGGACGGCTCCCCGGTGCTGCGCGACCGGCATTTCACCGCCCGGCGCAACGCCGCCCTGGTGCGCGATGTCACCCAGGTGGCCCGCGCCGCCAAGCTCGGCGAGGAGCAGATCGTCGACGCCCGCTCCCCCGCCCGCTTCCGCGGCGACGAGAAGGAACCCCGGCAGGGCCTGCGCTCCGGCCATATCCCCGGCTCGCTCAACGTGCATTACCGCACGGTGCTGAACGAGGACGGCACGATGAAATCCCCCGAGGCGCTGCGCGGCGTGTTCGAGGCGGCGGGCGTCGACCTCGGCAAGCCGGTGATCACCACCTGCGGCTCCGGCATCACCGCCGCGATCCTGAGCCTCGCGCTCGAGCGCGCCGGCCACCGCCGCCACGCGCTCTACGACGGCTCCTGGGCCGAATGGGGCATGTACGGCGACCTGAAGGTGGCCACGGGTGAGTGACGCGGACACCTACACCGTCACCTGGCTGGAGATGGAGGCCCGCCCCGCGGGCCCGCGCCCGCCGGTGCCCGGCACCGTGCCCACCATGCTGCTGGCGGCCGAGAATCCGCCGGTGCGCTGGTTCCTCTCGCTCTACGACGGCGTGGGCGGCGACTATGCCTGGACCGACTGGCACGACCGCCCGGAGGGCGAGCTTGCGGCCTTCGTCTCGCACCCCGATGTCACGATCTACACCCTGATGCGCCAGGGCTGGGCCGCGGGCTTCTTCATGCTCGACAGCCGCGAGGAGGGCGTGTGCGACCTCGCCTATTTCGGCCTGATGCCCGAAGTGGTGGGGCAGGGCCTGGGCGGCTGGTTCCTGCGCACGGCCATCCACACCGGCTGGGACCGGCCGGGCACCCGTAAAATGACCGTGAACACCTGCACGCTGGACCATCCCTCCGCGCTGCCGCTATACCAGAAATGCGGGTTCGTGCCGGTGCGGCGCGAAGACCGCAGCCGCAGCGCGACCTACGCGCCCTGAGCGGGGCCGCGCGCGGATAAGGCCCGGAAAACACGGGCTCCTTCGAGAGGAAACACCTGGCAGGGCCATATCACCGGCCGCGCGTCGCGGCGGTGCTCCCGCGAGCGGTCGCGCTCGGCGGGCCCGGAAGGGCTTCCCTGCAGCCATGCGTCCGGGGCGCCCCTGCCATGCGCATCGCGGGATTGGCGGGGTGTACGTTTGTCTCTATAGCTGCGGCCATGAGCACCTCCGACATCACAGCATCGGGGCCCGGCGTGGCGCCCGAGCTCCCTCGCCATGCGCCGCTTTCCACCAACGGGTTCGTGATCGTCATCGCCCTGCTGATGGCGCTGAACGCGCTGGCGACCGACATCATGCTGCCCGGCCTGGAGGTGATGGCCGACAGCCTCGGCGTGACCGACCAGAACCGCATGCAGACGGTGATCACCGCCTACCTGATCGGCTTCGGCGGCATGCAGCTCTGCGTCGGCGTGTTCGCCGACCGGTTCGGCCGCAAGCCGGTGCTGCTGCTGGGGCTCGCGGTCTACACCGCCGCCGCCTTCTACATCGCCGTGGCGCATTCGATGGAGGCGCTGCTGCTGGGCCGTTTCGTGCAGGGCATGGGGGCGGCCGCGCCGCGCGTCATCGCCACCGCCACCCTGCGCGACTGCTACGAGGGCCGCGGCATGGCGCGGATCATGTCGCTGGCGATGATGGCCTTCATGGCCGCGCCGGTGATCGCGCCGCTGCTGGGCCAGACCATCATGTTCGCCGTGTCCTGGCACTGGGTATTCGTGCTGCTCGGGCTCTACGGGCTGGGGCTGATGCTGTTCATCGGCGCCCGCCTGCCCGAGACCATGCGCCCGGAGGACAAGCGCGCCATCGAGCTGCGCGCCATCCTGCGCGGCGTGGGCCACGTGCTGCGCTCGCGCCAGGCGGTGGGCTACATGCTGGCCGCCGGCACCTTCTTCGGCGCGCTCTTCGGCTTCATCAACTCCTCGCAGCAGCTGCTGGTGGGGGTGTATGGCATGGGGCCGTGGTTTCCGGCGATGTTCGCGCTCACCGCGCTGTCGCTCGGCATCTCGTCGTTCACCAACTCGCGGCTGGTGGAGCGGCTGGGCATGCGTATGCTCAGCCATGGCGCCGCCTGCGCCTACACCGTGCTGGGCTTCATCATGCTCGCCTGCCACCATGCCGGGGTGCTCAACGGCTGGGTGTTCATCCCGCTGATGACCGCGACGATGCTGTTCGTGGGCATGGTGTTTTCCAATTTCAACGCGCTGGCCATGGCGCCGCTGGGCCATGTGGCGGGCATCGGCTCGTCCATCATCGGCTGCGTGACCACGCTCACCGGCGCGGTGATCGGCTATGGCATCGGCCAGGCGTTCGACGGCACCGCCGGTCCGCTGGTGACCGGCTACGCGGCCTGCGGCCTCGCCTCGCTCGCCATCCTGCTCTTCACCGAGCGCGGCCGGCTGTTCCAGGGCCACGGCGGAAACTGAGCCACCCCGCCCGGGAGTGACATTCCGCACAGCCCGGCTGCGCGGGCGTTGAGCGCCGCGCAACCATTCGCTACTCCTCTCCCGGCCCCGGCGTGTTCTGCCCGCGGGCATGAGACCGGGAGAGGGATTTCACCATGAAGAGCATTTGCCTTGCCGCCGCGTTGGTGCTGGCGGCGCCTGCCTGCGCGTTCGCCGACGAGATTTCCGACAGTATCGAGGCCGCCCTCGGCGCCTACCGCGACGGTGACATCGCCGGCGCCAAGGAGGAGCTGGACTATGCCTCCCAGCTCCTCGGCCAGATCAAGGCCGAGAGCATGAGCGGCTTCCTGCCCGAGCCGCGCGACGGCTGGACCCGCGAGCTCGACGCCCCCGAGTCCACCGCCGTGTTCGGCGGCGGGGTGATGGCCGGGGCCAGCTACCATTCCGAAGGCGGCGATGACGTGACCATCGAGCTGATGGCCGACAACGCGATGGTCGCCTCGATGGGCGCGATGTTCGGCTCCACCGCGATGATGGCCTCGATGGGCAGGGTCACCCGGGTGGGGGGCGAGAAATTCGTGGTGGCCGATGGCGAGATCACCGGCTTCGTCGGCGGGCGCGTGCTGGTGAAGCTCTCCGGTTCGGCGGCGGACGAGGACAAGATGGCCTATCTCGAGCTCATCGACCTCGACGCGCTGGCGAAATTCTGAAGCCCCCGCCGCCGGGCAGGGGCAACCGCCTCAGTGGCGCAGCAGGTAGAGCCAGCCCGAGGCGGTGATCACCGACAGGCCGGTGGCGAGCAGCACGGCGCTCGCCGCCGCGCCCTTGCCGCGGTCGTAGAGGTTGGCGAAGACATAGGCGTTCACGCCCGGGGCCATGGCCGCGGTCATCACCAGCGAGTTCACGAAGCCCTGCGGCAGGTCGAACACCTGGGTGCCGAGAAACCAGGCGATGGTGGGGTGCACCAGCAGCGACAGGCCCGAGATCATCGCCGCCTCGCCGATCGAGTCGCGCAGCGCGTAGCGGGTGAGGATGCCGCCCAGCCCGAACAGCGCCGCCGGCAGGGCCGAGCCCGCCACCATCTCGATCGCCGCCCAGACCGGCTCGGGCAGCGGCAGGCCGGAGAGGTTGGTGGCGATGCCGAGGAACAGCCCGATCATCAGCGCGTTGCGGAACATCGCCCGCAGCACGGCGCGCGCGGTCTCCAGCGCGCCGCGGCCGTCGGCGCGGGCCATCTCCATCGCGGTGATGCCCAGCAGGTAGCAGAACGGCGCGTGGATGGAGATGATGGCGAAGTTCGGCGCCAGCGCGCTCTCGCCGAAGGCGCGCGACATGATCGGCAGGCCCAGCAGCGTCGAGTTTGAGAACAGCGCGCCGAAGGCCACGGCCACCGCCTCGCCCGGGCGGCGGCGGAACAGGTAGAGCGCGCCGGCGATGCCGATGCCGAAGGCCACCGTGGCGCCGGTGTAGAACGAGATCAGCAGCCCGGGGTCGAACATCTCGGCGAGGTCGAGCTTCGCCACCGCCACGAACAGCAGGCAGGGCACCGCGAAGCCCTGGGTGAAGGACATCAGCCCGTCCACCGCCGACTGCGGGAACACCCTGAGCCTGACCGCGAGATACCCCGCCCCGATGACGAGAAACACGGGGATGACGGTGATCAGGATGTCGAGCAAGGGTCTTTCTCCGGCAGGGGCTGCCCCCTCATAGCGGGGCGGGCGCGCGGCGCAAACGGCCGTTTTCGCATGGCTGCCCTGCAGCCGGCCGGCTCAGAGCGGGTAGGTGATCACCATGCCGTCATAGGCGGGGCGGATGTTTTCCGCCGTCTCCGCGTCCAGCCGGTCATGGTCGAGGTCGTTGTGCAGGTTCGTGAGCACGGCGCGGCGCGGCTGCGCGCGGCCGATCCACTCCAGCGCCAGGTCGAGATGGGCATGGGTGGGGTGGGGGGCGTAGCGCAGCGCGTCGAGCACCCAGCAGTCGAGGTCGGTGAGCGCGTCCCAGGCCGGCGGGTAGATCTCCTTCACGTCCGGCAGGTAGGCGAGCGGGCCGATGCGGAAGCCCAGCGCGTCGATGCTGCCGTGGCTCACCAGGAAGGGCAGGGCCGAGATGGCGCCGCCCGCGCCCTCGACCACCACCTCGCCGTCGATGGTGTTGAGCTCGAGGATCGGCGGGTAGGGGCTGCCCTCGGGCTGCAGGAACGCATAGCCGAAGCGCCCGAGCAGCGAGGCCTGGGTCTTGGCATCCGCCCAGACCGGCAGGCGCGAGCGGCGGTTCATCACGATCATGCGCAGGTCGTCGAGCCCGTGCACGTGGTCGGCGTGCTCATGGGTGTAGAGCACCGCGTCGAGATGGCCGATGCCGGCGTCGAGCAGCTGGGCGCGCATGTCCGGCGAGGTGTCGATCAGCACCCGGGTGGTGCCGCCCTCGCCCTCGCGCTCCACCAGCATCGAGCAGCGCCGGCGGGTGTTGCGCGGGTTGTCCGGGTCGCAGTTGCCCCAGTGCCCGCCGAGGCGCGGCACGCCGCCGGACGAGCCGCAGCCCAGGATGGTGAACCGCAGTTCGCCCATCCGCTCAGGCCCCCGCCCGGGCGCCGGGCCAGGCGGCCGCCTTGGTGAACAGCCGGTCGAAATTGGCCGAGGTGAGGGCGGCGAAGGCCGCCTCCTCCATGCCGAACACCTCCGCGCCCACCTTCGCGGTGAGGGCGACGAAGCCCGGCTCGTTGCGCTTGCCCCGGTGCGGCGGCGGCGCGAGGTAGGGGCTGTCGGTTTCGACCAGGATGCGCTCGCGCGGCGCGGCGGCGAAGATCTCGCGCAGCTCGCCCGAGCGCGGGAAGGCGGCGATGCCCGACATCGAGAGGTAGAAACCGAGGTCGAGCGCCGCACGCCCCAGCTCGGCCGAGGAGGAGAAGCAGTGCATCACGCAGGAATAGGCGCCGGCGCGGTGCTCCTCGGTGAGGATGCGGGCCATGTCCTCGTCTGCCGCGCGGGCGTGGATGATGAGCGGCAGCCCGGTGCGCCGCGCCGCCTCGATGTGGATGCGCAGGCTCTCGAGCTGCACCGCCGCACTCTCGGCGGTGTAGTGATAGTCGAGCCCGGTCTCGCCGATGCCGACCATCTTGGGGTGGGCGGCGATGCGCTCCAGCTCCTCCACCGTGGCCATCGGCTCTTCCGCCGCACTCATCGGGTGGGTGCCGGCGGCGTAGAACACCGGGGCATGCGCTTCCGCTATGGCGCGCACGGCGGGCTCGTTGCGCAGCCGGGTGCAGATGGTCACCATGCGGGCCACGCCCGCCTCCGCCGCGCGGGAGAGCACGCCGGGCAGGTCTTCCATGAGTTCGGGGAAGTCGAGGTGGCAGTGGCTGTCCACCAGCGCGGGAGAGGTCATGGGCAGGCTTTCAGGCCGCGGCGGAGAGCCGCTGCGCGGTTGTTTCGATGTCGAGGAAGGTATCGAGCATCACCTGCCCGGGGTCAAGGTTCACCGCGCGCGCCCGGGCCATGCGCTCGCCCAGCCGCTGCACCGCCTCGGCCCAGGCCCGCGCCGGGGCGGGGCCGGGCGAGAGGCGGCGGATGAGATCGGCCTCGCCCTGTGCGGCCTCCACCGGCAGCGCCCCCAGCGCGCCGGCCCGCGCGAAGCGCGACAGCGCCAGCGGCACGAGGCGCATCATCAGGTCGTAGCGCTCGGTGGCGTCGCGCCCCGCGCAGCTCTCGGCGAGGGCGATCATCCGCGGCCGGTCGAGCCGGGGCAGGGTGGCGAGCAGCGAGAGCAGGTCCTCGTAGGCCGGTTGCCCGCCATGGGCAGCAAGGCGCATCGCCTCGCCCGCCGAGCCGCCGGAGAGCTCGGCCAGCGCCTGCGCGTCATCGGTCTCCATCCCCGCGGCGGCGAGGGCGGCGGCCAGGGCCGGCGCCTCCAGCGGGCCGCAGCGCAGCTCGCGGCAGCGCGAGCGGATGGTGGGCAGCAGCCGGGCCGGCGCGTGGCACACCAGCAGGAAGGCGGTGCGCTCGGGCGGCTCCTCCAGCACCTTCAGCAGGGCATTGGCGGCGGAGGTGTTCATCTCCTCCGCGGCATCCACGATCACCACCCGCCAGCCGCCATCGGCCGAGGAGAGCTGCAGGAAGTTCTTCAGCCGCCGGGTTTCCTCCACGTCGATGATCTGGCGCAGGCGGGCGGCCTTCGCATCCCAGGCGCGGCGCAGCAGGAAGAGGCGCGGCTCGCCGAGCGCCGCCGTGCGGCGGAACACCGGCTGGTCGGGCGCCATGTCGAGCGGGCCGGTGGCGCCGGCGAGCAGATTGCGCGCGATGCGCCAGGCGAGCGTGGCCTTGCCCACGCCGCGCGGGCCGGCGATGAGCCAGGCATGGTGCAGGCGGCCCGCGTCGCGCGCGGTGAGGAAGGCGGCCTCGGCAGGGTCCTGGCCGAAGAGCACGGCGGTGTGGCGCGGGTGCGGGGCGCCCTCCACCCGGTCCGGCTCGGGGATCTCGTCGGTGCTCATGCGGCGGGCTCCAGCCGGGCGGCCACGGTGGCGGCGATGTCCCCGGCCACCGCCTCGGGCGTGCGCATGGCGTCGATCACCGCGCAGCGCGCCTCCGAGCGGGCGAGGGCGAGGAAGCCCTCGCGCAGCGCCTCCTGCATGGCGAGGCCCATGTTCTCGAACCGGTCCTCGGCGGTCTGGCGGGCGAGGCCGCGCTTCAGCGAGATCGCGGGGTCGGCGTCGAGGATGAGGGTGAGGTCGGGCTCCACGCCGATCATCAGCGCGTGCAGCTGGTCGACCAGCGGGCGCAGGTTGGCGCGGAAGCTGCCCTGGTACATGCGGGTGCTGTCGGCGAACCGGTCGGAGATCACCACCGCGCCGCGGGCGAGCGCCGGGCGGATGGTGCGCTCCAGGTGGTCGCGCCGCGCGGCGGTGAAGAGCAGGATCTCGGTCTCGGGCGACCAGCGGCCGGGGTCGCCCTCCAGCACGAGGCGGCGGATCTCCTCCGCCCCGGGGCTGCCGCCGGGCTCACGCGTGAGCACCACCTCGCGGCCCTGGCCGCGCAGGTGTTCGGCCAGCAGCCGCGCCTGGGTGGACTTGCCCGAGCCGTCGATGCCCTCGAAGCTGATGAACCGCCCTGTCGGCGCCTCGGTCACTCGGCGGCCCCCGTTTCCGGCGTTTCCGGCGTGTCGGGCGTGTTGTTGCCCAGCATGTCCTTCACCCCGGTCATGTCGACCACCTTGTCGAGCAGGGTGAGGGCGGTCACCTCCATGCGGGTGATGTAGCCGCCCTCGGGCACGGCATGGCCGGCGAAGAGCGGCTCGGTCACCGGCTCCAGCCCCGGCGCCTCGATCAGCAGGCGGCCGATCTCCTGGCCTTCCTCGATCGGGGCGGGGATGGGCCCGTCATAGACCACCGAGACCTTCACCTCGTCGCCTGTGCCGAAGGGCAGGGTGGCGAGGATGTCCTTGCCGGTCACCATCGGCACGCTCGACTGCGCGCCGAGCCAGACCTTCGCCTCGGCCAGCTCCTCGCCCGCCTCGAACAGCTCGCGGTTGGAAAACTCGCGGAACGCCCAGGAGGTGAGGCGCTCGGCCTCCTCCTCGCGCTTGGTCACGCTGTCGAGCCCGGTGAGCATGAACACGATGCGCTGGGTGCCGCGCACCGCCGAGCCCACGAGGCCGTAGCCCGCCTCCTGGGTGTGGCCGGTCTTCAGCCCGTCGGCGCCGATGTTGAGGTAGAGCAGCGGGTTGCGGTTCTTCTGGCTCACGCCGTTCCACTCGAACTCGGTCTCGGCGAAATAGGGGTAGAACTGCGGGAATTCGGAGATGATGCGCCGTGCGAGGGTCACGAGGTCATGCGCGCTCATGCGCTGGCCGGGGTGGGGCCAGCCGGAGGCGTTGGTGAAGGTGCTGTCGGTCATGCCCAGCTCGTGGGCCCGCTCGGTCATGCGCTGGGCGAAGGCCTCCTCGGAGCCCGCGAGCCCCTCGGCCACCACCACGCAGGCGTCGTTGCCCGACTGCACGATGATGCCGCGGATGAGATCGGCGATGCGCACCCGCTCGCCCTCGCGCACGAACATCTTCGAGCCGCCCATCTGCCAGGCCTTCTCGGACACGCGGAACCGGTCGTCGAGCGAGAGCCGGCCATCGGCCAGCGCCTCGAACAGCATGTTGAGCGTCATCAGCTTGGACATGGAGGCCGGCGGCATCGCCACGTCGGCCTCCTTCGACAGGAGCACCGCGCCGGTGTCGAAATCCACCATGTAGGCGGCGCGCGCGGAGGTGTCGAGCGCCAGCGCCGGGCTGGTGATCAGGATGCCGGCAGCGGCAAGGGCTGCGAGAAGACCGCGCATGGGAACTCTCCCTTCAATGGGGCCGGGCCGTCGGTTCATCCGACCCGGGCCGTGGTGTGTCCCGGGCCGGCGGCCGGGGCGAGCAGTGCTTCGGACGCGGGCAGGCGCGCCGGCCGGGGCCGGGGCGGGAGGCCGCGTGACGGATCGGCCGCGCGGCCGATGCCGGCCGGCCGGGGGCGCGGCCGTGCCTCGCCCATCCGCCCGGCGAGTGCAAGCGCGGGTGTGGCCCGGGGCGCGGGCCGCGACGCCATGTGCTCCGGTGCCGCGGCGGAGGCCCCCGCCCCCGCGGAGGGCATGGCCCCCGTGGCGGCCGGAACCCCCGGGGGTGCCCCGGCGCTCCTGCCCGCGTCGCGGCCCGGCATTGCTCCGGCGGTGGTCGGGGCGGAGGCGGCTGCCACGGCGGCGGCTTCGGGCGGCGCGAGGGGCGCCGCGCTGTCGGGCGGGGGGAGTGCCTGCGCGGTGACGCGCCCGGCCGAGGGCGTGGCCGGCACCACCAGCGCTCGGGTGGCGTGCGGCGCAAGCGCCACGATCTCGAGCGGCACGGCGCGGTTCGGCGGCGCGCCGAGCGCCCGCGCTGCGGCGGAGGAAAGCTGCACCCCGCCCCCGGGCTCTGCCGCGCGGCGGCGGAACATCGCGCCCACCACGCTGCGGCCGGACTGCATGTCGGTGACCACCACGCGCGTGGGGTCGGCGGCATCGGGATGGGCGATCCAGACCCCGCCTATCGTCTCGCGGCCGTTCCAGCGCCCCGTGGCGCTGTCGGCGAAGACATCCGGCGCGCGGCGCTCCTGCGCCGCGGCGGCGGGTCCGGCCTGGCGGGGCGGGGCGGAAGCCTGCCCGGAGCGGCCGGAGACCTTGATCATCTCGGCGGCGATCTCCATCTCGGCGCAGCCGGAGGTGCCCGACAGGACCGCGAGCAGGACGACAAGCGTCCGGCTTCTGCCGCCTCCCGGTCTCACCTGGTCCTCCGCATCTGTGCCCGCTGTCTGCCCGCTGCCTTCCGGTCCGTGGCCCTCTCTGTGCGGACGGCGCTCCGGACGCTCGAGGGCAAGACTACCCAATCGGGGCTGGCAAGGAAAGGCCCGGCCGATCACGCTTGCGGGTCCGTCCCGGCGGCGGCGGGGCCTATGGACGCGGGCGGGGCAGGGCGCTAGAAGGGGCTCGCTCCGGATGGGTGGCAGAGTGGTCGATTGCGGCGGTCTTGAAAACCGTTGATGCGAGAGCATCCGTGGGTTCGAATCCCACCCCATCCGCCACGGACTTCACTCAAGTCCATGGCACGATCCGCTTTCGAGGCTTGAATGCCCTTGTGATGCAAGGTCCGGCACGCGAGGCGCGCAACAAGGCGCGTCTCCGGACTGTGCAGCGGGGTTTCCGGGGGGCGGAGCTTGCGGCGTCGCGCCGGGACGCCTTGCGAGCGATTTCGCCTGTCTTCCCAAGTGGGAACCGGCCGCCGCGAACCGGAGATCCCGGACCGGACAGGGGGCAGCTGCCGGAAAGGCCATCGAGCCCGGCCCCGGCGGACACAAGCCCTGAGCGCGTGCATCGGCTGCATGCTCCGCGCCGGCGGCGTGCTGATCGCTCCTTCGCGGGCCGGTGCGTCACCCGGTTCCAGACGGCGATGCCCTCCGCAGCGGCGTTGCGGAAGGGAAGGGCTTCCTTCAGGCCCGTTGCCGGCGTTGCGGCCTGTGCCTGAAGGAAGCATCGGGCCCTGCGACGTTCAGGCGCCGGTATATTCCGCGGGGCGTGTCAGATCGGCAGTCGCGTCCTCGAAGGCGCCGCGGTGCCGGGCCACGATGCGGCCGCCCTCGACCAGCGCCGGCAGGTCGTGGCCGACCAGCAGGAAACGGCTGCCCGACAGGGCGCGCTTGATGGCGCGCTTCTCCTCGAGCGAGCGCATGGCGCGGTTGCCGGTGATGGTGGGCTCGTGCGCCGCCTGGTCCAGCAGCGGGGTGACGATCTGGTCCGCCACGTTGTAGGCGATGTCGCCGGCGATGTTGGCCAGGCCCTCGTCGGTCTCCACCAGCACCGAGATCGAGCCCGGCGTGTGCCCGCCGGTGAGGCGCACGGCCACGCCGGGGATCACCTCCTCCTCGAAGGTGCCGTCGACGTCGAAGAGGCGCAGCGCGCCGGGAGTGTGCAGCCGGTCGATCAGGTGCCTGGTGTCGGCCGCCGTGTACATGCCCGGGCCCATCACGCCGGAGACGGAGAATTCCAGCTCCTGCCGCGAGATCGCCACCATGGTGGACATGGGAAAGAGGTTGTCCTGCCCGACATGGTCGAGATGGGCATGGGTGTGCACCACCTTGCCGATGTCGCCGCGGCGCAGCCCGAAGCGGGCGAGCTGGGCGTCGAGCGCCATCTCCGGCGTCTTGCGGAAGCCCATGCCGAAGGCGGCCCAGTCCACCGCGTCGCTGGCGCCGGTATCGACGAGAACCGGTTCCTGCCCGCCGGTGATCAGGTAGCCCAGGAAGGGGATGGTCACCCGGGTGCCGGGCGCGCGGAACAGCACCAGCCCGCTCGCGTCCATGGTGAGCTCGCCGAAGGTGAGGGCGTGGATTTTCAGGGCCATGAGGATTTTCCTTTTCGATGGACTTCAGGGAAGCGGCCGGCCTGCGGGCGATGCCGCGCGCAGGCCGAGAAGGCACAGAAGGCAGAGGACCAGCATCACCGCCACGCCGAGCAGGCCGGCGGCGGCAAGGCCGAACCCGTCGGCGAGGGCGCCGATGGCGAGGGCCAGCAGGCCGGAGGCGAGATAGGCCCGGAGCAGCCCGTGCGCGATCAGCCCGGCGCGGTTTTCACGCCCCGCCGCGGCGTCGATCATCTGGAAGGCGCCGGAAACCAGCAGGGCGTAGCCCGTGCCCGAGGCGAGGTTGGCCAGCACGAAGGCCACGAGGCTGTGCCCCTCCAGCGCGAGGACGAGCAGCGCCATGGCCGCGATGCTCGAGACTGCGCCGCCGACGAGGGCCGCCCCGCGGCCGGTGTCGCGCATCAGCACGCTGGCCAGGCCGAAGGCGGCCGGGAACAGGGCGAGCGACAGGCCGTTCACCGCGGGGCTGGCGGAGCCGACGAGATCGGTGGCGAACTGTGCCCCGAGCGCGGTGATGAGCACCCCGTGGCCATAGGCGGTGACCAGCGCCAGCGTGGCGGCGCCGAGGCGCGGCGCGTCGCCCGGGGCAAGGTGCCGCCGGCGCGGGCGCCGGTGCGGCCCGTCCGGGAGCGTGTCGGGCGGCAGCAGCAGGGTCAGCCCTGCGAGCAGTGCGATGACGAGTGCGAGCAGGATGTAGTTCAGCCGCAGCGGCAGCGGCGCCCAGCCGATCAGCACGCCGCCCAGCCCCAACGCCAACACCAGCCCGAGCGACTGGGCCGCGACCGTGACGGCCGCGGCGCGGGGCCGGCTGAGCCCGGCCTCGGCCCCCGTCTCAGCCACCATGGCGGCGGAGGGCCCGGCGGAGAGCCCGACGCCGAGCCCCATGAGCACCCGCCCGGCGAGCAGGACGCCCAGGCCCCCCGCAAGGGCGAAGAGCACTGTCCCGGCGAGGGAGGCGAGCAGGCCCAGCAGCATCGCCCGGCGTCGGCCCAGCCTGTCCGCCAGGTCCCCGGAGAGAAACATCACCGCGGCCACCACGGCCGGGTAGACGGCGAAGATCAGCGTGGTCTCGAGCGGGCTCAGGCCCCAGTGCCGCGCATAGAGCGGGTAGCTCATCGAGGGGGCGGCGCTGGTCCACAGCGTGTGCGCCACGACACCTGCGCAGATCCGGAGTCTGAAGGCGGGAGAAGCTTGGGCCGGCATGAGGAGCTCCTTGCGGGGGCGGGAAGCGGACGGGCGCGTGTCTTGCGCCGAAGCCCGGGTCGCATGGGGCAGGGGGCGCAGGCCGCGCCGGTCGCCGCCGCGGGCCTTTCCGGGCCGCATGCGGGAGACGACGCGGCCGGAGGGGAGGCGCCTCGCCTGTACGGGGGGCGGAGATCAGGCCGGGGAGAGCGGGTGCCGGGCCGGGAGGCCGCCCCGGCCTGTCCGCGCAGCGCCCCGGCGCAGGCGGGCACGGCGAGCTCGACCATCGGCTTCGCCAGCGCCACCAGCAGGCAGGCCGCCGTGAAGCCGGAGACGGCGAGGGTCCGTGCCCCCGCCCGCAGGCCCCGGAGCGCCCGCAAGGCGACCCGGCCCCGGATACCGCCCTGACAGGCGAGCCACAGGGCAAGCACCCTGCCGGCATCCCGGGCCGACACGGGCAGTGCCGGGAGGGATCACCGCCTGCGCCATCACCCCGAAGAACGGCACGACGAGGTTCATCCCGGATTGCGGCAGGTCGAACGGGGCGAAGGGCAGCCCCTGTGCGCGCGGGCCGGGCGCCGGTCCCGGCGCGGCCGGCGCGGCGCCGGGCAGTAGGAACAGGGTGGAGCCCGGGATGAAGTGCGCGTGAGCGACCCCGATGGCGCGGGGTGCCAGCGCCTCGAAGCCACCCGGCACGATGGCCGGGGCCGGGGCGGTGCGCGCGGCGAACCGGGGCAGGCCCTCCCGCCCCGGCGTGCCCGGGCCGAGCACGAGGGCGCCGGCCGGCGTGGCAGCGCCCGTGGCATGGCCGAGCAGGCGTTTCGCTCCGGTGCCGCGCCGGGGGTCGATGTGCATTCTCGCGCTCCTTGTGCCCGGGAAGGGGCCGGGTGGCCCGGGGGTCGCGGCGCCGTGCCGCATCCATGGCGGCGATGGTAGGCCGGCGGCCGGGCGCCTGCCGATCATACGGGTGGGCGCCTCGGGGCCTTCCGGGGGATGTGCATTCCCTTGCCGCGGGCGGGGCGGGGGCACCTCTCCTCCGGGCGTAGCCCTCCTGTCCCGAGGAAGTCCCGGGATACATCCGGGGAGGACTGGCCGGAGGGGCGCACGGGCGGCAGGATGCTCCGGGATCTCCCCCATGCGGGAGTGCAAGCCATGACCCTCGGAAGGAACATCGCAATGAGCCCGCGCAGCCTGCCCGCCCGCCACGCGACACCCGCCTTCGCCGTGGGCGACCGGGTGCGGATCGACACCCGCGCCCCGGTCGGCGACTACCGCGTTCCGATCTGCCTGCGCGGGCAGGAGGGGGAGGTGATCCGGGTGATCCGCCCCGCGACGATCGGCGGCGAGGAAGAGGGCCCCGGCCGCGACGCCGACGGCAGTCTCGAGCACTCCTACCGGCTCAGCGTGCCGATGCACGCGCTCTGGCCGGGCTATGCCGGCAGCGCCGCCGACGGGCTGCGGGTCGAGATATCCGAGACCTGGCTGGAGAAGATCTGATGTCCCCTCCGCATGATCGCCACCCCGCGCCCGTCACCCTCGACGGGTCCGCTGCGAGGTGAAGGCGGCCGCGCGGCGCGGGCTGCCGGGGGGCGGACGCCTGCGCAACGGGGCCGCGGCCCGCAGGTGGGGCGGGGCGGACCGGCCCCGGGCCGAAACGCCGGGCGGGCGCGCGGGCGCGATACCGGGGCGCCCCGCCTCGGCGCCCGGCGCCGGCCCCAGGGGCCGCGATCACGGGAGGGGAGGGGCGGGGATCCGGGGGGCGGGCCGGGCGCCCCGCGACCATGACCGGAATTGCCGGATATACGTCCGGGCCCGCGGCGGGGCCGGGGCCTATGCTTCCTTCCCTCGCCCGCCGCGCCCTGCGGCGGCGCCGGAAGGAGAGATGCAGATGCCGGACAGCAGCAGAACAACCGTGCTCGTGACGGGGGCCTCCTCGGGGATCGGGGCGGTCTATGCGGAGCGCTTCGCCGCCCGGGGGCATGACCTCCTGCTCGTGGCCCGCGACGCCGGGCGGCTGGAGGCGCTGGCAGGGCGGCTCGCGGGCGAGCATGGCGTCACCGCCCGCCCGCTCGCGGCCGATCTCACCGCGCCGGCCGATCTCGCCCGGGTGGAGGCGATCCTGCGCGAGGATGCCTCCATCGGCCATCTGGTGAACAATGCCGGCTTCGGCGGCGTCACGCCGCTGATCGACAGCGATGTCGGCGAGATGCAGCGCATGATCGCCATCAACGTCACCGCGCCGATGCGCCTTGCCCATGCCGCGGTTCAGGCCTTCGTGGCGCGCGGGGCGGGGGTGATCGTGAACATCTCCTCCATCGTCGCGGTGGGGCCGGAGATCCTGAACGGCGTCTACGGCGGCACCAAGGCCTTCATGCTGGCCTTCAGCCAGTCCCTGGCCAAGGAGCTTGCGGGCACGGGCGTGCGCGTGCAGGTGGTGCTGCCCGGGGCCACGGGCACCGCCTTCTGGGACAGGGCCGGCATGCCGGCCAGCCAGATGCCCGCCTCCTGGGTGATGACGCCGCAGGACATGGTCGACGCGGCGCTCGCCGGGCTCGACCGGGGCGAGTTCGCCACCATGCCCTCGCTGCAGGACCCGGCGCTCTGGGAGGCCTGGGAGGCGGCGCGCCAGGCGATGATCCCGCATCTTTCCTCCGCGCGTCCCGCGCCGCGCTACACCGCGGCACCGACCCCCTGAGAAGCGTCCGTCGCGCCGCGGCTTTCCATCCGTGTGCACCTGCGCAATATGGGCGGGAAGGGCGACGGCAGGAGGGGAAGACGATGGATGCGTCGCGGCTGGACTGGAACGACCTGCGCATCTTCCTGCACGTGGCGCGGGAAGGCTCGCTCACCGCGGCGGGGCGGACATTGCGGCTCAGCCAGCCCACCGTGGGGCGGCGGCTGCGCAGCCTGGAGGAGGCCTGCGGCCTGCCGCTGTTCCAGCGCGGCGCCGCGGGCTTCGTGCTCACCGAGGACGGCGAGGCGCTGGTCCTGGCGGCCACGGCGATGGAGGAGCGGGTGCTCGGCCTCGTGCGCCACATCGCCGGCCGCGGCGAGACGCTGGAGGGAAACCTCCGGGTCTCCTCCTCCGACTGGTTCCTGCAGCACGTGCTCTCGACCCCCTGCGCGGGGTTCGTTGCCCGGCACCCGGGTGTCACGCTGGAGCTGCTGGCCGACGTGCGCCTGCTCGACCTCGACCGGCGCGAGGCCGACCTGGTGTTCCGCTTCCAGCCCTTCACCGCGCCGGGCATCGTGCAGCGGCATTTCACCTCCGTGGCCTACGGGCTCTATGCCGCCCCCGCCTATCTCGAGCGCAGCGGCCCGCCCCGGGCGGGAGAGGCGGGGGCGGGGCACAGCCTGGTCGCCATGGACCAGCAGTTCGACCGGGTGGCCGACATGGACTGGCTGCGCCGGCATTTCCCCCACGCGCGCATCGCGCTGCGCAGCAGCAGCCGTGAGTTGCAGGCGCTGGCCTGCGCGCAGGGCGCCGGGCTCGCCGTGCTGCCGGTGATCATCGCCGGGCCCATGGGCCTCGCCCGCATCGAGGCCTTCGGCGCGCCGCCGGGGCGCGAGCTGTGGATGGGGTTCCACGCCGACCTCAAGCGCCTCGCCCGGCTGCGCGCGCTCATCGACCATCTCGTGGCCTCGGTGCCGGCGCAGATCTGAGCCGCCCCATGCAGGGATGAATGGCCCGCATGCGATCCTGGCCGTGGCGCACGGCCGGCCCCGCCCCGATGTTTTCCGGCAGACACCACAACCGGAGATCCCGCCATGAAAGCCATCGGATACCACGCCCCCGGCGCCATCGACCGCCCCGACGCCCTCGTCGATTTCGAGACCGACGCCCCCACCCCCGGCCCGCGCGACATCCTCGTGCGCGTCGAGGCCGTGTCGGTAAACCCGGTCGACACCAAGGTTCGCAGCAGCGCGCAGCCCGAGGGCGGCCCGCGCATCCTCGGCTGGGACGCCGCCGGCACGGTGGAGGCCATCGGCGCCGAGGTGACCATGTTCCGCCCCGGCGACGCGGTCTACTACGCCGGCGACCTCACCCGGCCGGGCACCAATGCCGAGCTGCATCTCGTCGACGAGCGCATCGCGGCGCTGAAGCCGCAGAGCCTGAACTGGGCCGAGGCGGCGGCGCTGCCGCTCACCGCCATCACCGCCTGGGAGCTGCTGTTCGACCGGCTCGGCGTGGCCTACGGCAAGGCGCCCGGCGCGGGCACGCTGCTTGTCATCAACGGCGCCGGCGGCGTGGGCTCGATCCTGATCCAGCTCGCCCGGCGGCTCACCGGGCTCACGGTCATCGCCACCGCCTCGCGCCCCGAGACCATCGACTGGGTGCGCCGCATGGGCGCCGACCACGTGATCGACCACCACAAGCCGCTCGACGCCGAGCTCGCGCGCATCGGCATCCCGCAGGTGGAGTATGTCGCGGGCCTCGCCGCCACCGACGCGCAGATGCCCGTGCTCCCGAAGATCATCGCGCCCCAGGGCCGGCTCGCGCTCATCGACGACCCCGCGGCGCTCGACATCCTGCCCTTCAAGCGCAAGTCGATCTCGGTGCACTGGGAGTTCATGTTCACCCGCTCGATGTTCGGCACGGAAGACATGATCGCCCAGCACCAGCTCCTCGCCGAGGTGGCGGCGCTGGTCGATGCCGGGGTGCTGGTGACCACGCTCAACGACACGCTGAGCCCGATCAGCGCCGGGACGCTGAAGACCGTCCACGCCCGGCTCGAGGCCGGCCGCGGCATCGGCAAGACCGTGCTCACCGGCTTCGGGGGCTGAGCGATGCGCGTGAGAACCCTTCTGCTCGCGGGGGCGGTGCTCGCCGCCCTCGCTCCGCTCGCGCGCGCCGGCAGCCCGGTGCAGGGCGTGGCTCAGATCAGCGGGCCGATGCCCACGGGCGTCGCCGTCACCGCCACGGGGCGGATCTTCCTCACCTGGCCGCAATGGGGCGACGGCAGCCCCTTCACCCTGGGCGAGCTCGTCGACGGCAAGCCCGTGGCCTGGCCCGACGCGGCGACCAACCGCTTCGACCCCGCGGACCCGCAGGCGCACCTGATGAGCGTGCAGGCCGCGGTGGCCGACGGCCATGGCCGGCTCTGGGCGCTCGACACCGGCGCGCCGATGTTCCGCCCGCCGCTCGCCGGCGCGGCCAAGCTCGTCGCCTACGGCCTCGCGACCGGTGCGGCGATGCGCACCATCCCCTTCCCGGCGAACGTGCTGCTGCCGAGCACCTACGTGAACGACCTGCGCATCGACCTGCGCCAGGGCGAGGCGGGGGTGGCCTATGTGACCGACAGTTCGATCACCGGGCCGGGAGGCATCATCGTGGTGGATCTCGCCAGCGGCACGGCGCTGCGCCGGCTCTCGGGCCATCCCTCGACCATGCCCGACCCGGGCTTCACCCCGGTGATCGGGGGCGAGCCGCTGATGAGCCGGCCCGCGGAGGGCCCCGCCACGCCTTGGCTGGTGGCGAGCGACGGCATCGCCATCTCGGCCGACGGCGCCACGCTCTACTACTGCGCGCTGTCGAGCCGGCATCTCTACGCCGTCCCCACCGCCCTCTTGCGCGACCCCTCGGTGAGCGAGGCGGAGGTGCAGGCCGCGGTGCGCGACCTCGGCCTCAAGGGCCCCTCGGACGGGCTGTCGGAGGATGACGCGGGCAACATCTACGCCGGCGACTACGAGCGCAACGCCATCGCCCGGCGCGCGCCCGACGGCACATGGGAGACGCTGGCCGAGGACCCGCGCCTGCTCTGGCCCGACACGATGTCGGTGGGCCCGGACGGCTGGCTCTACGTCACCGCGAACCAGCTTCACCGGCAGGCGGGCTTTCACGGCGGCACCGACGAGCGCCGCCAGCCCTACGAGCTGCTGCGCATCCGCATCGGCGCCGGGCCGGTGGTGTTGAAATGACCCCCGCAGAGGAGAGCGCGGACATGACAGAGATCACCCTCATCGCCCGGCTCGTCGCCCGGCGCGGCCGGGAGGAGGCGCTGCTCGGCGCCATCGCCGTGGCGGTGCCGGCGGCGCGCGCCGAGGACGGCTGCATCGCCTACGAGCCGCATGTGCTGGCCGATACGCCCGGCACGGTGGTGATGTACGAGCGCTGGCGCGACCAGGCCGCCTTCGAGGCGCATGGCGCGGGGCCGGCCTTCACCGCGCTTGCGGCGCAGTTCGACGGCCTGCTGGCCGAGCCGCTGCGGCTCGAGTTCCTGCGCCGGGTCTAGGGGCAGTGCCGGGGCGGTCGCATGCGTGGCCGCCCCGCGCGCATCGTTCAGCAGGAGGGAGATGCGGGGATGACGGAGGAGAGGGCAGGTGCCCGGAGGCCCGCCGGGCCCGCTGCCGGGGCGCGGGCGGCGCATCCCCGCCCGGGTCCTGGCAGGGACCGGGCGGGGCCGGGCCGGCGCGGGGCCGGCCGGAGAGCAGGAGGAGGCCGGCCGGCCTCCCCCGGCGACACGCGGAGGCGCGTGTCAGCCCTCGGCCGCGGCGGCGAAGGCGTCCATCGCGCGGGTGGAATAGACCAGCCCCGCGCCGGCGTTGAGCCCGATCGCCACGCCGAGCGCCTCCGCGAGCTCGGCCTCGGTGGCGCCGGCCTTGAGCGCGGCCTCGGTATGCACCGAGATGCAGCCGTCGCAGCGCAGGGTGATGGCGCAGGCCACCGCGATGAGCTCGCGGGTCTTCGCGTCGAGCTGGCCGGTCTTCGCCCCGGCCCCGCCCATGGCCATGTAGCCCTTCACCGTGTCGGGGGTGAGCTTGCCCAGCCCGCCCACGCCGGCGAGAACCTGGGCGCGATAGCCGTTCCAATCGAACATGTGCATGTGTCTGTTTCCCTGGTCTGGAGTGGCACTGTTGCTGCCGGGATCAGGAATAGCGTCCTGCCCGGTCCCGGGCCATTGACCGGGTGGATGCAAGGTCCTCCACCGGCGCCGGTGGCGGGCAGACCTTGGTATGGGGCGGGTTGCGCGGCCTGCGGCGCGCGCGCCACCTTCGTGCGACCGGGCGGTCGGCAGGGCCCGCCGGCTCTTGCCTGTCGCCGGGAGGCCGACGGGCGTGGCAGGATGGAGACGGCATGCAGGCGGGCAACGAGGCTGCAGACGAGGAGATCGGCATGAGGGAGATCGGCGTTGTTGCCGCAGACGGCATCCAGGTGATCTCGATGGCGGCGCTGACCGCCTTCGACCTGGCCAATTCCGAGCTCGGAGAACCGGGCTACCGCATCCGCTTCATGTCGGTTTCCGGCGGCGAGGTTCCGAGCTCCTTCGGCTTTCCGGTGGTCACGGAGCCCCTGTCGCGCCGGATGCCCGACACGGTGATCGTGGTGGGGCAGGTGGTCCGCCGCCCGCCGGCGCCCGCGGTGCTCGACTACCTGCGCCGCGCCCGGCAGGAGGCGCGCCGGGTGGCGAGCATCTGCAACGGCGCCTTCGTGCTCGCCGCCTCCGGGCTGCTCGACGGGCGCCTGGCCACCACGCACTGGGCCCGGGTGCAGGCCCTGCAGGAGCAGTTTCCGGCCGTGCGGGTGACCGATGAGCGGATCTACACCGAGGATGACGGCATCTGGACCTCGGCCGGCATGAGCGCGGGGATAGACCTCGCGCTCGCGCTCATCGAGCAGGATCACGGCCCGCGGCTTGCCGGGGCGGTGGCCCGCCGCATGGTGCTCTACCACCGCCGGCCGGGAGGGCAGACCCAGCACTCGGCCCTGCTCGACATCGCCCCCCGCTCGGACCGGGTTCAGCGCGTGCTTGCCCATGTGCGCGAGAACCTGTCGCGGCCGCTCGGCGTCGAGGATCTCGCCGAGGTGGCCCGGCTCAGCCCGCGCCAGTTCTCCCGGGTGTTCCGCGAGGAGACGGGCATGTCGCCCGCCCGCGCCGTGGAACGGCTGCGCCTGGAGGCCGCGAAGACGATGATGGAGACCGGGCGGCACCCGCTCGACGTGATCGCGCGTGACAGCGGCTTCGCCGACCGCGACCGCATGCGCCGCGCCTTTCTGCGGGTCCACGGGCATGCCCCGCGCGCCCTGGCAGGGCAGGATCGGCCCGCCGGAAGCACGCCGGGCCGGGATGTCGAGGGCGCCAGCGGCGCCCGCTGACCGGGCAGGGCCGCCTGCACCCCTGTCCGCTCGCGGCCGCCCGGGTGCGGCGGAGCGGCGGGGGCATGACACGGGCAGGGCGCGCCGCGCGGCGTCACCGGAGCCTGTGTGGCGGCGGAACTCGGGGCCGCGGGCGCAATGCCCTCCGCGCACCGCCAGCGGGGCGGCCGGAACGCGGGCAGGCCAGGCGTGGCCGCTGCGCGCACCGGCGCGCCGCTCGCCCCGCAGGCCCGGAAGGCCGGCGACGGGTCCGCGGACGGCATCGGCAGCGCGGGCCCGCGCGGCTCGGCCCCGTTCCCGGACCCGCCTTGCGGGCGCGGCCGCACAGTCGCCCGGGCGCGTATCGGTCCGGCTGCCGCCCGCCGCGGCCGGGGCCCCGGCACGGCGGCACTCCCGAAGGCTGCCGATCTCGCACCCCGGCGCGCCGTTGAGCTGCGGGCCGAGGGCGCTGTGCGCGCGCTCGCCGCGCGCGCGCGGGCCGCTCCGCCCCGCCCCGGGGCGGCTCCGGCCTCACAGGTCGAGCTGCATCGCCTTCTGGATCAGGTCCGCGACGGTGCGGGCCCCGAGCTTGCGAAAGGCGCTGCTGCGGTGCATCTTCACCGTGACTTCCGCGATGCCGAGCTCATGGGCGATCTGCTTGTTGAGCAGGCCGCGGTTCACACCGCGAAGCACATCCCGCTCCCTCGGGGTCAGGGTTTCGGCGCGCCGGCGCAGCGCCGCGACCTCGTGGTCGCGCGCACGGCGGGCCTCGTCGCCGCGCAACGCCTCCCAGACCGCGTCGAGAAGCTCCTGGTCGCGGAACGGCTTGGGCAGGAAATGCAGGGCGCCGTGGCGCATGGCGCGGACGGACATCGGCACATCGGCATGGCCGGTTATGAAGATCACCGGCAAGCCCGGGGCGAGGGTGGCGAGACGGGCCTGGAAATCGAGCCCGCTTTCGCCGGGCAGCCGCACGTCGAGGATCAGGCAGCTGTTGCGCCGGGGCAATCCGGCGGCGAGGAAGGCATCGCCGGACCCGTAGCTGCGCACGTCGAGCCCGACGGAGGCGAAGAGATCCTCCAGGGCCGCGCGCACGCCGCTGTCGTCATCCACGATGATCGCGAGCGGGGGGCTGCCGGCTTCGGGCAGGGGGCACGCGCCCGGCAGGGAACTTTTCATGACGGTCTCCTGTGCGGGGAAAGCGGGGGGACGGGCCCGGGGCCGGCCGGGGCACCCGATACCGCGGTATGATTGTGTTCGCGGCCGGATTCGGGCCCCGTTTCCCCTGCTCGTCGAGCTTGAGGAAAGGAATGGCCCTCGTGTGTGCCCGGCCGCTGATTTCGGTGATCGATGACGACGAAGGCGTGCGGCTGGCGCTGGAGGACATGTTCTGCAGCCGCGGCTACGACGTGTGCTGCTTCGCCAGCGCGGAGGCCTTTCTCGCCAGCCCGGCCCGGCGCGGGACCGCCTTCGTGGTGAGCGACATCCAGATGCCGGGCATGGGCGGGCTGGAGATGGTGCGCGTGCTCCGCCGCGGCGGTGCGACGGTCGCGGTGGTGCTGATCTCGGCCTTCGCGACCCCGCAGGTGCATGCCCGCGTCGCGCGCGAGACGGATGTGCGGCTGATCGAGAAACCCTTCGATCCCCCGGAGCTGCTCCGGCTCGTGGAGGCGCTCACCGGCAGGGCGGCCCCCTGAAGGCGGCGGCGTCCGGCTCATGCCGCGTCCTCCGCGCAGGCCCGGGCCCGGGCGCGGGGCAGCGTGAAGCGGACCTCCGCGCCGCCGCCGGCATGGTTGCCCGCCGAGATCGTGCCGCCGAAACGCTCGATGATCCCCCGGCAGATGTGCAGCCCCATGCCCATGCCCTGCGCACGGGTGGTGAAGAAGGGCTCGAAGAGCTTCTCCAGGTGCTGCGGGGCGATGCCGGGGCCATCGTCGCGGATGCGGATGCAGGCCATGCCGCCCGGAGCCTCCCCGACCAGGACCCGGATCAGCCCCGGTCCGCCCCCCGGCCGCGCCGCGATGGCCTCGGCCGCGTTCAGCAGCACGTTCACCAGCACCTGCTGGAGGCCGACGCGCTCCGCGATCACCCGGGGATCGTCCAGGGTGCAGTCCACCCGCAGGCGGGCCGAACGCTGCGACAGCTCGCCCTCCAGCAGCCCCGATGTCTCGCGCAGCAGCGCGCGCAGATCCATCGGCATGGCCGGCGCCTCGCCCGTCACCAGCTGGTCGCGGGTCCGGCGCATGATCGCGGCGATGCGCGCGCCGTTGCCCGCCAGCCGGTCGAGGGTGCGCAGGGCGCGCGCCATCTCGGGCGGGTCGCGCTGCAGCCAGCGGCGGATGGTGTCTATCTCGGTGGTCAGCGCCTGCACGGGCTGGTTCAGCTCGTGGGCGAGGGAGGTGGACAGCGCCCCCATGGTCGCCGCCCGCCCGGCCCGCGCCAGGGAGGATTGCGCCGCGAGCATCGCCGCATGGGCGGCCTGCTGCTCCGAAATGTCGATGAAGGTCGAGAGCGCGGTGCAGCTCTCCGGGATCAGGTTCAGCCCGAAGGCGACCGGGATGGACCGGCCCTCCCTGCCGGGGAGGGTCGTCGAGCCGCTCACATGGCAGCGGCCGTGGAACAGCGCCTCGAGCTGGACCAGGAGCATCTGCGCGACCTGCCCCCTGCGCGGGGCGGGCCAGGCGGGGTCCAGCGGCCCCGTCTCCTCCCCGTAGCCCAGCATCTGCAGCATGGCCCGGTTCGCGCCCACGAGGCGTATGCCCGCGAGGCAGCGGGCGATGTAGCCGGGATGCGCGGCATCATGGGCCGCGAGGCTGGCCGCGCCGGCGTCCCGGGCCGCGTCGACGAGCGGTTTCGCGGCGCTCAGGTCATGCTCGGCGAAGGCGATGTTGAGATCGTCGAACAGGGCGCGGAAGCGGTGCTCGCTGCGGCGCAGGGCGTCCTCGCGCTGTGCCGCCAGCCGCTCGAGCCGCGCGTTGAGATCACGGATCTCCGCGGCGGCGCGGAACTCGGCGTCCACGTCGATGCAGCTCCCGTACCAGCCGACCAGCGCGCCGGTGACCGGGTCCGCCCGGGGGCGGCGGTGCAGCAGCAGCCAGCGGTACTGCCCGGCGCTGTCGCGGGCGCGGACATGGATGCGCTGCGGGCTCGTGCCGGCCTCGGTGCGCAGCCGCAGGTAGCGGTCGCGGTCCTCGGGGTGCAGCGCCTCGTGCCAGTCCTGCCGGGCGAGGGCCTCCTCGGCGCTCCGCCCGGTGAGCCGGGTGAACCAGGCGTTGAGATAGGTCACGCGCCCGTCGGCATCCGTGCGGAACAGGATCTGCGGGATCAGCTCGGCGAATTGCCGGAGGGTTTCCTCGCTCGAATCCCGCGCGTCCCGCGCCTCGCGCAGGCGGAGCCGGCCGAGCAGCAGCGCGCTGGTCAGTCCGGTCACGGCCAGCGCGAAGGTCAGGCGCAGCGCGGCCTCGACCCCCGGCCGGGGCATGTGCACCGAGATGAAGGAGATCACCGGCAGCGCCAGGCACAGCGCGGTCCAGGCATGGATGCCGCGGCGGCCGGAGCGGCCCGCCCCCAGCACGAGAACCAGCGGGTAGAGCACGGAGACCGCGGCATGAAAGCCCACCTTCTCGTCGGTGACGAAGATAACCCCGGCCAGAGCCAGGGCCAGCGCCGGCCCGGCCACCCCGGCAGGCATGCGCTCAGCCCCGCGCGGCGCCATGGCCGGACCGGTGCGCACCGCGGTTCATGGCGCGGCTCATGCCGCTTCCGCCCGGCGGTCGAGCAGCAGCGACACCAGCTCGCTGCAGCCCGCGAGAACCCCGATCCCCCAGAGCGCCCCGCTGCCCAGGATGCCCGCGCCCGCGGCGCTGCCCAGCGAGAAGCCGAGGTACATGGTCGAGGTGTTGAGCGCGAGCGCCACGCCCGCCTGTTCGCCCGGGCCCGCCGCGATCAGCCGCGCCATCTGCGCCGGGAAGAAGGACCACACGCTGAAGCCCCAGGCCGCGATGGCCCCCAGCACCGGCAGCAGCGCGGCTTGCGCCCCGAGCCCGGTGGCCGCGGCCAGGGCCCAGAAGGACAGGCCGAGCAGCACGAGCGAGCCGCGCACCACCCGCAGGGAGCCGAACCGGTCGTTCAGCATGCCGCCGGCCACCACGCCGAGGGCGGCGAACACGCCCCACATCGACACCGCCGCGCCGATGCCGCCCGCCCCGAAGCCCAGCACGGCGGAGAGGTATTCGGCGATGTAGGGATAGGCGGCATAGGCCCCGACCGACCAGAACAGCGTGACCGCGAGCAGCCGGCGCACCCGGCGCTGGCCGATGACCGAGATCCGGGCGCGCAGCCCCGCCACCGCCTGCCCGCTGCCCGCCTCGCGCGCGATGCCGCCGAGAATGCCCGCCAGGGCCACGAGCCCCATCAGGGCCACGGCGAGAAAGGTGGCGCGCCACCCGAAGGCATGGCCCACCAGCGCGCCCAGCGGCAGGCCGAGGGCGATGGCGATGGTCATGCCGCCGCTGACGATGGCGAGTGCCCTTCCCCGCAGCCCGGGCGCGACGACCGCCCCCGCCAGCGCGTTGGCCGCCGGGGTGTAGAGCCCGGCCGCCACCGCCATCAGCACCCGCGCCGCCATCAGCACCGCGAAGCCGGGCGACCAGGCCGCGAGGAAATTCCCCAGCGTGAACAGCCCCATGGCGAGCAGCAGCACCCTGCGGCGGCTCATCCGCCCGGTGAGCACGGTGGTGACCGGCGAACTCAGCGCCAGCGCCAGGGTGAACACCACCACCAGCGTGGCGACCTCCGGCACGGGCATGCCGAGATCCGCCGCCATGCGCGGCAGCAGCGGCGCGATCATGAACCCCTCGGTGCCGATGGCGAAGGTGCCGAGCGCGAGAAACCCCGCCGGCAGCAGGGCGGCCCTTCCGGAGCCGGCGAACGTGTCTGCTGTGTCTGGCGGTCGTGCGTCGAACATGCCAGGGCTCCTCGGAGATTCGGGCGGGCCGGGGGGTCGGGCGTCCGGTGCTGCGGCGCCTCCCCGGCAGAACCGCTACAGGGTAGCGCGCGCCCGGGGAGGGCCAAAGGTCATAGGCGCGGCGTTTCCGGACATGCCGCGCCCGGCCGCGACGGGCCGCGCCCGGCCGTCACCGGCGCTGGCGCAGCGCGTCGTCGAGCGCGCTCACCCGGGCATTGCCGAGATGCAGCCGCGAGAGCTCTTCCAGGGCCGCGGGGGCGACGCGCGCCATCGCGTCGCGGCGGATGACGAGGGTCGCCTCGTCGGCCCCGCCGAGCAGGCCGCGCGGCTCCTCCAGGGCCCGGATGCGGTAGCGGGCATGCAGGTACTGCGGGTGCCACAGCGGCACCACCACCCAGCGCCCGGCGGCATGGGCCTGCTCGAAACGGTCGAAACACTCCGCCTCCGTGCCGGTCTCGAAATGGTAGCCGGCGGCCCCGAGCCCGTAGCTTTCCACGATCGCCTTCGAGAAGCGGCTGATGCCGGCGCCCGGGTTGATGCCCCGGATCAGCCGCTCCATGCGGGTGAGGGCCGGTTCGCGGAGCAGGTCCGCCACCGAGGCCACGTCGGCCTCCGGCACGTAATCGGGCACGCCCCAGATGCAGCAGGGCTCGTAGAGCACGCAGATGCGGCTCACCTCGGCCGCCATCGGGGCGAGATAGGTCTCGTGGCTGGCCGGCAGCCAGGCGGAGACGAGCACGTCCACCTCCCCCCGGCCGAGCCGGCGGAACATCTCCTCGTGCGGGGCGGCGGAGCGTTCGATGACGTGGCCGTGGCGGGCGAGGATGGCCTCCACCTCGCGCGCGCTCGCGTCGTGGAAGGAGAGGTCGATATGGCCGACCTTCAGTGTCCCGGGCATGTCGCTGCTCCTCATTCGCCCTTCACCAGGCCCATGTCCTGCAACAGGGTCAGGTTGTCTTCGATGTGCCAGTTGTCGGTGATGCGGCCGTCCCGGACGCGCACGAGGTCGGTGGCGTTGAAGCGCACTTCCTGCCCGCTGCCCTGCACGCCCCGGAACGTGCCGGTGAAATGGCCGTGGAACACCATGTGCGTGGTCACGTACTCGCCCGAGATCACCATGAGCTTCACCTCGACACCGAGGTCCGGCACCGCGGCGCGGAAGGCCGCGGAGGCCGCGGCAGGGCCGGCGGGGCCCTGGGGGCGGCCGGGCGGCAGGGTGCGGTCGGTGAAGCCCGGCGCGATGGCGCGGTCGAGATGGTCGGTGTCGCCCGTGTCCCAGAACGCGTAGAAATGCCGGGCCGCGGCCTCGGAGGCGGCTTCCACCGCCGGATCCGCGCCGGACAGGCTCAGGTCGTCGATGGTGAGGGCGGCGGCCGGGCCGGTGGCGAGGGTGGCGGCCGTGAGGGCGGCAAGCGCGGTGGCGCGCGCTCGGCCGAAGCCGGTCATGCGGGAGAGCATCTGCATCTGTGATTCCTTCGTGAAACGGGCCGATGCCGGAATCTGGTGCCCCCGGCCCCCGCCCGACAACGCCTGCCTGCGCCGGGGGCGGCCCATACCCCGGGCGGGGGTCCGGCCGGGGTCGGGTGGCGGTCCGGATGGCGCCGCGGCCCGCCCGACGCGTGTTCCGGGCGGCTCCGGCGGCCGGAAGGCCGGGAGCGGCAGCCGCACGGCACGGGGCAGCCGGGCCCCGCGCCCTCGCCGTGGCCCTCCCTCCCTGCCGGCCCCCGCGCCGGCGCCGGCCGCGACCGCTTCCGCCCCTGAAGCCAGGGCGCGGTTTCCCGCGCGGCCCGCCAGATCGTCGCGGCGCCCTGCCTCACCTGCGCGGGATCGCCGGCCGGATGCGTGCTCGGGCAACGGGCATCCGGCCCCGGGCTGATCTCGGCCTGTGACGCCCGGCCCGTGGGCGGGAAGCGGCGGACAGGCCATCGGATGCGGTGAGGTTTCCGGCCCGGCCGCCCGGGCGCCGCCGCATGCGCGTCGCGCGGCTGGGTGCGCCGGCGCCGGGATGCATCCGCCAGAGCTCGCCCCGCGGCCCCGGCAGGCCCGCCTCGCGATGGCCGATGCAGCCCGGCGCCGGCCGCGCGGGTCATCCGGACATCAGGATCCCGGTCGGCAGTTCTCGGGGGGGCGCGGCCCGGAGGAGGCCGCGCCGCGATGTCAGAGCAGGGCTTCCTGCACGCTGAAGCAGAGCTGGGCGACCGGGTCTGACGGCAGCCGGGCGCCGCGGCCCGCGGGGTTTCCCGCCATCAGGTTGGCGAGCTTCCCGACAGCCTCCTCCGGCGCGCTGCCGTAGGGGATCACCTCCACGAACACGCCGTTCTCGTCGAAGAGCAGCATGAACGAGGTATGGGCCATCGTGTAGTCGCCGTTGCCGATGTAGATCCGCTGCGCGAGGATCTGGAAGGATGCGAGCACCTTCGCGGTCTGCTCCTGCGATCCGCGCACCCCGACCACGCCCGGCACCCAGGATGTGTAGGCGGCGAGATCGTCGAGGGAGTCGCGCTCCGGGTCCACCGTGACGAAGAACACCTTCAGGTCGCGGGCCGCCGGCAGGTCCTGCCTCCACAGGGCGACCTCGCCCAGCGTGGTCGGGCAGATGTCGGGGCAATGGGTGAAGCCGAAGAACACCGCGAAGGGCGCGCCCTTCAGCGTCTCGCGCGAGAAGGTTCCGCCATCGGTCTGCGCGAGCCGGTAGTCTCCGCGCCCCAGCAGCGCCGCCCGGTTCGCCTGGGCCTTCAGGTCGACCACCAGCGCGAGGCAGACGACCACGAGGCAGAGCGTCGCGATCGCGACGACCACCTTCTTTGCCTTGGGGAGAGCCATCACTGGTGCGCCCCGTGCCCATGGTCCTTCGCCAGTTCATGGCCGGGGCCCGAGGCGTTGAGAGGGCCGACGGCGAGCGGCACGCTCATCTCCCCGGCCTTCTCGAAGGTCAGGCGCACGTCCACGGTCTCGCCCTCCACGAAAGGCCGGACGAGCTGCATGAACATCAGGTGCCGGCCGCCGGGGCTGAGCACGACGGTCTCGCCGGCGGGGATCTCGAGCCCGTCCTCCAGCTTGCGCATCACCATCACGTCGCCGTTCATCGACATCTCGTGCACTTCCACGCGGCCCGCCGCATCGCTGCTGGCCGACACCAGGCGATCGGCCTCGCTACCCGAGTTGGTCACGCTGAGGTACCCGCCGCCGACGCGGGCGCCCGGCGGGGTGGCGCGGGCGAAGCCGCCGGCGACCCCGATCGGCCCCGCCGCCTTCGCGCCCTGGCCGGAATGGTCGTGGGAGGCTCCGGCCCGGGCGCGGGCGACCACGAGCCTCGGCGCGGGGGTCGCGACCCCCTCGGCGCCGGAGGTGTCCGTCCAGTCCGTCTCGCCGCCGTCGCAGAGCTGGACGACCGGGAAATACAGCACCGTGCCCGGGGCGAGCTCCGGCCCGATGGTGCCGCGCACCGTGAATTCGTCGTACCAGCCGTCCTCCAGGTTGCCGCCCGACCAGGTGACCGTCCGGAGGCCCTCGGTCATCTCGCTGCCGTGGTTAATGAAAGGGGTCTCGTAGCTGCCGGTCCCTGTGTCGAGCTTCCAGCCGGCCTTCGGCATCGGCCTGGCCGCGTAGAAGCCCTCGGGCAGGGAGAGGCGCAGCGCGGTGGTGGCGAGGCCGTCGCACCCGTGCGGCACGCGCAGGGTGATGCTGGCGGTGTCGCCTGCCGGCACCTCGCGCTGCACGAGCGTCACGTGGGCCGAAGCGGCCGTCGACAGCGCGATCATGCCGATCGCGCCGAAAAGAGTGGACTTCATGTTCATTGCTCCGATTGCGCCGCGGGGGGCGCGCCATGCCCCCCTCCGGGGGCGACCTGTTGCCTTGGCGAGCGTCAGGCCGTGGCCGGTGGCGCCCTCGGCGCCATGCAGTGATCGAGCCGCCGTCCCGGGCAGGGCAGGCCGGCGGGGGATACCTGAGGGGCAACCGCCCGCGCCTGCCGGCACCCGTCCGGGGCGGAGGGGCGGCCGGCATCGTCCGTCAGGTTGCAGAAGGGGCAGTGATACTCCCGGGCATGCGGCGCATCCCCGCAGATGTCGGCTGCCGCGACAGCGTGAGCGAGCCGCAGTCCGATCCGGCTCGCCTGGCCGATCCCGGCGGACATGTGCAGCGCCGACACGACTGCGCCCGCGGCAACCGTCAGCGTCACCGCGATCAGCAGTATCCTATGCCGGAGCGCATGCTTCATCGCGGCTCTCGTCGCAGAAAGTCCCGGCGGAGAAAATGCCGGATGCCGAAGGCCGACACTATGCCACAGGACCGCCGGTGTCGCCGCGCCGGCCTCGGCCTCGCGCGCCGCCCGGTTGCCGGCCCGCCCGCGGCCCGGGCCACCCGGCGCGCCCGTCGTGAGTCCGGTCCGGCGCTCGTGACGGGCGTGTGCCTTGCCCTGTTGCCGGGCACCGGCGGAGGGCTTTCGCGCATCGTGCTCGGGCGTGGCGGCGCCCTTCGCCTTCGCGACCGCGACCACGCATCCCGGCCGACGCTCCTCGTGACGGCCCTTCCCGGCTTTTCCGGCCTGCCGGTGACGGCCTGCGTGACGGGTGGTCCTGCGCACCGCACCCGTCACGCAGGCCGCGCAGCCGCCGGCGCGGACCATGCTTCCGAGGCGGAAGGCACGGCTCCGGGAAGCGGCCGGGCGCGGGCGGCGAAAGCGCCGATATCGCGCCGAGAGCCGTTGCCCTGCGCGAGTGGCTTTGGATATATCTGTAGGGCTTACTAATCGAGCCTGCCTGTGTAGGGAATGATCCGTTTATGAGAGAGATATTCAGGGGCAACGACTATCGCGTGGTTTTCAGCGAGCCCAACGAACGAAGAGACAAGTTCGTCATAACCTTCATGGCCTGGAGCAAGGAAACCGGCCTCGATCGCGTTCCGGCAGCTTCGAAATTCATCGAGTACCTGGGCTACGGATTTGTCGGCATCGTCCCGCGCACGAACTGCTGGTACCAGCTCGACGAGATCGAGCAGGTGCTCGCCGTCGTCCGCGAGGCGATCCCGGGCGGCTACGAGGTGGTCGCATACAGCTCGTCCATGGGCGCCTACGCGAGCCTGAACTTCGCCGAGGCCCTCAACGTCACACGCGGGCTGGTCGTGTCTCCGCAATACAGCCTTGATCCGAAAGTGATAGATTTCGAGAAAAGATGGTATCAGGAGGCGAGGCAGATCGAATTCAAGCGGGACTACATCAAGTCCCGCGATTCAGATCTCAACTTCTCCATTCTTCTCGATGGCCGGCTGAAGGTCGATATCAGGCATGCGGAACTGATCGCGCAGAGATTTCACAAGGCGAAATTCTACAGCATAGAGGGCGCGGAGCATGATCCCTTCGGCTATCTCTCGCGCAAGAACCTGCTCAAGCCCCTGATCGCGGAGTATCTCTCGAAGGGCACCATCATGCGGCACGAGCAGATCCCGATGGTGGAAATGGACATGCGGATGGGGGAGAGTTCCTGACCTCCGCACCCGCCCGCCGGCAGGGGCGCGCGGGCCGATCGCGACACCGGGCCGAGGCCCCGCCGACGGAACGCCGGCGGGGCCCCGCCCTTTCCGGCCCTGCCTAGGCCCGGGCGGCGGCGCGGGCCCGGCGTGCCATCCTCGCGCTGCGGGTGCCCGGCCCCGGAATGCCTTCGCCGGCCGTCACCTGCTCGGTGATCAGCTTCATCGCATCAACGGTCATGTAGCTCATGATCCAGTCGCGCAGGGCCTCGCGCGACGTGGTGTCGTGAGACATCGCCTGCCCCAGCGGCAGGGGCACCTGTCCGCGCAGGAAGCGCTCGTTGATCCATGCGCTGTCCTCCGCGAAGCGATGGCGGATCGCCTCCGCGATCGCGTTGGTGCCGAACTTCATCTTCGGCAGCGTCCCGATCTCGGGAGACTGCATCATGATCCTGACCACGAGATTGTGGTCTTCGGTCCGCGGCAGGTAGGGAGACAGTTCGTTCGCCGAGAGGAACCAGGCCAGGGCCGCTCCCGGGATGGACTCGTTTCTCGACATGGAGGGAATGTCGATCTCCGGCCCCTCCGCGGAGACGACGCCGCAGAAGTCCTTCACCACGTCGCCGTCCTTCAGGTTCTGGCGGTCGAAGCTGCGGACGATGATGTTCTCGGCGGCGACATGGGTGACGTAGCGTTCGATCTGCCCGCGCAGGCGGTATTCGTATTCGTCGGGGAGGGGCGCGTCCCGCAGCCGCCACCCCGACTTGATGCCCTCCTGCAGGGACGACAGGTAGAGGCTGGCGGGGTCGCGTGCGTAGACCACCACCTTGATGTCATCGAACATGCCGATGAGGCGCTCCATCATCCGGGCGATGCCGTCGGGCGGCAGGGTGCTGAACTGCTCGCTGGAGATGATCGCGATCTCGGCATCGCTGGTGGCCACGAGGCGCTCGAACTCGCTCCAGTGTGCGGCAGACCATTTCATCAGCTCGTCGTCGCTGGCGAACTTCTGCTTCAGGAAGGGATTTTCCCGATTCCAGAATTCCGTGTAGAGCGCCGCAAGCGACCAGATCATGTGCTGCGGGCCGAAGAACAGAATCCTGTTTTCCGCGAGATAGTCCTGCGAATTCTTCAGGGATGCCTGAATGGACGAGCTCCCGGTCTTGTGGGGCCCGATATGCAATATCAGCTTCATGATTTCAACCTGAGGTAAAGCGAACTGATGCAAACTATCGCGGGATGAAGACCGAGGCAACAGGATCTGCAGGGCAGCGGGGCCGTTTGCCGCCTCCCGGTCAGGCCGGTACCAATGCCGCCGCGCGCCAGCCGGCGCGGGCGGCCGCCAGCCCGTCTCACCGACCGTGCAGAACGCCGTGAGCACCCCGGCGGGCGAGGCGTGCCGGGGCCTCCGCCCCCGTGACCGGCGCGGCCGCGCGGATGGCCATGGCTTCACGGCGCGCCGGCCCGGCCGGCGGCGGCAACGTGCGGTTGCGCGGCCGCGGAGGGTGCGCGAAAGTCGGCCCCCGGGGAAACGATACGATTGCAACGAAGGAAGCGCGTCATGACGCATGCGAGTGCGAGTGTTGAGGTCGATGACATCTGGGGGGGCGCCACCCGTCTGCCGGCTGTGCCCGGGGAGCGGTTCGATCGCTACGAAGCCCATCTGACCATGGCCGACCTGCCGGCCGACGCGATGTCCGGCCCGGCCAGGCTCACGCTCGATTTTTCCGACAATCTCGGCCTGGGACACAAGGAACTTTCCACCGAGCTGCTCATCGACGGCCGGTCCTTCGGCGACCTCGGGTTCGAGTCGTTCCGGACGGAAAACCGGCTCGCCATCCTCGAGCTGCCGGGCGCCGAGATGGCCCGGATCCTGGCGGACGATGCCCTGACCATCACCCTGCACACGCGGGGCGGCTATCTCCACAACGCTCCGATCAGGCTCACCGCGACCCTCACGCACACGGGCATTCTGGCGGGTGACGACGCGTTCACCTTCCCGGGCCTGGGCACGCGGAGCGGCAACTTGCTGGCGGACAACGGCTCGGGCGCCGACGAGTTCGACCCCCTGCAGGGCCGCCCCCTGGTGACGCATGTGAACGGCATTCCCGTGGGCGACGGCATCACCATCGAGCTGCCCGGCAGCGGGACGCTCACGGTCGAGCCCGGGGGGCGTTTCGTCTACCGGCCGGACCTGCTCGACGAGAGCCTGCCGGCCTCGCAGCAGGCCGAGGCGCACTTCACCTACACCATCGCGAATGCCGACGGCGCCAGCGAGGGCGAGGTGGTGCTGCACACCCAAGGGGTCGACGACGACGACATCTTCTACGGCGGGCGCGACGGCAACGTCATCCGGGCCGGCGAGGGCAACGACACTGTCTACGGAAACACCGACTGGGACAGATACAGCACCTATTATTACCACGAGACGATCCACGGGGAGGCGGGGAGCGACACGATATTCGGCCTCTACGGCAATGACTTCATCTTCGGCGGCGAGGGGGACGACCGGCTCTTCAACGCAGACGGGTACGATGAGGGCTATGTCCTTTACGAGGGCGGAGCCCGGCTTTACGGCGGGGCCGGCAACGACCTGCTCGTGGGCGAGGATTCCACCCTCTACGGCGGTGAAGGCGAAGATGTGCTGATGGGCAGCGGCACGCTTCACGGCGGCGCCGGCGACGACGAGCTGCAACTCTCCGACGAGCACTGGCTCGTGCTTGCCTACGGAGGGGATGGCAACGACCGCATCCTGTCCGCCGGGGGCAGCGCGGGCACGGCCTTCGGCGGTGCGGGGGATGACGTGATGATCGTCACCGGCCACGAGGATCCCGACGCCGACAGCGGCAGTTCGACCCTCTACGGCGGCGATGGCGCCGACATCATCCGCAGCGAGGACTCGATGCTGATGCGCGGCGGCGCGGATGACGACGTGATCGCTGACGTCTCGGGCTTCGACGGCGTGCGCCTTCTCGGCGACGGGGGCAACGACACGCTGCGGATGGGCTCGGGCGCGGGCTTTGCCTATGGCGGCCTCGGCGACGACCGGATCTTCGGTGGCGCGGGCAAGGGCCGGCTCTTCGGCGACGAGGGCGACGACGCCATCCAGGGCGGCGCCGGCGACGAGCAGATCTACGGCGGCGACGGCGCGGACCATCTCGTCGACAGGCAGGGCATCGCCCGGCTCTACGGCGGGGCGGGCGACGACATCCTCCAGGCCGGCCACGCGGGCGGCTCGCTCTTCGGCGGCATCGGCCATGACCGGCTGATGTCGGGCCGGGGCGACGACCTCGTCGAGGGCGGCGACGGCAACGACCGCATCCACGACACCGGCGGCCTCGACCGGATCTTCGGCGGCGCCGGCAATGACCTGATCAACGCCGCGGGCATCGGCGGAGACATGATCGGGGGCGGCGACGGCAACGACCGCGTCTACGGCGGCTCGGACCATGACACGATCGACGGTGGCGCGGGCGGGGACATGCTCTTCGGCAATGCCGGGCTCGACACCATCACCGGCGGCGCCGGGGCCGACATGCTCGACGGCGGCATCGGCTCCGACCTGCTCCGGGGCGGTGACGACGACGACCGGCTCGACGGCGGCTCCGACCACGACACGCTGCACGGCGACGCGGGCGACGACCTGCTGCTCGGCGAGGGCGGCGAGGACACGCTCTTCGGCGGCGAGGGCGCCGACCGCCTGCACGGCGGCAGCGGTGACGATCGTCTCTACGGTGGCGCGGGCTCCGACCTGCTCTCCGGCGGGCCGGGCATCGACCTCATCGAGGGCGGGGCAGGGGCGGACATCTTCGCCTTCGCCCGCCTCGACGGCGTGGCGCGGGTGACCGATTTCGAGCTCGGCACCGACATCCTGCGCATCTCCGGCTTCGGAGCCGCGATGGACAGCTACGCCGAGCTCGCCACCATCGCCACCCAGTCCGGCGCCGACGCGGTGTTCGATTTCGCCACCGGCGAGCAGCTCACGCTGGAGAACGTCGGCCTGGCCGAGCTCGGGGCGGGGAGCGTGGTGTTCGTGTGAGCGCCCGCCCGCCGGCCCGGGGCGGGAAAGGTGAAGGAACCGTGCCGCACGGGGCGGCGTTCCCTCCACAGGGATGCAGGCGGCCGCCGGCCGGCCCGGCGCGGGCCGCGCGCGGCCCCGCATCGGCTCCAGAGGAGGAAACCATGATCACCATTCCCCACAACGCCTGGGTTCTTGTCGCCGACGGCGAGAAGGCGCTGTTCCTGCGAAATCTCATGGATGCGCAGGACCCGAATCTCGAGGTCGTCCGCCACGAGCAGCAGGACAATCCCAGGAACATCGACCAGGCCGCCAACCGGCCCGGCCGCATGAACGACGGCGGGCCGGGCCAGCGCTCGGCGCTGGACGACACGGACTGGCACCAGCTCGCGAAGGAGCGTTTCGCCGACGACCTGGCGGACCTGCTCTATTCCCAGGCGCATGCGCACCGCTTCGAGAAGATCGTGCTGATGGCGCCGCCCAAGGTGCTGGGCGAGTTGCGCAAGGTGATGCACAAGGAGGTGGCGGACAAGGTGATCGGCGAAGTGCCCAAGACCCTTACCAACCACCCCATCGACGAGATCGAGAACCAGTTCCGCACCGGCAGCTGAGCCGCGGAGCGCACGGGGTCAGCGCGCGCAGGCGCCGGTGTCGAGGGCGAGCACCTCCGCCGGCGGCGCGGCCCCCTCCAGGCCGGCGCGCAGGGCCCGGCAGGAGCCGCCTGCGGGCGGGGCGTCTTCCCCGTTCGCGGCGGCCGCGGAAAGGGCCAGTGCCGTCACCGGCCGGCCCGAGGCCTGCACTCCCAGCGGCCAGAGCCGCAGCAGGCCGCCGCCCGGGCCGCCACGCAGTGTCAGCGCCGCCGGGGCCGCGCCGTGGAACGCGAGCATCGAGGCGCTGTCGGTGGCGGGGGGCAGGTCGAGCACGTCGGCGCGGATCGCCGCGAAGACCGAGCCCAGCGAGGGCTGCGGCACAACCTCCCAGCCCGCGGCCACCAGCCGGTCACGCAGCCCGGGCAGCTCCGGGCCCGCGACCAGCAGCGTGACCGGCGCCAGCGGCTCTCCCCCCAGCGCGACCACGGCCGTGGGCAGGGCGTCGATGGCGGCGGTATCACTGAAGGGCGGCACCCTGTCCGGGGCCTCGACCGGGCGCTCCACCGGGCTCTTCGTGTGGGTGAGCGCGATCCACAGCGCGGCGCACAGGCACAGCGCCATCGCGCCGAGGCCGGCGCGGCGCAGCCCGGCGCGCGGCTGCGGGTCGCGCTTGCGCAGCCCCTCGGCCAGGCCCAGCCCGATCACCAGCCAGATGCTGCCGATCACCCAGCCGTTGAGCACGTCCGAGAGGTAGTGCGCGACGAGGTAGATCCGCGTGAGCCCCAGAACGGCGGCCAGCCCGACCCCCGCCACCAGTGCCGTGGTCGGGCCGACGAGGCGCTCGCGCCAGAGCATGAGTGCCAGCGTGCCGTAGAGCCCGACCGATATCGCCGCATGGCCGGAGGGGAAGCTGTGGGAGGTTTCGAGGAAATACGACAGCTCGGGGCGCGCGCGGCCGAAGACCAGCTTCAGCAGGGTCACGCTCACCGCGTTGCCGATTCCGGCCAACGCGAGTCCGAGGGCCGCGGCCCGCCGACCGGTGGCGAGAAACCCGAGCACCGCCCCGACCGCCACCAGCGACGCGACCGGCACGTAGCCCGCCTGGGTGAGCCAGCCCGCCGCCCGCAGCCATTCGGGCGTCCAGTAGGCATGGGCGAGGCTGGCCACCCGGCGGTCGAGCGCCACGGCGTCGGGCACCAGCGCGATGTCGAGCGCCCCGTCGATGAAGAGCGCGCCGAGATAGAGCGCCAGCACGATGATCGCGGTGGTGAGCAGCCCGCGACCCTTTCGCGCGTCCAGCCGCCGGGCGAGAAAGCCGGCGAGGCGGGGGAAGCGCCGGGAGAGGCGCGCGGCCGGCGGCCAGTCCGCCACCCGGGCGCGCAGGGCCGCGAGCCCGGCCAGCAGGACGGGCAGGCCCTGGCGCAGCTGCCGGGTGACCAGCCATGTCACGAGCGCGAGCGCCGCCAGCAGCCCCAGCGGCAGCACCAGCCGCGGCAGCCAGGGCGCGAGCCGGGCCAGCAGGTCTCCCGCGAGGTAGCCCAGCCCGACATGGACCGGCGCGCAGACGATGCCGCCCAGGATGTTCCACAGCACGAAGCGCCGGCGTGACATCCCGCCCAGCGCCGCGGCGAACGCCACCAGCCCTCCCACCGGCCCGAGCAGGCGGCCGAGCAGCAGGGCGGGGCCGCCTGCTCGGGCCAGCAGCCCCTCCGCGCGCCGGCCGGCGCGGTTCTGCGGCATCCGGATGTGCCCGGCGAGCCAGCGGCCGGACTGCCAGCTCACCTCGCCGCCGAGAATGGCGCCGATGGCGACGAACCAGCACAGGTCGGCGAAGTCGAGGTGGCCCATCCGCACCAGCAGGCCGCCCGCGTCGACCGCAAGGGTTCCCGGCACCACGGCGCCGGTGAGCCACCAGCCCTCCAGCAGGGCGAGCAGGCCGATGATCCAGTACGACCAGATGCCGAGGGACTCGAGGGAGGGCAGGAACTGCGAGGCGAGAGCGTACATCGGTCGTGGGGTCTTCCGGGCGGTTTCGTCGGTGGCGGGGCGCCTTCGCCGGGGCTGCGCCCCGGGGCGGTTCTCGTGGTCAGAGCCTCGGGATTTTCGCCGGGCGATCAAGGCAATTCCGGCCCGCGCGACGATGGGCCCCCGGCCCCGCCTTGCCGCGGCGTCTCCACCCGCCGCCCGCGCCCCGCTCCGCCCGGCCCGAGGGCGCGCAGGCACCGGGCGGCGGGCCTGCCGCCCGGGCAGTGGCAGCCGGGGAGGGGCC
>NZ_QRGC01000033.1 GCF_003448965.1 Oceanicella sp. SM1341
GGAGCCGGGCCGCCTGCGCGCCGGGCAGGGCGCGGGCCAGCACGCCGCAGCCCTCCATCGCGGCCAGGGCCGGTGCGGGGTCGGGGGCGGCGAGGAGCTTGCGCATCTCCGCCCCCACCCGCTCGCGCGAGAGGGCGGAGACGCCCGCCGCGCCGGCCGCGCAGGCGGCAAGGCCGGCGGGGTCGAGCCCGCGCGCGGGGTCGCCGTACCAGGCGTGGAAGCGGAAGAAGCGCAGGATGCGCAGGTGGTCCTCGGCGATGCGCGCCGCCGCGTCGCCCACGAAGCGCACCCGGCGGGCCTCGAGGTCGGGCAGACCGCCGAGCGGGTCGACCACCTCGCCCTCCGCGTCGGCGTAGAGCGCGTTCATGGTGAAGTCGCGGCGGCGGGCGTCCTCGGCGATCTCGGTGGTGAAGGCCACCTCGGCGTGGCGGCCATCGGTGGCGACATCGCGGCGGAAGGTGGTGACCTCGTGCGGGATGCCCTCGCTCAGCACCGTCACCGTGCCGTGGTCGATGCCGGTGGGGAGCGCGCGCAGCCCCGCCGCCTCGGCCCGGGCGATCACCTCGGAAGGCGCGAGCGGCGTGGCGATGTCGATGTCGGAGACCGGCGCGCCGAGCAGCGCGTTGCGCACGCAGCCGCCCACGAAGAGCGCGCGCCGCGGCTCGGGCGGCGCGCCGGGGGCGGGGCGGGCCAGCGCCGCCATCACCGCGCGGGTGGGGGCGGCGGCGAGCCAGCTCTCGGTGAGCCTCATGCCCGTTCCAGCGCGCCCAGCCGCAGCGACAGCCCCTTGAGGATGCGCGCCGTGGCGCCCCAGATGTAGTGCTGCTCGAAGGGCATCTCGTAGAAGTAGCGCCGGTTGCCGTTCTGCATGCGGTGGCCGCGGCGGTGGTTGGCCGGGTCCATCAGGAAGTCGAGCGGCACCTCGAACACCTCCTCCACCTCGCCTGCCTCGGGCACCGGCACGAAGCTCTCGGCCACGAAGCCCACGAAGGGCGAGATGGAGAAGCCGGTCACGGTCTCGTGCCCGTCGATCGGCCCGACGATATCCACCTCGTCGGGCGCAAGCCCGATCTCCTCATGCGCCTCGCGCAGGGCGGCGTCGAGCGGGCCGGCATCGCCGGGGTCGACCTTGCCGCCGGGAAAGGCCACCTGCCCGCCATGGTGGCGCAGGGTGGCAGCGCGGCGGGTGAGGATGACCTGCACGCCCTGCCGCCGCTCGATGAGCGGGCAGAGCACCGCGGCCGGGCGCAGCTTGTAGCCCGGGGGCAGCAGCTTGCGCACGTCCGGGTTCAGGTCGTAGTCCGAGGTGCCGCCCAGCGAGGGGGCACGCACGGCTTCGATGATCATGTCACGGGTGAAGCGAGGCGACGTCATGTCCGGAAAATGGCGCTTCGGAACCGCTTTCGCAAGCGGCTTGGAAAATGCATGGAATTCGCGGCCGGGGGCCGGAGCGGGCGTGCGGGCCCCGCCCCCGACGGGGCGGTGAGTCCGGGCGCAGCGCCCACCGGCGAGCGGCCGCAGCTTCGCAACCATGCGGCCGTGCATGGGAAGGCGGAGCGGGGGCTCGCGCGTCCCCCCCCCCTGGAAGCGCCGTGGCCGGGGCGCTCGGGCGCCATGCCGGGTGGGGCTTCCGCGACCCGGAGCCCGGTGCGGTGCCCGCGGGGTCGTGAGGTTTCGGACCGGCGGGCAGGGGGCGGCTGGCGTCACACGCGCGCGGCCCGGCAGGGGCGGGTGCCGGCCCCGAAGGCGCCGGCCCGGCCGCGTGTCAGCCCTTCACCTGGGCGGCGAGCGCGTCGATGGCCCTGGTGAACACCATCACGTCGGCGCCCACGGACATGAAGTGATAGCCCAGGGCGGCGGCGCGGGCGGCGTCCTCGGCCCCGCCGGTGAAGATGCCCATGCGGCCGTTCGCGGCCTTCACCCGCTCGGCGATCTCGGCGATGGCGGCCTGCACCTCCGGGTGGCCGGGGTTGCCGAGATGGCCCATGGAGGCGGCGAGGTCGGCGGGCCCGACGAAGATCGCATCCACGCCCTCCACGGCGAGGATCTCCTCGAGGTTGGCCATCGCCTCGCGGCTCTCGATCTGCACGACCACGGCGATGTGGTCCGCCGCTTCCTGCAGGTAGGTGGCGACCCGGCCGTAGCCCGCGTTGCGGCTCACGCCGGCCACGCCGCGCACGCCCTGCGGCGGGTAGCGGGTGGCGGCCACGGCGGCGCGCGCTTCCTCGGCGGTCTGCACGAAGGGGATGATGAAGCTCTCGGCGCCCGAGTCGAGCAGGCGCTTGATCAGCACCGTGTCGTTCCAGGCCGGGCGCACGAGGGCGGGGGTGTCGGTGGTGTCGAGGGCGCGGATCTGGTCGATGATGCCCGGCAGCTCGTTGGGCGCGTGCTCGGTGTCGATCAGCACCCAGTCGAAGGCGCTGCCGCCCATGATCTCGGTGACGGCGGTGGAGCAGAGCATCGCCCAGATCCCGTACTGCACCTCGCCCGCCTTCAGCCGGGTCTTGAATCGGTTCTCGCGCATCTTCATGGCGCCTCGCTCCCTTCGTCTCGTCTCTCGGAATGATCGGGGAGCGCTGCGCCTGGCGCGGACGTGCCCCGGGGTCGGGTGCACAAGAGGTGACAGGGTTTTACCGCGGGGTAAAGGGGCCCCGGGGCCTGCCGGAGGCCTCTCGGGGCGGCTTCGGGCCGCCGGCTGCGGGCGGCCCGTGACCAGTGTCGGGGTTGGTCTCGCGCGGGGGGGCGAGAGGCGGGCCTCAGCCCAGTTTCTGCTCCAGCGTGGCGATGCGGGCCTTGAGGGTCTCGTTCTCCTCGCGGGCCTTGATGGCCATGGCGCGCACGGCGTCGAACTCCTCGCGGGTGACGAGGTTGCGGTCGGCCATCCAGCGGTCGATGAGCGATTTCATCGCCGTCTCGGCCTCGGTGCGCGCGCCCTGCGCCACGCCCATCGCATTGGTCATGAGCTGGGACATGTCGTCGAAGATCTTGGATCGGGTCTGCATGGCGGCCTCTCCGGGGTTCGGGGTCTGTTGCAGGGCAATATGGCGCGGGCCGGGCCGAATGCCAAGGCGGCCCGCGCGGTGTTTCTGCCCCCGCGGCAGGCCCGCGCCCCGGCGCGCCGAGGCTTGACAGGGGGGGCACCCCCCGGCACGAGGGGCGCGTGAAACTCCCGAGGTGACCATGCCGCTCGTGCTGCAATTCCCGAATATCGACCCGGTGATCTTCTCCGTCGACCTGTTCGGTGCCACCCTCAGCCTGCGCTGGTACGCGATGGCCTACATCGTGGGCCTGCTGCTGGGCTGGCGCTACATCGTCTGGCTGGTGAGCCGGCCGCGGCTCTGGCCGGGGGACCGCGCGCCGATGACCCGCGAACAGCCCGAGGAGCTGCTCACCTACATGGTGCTCGGCGTGGTGCTGGGCGGGCGGCTGGGCTACGTGCTGTTCTACAACCTCGGCCAGTACCTCGAAAATCCGCTCGAGATCATCAAGGTCTGGGACGGCGGCATGTCCTTCCACGGCGGCATGCTGGGCGTGGTGGCGGGCATCCTGCTCTACGCGCGCAGCCGCGCCCTGCCGGTGCTGCAGGTGGCCGACGCGGTGGCCATGGCCACGCCCATCGGCCTGTTGCTGGGGCGGCTGGCGAACTTCATCAACGGCGAGCTCTGGGGGCGGCCCACCGACGTGCCCTGGGGCATGGTGTTTCCCGGCGCGCCCTGCCCGGAATGGTGGCCCGGCGATGTCTGCGCCCGCCACCCCTCGCAGCTCTACGAGGCGGGGCTGGAGGGGCTCCTCCTGCTGCTGCTCATGGCCGTTCTCGCCTTCCGCTTCGGCTGGCTGAAGGCGCCGGGGCGCATGGTGGGCGTGTTCCTCACCGGCTACGGGGCGGCGCGCATCCTGGTGGAGAACTTCCGCCAGGGCGACGGCCAGTTCATCACCCCGGACAACCCCTGGGGCCATATCTTCCGCTTCGGCACCGGGCCGGAGGCGATGGGGGTGACCATGGGGCAGGTGCTCTCGGTGCCGATGGTGCTGGCCGGGCTCGCCTTCCTCGCCTGGTCCTGGCGGCGGGGGCGCCGGGCGGCATGAGCCTGGGCGAGATCCTCGCCCGGCGCATCGCGCGCGAGGGGCCGATGCCCCTGTCGGACTACATGGCGCTGTGCCTCGCGCATCCCGAGTTCGGCTATTACCCCACGCGTGACCCGCTGGGGGCGGCCGGCGATTTCACCACCGCGCCGGAGATCAGCCAGATCTTCGGCGAGATGCTGGGCCTCGCCCTCGCCGAGGCCTGGATGGCGCGCGGCGCGCCGGCGCCCTTCCTGCTGGCCGAGCTCGGCCCCGGCCGCGGCACGCTGATGGCCGACGTGCTGCGCGCCACCGCCCGGGTGCCCGGCTTCCACGCCGCCGCGCGGATCTGGCTGGTGGAGACCAGCCCCGCCCTGCGCGCCGCGCAGAAGCGCCGGCTGGAGGGCTTCGAGGTGAGTTGGGCCGATACGGTGGCCGAGCTGCCCGACCTGCCGCTGTTCCTGCTCGCCAACGAGTTCTTCGACGCGCTGCCCATCCGCCAGTTCCGCTCCGCCGGGCCCGCGGGCTGGGCGGAGAGCATGGTGGGGCTGGAGGGCGGGCGGCTCACCCTCGGTCTCGCCCCCCCCGTGCCCATGCCGCGCTTCGGCGCAGCACCCGAGGGCGTTGTTGTGCGCGAGATCTGCCCGGCGGGCGAGGCGGTGGCCACCGCGCTGGGCGGCCGGCTGGCGGCGCGCGGCGGGCTCGCGCTTGCCATCGACTACGGCGGCTGGGACGGGCAGGGCGACACGTTCCAGGCCCTGCGCAACCACGCCGTGGCCGACCCGCTGGAGGCCCCGGGCGAGGCGGATCTCACCGCGCATGTGGATTTCGCGGCCCTCGCTGCCGCGGCCTCTGCCGCCGGCGCACGGGTGGCGGGCTATGCGGAGCAGGGCGCCTACCTGATGCGCCTCGGCGCCGGAGCGCGGGCCGAGGCGCTCGCCGCCCGCGCCGATGACGCCGGGCAGGAGGCGCTGCGGGGCCAGTTGACTCGGCTGGTCTCGCCGGAACAAATGGGGCGACTCTTCAAGGTTCTGGCGCTCACCGGGCCGGACGATCCGCCGCCACCCGGCTTCGAGGGGAGAGAATGACGCTGGAAATCCTGACTTCCGACCTGCTGGCCTCCGCACGCCACGGCTTCTTCACCCGGCGGGGCGGCGCCTCCTCGGGCGTGTTCGCGGGGCTCAACTGCGGCCCCGGCTCCTCCGACCAGTCGAGCATGGTGACCATCAACCGCACCCGCGCGGCCGAGGCGATGGGCCTCACCCCGGACCGGCTGTGCAGCCTCGCGCAGGTGCATTCCGACCGGGTGATCACGGTCACCGAGCCCTTCGCCACCCGCCCCGAGGCCGACGCCATGGTGACCGACCGCGAGGGCCTCGCACTCGGCGTGCTGAGTGCCGATTGCGCGCCGGTGCTCTTCTCCGCGCCCGGCGTGGTGGGGGCGGCGCACTCGGGCTGGAAGGGCGCCATCGGCGGCGTTCTGGAGGCCACGGTGGCGGCGATGGAACAGCTCGGCGCCGCGCGCCGCGAGATCCGCGCCGCCGTGGGCCCCTGCATCAGCCAGCGCGCCTACGAGGTGGGCCCGGAGTTTCTCGACACCTTCCTCGCCGAGGACCCCGCCTATGCCCGCCACTTCGCCAACGGCACCGGCGACCGCATGCTCTTCGACCTCCCCGGCTTCGTGCTCGGCCGCCTGCGCGCCATGGGACTGGAGGCGGAATGGACCGGCCATTGCACCTATTCCGACCCCGGACGCTTCTTCTCCTTCCGCCGCACCACCCATGCCGGCGAGGCCGATTACGGCCGGCTGATCTCCATCATCCGCCTCTGAAACACCCCGGGGAGGGCCCGCCATGCTGCATTTCGAACCGGCCGAATATGCCGCCCGCCAGGCCGCCCTCGACACCGCCATCGCCGCCGCGGGCTTCGACGCGCTGCTGATGTTCGCGCCCGAGAGCCAGTACTGGCTCACCGGGCATGACACCTTCGGCTACTGCTTCTTCCAGTGCCTGGTGGCGGTGCCGGGCCGCGCGCCGGTGCTGCTCACCCGCTCGGCCGACCTGCGACAGGCGCAGCTCACCTCCACCATCGCCGACATCCGCATCTGGAAGGACGCGGCCGACGCCGACCCGGGCCGCGACCTCGCCGCCCTGCTGGCCGGGCTGGGCCTGCCCGCCACCGCCCGGCTGGGGGTGGAGACCGACACCCACGGCCTCACGGCGCAGAACTGGCTGCGCCTCGCCGCCGCCCTGCCGCAGGCGCGGCTGGAGCCGGCCTCCGGCCTCGTCTCGGCGCTGCGGCTGGTCAAGAGCCCGGCCGAGATCGCCTGCGTGCGCCGCGCGGCCGAGCTGGGCGATGCCGCCTACGAGGCCGCCCTGCCGCTGATCCGCCCGGGCGCCGACGAGGCCGCCATCCTCGCCGCCCTGCAGGGCGAGATCTTCGCCCGCGGCGGCGACTACCCGGCCAACGAGGTGATCATCGGCTCCGACGCCCATGCCCTGCTGTGCCGCTACGCCTCCGGCCGCCGCACGCTCGGTGCCGACGACCAGCTCACCCTGGAATGGGCCGGGGTCTGGCGGCATTACCACGCGGCGCTGATGCGCACGGTGGTGGTGGGCCGGCCGCGCCCGCGCCATGTCGAGCTGCATGCCGCCGCCGAGGAGGCGCTGCTCGCCTGCGAGGCCGCCCTGCGGCCCGGCGCGGTGATGGGCGATGTCTTCGCCGCCCATGCCGCCACGCTCGACGCACGCGGCCTCTCCTCGCACCGGCTCAACGCCTGCGGCTACGCGCTGGGCGCGCGCTTCTCGCCGAGCTGGATGGAGCGCGAGATGTTCTACGAGGCCGCCCCGGCCGCCATCGTGCCCGGCCAGGTGTTCTTCCTGCACATGATCCTGATGGACAGCGACAGCGGCACCGCGATGACGCTGGGCCGCACCTCGCTGGTCACCGAGGCCGGGGCCGACCCGCTCTCGCGCCTGCCGCTCGCGCTGGACGTGGTGTGAGGCGGGCGGGGCGCGGCATCGCCCGGGCCCGCGTCGAAACGGCGCCTGTGCCCGGCGACCGGGGCGGGGTAGGCTTTCAGCTCTCGGAGCGGGCGCGCTCTTCCACCACCTCGAAGGGCACGCCCGGCTCGTCCTTGCCGCAGCGGATCACGAGCGAGGTCTTCACGCTGGCCACGTTGGGGGCCGAGGTGAGGTTCTCCGTGAGGAAGCGCTGGAAGCTCGAGAGGTCCGGCGCCACGCATTTGAGCATGAAGTCGATCTCGCCGTTGAGCATGTGGCACTCGCGCACCAGCGGCCAGGAGCGCACCCGGGCCTCGAAGGCCGAGAGGTCCACCTCGGCCTGGCTGATCAGGCTCACCAGGGCGAAGACCATCACCTCGAAGCCGAGCTCGCGCGAGTTCACCTCGGCATGGTATCCGGTGATGAAGCCGGTCTCCTCCAGCGCGCGCACGCGGCGCAGGCAGGGCGGTGCCGAGATGCCCACGCGCCGGGAAAGCTCGACATTCGTCATCCTGCCGTCGGCCTGCAGTTCGGCGAGGATCCGGCGGTCGATCGGGTCTAGTTTGATGCTGGGCATGTTCGGTCTAATATCGCATGTGACTGTGCCGCCGGGGGGCGGTTCGGACTCTTGTTATCCTGCCCGCGCCCCGGGGGCAATAAAGTTGCGAGATTAAGCAAGATTTGGATAGGGATTCCCTGAAGATCCGCGTGGTGACCGATGGCAGGCCCGGCAATGCCACCCAGGCACTGGGGCTGGCCGAGGCGCTGGCCCGGCGGTTCCCTGCGCAGATAGACGAGCACGCGGTGCGTCTCAAGCCCGTTTTCCGCGCCCTGCCGCAGCGGATGGCGGCGGGCTTCGGCCGCTTCGCCTTCCGTCCCGGCCCGGCCTTCGAGGGCGTGCCCGACATGGTGATCGGCGCCGGCCGGCGGGGAAACCTCGCCGCCGCGGCCCTGCGCCGCGGGGGGGCACGCGCCGTCGCCATCCTGGACCCGCAGATGGCCACCGCCGATTTCGACGCGGTGATCGTGCCCGAGCATGACCGGCTGCGCGGGCCCAACGTGCTCACCTCGCTCGGCGCGCTCAACCGGCTGGGCGGCCGCGCGCTGGTGCCGCCGCCCTGGCTGCCCGCGCTGCCGGCCCCTCGGCTGGTGCTGCTGCTCGGCGGGCCCAGCCGCTCGGCGCGCTTCGACCGTGCTTCCCTCGCCCGGCTGCTCGAGGATCTCGCGCTCTTCGAGGGCTGGTCGCTGCTCGCCACGCCGTCGCGCCGCACCCCCTCCTGGGTGGTGCCCGAGATCCGCGCCGCCCGCCCCGATGCCTGGATCTGGGACGGGGAGGGGGAAAACCCCTATCCCGGCCTGCTGGGTGCTGCGGATGCCATCATGGTCACCGAGGACAGCGTGAACATGACCTCCGAGGCCGCGGTCACCGGCCGGCCGGTGCATGTCTCCGGCCTCGGCCAGGTCGACCCGAAGTTCCGCCGCTTCCACGCCACGCTGCAGGCCCGCGGCATCACCCGGCCCGCCGCCGAGGGGCCGGGCGCGTGGTCCTACGAGCCCCTGGCAGAGACCGAGCGCATGGCCGCCATGCTCTGCGGGCGGCTCGGCTTCCCCTCGCCCGCGCCCTTGCCTATATAGACCGCTCCCCGGCCCGCCCGGCCGCGACGACAGGAGAGCGAGAGAATGTCCGAGACCCGCCACACCCGCGTGCTGATCATCGGTTCCGGCCCGGCCGGCTACACCGCCGCCGTCTATGCCTCGCGCGCCATGCTCGAGCCGATCCTCGTGCAGGGCATGCAGCCGGGCGGCCAGCTCACCATCACCACCGAGGTCGAGAACTGGCCCGGCGAGAGCGAGATCCAGGGCCCCGACCTGATGGTGAAGATGGAAGCCCACGCCAAGGCGATGGGCACCGAGATCATCATGGACCACATCGCCTCCGTCGACCTCTCGCAGCGCCCCTTCACCGCGAAGGGCGAATCGGGCACCACCTACACCGCCGACGCGCTGATCCTCGCCACCGGCGCCCAGGCGCGCTGGCTCGGCCTGCCCTCGGAGGAGAAGTTCAAGGGCTTCGGCGTGTCCGCCTGTGCGACCTGCGACGGGTTCTTCTACCGCAACCGCGAGGTGCTGGTGATCGGCGGCGGCAACACCGCGGTGGAGGAGGCGCTGTTCCTCACCAACTTCGCCTCCAAGGTCACGCTGGTGCACCGCCGCGACACCCTGCGCGCCGAGAAGATCCTGCAGGACCGGCTGGCGAAGAACCCCAAGATCGAGACCATCTGGCACCACACGCTGGAAGAGGTGATCGGCGCCGACGACCCGCTCGGCGTCACCTCCGCCGTGCTGAAGGACGTGCGCACCGGCGAGACCCGCGAGGTGAAGGCCGACGGCGTGTTCATCGCCATCGGCCATTCCCCGGCCTCCGAGCTCGTCGCCGACCAGCTCGAGACCCATGACGGCGGCTATGTCACCGTGCAGCCCGGCACCACCCGCACCTCGGTGCCCGGTGTCTTCGCTGCCGGTGACCTGACGGACCACGTCTACCGCCAGGCCGTCACCTCGGCCGGCATGGGCTGCATGGCCGCGCTCGACGCCGAGCGCTTCCTCGCCGCCGAAGAGGCCTGATACACCGCGCCGCCCTCCGGCCCCGCGCCGGAGACGCGGCACGCGGCGACACGGCGGTCGGGGGCTCGATGCCCCCGTCCGACGTTTTTCGCCGCTCGCGCCACGGCCGCCGTCCCGCGCTGCGGCCATCGGGCGATGGCCCGCCCGTCTCGCTACCCTCCCGCCACCGAACACACCCCGTTCCGCATCTTCCCGACAGGAGCGGGCGCCGGGCCCTCCATCTCCCGACGGCACCCGGCCAGCGTCGGCGAAGACGCTTTCCGCTGCCGGCGCGAAGGCTGCGTGACGTCCCGGGCCCGCCTCCGCCCTCAGGCTTCGGGGGGCGGGCCCACCCGGTCGGGATGCGCGGCGGCCACCGGCTCCAGCGCCTCCAGCCGCTCCATCACCGCGCAGATGCGCGGCATGGCCGAGAGGTCGATGCCGTAGCGCCGGGCGTTGAACACCTGCGGCACCAGGCAGATGTCGGCGATGCTCAGGTGATCGCCGTGGCAGAACTGCCCTTCGCCGGCGATCAGCCTCTCCACGTCCGCAAGCCCTGCCGGCAGGAAGGCCTCCATCCAGTCCTGAACGCTCATCGCCCCGCCCGAGCGCTCGGCCACCAGCCGCGAGACGCGCAGGTTGCACACCGGGTGGATCTCCATCGCGATGGCATAGGCGGTGGCCCTGGCCCGGGCCCGCGCCGCCGGCTCCTGCGGAAGGAAGCCCGCGCCCCGGGTCTCGTCGAGATACTCGATGATCGCGAGCGACTGGGTGAAGGTCTGCCCGTCGATCTCCAGCGCCGGCACCAGCCCCTGCGGGTTTCGCGCCAGGTGCTCGGACGTGCGGTGCGCGCCGGTGAGCAGGTTCACCGGCACGCTCTCGTAGGCGATCCCGGCGAGGTTCAGCGCGATGCGCACGCGGTAGGCGGCGGACGAGCGCCAGTAGTCGTAGAGAACGGTCATGAACTTGCCCCTCGCTTCGTTTCGTTTGCAACGATAGGCGGCCCGGCACCCGATGTGAAGCCGCCGGGACAACCTGCCGTGGCGAACCCCCGCCGGCTTGCGCTAGGCTGCCGGCGACGGTGCCCGGAACAGGAGGACAGGCCCATGAGCACACCCCACGAAGCGACCGGCCGCGAGGCGCTGGTCGACGGGCTGCTGGAGACCTGCCTCTATGCCTCCGACCTCGTCGCGGCAGAGGCCTTCTACGGCGGCCTGCTCGGCCTGTCGGTGGTGATGCGCGAGGCGGGGCGGCACGTGTTCTTCCGCGCCGGCCCCTCGATGTTCTTCGTCTTCGACCCCGCCGCCACCTGCGAGAGCGCCCCCGACGCCGCCCTCCCCGTACCGCCGCACGGCGCCACCGGGCCGGGGCATGTCTGCTTTCGCAGCACCGGGCTCGACCGGCTGCGCGCCCGGCTGGAGGCGGCCGGCCACCCGGCCGAGGCGGATTTCCGCTGGCCCAACGGCGCGCGCTCGCTCTACGTGCGCGACCCGGCGGGAAACTCGGTGGAATTCGCCGAACCCGCGCTCTGGGGCTACTGACGCCGCGGCGAATCCCGCGCCGGTTCCGGGGCTTGGCGGCATTTGGGGGATGGACGCAGGCGCACCATTCGTTACCTTCACAGGCGAATCTGCGAAAGGAAGCGCCCGCCATGACCAAGTTCGGTGTCAGCCAGCCCGTCACCCGTGTCGAGGATACCCGGTTTCTCATCGGCAAGGGGCGGTACGTGGACGATCTCGCCCCCGCGACCGCCGCACATCTGTGGGTGTTCCGCTCGCCGGTGGGCCACGCCACGATCACCTCGCTCGATGTCTCCGAGGCCGCCGCGGCCGAGGGCGTGCTCGCGGTGCTGACCGCGGCCGATCTCGAGGGCAAGTGCGACAACGCGATGGATTTCTCCACGGTGAAGAACCGCGACGGCTCCTCCGGTGCCGCCCCGGTCTACCCGCTGCTCGCCACCGACCGGGTGCGCTTCGTGGGCCAGCCGGTGGCGGTGGTGATCGCCGAGACCATCGAGGCGGCGCGCGACGCGGGCGAACTGATCGCCTTCGAGTACGAGGAGCTTCCCGCCCATGTCGACACCGCGCCCGGCGGCGAGCCGCTGCATGCCGAGGCGCCGGACAATGTCGCCTTCGACTGGGCGCATGGCGACGAGGCCGAGATCGACGGCATCTTCGCCGCCGCCGCACACACCACCAAGCTGGAGCTGATCGACAACCGCGTCATCGCCAACCCGGTCGAGACCCGCGGCGCCTATGCCGAATGGGACGGCAAGCGCCTGCATCTCGCGCTCAACGGCCAGGGCGTGTGGGACACGAAATCCGAGCTCGCCTCCAAGCTGCACATGGCGCCGGAGGACATCCGCGTCACCAACCCCGACGTGGGCGGCGGCTTCGGCATGAAGAGCTACAACTACCCCGAGCACTTCCTGCTCGCCACCGCGGCGCGGATGCTGAACCGCCCGGTGCGCTGGCTCGCCGAGCGCGGCGAGGGCATGATGAGCGACGTGGGCGGGCGCGACCATGTCACCACCGCCGAGGCCGCCTTCGACGCCGAGTACAAGCTCATCGCCCTGCGCATCAACTGCGTGGCCAACATGGGCGCCTATTGCTCGGCCTTCGCGCAGTACATCCCCTCCGAGCTGGCGCTGAAGGTGATGCCGGGCGTCTACGACGTGCAGAAGGCGTTCTTCGGCGTGAAGGGCGTGTTCACCAACACCACGCCCATCGACGCCTACCGCGGCGCTGGCCGGCCCGAGGCGATCTACGTGATCGAGCGGCTGATGGACTGGTCGGCCCGCGAGCTCGGCCAGGACCCGGTGGCCTTCCGCCGCCGCAGCTTCATCCCCAAGGAGGCCTTCCCCTACCGCTCGGTGGCCGGTGAGCTCTACGACGTGGGCGATTTCAACCGCGTGCTCGACCGCGCGGTGGCCGAGGCCGACATCGCCGGCTTCCCCGCCCGGCGCGAGGCCTCGGCGGCGGCCGGCAAGCTGCGCGGCCTGGGGCTGTGCTACTACATCGAATCGATCCTCGGGGCGCAGAACGAATCCACCAAGATCGCCTTTGCCGAGGATGGCATGGTCGACCTCTACGTCGGCACCCAGTCGAACGGGCAGGGGCACGAGACGGTGTTCGCGCAGATCCTGCACAGCCGCTCGGGCATTCCGTTCGAGAAGATCCGCTTCGTGCAGGGCGACAGCGACCTGATCGCCCATGGCGGCGGCACCGGCGGCTCGCGCTCGGTGACCATGCAGGGCAACTCGATCAACGCCACCACGGACGTGATGGTGAACCGCTTCATGCCGCTCGCCGAGGAGGAGCTCGAGGTGTCCTCCGCCGACATCCACTTCGAGGACGGGCTGTTCCGCGTGCGCGGCACCGACCGCACCACCGACCTGATGAGCCTCTCGGCCCGGGCCCGGCGCGCCGGCAAGCTCGACCTGCTGGTGACCGACCACGAGAACACCGTGCCCGGCCGCTCCTACCCCAACGGCGCGCATTTCGTCGAGGTGGAGGTCGACCCCGAGACTGGCGTGACGAAAGTGGTGAAATACACCGTGGTCGACGATTTCGGCGTGCTGATGAACCCGATGCTGGTGCAGGGCCAGATCCATGGCGGCGTGGCGCAGGGCATCGGCCAGGCGCTCACCGAGCAGGTGGTCTACGATGCCGACGGCCAGCTGCTCTCCGCGAGCTTCATGGACTACGCGATGCCCCGGGCCGACGACATCCCGATGATCCCGTTCCATGCCGAGCTGGTGCCCTCCACGGCCAACGACATCGGCATGAAGGGCTGCGGCGAGGCCGGCACGGTGGGCGCGCTCGCCGCCGTGACCAACGCGGCGCTCGATGCCGTCTGGGCGGCCGGCGTGCGTCGGGTGGACATGCCGATGACCCCGGTGCGGATGTGGAACTGGATCCACGCCGCGAGCCCGGCCATCGCCGCCGAGTAGCGCGTCGAGCCGTCCCGAAGGGCGGCGGGCCCCCGTGAAAGGCCGGCGCCGGTTGAACCTACGGGCGAGGAACGCCCGCCTCGCCGAAGGGGCCTCGCGGCCCCTGCAGCTCGGCGGGCGTGGCGAAGGCCTCTCCGGGCCTCCGCCGCTGCGGGACCCGGGCGATCTGCCTGCGGGGCCTGCGTGGGGTGGGCCGGGGCAGAGCCAGGCGCTTCTGCCCGGGCGAGTTGCCCGTGTTCCGCCCGCCACCGCGGGAGGCGCAATCACGGTGTCGGGGGCCGCTCGGCCTCCGTGTGGTGGGTCGTGACAAACTGCGCCGCACAAGCCTGTGTGCGCGCGCATCCGCGGTCAGGCGCGGCCCCTCTCGCGCGGTTCAGGCGGTGCGGTCACATTTGCGAGGCCGGGGGGCGGGGGTTTGCAGGGGGGCTGCCTGCAGCCAGGCCCGTTCTCCGTTCTCCGTTCTCCGTTCTCCGTTCTCCGTTCTCCGTTCTCCGTTCTCCGTTCTCCGTTCTCCGTTCTCCGTTCTCCGTTCTCCGTTCTCCGTTCTCCGCAGGAGGGGGCTCCGGGGGGATTGGCGCGCGCCGTGCTCAGCAGCTCACGTCGCGCAGCAGTTCGAACTGGTCCGGCGGGCGGCAGCGCTGCAACAGAAGCGCGGGCAGAGTGCCGCTGCGCAGGCGATATATGTCTCCCTCGCGTACCGCGACCACCTGCGCAGCTTCGCGTCGCACGGGCAGACACTCCCATTGCCAGGACGGAAGATCGGGGCTGGCGCGGGCGCCGTAGCGGCGGCAGAGCTTCGCTTCGGCGCCATGGAAGGCGGGCGAGGCCTTCGACAGAAGCTCGGTCATCGAGGTGTCCGGCACCGGCTTGTCCGGCGGTGGGGCGCCCGGTTTGCGGCGCAGCGGGTCCTCCACGCGCCAGACGCCGGGTACCGGAGCGCCGGCGTGCGGCGCCCAGAGCTGCGCCGTGCCGTCGGGGGCGAAGTACTCCACCTCGAAACCGGTGGCCGGCGAGAAGGTGAGATAGGTCCGGTTCGGCAGCGGATAGGTTTCCACCACGGGGCGGAGCAGCATGTCGCTCGGGTAGGGGCCGGTGCAGGCGGCGAGGAGCATGGCCGGCAGCAAGAGCCCTTGCCGGCCGGCCCGGCGCAGCCGGCGGCGAAGCGGGCCGGCGAGGCGGCTCAAGACGCTCGGCACGGGCGCCGGCCTCCCCGCCCGCGTGCGACAGCGCTTGCATTCCGCATCGGCAACTCCATGTCCCTTCAGCACGCCCTTGCGATGCCGCTTCCGGACAGGATGACCCGGAGAGGATCTCGGCCCCGCGCGGCATCGCGGGGCGCCAGGCGCGGCACTCGTCCCGCGATGAGACAGGCTGGCACGGGCGGGCTGAATAAATCGTGAATGCAGCCACGCCTCGGGCGCCCTAGGCTCGGGGGCCTGCCGCGCAGGTGACGCCCGGCAGCAGAGGAGGACCACATGCGACGCAGCAACAGGCACATCCGGCGGGCCGGGGCTCTCGCGGCCGCGCTTGGCGCGGGCTGGCTGTCGGCGACAGCGGGTCAGGCTGCGGGCCAGACGGGCGGCGAGCAGGCGGCAGCCTGGGAAACGCTGGCCTGGAACGCGGACGTGCCGGCGCTGCGTGCCGCGCTGGGCGGCGCGGCGCGCGCGGTGGAGCCGCCGCGCGAATATGGTGCCGGGCTCGCGGCGCCGCTGCGGCTGGAGGCGGCCGCCGTGGGTGGCCAGGCCTTCCGCGCCTGGCTGCAACTCGACGAGGACGGCCTGCGCCAGATCCTGTTCGACCCGCCGGGGCCGGAGGTGAGCTTCGATGACGTGGTCGCCGGGCTGGTGGCGGAATGGGGCCCGGCAGCGCGCTACTGCACCCGCCGGGCGGCGGGCGCCGTGGAAGCGGTGGAGGCGGTGTGGCGCCGGCCGGAGGGCACGCTGCACGCCGTGCTGCTCGACCCCGTGGCCGAGATGGCGCAGCGCCAGCAGGACGAGGGGCGCTTCTCCGCCCCGAGGCCCGAACGCTCGCCCGCCGTGCCGCTGCCGCGCGAGGAGCGCGACGCCTTTCCCCCCACCCGCGGCAGCGAGCGCCAGCGCATCCCGCCGCGTACCGACACCATTCCGCCGCCGCGTTTCTCTACCCCGCCGCCGGACACGCCGGGGCGCGAGCCGGACCTGCGCTCGCCGCGCATCGGGCCGAGCTACGGGCCGAACAGCAAGCTGCTGCTGCGCTGGCATGACCCGCAGGCCACGCATCTCGCCTCCGTCACCTGCGACCGCTGAGCCGGCTGGCATCTGCCCCGCCGCGCGGCTAGGCTCGCGCCGGCAGCAGGAGGGGGGCAGCATGGCGAAGGCGCTGATGATCCAGGGCGCGGGCTCGAACGTGGGCAAGTCGATGCTGGTGGCGGGGCTGTGCCGGGCCGCCGTGCACCGCGGCCTCACCGTGCGCCCCTTCAAGCCGCAGAACATGTCGAACAATGCCGCCGTCACCGCCGATGGCGGCGAGATCGGCCGGGCCCAGGCGTTGCAGGCGCGGGCCTGCGGCCTCGCCTCCCACACCGACATGAACCCGGTGCTGCTGAAGCCCGAGACAGACACCGGCGCCCAGGTGGTGGTGCAGGGCCGGCGCATCGCCACCCTGCGCGCGCGCGACTACGCGGCGATGAAGCCCCGGCTGCTGGCGGCGGTGCTGGAGAGTTTCGAGCGGCTGAAGGCGCAGGCGGATCTCGTCATCGTCGAGGGCGCGGGCAGCCCGGCGGAGATCAACCTGCGCGCCGGCGACATCGCCAACATGGGCTTCGCCGAGGCGAGCGGCACGCCGGTGGTGCTGGTGGGGGACATCGACCGCGGCGGGGTGATCGCCCAGCTCGTCGGCACCCGCGCGGTGCTGGCGGAGGCGGATGCCGCCCGCATCGCCGGCATCATGGTGAACAAGTTCCGCGGCGACCCGGGCCTGTTCGAGGCCGGCATGGCGGAGATCGTGGCGCGCACCGGCTGGCCCTCCTTCGGGCTGGTGCCGTGGTTTTCCGGCGCCCACCGGCTGCCGGCGGAGGACGCGGTGGACATCGGCTCCAGCCGCGGCGGGCCGCTGAAGATCGCCGTGCCCATGCTGTCACGCATCGCGAATTTCGACGATCTCGACCCGCTGAAGCTCGAACCCTCGGTGAGCGTGGAGATGGTGCCGCCGGGCCGGGCCATTCCCGGCGACGCGGCGGTGGTGATCCTCGCCGGCACCAAGAGCACGGCGGGCGACCTCGCCTTCCTGCGCGCCCAGGGCTGGGACATCGACATCGCCGCCCACCTGCGCCGCGGCGGCCGGGTGCTGGGCATCTGCGGCGGATACCAGATGCTGGGCCGGGTGATCCGCGACCCCGGGGGCATCGAGGGCCCGCCGGGCGCGGTGCCGGGCCTCGGCCTGCTCGACCTCGAGACGGTGATGCACCCGAAGAAGCGCCTCGCCGAGGTGAGCGGCCGCCACCCCGAGAGCGGCACGGAGGTGCGGGGCTACGAGATCCACATCGGCGCCACCGAGGGCCCGGACCGCGCCCGCCCCTGGCTGGAGATCGACGGCCGGCCGGAGGGCGCCGTCTCGGCCGACGGACGCGTGGCGGGCGCCTACCTGCACGGCATCTTCACCTCCGACGCCTTCCGCGCTGCCTGGATCGCCGGGCTCGGCGGCACGCCCGGCGGGATCGGCTACGGCGCCGAGGTCGACGCGACGCTGGACGCGCTGGCGGCGCATCTCGAGGCGCATTGCGACATCGACGGCCTGCTGGCGCTGGCGCGCTGAGCGGGCGTCGCCGCGTCAATCGGGACGCCTGTTCCGAAATCCGGAACCCTGGGCTGGCGCTTGCGGCCGCATGTGCCTGCGGGCATGGGGCCGGGTGCACTGCGCAGGGCGCTTTCCGGTGCCTGGCCTGCCGCGCCTGAGGTGCCGGGCCGCCCGCGCCGGGGTGACGGGGCAGGATGGAGGCAGCGCCTCCTTTGCGCCCGGGGATCGGACCACTGCGGTCAACCCGGGCGCGCACAGCCGCGATGCGTCGCTCGCCGCGTCGGCCCTGCTGCGTGCAGCTGCGCCGGGCTCACTCCCGCCGCGTCCGGATTCGCCCCGCCCGGCCGTTTCGCTTCCAGCCCTGCCGCGCTCAGCCGTGCCGCAGGCACTCAGGCGGCGGTGGAGCCGAAGTAGCCGGGGGCGGCCATGAACTTGGCGAGGCGGGCGGCCTCGGCCCAGTCGCGCTCCTCGGCGCGGGTGCCGATCATCACCACCGCATCTCCCGGCAGGTTCAGCGGGTCGAGCAGGGCGCGGATGGCGGCGCGGCCGGCCGCGGGGTGGGCGGGGTTTTCCGGCTCGGGGCCGGTGCCGGCGAAACGCAGCTTCAGCTCGTCCTCCAGCAGGCCGGAGAGGCGGGCGGGGTCGGTGTCGCGGTCGGTCATCAGCAGGCGCTCGCAGCGCTCCAGCGCGCCGAGCTTGGCGGTGACCGGCAGCGGCAGGCTGACGGTGCGCTGCAGCCGCAGCCCGATCGCCTCGCAGGTGAAGAGGAAGCCCACAATGTCGCGCCCGGTGCCGAGCAGGATCGAGGCATAGGCCGGGTAGTCGAGCCCCAGCTCGCGCGCGCGCTTCACCCGGCGGCGGACCACCTCGAGCGGGATGGTGCCGACGAGCGACTTGCGCGCAGCACCCCAGCAATGCCGGCGCCAGCTCGTGCCGGGGTCGAGCGGCGGGCCCTGGTTGTGGCCGATGGCGGGCGGGGTTTCGCCTGCAAGCCTGCTGTAGGGCGATCTCATGCGCATGTCTCCCCGGGGGCTGCGGTATCAGCGGATGCTGGCCGAGGCGGCCGGGCTTGTCCAGCCCGGGCAGGCGGGCGGGTGCCGTCAGGCGCAAGCGCTCCGGGGCGTTCCGGCTCAGGAGAGGAGGGCGAGCAGGGCAAGCGCCCCCGCCATGCCCCACCAGGCCCGCCAGGTGAGGGCGAGGCCGCGGGAGATGTCCTCCGGGCCCGGGTTGCGGCTGCCGCCGGGGTTCATCCAGGGCGCCTCGACGCGCGTGCCGCCGTAGCTGCGCGGGCCGGCGAGCGAGACGCCGAGCGCGCCGGCCATTGCCGCCTCGGGCCAGCCGGCGTTGGGCGAGGCGTGCAGTCGGGCCTCGGTGCGCATGCCTTCCCAGGCGGCGCGGCTGCGGCCGGCGAGGGCGAGCATCGCGCCGGTGAGCCGGGCGGGCACCCAGTTCATCGCGTCGTCGAGCTTCGCCGCCGCGCGGCCGAAGTCGCGGTAGCGCGGGCTCATGTGGCCGATCATCGAATCGGCGGTGTTCACCAGCTTGTAGAGCGCGAGCCCGGGCAGGCCGAGGAGCAGGAACCAGAAGGCCGGGGCCACCACCCCGTCGGAGAAATTCTCCGCCGTGCTCTCGATCGCGGCGCGGGAGATGCCGGCGCGGTCGAGGGCGGCGACATCGCGGCCGACGATGCGCGCCACCGCCTCGCGCCCCGCGCCGAGGCTGCGGGTGAGGGCGCTCGCCACGGCCGAGACATGGTCGGCCAGGCTGCGCTGGGCGAGGAGCGTGGCGGCGGCTGCGGCCTCCAGCAGCCCGGCGTCGGGCAGGGCGGAGATCGCAGCGCCCACCGCCGCGGCCCCGGCGCCGAGGGCGAAGAGCACCAGCGCGCCGCGCGCCTGGCGGTGGCGGCCGCGGTTCATCGCCGCCTCGGCCCGGCCGAGCGCCCGGCCCATCACCACCACCGGGTGGGGCAGGCGCGACCAGAGCCAGTCCGGCTCGCCGAACAGGGCGTCGAGCGCGAGGGCGAGCAGCAGCATCTCGGCGTGGGACATGGGGCAGCCTCAGTCCAGCGCGGCTTCGAGCCGGGCCCAGCCCGCCTCGGAGCCCGGCAGGCCGAAGCGCAGCAGCCGCTCCGACCAGGGGAAACGGCGCACCAGCACATGCGCGCGGCCCAGCCGCTCGGCCTGAAGGGCGGCGCCGCCGGGGCAGGCGGCGAGGCGGAAGAGCGGCGTGCCGCCCTCGATCGTGAAGCCGCGCTCGGTGAGCAGCGCGTCGAGCCGGGCGGCATCGGCCGCGAGGCGGGCGCGCGTGGCCTCCGCCCAGGGCCGGTCGGCGAGGGCCGCGGCGCCGATGGCAAGGGCGGGGCCGGAGACGGCCCAGGGCCCGATGGCGGCGGCGAGCGGGGCGATCACCTCCGCCGGGCCGATGGCGAAGCCGAGGCGCAGCCCGGCGAGCCCCCAGAACTTGCCGAAGCTCTTGAGCGTGATCTGCCGGCCATGCGGCAGGGCGAGGCCGGGCTCGGCATCGGCGAAGCTCTCGTCGACGATGAGCGGGCCGGGGCCGGCGTCATCGAGGCGCCAGCGGCGGCCGTCGGGGTTGTTGGGGTGCACGAGCACGGTGACGTCGTCAGGGCCGGGTGGGGGCGGCAGCGGCCCGTCCTCCACCTGCCAGCCGGCGGCGCGGAAGGCGGCGGCGTGCTCGTTGTAGGTGGGGCCGGGGATATGCGCCCGGCCAGGGGCCGTGAGGCGCGGCAGGGCGGCGATCAGGGCCGAGGCCCCGGGGGCGGCGAGCACGGTGTGGCCGTCCGGCACCTGCCAGAGCGCGCGCGCCGCCCGCTCCAGCGCCGCGAAGGCGCCGCGGTCGGGCAGGCGGGTCCAGGCCTCGGGCGGCAGGGCGGGGAGCGGCCAGGGGCGGGGGTTGATGCCGGTGGAGAGGTCGAGCCAGTCCTGCGGCCGCCCGCCCCAGCGCGCCGCGGCGGCGTCGAGCCCGCCGCCATGGTCGCGCAGGGCCGAGGAGGAGGGGTGGTCGCTCATGTCGCGGGCAAGGGCGGGATGCGGGCGACGAAATGTCCCTTCACCCCCTGGGGCCAGCTGCGGAACGGCACCTGCCCGCTGTCGGAGACCGCGTGCTGGCGGGCGAAATCGAGGATCGCCGCCGCGGCCTCCGCCTCCGGCGCGAAGCGGCCGAGCACGTAGGTGAGCTTGCCCGGCGCCGAGAGCGCCACGTTGCAATGCCGCTCGCAGCCCATCAGGCAGGAGTGCCGCCGCACCGAGACCGCCCCACCTTCAACCGAGCCTTCTGCCCCTTCGCGAGCGCCCTCTTCCACCAGGGCGGCGAGCAGGGCGCCGCCGGTCTCGCCGCCGGGCGAGAGCTTCTCCGCCTCGGAAAAGCGGCAGGTGTCGCAAATGGTGATCACGGTCTGCATCCGGCCGGGCTCCCTCGCAAGTGGCGCATCCGGCGCAGGTCTAGCGGCAGGCCGGGCGGCTGGCAATCCGCGCCGGGCCGCGCGAGCGTCGCGGGCAAATTCGCGTGAGACACGAATTTAAGGGCTTGCCGCTCTCCGGGGCGCGCTACATCCTCCCGCAAGAGTGAACGACGGAACCGGGCGCATCGCCCGTACAGATCCGCGAGACCCTGCCAACCCCTGAAGAATCCAGTGAAGAGGCGTCATGTCCATCAGCACTGCCACCATTGCGGCCCTGCGTTACGGATACGGCTTCCGCCCCGGCGAGACGCCCCCCTCCGGCGCGGCAGACCTGACCGCCCAGCTCGAGGCGGCGGACCCGATGTCGGCCGGGGGCCTGCCTTCGGTGGTGCATGTCTACGAGCTCATCCGCGCGCGGCGCGACGCGGTGCGCGCCAAGGTCGAGGACGGCGAGAAGGGCATGTCGGACGCGCTGAAGGCCGCCAACCAGGCGGTGGCGGAGGTGCGCCTGCCCCTGCAGGCCCGGCGCATCGTGCCGCCGGTGATGTCGCCGCAGGGCTTCCGCGAGCGGCTGATCTCCTTCTGGGCCGATCATTTCACCGTGATCTCCAAGGGGGTGAACCTCGCCACCCTCGGCCCGCTGATGGTGGAGAATTCCATCCGCCCGCACGTGGCCGGCAAGTTCGACGAGATGCTCATCGCCTGCACGCTCGACCCGGCGATGATCATCTACCTCGACCAGAACGTCTCCTACGGGCCCGAGTCGGTGGCCGGCCGGCGCAACAATCGCGGCCTGAACGAGAACCTCGCCCGCGAGGTGCTCGAGCTGCACACCCTGGGCGTGGGCGGCAGCTACACCCAGGAGGACGTGGTCCAGTTCGCCGAGTTGCTCACCGGCTACACGGTCAACCCCGAGCGCGGCGTGCTCTTCGCCGGAAACCGCGCCGAGCCGGGCGCCGAGACGGTGCTCGGCGCTTCCTACGGTGGCAAGAAGGCCAACCCGGAGGACGCCAAGGACTTCCTGCGCGACCTCGCCCGCAAGCCCGAGACCGCCCGGCACATCGCCCGCAAGCTGGTGGTGCATTTCGTCTCCGACACGCCGGACGAGGGCCACGTGGCCCAGGTGGCCGAGGCCTGGGGCGATGGCGGCGACCTGAAGGCGGTCTACGCCGCGCTGCTCGACCACGAGCAGGCCTGGAAGCCGGAGTTCACCAAGGCGCGCCAGCCGCTCGACTATTCCATCGCCTGCCTGCGCGCCTTCGACGCCATGTCCTTCGAGAAGCAGCGCATGCGCCTCGCGCAGCAGACCAAGCGGCACCTCATCCTGATGGGCCAGCCGCTGATGCAGCCCGGCGGGCCGAACGGCTGGCCGGAGGAGGTGGACGCCTGGATCACCCCGCAGGGGCTGGCCGGGCGCATCCGCTTCGCCAAGTTCCTCTCCCAGCGCTTCGGCCGCAAGACCGACCCGCGCGAATTCCTCGAGGCCACCCTCGGGGATGCCGCCGACGACAAGCTCACCTTCGCGGTCTCGGCCGCGGAGCAGAAATGGGAGGGCATCTCGCTCACCCTGCTTTCCCCCGTGTTCAACCGCCGCTGAGGACGCCATGACCCGATCCTTCGACCCCGGCCGCCGCCGCTTCCTCGGAACCGGCCTGGCCCTCGGTTGCTCGGCCGCCGCGAGCCCGCTGCTCACCCCCGTCACCTTCGCCGCCGTGCCGGGCGAGAACCGGCTCGTCGTCATCCTGCTGCGCGGGGCGATGGACTCGCTCGACGTGGTCCAGCCCTACGGCGACAAGGCCTTCGCCGCCATGCGCCCCACGCTGAAGTTCGGCGAGGCGGGAGGTGCCACCGACCTCGACGGCTTCTACTCGCTCCACCCGGCGCTGAAGCCGCTGATGCCGCTGTGGCAGGCGGGCGAGCTGGGCTTCGTGCACGCGGTCTCCACCCCCTACCGCGACCGCCGCTCGCATTTCGACGGCCAGGACCTGCTGGAGAACGGCAGCGCCAGCGCCGACGGCACCCTCACGCCCGCGCGGGACGGCTGGCTGAACCGCGCGCTCACCATGATGCCCGGCGCCGACGTGCGGACGGCCTTCGCGGTGGGGCAGGAAGACATGATGCTGCTCGACGGCAAGGCGCCGGTCTCGGCCTGGTCGCCGGATGCCGAGCTCGACATGTCGCCCCAGGCGCACGACCTGCTCGACATGATCTACGCGAAGGACCCCGCGATGCAGGCCGCCAGCGACGCCGCCTTCAAGCTCGCCAACGAGGAGAGCGGCGCGATGGAGGGCGAAAACCGCCTCGGCCCGGTGCCGCTCGCGCGCTACACCGCCGAGCAGCTCAGCCGCGAGAGCCGCATCGCCGCCTTCTCGCTGGGTGGCTGGGACACGCATCGCGCCCAGCACCAGTCGCTGCCGCGCGCGCTCTCCAACCTCTCCGACGCCATTCTGGCGCTGAAGGCGGGGCTGGGCGACACCTGGGGCCGCACCACGGTGGTCTGCGTCACCGAGTTCGGCCGCACCGCGCGGGAGAACGGCTCGCGCGGCACCGACCACGGCACCGGCGGGGCGATGATCCTCGCGGGCGGCGCGGTGAAGGGTGGCAAGGTCTACGGCGCCTGGCCGGGCCTGGGCGAGGGCGACCTCTTCGAGGACCGCGACCTGCAACCCACCGACGACATGCGCCGCTGGCTGGGCTGGACCCTGCGCGACATGTTCGACCTCGCCCCCTCCGACATCGAGGCCCGCATCTTCCCCGAGCTGCAGATGGGCAAGAACCCGCGCTTCCTCGCCTGAGCCCCCCGCGCCCTCGAGGGGAACCACCCGGCCGGGGGCATGCGCGGCAGGCGGGCCGGGGGGCACGGCCACGGCCGGGCCCGGGAGCGCGCGGCGGGCCGGGACGCCGCCCGGCCGCGCAGGCGCCGGGAATCGCGCGATAAATTGCGAACCCGCGTGCGCGGCGCTTGACCTGCCGCGCCGCTTCGGCTCCTGTCTTGACATGGATGATGCACGCCCGATCGGCCCGGAGGTTCCGAACTGGACCCCGCCGCCCCGCCCCGACCGCCGCTCCTTCGAAGGCCGCTACGCGCGGCTCGAGCCGCTCAGCGCAGCGGCGCATGCCGATGCGCTGTTCTCCGCCTTCGCGGAGGATGACGGCGCGATGTGGGACTACATGGCCGACGGGCCCTTCGCGGATGCTTCCGCCTTCCGCGCCTGGGCGGAGCGCGCCGGGGCCGGCACCGACCCGATGTTCTGGGCCGTCCGGGACCATGCGAGCGACAGCTGGGCCGGGGTGTTCTCCTTCCTGCGCATCGCGCCGGAGGCGGGCAGCATCGAGCTGGGCAACATCGCCTTCGCCCCGCGCATGCAGCGCAGCCGGGCGGCCACCGAGGCGGTGTGGATGATGATGTCCTGGGCCTTCCTCGCCGGCTACCGCCGCTTCGAGTGGAAGTGCAACGCGCTCAACGCCCCCTCGCGCCGGGCCGCACAGCGCTTCGGGCTGAGCTACGAGGGCCTGTTCCGCCAGGCGCTGGTGGTGAAGGGCCGCAACCGCGACACCGCCTGGTATGCCGCCATCGACCTCGAGTTCCCGCTGCTGCAGACCGCCTTCGAGGCCTGGCTCGACGCGGAGAACTTCGATGCCGACGGCCGGCAGCGCCGCAGCCTCTCCTCGCTCACCGCGCCCATCCTCGTCGCCCGCGGCTGAGGCCGCCGCGGCCCCACGACCGCCCGAGGGCCGCATGGCTTGACTCGGGCCGGTGGCGCGAACACATCCAAGGCGCTCAACAGACCGGAGTTCCCATGCCCGAAGCCCGCCCGGAGGTCCTCGACTTCCTGCTCACCCGCCGTTCCCGCCCGGCAAAGACCCTCGTCGCCCCGGCGCCGGACCGCGCGGCGCTCATGCCGCTGCTCACCGCCGCCGCCCGCTCGCCCGATCACGGCATGCTGGTGCCCTGGCGCTTCAAGGTGTTCTCCGGCGCGGCCCTCGCCCGGCTCGCGGAGCAGGCCGCCGCCCGGGCCGAGGCGCTGGGCAAGCCCGCCTCCGACGTGGAGAAGGTGCGCAACACCTTCACCGTGGCACCGCTCATCGTGGGCGTGGTCTCGGCGCCGAAACCCTCGCCGAAGATCCCGGAGGTGGAGCAGCGCCTCTCGGCCGGGGCGGTTTGCCTCGCGCTGGTGAACGCGGCGCTCGCCTCCGGCTGGGGGGCGAGCTGGATCACCGGCTGGGCGGCGTTCGACGCGGAGTTCTGCGCCGCACAGGGCCTCGGCGAGGGCGAGTATTTCGCCGGCTTCATCCATATCGGCACCGAGGGCGTGGCCCCGGCCGAGCGTGACCGCCCGGTGCTCGAAGCGATCACCGACTGGGTGGACGCCTGATGATCGGCGATTTCCTCCGCGCCTTCTCCCAGCTTACCGATGCCCGCTTCTCAGCCGTGCTGGTGAAGTCCCTCGGCCTCACGGTGGTGCTGCTCGTCGCCTCCTATTTCGGCGTGGGCTGGCTGGGCACGCTGCTGCCGGCCTGGGACGTGCCGGTGCCCTTCCTGGGCGAGGTGTCGCTGGGCGGGGTGGCCACCGGCTTTGCCGTGGTGGCGATGATCCTCGCCTCGGCCTTCCTGATGTTCCCCATCGCCTCGGTGTTCATCGGCTTCTTCCTCGACGACATCGTGGAGGCGGTGGAGGAGCGGCACTACCCGCAGCTGCCCGAGGTCACCCCCCAGCCGATGCTCGAGGCGCTGCTCGACGCCGCGCGCTTCCTCGGGCTGATGATCGTGGCAAACCTGGTGGCGCTGGTGTTCTACCTGGTGCTCGCCCCGGTGGCGCCGCTGATCTTCTGGCTGGTGAACGGCTACCTGCTGGGGCGGGAGTATTTCCAGATGATCGCCGTGCGCCGCATGCCCTCGGCCGAGGCGGAGGCGCTGCGCAAGAGGCATTTCGGCCAGATCTGGCTCGCCGGCACGCTGATGGCGATTCCGCTCAGCATCCCGATCCTCAACCTGGTGATCCCGATCCTCGGGGTGGCGACCTTCACCCACCTGCATCACCGGCTCACCGGGCTGCGCCCGCAGCCGGCCTGAGGCGCGGCGAGGAAGGCGCGCACGTCCTCGATCACCGGCGCGCGCCCCCGCAGGATGGGGGCGAGCGCCGAGGCGATGCCCACGTGGCCCACCTCCGGATAGAGCCGCAGGGTGACCGCGTTTCCGCCCGCCTCCAGCGCCCCGGCCAGCGCCTCGCTCTCGGCGGGGGAGACGACATCGTCCGCCTCCCCGTGCAGGATGAGTGCGGGCGGGTGGGCGCCGGCGGCGTAGTTGACCGGCTGGCTCTCGGCCCGGGTCTCCTCGGGGAAGATGCGGCGGTAGCGATCCTGCTGCAGCGGCAGGAAGTCGTAGGGGCCGGCGAGGCCGATGAACCCCGCCACGTCGCGGCAGGGGGAGAGCCCCTCGGCGCCGAGCCAGCGCGGATCGAGCGCGAGCAGGGCGGCGATCTGCGCGCCGGCCGAGTGGCCGGCGAGGTAGAGCGGGTGGCCCGGGTAGCGCGCCTTCACCGCCGCCACCGCCGCCGCGCCGTCCTCCACGAAGGCCGGGAAGGTGACATCGGGCGCCAGCCGGTAGCCGGGCAGGGCGGTGATGGTGCCGAGGGCCGCGAGCGACTGGCCGGCGAAGGCGTAGAGCCCCGGGCTGCCGCTGTCCCACGAGCCGCCGTGGAAGAACACGATCAGCGGGGCGTCATCGGCCAGGCCGCGCTCGGCGAAGAGGTCGTAGGCCTGCGCGGGGTCGTCTCCGTAGGGAATGCCGGTGCTGCTCTCCACCGTCTGCGAGCGGCCGAGCCGCTCGAGCACGCCGGCGCCGAGGCTGGTGCAGGCGGTGAGCAGGGCGGGCAACAGCAGAAGTGGCCAGCGGGCGAGGGCGGACAGGGCGGAGCCGCGGGGGCTGGTCATGAAGCGGCGCTCCTGAAGGGGGAGCCGCGTGCGGCGCGCGCAGCGGGTCTGGAAGGTGCGGGGCGGAAGGGGACGGCGGGGCGCCGACCTGCCCCGGGCCTGACCCGGGGCCTCCCCGGCAGCATCGGCGCGGGGCGGGTGGCGGCGAGGTCCCGGGTCAGGCCCGGGACATGCCTGCGCGGGGGCGAAGACCCGCGAGGCCGGAGGGCCCGCGCAGGGGCCCTCCCGGCAGGGCGTTTCGGCGCGGGCTCAGCTTCCGGTGGTCTTCGGCGCGGCCGGAGTGATCTCGGCGCTCTGGTCTGAGGTCACCCTGGCGCTGGACCAGGGGCAGGCGGCGGCAGTGCCCACCACGGCCAGCATCGAACATGCGGTCAGGAGGGCGGCGAGTATCTTCATCTGCGTGTCTCCTCTCTGGGTGTGGAGGCTTCAGCGTAGCACGGGCCGCCGGCTCCGCTCCGAATCACATTCGGTTGAAGAAGTCGATGTCACGGACCGTGAGCATCCCCGACAGGATGAAGCCGCAGAGCAGCGCCCAGATCACCGTGGTGGCCACCGTGACCCAGAGGATCTTGCGCCCCAGCCGCGGGTTCACCGGCGCCGAAGGCGCGGTGCCGGGGACGATCTCGCCGGTGTCGCTCTGGGTGGTCACCCGGATCGGCAGCGCCACGAACAGGCACATGAACCAGGTGACGGCGTAGAGGACGATGACGGAGGTGATGGTCATACCTGCTCCAGTTCCACGAGGGCGCCGTTGAAATCCTTCGGGTGCAGGAACAGCACCGGCTTGCCATGCGCGCCGATCTTCGGCTCGCCCGTGCCCAGCACCCGGGCGCCGGCGGCCTTCAGCCGGTCGCGCGCGGCAAGGATATCCTCGACCTCGTAACAGATGTGGTGAATGCCCCCCGCGGGGTTCTTCTCGAGAAAGCCCGCGATGGGCGAGCCCTCGCCCAGCGGGTGCAGCAGCTCGATCTTGGTGTTGGGCAGCTCGATGAACACCACGGTCACGCCATGCTCCGGCTCGTCCTGCGGGGCGCCGACCGTGGCGCCCAGCGTGTCGCGATACTGCGCCGCCGCGGCGCCGAGGTCGGGCACGGCAATGGCGACATGGTTCAGGCGTCCGATCATCGCGGCGGTCCTCCGGGCCCGTGGGGTTCTGTTCTTTGAAACAGGCCTAGCCGCGGCGGCCCGGCGATGCAAGCGCGGCCCCGGGGGCGGGACGCGGGGCCGCAGGCCTTGCGCGCCGGCGCGCAGTTTCGGGCTTTGCGCGCCCGCGCGCAGTTTCGGGCCTTGCGCGCCCGCGCGCAGTTTCGGGCCTTGCGCGCCGGCGCGCAGTTTCGGGCTTTGCGCTTGCGCGCAGTTTCGGCCCCGCGCTTGCGGGCGGCCCCGGCCCTGCCCGGGCGCACAGTCTCCGGCCCCTGTGCGCGGGCGCACAGTCTGCCCTCCGCCGCCGGCGCATGCTGCCGCGGCAGGACAGGGCCGCAGGACCGGGGGAGGCCGGCATGGACAAGTCGAACTGGATATCGCTGATCGCGGCGGGAGTGTCGATCTTCTCCGCCGTCACCGCCTGGCAGGCCAAGCGCGAGGCCGCGGCCCTCGACGAGCGCGAGTTCACCACCGACAAGACGCTGGAGATCCTCGGCTCGGTCTATGCCGAGGTGCTGGAGGCGCAGGAGGACCGGGTGCGGGCGAAGTGGAGCTGCTTCTTCGTCGAGACGCTGGCCCGGGCCGAGGCGCGGGCGGTCTCCGGCGCGCCGGGGGCCGGGGAGGCGCCGCTCTTCGTGCGCGGTTTCGTCGATGACGTCACCCGCGCCGGCCTGTGGGACCCGAGCTGCGCGCCGCGGCTGGAGGCGCTGGTCTCCGAGCAGGCGCCGGCGGAGACCTATGCCACCCGCTACACCGCCCCGCCCGACACGATGGTGATCGTGCCCCGCGATGACGGTGACGGAAGCGGCGGCGTGCCCCCCGCCGTGGCGCCGGACCCGGACGATCCCCTGCCGCCTCCGGCCGACGCGCCGGGCACGGAGCAGGTGGCGATCGGGCGCTGGCACGCGCTCATCGCTTCCTACGACGTGACGGAGCGGGGCTGCTCCTACGCGCTCGAGGACGTGGCCTGGGCGGCCGACGCGCTCGCCGCGCCCGGCTTCGGCGGCCGGTTCGACGGGCTGCCGGTGTCGGTGGTGCGCACCACGATCTCCAACAATTACGCAGCCACGGTGGACGCGGGCGATGACCGCGACCTTGCCGATGCCCTGGCCGCCGCCATCCGCGAGGCGGCGGCCAGCCGGCGCGACGGCACGGGCCGCGATTCCTTCGTGCAGGGCAACCGGAAGTGGCAGATCGACCCCGCCTGCGACTCCCGGCTGCCGGTCGGCGGCTGAGCCCCGGCGCAGCCGTTTACGACCAAGGGCGCAATTCTTCCTCAAACCCCTTGCCGCCGCCGGGCCCGGCCGGCAAAAGTGTGCGCAATCGCAAGGTGGTTGCGAGACTCGGGCTTCCGCCATAGGCTCGCGAAGACTTTAATCGGGGAGAATGTCATGACCTCAGTCACCATGACGGTTAACGGCAAGAAGATGTCAGGCGAGGTCGAAGGCCGGACCCTGCTGGTCCAGTTCCTGCGCGAGGCCCAGGGCCTCACCGGAACCCACGTGGGCTGCGACACGTCCCAGTGCGGCGCCTGCGTGGTGCATGTCGACGGCGTGGCTGTGAAATCCTGCACCATGCTGGCCCAGGAGGCCGCGGGCGCGGAGGTCACCACCATCGAGGGGATGGCAAACCCCGACGGCTCGCTGGGCGTGATCCAGCAGGCCTTCCAGGACCATCACGGCCTGCAGTGCGGCTTCTGCACCCCGGGCATGGTGATGTCCGCCGCGGACCTGCTCAAGACCAACGCGGACCCCTCGGAAACCGAGATCCGCGAGTATCTCGAGGGCAACATCTGCCGCTGCACCGGCTACCACAACATCGTGAAATCGATCCAGGCCGCCGCCGCCACCCTGCGCGGCTGAGCGGCCGGGCCCTGTTCCCCCCGGGGGGCAGGGCGCCGAGACATGACGGGGAGCGGCGCCATGACGCCGCTCCGGGGGGCGCGCCCCCCGCCCCAAGGGGCAAGACCCCACCCCAGCCCATCAAGACCCCGCAGCGGCGCGAGCCGGAAGAAGAACGCGGGTCGGACAATCCGGGAGCCCGCGCGCTCCCTGCCAGGGAGAAGAGACAATGCCCAAGGATCATGACGGGATCGGTGCCTCCACCAAACGGCGCGAGGACGTGCGCTTCCTCTCCGGAGCCGGGCGCTACACCGACGACATCAACCTGCGCGGACAGGCTTACGCCTATTTCCTGCGCTCCTCCGTGGCCCACGGAAACCTCACCTCCATCGATACCGCCGAAGCCGAGGCCATGCCCGGCGTGGTCCGCATCTTCACCGCGAAGGATTTCGAGGGCGTGGGCGGGCTGCCCTGCGGCTGGCAGGTGACCGACCGCTTCGGCCAGCCGATGAAGGAGCCCGGCCACCCCGTGCTCGCCACCGGCAAGGTGCGCCACGTCGGCGACCCGATCGCCGTCGTCGTGGCCGAGAGCCTGGCCGAGGCGAAGGACGCCGCCGAAGCCATCATGGTCGATATCGACGAGCTGCCGGCCGTGATCGACATGAAGGCCGCCGTGGCCGGCGGTGCGCCGCTCGTGCATGACGATGTCGAGAACAACCTCTGCTACGACTGGGGCTTCGTGGAGGAGAACCGCGAGGCGGTGGATGCCGCCATCAGGGGCGCGCACCATGTCACCACCCTGGAGCTTGTGAACAACCGCCTGGTGGCAAACCCGATGGAGCCGCGCGTGGCCGTGGGCGACTATGACCGCACCACCGGCGAGCACACGCTCTACACCACCTCGCAGAACCCCCACGTGATCCGCCTGCTGATGGGCGCCTTCGTGCTCGGCATCCCCGAGCACAAGCTGCGCGTGGTCGCACCCGACGTGGGCGGCGGCTTCGGCACCAAGATCTTCCACTACGCCGAGGAGGCCTTCTGCACCTTCGCGGCGAAGGCGGTGAACCGCCCGGTGAAATGGACCTGCGACCGCTCCGAGGCCTTCATCACCGACTGCCACGGCCGCGACCACGTGACGAAGATCGAGCTCGCGCTCGACGCCGAAGGCAAGTTCCTCGCCCTGCGCACCGACACGCTGGCCAACATGGGCGCCTATCTCTCCACCTTCGCGCCCTCGGTGCCCACCTGGCTGCACGGCACGCTGATGGCGGGCAACTACACCACGCCGCTGGTCTACGTGAACGTGAAGGCCGTGTTCACCAACACCGTGCCGGTGGACGCCTATCGCGGCGCCGGGCGGCCGGAGGCGACCTTCCAGCTCGAGCGCGTGATCGACAAGGCGGCCCGCGAGCTCGGTATCGACCCGATAGAGCTGCGCCGGCGCAATTTCATCAAGCCCGAGCAGTTCCCCTACCAGACCCCCGTCGCGGTGGTCTACGACACCGGCAACTACCACGCCACGATGGACAAGCTGGTCGAGATCGCCGACGTGGCGGGCTTCCCCGCCCGGCGCGCGGCCTCGGAGGCGAAGGGCAAGCTGCGCGGCCTCGGCATCGCGCATTACATCGAGGCCTGCGGCATCGCGCCTTCCCAGCTCGTCGGCCAGCTCGGCGCCCGCGCCGGCCTCTACGAGAGCGCCACCGTGCGGGTGAACGCCACCGGCTCGATCTCGGTCTACACCGGCTCGCACAGCCACGGGCAGGGGCACGAGACCACCTTCCCCCAGGTGGTGGCCGAGATGCTGGGCATCGACGCCACCCAGGTCGACATCGTGCATGGCGACACCTCGAAGATCCCGATGGGCATGGGCACCTACGGCTCGCGCTCCATCGCCGTGGGCGGCACCGCCATGGTGAAGGCCACCGAGAAGATCATCGCCAAGGCGAAGAAGATCGCCGCCCACCTGATGGAGGCGGCCGAGACCGATGTCGAGCTCGCCGGCGGCCAGTTCTCGGTGAAGGGCACCGACAAGTCCATCGCCTGGGGCGATGTCTGCCTCGCCGCCTACGTGCCGCACAACTACCCGCTGGAGAGCATCGAGCCCGGGCTGGAGGAGACGGCCTTCTACGACCCCTCCAACTTCACCTACCCCTCCGGCGGCTACGCCTGCGAGGTGGAGGTCGACCCCGACACCGGCAAGGTCGAGATCCTCGCCTTCTCGGCGGCCGACGATTTCGGCAATGTCATCAACCCGATGATCGTTTCGGGCCAGGTGCATGGCGGCATCGCCCAGGGCATCGGCCAGGCGCTGCTCGAACAGGCGGTCTATGACGAAAATGGCCAGCTTCTGACCGGATCCTATATGGACTATGCGATGCCGCGCGCCGATGATGTGCCGATGTATGCCGTCGATCACAGCTGTGTCACGCCCTGCACCCACAATCCGCTGGGGGTGAAGGGCTGCGGTGAGGCCGGGGCCATCGGCTCGCCGCCCGCCGTGGTGAACGCGGTGGTCGACGCCCTCGCCGCCAGGGGGGTCACGCATATCGACATGCCGCTCACGCCGGCCCGGGTCTGGGCGGCGATGAATGCGGCAGGGTGAAGACCGGGACGTGAGACACGGGCACGGCCCGTCCAAGGAGACAAGACCATGTATGACTTCGAATTCGTGAAACCGGCGAGCGTCGCCGACGCCCTGGCGGCCCTCTCCGACGAGGACGCGAAGCCCCTCTCCGGCGGCCAGACCCTGCTGCCCACCATGAAGCAGCGTCTCGCCATGCCCACGAAGCTGGTGAGCCTCGCCGGCATGGCGGAGCTCATCGGCGTCTCGGCCGAGGGCGGCGTGCTCACGGTGAAGGGCGCCACCCCGCATGCGAAGGTGGCGGCCGAGGCCACCGCCTACCCCGCGCTCGCCGCCCTCGCCTCGCATATCGGTGACCCGGCGGTGCGCAACCGCGGCACCATCGGCGGCAGCCTCGCCAACAACGACCCCTCGGCCTGCTACCCGGCCGCGGCGCTGGCCTCGGGGGCGACCATCGTCACCACCGCGCGCGAGATCCCGGCGGACGAGTACTTCCAGGGCATGTTCACCACCGCGCTGGAGGAGCACGAGATCATCACCGCGGTGAAGTTCCCCATCCCGGAGGCGGCGAACTACCAGAAGTTCGTGCAGCCGGCCTCGCGCTTCGCCCTCGTGGGCGTGTTCGTGGCCAAGTTCGCGACCGGCGTGCGCGTGGCCGTCACCGGCGCCTCGGAGGAGGGCGTGTTCCGCTGGACCGAGGCCGAGGAGGCGCTCTCCTCCAGCTTCACCCCCGATGCGGTCGCCTCGCTCAAGGCCCCGGCCGAGGGCATGATCGGCGACATCCACGGCACCCCGGAGTACCGCGCCCATCTCATCGGCGTGATGACGAAACGCGCCGTCGCCGCCGCCGCCTGAGCGCTCGCGCCCCCCGCAACCGGCCCCGGCCCGCAACGGCCGGGGCCGCATCGTCTCTGCAACGTCCCGGAGGTAGGCCATGGTCAAGGCAGTCCGCATTTCCGCATTCGGCGGCCCCGAAGTGCTCGAATACGTCGATGTCGAGGTGGGCGCGCCGGGGCCCGGCGAGATCCGCATCCGCCAGCACGCGGTGGGGCTGAACTTCATCGACGTCTACCAGCGCACCGGGCTCTACAAGCTGCCGCTGCCGGCGGTGATCGGGCTCGAAGGGGCAGGCATCGTCACCGCGGTGGGCGAGGGGGTGACCCATCTCGCGGAGGGTGACCGCGTGGCCTATGCCGCCGTCACCCCCGGCGCCTATGCCGAGGAGCGGGTGATGCCGGCGGCCCAGGTGGTGGTGCTCCCCGAGGAGCTCTCCTTCGAGCAGGGCGCCGCGATGATGCTGCAGGGCCTCACGGTGCAGTATCTCTTCCGCTCCACCGCCAGCCTCGCGCCCGGCGACACGCTGCTGTTTCACGCGGCCGCCGGCGGCGTGGGGCTCATCGCCTGCCAATGGGCGCGCGCCATGGGCCTGCGGATGATCGCCACCGCCGGCACGGACGAGAAATGCGCCCTCGCCAAGGCGCATGGCGCGGCCGAGGTGATCAATTACTCCACCACCGATTTCGTTTCCGCCGTGAAGGATCTCACCGGCGGGCGCGGCGTGCCGGTGGTGATGGATTCGGTCGGCGCCTCCACCTGGGAGGGCTCGACCGCATGCCTCAACCCGCGCGGGCTGATGATCTCGTTCGGCAGCGCCTCCGGCCCGGTGCCGCCGATCACCGTGGCCGAGCTCGCGGCCAAGGGCTCGCTCTACGTCACCCGCCCGACGCTCTTCACCTATATCGCCGAGCCCGGCTCCGCCCAGGAGCGCGCCGCCGACCTGTTCGACATGGTGCTGACCGGCAAGGTGAAGATCGACGTCGCCCGTACCCGCCCGCTGGCCGAGGTCGCCGAGGCGCACCGCGACCTCGAGGCGCGCCGCACCACGGGCACCACCGTGTTTACCCTCTGATCACCTTCCCCCGGCACCTTGCGACGGCAGGGAGCCGGAGGGAGATCACGGGACAAGTCGGAAGGTCCGAACCATGAGATATCCAGCCAGCCTCGCCCCCCTCGGCCTCGCCCTCGCGCTGGCAGCGTGCTCCCGGGGGCCCGGGCCGGAGGGGGCGGAGAGCGGCGCGCTGCCGCCGGCCACCCTGTCCGGGCCCGAGGTGGTCTCCAGCCCGGACAGCCCGGCGCCCGAGGCGCTGGAGCGGGCGGAGGCCGTGTCCGACGCCGCCGCCGCCACGACCGGCAGCCACGCCGACCCCGTGCCGGCCGCCGCCACGAAGGAGATCGCCGAGCGCGAGCGCGAGCTCGCCCTGCTGCGTCGCCAGCTGGTGAGCCAGCGGCATTCCCTGCGCCAGCGCCGCATCCCGCTCGATCCCGCGCTGGAGGCGGAGGTGCTCGCGGCCACCACGGCCCGGCCGGCCGCCACGGCGCCCGAGGCCCGGCTGGCCGAGCTGGAAGCCGCGATTCTCGAGGCCCGTACCCTGTCCGGTGAGCTCGACGCCCTCCTGTCGTGATGCGTGCGGCGGGGCTCCTCGCTTCAACCGCAAGCCGCGCTGTCCCCTTGGGGTTAACACCTGATTATCGAATCCGCGCTCCAATGGGGCTGTGGGGGAATCGCGGTGGCGGCCAGGTGCCTTGAGCAGGCGCCGCCGGGATATCCCCCCTTCACGCGTCGGCCGGCTCTCGCCGGCGGGCGCCACCCGGGGACACGACATGGTGACGCAGGAGCATCTGCAGGATCTCGAACTGCTCGCCGCGATGGTGCGGCGGCGGCGGCATGCGCAGCTCGTCTCGCGTCCCGGCCGTTTCGAGGCGCTGCACGCGAGGGAGGGAGACCTTCTGCTCGATCTGTCCTGTTCCGCCCTCACGCCGGAGGTGCTGTCCACGCTGCTGGCGCTCGAGGAGGGGGCGGGGCTCGCCGGGCGGCGGCGAGCCTGGCTGGCGGGGGAGACCGCGGTCGACCCCGCGCTGGAGGCCTTTCCCGCCCCCGCGCTGCGCCACCCGCCCGGGCAGCCGGCGGAGGTGGACGGGCGGGATATCTCCCGCGCCCTCGAAGCCTGCCGCCACTGGCCCGAAACCCTCGCCGGCGCCATCCGCTCGGGCGAGATCGGCGGGGCGGGCGGGCGGCGCTTCACCGATGTCCTGCATCTCGGCCCCGAGGCGGGAGACCCCGGGCCCGCCATGGTGGCGCAAAGCCTCTGCCACCCGGCGGCGGAGGGGCCGGTGGTGCACTTCCTGTCTCCGGGGGAGGGCGACCGCCTGCGCCGCCTCACCGCCCGGCTCGACCCCGCCACCACGGCGGTGGTCTTCGCCGAGCGCGAGATCATCGCCCCCGAGATGCGCATGCTCGCGGGGCGTATGCGCGGCTGGCTGCTCGCCCGGCTCGGCGCGGAGGGGGCGCAGCGCCAGCTCTTCGCCGTCACCCGCGACGTGGAGACCGCACGCGCCTTCGGCCTCGACCCCGGCCGGATCGTGGGCTTCACCAATCGCAGCCATGCGAGCTTCGGTTGCTGGTCGCCGGTGCACCTCGGCCTGCTGATCGCCATCGGCGCGGAGGCACTGGCCGAACTGCGCAGCGGCGCCCATCACATGGACCTGCATTTCCGGGATGCGCCGGCGGCGGAAAACCTCGGCCTCCTGCTTGGCCTCGCCGATTTCTGGCACGAGGACATGCTGGGCCTCGGCCAGGCCGACCCGCTGCAGTTCGGCGCCGGCCCGGGAGGCTGGGCGGGCTATGCCCGCGGCATGCGGGCCCGGCGCGGCGCTCCGCCGGCGCAGGGGCGCGCCCGGGTGGCCGATCTGCTGGTCTCCGCGCTGCCGGAGGAGCAGGGCTGGGACGACTACCAGGTTGCGGCCATGGCGGAGGGGCTGCACAGCCTGCGCCTGCGCACCCATGGCGGACGTGCGCGCGGGCCGGGCGGCCCGAAGCTGATCGAGCCGCGCCGGGGCGAGGGCGCGCCCGCGCCGGGCCAGCCGACGGTGACACTTGCCTACGGGCGCTTCGATGCCTTCACCCTCGGCCGGCTGATGGCGCTCACCGAGCACCGGCTCTTCGTCACCGCCTCGCTGCGCGGCCGCAGCTTCCGGGCGGAGCCGCGGCGGGCACAGGGCGAGGTCGCGCGGCTGGGCCGGGTGCTCTGCGGCGGCTCCGCGACCGGCACCGACCCCGCGCTGCGCGGCCTGCTCTCGCACCTGATGCACCTGCGCGGCGTCGCACCGGCGGCGAGCTCGCTGGCAGGACATGGCGCGGAGGTGATTTCCTTCCCCGGCCTCTCCGGGCGGCGGCGCGGCGGCGCACAGCAGCGCCCGCATCGCACCGGCTGAGGGGCGCGGGGCTACTGCTGCTCCCGGGCGTCGAGCAGGATGCGCATGCTGCGCAGCACCGGCAGCACCGCGCGCAGCTTCTCGGGGCCGAGCCGTTCGGCCATCTCCGAGAACAGCGGCGCCACGGCCGCCACGGCGCGCTGGCGCGCCTCCAGCCCGGCGCGGCTGGCCGAGACATACTTGCGTCGGCCGTCGTCCCAGTCCGGGCGGATGTGGATGTAGCCGGCTTCGTCCAGCCGCTGCAGGGTGTTGGTCATGGCGCCGCGCGTGACCTGGAAGATGCGGGCAAGCTGGGCAGGCGTGCGCTCGCCGCCCTGCCGGGCGAAATGCGTGAGCACCATGTAATGCGAGAGCTGCATGCCCGCGGGCAGGGCGCGCTGGATGCGGGTGCGCGCGTGCTGCTCGATGCTCAGGATCTCCGAGAGCAGGGCGACGGTCAGCGGATCCTCGTCCGCCGTGCCGGGAACCGCGAGCGGATTGCGCATCACGTCGTTCCCGCGCCGAACGGCCGGTCGTGCTGCAGGCTCGGCACCCGGGCGCGGGCGCGGTCGACCTCCGAGAGGTCGAGGTCGAGCAGCGTGACGCCGGGGCGTTCGCCGCCATCGGCCAGCACCTCGCCCCAGGGGGCAACGGCGAGCGAATGGCCCCAGGTGCGGCGCGGCTTCGCGCCGCCGCCGGGATGCTCGCCGCATTGCGCCGGGGCGAGCACGAAGCAGCCGGTCTCGATGGCGCGGGCGCGCAGCAGCACCTCCCAGTGCGCCCGGCCGGTCGGCACGGTGAAGGCGGAGGGCACGGTGAGCAGCCGCGCGCCGGCCTGCGCCAGGGCCCGGTAAAGCGCGGGGAAGCGCAGGTCGTAGCACACGGTCATGCCAAGCAGGCCCCAGGGTGTCTCGGGGCAGGCGAGGGCGCTGCCGGGGCGGTAGCCGACGGATTCGCGGTAGCTCTCGCCGCCTTCGAGGGCGACGTCGAACATGTGGATCTTGTCGTAGCGCGCGCGGATGCCGCCGTCCGGCCCGACCAGGAAGGAGCGGTTGGCAAAGCGGCCGTCGGCATCGCCGGTCCTGAGCGCGAGCGAGCCGATCAGCAGCCAGATGCCCAGCTCGCCTGCCAGTTCGCGCAGCCGTGCCAGCGTCGGGTCGTCGGCCTCGAGGCAGAGCACCTCCTGCTGGCGGGCGCGGCTGGAGGAGACGATGTTGGTGACCTCGGGGGTGAGAACGAGCTCGGCCCCCCCGGCCGCGGCCTCGCGCAGCAGGGCTTCCGTTGCGGGCAGGTTCCCCAGCGGATCGTCGGAAGCGGTGAGCTGGACGAGGCCGGCGCGCATGCCTCAGGCGGCCAGGATCGGGTCGAGCTTGCCGGAGCGCTCCAGGGCGTAGAGGTCGTCGCAGCCGCCCACATGGGTGCCGTCGATGAAGATCTGCGGCACGGTGCGGCTGCCGCCGGCGCGCTCGACCATCTTCGGGCGCAGGGTGGGGTCTGCGGCCACGTCGTATTCGGTGTAGGCGACGCCCTTCTGCGTGAGCAGGTTCTTTGCCATCCGGCAATAGCCGCAGGTGGGCGTGGTATAGATTTCGACCTGTTTCATGGGGGGCCCTTCGGGATGGTGGAACAGGTCCAGATATAAGGGTTTCGCCCCCGCATGCAATCATCGGGTCGGCGGGCTTTCTCCTTCGGGCGCGAGGGCGCGGGCGGCGGCGAGCACGTCGACAGCGGCGGCGCCGGCGTCGAGACAGGCGCGCGCGCAGGCGGCCAGGGTGGCGCCGGTGGTCATCACGTCGTCGATGAGCAGCACGCGCCGGCCGTGGAGCACGTGCTGCGGGGCGGCGACGATGGCGCCTTCCACATTGGTGGCGCGGGCCGCGCGGTCGAGCCCCACCTGGCTCGCGGTGCGTCGGCGGCGCAGGAGCAGGTCCGGCACCATCGGCTTCCCGGTGAGCCGGGAGAGGGCGCGTGCCAGTTCGGCCGACTGGTTGTGCCCGCGGCGCGCGAGGCGCAGCCAGTGCAGCGGCACCGGGGCGAGCAGGTCGGCGCGGGCGAGCACGTCGGCGCCGGCGCGAACCATCCAGGCGGCCACCGGCTCGGCCAGTTCCAGCCGGCCCGAGTGCTTGAGCGACAGGATCAGCCGCCGGCCCGGCCCTTCGTGGGCGATGGCGGCGCGGGCCGCCTGCCAGGGCGGCGGGGCGGCGGCGCAGCGCGCGCAGTGCAGGCCGGCGCCGGGGGCCAGCCCGTCGAGCGGGCGGGCGCAGCCCTCGCAGAGCGCGCCGGTGAGAAAGCGCGTCTCGCGCCAGCAGGGGCCGCAGAGGGCGCGCTGGCGCTCCACCGGCTCGGCGCAGGCGATGCAGACCGGCGGATAGACCATGTCGAGCATCTGCCGGCCCATGCCGCCGAGCATCCCGCTCAGGCCCGGAATGGGTTTTCTCCCGGGCGTTGACGCATTATCTCCGGTGTCCCGGACAAATGGCGGACCATGATGACCACCCCTCCCGATCTCTTCGACCTCGACCTGCTCGACCGGCGCCGCGCGCGCCTGCCCGAGCCGGAGACCTTCCTGCACCGCGAGGCGGCGGCGCGTGTCTCAGAACGCCTGATCGAGGTTAACAGAGAGTTTAGCGCACCGGCGGTGGTGGGCTGGCAGGCGCAGGCCTGGGCGGAGGAGATGGCGGGGAACCCGCGGCTCGCCGCCGCCCCTTCGCTGGTGGCGGACACGGAGGTGCTGGCGCTGGAACGGGGCGCGCATGATCTCGTGGTGCACGGGCTCGGGCTGCACTGGGCGCGCGACCCGGTGGGCACGCTGATCCAGCTCCGGCTGGGCCTGTGCCCGGACGGGCTGATGCTGGCGGTGAGTTTCGGCGGCCAGACCCTCCACGAGCTGCGCGCGGCATTGGCCGAGGCGGAGGTGGAGCGCGCGGGCGGGCTGTCGCCCCGGGTGGCGCCTATGGCCGAGATCCGCGACCTCGGCGCGCTGCTGCAGCGGGCGGGCTACGCGATGCCGGTGGCGGACACGGAGCGGCTCACGGTCACCTATGCCTCGCCCCTGCACCTGATGCGCGAGCTGCGCGCGATGGGCGAGACCAACGTGATGCGCCAGCGCCGCCGGGTGCCGCTGCGGCGCGACGTGCTGCTGCGGGCCTGCGAGATCTACCAGCAGCGCTGGGCGGGGCCGGACGGCCGGGTGCCGGCGACGTTCGAGCTGGTGTTCCTCACCGGCTGGGCGCCGGGCGAGAACCAGCCGGTGCCCAGGCGCCCGGGCTCGGCGGTGGCGCGGCTTGCCGATGCGCTGGGCACGGCGGAGCAGAGCACGGGCCAGAAGCCCGGTGAAGAGTGATCCCCCGCGACCGCGACGCGCTTGGAGAGCCCGGGCGCGCGCGGTAGACCGGGGCGACGGACGACGCAGCGAAGGAGAGCGCGCATGGCAGAGCTGACGGAACCCGACCGGCCGGGGCAGGGGCGCCTTGCGCATGCGCCCGAGGGGCATCCGCCGGTGGCGCGGGCCAAGGTGGGGGTGATCCTCGCCAATCTCGGCACGCCGGACGGCACGGACTACTGGTCGATGCGGCGCTATCTCTCCGAATTCCTGTCCGATTCGCGGGTGATCGACTATCCGCGCTGGAAGTGGCAGCCGATCCTGCAGGGCATCATCCTGAGCAAGCGGCCGTTCAGCTCGGGCCGGGCCTATGCCGGTATCTGGAACACCGAGCTCAACGAGAGCCCGCTGCGCACCATCACCCGCGAGCAGACCGAGCAGGTGCGCGCCGGCATGGCGGCGCTGTTCGGCGACAGCGTGATGGTGGATTTCTGCATGCGCTACGGCAATCCCTCCACCGGGAGCGTGATCCGCCGCATGCAGGAGGCGGGCTGCGAGCGCATCGTGTTCTTCCCGCTCTACCCGCAATATGCCGGGGCGACCACGGCGACGGCGAACGACCAGGCCTTCCGTGCGCTGATGAAGCTGAAGTGGCAGCCCGCCATCCGCACGGTGCCGGCCTATTACGACCATCCGCTCTACATCGATGCGCTGGCCCGCTCGGTGGAGGAGGTCTATGCCGGGATGGCGCAGCGGCCGGAGCTGCTGATCACCTCCTACCACGGCGTGCCGAAGCGCTACCTGGAGGAGGGCGACCCCTATCACTGCCAGTGCCAGAAGACCTCGCGGCTGCTGCGCGAGCGGCTGGGGATGAGCGGCGAGGAGCTGCGGGTGACCTTCCAGTCGAAGTTCGGGCCGGAGGAGTGGCTGCAGCCCTACACGGTCGAGGAAGTGGCCCGGCTGGCGGAGAGCGGCGTGCGGCGCATCGCCATCATGGCGCCGGCCTTCTCGGCCGATTGCGTGGAGACGCTGGAGGAGATCAACGAGGAGATCCGCGACAGCTTCCTGCATGCGGGCGGCGAGGAATTCACCTACATCCCCTGCCTGAACGCGAATGACGCGCATGTGGCGATGCTGATCGACATCCTGTGCCGCGAGTTGCAGGGCTGGGCCACGCCGGTGGCGGGCTGAGCCGGCGGGCATGAAAACGCCCGGCCCTCGGAGGAGAGGCCGGGCGGAGTCTGTTACTGAGACTGCTTAACTCTGCTGACACCCGTTGCCGGGGCCAGCCGTGCGTTCACGCCACGGAGGCGCGACGCGGGGTGACAACGGTCGGCTTGCGCGGTGCGTTTTCCTCACCCGCGTTCACGGCGCGACCCGTGAAGGTAAGGTTTCCGACACGCACGCTCATACGACCGTCCCGGTGGTACCGGACGATTTCACCCTGGACGGAGACACAGCTCCCGATGACGATGGTTCCAAGCATTAGGCGTTTCCTTTCCCCGTGTTGAGGCGGCGTTTTATGTAGTTTCTATGGCCGCTGAGTTAAAGATGCGTGAAGTTGAAGGGAGATGCACGTACCATTTTGGTCTGAGATTGCAAAAATCTATGTTACAACCAGTGAAGGAGATGCGGGATCAGTGGCAGATCTGCATCAGGCATCGGGTAGTCGCGCAGCGCGTTGGGGCGCACCCAGCGGATGGCCTGGCCTTCCTGCGGCGTGGCGATGCCCTGCCATTTCCGGCAGATGAAGAGCGGCATCAGCAGGTGGAAGTCGGCATAGGCATGCGAGGCGAAGGTGAGCGGGGCGAGGCAGCTCGCCCAGGTCTCGATGCCCAGTTCCTCGTGCAGCTCGCGGATGAGGGCGGCTTCCGGGGTTTCCCCCGGTTCCACCTTGCCGCCGGGGAATTCCCACAGGCCGGCCATGGACTTGCCTTCCGGGCGCTGCGCGAGCAGCACCCGGCCGTCGGGATCGACCAGCGCGCAGGCCGAGACGAGCACCGATTTCACGAGCGGTAATCCGCGTTGATCTCGATGTAGCGGTGGGTGAGGTCGCAGGTCCAGACCGTGGCCGCGCCGCTGCCCACGCCCACGTCGACATGGATGTCGATCTCGGCGCGCTTCATGTAGGCCGCACCGTCTTCCTCGCGGTAGGCGGGCGAGACCCAGCCGTTTTCCGCCACCACCGTGTCGCCGAAGCGGATGGTGAGCTTGTCGCGGTCCGCCGCCTGGCCGGACTTGCCGACCGCCATCACGATGCGGCCCCAGTTCGGGTCCTCGCCGGCCAGCGCGGTCTTGACCAGCGGCGAGTTGGCGATGGCGAGGCCGATGGTGCGGGCGGCGGCGGTGCTCTTCGCACCGGTGACCGAGACGGAGACGAACTTGGTTGCCCCCTCGCCGTCACGCACCACCTGCTGGGCGAGGTCGAGCATCACCTCGCCGAGCGCCTCGGAGAACGCCTTGCCGGCGGCGGAGGTGGCGGAGGTGATCGGCGCCATCTTCGCCTTGTTGGTGGCGGCCAGCACCAGGCTGTCGGAGGTCGAGGTGTCGCCGTCCACCGTGATGCAGTTGAAGGTGGCGGCGTTGCGCGCGGAGAGGATCTTCTGCAGCACCGGCTGCTCGATGGCCGCATCGGTGAAGATGAACACCAGCATGGTGGCCATGTCGGGCGCGATCATGCCCGAGCCCTTGGCGAAGCCGGAGATGGTGACCGGGGTGCCGTCGATCTCCAGGGTGCGGGTGCAGCCCTTGGGGAAGGTGTCGGTGGTCATGATGGCGCGGGCGGCGAATTCCATCTTCTCCGGCGCGAGGCCGGCGGCGAGCTCGTCCATCTTGGCGGTGATGCGCTCGGCGGGCAGCGGCTCGCCGATCACGCCGGTGGAGGCGACGAAGACCTTGCCCGGCTTGGTGCCGAGGGCGGCGGCGGCGGAGGCGGCGGTGGTCTCCACGCCGATGCGGCCGTTCGAGCCGGTGAAGGCGTTGGAATTGCCCGAGTTCACCAGGATGCCGTACTTGCCCTTCGGCGCGCTGCCATCGGCCTCGCGCGCGATGATCTCCTCGCACCAGTGCACCGGCGCGGAGCGGGTGAGCGAGCGGGTGAACACGCCGGCCACCGAGGCGCCGGCGTCGATCTCGGCCAGCATCACGTCGAGCCGGCCCTTGTAGCGCACCCCGGCCTCGACGGCGGAGAGGCGCACGCCGGCGATGGCGGGCAGGGCGGGGAAGCCGCCCTCGGGCGCCAGCGGCGAGACCGCGGGCGCGGCCTTCACCGGCGCGGCCCCGGCCTTCTTCACCTTGTCCTTCTTCTTGTCGGCTTTCGCCTTCTTGGCTTTCTTGTCCTTGGCCATGGCTCTGTCCCCGGATGTCCCCGTCAGTCTCTGGATATGTGTGTGTTGCAGATATGATCGGGCCGCGAAAGCGTGTTTCGCGGCCCGGGCAGTCTGGAGCGAAGACGGTCCGGGCCGAACCGGCCCGGTCGCGGGGCCGGTTCAGCCCTTGCGGCTCACTGGCTCAGCAGGGCCGGGTCCTTGATGGCGTCGGCCGGGATGCCGGTGTCCGGCTTCTCGATGGTGGCCTCGGCGCGCAGGGCGTCGACGCGCTCGCGCACCACCTGCTCGGAGAGCTGGTTCACCAGCTGGTCATGGATCTCGTCCAGCGTGGGCTTGGGCTTCACGCGGGTGTCGTTCACCTTGATCACGTGCCAGCCGAACTGGGTCTGCACCGGGTCGGAGACCTGGCCGGCCTCCAGGCCGAAGGCCACTTCCTCGAAGGCGGGAACCATCTGGCCCTTGCCGAACCAGCCCAGCTCGCCGCCCTGCGGGCCGGAGGGGCCGGTGCTCTTTTCCTTGGCGAGTTCGGCGAAATCGGCGCCGCCCTCGAGCTCGGCCTTGATCTCCTTCGCCTCGTCCTCGGTCTCGACCAGGATGTGGCTGGCGTCGATCTCCTGCTCCTCGGGCAGGCTGGCCACCTGCTCGTCATAGGCGGCCTGCACCGCCTCCTCGGTGACCTCGTCGTCGATCGCCTTGCGGATCAGCGCGCCGGCGATGGCGTCGCGGCGGGCGTTCTCGACCGCGAGCTTCACGCCGTCGGTCTCGGCCAGGCCGTCGGCCTCGCCCTGCTTGGCGAGCAGCATCTGGTTGACCACCTGGTCGATCAGCGCGGGGAACAGCACGTCGCCCGGCAGCTTCTTGTACTGGTCGGGCAGGGCGGCCCAGACCATGTTGATCTGGCCGAGGGTGATCTCCTCGCCATCGACGGTGGCGACGACGGAGTTCGCGTCGTAGTCCGCCGGCGCCGGGGCGTCTGCGGTGGCTTCGGGAGCAGCCGTCTCCGGCGTGGTCGCCGGGGCGGTATCCTGGGCGAAGGCCGCCGGAACGAGGGCCGCGGAGGCGAGCAGCGCCAGGGCCGTCGAGGAGAGCAGTTTCATGAAAGATCCTTTCGTGGGTGTCTGCGGCGCAGCCTTGGGTGTCTGCGACACGGCCGCCGGGGCGGCGCGGGGCTCGGGGCGCCCGCTTCCCCGGGTGCCGTTGACAGGTGCCGCCCCGGCCCTTACATCTCGGCCCGGCCGATCTGAGGCCACGGCGGCGACTTGCCCTCATCTACTGCGTCGGACGCTGGCGGACAATCCCCCCAACGCTCCTGTGAACGCAGGTCAGGGCGCGTGCCGCCTTATCGAGATTCCGCGCCCAAGAGACGGCGCACCCGCGACGTGACTGGGAGAGCAGACAATGCTTGGTATGGGGACGCTGGCCCGCAAGGTGTTCGGCTCGGCCAATGACCGCAAGATCAAGGCGCTCCGCCCGATCGTGGCGAAGATCAACGCGCTTGAGGCGGAGGTCTCGGCACTTTCCGACGAGGACCTGAAGGCCCGCACCCCGGCGCTGAAGGCGCGGCTGGCGGCGGGGGAGACCCTCGACGACATCCTGCCGGACGCCTTCGCCACCGTGCGCGAGGCGGCCAAGCGCGTGCTGGGCATGCGGCCCTTCGACGTGCAGCTCATGGGCGGCATCATCCTGCACAAGGGCGCCATCGCCGAGATGCGCACCGGCGAGGGCAAGACGCTGGTGGCCACGCTGCCGAGCTATCTCAACGCCCTCTCGGGCCGCGCGGTGCACGTGGTGACGGTGAACGACTACCTCGCCCGCCGCGACGCCGAGTGGATGGGCCGCATCCACAACTTCCTCGGGCTCAGCGTGGGCGTGATCGTGCCCGGCCAGGCCGAGCAGGAGAAGCGCCTCGCCTACAAGGCCGACATCGCCTACTGCACCAACAACGAGCTCGGCTTCGACTACCTGCGCGACAACCTCAAGTCGCAGCTCTCGGACATGTTCCAGCGCGATCACGGGTTCGTGGTGGTCGACGAGGTCGACTCGATCCTGATCGACGAGGCCCGCACGCCGCTGATCATCTCCGGCCCCACGGAGGACAAGTCCGAGCTCTACGTGGCGATCGACAAGTTCATCCCCGAGCTCGCCGACGCCCATTACGAGATCGACGAGAAGGCCCGCACCGCGACCCTCACCGACGAGGGCAACGAGTTCGTCGAGCAGCGCCTGCGCGCCGCCGGCCACCTCAAGGGCGAGGCCACGCTCTACGATCCGGAGAGCGTCTCGCTGGTGCACCACGTGAACCAGGCCCTGCGCGCGCACAAGCTGTTCGTGCGCGACAAGGATTACATCGTGCGCGGCTCCGAGGTGGTGCTGATCGACGAGTTCACCGGCCGCATGATGGCCGGGCGGCGGCTCTCCGAGGGCCTGCACCAGGCCATCGAGGCCAAGGAGGGCGTGGCGATCCAGCCGGAGAACGTCACCCTCGCCTCCGTCACCTTCCAGAACTACTTCCGCCTCTATGACAAGCTCGCCGGCATGACCGGCACGGCCCTCACCGAGGCCGACGAGTTCATGGAGATCTACAAGCTCGACGTGTTCGAGGTGCCGACCAACCTGCCCATCGCCCGGCGCGACGAGGACGACCAGGTGTTCCGCACCGCGATGGAGAAATACGCCGCCATCGTCGAGAACATCGCCGATGCGCATGTGCGCGGCCAGCCGGTGCTGGTGGGCACCACCTCGATCGAGAAATCCGAGCTGATCTCGCGCCTGCTCAAGGACGTGAACTTCCTCTCCTCCACCGCCGAGCGGCTGGAGGGCTGGGCGGCCGAGATCAAGCCCGGCAAGGAGGTGGAGCGCCACGAGTACCTCACCCGCATCGCCGGCGCCCTGCGCGCCGCCGCCGCCGAGGGCGGGCTGAGCCACAACGTGCTCAACGCCCGCTTCCACGAGCAGGAGGCGCATATCGTGGCCCAGGCCGGCCGGCCCGGCGCCATCACCATCGCCACCAACATGGCCGGCCGCGGCACCGACATCCAGCTCGGCGGCAATGTCGAGATGCAGGTGGAAGAGGAGATGGAGAGGGCCGGGGAGGGCGCCGACGAGGCGACCATCCGCGCGGCCGTCGCCGCCGAGGTGGCCGGGGCGAAGGCGCAGGTGATCGAGGCCGGCGGGCTGTTCGTGCTCGCCACCGAGCGCCACGAGAGCCGGCGCATCGACAACCAGCTCCGCGGCCGCTCCGGCCGCCAGGGCGACCCCGGCCTGTCGCGCTTCTTCCTCTCGCTCGAGGATGACCTGATGCGCATCTTCGGCTCCGACCGGCTCGACAAGATGCTCAAGCGGCTGGGGATGAAGGAGGGCGAGGCCATCGTTCACCCCTGGGTGAACAAGGCGCTGGAGAAGGCGCAGGGCAAGGTCGAGGCGCGCAACTTCGACATCCGCAAGAACATCCTGAAATACGACGACGTGATGAACGACCAGCGCAAGGTCATCTTCGACCAGCGCCGCGAGATCATGGCCGCGGACGATCTGTCCGAGACCGTGCGCGACATGCGCCACGAGCTGATCGACGATCTCGTCACGAAGCACATGCCGCCCAAGGCCTATGCCGACCAGTGGAACACGCAGGGCCTCCACGCCGACGTGATCCGCTACTTCGCCTCCGAGCTGCCGGTGATTTCCTGGGCCGAGGAAGAGGGCGTCGACGACACCCAGATCCGCGAGCGGCTCTACACCGAGACCGACAAGCTCATGGCCGAGAAGGTGGCGAAATACGGCCCCGAGACCATGCGCTCGGTCGAGAAGCAGGTGCTGCTGCAGACCATCGACCAGCACTGGCGCGAGCATCTGCTGACGCTCGAGCACCTGCGCTCGGTGATCGGCCTGCGCGGCTATGCGCAGCGCGATCCGCTCAACGAGTTCAAGTCCGAGGCCTTCACCCTGTTCGAGGCCCTGCTGAACCGCCTGCGCGAGGACGTGACCGGCCAGCTCAGCCATGTGCAGATCATGACCCGCGAAGAGCAGATGGCGATGATCGCCCGGCTGCAGGAGATGGCCGCCGCCAAGCAGGCCGGCGAGGCGCAGGCCCAGCCCCGCGCCGCCGCCCCGGCCCAGCCCGCTCCCGACACCGCCCCGGCCCAGACGGCTCCCGACGCGGCGCCGGCGGCCCGGCCCGAGCTGCAGGCCCGTGTCGCCGGTGAGGCCGAGGTCACCACGCTCGACCCCAACGCCCCGGAAACCTGGGGCCAGATCAGCCGCAACGAGCCGTGCCCCTGCGGCTCCGGCCTGAAGTACAAGGCCTGCCACGGCAAGTTCTGAGCCGGGCGCCGCTGCGCTCATCACTTCACGAACGCCGCTCCGGGAGCCCCCGGGGCGGCGTTTTCTCTTGCACGGGGCCTCTTGGCCGCGGGCGCGGGGCAGGGCACACTGCGCTCCATGGTCCGGCCGCGCGCCGGCCGGCGGAGAAGGGGGTCCGGCATGGAGTCGAGAACCGCGTCCTGTGCCTGTGGTCAGCTCAGCATAGAGGTCCGGGGCGCGCCGCTCGGGGTGGGGCTGTGCCACTGCCTCGACTGCCAGCGCCGCACCGGCAGCGCCTTTGCCGCGCTCGCGGCCTTCACCGCGCCCTTCCGGGTGAGTGGCATCGCCACCGAGTACCTGCGCCGGGGCGACGGGGGAGCGCAGTTCCGCTTCCGCTTCTGCCCGGTCTGCGGCTCGACGCTCTATCATACCGGCGAGGGCAGCGAGGCGGACATGGTGATGGTGGCCGTGGGCGCCTTCGCGGATCCCGGTTTCCCGCCTCCGCGCGACTCGGTCTACGACTGCCGCCGCCACCCCTGGGTGCGCCTGCCCGACGGCATGGCCGTGCACGACCGCGACCCGGATTGAGCGGCCCCGCCCCCCGCTCCGCCCCTGCGGGCGGGCGGATCTCCGTGTCCCGGCAGCGGGCCGCCCGGGGCAGACCGCGGCCCCGGCGCCGGGGGCGGAGACCCGGATTGCGGCCCCCGCGCCCGTCGCCGCTGCGGAAGGCGGGCCGCGCCCCGGCCCCCGCGTGAAGGCCCCGCGCGGGTCCCGCCGCCCGGCTCAGGCGGCGCCCTGCAGGGCGGTCCAGATCGCCTGGGGCGTGTAGGGCGGGCGCGCGAGGGTGACGCCGGCGGAGGCGAGGGCGTTCTGCACCGCGAGGGCCAGCGCGGGCAGGGCGCCCACGGAACCGGCCTCGCCACAGCCCTTCACGCCCAGCGGGTTGGTGGTGGAGGGCACCTCGTTGAAGCCGGTCTCGAACATCGGCAGGTCGGCGGCGCGGGGCATGGCGTAGTCCATGAACGAGCCGGCGAGGGGCTGGCCGGTCTCGGGGTCCCAGACCGCGGCCTCGCCCAGCACCTGGCCCGCGCCCTGCGCGATGCCGCCATGCACCTGGCCCGCGGCGAGCAGCGGGTTCACGATCACGCCGAAATCATCGGTCACCACGTGGCGCAGGTAGGCGGTGTGGCCGGTTTCGGGGTCGACCTCCACTTCCGCGGCGTGGCAGCCGTTGGGGAAGGTGGAGGTGCTGTCGCCCACGCGGCCCTGGCCGAAGATCGCCTCGTCGGCGGCGAGCTCGAGCAGCGAGACCGTGCGGTCGGTGCCGGCGATGCGGAACACGCCGCCCTCCTCGGCGGAGAAGGCGATGTCGGCGGGGGCTGCCTCCAGCCGGTCGGCCGCGCGCTCCAGCCCCTGCGCGATCACGTCCTCGGCGGCGAGGATGAACACCCGGCTCGCCATGATGAGCGAGCGCGAGCCGCCGGTGCCGCCGCCCAGCGGCAGCCTGTCGCTGTCGCCCGCCGCGAGGCGGATGGAGCCGAAGGGCAGGCCGAGCTTCTCGTGCACGATCTGCGCCCAGGCGGTCTCGTGGCCCTGGCCGGTGCTCTGGGTGCCCACCGCGGTGTCGACCGAGCCGTCGGTGTTCACCAGGATCGTCGCGTTCTCGTTCGGGCCGCCGCCGGTGCGCTCGAAGTAGTAGCTCACCGAGATGCCGCGCAGCTTGCCGCGCGAAGCACTCTCGGCCCGGCGGGCGGGGAAGCCGGTGTAGTCGATGGCGGCGAGGGTGCGGTCGAGGTTCGCCTCCGGGTCGGCGCTGTCGAAGAGGAAGCCGCCGTGGGTGCGGTAGGGGATCTGGGCCGGGCGGATGAGGTTGCGCCGGCGCAGCTCGGCGCCGTCGATGCCGGTCACGGCCACCGCCGCCTCCATCACCTGCTCGGTGACGTGGATCACCTCCGGCCGCCCGGCGCCGCGGTAGGCGTCGGTGGGGGTGGTGTTGGTGAGCACGCCGCGCACCCGGTGGTGGAACACCGGCACGTCGTACATCCCGCCCAGCAGCGGCGCGGAGAACAGCGTGTGCACGCCCGGGCCGGAGGAGGAGTAGTAGGCCCCGAGGTTGGAGATCGAGGAGACGCGCAGCGCCAGCAGCCGGCCCTGCGCATCGAAGGCGCCTTCGGCTTCGGAGGCGAGGTCGCGGCCCTGCGCATCGGCGAGGAAGCTCTCCGAGCGGTCGCCCACCCATTTCACCGGCCGGCCGGTGTCCTTCGCGGCAAGCGCGGCGAGCGGGTATTCCGGGTGGTCCATCAGCTTCATGCCGAAGCCGCCGCCCACGTCCGGCGTGTGGCAGCGCACCTTGTCGGAGGGCACGCCGAGGCCGCGGGCGAGGTTGTCACGCGCCGAATGGGCGCCCTGGTTGCCGGTCCAGGCCTCCCAGCTCTCCGTCTCGGGCAGGTAGCGCACGAGGATGCCGCGCGGCTCCATCGGGTTCACCACCACGCGCTGGTTCACCACGCTCACCCGGGCGATGTGCGTGGCGCCGGCGAAGGCGGCCTCGGTGGCGGCGGCGTCGCCCACGTCCCAGTCATAGGCGAGGTTGCCGGGCGCGCCCTCGTGCAGCGCCGGCGCGCCGGGGGCGAGGGCGGCCTCGGGGGTCACCATCACCGGAAGGTCGTCGTAGTCCACCTCGATCAGCTCGGCGGCGTCGCGGGCGATGTCGCGCGTCTCGGCCACGATCCAGGCCACGGGCTGGCCCACGTAGCGCACCACGCCGTCGGCCAGACGGGGCAGCAGCACGGTGGCAAGGTCGGACCCGTCGGTCTGCTTGAGCGGCATGCGGAAGGTCACGGGGCCGAGATGCGCGGTCTCGGCATGGGTGTAGACCGCGTGGACGCCGGGCAGGGCGCGGGCCTCGGCCACGTCGAGCGCGGTGATGCGCGCATGCGCGACAGGGCTGCGCAGGGCGTGGCCGATGAGGATGCCGGGCAGGGCGATGTCATCGACATACGAGCCCTTGCCGGTAAGAAAACGCTGGTCCTCGACGCGGGACGCGGGTTGGCCGATGCCGAATTTCATGATGCTGCTCTCCCAGGGTCCGATGGGCCGCATAGTGCGGTGCGGCGCGGCGAGGTCAATAGCCGAAGCGCGGCCGGGGCTGGTGACATTGCGCCCGGGCTGCCGATATGGTCTTCATGGCGCCCGCGGCCGGCTCCGCTCGGGAGGGGAAGGGCGCAGGGCCTCCGCAACACCGGCGGCAGCCGGGCGGAAAAACGGGCAGGGTGGAGATGATGCTGTGAGTGCGAGACGGGGCTTCTTCCTCGCCATCGGGCTGGCTTTCGGGCTGGCCCAGGGTGGCGGCGCGCAGCCGGACCGGACCGTGGTGCTGCGCTCGGCGGACGGCGCGATGTCGGTGACCGGCGAGCTGCTCGGGGTGGAGGACGGCCGCTACCGGCTGGCCACCGCCATCGGCGAGATCGCGCTCGACGCGACGCGGGTGCGCTGCGAGGGCGCCGCCTGTCCGCGGGAAGTTCCCGCCGAACGGACCGCCCCGCGCCTCGCGGTTGCGCCCGCGGCGGCCGAGGCGCTGCTGCCGGCCCTCCTCGAGGCGCGCGCTGCGCCGCAGGTCGCCGGGCCGACGCGTGAGACCCTCCCCAGCTCCGCCGCACTGCAGGCGCTGCTCGACGGCGATGCCGATCTCGCGGTGACCGACCGCGCGCTCAGCCCGCGTGAACTCTCCGCCCTGCGGGATGCGCCCGCCGCCGAAGGCGGCTTGTCCGGAGAAAGGGCCGGAGGCGGCTTGTCCGGGGAAGGGGCCGAAGGCGGCCCGCGAACGCAGGGGGCCGGGGGCGGCGCGCCGAGCGGAACGGCCGGGGAACCCGCGCAAGGGGCAAGTTCCCGCGGCGGCACGCCAGACACCACCGGCCGAGGCGGCGCCCAGGCCGGCGGCAACAGCGCGAGCGCGGGCTCTGGCGACGACAGGCCCGCTCCGGCTGCCGGGCCCGGGCCGGGCGAGGGCCGTGCCTCGGCCGCCGGGCCGTTCGGACGTGCCCCGGGCGGCGCGGCCGATGACCGGGGCGTTCCCGCGCCCGCGGTGCGTACGCTCGCGCTCGATGCCCTCGTGCCGGTGACCGCTCCGGGCGGCCCGGTGGAGGCGGTGTCGCTCGGTGCGCTGGCCGGCGTGCTTGCCGGCGAGATCACCGACTGGGCCGCGCTCGGCGGTCCGCCGGCGCCCATCGTGCCGATGATGCTCTCGCCCGAGACCGGGGCCGGCGCGCGGACCGAGGCACTGCTGCTGGCGCCGGCCGGGCGCCGGCCCGGGCCGCGGGTGAGGATGTTCGACAGCGCGGCGCGCCTTGCCGAGGCCGTTTCGGCCACGCCCGGCGCGCTGGCGGTGATCGGCCGCTCGCATGCCGGCGGGCTGCGGCAGCTCGGGCTCGAGGACGCCTGCGGGCGGCTCGAGCCGCCGGCGCCCTTCACGGTGAAATCGGGCGACTATCCGTTCGTTGTGCCGCTGATGCTCGCCGCGGCACCGGGGCGCGCGCTCGTGCCCGGGCAGGGGCTCGGCGGGTTCCTGCTTTCGCCCGAGGCGATGCCGGTGATCGAGGCGGCGGGCTACGTGAGCCTCTCGGCCATGCGCATCGGGCTGGGCGAGCAGGGCGTGCGCCTTGCCAACACGCTGCTGGCACCCGACGAGGAGGGCCGCGTCGGCGAGATCCGCGCCCTGCTCACCGAGCTGCGCGACGCCGAGCGGCTGTCGACGACGCTGCGTACCGATCCCGCCACCGGCCGGCCGGACGCGCGCAGCCGGGAGGAGATCCGCCGGCTGGCGGGGCTGCTCGCCTCGGGCGCCTTCGGCGGCCGCGAGGTGCTCTTCGCCGGGTTCACCGATTCCATCGGCCGGGCCGACCTGAACCGCGACCTCTCCCTGCGCGATGCCGAGGACATGCGCGCGCTGGTGCTCGGCGCATTGCCCCCGGGCAGCGTGCAGGACGTGCGCATTGCCACCTTCGGCTACGGCGAGATCTCGCCGGTGGCCTGCAACGCTCATGCCGCGGGGCGCGCCGTGAACCGCCGGGTCGAGGTCTGGCTGCGCGAGCCGCGCGCGCGCGGGGCGGACTGACGCGGGCGGCCCGCCGCTCCGGCGATGCCCCGGTCTCCACGCCGTCGGGCAGCCTGCTCCGTGCCTCCCGCACAGCGCAGTCGCCCGTCGTCTGCCATGCGCGGCGCGCCGGGCGGGCCCGATCCGGGCAAGGCAGGCCTTGCGCCCCGCGGCGGGGATCCGGGCGGCTTGCCGGGCCCGGGCCCGGGCGGGGAGGTCTGCCGGCGCGTGCCGGAGCAGTGGGATCCCTCCCGCCGGCCAGATCGGGCGGCCCGGAGAGCGGCGGAGCCCGGGGGCTTCGAGGCTCGGGTTCGGGGTGCAGTTGCAGGCGCCGGTCCCGTCACGCCGGGGACGTGCCTCGCGCCGGTGCGTGCCGTCGCGGCCCCGCGCGGCTTTCCGGGATCAGGCCGGTGCCGCTACAGGTAGCCCTCCGCGCGGAAGCTCACGTCGCTCTCCTTGCCGATCACGAGATGGTCGTGCAGCACGAGGCCGAGGGCCTCGACCGCGTCGCGCACCTGCTCGGTCATCAGCACGTCGGCCTCGGAGGGGGTCGGGTCGCCCGAGGGGTGGTTGTGCACCAGTATAGCCATCTTTATAATGCGATGAAATATATGTATTTTTTCGGATTTTTCTGTCTACTGGTGCCGGAGACTGGGGTATGTCCACAATGCTTGCACGTGACTTTCACGGCTGATCACCGGCATGCTCGTCCGATTGCTTTGAAGCACTGCACTGCACTTTATTCCTTTCATCCCATGTTTCAAGCTCCTCCATCGGATAGAGCACGGCCTTACCTACCTTGATAAACGATGGCCCAATTTTCTGGGTACGCCAGTTTCGAAGTGTCCCCAACGACACGCCGCCGCGATAGCGCTCGGTGACTTCTTCAGGCGTGAGAAATTTAGTCTCTGACATACTGCCTCCTGGGTTCGGCCGCGCTTTTGGGTAGCGTAGCCGATATCGGTAGATGGATGAGCGCGAGGTTCTTTCCTTCGAGTGATCGTCACTCTGGGGCATCGCTGAACTTGCCGTTGTCCAGTTGGTCACGCTGATGCACAGAGATCGTTGCAACACCTGAGTCCGTGAAGGAAGGCCTACTTCACAGGAGTAGGGAGTACGGATATCTGGGGATAAATATTGGCGGATGTGCTGGTCACGCAGCAGGTTCGGTCCACGTGCTGCAAGCACGCAAGCAGCTTGCTGAGGTGGGGCTGAACTTCGTCGGTTACCGGTCGGTCGCAGAGGATACACGGGCGAGTGAGCGAAACACCTTTCCACCGATCCCAATAGAGTGAGAGTGCGGACGGGTTTTCCGTGACGGGTTGAGGGCTGGAGGAGAGGCCTCCGGCGCCCGTCGCGGAGAACCGCGATGTCCAGACACAACCGCAAAACCGGCACCCAGCGCGACCGGACCAATCTCTATTCCGAAATCACCGACAAGATCATCGCCGAACTGGAGGCCGGCCGGGTGCCATGGGTCCAGCCCTGGGGCACGGCCGCCGCGAAGGCGCCGCTGTCCATGCCGCACAACGCCTCGACCGGCCGGACCTATTCCGGGATCAACGTGCTGCTGCTCTGGGGCGCCGTCATCGAGCGCGGCTTTTCCGGCCAAAGTTGGTTGACCTTCCGCCAGGCGCTGTCGCTCGGCGGCAATGTCTGCAAGGGCGAGCGCGGCACTACTGTCGTCTATGCCGATCGCTTCGTGCCGGAGGATGCGAAGCGCCGCGCGCGCGAGACCGGCGAGGACGCCCAGGCGATCCCGTTCCTGAAGCGCTTCACCGTCTTCAACACCGACCAGTGCGAGAACCTGCCCGAGGATGTCGCGACCGCCGCACCGCCGGTGCCGAAGGGTCTGATCGAACCGCGTGTCGAGGCGTTGATCGCGGCGACGGGGATCGACTTCCGGATCGGCGGCAATCGCGCCTTCTACGTGCCGGCCCATGACTATGTGCAGGTGCCGCCGCCGCAAGCCTATTTCGAGCCGATCAACTGGCACCGCACCGCCCTGCACGAACTCGGCCACGCCAGCGGCGCGCCTCATCGTCTCAACCGCGATTTCTCCGGCTCGTTCGGCTCGAAGAAATACGCCTTCGAAGAGCTGATCGCCGAGATCAACGCCGCCTTTTGCTGCGCCTCGCTCGGCATCACGCCGACCGTCCGGCATGCCGATTACATCGGCTCCTGGCTCGACGTCCTGCGCGAGGACAATCGCGCCATCGTCCGCGCCGCCAGCCAGGCGAGCAAGGCTGCCGACTGGCTGCTGGCCTTCGCTCCGGACCATGCCAATCAAACGATCCCGGTCGAACCTGCTTGCGACAGGAGGGTGGCATGATCCTCTTGACCGACGAGTTGCGCGACCGGCTGCTGGCCAATGGACGGCAACGCGATGTCGACCATGTGCCAGTGGTGAAATTCTTCAATCCCGTCGGCGCGGGCACCTGGCTTATCACCGAGATGGAGCCGGACGGCGACATGCTGTTCGGGCTCGCCGATCTCGGCTTCGGCTGTCCTGAGATGGGCTCGTGCAGCCTCGCGGAGTTCACGTCCATCTCTCTGCCCTTCGGTCTTGGCATCGAGCGGGACGTCCTCTTCGAGGGTCTATTTCCGCTGTCGACCTATGCCGAAGCGGCCCGGCTAGCCGGCAGCATCGTTGAGAGCGAGCGCTTGCTCAGGGCCGCCGCGGTGTCGCTGCGAAACAGGCAGTAACATTTCCCACCCCATCGGCGCAGCCCTCTCACTCCGGCTCAGGAGAGTGAGAGGGCTGCGCCTTTTTCCGTGACGGGTTTGAGGTCGAGAGAGAGGCTCTCGGCGCCCGTCGCGGAGTAAATCACGATGGCACCTGCCGTTCAGAAAATAGCCCTCAGCGCCTCGCGCGACATTCCCTTCAACAAGCTCGTTCTCTCCCAGTCCAACGTCCGGCGCCTGAAGGCCGGCGTCTCGATCGATGAACTGGCCGAGGACATCGCCCGCCGTGGTCTCCTGCAGAGCCTCAACGTCCGGCCGGTCCTCGATGACGACGGCACGGAGACCGGTATGTTCGAGATTCCCGCCGGCGGCCGCCGATATCGGGCGCTCGAACTTCTGGTGAAGGCCAAGCGCCTCAACAAGACCGCGCCGGTGCCCTGCGTGGTCCGCGAGGCCAGGACCGACATCTCGGCGGAGGAGGACTCGCTTGCCGAGAATGCTCATCGCGCTGCGCTGCACCCCCTCGACCAGTTCCGGGCTTTCAGGACTCTGCGCGATCAGGGTCTCACCGAGGAGGAGATCGCCGCGCGCTTCTTCGTCTCGACCGCCATCGTCAAGCAGCGGCTCAAGCTCGTCACCGTCTCGGAGACGCTGCTCAATGCCTATGCCGAGGACGAGATGACCCTCGATCAGCTCATGGCCTTCACCGTCTCATCCGACCATGCGCGCCAAGAGCAGGTCTGGGAATCGGTCCAGCATAGCTGGTCGAAGGAGGCCTATCAGATCCGCCGGATGCTGACGGAGAACACCGTCCGTGCGTCTGATCGGCGGGTCCGCTTCGTCACCACCGACGCCTATGAGGCGGCCGGCGGCATCGTCCTTCGCGATCTCTTCCAGGACGACGACGGTGGCTGGATCGAGAACGTCCCGCTGCTGGAGCAGCTCGTCGCCGACAAGCTGAAGGCCGAAGCGGAGGCCATCGCCCGCGAAGGCTGGAAGTGGATCGAGGTCGCGGCCGACTTCCCCTATGGCCACACCCGGGGCCTCCGGTCGATCACCGGCACGTCCGCCGATCTGACCGAAGACGAGCGCGCCCAGCGTGAGGCGCTGCGCAACGAGCTCGACGAACTCGAAGCCGAATATGCCGAGGCCGACGAACTGCCCGACGAAGTCGATGCGCGGCTCGGCGAGATCGAGGATGCCCTCGAGGCCTTCGAAAGCCGTCCCGTCCACTACGACCCGGCCGAAATCCCGCGTGCGGGCGCCTTCGTCAGCATCCGCCACGATGGCCAGCTCTCGGTCGATCGCGGCTATGTCCGGCCCGAGGATGAAGTCGCCGTCGGCGATACCGAAGGGAACACCCACGGCGGTGAGGATGGTGCCGGTGATCCGACCGGGACAGTGCAACGCACCGTCATCACCATCGGCGGAGAACAGTCGGGTCAGGACGATGACGAGGATGTCGTCAAGCCGCTGCCCGAGCGTCTGCTGACCGAGTTGACGGCGCACCGCACGCTTGCGCTGCGGGACGCGTTGGCGAGCAACCCGCATGTCGCGATGACTGCGCTAATCCACAAGCTTGTTCGCGATACCTTCCAGCACGTCTCGTCGACGGGGTGCCTTGAAGCCTCGGTTCGACACATCTTCTTCTCCGTTCAGGCCGAGGATCTGAAGGACAGCGCGTCGGCCAAGGCGATCGACGAGCGCCAGGAAGCCTGGCAAGCCGATCTGCCGACCGATGACGATGCGCTCTGGGCGAAGATTGACGGTCTCGACGATGCGAGCCGTATGGCGCTTCTCGCCCATTGCGTCTCCTTCGGGGTCAATGCGCTCTACGAGAAGGCCAATCCCTATGGCGCTGGCCCGACCACGCATGGCGTGCAACAGCGCATCCACGAGGCGGACCGTCTTGCCCGTGCCGTCGGTCTCGACATGGTGGCGGTGGGCTGGCGGCCGACGGTCGACAACTATCTCGGCCGGGTCACCAAGCCGCGCATCCTCGAAGCGGTGCGCGAGGCGAAGAACGAGGCGACCGCCCAGCTCATCGACCATCTGAAGAAGGGCGACATGGCAAAAGAGGCCGAACGCCTCCTCGCCGACAGCGGCTGGCTTCCCGAGCCACTGCGCCTGGCTCCGCTCGACGCGGACGTCGCTGAGCAGCCCGACGACGAGACCGACACGCTGCCCGCGTTCCTCACCGAGGACGACGAGGCCGAAGACGAGGAGCAGCAGCCGGTCGCGGCGGAATAGCCCGCAGCCGTCACTCTTCCTGCACACCAAAACCCAACTTGCGCCCGGCCGATGTGCCGGGGTTCTCGTTTCAGGAGTCCGTCATGGCCGACTATTTCACCCATTTCTCCTGCGTGCTCGACGTCGGCACACCCGACAACGCCGCCCGCGCGCTCGACCTCTACAATCGCCTGTGCGAGGAAAACGCATCGGAAGATCCGCCCTCGGAAGGGTTCGATCTTTCCATCGTTCCCGAACATGGCGGCACCAGCCTCTGGATACGCGACGATGTCACCGGCGACCCGGAGCATGTCATCCAGTTCGTCAAACGCTGCGCTGCCGCATTCGGCCTCACCGGGCTGTGGGGCTTCCAATACGCCAACACCTGCTCGCGCCCGCATCTCGATGCGTTCGGCGGCGGGGCTCACGTTCTCGATCTCGCCACCGGCGAGACCGTGGCGTGGACCTACACCGGAGGCTGGCTTGCCGAGGTGCTCGACGGAGGTGATCCTGATGCCTGAGATCATCGAAACCACCGTCTATCGGCTCGATGAGCTCTCGGACGCCGCCAAAGACGCGGCCCGCGCCTGGTATCGGCAGACTGGCTTCGACCATGACTGGTTCGAGTTCGTCTTTGACGACTTCGAGCGCATCTGTGCCATCCTCGGCGTCAAACTGCGCACCGTGCCGGCCCGCCTCTACGGCGGTGGCACAAGGCAAAAACCCTGCATCTTCTTTTCCGGGTTCTGGAGCCAGGGCGACGGGGCGTGCTTCGAGGGACGCTATCGCTATGCCAGCGCCGCACCCCGCAAGATTCGGGGCTATGCGCCGAAGGATGACGAGTTGCACCGGATCGCCGATGCCCTGCAGGCGATCCAGCGGCGCAACTTCTACCAGCTCCATGCTGGTATCGTTCATAGTGACCGCTACTACCATGAATATTGCATGGCGATCGCGGTCGAACGCGATAGCCCAACCTGGCAGGACATGACGGCTGATGCGGAAGATGCCGTGATCGAGCCGCTTCGTGACCTCGCGCGTTGGCTCTATCGCCACCTCGAACGCGAATATGAGTATCTGACCTCGGACGCGGCCGTCGACGAAACCATTGCCGCGAACGAATACACCTTCACCGAGAGTGGACGTCGGTTCGGATAGTCGAGGAGTTCGACCTCCCCTGAGAGGGAGAGGGGGGCCGTGACGGGTTTGAGCCCGTCCGGAGGAGAGAGAGCACCGGACCGGCTCGTCCGTCTTCCGCTCTCCTTAAGGTTCTCACCATGACCAATACTTCCGCTCGCGCCGCCGCTCCGGTCGCGCCGCTCCCGCTAGCCTCCGATACCCGACCTGCTTCGGTCATCCTTGCCGCCGCAGAACAGCTTCTCCTACATCTCGAAAAGGGCGGGCCCATCGATGCCGCGACATTGCGCGCGGCGATGGAGTCTGCCTTCGGCGCCTCCGATGCCACCGGCGCCTGGGACTGGAAAACCGCCTACGACGCCTGCGAGGCGGCGACCGTCCTTTTTCTGCGCAAATACGGAAAGGCGCTTTTCCGCAAAGCAGGTTCTCCGGCTCCGCGGCTTTCCGCCGTCTCGAAGATTGCCGCGCTCCTTCCGACCCATACCCGCCGGTCCGAGGAAGCCCAGAGCTTCCAGCAGTTCTCGACCCCGATCCCGCTCGGCCTCGTCGCGGCCCATGCCGCCGCCGTCACCGCGGCGGATCGCGTTCTCGAACCCTCGGCCGGGACCGGGCTCCTCGCCATTCTGGCCGAGATCGCCGGCGGCTCGCTCGCCGTCAACGAACTGGCTGAAGCGCGCGCCGACCTGCTCACCTCCCTCTTTCCGGCAGCGGATATCACCCGCTTCGACGCCGCGCAGATCCACGACCATCTCGATCCGGCGCTGATCCCGAGCGTGGTGCTGATGAACCCGCCATTCTCGGTCATGGCCAATGTCGAGGGCCGCGTCGCCGATGCCGCCTTCCGCCACATCGCATCGGCGCTGGCGCGCCTTGCGCCCGGCGGGCGGCTGGTGACGATCACCGCCGCCAGCTTCGCGCCAGATAATCCGGCCTGGGCGCCATCCTTCGCGCGCCTGCAGGAACGCGGCCGTGTCGTCTTCTCCGCCGCGATCGACGGCTCGGCTTACGCCAAGCACGGCACGACGATCTCCACCCGACTGACCGTCATCGACAAGGTTCCCGCCGATGATCCGACAGCATTTCCCGCATCGCCGGGTGTCGCGCCGGACACTGCGGCATTGCTGGCCTGGGTCGACGAGCGCCTGCCGGAGCGACTTCCCGTCGATCCTCCGGTGGCGGTGCCTGTGCCAGCGACCCCGACCCCTGGCAGCGTGCGCGGCTATCTGAACCGCGCCGCCAAGACCACGTCGCCCGCGCCGACGGCCGATCCCGAGGCACAGCCGCTCGCCTATGAAGCCATCGAGTCGCAGTCCGGTGACACCGCACGGCTCTCGGACGCGATCTACGAGGAATACGGGCTTCAGGCGATCCGCATTCCCGACGCGCAGCCCCATCCGACGAAGCTGGTACAGTCGGCTGCGATGGCGTCCGTCGCCCCACCCAAGCCGAGCTATCGGCCGCGTCTGCCGGTCAATATCGGCGAGTTGCTGTCCGGGGCGCAGCTCGAAACCGTCATCTATGCCGGCGAGGCCCATTCCGACCATCTCGCCGGAACCTGGGCGGTCGACGCCACCTTCGATGTCGTGTCCGCTGCGGCCGAAGACGCACAGAACGCGATCCGCTTCCGCCGCGGCTTCATGATCGGCGACGGCACCGGCGTCGGCAAGGGCCGCCAGTCGGCCGCGATCATCCTCGACAACTGGCTTCAGGGCCGCCGCAAGGCGGTCTGGATCTCCAAGTCCGACAAGCTGCTCGAGGACGCGCAACGCGACTGGTCGGCGCTCGGGATGGAGCGACTGCTGGTCACGCCCTTGTCGCGTTTCCCGCAGGGCAAGCCGGTCGCGCTGGCGGAAGGCATCCTATTTACGACCTACGCCACACTACGGTCCGATGACCGCGGCGAAGGGGTTTCGCGCGTCAAGCAGATCGTCGAATGGTTGGGCTCCGACTTCGATGGGGTGATCATTTTCGACGAGGCGCACGCGATGCAGAACGCCGGTGGCGGCAAGGGAGAACGCGGCGATGTCGCAGCCAGCCAGCAGGGCCGCGCGGGCCTGCGCCTGCAGCACGCGCTGCCGGATGCGCGCATCGTCTATGTCTCCGCGACCGGCGCCACCACGGTCCACAATCTCGCCTATGCCCAGCGGCTCGGCCTCTGGGGCGGCGAGGAGTTTCCCTTCGCGACACGCGCCGAATTCGTCGAAGCGATTGAAGCTGGCGGTGTCGCCGCGATGGAGGTCCTCGCCCGCGACCTCAGGGCGCTCGGTCTCTACACCGCCCGCTCGCTCAGTTTCGACGGTGTCGAATACGAACTGGTCGAGCACGAACTGACCCCCGAGCAGACTCGCATCTATGACGCCTATGCCGGCGCCTTCGCCATCATCCATAACAACCTCGATGCGGCGATGGAGGCGGCCAACATCACCGGCGGTGACGGGACGCTCAACCGGCAGGCAAAATCCGCGGCGCGCTCGGCTTTTGAGTCCGCCAAGCAGCGTTTCTTCGGGCACCTGCTCACCAGCATGAAGACCCCGACGCTGCTCCGCTCGATCGCCGCCGATCTGGAGGCGGGCCATTCGGCGGTCGTCCAGATCGTCTCGACTGGCGAGGCGCTGATGGAACGCCGCCTGGCGGAGCTGCCGACCGAGGAATGGAACGACGTCCGGGTGGACATCACGCCGAGGGAATATGTCCTGGACTATCTTGCCCATTCCTTCCCGGTGCAGCTCTACGAGCCGTTCACCGACAGCGAGGGCAATCTGTCGTCACGCCCGGTCTATCGCGATGGGCAGCCGGTCGAGAGCCGTGAGGCGGTCACCCGCCGCGATGACCTGATCGCCAGGCTCGCCAGCCTGTCGCCCGTTCCCGGCGCGCTCGACCAGCTCGTGCAGCATTTCGGCACCGACATGGTCGCCGAAGTCACCGGGCGCTCGCGCCGCATCGTCAGCAAGCGCAATTCCGGCGGCATGGATCGTCTTGCCGTCGAGACCCGCGCCGCCGCCGCCAATCTGGCGGAGACCCAGGCCTTCATGGACGATACCAAGCGCGTCCTGATCTTCTCGGATGCCGGCGGAACCGGCCGCAGCTACCACGCCGACCTTTCGGCGCGGAACACTCGGCGGCGCGTCCACTATCTGCTCGAACCGGGCTGGAAGGCCGATGCCGCCATACAGGGGCTCGGCCGCACGCACCGCACCAACCAGGCGCAGCCGCCGCTCTTCCGTCCGGTTGCGACCAACGTCAAGGCGGAGAAGCGCTTCCTTTCCACCATCGCCCGCCGTCTCGACACGCTGGGCGCGATCACCCGCGGACAGCGCCAGACCGGCGGTCAGGGCCTGTTCCGGCCCGAGGACAATCTGGAAAGCGCCTATGCCCGCGATGCGCTGCGTCAGCTCTATCTCCTGATCGTGCGCGGCAAGGTCGAGGGCTGCTCGCTCGATCGGTTCGAGACCGCCACCGGCCTGAAGCTGGTGGACGCCAATGGCATCAAGGACGACCTGCCGCCCATCACCACCTTCCTCAACCGCCTGCTGGCGCTCACCATCGAGCTTCAGGGCATCCTGTTCACCGCCTTCGAGCAATTGCTCAACGCCAAGATCGAGGGCGCCGTCGCGAGCGGCACTTATGACGTCGGGCTCGAGACGCTGACGGCCGAGCGGTTCACCGTCACCGGGTGCGAGACCATCTACACCCATCCGGGCACCGGCGCGGAAACCCGGCTGCTCACGATCACGCAGCGCGACCGTAACCGTCCGCTCTCGCTTGCCGACGTCTTGGATCATCTCGACGATCCGCGTGCGCGGCTTCTGATCAACGAACGCTCGGGTCGGGCCGCGGTCCAGATCCCCACGACCAGCGTCATGCTCGACGATGGAGAGGTGGAACGCCGCGTCCGTCTCGTCCGCCCGATGGAGGCCCACAACCTCCCCGTCAAGATGATGGGCGAGACCCATTGGATGGAGGCTGATCGCGGGGCGTTCGCTGCCGCCTGGGAGAACGAAGTTGCGGAGGTGCCGGCGTTTTCCGAGAGCACCATCCACGTCGTGACCGGCCTGTTGCTGCCGATCTGGAAGCGCCTGCCCAACGACTCCACCCGTGTCTACCGGCTCCAGACTGATGACGGCGAGCGCATCATCGGCCGCAAGGTCCCGCCTGCCTGGGCGGCCGCGGCGGCCGCGACCGGCAGCACGACCATTTCCGCGAATGACGCCTTCACCGCGCTGATGGACGGACGCACGATCCTCGACCTTACCGAAGGGCTTCAGCTTCGCCGCAGCCGCGTCATGGGCGCCAACCGCATCGAGCTCTCCGGCTTCTCCGACACGATGCGCGAGCGGCTCACCGCCTATGGTCTCTTCCACGAGATCATCTCATGGAAGCTCAGGATGTTCGTCCCTGTCGACGCCTCCGGTCCGGTGGTCCTCGGCCGCGTGCTCGATCGCTTCCCGGTCGAGCGCATCGGCGAGCGGGAGGCAGCGTGATGGCTCAGGATGCCTCCGAACTGGCAACCCGTCTCGGCCGGCAGGCCGAGGCGGTCTGCCGCGAATATCTGCCCAGCGGCCGGCGCGAGGGCCGCTACTGGATGGTGGGCGATGTTCGCAACACGCCGGGGCGCTCGATGTTCGTGCGCCTGACCGGCCCCGAATCCGGCAAGGGTGCAGCGGGCAAATGGACCGATGCCGCCACGTCCGAACATGGCGACCTTCTCGATGTCATACGCGAGAGCTGCGGCCTGATCGACTTCAGGGAGGTCGCCGAAGAGGCGCGGCGGTTTCTCAGTCTGCCGCATCCCGAACCGGAACCCGCGGGCCACAACGCTCGGCAGACACCCACACCAACGGGTTCGCCACTCGCGGCGAAGCGGCTGTTTTCGATGGCGCAGCCGATCGCGGGCACGCTCGCGGAATCGTATTTGCGCAATCGCGGCATTACGGTTTTGGACGGAACCGGATCGCTGCGCTTCCATCCGCGCTGCTACTACCGACCCGACGAGCATGCGCCGACCGAGACCTGGCCGGCCCTGATTGCGTCCGTCACGGATCTCGATGGCCACCAGACCGGCGCTCACCGGACCTGGCTCGATCCCGGCGGCTTCAGCGAGGCGACGCTCGGCAAGGCGCCGATCGAGACACCGCGCCGGGCGATGGGCGACCTGCTCGGCCATGCGGTCCGCTTCGGTATGGCCGGTGAGGTGCTGGCGGCCGGCGAAGGCATAGAAACCGTGCTGTCGCCCCGTATGGTGCTGCCCCATATGCCGATGCTCGCGGCGCTCTCGGCGGTTCATCTCGCAGCCATTGCGTTTCCGGCGGACCTGCGGCGTCTCTACGTGTTGCGAGATCGCGACCCGGCCGGTGACAATGCGCGGCAAAGCCTGATCGCCAGAGCAACGGGCAAGGGGATCGAGGCAATCGGGCTAACGCCCCTGCGCGACGACTTCAACGAGGATCTGCGAGAGCTGGGCGCCGATGCCATGCGCGCGGCCTTGAGGGAGCAGCTTCGTCCGCAGGATGTCGCCAGGTTCATGGACGAATGAGAGCGTCAGCCGGGGCGGCGTTGCCGGGAGCATCCTGTCCTGTCTTTCGTGATCGTGATGTGCCCGCTGTCGGAAAAGCCGCACCCACGGCCTTCTTCGAGAGGGCGATCGGCCCACAAACGGGCCGGGCCGGCAATGGCGGCGCTCCGGCTATTTTCCGCCGGCGGGGCAAGCCCCGCCTTTGCAGCGCGAAACAAAATAGCCGGGTTTGCCATCAAGGCCCTCACGTCGTTCGGGCTGCCAACCCGTCCCGCCCGTGGGCTTTCGACGCCTGCGAAGGCCGCGATGGGCGCGGTCTCCAGACCTGGGAGCCACCCGATGAATCACGAAGACGACGACACAGGCTTTGAACCCGTTCACACCTCATCCCCGACCGATCACGTTCTCACCGAACTCCAGCTCTACGGCTGGCGTCCCTTCCAGGACGAAGCCGATCCGAGGCCGCTTCCCGAAGGCGATGCCGTCGCCGGCGCGGTCGCAGACATCTTCGACGCGCTGATCGCGACGCTGGGAGAGACCCGCCTCGAACCCGATCTCGACGATCTGCTCTGGTCGACCGTCAATCTCTTCCACCGCGCCACCGACCGCGTCGAGCGTGATCTCGACGACAATGAAGTGGCGCAGCGCCGGCTTCAACGCGAGCAGGATGGCAGCGAGGTGAAGTCCGTCGAACTCGAACGCCTGACGGCTGAGGGGCAGACGCTGATCGAGCGGCGCAACAGCATGGAGCTCTTCCGTGACGTCGCCGCCGAACACTTCGAGCGCCATACCGGCAGCCACTGGCGGCCACGCTCGGGTTCGATGGTCAACCATCGCAACTTGACCTCGGCGATGATCGACAGCCGGGACTTCCTCGCCGCCCGGTGCCGGGCGGAAAGCGAGGTGATGCTGCCCGCCGGCACCAAGGTGGCGCTCACTGGCGGGCTCGACTTCAACGATCACCAACTCATCTGGGCGCGGCTCGATCAGGTTCACGCCAAGCACCCCGACATGGTGCTGCTGCACGGCGGCTCACCCAGAGGGACCGAACTGATCGCCGCCAAATGGGCGGACAGCCGCAAGGTTGCGCAGATCGCCTTCAAACCCGACTGGACCAAGCACGGCAAGTCCGCACCGTTCAAGCGCAACGACGCCATGCTGGACGCACTGCCGGTCGGCGTCCTCGTTTTTCCCGGCACCGGCATCCAGGAAAACCTCGCGGACAAGGCCCGCAAGCTCGGTATCCCGGTCATGAAATTCGACGGCGGCGCATAACGCGCCGCCGCATTTCCAGGCGGCGTGACCGCCTTTCCTTGACGGAGCACGGCAAGATGCCTTGAATATGCGGGAGATGAAGAACCGGTATTGAAGCCCAGTCGCAGGCGGAGCGCATTTTCTGGCAGCCTGACGTGATCCCTCAAGAGATCCCACGGAGGTTTCCATGACGCTCGTCCTGCTTGCCATCACCCTGCTGACCGCATTGTGTTTCCTCGCGTTCCGGTTCGCGATCTATGCCTTGCCGTTCATGGTCGGGCTGACCGCCTTTCGCTTCGTCCACGCAACCGACGCCGGCTTCCTCCTGTCCGCGCTCGCCGCCATCGGAGCCGGGCTGCTCTCGGTCGGGATCGTGATCTTCGTGCTCGGTTTTGCCAAGAATCCCGCCCTGCGGCTGCTCGCGCTTGCCGTCTTCGCGGTGCCGGCAATGGTCGCCGGCTACGCACTTGTACATGGCGTCACCCACGGCGCCATCCATTCGGCCCTTGCGCTCAACCTCGTCTGCGGCGCTGGCGGCCTTGTCGTCGGCCTTGCCGCGATGGCAAATCTCAACTCACTCGGTGACCGCGTTCTGACTGCCTGAACGCACCGTCTTTGCCGTCCGGTTCGCCCGGTCAAACCGGGGCCACTGTCGCCGGGTCATTGCGCCCGGCTGGCACGATTGGAGCGTGTCGAGGGCATCGGCGTTTCGTCAGCGGTTGCCTTGTCGCCTCCCGACATCTCCCTTGTCGACAGACTCTCACAACATAGCTGCCGCTCCGTGCATGAACTGTACCGTTGGTGGCGGATAGGCTGTGGAACGCTTCCAGCTCCGATCGCAAATCCTCGCTGGACCGGACCATCGGGTTTCCGAACCGGCCGCTGCGGCGCCATTCGGTTGCCCGGAACCCGTTTCTGGTTTCGCGATGGCCCTGCCCGGATGCAGCGGCGGGTGGCGCTGAGAGACGGGCTGCGCATGTGCACCGCAAGGGCGGTGCCGGATCCTGCCTGATCTGTCGATCCCCGCGAGAACGATGTTCCTGGTCCCTGTCTTCCGTTCCGCTTCCGTGAAGGACCAAATCCCTTCCGACTGATCGATCCCCTAAGCCCGTTCGCTTTCCGCCAGCAACCCCCGCGGCGCCGGACCGAGTTGGCGCGTTCCGCGCCTGCCCGCACCACTCCGGCCCTTAGGGGTCGAGCTTCCGCCAAGGCGTCAGTGCAGGCGTCTCCCGACGGTCTTTTTCCGGGTCTCGTCGGAGGGACGGTCCCTCCGGCTGAAGCAACGGAGACTTGAAATGCAGAACATCGTTATTCTCGCCGGCAATATCGGTCAGGAACCGGACACCCGCACCACTCAGGGCGGCACGTCCATCACCCACTTCACGCTCGCCACCTCACGGCCGCGCTACGCCGAGGGCAAGGTTCTTCGCGACGAGAACGGCTACCGGGTCCAGGACACCGAATGGCACCGCGTCACCTGCTTCAACGGCCTCGGCAAGACGGTCCAGCAGCATTGCGAGAAGGGCATGAAGGTTCTGGTTCGCGGCCGCATCCACTACACCAAGTGGACCGACGCCGCCGGTGTGGATCGCTACGGTTGCGAGATCATCGCCGAAACGGTCGACTTCCTCAGCCGGGCGAAGCAGACCGAAAACGACGACGGCAAGTTCATCGACGACGACGACATCCCGTTCTGAGCGGGACGCCCGGGACCCGGCGGCTTCGGCCGCCGGGTTTTTTCGTGCTTCAGCATCCGGCAGCTTTCGAGACGTTGGGCTCCTCATTGCGGCAGGACAGGCCGGAAGGGGCAAACTGCAAGTTCAGGTTGGAGTTCTGGTGCACCCGTTCGCGGATCGCCGGAATCTCTGTTCTGTCTGCTCGTCATATCGGCTTGAGCTGGGCATCGGACGCACGCCCTGAGTCTCCGTGAGAATGGCTCTCAATGCCAGCCCGGGGCATCCGGCAAGGCTTCGACAGGCATATGCAAGACTGCACTGACAGCGGCTCCGGAAATGTAGGCGCGGATCACCCCGCTCTTTAGGCACGACCTTGGTTCCATCACGGACTTCCACGATCAACCCATAAAGGGTCGGACTATGCAAAGCATGCCGCCGTCCGGGGCTTCGCCCCGGAGGTGATCGCGTCCGTTCCCGAACACTTCGGGCGCCTGTCGAGCGGGGATGGTCCCCGCCCACAAGACAGGAGCCGCAAGATGTCCTTCGCAGATGCCCACGCCTTCGCGTTCAGCCTCGCCACCACCCTGATGGCCACGATCGTGATCTTCCGAGCCGGTGACGGGACGATGAGCGTGATGCCTGCCGCCGAATATGACGGCGACGACGATACGATCGTCGAGGAGATTGACCCCTTCGCCTGACGGGAGGGGCACGCCCCCTTTCTTTCCCGCGACCGAATCGGTTCACGCCCGACAGCGCAACGTCATCCGATCACATAGGTTTTTTCTGGAAGTCGACGCATAGAGCGACTAAAATAGATGGAGTATTCGGTCGTTCCCGCGCGACGGCTTCGAGCCCTTACTCGCCACGCGAAAACGCGATGGTCTTGG
>NZ_QRGC01000034.1 GCF_003448965.1 Oceanicella sp. SM1341
CGCGGGGTGGAGCAGCCCGGTAGCTCGTCAGGCTCATAACCTGAAGGCCGCAGGTTCAAATCCTGCCCCCGCAACCAGAAATACAGAAAGCGCCGCCCCAAAAGGGCGGCGCTTCTGCGTCGGGCGCGCCCGACAAGCATGGTCCCGCCCCGCATGCTGCCATTGGCCGAGCCATCCGGTGGTAAGCGTTGCATTTGACCCCTTGTTTACCCTCTAAACCTGACCACTTCTCGTCCGCTAGTCTGCATCCGAACTACGATCGGAGGCGACTATGGCGGAAAGTGAAGTCTGGGGGTTCAAGATCCGGACCTCCCCGTCGGGCAAAAGGATTTGGCCGAGCGAACTCAAACGCGAGGCGACAAGGCGCCTTCGGGAAGATGGCATGTCACCTGGAGATGTCGCCGCCGAGCTGGATGCCCACGAATGCCTAGTGAGAAAGTGGTGGGTCGCTGATCGGCGAGAGCGAGGCGAACAGATCTCCGTCGATGGGCCAGCCTTCGCGCAGATATCAGTCGAACCGGCTGTCGCGCCGGCGGCGCCCCAAACGACCGCTGCAGGTAATGGCTCAGCCGGCTCTGCTCATCTGTACGTGGGCGGGATCTGCCTACAATTTCCTTTGTCCATCGACGAAGCAGACCTTCTGAAGCTGATCCGTGTTGCGGGGCAGTGTCAGTGATCGCGCCGTCCAGCAGCTATCGTATCTATCTGGCCACTCAACCTGTCGACTTCCGGAAGGGGATGGATGGCTTGGCCAATTACGTCATGACCAATTTCGAACTCGATCCCTTCTCCGGTGCATTCTTCGTCTTCCGCTCGAAGGGTCGTGACAAGATCAAGGTCCTGATGTGGGACGGCACCGGCCTCGTGCTGATCTACAAGCGTATCGAAGGCGCGGGCTTCGTTTGGCCCAAACTTTCCGACGGGACGATGACCCTGACGAAGGCCCAGTTTGAAGCTCTCTTTGAAGGGATCGATTGGCGCCGCGTCGTCTCGGCCGCCTATCACCACCCCTCCATTTTCAGTAAAACAACCGCGGAGGTCGAGTGAGATGGCGACGATCCCATTCATTCAGTGCAAGATCTTTCCCGTCGAGCAGACCGCGGACTACCTCGAAAAGCGCTTTATCAAGCACCTACGGCTACTGCGAAGTGGCCCGGTCGGCCAGCCGGCGCATGAAGTCGAACTGCTTGGAGACGACAATCAGGAACTGCATGAGGTGAGGATAACCCATCTCGACAGGAGCAGGATTCAAAAGCGTGTCAAAAAGCTTATCGCACGCCGCCAGGAAGCGTCAGGGATGGGCCATTTGCAAAGGGATGAACGGGAGAGATTGACCGCCTGTGCAGGCGGCGTTCGGCTTGCGGCGGTGAAGACCGAACACCAAGCGGACGAAATCGCGGCGGCCCTTCACGATGAAATGCCCTGGATGGGGCCCGCGACCGAACAGGTCTGGAAGGCCATGCGCAGGTCGGTGAGAGAAGGCTCCAGCGGTCTTCGCCTGCCGCCCATCCTGCTCGATGGCCCTCCCGGGATCGGCAAGAGCTTTTGGGCGCGGCGCCTTGGTCGCCTCTTGACCGTACCCACGACCGTTATCGAGGCAACGAATGAAAATGCCTCATTCGGTGTCGTCGGGTCTCAGCGCGGATGGGGAAGCGCCGGCCCAGGGCGTCTCATTTCCACGATTCTTATGGAACATGTCGCCAATCCGGTCATGGTCGTGGATGAGGTCGAAAAGTCGGGGACTGCAATGTCCATGTCGGGCAGAGCGTTCGGACTGTCGGAGGCGCTGCTACCCCTGCTGGAGCCCTTGACCGCAAGAAGCTGGAGTTGCCCATTCTACCAGGTCAAGTTCGACATGAGCTGGGTCATCTGGGTCCTGACATCCAACAACTACCACATGTTGCCCGAGCCGCTTCTGAGCAGATGCCCACCCATATCCCTACGAGCGTTAACGACTGAGGAACTGGTCATGTTCATCTGGCGCGAAGGGCGCAGGCAGGGGACCAGCGACGTGGCGCTGGACGCCGCAGTCGAAGCTTTCAAGCGTGCGGGCCAGACAAGCCAACCGAGTCTGAGAACTGCAGCACGGGTGCTGCAGAGGGCAGCCGATCTCGAATGTCACCCCACGTTGCATTGAACTGATTTCACGCGCTCATCACACAAGGGAGGCGGCTTCGTGACTGAATTCGAGATCATCTTCGTCGTGGTTGGTATCGGCGCATGCATCGATGGCGCCATCCATGTCACCATCGCCTACCGCTCTTCGATACGAGATGTCGAACCAGATCCGGAACGTGTTCGGCGATTTGTGGAACGGGGAATGGAGCTGCGGCGGCAGGCCCTGGAAAAATCGCGCGCAACCGACAGGCCGAGCGACGACGTCACCGAGCCAAAGTCTGCAGATCTTCCCAAGCGGCAAGCGGATACTGATTGAGCTCGTCGCGTATGCTGCGCCACTTCGGCATATTGTCGTCAAGGACCTTGATGAAACGCTCATCATGGCGCGGCGATATCAGGTGGGCGAGCTCATGCAGCAGTACGTACTCAATCGCCCGAGCGGGTTTCTTGGCGAGCTCGAGATTAAGCCAGACGATTTTCTTGTCCGGGTTGCAGCTGCCCCATTTCGTTTTCATTGGCCGGATGCCCCAGGTTTCGGTGGCAACGCCTAAGTGCGATGACCAATGCTCTAGCCGTGGGGCGACGTGCTCTCTTAGGCGAGCCTTGTACCAGTTCTCCAGCCAACACCTGCGTACTGCGGGCGTTGTGTCTGCCGGCACCGAATAGCGGAGCCGGTCACTGCCGATGAGTTCGATCCGGTGGACCTTCTTATCCCAGTGGATCACATCCAGCCGAAGAGGCCGGCCGAAAACGAAGTGTGTCTCGCCGGAGACGTACTGCCGTTGCGTCTGGCGCTCCTGAGCTAGGAAACGGGCCTGTTTGCGACGAACCCAATCCATTCTCGTGAGTACAGCCAGCTTGACGGCATCGAGACTGACGCTCAGCGGGGCGGCAACTCTGACCTGGCCGTCAGGCGGATAGACACCGACATGGAGGTTCTTGATCGCCTTCCAGCGGACCTCGACCAGCGTCCCTCCGATGATGTGGTGTTCAGTATTCACCATGGTTCTTCAGTATATGCAGTAGCGTATCCACAGTGTCGGGATCCGAAATCTCCGCTTCCAGGCAGCGTCTGACTTTCTTTTCTTTCATCGTATGTCCGCGCCACCCGTGGGGGGCAGTCGCCCGTACAGCCTCATCGATTCGGCGCGCTAGGGCCTCATCTTGTCCCAGGTTGTCGAACAACGCCTTCTGCCCGGGCGACTTCATGCTCTCAGGATAGGTGTTGCCATGCCCGGATTTCGCGGCCCGTACCAGCTCCGCGATCTTCTCCAAATACTCGGCGTACTCGATCGCGCCGCTCCGGCGCTGCGCCACCAGGTCAGTCAACAGCTCCGACATCTTCTCGTAGAACTTTGGGTTCACCGGTGTTTCGTCGATGATCAGCTTCCTGACGTTGTTCTCGATCGCCTCGGCAACATTCTCACGCTTGCGCTTGGAGGGCGCCGGAAGATCATCCTCGGCTTCGGCGCCTTTGCTCTCGACTAGGTCAATCAGGCTGATGTCATCCAGGTGAGAGATGACCTGAGAGTCATCGGCCCTGATATAATTGTCGATCAGGTGGCGCATGGCCGGCTCGTAGAGCTTCATGTCAACGGCATCGCCGCTGTGGAGCCGCACGGCATCGCGGACGCCGATGGCATGTTCGACCTCCTTGCGCATTTCCGCCAGCTCCAGCTCGTTGAAGTCCGATCCGTCCGGCTCGGCGGCGACGTTCGTGTAGGCACGCGCATAGCGCCCCGCCAACTTGTAGAGTGCTTGGCGGCGGCGAGCTTTCTCTTCCGCGTCCGGATCGCTTTCGATGCCTTCGGGGCTGGAGAAATACGCGAAGAGCTCATCATCGCCCTTGGGCTGCTCGACCGCATCGAGAAGCCCCAGCCAGGCATCGCGCGCCGTCCGCAGATCTGTGTCAGCCTGCTCGGCACGATCCGTGATCAGGCCCTCGACATCCTCCTTATCGAAGGCATCGAACGCCTCGGACGTATAGTCATCCACCGCGCTCTCGATGTTCCGGAACAGATCCTTGTAGTCGACGATATAGCCGAAATCCTTATCGTCGCCGTCCAGGCGGTTCACTCGGCAGATCGCCTGAAACAGCCCATGATCCCGCATCTGCTTGTCGATGTAGATATAGGTCGCCGTGGGCGCATCGAAGCCGGTCAACAGCCGGCTCACCACGATCAGCAGCTTCATCCGCCCCGGCTCTTTCTTGAACAGCCGCAGCGCCTCCTCCTCGTACTCTTCCTCCGACGTATCGCCGAGGAGATCGGTGTAGACCCGGTGGACGCGCTGCTTCTCGGTCTCGCCCATGCCGGATTCTTCAGCAGTGATTTCCGGAGCAGCGCGCTTGTATGAGGTCACGATCGCGCACTTGTCGGCCAGGATTGACCCGGACTTCCGGAATATCTCGAAGAGCTCGCATGCCTCGGGGATGGAGCCTGCCACGAGGATGGCGTTCCCCATGCCCGCGTTCAGACGCGGCTTCATCTCCATGTCCAGGATGATATCATTGGCGATCTGCTCCAGCCGGTCACGGCTCGAAAGCACACGTTGAAGCGTACCCCATCGTTGCTTGAGCGTCGCCTTCGCGATCGGGGTCAGACCCTTCGTCTTGGCCTCGAACCAGGCGTCGATTTTGTCCGGCGCGCTGATCCTCTGGTCGATGTCTCGGGCTTCGTAGCGCAGGTCCAGCACCACGCCGTCCTCGACGGCCTCATCAAATCGGTAAGGCTTGCCGATGTAGGGGCCGAAGGTTTCGAGCGACGTCCCCTTGTCGGACCGTAGCAGGGGCGTGCCGGTAAAGCCGATGAACATGGCCTTGGGCAGTACCTTGCGCATCGCCTTGGCCAGCTTGCCGGACTGGGTGCGGTGTGCCTCGTCGATAAAGACGAAGAACTCGCCCTTGGGCGCACCGATGTTGGCGTTCTGGATATCAGAGATCAGGCTTTCCAGCTCGCCCTCTTCCTTCTTTCCGAACTTGTGGACGAGGGAGCAGATGATCCGATCCGTGGGATCGGCGAGTGCGGCCATCAGGTCGTTGCCTGATCGCGCGCGCCGCACCTTGTCGCCGGTATTGCCGAAAACGTCCTCGATCTGGCTGTCCAGCTCCTTGCGGTCGGTGACCACCAGGATGCGGCCGTCCGGGAACGCCTCCCGGATCCACCGGGCCAGCATAACCATGATCAGGCTCTTGCCCGACCCCTGGGTCTGCCAGATGATGCCGCCCTCCCGCGCGCCGACGCGTTCCTGCGCCGCCTTCACGGCGAAATACTGATTGGGGCGGGCGATCTTCTTGATGCCTGCGTCGAACAGGGTGAAGTCGTGGATCAGCTCGAGGAACCGCGCCGGTGCCATCATCTGGGTAACATCGCGGTCGAGCCGGGCCGAGATCTCGCTCTCTTCCTTCCAGGCCAGCCAATAGGGCTGCGGCGTCTTGATCGGGGCGTATCGCAGCCCCTCGCTGTCATTGCCCGCAAAGGTGATCTGCACCGTGGTGAAGAAGTGCTGGATGAACTCCGGCCGCTGGTTGTCGAGTGTCTGGCGGATGCCTTCGCCTACGCCCACGGTGGATTTCTTCAGCTCTACCACGCCAAGCGCGATCCCGTTGACATAGAGCACCAGGTCGGGCCGCTTGTTCCAGGCCTTGGCGTCGCGGCCCTTGACCGAGACCTCTTCGGCCACGCCAAGGTCATTGGCGCCCGTATCGGCCCAATCGACGAAGCGCACGGTGACGGGGGCCTCGCCCGGGCCGGGGGCGATGGCCACGCCGTAGCGGAGCATGTCGTAAAAGCTCTGGTTGGCCTCGTAAAGCTTGGTGCCCTCCATCCGCGCCTCGCGTTCAAGGCGGGTGATGGCCTGGGTGATGACCTCGGGCGCATAGCCGCGCGCCTCCAGCCAAGGGCGGAGCAGGGAGGGCTCGATATTGGCGTTGCCCTCGCGCTTTTGCCAGTCGCCGAGGTAACGCCAGCCGAGGCCCCCGGGAGTGCCGGATTTGTCCCCGCAGAGCAGGTCGATGACCCGGTTCTGGGCCTTGCGTTCCGCCTCGCCGATCTTGCTCATGGGGCACTCCGTTCTGGAAGTCACTCGTTGAAAAACGTCGTCAGACCAGCCTGATCCGTCCGGTCAAAAGGTTCTGCATCATGCCCTCCTTCACCTGCCGCGCTTTTGCGAGGCGGGTGTCGAGAGCGTGGATTTCCGCGTCCATGTCGTTCAGGACCTGAGCGATTGCTTTCTGCTCGCTCGGGCCTTCGGGCGTCATGACTTGATATTTGCGCAGCTGTCCCATTCCGATTTCAAGGAAGGTACTGCCGGAACAGAGCTCAATGAACCCGGCCTTCTGAAAGCTGAGCAAGTAGAATAGGAAGTCTCTATCCGTATCCGGTCGTGCGATGAAGTTCTTGAATCCCTGATTGGTCGAAATCGGCACGGTGGCGATAGCACATTCACCAATCGTCGCTCGGCTGGTCATCACGATGGTGCCCTCCGGCAAAAGCTCCGCCGCTGATTTCCGAAGGCCCAAGTCTGTAATGTAGCGCGAAGTCTGGGAAAGGAATCGTGTACCCTTCAAGGAGGTAATATCCGTCGGTGTACACCAAGCAATGTCACCATCCCACATCTCGGGTGCGGAAGTGCTTGGGGTTCCTCCGGAGCGGATTTCGGCAAGTTCCGGCAACGTGCGGGCCACCCACTCCCCCGAGAACCCTGGAAGGCGGCGCTTGGCGGTCAGGAGGTCCTGCATCGCGCCCTGCTTGATGAGCCGCTTCTTGGCGATCAGCCGCTCCAGTCCCTCGATCAGCGCATCCGCATCCGAAAGCGCCTCGACAATCCGGTCCTGCTCTTTCGGGTCCATGGGCAGACGGACCATCATGTCGGCGATCATTTCGCGACGAACTGAATCCACCGATGACTTCGCTGTCATCGACATGATGCGGTCGTAGAAGAACGAACTGAAGTAGTAATAGAAATATCGGCCCGTTATCTCCGGGCTGAAGGCGTGCATCAGGTATACGCGCTGGTGGAAGTCACATTTGCCGTTGATGTAATGGAATATCTTTCCGGTTCCGACGCCATCCCCAGCCGTCAGAACGCCTTCACCATCGAAACCTATCGAGTTGATACGCTCGATGGTCTGCGAACGGACGAAGAAAGGATATTCTCCGTTGGCTTCGCGATCCTTAGTATCGCAAGATCCGGTGGTTATCCGAGCCAGTTTTTCAATCGGGAGTTCAATCCATCCCTCGGGCAATTTCGTGTCCGTCACGCTACGAACCCCATGGCTTTGAGGTGCTCGTCAACGCGCTGCGATAGCGTATTCATCTCAGCAGAGACCTCTGGCAACGGATGCCCATACCGCTCCGTCAGCACCCGCACTCGGGCCGTCATCTGCTCGGTCCGCGCCTCGATTTCGGCCTCGATAATATCGGCGATGTCGGTCAGCCATTTGTCATCCACGACCAGGGAGCGGATCTCTTCCTCGGTCAGCTCGGGGTATTTCGCCAGCGTGGCCTCGGTCAGCGTCTCCTCGGCTTCCTTGACCGCCTTCTTCGCCGCCGTCCCGGCCGTCATCAGCTTGGCCACCTGTTTCAGCAGCTTCGCCTCGTCCAGCTCAACGGCCTTGTCCTTGGTGCGCGCCTTCACGGATGCGGCGGTCAGCTTGCCTGCCTCGGTCAGCGCATCGGCCAGCAGGCCGCCCTCGGCCCCGTGTTCCTCGACCAGTTCCTCGATCTCGCGACCCAACTCCTCGGCCCTAGCCTGCGCGTCATCGACGGCCTGCTGCAATTCAGGGAAGAAGCGCGCGACGATCAGCCGGGGCGGGATGACATCGGCCACAAGGCGCACCTTGTTCACGGTCAGGTCGGCCTCTTCCAGCCATTTGACCTTGCCCTTGTCGTCGGTCTCCTTGCGGGCCTCGCGCAGTTCCCTGGCCGCTCCCCAGCCGTCATGGGCGATGATGAAGACATCGTCCTGCATGGTCTCGGCCCAGTAGGACATGAGCCGCTGATACGCCTCGTAGCGGTCGATCAGCGGCGCCTCTGCAAAGCGGGTCAGCATGTCCTCGGCGATGGCGTGGATCAGCTCCTTGGGCTTGTCGCCCACCTGGATGCCATCCATGCGCGGCGCGTTCGCCCCGGCCCAGCCGTCGAGGATTCCATGGACACGGGTCTGGAAGGCGGTGAACTCGGCGTGGTTGCGGATGGTGCTGCGCACCTCCTCCGGCTCGACCAGAGGGTCCGAATAGCCCGGGCGCGGGTTCGGCCCGAAGAGCGTGGCGCGGATGCCGGGCATGACCTCCCAGAACTCGGCCAGCCCGTCGATATCGCGGTTGGGCACGCCGCCCTTCAGGTGCGCCTCGATGTCCTGCAGGTCCTCGGGGTCGGAGCCGTCGATGTAGCGCGGGATGTTGAGGTTGAAGTCGTTGCGCGTGATCTCGGCATAGGGAACGAGGCGGGAGTAGCCCGCGATCTCGGCCTGGCGGGTGTAAGCGTCGGTGATCTTGTGGATGTCCCGCTCGCGCAGGCGGTTCTTGTTGCCGTCCTTGATGAAGCCGCGCGAGGCGTCGATCATGAAGACGGGGCGCTCGGCCTTGGCCTGGGATTTGTCGAGCACGATGATCGAGGCGGGGATGCCGGTGCCGTAGAAGAGGTTCGCGGGCAGGCCGATGATCGCCTTAATGTAGCCGCGCTTGAGGATCTTTTCGCGCAGCTCGGCTTCCTTGTTGCCGCGGAAGAGCACGCCATGGGGCAGGATGACTGCGCCGGAGCCGGTGGCCTTCATCGAACCCAAGATGTGCAGCAGGAAGGCGAAGTCGCCGTTCTTGTCGGGCGGCATACCGAGGTCAAAGCGGCCAAAACGGGTTTCGCTGGTCAGGCCAGAGCCCCAGGCCTTGGCCGAGAACGGCGGGTTGGCGACGACGAAGTCGAAGGTGAGAAGTTCGGTCTCAGACGCCTTGAACTGGGGCTCGGCGATGACATCGCCCTGGGCGACATCTGCATCCTCGCGTCCATGCATGATCATGTTCATCTTGGCCAGGCCGCGGGTGGTGATGTCGAATTCCTGCCCATAGATGGTGAGCGCGACGTCGGCGGCGTCAGCGGCCTTCAAGAGCAGCGATCCGGAGCCACAGGTGGGGTCATAAACGGTCTGCTTCGGGCTCGAGGCGCGGTTCACGCCCGCGACAGCAGCGACGACGCGCGAGACCTCGGCGGGGGTGTAGAACTGGCCCTTGCTCTTGCCGGACTCGGTCGCGAAGTTGCGCATCAGATATTCATAGGCGTCACCCAGGATGTCGTCGCCATCGGCCCGGTTGCGGCTGAAATTCAGCTCTTCCCGGCTGAAGATGTTGATGAGCGCGGTCAGCGTCGTGACCATCTTGGCGCCACGGCCGAACTTTTCGGAATCGTTAAAGTAGGCACGGTCGATGACGTTCTTGAGGTCGTTGCCTTCGGCAATTCCCGCGATGGCCGTGTCGATACCTTCGCCAATGCCCTTGGTGCCGCGGAGCTTCTTGAGGTCCTCGAAAGAGCAGCCCTCGGGGACCTCGATCAACGCGTCGGGCTTGCCCACGCGGTCAGAGACGTACTTCACGAACAGAAGCGTGAGGATGTAGTCCTTGTAAAGGGAAGCATCCATGCCACCCCGCAGCTGGTCACAGCTGTCCCACAGGGATCTGTAGATATCGCTCTTCTTGATAGCCATCGTGTTCTGCCCTTCGCCAAGTCACCCGCGTTCTCATCGCGCGAGTTGAGTTCAGGTCTAGCGCCTCCTGGCCGCGAGGAACAGATACACCTTGCCTGATCAAGTCGAGCCAAGACCTTGAAACTGCCGACGCTGAATTGGCTACAGGCCTGGAACGTCAAAAAAGGTGCAGAAAAAATTGACGCCAAGCAGGCGTCCGCAAGACTTGCGAAAAAACGAATTAAGGCCTTGCGAAAAATAAGCCGGCCTCCGCGCGAAACGCATATTGCTAACGCTTCATAGCTGAGATGACGACTTGCGAAAAACTTACCATTGCCCTTGCGAAAAATTTTGATTATTCGACCGGTAGCGGCGTTTCACAAATAGCCGTCAACTTCTTATATCAACTTGATCGTTGATCTTCACTCTTCAGTGCGTCATTTCCTTCTTAAAGTGATTCGCGAAGGTGAAAGGCGACCCATTGGATTTGGCTATCGATAGAGAAAGGCATGCTCGAATCCGATACGAGCTTTCCCTGCGCGGTCTGACCTTCGCTGAGATCGCGAGACGCGCGGAGGTTAGCGTTTCTTCCGTCAGCGCGGTTTCACTTGGAAAAAGCAGGTCCGCGCGCATCGAACTGATCTTGGCGCAGGCTTTGGCTACTCGCCCGGAAACTCTTTTCCCGGACCGCTACCCTGCTAACGGCGGAGACGGCACATGAGCTAGAATTAACGGGCTCTGGAAGAGTTGAGGCCCCGGGACTGCAATCCCAAGGGCCTCGGAAAATCGCTCGGCGCGACATCTCATCTATCCCTCAGAAATCATCGAAAGTCAAGCAGCGCAGCCATGTGCGGCAGCGTGTTGGTTTGGCATGCCCACGTGTATACCGCAGTCTTGGCCGCGGACCGATCGGGACGACAGACGGGATGGACTCGATTCAACGGGCCTGCGATCAGCTGGCAGGTCATCAGGACAGTTTTGTTAGACAAACGGCCAGCGCGATTGCCGCTGATGATTTGGCACGCGATGGGGAGGTGGTTGTTCTTCAGGCACGGCTTTCCACTGCATCGGCGCAGATCAAGACCTTGCGCGCCGAAATCAAGCGGAAGGACGAGCGGATCGAAAAACTCACTCGGATGACGTTTGGCCAGAAATCAGAAAAGTGCCCCCAATCAGTGCCGGAAAGCGGGGATGAAGAAGAACGCGCTCCCGCGGGACCAAGGCCCGCAGATGAGCAGGGTGACACCTCGAGTGCGTCGCCGACGACACAACCTTCTGTCGCGAAAAAGCCACGAGGTTTGCTCGGGCGCCAAAAACTGACGTTTCCACAGCACCTTCGGCGCGAGGTCATCGACCTTGAGCCGGAATTGGGACAATTCTGTTCTTGCGGATGCCGCCCCGCTCTGGTGGGAGAGAAATTTGTCGAGAAGCTCGCCTATCGGCCCGCTGAGGTCTACGTCATTGAGGAGCGCTTCCCGAAATACTGCTGCCGAAAGTGCAACCGGTTCGTGCAGGCCAAAGCGCCTGAGCGGGTTTTCGATTATTCTCGCTACGACGATACGATGTCACTCATGGCGGTGATATCAAAATTCGCAGATTTCTTGCCTCATCACCGCATGCAACAGATTTTCGGGCGTAGTGGCTTGAAGTTAAACCGAGCTACGATCTGGCGACTGGCCAAGCGCGCTGGTAATTATTTGAAGCCGCTCTACGAGGCGTTGATTTCCGATCTTCAAGCATCTGGAAAATTGTTCATGGATGAAACCACTGCCCCGCTACAGGTTTAAGAGCGGCGCAAAACCAAAACAGCATACATGTGGGCAATGTGCCGCGATGATCGACGCTGGAAGGGAAATCAGCCTCCGGCAGTCGCTTTTAATTTCGCCTTGTCGCGAGAAGGCATTCATGCCGAGAAATTTCTCGGTGGTTTCGCCGGAACGCTGCAAGTCGACGGATATGCGGGTTACAACCGCCTCACTGCTCTTGACCGGATTGGCGCCCCAATAAATCTTACTTATTGCTGGGCGCATGTCCGCCGCAAGTTCTTCGATTCTTGGAACGCTACAAAATCTAAAGAAGCCCTCAAGGTAGTCCATACGATTGACAAACTTGCTGAGATTGAAAGAGCTCTGAAGGGGCAGCCGACAATTGTACGGCAGACCGAACGGGCTCGCCTGAGCGAACCGATCGTCGTTGCCCTATTTCAAGAGATTGAAGCGATTGGTGCTCATATCCTGATGAAATCAGCACTGGGCGATGCCATCAATTACACAATGAAACTTCGCGAAGGCCTGAAGGTTTTTCTAACCGACGGCCGTGTAGAGATGGACAATAACCCTGTCGAAAACGTGATCCGACCTTTGGCGTTGATCCGGAAGAATTCTCTGTTCGCGGGGTCAAAACTTGGTGGAGAAATCTGGGCAATTCTGTCAAGTCTGATCGGGACCTGCAAGCTGAACGGCGTTGAGCCGTTCGCCTACCTCAGCTGGGTGTTCGAGAGGATCGCAATGAAATTGCCACTGGCAGATTACCACAGGTTGCTCCCGTGGCATTGCCCAGCTGAGCGGTATTTGAGGGAGGAGCCGACCTGAGCCAGAATTGCGGCATGAAGTGACGGCAGTGCCGCCCCCTCCAGTTGGAGCCCCGTCGGCATGGGCGGTAAACCTATTTTGGCTGTGCGCGCAACGGCCCCCAGGGGGCACTGCAGATGTGGATATTTCACGAGCCTCATCCGCAAGAGCCGGCCTGGCCTACAAAGAAGGCGGAGAGCTGTCGGATGATATGCGGTATTCTAGTTGCGTCAAGTCGGAAAGGCGGGCGTTCACAAAACCGCAGCTAGCTTTCTTGATAGATGGTGAGTACACGCTCTGTGGTGGAGTAGCGCAAATGAAAGCCCGTAGAGGCTGTTTTTGCAGACCAAGAGACTTAAACGTAAGTGTTGAGCTTTTGCTCGACGCCTATATCGTGGAAAATTTCTACAAATGCGGATTTCGCGAGTAAGAATAACCAACTTTGCAAATTTTTCCGACCTCGATGTCGAGACGGGCGAGAGCATCGTCATCGTCGGTGAGAACAAGGTCGGCAAGAGTAACTTCATCCGCGCCCTGCAACTGATCCTCGATCCCGGGCTGTCGGAGCGTGATCGTCAGCTCGGGCTCGAACATTTCTGGGACGGCCTGGACCAGGACAAGCTCGGCGAGACGATCGAAATCTCTGTCGATCTGACGGATTTCACTGGCGACCCGCGCCTGATGGCGCACCTCAACGATTGCGTGGTGGACCCAGGCCCGCCCATGGTCGCACGCCTCACGTACCGCTTCCAGCCCAAGGCTGATCTCGGGCGTGATCCCGAAAGTCTGGCCGACTATGAGTACGTTATTTTTGGCGGCAACGATCCCGATATGGCAATCGGGTCATCCGTGCGCCGGATGCTTCCGCTCGACGTTCAGGTGGCGCTGCGCGACGCCGAGAAGGACCTGTCGAGCTGGCGAAACTCGCCGCTGAGGCCGTTGATCGAACAGTTGGCCACTTCGCTTGACGAAGACGCTCGTGATGAGATCCAGGAACAAGTAAACGAGGCCCAAGCCGAGCTTGCCGGTCATATCGAGGTGGTTGCTACCGCGCAGCGGATCAGCGGCCGCCTGATCGCTATTGCGGGTGAGCAGCATGCCGTTCCGCTCACGCTAGGCCTAGCTCCGACGCGGGTCGATGCGCTACTGCGTAGCCTGCGCCTGCTGATCGACAATGGTGCGCGCGGTATTGGCGATGCCAGCCTCGGCACCGCCAACCTGATCTTCCTGGCGTTGAAGAGCCTCGAGTTGGATCGTTTGGTGACTGACGGCGAGCGTGACCACACCTTCTTCGTGGTCGAAGAGCCTGAGGCGCATCTTCATCCACATGTCCAGCGGCTGGTCTATCGGTATTTCCTCGGCGGCGCTGCAGATGACCAAGAAGATGCTCCGCCTCTTACGACCATCCTCACGACGCACTCGCCGCATATCGCCAGCGTCACACCGATCCGCTCGATCGTCCTGCTCCGCCACGACGCCGGCGAGGATGCGACGACCGCCGTCTCGACAGCGAAGGCTCCACTGACGGAGCGCGATGAGGCCGACCTCCAGCGTTACATCGATGTCAGCCGCGGCGAGATCTTCTTTGCGCGAGGTGTCATCCTCGTTGAGGGCGATGCCGAGCGGTTTCTCATCCCCGCATTCGCCGAGGCGCTGGACATCCCGCTCGACATGCTGGGCATCACGGTCTGCTCGGTGAGCGGCACCAATTTCACGCCCTATGTCAAACTGCTTGGTCCGCAAGGCCTGAACATTCCTCATGTCATCCTGACGGATCGCGATCCGAACGGCACGAAGCCGCCGCTGGTGCGTAGCCGTCTCATCAAGGTGCTGAGCCTGGTCGAGAGCGGGGTGGACTACACGCCGCTCGACGCCGATGCCATGATCGCCCGCGCGGAGCCGCTCGGCTATTTCGTGAACGGCAACACGTTAGAGCCGGAGCTGTTCTGTGGCGGCCTCGCGGACGCGATGAAGAAGGTAATCGAGGAGGAACTGTCAATCAACCAGGCGTCCCGCGACCTGCTTCAGGGCTGGGTCGACGACACCGATACGCTCGATGAGGAGAGGTTGATCAAAAGCATCGAACGGATCGGAAAGGGACGCTTTGCGCAGGCGCTAGCGCCGTACGTCGAGGAGGATATGTGCCCGGACTATATCCGGAAGGCCCTGGAGCATATTCGCGATGCCCTTGCGTAGTGTAAGCGCCGCCTACCTCGCGCAAGCAGCGGACTTGGCCAGTAACCCAGGCCAGCAAGCCGCCTATGACTCGACCGGCCATTGTGTGGTGCTGGCGGGCCCCGGCAGTGGCAAGACCAAGACGCTGGTGCTCAAGCTTGCCCGGATCATGGCTGAAGACGTACGCGCGCCACGCGGCGCGGCATGCATCACCTACAGCCAGGAGTGTGCGCGTGAACTGACGCGCCGGTTGGAACAGCTGGGTCTAAGAGAGGCGCCGAACCTCTTCATCGGCACGGTCCATGGTTTTTGCATGAGGCATCTGTTGATGCCCTATGGCCGTCTTGCCAATTTGCCGGCGCCCTTCCCGCTTGCGGTCGCCACGCAACGACAGAGCGACCAGGCGATGAAGCGGGTCGGGGAAAGGCTCTTCGGCCTAGGTCATCCGAACAAGCCGATGGACCTGGGGCGTCATCGGCGATCGATATTGGACAGGACGTCGGAAGCCTGGACAGATGAGGAGGAGCTTGCGGCTTGGGCCGAGGGCTACGAAGCCGAGCTGCGGCGAACAGGTCTTGTCGATTTCGATGACCTCGTGATTTTCGGCCAGCGTCTAGTGTCGGATCACGACTGGGTGCTCCCGCTACTCCAGGCAAAATTCCCGGTCCTAGCGGTCGATGAGTATCAGGATCTCGGCGTTGCGCTTCACCGCATAGTCAAGCGGGTAGCCTTCGACGGGGGTGTCCGCCTCTTTGCGGTCGGCGATCCGGATCAGTCGATCTACAGCTTCACGGGCGCGGACGGAGCTTTGCTGGAGGAGATGGCGGAGCGCGACGATGTCGAGCGCGTTCAACTTCAACTCAATTATCGCTCGGCCTCGCGGATTGTTCGTGCCTCCGAAATGGCGCTCGGCGAGGATCGCGGCTACCGATCGAACGACCCGGACCGCCAGGCGGTAATCGCAATCGTTGAGTGCGACGATGGCCTGGAAGGCCAGGCCGCGCACGCGGTCGCCGAGATCATCCCAGCGGCGCTTGCCGCCAAACCGGGACGCGCGCTCGGCGACATCGCCATCCTCTACCGGGACTATCGTGCCGGCGACGTGGTGGCGGAAGCGGCCACGGCGGCGGGTCTCGACTTTGTGCGGGTCGACACGGCTGCGCCTTATCGCAAGGTTGCACTCACGAGCTGGATCGAGGACTGCGCCGCCTGGTGCGCGGGGGGCTGGCGTGAAGCAAAGCCGCAATTGCGTGGCTTGTTGGACCGCTGGATCGGTTTTCATCGCGCTCGGATTTCAGATGCGGAGGCCAGCGCTGAATTGCAAAGCCTCACTCGGCTTCTCTGGTCGCTCCGAGTTGAGGAGGGGCTAGCCCGCGACTTCGTAACGGCGCTGCGGGCAGGAATGCTCGACGCGCTGATGGCGGTTGAGCCGAGCCTTGGCGATCAGCGCGAACAGGTCGAGCGGATGTCAGCGGCAGTCGCCATGGGGGGGCCGCTTGCGGACCTTAATCTCGCCAGTCTTGGTGGGCGTGATGGCTCACCACTTCACCTCAATTTATTGACGCTGCACTCTGCAAAGGGGTGCGAATACGATGTGGTCATCATGGTGGGACTCGATCTTGGGAGCCTGCCATGGCGTAACGAAGCACCTGCGGCCCAGCGTGAGAGTCGACGTCTGTTCTATGTGGGGCTAACGCGGGCCCGCGACGAAATCCACATGCTATATTCTGGTTTCGTCGATACCCGCTTCGGGCGAAAGTATTGGGGGCGCTCTCCGTTCCTGGACGAGCTTGAGCTGCGAATGCGTGAAGCCGAAGGCGACTAGGTGAAAAAGTGGCGCAATTTGTAACAACTGCGTCTAATCGACGGCATGAAAGCCACGAGCGACTGCTTCGGGAAAGCCGAGCCGCGGCGTGGGCACGCTTCGACCGTCAGCTCGGGGCCGATGCTGTATAAAAACTCGCATGAACATAGCATGCTTTGAAATTGTGTTCGCCAGAGTGATCTTGGGAGGTTTTTCCGATGCCGTCGTCGCTAGCGGCCTAGTCGGGTGGGGGAATTGTCCTTCGAGATTTCAGGAAATCTGTATTTCTACACAGAATCGGCCGAAAATCTTGAATCTTTTGGCGTTTCGTCTTGGCGCGTAGCGCCAAGATAAGGCCCTATCGCCAGTCTCGAAAGCTCCTATGGCAGGGTTCACATGCAACGCTTACATCCGGTGGCAGCGGTGACGGGGTTCATCTGCAGCCGCTGCGGTCAGCTCTTCACCGGGCTGCCGGGCCCGCGCGAGACCCGCAGCGCCTTCGACATCCCGCGTGAGGACTGGTCCGGCCGGCTCGGGAGCGACCAGTGCGAGGTGGCTCGCGGAGCCGCTTTCCTGGCTCGCTCGGGCGAGGAGAGCTGCGCGCAGTTCCACGTGGCTGATGGAGGAAGTCCGGGCGATCCTCGGGCCGCCGAACCAGCGTGGCGGGCCGTGCCGCTCCGGCCTGCTCGGTTGCTCGTCTCTCGGCTGAAGGGGGGTGGTGCCGGATGAGGGATTCGAACCCCCGACCTTCGGTTTACAAAACCGCTGCACTACCGCTGTGCTAATCCGGCCCCTCCCCGGCTGATAGCATACCTGACGGCAAGCTCAAGCCGTGAGGTGGCCACCGGCGCTATTCCGCCGGGTGGCCCAGCACGCGGGCGCGGGCGATCTCGGCCTCGAGGCGGGCGTCCTCGTCGCGCCGGGGGGTGGAGAAGCGGGCCAGCACCAGGTAGCAGACCGGGGTGAGGAACAGCGTCGCCAGCGTGGCGAGGCCGAGCCCGCCCACCACCACCCAGCCGAGGGCGATGCGCGCCTCGGCGCCGGCGCCGCTCGCCACCACGAGGGGCGCGCCGCCCAGCACGGTGGAGATCGCGGTCATCGCCACCGGGCGCAGGCGGATGAGGCTCGCGGTCTCGATCGCCGGGCGCAGGGCGAGGCCGCGCTCGCGCAGCTGGTTGGCGAATTCCACGATCAGGATGCCGTTCTTGGCCATCACCCCCACCAGCATCACCAGCCCGATCTGGCTGTAGACGTTGAGCGTGCCGCCGGAAAACAGGATGGCGAACACCGCGCAGGCCAGCCCCAGCGGCACCGTGAGCAGGATGATCACCGCCGAGACGAAGCTCTCGAACTGTGCCGCCAGCACCAGCAGCACCACGATGATCGCCACGGCGAAGGTCATCGCCAGGCCCTGGGAGGTCTCGCCCACGGTGGCGGCCTCGGCCAGCGGTATGATGCGCGCGCCCGGCGGCAGCAGGCCCTCGGAGAGGCGCAGAACCTCGCGGTAGGCGTCCTGCAGGGCGAGGCCCTCGCCGAGGCTCGCGGTCACCGGCACGGCGCGCAGCTTGTCCTCGCGGCGCAGGTCGGCGGGGGCGGCGGCCTCGGTGAGCGTGGCAATGGAGGACATCGGCACCATCTTGCCCGAGGCGGTGCGCAGGAAGATGTTCTCGAGGTCCGTCGGGTCGTCCACCGGGGTGCCGGTGGAGAGCAGCTTGATGGGCGAGGTGCGGTCCGGCAGGTAGACCGTGCCCACCTCGCGCCCGTCGAGCAGCGACTGCATGGCATTGGCGAGGCCGGTCACGTCGATCCCGAGGTCGGAGGCGCGCTCGCGGTCGACCTTCACGGTGAGCTGCGGCTGGGTGAGGTCGAAGCTCAGGCGGATGCTGCCGAAGCGCCCGTCCTCCTGCATGCGCTCGATGATCTGGTTTGCGGCGTAGGAGAGCTGGTCGTAGGTGGCGCCGGCCACGGCGAACTGCAGCCCCTCGCCGCCGCCGCGGATGCCCAGCGAGTTCGGCTGGATGGCGAAGGCGCGCACGCCGGGCAGGGCGCCCATGCGGGTGTTGATCTCCTCGGCGATCTCCTGCTGCGAGCGGCTGCGCTCCTCCCAGGGGGCGAGGGTGAGCACCATGAAGCCGCGGTTCACCGCGCCGCGCCCGGCGATGGCGAAGAGGTTCTGCGCCTCGCCGTTCTGCAGGTAGGCGGAGGCGATGTCCTCGATCAGGCGCATCTGCTTGGCGGTGTAGCTCAGGCTCACGCCCTGCGGCGTGTTCACCGAGAACAGCAGCACCGAGCGGTCTTCCGGCGGGGTGAGCTCCTGCGGCACCTGGCGGAAGGCCATCACCGCGCCGAGCGAGAACACGACCGCCACGGTGATCGCCACCAGCGGCGCGTCGAGGGCGGCGCGCAGGATGCGGGCATAGAGCCCCTGCAGCCCGGCGCCCAGGCTCTCGAAGGCCCGGCCCAGCAGGCCGCGGCGCGCGGCCTCGGTCTCGGCCGGGGCGGGCAGCACCCGGGCGGCGATCATCGGGCAGAGCGTGAGCGTGACGATGGAGGAGATCACCACCGAGATGGCCAGCACGAAGCCGAACTCGCGGAACAGCCCGCCCGCGGTGCCCGGCAGGAAGGAGATCGGGATGAACACCGCCGCCAGCGTGGCGGTGGTGGAGATCACGGCGAAGAACACCTCCCGCACCCCCACCAGCGCCGCGGCGCGGGGCCCGAGGCCGAGGGCGCGGCGGCGCATCACGTTCTCCAGCACCACGATCGCGTCATCCACCACCATGCCGGTGGCGAGCACGAGGGCGAGCATGGAGAGGATGTTGATCGAGAACCCGGCGAGGTAGATGCCCCCGAAGGTGCCGATCAGCGCCACCGGCATGGTGACGGCGGGGATCAGCACCGCGCGGGCCGAGCGCAGGAACAGCAGGATCACCCCGATCACGATCACCGTGGCGAGCACCAGCGCCCCCACCACCTCGCTGATCGAGCCGCGGATGAAATTCGCGTCGTCGCTGGTCACGCGGATGTCGGTGCCCTCGGGCAGGATGGCGCGCATCTGCTCCACCGCGGCGCGCACGTCGCGCGAGATGTTGAGCGTGTTGGACTGAGCCTGGCGCACGATGCCCATGCCCACGCCGGTCTGGCCGTTGGCGCGCAGGATGGCCTCGTTCACGTCCGGCCCGAAGGTGACGGAGGCGACATCGCCCAGCCGGGTGTGGGCGTCGAGCATCAGGGCGGAGAACTCGTCGGCCGTGGTGAGGCCGGAGTTGGCGCGCACCACGATCTCCTGCGTGTCGGAGGTGATGGTGCCGGCCGGGCTCTCGCCCGAGACCTCGGCCAGCAGGCTCGCCACGTCGGCGAGGGTGAAGCCCCGCCCCGCCAGCGCCGCCTGGTCGATGTCCACGCGCAGGATCGCTTCGCGGTCGCCATAGACCTGCACGTCGGCCACGCCGTCGATGGCGGCGAGCGTGTCGACCACCTCGTCCTCCACCAGCCGGGTGAGGTCCTGGATCTCCAGCCGGTCGGAGGTGACCGCCACGCGCATCACCGCGGAGGCATTGGCATCGGCCTTCACGATGCGCGGGTCGTCGATGTCGTCGGGCAGGTCGCGCTCGATGCGGCTGATCGCGTCGCGCAGGTCGTTGGCGGCCACGTTGAGGTCGGTGTCGTCGGTGAATTCCACCGTCACCCGGCTGCGGCCGAAATTCGAGGAGGAGGCGATGGATTTCACCCCCGACACCCGGGTGGCGGCGCCCTCGATCTCGTCGGTCACCTCGGCGTCGATGGTCTCGGGGGCAGCACCGTCATAGGTGGTGGTGACGGTGATCACCGGGCGGTCCACGTCCGGCAGCTCGCGGATCTCGGCGCCCCAGAGGGCCGCGAGCCCGGCCACCACGATGAGCAGGTTCACCACGATGGCCAGCACCGGGCGTTTCACGAAGGTGGCGGTGAAGGCGGCGGCGCCGTCATCCATGCCCGGCGGCAGGGCGCGGGCGGCGGCCTCGGTTTCGGCCAGCGCCTGCGCGGTGTCTTCGGGCTCGTGCTGCGCCATCGGCTCAGCCCGCCTCGGCAGGGGCGTCGATCTCGGAGATGGCGGTGCCCGGGCGCAGCTTCTGCACGCCCTCGGTCACCACCACGTCGCCCACGCCGATGCCGGAAAGCAGCACCCGGTCATCCTCGCGCTCGATCACCTTCACCGGCACCTGGCCCACGGTGCCCTCGGTCACCTTCCACACGTAGGGCCCGTCGGAGCGCCACTGCACGGCGAGGGCGGGCACCGCGACATGCGCCTCGCCGGGGAAGGCCATGATGACGTTGAAGGAGAAGCCGGGGCGCAGCGCGTCGTCCGAGTTCTCGATGGCGGCGCGCAGGCGCAGGGTGCGGCTCTCGGGGTCGATCTGGCTGTCGATGGCGGTGACGGTGCCGTTGAAGAGCTGGTCCGGCGCGGCGGGGCTGGTGGCGACGAGGGTCTGGCCCAGGCTGATGAGCGCGGCGAAGCGTTCCGGCGCGTAGAGGTCGATCTCGAGCTTGGAGCGGTCGTCGAGCACGGCGATGGCGGTGTCGGCGCCGATCAGGTCGCCCACGTCGACCTCGGAGAGGCCCATCACGCCGTCGAAGGGCGCGCGCACCAGCCGGCGCTCGAGGTCGAGCTCGGCGGTGCGCAGGTCCAGCTCGGCGCGCTGGCGGGCGCGGTCGGCCTCGTCGAGGTCGACCTGGCTCGCGATGCGGCGGCTCGCGAGCGCGGTGAGGCGCTCGAAGGCGGCCGAGGCCTCGGAGAGCGCCACCCGCGCGCGGGAGACCGCGATCTCCTCCGCGTCGCTGTCGAGCCGGGCGAGCACGGTGCCGCGGGCCACCTTCTCGCCGGGGGTGAAGCCCAGTTCCTCCACCTCGCCGGTGGAGCGGGCGAAGAGCGTGACGCTGCGCAGCGCCCGGCCGGAGCCGATGAGCCGCAGGCGGGTGGCGGCGCGCGCCTCCTCCGCCGTGGCGGTGACCACGCCGACGCTGCGCTCGGCCCGGCCGGGGGCGGCCTCCTCCGTGGCGGTGAGGGCGAGGGGGCCGGTGTCGATGCCCACGCGGCGCAAGAGGTCGCGCGCATCGGGGCTGAACGCCGCGATGCCGGCGCCCGCGGCGCCAAGCACGATGATAGAAACGATGGCCTGTCGGACCATGGACATCCGGCGCTCTCCCTGCTCCCCGTTCCCGAACGATACGTCGGTCAGCGCAGAAACCGTCGCTCACGCTTGCGTGTCCGGAGGGAAAAATGTGCGCCCGGCGGCGAATTTCCGCAAGGAGATTGAAAACTGTTGCGGCGGTGCAGCATTCTTCCGCGTCCGCAGTGGCCGCCAGGCACCGCAAGCGGGCCCGATTCAGCGATTTGTTCAGGAAACCGGGCCGAATCCCCTCCGCGCGGCGGGCTCAGACCACCACGGGCTGGGCCACCTGCCGGCCAACGCCGAACACCCGCTTGTAGCGGGTGATCTCGTCTTCGGGGCCCATGGCCTTGTTGGGATTGTCGGAGAGCTTCACCGTGGGCCGGCCATTGGCCGAGACCGCCTTGCACACCAGGCTGAACGGGTCGAGCGCGCCGCCATGCGCGAGGCCGCGGAAATCGTTGGTCAGCAGGGTGCCCCAGCCGAAGCTCACCCGCACGCGGCCGCGCAGCTTCTCGTCGAGCATGATGATCTTGTCCACGTCCAGCCCGTCGGAGAAGATGATGAGCTTGTCGCGCGGGTCCTGGCCCATGCGCTTCCACCAGGCGATGGCGGTCTCGGCGGCGGTGAGCGGGTCGCCGCTGTCGATGCGCACGCCGGTCCAGTGGGCCAGCCATTCCGGCGCGCGGGCGAAGAACCCCTCGGTGCCGTAGGTGTCGGGCAGGATGATGCGCAGGTTGCCGTCATAGTCGCGCTGCCAGTCGGCCATCACCTTGTAGGGCGCCTCGGCGAGGGCGGAATCATCCGCCGCCAGCGCGGCATAGACCATCGGCAGCTCGTGGGCGTTGGTGCCGATCGCCTCCACCTCCGAGCGCATGGCGATGAGCACGTTGGAGGTGCCGGTGAAGCGCGGGCCCAGCCCCTCGCGCATCGCCTGCACGCACCAGTCCTGCCAGAGGAAGGAATGCCGCCGCCGGGTGCCGAAATCGGCGATGCGCATGTCGAGGGGCTGCAGCCGCTGCACCTTCTCCCACACCCGCGCCATGGCCCTTGCGTAGAGCACCTGCAACTCGAACTTGCCCATCTCGCGCAGCACGGCGCGCGAGCGCAGCTCCATCATCACCGCCAGCGCCGGGATCTCCCAGAGCATGGCCTCGGCCCAGGTGCCTTCGAAGGTGAGCTCATACTGGTCGCCCCGCCGCTCCAGCTCGTATTCCGGCAGCTGCAGGTTCTCCAGCCATTCCATGAAATCGGGGCCGAACATCGAGCGGATGCCGTAGAAGGTGTTGCCGCGCAGGTAGGTGCTCTCGCCGCGCGAGAGCCGCAGGGAGCGCAGGTGGTCGAGCTGGTCGCGCAGCTCGCTCTCGTCCACCAGCCGCGCCATGGGCACCTTGTCGGAGCGGTTGATCAGGCTGAAGCGCACCCGCACGTCCGAATGGTTGCGGAAGATGCTCTGCGCCATCAGCAGCTTGTAGAAATCCGTGTCCAGAAGCGACCGCACGATGGGGTCGATCTTCCAGTTGTGGTTGTAGACACGCGTGGCGATATCGGTCATGGCGCGGTTCCCGGACAGGTATTGCCGCTCTAGAACAGGCTCGGGTCGGGTTGTCCAGCCCGTCATCCGTCGAAATGTCGCAGGGCCTCAGGCGAATACAACCCCGGCCGTGGCCATCTCTTCCTTCGCTGCGGCGAGCGAGCCCTCCATGTCGATGCCCCGGCAGGCCTCCTCGATCAGCGTCACCCCGAAGCCGAGGCGCAATGCGTCGAGCGCCGAGAACTTCACGCAGAAATCGGTGGCGAGGCCGCAGAGCGCCACCGCGCTCACCCCGCGCTCGCGCAGGTAGCCGCCGAGGCCGGTGGGGGTTTCGTGATCGTTCTCGAAGAAGGCGGAGTAGCTGTCGATGCCGGGGCGGAAGCCCTTGCGCAGCACGAGGTCGGCGTCGCGGCGCAGGTCGGGGTGGAACTCCGCGCCTTCAGTGCCCTGCACGCAATGCACGGGCCAGAGCACCTGCGGCCCGTAGGACATCTCGACCATCGAGAAGGGCTCGGCGCCCGGGTGGCTGGCGGCGAAGGAGGAGTGCCCGGCCGGGTGCCAGTCCTGCGTGAGCACGCGCACCGGGTAGCTGTCGGCCAGGCGGTTGACGAGGGGCACGATGCTGTCGCCCTCCGCCACGGCCAGCGCGCCGCCGGGGCAGAAGTCGTTCTGGATGTCGATCATCAGCAGGGCGGTGTCATGCATGCGCGGGCTCCTCGCGGCCGTGTGCCTCGGGGGCAGAGCAAAGGCCCGCCGGGGCCCCGCGTCAACCCCGTGCCGAGGCTTACCGGCGGTTAACCGGGGCCTGCGATGCTGGGCCGTGGTGAGGGAAACGGGTTCGCGGGGAGGAAGGCGCGCATGACGTCCGTGCTGGTGCTGGTCTATCACATGCTGAGCGCGCTCTGGCTGCTCATCCTGCTCCACCTGGTGATGGGCCTGCTGCTGCGTCTCCGCGTGCTGGACCATGAGGGCCCCGCCGTGCGCCGGGCCTGGAACGGGCTGAGTTCGATGCTCGACCCGCTCTACCGCCCGCTGCGCCGGGTGCTGCCCTGGCACGGGCGGGTGGATATCGCGCCGGTGGCGACCCTGTTCTTCGTGCTGGGGGTGCAGGCGATGTTCCTGCTCGCGGGCGCCGCCCGCATCATCTGAAGGGGGGGCGCCCCCCGCGGGGGGAGGCGCCGTGCCCGCGCGAGAGGCCCTGCGCGGGCGGCCCCGGGGGCCTCACTCGCCGGTGTGCGGCGCGACGGGCCAGACCCCGCCCTGGTAGACGACCGCGGGGTCGTCATGGCTGCGGGCCGGGTCGGCGGCTTCCACCTCGGCGCGGAACTGCTCGGAGGAATGTTGCGGCACCCAGCCCAGGAAGGCGGCGTGGGAATTGTCCCACCACATGTCGCGGTTGGCCGAGGCGCCGTAGACCATGGTGCAGCCGGTGCGCGGCGCCTCGCGGATGCGCTTGACCAGGCTCACGAAATCCTCCGGCGCCAGCCAGGTGGAGAGCATGCGGCGGTCCTTCGGCCTGGGGAAGCAGGAGCCGATGCGCACCGACACGCTCTCCACCCCGAACTTGTCCCAGTAATAGCGGGCCATGGTCTCGCCCATCGCCTTCGACAGGCCGTAGAGACTGTCGGGGCGCATGTCGGAGGCGCCGTCGAGCAGCGTCTCGCGGGTGTGGAAGCCGATGGCGTGGTTGGAGGAGGCGAAGAGCACCCGCGCCGGGCCCAGCCGCCGCGCCGCGTCGAAGATGTTGAAGGCGCCGCGGATGTTGGACTGCTCGATCACGTCCCAGGTGTTCTCAACCGACATGCCGCCCAGATGCACGATGTAGGAGCAGCCCTCCACCAGCGCGTCCACCGCCGCGCGGTCGGCGAGGTCGCAGCGCACGATCTCCTCGCCCTCGCGGGCGGGGGCCATTTCGGAGAGGTCGGAGAGCCGCAGGGGCGCGTAGCCCTGCAGCGCCTCGCGCAGCATGGCGCCGACGCCGCCGGCAGCTCCGGTGATCAGGATGCGGGTCATTGGGCTTCCTTCTTCAGTCCATGAGGTTCGGCAGCGTCATCGACACGGCCGGAATGAATGTGGTGGCCGCGAGCGCCACCAGGATGGCCGCGTAGAACGGCCAGATGGTGAGCACCACGCGCTCGATCCTTTCCTGCCCGATCACGCAGCCGATGAACAGGCAGGCGCCCACGGGCGGCGTGCACAGGCCCAGCCCGAGATTCATCATCAGGACCATGCCGAACTGGATCGGGTCCATGCCGAAGCCGGTGACCACGGGCAGGAAGATCGGCGTGCAGATCAGGATCAGCGCCGCCATGTCCATGATCATGCCGAGCACCAGCAGCATCACGTTGAGGATCAGCATGATCACGATCGGGTTCGAGGAGATGGAGGTGAGCGCGTCGGCCAGCACCTCGGGCACCCGGTAGAGGGCGAGCAGGTAGGCGAAGGCCGTGGCGCAGCCCACCAGCACCATCACCATCGCCGTGGTGCGCACCGAGTTCAGCACCGCAGTCTTGAACCCTTCCCAGCTCAGCGAGCGGTAGACGATGAGCGTGACGAGGATGGCCCAGATCACCCCCATGGCGCCGGATTCCGTCACCGTCACGATGCCCGAGAGCACGCCACCCACGATGATAACCGCGGTGAGCAGCCCCGGCAGCGCCGAGACGAAGCTCGCCAGCAGCACCATGCCGCCGGGGAAGGGCTCGGACGGGTAGCCGCGCCGCCGCGCCACCAGGTAGGCCGCCACCGCGAGGCAGCAGCACATCACGAAGCCCGGCACGATGCCGGCGATGAACAGTTTCGACACCGAGATGCCGCCGCCCGCCGCCACCGCGTAGAGGATCATGTTGTGGCTCGGCGGGATCATGATACCAGCGATTGAGGAGGTGACGGTCACATTCACCGCGTAATCGCTGTCATAGCCCTTCTCCTTCATCGTGGGGATGAGGATGGAGCCGAGCGCCGAGACATCGGCGACCGCCGAGCCGGAGATGCCGCCGAACAGCATGGAGGCGAAGACGTTCACCTGCCCCAGCCCGCCGCGGATATGGCCCACGGCGGCAAAGGCCACCTTCACCAGCCGGCTGGCGATGCCGCCGTGCAGCATCAGCTCGCCCGCGAAGACGAAGAAGGGAATGGCCAGCAGGCTGAACACCGACACGCCGGAGACGATGCGCTGGAAGCCGATCATCATCGGCAGGCCCTCGTAGGCAAACACCGACATGGCCGAGATGCCCAGGGCGAAGGCCACCGGCACGCCGGTGACCACGAGTACGGCGAAAAGGCCGAGCAGGAGAGCGAGACCCATGGCTTACTCCTCCACGCCGGCGCGCAGGCGGCGCAGGATGCGCGCGCCGCAGAACAGCACGACGAGCACGCCGCAGACCACCAGCGGCAGGCTGCGCAGCCCCTCGGGCCAGCCCAGCAGCGGGATCTTGGCGCGCCACTTGAACAACACGAGCTGCCAGGTGAACCAGGCCATGGCCAGCGCGAACAGCGCCAGCACCAGGTCGTTGAACACCGACACCCAGAGCCGGCCGCGCGGCGGCAGGGCGTCGCGGAAGAAATCCACGCTCAGGTGGCCCTCGTCATGCACCACCACCGCGGCGCCGAGAAAGCTGATGAACACCACCAGCAGCAGCGCGAGCTGCTCCACCCATGTGGGCGTGGAGTTCATCACGTAGCGCCCCCACACCAGCCAGCCGAAGATGGCGATGAGAAGCACGAGGCCCGCCCCGGCTATCCAGAGCACGAGGGCGGAGAGGCCGTCCAGCAGACGATCGAGGGCAGAGCGGGGCATGGGGCGTTCCGGGTTCGGGGAAGGGGGGAGGCCGCCCCGCGTGCCGCAGCCGGGGAGGCCGGTGCGGGCGGGCAGGGGCCTCGGCGCCCGCCCGCCCGCGCGCGTGTCATTCGGTGGCCTGGATTTCCTTCACCAGCCCGTCGAGGCTCGGATGCTCCTCGAGGAACCTGGCGTAGACCGGCTCCATCGCCTTCTGGAAGGCGGCCTTGTCGGCGACCTCGTTGAACTTCACGCCCGCGGCCTCGACCTTCTTCTGGCTCTCGTCCGAGCGCTCGGCCCAGAGCTGGCGCTGCAGGGTGGCGCTCTCGCGCGCGGCGGTCTTCACGATCTCCTGGTCCTCGGCGGAGAGGCCGTTGTAGAGATCGGCGTTGATGCACAGGCACTCGGGGATGATCAGGTGGTTGGTGGCCGAGTAGTAGCCGGCAACCTCGTAGTGGTTGGTCGATTCGTAGGAGGGCCAGTTGTTCTCCGCCCCGTCCACCACGCCGGTCTTGAGCGACTGGTAGACCTCGCCGAAGGCCATCGGCGTCGCGTTGCCGCCGAGCGCCTCGACCATGCCCACGAACATCTCGTTGTTCATCACCCGCATCTTCATGCCGGTGAGGTCCTGCGGCTCGTTGATCGGGTGCCTGGTGTTGTAGAAGGAGCGCGAGCCGCTGTCGTACCAGGCGAGGGCCACGAGGCCTTCCTCTTCCATCGCCGCCGAGATCTCCTCGCCGATCGGCCCGTCCATCACGCGGTGCATGTGGTCGAGGTCCTTGAAGATGAACGGCAGCGAGACGACATTGGTCGCCTCCACGATCGGGCCCATGGGGCCGAGGTTGAACACCGCGAAGTCGATGCCGCCGAGGCGCACCTGCTCGATGGCGTCGGGCTGGTCGCCCAGGATGCCGGAATGGTAGGTGCGGGCGGTGAGGCGGCCGTCGGTGCGCTCGTCGAGCAGCTCGCCGAACTTGTCCATGCCCTGCGACACCGGGTACTCCGGCACGTGGATGTTCCATCCCCGCCATTCGGCGGCGGCGCTGGTGGCCGTGAGGGCCAGCGCGCAGAGGGGGGCGACGATCTTGAGCATGAGTGGTTTCCTCCCGGGGGTCGCTGCGGCCTTGGGCCGCTGTTTGCTGTTGCAGTCATCCTATGTGTGGTATGATGACCTGTCAATGTGGCGCAATTGAAGCCCGCCGCCACACCACCTATGGTGGACGTCACGTCAGCAACGGGGACCTGTCCATGAAAGCCAGCGCCGAGATCCGCCGCCCGCGGGAGAATCTGACCCAGAAGGTGACCGGCATCCTGCGCGAGCGCATCGAGACCGGCGCGCTGCGCCCGGGCGACAAGCTGCCCACCGAGCAGGGGCTGATCGCCGAGTTCGGCGTGTCGCGCACGGTGATTCGCGAGGCGATCTCCGGCCTGCGCGCCGACGGGCTGGTCGAGCCGCGCCACGGCGTGGGCGTCTTCGTGCTCGACAGGCCGGCGCCGGCGTCGGGCCTCGAGATGCTGCGCGGCAGCCTCGACCGGCTGTCCTCGATCATCGAGATCCTCGAATTGCGCACCGCAACGGAGATCGAGGCCGCCGGCATCGCCGCCGAGCGCGCTTCCCCCGCCCAGCAGGCCCGCATCCGCGAGGCCTGCGCCGAGATCACCCGCGCCGTGTCCCGCGGCGAGCGGGCCGAGGCGGCGGATTTCGCCTTCCACCTCACCATCATGGAAGCCACGAACAACCCGCTGTTTCCGGAGTTCCTGCAATTCCTCGGCCAGCGCACCATCCCGCGCTCGCAGATCACCAGCACCGTGCCGGAGGGCTATCTCGAGCGCATCCAGGCCGAGCACATGTCCATCGTCGAGGCCATCGCGGCGGGCGACGTGGAGCGCGCCCGCTCGGCCATGCGAACCCACCTGCGCGGCTCGCTGGTGCGCTACGAGACCCTGCTGCGCAGCATTCGATGATGTCTCTTGACTAAGTCATCATATGACTTATTCTGAGCCGGAAAACGACGGCCAGGAGGAAATGCGCCCGTGTCCCTCAATGATCTGAAAACCCGCATCGGCAGCGGCCTGCTGTCGTTCCCCGTCACGCCCTTCCACGCCGACCTCACGATGGACGGCAAGGGCCTGGCGAACCACGTGGAGTGGCTGTCGCAGTTCGACGCCGCGGCGCTGTTCGTGGCCGGCGGCACCGGCGAGTTCCACTCCCTCGCGCCCTCCGAGGTGGTCGAGGCGGTGAAGATCGCGAAATCGGTCTCCGGCGACATGCCGATCATCTCCGGCTGCGGCTATGGCCACCGGCTGGCCATCGACATCGCCCAGGCCGCCGAAGCCGCGGGCGCCGACGCCATCCTGCTGCTGCCGCATTACCTGATCTTCGCCAACCAGCAGGGCCTGTTCGACCACGTGAAGGCGGTGTGCGACGCGGTGAAGATCGGCGTCATCGTCTACAACCGCGACAATGCCCAGCTGAAGGCCGACACGCTGGCGAAGCTCTGCGCCGCCTGCCCGAACCTGATCGGCTTCAAGGACGGCTCGGGCGACATCCACACCGTGCGCCACATCACCTGCACCCTGGGCGACCGCCTCACCTACATCGGCGGCATGCCCACGCATGAGCTCTTCGCCCAGGCCTACAACGGCGCCGGCGTCACCACCTATTCCTCGGCGATCTACAACTTCGCGCCCGAGCTGGCGCTGAGCTTCTACGCCGCCCTGCGCGCCGGCGACAACGCGAAGATGGAGGAGATCCTGAAGGGCTTCTTCTACCCGTTCGCCGCGGTGCGCGACCGCTCGCCGGGCTATGCCGTGTCGATCATCAAGGCCGGCCTGAAGCTCATCGGGCGTGACCCCGGCCCGGTGCGCCCGCCGCTCACCAACCTCACGGAGGAGGAGCTGGAGATGTTCCGCCCCGTCATCAACCGGTACGTGCTGGAACACGCATGAGCCGGATAGCCGAGGTCTCGGTCCACCTGCTCGACACCGCGCTGGAAGAGCCGTTCCAGAGCGCCACCGGGCAGTTCGACCGCAGGCAGCACTGCCTCGTCGAGATCACCTGCGAGGACGGCACGACGGGCTGGGGCGAATGCCTCGGCCCGGCGCTGCCGAATGCCGCCATGGTGCGCGCGATGCGGCCGTTGCTGATCGGGCAGGAGGCAGGGCGGATCGAGCCGCTCTGGCTCCTGCTCTACAATTCCTTCCGCGACCAGGGCCAGACCGGCCTCACCGTCACCGCCCTCTCGGGCATCGACATCGCGCTGTGGGACATCGCCGGCAAGCGCTTCGGCGTGCCCTGCCACGAGCTGCTCGGCGGTGCCTTCCGCACCGAGGTGCCGGCCTATGCCACCGGCGGTTTCCGCCGGCTGAAGCCCGGCCGCCCGGCCTATCTCGCCGAGGAAACCGCTGCTTACGTGGCGCAGGGTTTCGGCGCGGTGAAGATCAAGATCGGCTATGACATCGCCGAGGACATCGCCGCCATCCGCGCCGTGCGCGAGGCGATCGGCCCCGACATCGGCTTCATGATCGACGCCAACCACGGCTATGACGCGATCGAGGCACTGAAGCTCGCCCGCGCCGTGGCCGATTGCGATATCGGCTGGTTCGAGGAGCCGGTGGTGCCGGAGGATTTCGAGGGCTACCGCGCCCTGCGCGCCGGCCAGCCCATCCCCGTGGCGGGCGGCGAGACCTGGCACACCCGCTGGGGCTTCGCGCGCGCCATCGCGGCACGGGTGGTCGACATCCTGCAGCCCGATGTCTGCGGCATGGGCGGGCTCTCGGAAGCAAAGAAGGTCTCCGACATGGCCTCCGCCGCCTCCATCCGGGTGATCCCGCATTGCTGGGGCACTGGCGTGGCGGTGGCGGCGGGGCTGCAATACCTCGCCATCCTGCCGGATTACCCCTCGCGCCACGAGCCGCGCCAGCCGATGCTGGAGTTCGACCAGACCCCGAACCCCTTCCGCATGGCGGTGCTCACCGAGCCCATCACCCACACGGGCGGCGTGGTGAAGGTGCCCGATGGCCCCGGCCTCGGCATCGAGATCGACCGCGCGGCGCTTGCCCGCTACGCCATGGAGGCCTGAGATGCGCAACACCGACGGCCCGGCGTCGAAGCTGAAGGCGCCCGCGGGCGCCACCGACTGCCACATCCACATCTACTATCCCGGCGTGCCCTCCGCCCCCGGAGGCCCGCCGGTGCCCGAGCCGGCAACGCCCGAGGACTACCGCCGGCTGATGGCCCGGCTGGGGCTGAGCCGGGTCGTGGTCACCCAGTCCAACGCCTTCCAGGCCGACAACACCTGCACCCTGCGCGCGCTGGAGGAATTCGGCGACATCGCCCGCGGCGTGGTGGCCGTGACGCCGGACACCACCGAGGCCGAGATCGCCCGCTGGCACGAGGCCGGCGCCCGCGGCGCGCGCATCATGGACCTCGGCGGCGCCGCCCGGCTCGACGTGGCCCATGCCGTGGCCGAGAAGGTGAAGCCCTACGGCTGGCACCTGATGGTGCAGTTCGACGGCCGCGACTTCGAGCGCCACGAGGCCGCCCTCACCGCCCTGCCGGTGCCCTTCATCATCGACCATGTCGGCAAGTTCCTCGAGCCGGTGGCCCCCGACAGCCCGGCGATGGACGCCTTCCTGCGGGTGCTCAAGCGCGAGGACACCTGGGCCAAGCTCTGCGCCGGCTACGAGACCTCGCAGCGGGCGGACTGGTCGGACGTGGGCGCCATGGCGGCCCGCATCGTCGAGGCGGTGCCCGACCGGCTGCTCTGGGGCTCGAACTGGCCGCATGTGGGGGTGAAGCCCGGCACCGCGCCCGACGATGCCGCCCTGCTCGACCTCATGCTCGACTGGGTGCCCGACGAGACCACCCGCAACCGCATGCTGGTCGACACGCCCGCCGCGCTCTACGGGTTCTGAGCCCGGGCGCATGTCACGTGCAGATGTGAAAAGAGCCTGCCGCGGGGGCCCCGCGGCAGGCTCTTTCCGTTCCGGCCCGGGGGCCGGGCCTCAGTTGGTGAGGTCGGACTGCACCGGCGCCGCGGTCACGCGCAGCGCGCCGGCCTCGCGCTCGAAGCTGTAGGCGGTGCCCGCCTGGCCCGGCAGGCCGAAGACCACGCGGTCTTCCGCGCCGAGGCGCATCTGCAGCAGGCGCGGCGCGGCCTCTTCACCGCGCTCGGTGTAATAGGCGACCACCTCGAGCGCGTCGTCTTCGGCGGGCAGCCAGTAGACCGACATGTCGACGGCACCGGCATGCAGGGTGCCGCCGCTCATCGGGGTGGCGAGGGTGAGCGTGTCCGCCTGGGCGGCCACGGAAGCGGTTGCGCCCAGCAGGGCGGCGAGGATCATGGTTTTCATCGCAATCACTTTCGGGTCTGAGGGGTGGCGGCACGCATTCCGCCTCTTGTGCAGTGCAATATGATACGGGGCAGGCGCCACGAAAATCGCCAAAGACGAATAGCGGCCATGCGCGAGATACCAAGGAATACTGGATAAAATTGTGAGGAGTCTCACAATGGCCCGCGCCAAGGCATTGTGCAGGCGCAGCATTTCTGTGGGGGGCCCTGCAAGGGGGGCGCGGCATCCTGCCCCCGGTCCGGGCCTTCAGCCGGCGCCGAGACCCTGCTGGGCGGCGATGCTGCGCATGGCCGCGCCGATCTCGTGCACCGTCCAGGCCGCCGAGGAGCGCGGCAGCAGCAGGCCGAATCCCTCCCCCTCGCGGGTGATCAGCGCGCGGGAATGCGCGAGCTCGGTCGGCGCGGCGGAGGCAGGCGTGAGGCTGCGCGCATCGAGCGGGCAGAGCCGGGCCAGCACCGCCTCCGCGTCCGGGCCGGTGAGGATGAGCTCGGCCCAGGCGTCGCTCTCGTCGGTCACGCCGGCGAGGCCGTGCAGGCGCGGGGCGAGGGCGGCGGCCTCCGCCCCCAGCGCCAGCCAGGCGCCGCGCCCGGACCAGAGCAGGGTGGCATGCGGCGTCTCCGCCCGACCCTGCGGCGCGGGCAGCGGCCCGCCCAGCACCTCCGAGAGCGCCGCCGCCCGGCCGCGAAACGGGCGCAGCCCGGTCTTCGCGCGGTGCGGTCGCTCGGCGAGGGTGCAGCGGCCGGCCTGAAGCGCGGCAAAGCCGGGGCCGAGCGGGCTCAGGTGTCGCAGGTCAGCCACGCAGTCTCTCCCCCTCCGGATCCACGAAATGCGGCGCGCAGATCTCCACCTCGATGTCGGCGCCGCGCAGCAGGTCGACCATGCGGATCACCTCGCCACGCCGGGCGCGGCCGTTCACCACGAAACCGAGCCCGATCATGTGCCCCAGCACCGGCGAATGGCAGACCGAAGTGAGGTCGCCCTGCTCCTCCGCCGCCACCGCCTCGGCGCCGCGGTTGAGGAACTTCGCGCCGGCGAGCAGCTTCGCGCCCGGGTCCACCGGCTTCACCCCCACCAGCTGCGCGCGCTCCGGCCCGTTCAGCCCCGGCCGGGCGGCGCCGGCGCGGCCGATATAGTCCTTCTTCGAGGACATCATCTTCGCGAAGCCGCAGTCGAACGCGGTGGTGCGCCCGTGCAGCTCGGCCCCCGTCACATGGCCCTTCTCGATGCGCAGCACGTTGAGCGCCTCCATGCCGTAGAGCCCGCCGCCGAGCGCCTCGGCCTCCTCCGCCAGCAGGCGGGCCAGCGCGTCGCCATGGCCCGAGGGCACCGCGATCTCCCAGGCGCGCTCGCCGGAGAAGGAGATGCGGAACAGCCGCCCCGGCACGCCCGCCACGCTCACCGACCCGCAGGCCATGAAGGGGAAGGCGGCGTCGGAGACATCCTCGGCCACCACCCGCTCCAGCAGCGCCCGGCCCTTCGGCCCCGCCACGGCAAACTGCGCCCATCCTTCGGTCACCGAGGCGCAGACCGCGTCGAGCTCCGGCCAGAGCACCTGCAGGCAGAACTCGAGGTGGCGCAGCACCGGGCCCGCGTTCGCCGTGGTGGTGGTCATCACGTAATGCCCGGGGCCGAGGCAGGCGGTGGTGCCGTCGTCGAAGACGAACCCGTCCTCGCGCAGCATCACCCCGTAGCGCACCCGCCCGGGCGCGAGAGTGGAGAAGGTGCCGGTATAGACCCGGTCGAGCAGGGCGGCCGCATCGGGGCCGGTGATCTCGATCTTGCCCAGGGTGGAGACGTCGGACACCCCCACCGCCTCGCGCACGAAGCCCACCTCGCGGTCGCAGGCATCGCGCCAGCTGGTGTCGCCCGCCTGCGGGAAGTAAGCCGCGCGCTTCCACAGCCCGGCCTCGATCATTGGCGCGCCGCGCGCGCGGGCCAGCGCGTTCGACGGCGCTTCGCGCACCGGCTGGAAGGCGCCGCGGGCGTGGCGGCCGGCCAGCGCGGCGAGGGTCACCGGCGTGTAGGGCGGGCGGAAGGTGGTGGTGCCCACCTCCTCCGGGCCGCGGCCGGTGAGGGCGCCGAGCACGCCGAGCGCCAGCACGTTGCCGGTCTTGCCCTGGTCGGTGGCCATGCCCAGCGTGGTGTAGCGCTTGAGGTGCTCGGGCGCGCCGAAGGCCTCGTCGCGCGCGGTGGCGATGTCCTTGGTGGTCACGTCGTTCTGCAGGTCGACCCAGGCGCGGCCGCGCGCCGGCACCGCCCAGAGCGGGGTGAGGCGGGGGGGCATGTCCTCGGCCTCCGGCAGGGGCAGGCCGGGCGCGGTCCGGCCCAGTTCGGCGAGGGCTTCGGCCGCCGCCGCCTGCCCGCCGGCCAGCGCGCCCGCGGTGGTGAACACGCCCGCCGCCGCCCCGGCCACGCGCAGGCCCGGCACATGGGCGGCGGAGGGCACGAAGGCGGCGAGGCCCGGGTCCCACTCCGGCCGGCCGCCAAGATGGGCGGTGAGGTGCAGCGTGGGGTTCCAGCCGCCGGAGACGGCGAGGCAATCCACCGCGAGCTGCTCCGTGCGGCTGCCTGCGCGCAAGGTCAGGCCGGTGAGGCCGCGGCGGCCGGCGGTGTCGGTCACCACCGCGCCGGTGATCACCCGGCCGGAAAGGGTGGGCGGGCTCACGCCCTCGCGGCTGTCGATGAGCGCGGCGAGGGTGAGGCCCGCCGCCTCCACCGCCTGCGCGGTGCGCCAGCCGTCGTCGTTGTTGGTGAACACCGCCACGCGCTGCCCCGGCGCCACCCCGAAGCGGGTGATGTAGCTGCGCAGGGCGGAGGCCAGCATCACCCCCGGCCGGTCGTTGCCCGGAAAGGCCACCGGCCGCTCGATCGCCCCGGCGCAGAGCACTGCCGCCTGCGCGCGGATGCGCCAGTGGGTCTCGCGCGGGCAGCCCTCGGGCGGGGCGGCGAGATGGCCCGCCACCTCCTGCACCGCGCCGTACATGCCGCCGTCATAGGCGCCGAACACGGTGGTGCGCGGCATCAGCGTGACATTGGGCATGGCCGAGAGCCGGGCCACCGTGTGCGCCGCCCAGGCATGCGGGGCGGCGCCGGCGAGCGGGGCGGTCTCGGCGTTGAGCCGGCCGCCGAGGGTGAAATCCTCGTCGGCGAGGATCACCCGCGCACCGGCCTCGCCCGCCTCCAGCGCCGCCATCAGCCCGGCGGGGCCGGCGCCGATCACCAGCAGGTCGGCATGGGCGAAGGCCTGGTCGTAGACATCCGGGTCGTCCTGCCCCGCGAGCCGCCCCAGCCCCGCCGCGCGGCGGATCAGCGGCTCGTAGACCCGCTCCCAGAAGCTCTTCGGCCACATGAAGGTCTTGTAGTAGAAGCCCGCGCCCAGCAGGGGGGCGGCGAGGTCGTTCACCGCCATCAGGTCGAAGGCGGGGGAGGGCCAGGCGTTCTGGCTGCGCGCCACGAGGCCCTCGGTGAGCATCACCCGGGTGGCCCGCGTGTTGGGCGTGCGCCGCGCGCCCACGCCGATCTCCATCAGGGCGTTCGGCTCCTCCGAGCCGGCGGAGAAGATGCCCCGCGGCCGGTGATACTTGAACGACCGCCCCACCAGCCGCACGCCATTGGCCAGCAGCGCGGAGGCCAGCGTGTCGCCCGGGTGGCCGGAAAGGCGCCGGCCGTCGAAGGTGAAGGAGAGCCGGCGCGAGCGGTCGACCAGCCCGCCGGAGGCGAGCCGGCTCATGCGCCCCCCTCCGCGCCCTCGCCGGCGAGGGCGGCGCCCATCACCTCATGGGTGAGCGTGTTGCGGGTGACGACGAGCCAGGCGGCGCAGCCGAGCTCGTGGTACGACAGCTCGCGGTGCGGCCCGGCGGGGTTCTCGCGCAGGTGCAGGTAGGCATGCGCGGCCTCGGGGCCTGCGTCGAAGCCCGGGCGGTGCATCAGCGCGGCATCGCCCCAGGGGGTGAACTCGCGCAGGTCGCGCTCGCCGCAGAGGGGGCAGGGGATGCGCATCCGTCGTCTCCTCAGTGGCGGTTCGGCTGCGCCCCGGTGCCCTCTTCGTCGAGGACATGGCCGGTGGCGAAACGGTCGAGGCGGAAGGCGCGGGCGGTCTCGTGGCTCTCGCCGGTGGCGAGCAGGTGGGCGAAGGCCCAGCCCGAGGCGGGCGTGGCCTTGAAGCCGCCGTAGCACCAGCCGCCGTCGAGGAAGAGCCCCTCCACCGGGGTGCGGTCGATGATCGGCGAGCCGTCCATGGTCATGTCGGCGATGCCGCCCCAGGAGCGCAGCACCCGGGCGCGGCCGATCATCGGCATCATCGCCATGCCGGCCTCCATCACGTGCTCGACCATGGGCAGGTTTCCGCGCGCGGCGTAGGAATTGTAGAAGTCGATGTCGCCGCCGAACACCAGCCCGCCCTTGTCGGACTGGGAGATGTAGAAATGCCCCATGCCGTAGGTGATGACCGAGGGCAGCAGCGGCTTCAGCCCCTCGGTGACGAAGGCCTGCAGCACCTGGCTCTCGATCGGCAGGCGCAGCCCGGCCATCCGCGCCACCTCCGAGGTGCGCCCGGCCACCGCCATGCCCACCTTGCCCGCGCCGATGTAGCCCCGCGTGGTCTCCACCCCGCGCACCCGGCCGTTCTCGATGCGAAAGCCGGTCACCTCGCAGTTCTGGATCAGGTCGACGCCCCGGCTGTCGGCGGCGCGGGCATAGCCCCAGACCACCGCGTCATGCCGCGCCGTGCCGCCGCGCGGCTGCAGCAGCCCGCCGCGGATGGGAAAGCGCTCGTCGCGGAAGTTGAGGTAGGGTGCGAAGCCGCGCACCGCCTCGCGGTCAATCAGCACCGCGTCCTCGCCGTGCAGGCGCATGGCGTTGCCGCGCCGGGCGTAGAAGTCGAACTGGCCGTCGGAATGGCACAGGTTCAGCACCCCGCGCTGGGACATCATCACGTTGTAGTTGAGGTCCTGCTCCAGCCCCTCCCAGAGCTTCAGCGAATGGGCGTAGAAGGGCTCGTTGCCGGCGATGTGGTAGTTGGAGCGCACGATGGTGGTGTTGCGCCCGGAGTTCCCGGCCCCGAGGTAGGAGCGCTCGAGCACCGCGACATTGGTGATGCCGTGGTTGCGCGCGAGATACCAGGCGGTGGCGAGCCCGTGGCCCCCGCCGCCGATGATGATCACGTCATACTGCGGCTTCGGCGCCGGCTCGCGCCAGGCGGGGGCCCAGTGCTTCTGCCCCGACAGGGCGTTCCTGAGGATCGACAGGCCCGAGTAGCGCATGCGTGATTTTCTCCCCGCTCAGGGAAATTTGAACCACGCCCGCGCCGTTCCCGCAAGGGTGACGGCCGCGGCGGGCCCGCACCGGCGCCGGCACCGGGCGCGGCGGTCGGCTCGGCCGGGGCAGGCGCCCTGCCCGGGAAGGGGGTGACGGTCGGCGGGCCGGAAGCGCCGGCTTCCGGCGGTGCAGGCCGTGCCGGGGGAAGGTGCGCGCCCCGGGGCATGACGCCCCGGGGGCTGCCGCGTCAGGTGCGCAGGCGGGCCATCAGGTCCTCGTCCTGCCGGGCGGTCACCGCCTCGGCGGTCTTGGTGACTGCCTCGTCGATCTGGTGGGCGCTGTGCTCGGAGGTGAGGAAGAAGCGCAGCCGCGCCTGCTTGTCGGGCACCGCGGGGGCGATGATCGGCAGGGCGTTCACCCCGGCGCGCAGCACGTCATCGGCCACGAAGGCGGTGCGCAGGCTGTCGCCGATGATCACCGGGGTCACGGCGAAGCCCTCGGAGAGGCCGGTGTCGAGCCCCGCCTCCCGCGCGCGGGTGCGGAAGCGCTTGCCGTTCTCGGCCAGCCGCGCCACGCGCTCGGGCTCGCGCAGCATGATCTCGAGGCTCTTGCGCGCCGCCGCCGCCAGCGGGGCGGCGAGACCGACGGAAAACACGAAGCCCGGCGCCGAGTAGCGCAGGATGTCGATCAGCGCCTTCGAGCCGGCGATGTAGCCGCCGCAGCTCGACAGGGTCTTCGACATGGTGCCCATCCAGATCTCGACCGTGCGCGGGTCGACGTTCTGGTGCTCGGCGATGCCGCGGCCCGTGGCGCCCAGCACGCCCAGCGAATGCGCCTCGTCCACCATCAGCCAGGCGTCGTGGCGGGATTTCACCTCCACGAAGCGCGGCAGGTCGGGGAAGTCGCCGTCCATCGAGTAGAGCCCCTCGACCACGATCAGCACCCGGTCGAACTGCCGGCGCACGCGGCGCAGGGTCTCGTCCACCCAGGCGAAATCATTGTGCGGGAAGCTCATGCGCTGGGCGCCGGACAGGCGCACGCCCTCGGAGATCGAGTTGTGGATCAGGCTGTCGACCAGCACCAGGTCCTTCGGGCCCATCAGCGTGCCGATGGTCGAGACATTGGTGGCATGGCCGGAGACGAAGCACAGCGCGTCCTCGGTGCCGAGCGCGGTGGCGATGTCCTCTTCCAGCGGGCGGTGATAGGCGTGCTCGCCCCCCACCAGCCGGCTGGCGCCGGCCGAGACGCCGTAGCGGTCCACCGCCTCGGCGGCGGCGGCGCGCACCTCCGGGTGGTCGTTCAGGCCAAGGTAGTTGTAGCTGCCGAAGTTGATGCAGCGCATGTTGCCGATCAGCGTGCGCGAGGGGTCCTCATGCGCGTGCACCCGGAAGAACGGGCTGTCGATGCCGATCAGCTCGGCCGCCGCCTGCTGGAGACGCATCTGCTTGAAGGCCGGCAGGGCGGTGAAGTCGTAGCCGGTGGCGGGCCGGCCGGCCGTGGTGTCGTCGCGCGGCGTCTCGGCGGGCTGGTCCTGACGGCGCTGGCGGCGCGCACTTCGTGCCTGCCGCAGCGAGTCGAGGAGCGGGTTTTCGGCCATTCGAAGTCAGTCCTTGATGCTCGATGCGTGGTCGGTCACGCGTTTCACGATATCCTCGTCGATGGCCTCGGTCACGCCTCCCATGTGCTTGCTCACCAGCTTGTCGGCGTTGTCGTCGCCGGTGACGGTGGCGGACTGGCCGCGCAGCTGGCCCAGGATGCGGCCCGAGAGCTGCGCCAGGGTCATGCCGTCGCCGATGGAGAGCAGCGGGATGGTGATGCCCATCGCCTCCTCGGCGGCGAGCTTGAGGTCCATCGCCATGAGGCTGTCGAACCCGAGCTCCGTGAGGGGCTGGTAGGGGTCGATGTCCGAGGCGGGCTGGCGCAGGATGCGCGCGGTCTCGATGGCGAGGGCGGCGGTGATCTTCTTGATCGCGGCGTCGTCGGAGAGCCCGTCGATCATCGCCATCAGGTCGGCCACGCCGTCTGCCATGCCGCCGGCCTCGCCCATGTCGATGCGCGAGAACAGCGGGCGGCTCAGCAGCGCGAGGTCGCTCGCGAGGCTGCGCCAGCGCATCGGCGCCACCGAGACGGCGGCGTCGGGCAGGCCTGCGTCCAGCACGTGGCGCAGGTTTTCCAGCGCCTCGGCGGCGGTGAGCATGCGGGTGCCCATGCGCTTGTCCAGCACGTCGCGGGTGCGGGTCTCGCGGGTGAGGTAGCCCTGGTCGGCGATCGGGCCCCAGGCGATGGCGAGCCCGGGCAGCCCGGCCTCCCGCCGCTCGGCCGAAAGGCTCTCCAGCGCCGCGTTGGCGGCCACGTAGGGCAGCTGGCCAGGGTTGCCGAACAGCGTGGTGACCGAGGAGTAGAGCCAGAAATGATCGAGCGCGCTGTCGCGGGTCAGCTCGTCGAGCAGCCGCGCGCCGGTGATCTTGGGCGCCATCACGGCGTGGATGTCCCCGGCCGAGAGGTCGCGCTCCATCGCGTCGCGCAGCAGCATCGCGGCGTGGATCACCCCGCGCAGCGGCGCCTCGCCGGCCTCGATCTCGTGGATGATGCCGCGCAGGGCCGCCTTGTCGGTGATGTCGGCGGCGCGGGTCTCCACCCGGATGCCGGTTTCGCGCAGGGCGGCGAGCGCGGGGGCATCCGCCTCGCGCGGGGTGCCGGAGCGGCTCACCAGCCAGACGGCGCTCGCCCCCTGCCCGGCCAGCCAGCGCGCGGTGGCGAGGCCGAAGCCCCCCAGCCCGCCGGCGATCAGCCAGGCATCGCGGATCGGCGCCGGCTCCGGCCGCTCGCGCTGGGCGCGCGGCTGCGGCGGGCAGACGATGATCTTGCCGATGTGGCGCGACTGCTGCATCAGCCGGAAGGCGTCGACGATCTCGGTGCCCTCGAAGATCTGGCACGGCGGGGCGGAATAATCGCCCTGCTCGAAGCCCGCCGCGATGTCGGAGAGCAGGCCCTCCGCGAGGTCGGGCCGCTGGCTCAGCAGCTGGTCGGCATCCACGCCGAAATAGCTGAGGTTCTTGCGGAACGGGCGCAGGCCCAGCCGGGTGTTGGCGTAGAAGTCGCGCTTGCCGAGCTCGATGAACCGGCCGAACGGGCGCAGGCACTGCAGCGAGCGCTCCATCGCCTCGCCGGCGAGCGAGTTCAGCACCACATCCACCCCGGTGCCGCCGGTCCACTCCATCACGTCGTCGGAGAAGGCGAGCGAGCGGCTGTCGAACACCGCGTCGGCGCCGAGGTGGCTCAGCAGCCGGCGCTTGGCCGGCGTGCCGGCGGTGGCGATCACCTTCGCGCCGAGGCGCCTGGCGATCTGCAGCGCCGCGAGGCCCACGCCGCCGGCGCCGCCATGCACCAGCAGGGTCTCGCCCCGGCGCAGGTTGGCGAGCGTGGCGAGCGCGTATTGCGCGGTCACGAAGATGGTGGGCACCGCGGCCGCGGTCTCGAAGGAAGTGCCGGCGGGCAGCCTGGCCACGCCCTCGGCCCCCACGGTGACATGGCTGGCAAAGCAGGAGGGCGCGAAGGCGATCACCGCGTCGCCCTTGCGGAAGCCCGACTGCCGGCCGGCCCGCACCACGGTGCCGGAGCATTCCATGCCCAGCGTGGGGCCGGCGAACCCGTCCTCCAGCGCCTCTTCCGGCAGCAGGCCCTGGGCCCACATCAGGTCGCGGAAGTTGAGGCCGGTGGCGCGCACCTCGATCTCCACCTCGCGCGGCCCGGGGGCGCGGCGGGTGGCGGCGTGCCAGCCAAGGGTGTCGAGCGCGGCCTGCTGGCCGATCTCCAGCCGCAGCGCGTCGCCGGTGCGGGCATTGTCGCGCAGCTCGCGGATCGGCTCGACCCGCGGCGAGAGCACCGTGCCGGGGCCGACCACGATCTCCGAATCGGCCGGGCCGGACAGCACCAGGCTGCACAGCTCCTCCGCCAGCGCCTCGGCCTCGATCTCGGGGGCGAAGTCGATGGTGCGGAAATCGGTCTGCGGATACTCGTTCGCCAGCACGCGCATGGCGCCCCAGGTGGCGGCATCGCCGGGCAGGCGGCCGGCGGCGGGGCCGGTGGCGCCGGGGCGGCCGCCGCGGCACACGGTCCAGATGCGGTGGGGCCGGTGCTCGAGCCCGATCAGGCTGCGCAGGGTGGCGATGCGCCGCTCGGCCACGCCCAGCGGGTCGTCCCCGTCCTGAGCGAGGTCGGCGAGGTGGATCACGTCGGTCGCGGGCGCGGGCAGCACCGGCGCCTCGCCGGCGGTGCAGCACTCCACCCGCAGGCCGGAGGTGGAGAGCGAGGCCTCCACCAGGGCGGCGAGCTGCAGGTTTGCCGGGCGCTGGTCGGCCAGCACCAGCAGGGCGGCGCGCTGGTTCTCGCCGCGGGCCTCGGGCAGGTTCGCCCGCACGGCCTGCTGGCGCGGGCGGCCGGTGAGGATCACCGCCTCCACCGTGCCGGTGTCCAGCGGCTGGCGGGTGATCTCGCGGAACCCGTCGGAGAGCAGCGCCTCCCAGTCCGGCGTGCCGCGCTCGGCCCACCAGGTGGTGCTGCCGCCGTGGTGCAGGTCGCGCGCGAGGCTCGGCGCCGGCTCCACGGCCAGCAAGAGGCCGGAGAGCGCGAGGCTCTCGGACAGCAGCTCCCGCCGCTCGTCGGTGAGCTGGGCGAGGCTGTCGACCGTGAGGATCACGTCATGGCCCAGCGGCTCCAGCGCCTCGGCGAGCGGGCGGATGGAGAGCGCGGGGTCATGCGGCAGGGTGCGGCGCATCAGCTCCACCTGGCGCTCGGTGGCGGCGGTGACGGTGACGGTATCCACCCGCCCGCCGGCCAGCAGCCGCGCCAGCGCCGCCGGCGGCACCGCGCCGAGCAGCAGGATGTTGAGCCGGTCCTCGCCGGGCCAGTGCTCGGCGAGATCGTCGAGCACCCGGGCCGACACCTGCCACAGCGCGCGCTGCGCCGCCGAGAGGTCGACCCCGCCGGGCGCCGGCGCCTCGGCCGGCAGGCCGTCGGCGAGCAGGGCGGGAAGGTCGGTCTCCAGCCGCATCAGGTCGAGCACGTCGGAGGCGCGCTCCGGCGCCTCGCGGATCAGCATCTCGACGAGCTCGTCCATCCCGGGATAGGGGCAGGCGGGCGCCAGCCGGCCGTCCTCCACCGCGCCGTCTTCCTCGAGTGCGGCGATCATCCGCTCGAAGAGCGGCATGGCCGAGGCCTCCACCGTTGCCGGCACGGGCGGCAGCGCGCCGCCCTCGGCATGGGGGGCGACCGCGTCCCAGCACAGGCGGCGGCAGGCGGCGTCGAGCAGCAGGGCGCCGGCGTCGGGGTCGGGCTCGGAGACGGAAGCCGCCCCGAGCGCGCGCAGCCGCGCGGCGGGCGAGGCCCAGCCCTTGGGCAGGGCGACGTTGAAATCGGTCGGGCGCAGCCGCACCAGGCGCTGGCGCCAGGCGATGTCGTCGCGCCCCGAGCGGCCGTGCAGCCGGGCGGCCTGCAGGCGCAGCCCCTCCACCGCCGCCACGGTCTCTCCCCCGGCGTCATGCAGGGTGAGGCGCAGCTCCACCCCGCGCGCCGAGCGGCGGGTGATCTCGATGCGGGCCGAGCACACGTCCGTGCCCGGGCGCAGCAGGCGCAGGGCACCGAAGCGCACCGGCAGGAACACCATGCCGTCGATGCTGCCCTCGGGCGCGTGCTCGGTCACCAGGCGGAACACGCCGTGCATGCCGGCGTCGAGCTGCGCGGGGTTGAGGGCGAGGCGCGCGTCCTGCGGGCCGCGGGCGGGGTCGATGTCGGCCCGCGCCCGGGCGCCGGAGACCCGGACGTTGTCGGCCAGCGCGAAGCTCGGCCCATAGGCGAGGCCGAGGGCGGCGAGCGGCGGGTAGAAGGCCGCGGCCTCCACCGGGGTGCCGCCGGTCACCTCCGCGATCTCCACATGGGCGGCGGAGGGCACGGCGCGCACGGTGCCGAAGGCATGCAGCGCCCAGTCGCCGTCCGAGAGGCGCGGCCGCGCCTCGATGCGCACCACGCCGGTGAGCACGTCGCCGGTCACCCGGGTTTCGGCGGCGCCGGTCTGGGCGTCGAGCACCAGCGGGCGCAGGATCTCGAAATCGGTGAGCTCGACCGTCTCGCGGCCGAGCATGCGGCTGCCGGCGGCCAGCGCCATCTCCACGAAGCCGGCGGCGGGGAACACGATCGCCCCGTCCACCTGGTGGTCGGCGAGCCAGGGCAGGCTGCGCGGGTTCACGTCGCCCTGCCACACGGTCTGGCCCATCATGTAGGCCCGGCCGATCAGCGGGTGGTAGTCCTGCAGGCCCCAGTTGTTGCCGGCCTCGGTGGTGGGCTCGGCGCGGAAGGCGGTGTTGGCCCAGGGGTAGGCGGGCAGTGCCTCCGGCGCGGAGGCGCGCGGGCCGAAGAAGGCGGCGCGGTCGAGCGTGGCGCCCACGGTGAAGGCGGCGGCGGCCATGGCGGAGGCCGGGGTGTCGGCGGCCGCCCCCTGGTCCATCGTCTTGGCGAAGGTGCCGGAATGGCCGAGGCCGCGCAGCTTGTCCTTCACGTAGTTCTGCAGCACCGGGCGCGGCGAGATCTCGACGAAGGTCTGCACCCCCGCCTCGCACAGCGCCTCCACCGCCTCCTCGAAGCGCACCACCTCGCGGGCGTTGCGCCACCAGTAATCGGTGTCGAGCGACTTGCCATGCGCGACCTGCCCCGTGGTGGAGGAGGCGTAGAGCACGGCGCTCTCCTGCGGCTGCAGGCCCTTCAGGTCGTCGATCATCCGCCGGCGCAGCGGCTCCACCGCCGGGCTGTGGTAGGGGTGGTCGATCTCGAGCATCACGCCGGCCACGCGCCGGGTCTTGCGCAGGTGGGCCAGCAGCGCCTTGATCTCCGCGCGGTCGCCCGAGACGGTGACCGAGCGCGGGCTGTTCATGCCGGCGATGCACACGCCCTGCAGGCCCGATTCCTCCAGCGCCGCCTCCACGTCGGCCGGCGCGGCCGAGACCGCGGCCATGCCGCCGGTGCCGCGCAGCGTGTCGAGCGCCAGCGAGCGGGTGTGGATGAGCTGCACCGCGTCGGAAAGCGAGATGATGCCGGCGGTACAGGCCGCCGCCACTTCGCCCACGGAGTGGCCGGCCACGGCGTCGGGGCGCAGGCCCTCGGCGTCGAGTGCGGCCACGGTCGCCATCTGCACGGCGAAGAGCACCGGCTGCGCCACGGCGGCGGAGCCGAGCTGCGCCTCGAGGTCGTCGGCGGCCAGCAGGGCTTCCAGGTCGGCGCCGCCGCGCTCGGCGAAGAGGGCGGCCACGGCGTCGAACGTGGCGGAGAACACCGGGTTCGAGGCGTAGAGATGCCGCCCCATGCCGGCCCATTGCGAGCCGTTGCCGGAGAAGACGAAGGCGGTCTTGCCCGCGGTGCGGGTGCTGCGCCCGGCCACCAGCGCGGCGCTCTTCCGCCCGCCGGCATGGGCGTCGAGCGCCTCGATCAGCTCCGCGCGGCTGCTGCCGAGCGCGACGAGCCGGTGCGGCATGGTCTCGCGCCGCCAGGCGGCGGCATTGGCGAGGGCGGGGATCTCGTCCTCCTCCGCGGCCTCCAGCCGGTCGCGCCAGGCGCGGGCCAGCTCGGCGAGGCTCTCGGCGGTGGCGGCACTCAGCGGCAGGGCGCGCGGGGCCGGGGCATCGGCCCGGGCGCCGCGCTCGGCCGCATCGGCCTGGCGCAGCAGCACATGGGCATTGGCGCCGCCGAAGCCGAAGGAGTTCACGCCCGCCACCCAGGGCCGGTCGCGCCGCGGGATGTCCCGCGCCTCGGTGGCAACCTCGAGGTTCAGCGCGCCGAAATCGATGTTCGGGTTCAGCTCGTTCACGTGCAGCGAGGCGGGCAGGCGGTGCTTCTCCAGCGCCATCTGCGCCTTGAGCAGCCCCACCAGGCCCGAAGCCGGCTCCAGGTGGCCGAAATTGGTCTTGGCCGAGCCCACCGGCAGGGCGGCGCCGCGCGGCTGGCCGAAGCTCTCGCCGATGGCCATCGCCTCGATCGGGTCGCCCACCGCGGTGCCGGTGCCATGCGCCTCGAGGAAGGCGAGGTCGTCCGGGTTCAGCCCGAAGGCCTGGCGCATGTACTCCAGCAGCGCGCGCTGGCGCGGCATGGAGGGCAGCGACATGCCCACCGTGCGGCCGTCGGAGTTGATGCCCGAGCCCATGAGCATCGAGCGCACCGTGTCGCCCTCGGCGCGCGCCACGTCACCGCGGCGCAGGATGAAGGCCACCGCGCCCTCGGAGCGCACGTAGCCGTCGGCCGAGGCGTCGAACGCCTTGCACAGCCCGTTGGGCGAGAGCATCGAGGCGCGCGAGAACCCCACGAAGGGGCCGGGCGACAGGAGCAGGTTCACGCCGCCCACGATGGCGGTGTCGATCTCGCCGCGCGCCAGCGCCTGGGTGGCCTGGTGCAGGGCGTAGAAGGAGGAGGAACAGGCGGTGTCGACCGTGAAGGACGGCCCGCGCAGGTTCAGCAGGTAGGAGATGCGGTTCGAGACGATCGACAGGGTGTTGCCGGTCATGAACTGGCTGTCGATGCGCGGCAGGTCGAAGAAGAACTGGTTGGAGTAATCCGAGCTGGAGGCGCCGATGAACACGCCGGTGCGCTCCGAATCCATCTCGGCCGGGCGCAGCCCGCCATGCTCCAGCGCTTCCCAGACCACCTGCAGCAGCACGCGGTGCTGGGGGTCCATCTGCGCCGCCTCGCGCGGCGAGAGCGAGAAGAAGCCGGGGTCGAAATCCCAGACGGAGTCGAGCTGCCCGGCGGCGAGCGTGTAGGACTTGCCGCGCGCCGAGGGGTCGGGATCGTAGAGCAGGCCGGTTTCGAACCGGTCGTTCCGGATCTGCGATATCACGCAGGTGCCGCTCTCCAGCACGTTCCAGAACGCGTCCGGCGTGGACGCTCCGGGCAGGCGGCAGGCGTAGCCGGTGACCGCAATGTCGTAACCGCTGAAGTCAGTGCTCATGCACGATACCTTTTGATATCTCGGGATGCCATGCCGTCAACTCGCACCCAGCTGCCCGAGTGCACGCGTTCGCCATCAAGGAGTTCTGTCCCCATGCCCGCCACTGTTGTTTTTGCAGTGCAGCATCCTCTGCACTTTAGCTGAAGTATTGACGCCTTCAAGGCACCATTTGCCGGATTCTTCACGATAATTCCGCCCACGTCCATCACCCCGCTTCTATCCGGGCGGCAAAAACCCGCTCGAGACGCTCGGAAATTGCAGGCGGAAGCAGGTTCGCACCCCATGCGAGCAGGGCCAGCGGCAGCGGGAAGATCACCGAGGAACGGCCCCGCCGCGCCCCGCGCAGGATGACCTTCGCGGCATGCCCCGCGCTCACCTCGAAGGGCTTGAAGCCCGCGTGCCGCGCCGACATCGGCGAGGTCACGAAGCCGGGGCAGACCACGGTCACCCCCACGCCCAGCGGCCGCAGCCAGCCGCGCAGCGCGATGCCGTAGGCCCGCACGCCCGCCTTGGAGGCGGAGTAGGAGGGCAGGTCCGGCTGCGGGCGAATCGCCGCCATCGACGAGATCAGCACCAGCCGGCCGGCGCCGCGCGCCATCATCGGCGCCAGCATCGGCTCCACCGTGTTGAGCAGTCCGAGCAGGTTGGTCTCCACCTGGGCGCGGGCGGCGCCCTCGGGCTCCGGGCGGTCCCGCCCGGTGAGCCCGGCGGAGATGCCGGCATTCGCGATCACCAGGTCCACCGGGGCGATGGCGTCCCAGGCGGTGAGGGCGCGGGCCATGCCCTCGGTGTCGGTGACCGAGAGCAGCGCCGTGTCCACCTGCGTGCCCTTCAGCCGGGCCAGCTCGGCCACCGCCTCGAGTCGCTCCGGGTTGCGCCCGATGAGCAGCATCGCGCGGTCCGGGCCGGCCAGTTCGCCCGCCAGTGCGGCCCCGATGCCCGAGGAGGCACCGGTGAGCACGATCCGTCTGAAGTCGGTCATCTGTTCAATCGAACTCCGCTGGGGCGAGCAGCCGCCCTGCCACGGCCTCCGCGCCTGGCCTGGCGCCGGTGCCGTCGAAATTCCCGGGCACCTGTATGGTGGCTCCGAGCGCCCGCTGAAACGCGTCGAGCAGTTCCGGGTCCGGCCGCGGCGGCTGCTGCCAGAAGGCATCCAGACCGTCCTGCGCGGTGAGCCCGGGTACGTCGTAGATCGCGCGGCCGAGGGCGATCACGGGCACGCCTGCGCGCAGCGCCGTCAGTCCCACGGTCGAGTTCACGGTCACAACTCCCACCATCTCCGACAACATAGCGTCGAGATTGCCGCCGTCGAGCCAGATGCAGCGCGGATGCCCGCTGTCACGCACCAGTCGCGCCCAGGGCGCGTGGCCGTTGTCGAGCGGATGCGGCTTTACGATCAGCAGCGCCTCCGGCCCGGCATGGGCCGCGTGGGAGGCGATCACCCGCTTCAGCGTGGCGCGCAGCCCCTCCTCCGGCCCGTGCAGGCGGATCTGGTAGTCCGTTTCGAGCTGCAGGGGCAAGAGGAATTTCGGACCGCGGTGCGAGGCGATGCGCGCCAGCGCCGCCTCGCGGCCGCGGGCGCGGGCCGGGTAGCGGGCCGCCTTGCCCACCCATCCGGCCCATTCCCGCAGGGGCCCGTCGAGCGCATGGGTGCGGTAATGGGGATAGAAGAGCCGCCCGGCCAGCAGGTTGGCCAGGTTATAGGACACGTCCATTGCCGAGAAGGCCGCGAAGCTCGAGCGGTAGGCCGGCCGGGGCAGGGCCGGCGCCCCCGCCGCGAGGCGGCGGATTGTCGCGGGGTCGGAGGGAAAGCGGCTGTGCCCGCCGGTGCCGTCTGGCTCCACGGTGAGGAAGGCGGGCCGCAGGTATCCCTGCTCGACGAGATGCACCCGGACGCCCTCCGGGCGCAGCGCTGCGATCGCGGCGGAATGGATCTCCCGGCCGTCGCCCAGGCTCACCATGTCGGTGATGCCGCGCTCGGCCGCGAGCCGCCGCACGAAGCCCGGCCACTCCTCCCGCCGGCCGCGATAGGCCACGGCGCCCGGGCCGCGCCAGAACAGCCGGTCTCCGGGGCAGAAGAGCACGCGGGTCACTGCGGCACCCCGCTGGCGCAGCGCCTCCGCGAGATGGGTGAAGAACCACGAGTAGGGGCCCTGCAACAGCAGGAAGTGGCGGCTCGGCGACGTCATCTGGCTCCTGGCTTCCGGGCGCGCCCCCCGGTCTCGTGTTGACACCCCACCCCCCACTCTCTATCCACTGCGTCGGACGAGTTGAAGCCCTTTTGCCTTCCGGACCCATGCCCTCCTCGCGATGCTTCCTGTTTCTGCAGGGCCCCCCGGGCCTGTTCTGGGCCCGCCTCGGTGATGCCCTCAAGGCCCGCGGCCACGCGGTGCGGCGCATCAACCTCAACACGGCGGACTGGCTGAGCTGGCCGCGCCGCGGCGCGCACAACTACCGCGGCTCCTTCGCCGGCTGGGAAGGCTGGCTCGCCGACTACCTCGAGCGCGAGGGCGTCACCGACATCCTCTACTACGCCGACCGGCTGCCCTACCACGTGGTGGCGCTGGCCGAGGCGAAGAAACGCGGCATCCGCGTGCACGCCATCGAGTTCGGCTACCTGCGCCCCGACTGGCTCACCATGGAGCCCGAGGCGATGGGCCGCCATTCCACCATCCCGTCCGACCCCGCCGAGATCCGCCGCCTCGCCGAGGGCCGCCCCGACCCCGACATGGAGCCGCGCTACACCCACGGCTTCTGGGCCGAGAGCGCGCGCGAAGTGTCCTACAACCTCGCCATGGTCTTCGGCCGGCCACTCTACCCGCTCTACCGCTCCGACAAGTACTACTGGCCGGTGGCGGAATACCTCGCCTGGCTGGCGCAGCTCGTCGCCGGCGCGGTCACCGGGGGGCGCGACGAGGCGAAGGTCGACGAGGCGCTCTCCGGCGCCTGGCCCTTCTACCTCGTGGCGCTGCAGCTGCAGATGGACTACCAGATCCGCGCCTCCACCGATTACGGCCATATCGAGGAGATGCTCGACGAGGTGGCCGCGAGCTTCGCCGCCAACGCCCCCGCCGAGGCGCATCTGGTCATCAAGACCCACCCGCTGGACTGCGGGCTGGAGTTCTGGCCCCGCCGGGTCGCCCGCGTCGCCCGCCGCCACGGCATCTCCGAACGGGTGCACCTCGTCGACAGCAAGCGCCTCGCGCCGCTGATCAAGGCCTCGCGCGGGGTGATCCTGGCGAATTCCACGGTGGGGCTGCACGCGATCGGCGTCGAGAAATCGGTGATCGCGCTGGGCGACGCGGTGTTCAACATCGCCGGCCTCACCCACCAGTCGGGCCTCGACACGTTCTGGACCGCGCCCGAGCCGGTCGACCCCACCCTCGCCCGAGACCTCCGCCGCGCCCTCGCCGCCCACTGGCAGGTGCGCGGCTCGTTCTACAACCCCGAGGGGGTGAAGGTGGCGATCGAGGGGATTTGCGAGCGGTTGGAGGGGGAGTAACCCGGTTTCCGGCTCATCCATGCCACGGCCAGCGAGCCGCATCGCGGGCATCACATCGCTGCCGTCACGTCATCTGCCGGGCGGCCTGCACGGGCGGGCCCGGCATTCAGGCGAGAGGGCCCGGAAGGCGGTCACGGGGTGACGTCGCTTTTCCGCCCCCTGTAGATGCCGTCATCAACCATCTTCGCACGCCACTCGCGGGAGCGCATCCAGGGCTCCCTGTGCCGTATTCTCTCCACGACACACACGAAGCCGATCACGAAGGCGACGCCCTCGAAGACGCCATCATCATCGTAGACGAAAGCCGTCTCCCCTTCGCGCGTGTTCTCATGCTCGAACTGATAGATGGATTTCTGCCCGGTCTCGTCTTCGGAAATTGCGTTGAAGTCACCCCGGGCCATCCTGATCGTGGCCGGAAGCGTCTTCATATCGAGGTATTCAACCATGTCTTCGCTCCTGTCCGGTACGGCGGGCCCGGAGTGAACGAATCCTCCGGCGCCGCGTATTCAGGCCACCGAGGCAGGCAGGCTTCGCACCTTGCCGGCCTGCGCCCGATGCGTGTCCGGAGCGTTCCCTCACGCGGAGGTTCATCCGTTCGCGACCGTGCTCATGTCCAACCTGCATCGTGAAGCCAGTATCGGATGCATGCCAGTCCGTTCGGAGACAGGGTGGAAACTGCGCCCGGTCCCGGCGCCCTTCGGGCAGGGGCAGGGTCTACCCCCTCACTCCACCCATTCCCCCTTTCGGAACACCGGCACCGTCGCCCCGTCGGCGGTGATGCCGTCGATGTCGGTGTCCGGGCCGCCGATCATCCAGTCGACGTGGATCATGCTCGCGTTGCCGCCGCGGGCCGCGATCTCCTCGGTCGAGAGGCTGGCGCCGCCCAGGAAGCACTTGGAGTAGCACTGGCCGAGGGCGATGTGGCAGGAGGCGTTCTCGTCGTAGAGCGTGTTGTAGAACAACAGCCCCGAGGCCGAGATCGGCGAGGAATGCGGCACCAGCGCCACCTCGCCCAGGCGGCGGGCGCCCTCGTCGGTCTCGAGCAGTTTCAGCAGCACCGCCTCGCCGCGGCTGGCGCGGGCCTCGGTGATGCGGCCGCCCTCGAAGCGCACCTCGATGTCCTCGATCAGGCTGCCCTGGTGCGAGAGCGGCTTGGTGGCGCGCACCCGGCCCTCCACCCGCGCGGCATGCGGGGTGGTGAACACCTCCTCGGTGGGGATGTTGGGGTTGCACACCACGCCGTTCTTCGCCTCCGAGGCGCCGCCGTGCCACTCGTGCCCGTCGGCGAGGCCCACGGTGAGGTCGGCGCCCGGGCCGGAGTATTTCAGCGCCGAGAAGCGCCGGTCGTTGAGCCAGCGCGTGCGGGTGCGCAGGGCGGCGTTATGGGCCTCCCAGGCCGCCACGGGGTCGTCTCCGGTCACGCGGGAGGCGGCGAAGATCGCCTCGGCCAGTTTCGCCACCGCCGCCTCGGGGGCGAGATCGGGGAACATCCGCCCGGCCCAGGCGGCGCCGGGGTAGGAGATGATGCTCCAGTTGATGTCGAAATTGGCGATCTTCTCCAGCGCCGGGCGGTAGGCGACGGAGGTGGCCTTGCCGGCGCGCGACACCCGCTCCTGGTCTTCGGCGGCGAGCAGCATCGGGTCGTCGCCCACGATGGCCATGCGCGCGGCGCCGGCCTCGTAGGCCTTCGCCATGCCCTCGAACATCCAGCCGGCGGCGCGGTCGAAGCTCTCGTCCGGGGCGTTGTGGTAGCGCGCGAGGGTGAGTTCGCTGTCGGAGAACACCGGGGTCACCAGCCCGGCCCCGGCCCGGTAGGCGGCGGCGGCCACGAGGCGCACCAGCGGCAGGGCCTCCACCGGGGCGGTGAGCACCAGCTCCTGGCCCGGCTGCAGGTTCAGCCCCACGCGCACCGCGACCTCCGCGAGACGGTCGAGAAGGCGGGGGTCGATGGCGGTGCTTGTCATGGGAGATCCTTTCGCTGGTCGCGGCCGGGAGGTTCGGCGAAGCCGGGGCGGAGGTCAAGCCGGGGTGTCCGCGACGCGCCGCGCCCCCTCCGGGACGCATCGCGACGGCCGGGGCACTCCGGGGCGGCTCCGGTCAGCAGTCGCCCGTCCGGCTCGCGCGCCGGTGCCTGCCGGCCGGCCCCTGCGGCGCCGGGAGGGCCGCGCGGGTGGCCGGCGCCTTTCCGGAGGCAGCCCTTCGCCGGCGCCCTGCGTGAAGGGACAGGCTGTCCCGCGCCCGGGATGACCCCGGGATGACGGCGAGCCCCGTTGCGCGCCTGCCGGGCAGGGTTTCCGGGCCCGTGGTTGCCCGGGGCGCCACGCGGGCGGCTACTTGAGCTGGCTGTCCTTCGAGCCGCGGCGGTTGATGCCGGCGCGCTGTTCGGGGCGGCGGTCGCGCTCCTGCTGGCAGTCGATGCACAGCTTCACGCCGGGCAGCGCCTGACGCCGGGCCTCGGGGATCGGCTCCTCGCATTCGGCGCAATGGGTGCGGCTTTCCCCGCCCGGCAGGCGGCGGGCCTGCATGCGCTTGAGTTCGTCCTCGATCGAGGCGTCGATCTGTTCCTGTACGGCGCCGTCACGCGCCCAGCCTCCGGCCATGACCCGTCCTCCCGTTGCGGAGCGTTTCGCGCGCCCGGCGCGAGCGGCCGGGCTGCTCCCTGAATGTCGGGTGTTTCGGGCTGTCGCACAAGGGGTCGGCGCCGGGGCGGTGAACGGGGCGGGCGCCGCGCCATGCGGCCTGCGCCCGGGGGCGCGGCGCTGCGCTGCTGCATGGATGGCGGCGCCGGGGCGGGGGAGGTGCTGCCGGCCGCGCAGGCGGAAGCCGGGCACGGGCGCAGGCGCCCGACGCAGGGCGATGCGCGCCCCGGCGGCGCCGCGATGGCTTCTGCGGAGCGCTTGCGGCGCCGGCGGGTGTGGAAGGGGGCAGGCGGCTTCCGGAGCGGGGGTTCCGGCCGTGCCGGGCCCGCCACCCCCGAGGGGCGGCGGGCCGCAGGGGTCAGCGGCGGTCGGTGACGTTGACCACCAGCAGCATCAGCACGCCCCAGATCGCGATCAGCGCACCCACGGTGAGCGCGCTCAGCAGCAGGCGCTGCGGGTATTGCGGCTGCTGGCTGAAGGTGGGCTGGATGTGCGGCGCGAGGTAGCGGCTCTGGCGCCGGGCCTCGATGCGGGCCTCGTCGAAGGCCTTCTGCGCGGTGACATAGGCCTCCTCGGCGAAGCCGAGATCGGTCTTGAGCTCCTCGAACTCGCCCACGGTGCTGGCCAGCGGCACGGCCCTGTCGGGGTCCTCGCTGGTGTTGCCGATCTTGGCCTTCTCCTCGGCGATCTGCTGCTCCACGGCGCGGATGCGCCGGTCGGCCTGGGCGATGCGCGGGTCGTTCTGGCTGGTCACCTCGGTGAGCTCGGCCCGGTCGATCAGCGCCTGCGCGAGGTTCTGCTGCAGCGCGGTGAGCAGGGCCATCTGCACCTCGACGTCCTGGGTCGGGTCGGCGGTCTGCTCGCGGTCGCGGAACTGGCGCAGCTTGAGGCGGATCTCGCGCAGCCGGGCCTGGGCCTCCTCCACGTCGGTGCGCGCGTAGCTGATCGCGTCCTCGCGCGCCTGGGTGGAGAGCGAGTTGATCAGCTGCGAGCTCTCGTCGAGCACGCCCTGGGCGATGTTCTGCGCGTCCTCGGGGGTGAAGGCGAGCGCGGTCACCTCGATCAGCCCCGTGGTCGAATCGTAGTCCACCGTGGTGGCCCAGTTCCAGTAGTCGACGAGGTCCTCGATCGGGTGGTCGGTGCCGAAGGCGAAGATCTCGTCATCCGGGCGCTTGTTGTAGATCGCGCGCAGGTCGAGGTCGCCCTGCAGGGTCTCGACCATCTGCTGGCTCTGGATGAACTCGTAGAGGATGTCGCTGTCCGAGGGGCCGGTGACCGTGGGCAGCGAGACCCCGAGCTCGGAAACCGACGGCGCCTCCTCCGAGCGCACGGAGAAGGCCACCACGGAGTGATACTGGTCCGCCGCCTTCTCGTAGAGATAGTTGATCACGATGGCGGCGGGCAGCAGCACGAGCAGCACGAAGGTCACCGGCATCAGCCAGGCCGGCAGGCGGCGCGGGCGCCGGCCGGCGGCGGGCTTGGCATTGCGCGGCTTGTTGCGCGGCTTCGCCGGCGCGCCCACCTCGGTGCCGGCGGGGCTGGTGAGCGGCCTGTCGGGCACCACGGTGAGGTCGCGGCGCTCGGCGGTCACGCGCGGGCGGGGCAGGTCGTCGTCGTCATCGTCGTCGTCCTCGTAGCGCCGGGCCGGGCCGGACTCGCCGTTGCGGCTCACCGGGGGGGTGTCCCCGGGGCGGTCGGAGGCGCCTTCCGCGCCCGGAGCCGGGCCGGATGCGGGCCCGGATGCAGCGTTGGCCTGGCCGCTCGCGGCGGCGGCCTTCTGTTCCTCGCGGGCGCGCAGCTCGGCCTGGCGGCGGGCGGCGATCTCCTGGCGGATCCGTGCCCAGTCGCCGTCCTGCCGGCGCGGACCGGCCTCGTCGGGGGTGCCGCTCCCGGCCGCGGAGGGCTCGGCCGCGCCCTGCGGGGTCCGGGCCGCCTCGCCGGCGGGCGGCTCGCTGCGCGGGGCCGCGCCTGACGTCGCGTCATTGCCGGCC
>NZ_QRGC01000035.1 GCF_003448965.1 Oceanicella sp. SM1341
GTGGATGCCGCGGAGCTCGTGGTGGCGGATCGCGCTGTGGAGCGGGATTTGTTCGGCTGAGGCGGGGGAGCAGTCGCCAGGATAGCGGTCGTAAATCCGCTGCTCGAGCGGCTGCTGAGAACGCTCGGCCAGATTTCAAACTGCTTGAAGCTCCGCCCTGAACTTCGCCACATCCCGCGCGGGTGGCTGACCAAACTGTCGCGCGTATTCGCGGCTGAACTGGGTCGCGCTCTCGTAGCCGACGTCGAAGGCAATCGAGGTCGCGTTGCCCTCGCCCGCCAACAGGCGTGACCGCGCGTGCAGCAGGCGAACGCGCTTTTGATACTGCAGGGGGCTGAGCGCCGTCGCCGCCTTGAACTGGCGATGGAAGGCCGAGGCGCTGAGCGCGGCCATCTCGGCAAGGGTCTCCACGCGCAGAGGTGCGGCGAAGTTCTCGCGGATCCAGTGGATGGCCACATCGATGCGCGACAGTGTCGTGTCTGGCGTGGCGATGTCGCGCAAGAGCCAGCCGAGCGGCCCTTGCAACACACGGTAGAGGATCTCGCGTTCGTAGGCCGGGGCCAGTGCCGAGATGTCCTGCGGCCGCTCCATCAGCCGCAGCATCCTGACCCAGGCGTCCAGAAGTTCTGGTGTGACGGCAGCGATGTCGAAGCCGGACCGGCCCAAGGCCGGTGTCGCAGGTTTGGGCAGGTCCGCCAGGAGGTTCGTGATGATCTCCGGTCTGAGCGTCAGGTTGACGGCGAGGTAGGGTGCGCCGTCCTCGGCCGGGTGGACTGCGCCGACCGCGGGCAGGCCGACCGACATGACGAAATAGGTGGCCGGATCGTAGCGGAGGCAACGCTCACCAACCGTCATCGTCTTCCAGCCCGTCAGGATCAGGTTGACCATGGGGTCGTAGACCGCGGCGAGGCGATGCGCCGGGATTTCGCCCTGCACCATGGCCACGCGCGGGATGCCGGTATCGGTGCGCCATGATCCGGCGTTCCGCGCGAGATGGCGGAGTTCCTGAAGCTGGTGTTCCATGGCCGGGATGCTGGCAGGTCCGAGGTCTGCGCGCAACGACGAAGTAGGAATAGGCAAGATCAGAGGAGGAACAGGCGCGCAGGCGCGCAGGATGGTCGCTATCTCAGTCCCGACCAGACAGGAGACCGATCATGAGTATTGTCCTCATCACTGGCGGCGGCCGTGGCCTTGGCGCCGGCACCGCACTCGAATGCGCCCGGCGCGGCATGGGGGTCGTCCTGGCCTTCAACGCCCGACGCGATGCGGCCGAGGCCGTGGTCGGGCAGATCGCGCTCGGCCGCGTCGGCGAGGCGGCGGATGTCGGCGCAATGGCCGCAAGCCTGCTCGGGCCGGCGAATGCCCGGATCAATGGCCGGACCATCGGGGTTTCGGGCGGCTACGCACTCTGAAGGAGCGACAATGCTTGACCACATATTCCTCACCGTCCGTGACCTGGAGCGATCGGTGGCCTTCTACGAGGCCGTCCTGCCCAGCCTCGGCATCACCGTGCGGCACGATTACGACGGCAAGGATGGACCCGCGGGCCATCCGGACCTCAAGGGCTTCGGTGCCGGTGGCCGCATCTTTTTCTGGCTGCGGCAAGGCGAGGCGTCCGCCGGTGCTGCGCATGTGGGTTTCGTCGCCCGATCCGAGGCTGAAGTGCGGGCGGCGCACGCCGCCGCGCTCGGTGTCGGGGCGCAGGAGATCCACGCTCCGGGTCCGCAGGTGCACTATGACCCCCGCTACTACGCGGCGCAGGTCCGCGACCCCGACGGCCATTCGCTCGAATTCGTGTTCAAGAGCTGGCAGCATGACACCTGAGAACGCCCCGTCCCGCCCTGAGAGCGTGGCGCGCGCTTTCCTTGCCGCAACCAATGCCTTCGATATCGAGGCGGCGCTGCGCTGCTTTCGTCCGGAAGCGGTGATCGACGATCCCTCGACCGGCGAGACCTTCGACGGGATGGCCGGCGTGCGCGACTATGTCATGCGCTTCTTCGTCGGCTATCGAACCTGCTCACGCGTGATCGCGGTGCAGAGGCCGGCACGCGATCGCGCCCGGCTCCGCGTCGATTTTACCGGTGATTTCGGCCACGAGATCGGATGGCTCGACGTCGCGATCGACGCCGATGGTCGCATTCTCCGCATCGATGCCGATCTCGAGTGATCCTGGGGAACACCATGTCAGACCTGATCCTTTACGGCGCGACCGGATACACCGGCCGCCTGACGGCCCGTCGCGCCCTCGAAGCCGGGCTGCCCGTCACTCTGGCGGGCCGCTCGGCCGAGGCCCTGGCCGCGCTGGCCTTCGAACTTGGCACGCCCTATCGGTGCTTCAGCCTCGACGATCCCGCCACGGTCGGGGCCGGGCTGGCGGGCGCCTCCGCGCTGTTGAATTGCGCGGGCCCCTACCGGCAGAGTGCCGCGCCGCTGATGGAGGCGGCGCTGCGCACGGGTTGCCACTACCTTGATGTCTCCGCCGAGATCGACAGCTACCGGCGGGCCCGGGACCTCAACGCACGCGCCAAGGCTGCGGGCGTGATGCTTCTTCCCGGCAGTGGCGGCAGTGTCGCGATGCTCGGAACCCTGGCGGCCCATGCCGTGGCGAGGGTAGCTCAGCCGCGCGCGATCGCGGTAGCGCTTCGCGTATCCGGCCCGATGTCGCGCGGCTCGGTCCTGAGCGCGGCCGAAAGCGTGACCTCCGAGATCCTTGTCCTCCATGGCGGCAAGCTCGTGCCACTGGATGGGGCCCCTGAGCGGCTTTTCGATTTCGGCCAGGGAGCCGTTGACTGCTTCGCGGTCACGCTGCCCGATCTGCTGACCATCGGCCGGTCGACCAGCATCGGTGAAGTCGGGACCTTCGTCCATATCTCGGGCGGAGCCTTCCCGCCGGGTGGCCCGGGAGCATTGGCCGACGGACCGACCGAAGCGGAACGGGCGATGCATCGCTACCAGGCCGTGGCCGAGGTCACCGGCGCCGATGGGCGCGTCACCAGGTCTCTGCTCGACACGGCCAACGGCTACAGCTTCACGCCGCTTGCCGCGGCAGAAGCCGCGCGCCGGGTGTTGTCCGGCGAGGTGAAGCCGGGCTTTCGGACCCCGGCGGGGCTCTTCGGTGCCGGGTTCGCCGAAACCATTGCGGACACCCGGATCATCGACCTCTGACCGCGATGCCCCCACGGGGCTCGCAGGCGGCATCATATCATTCATGGAGATTGCGAGATGACTGGAAGACTTGCGGGGAAGGTTGCGCTCGTCACCGGCGGGTCCAGCGGCATCGGAGAGGCGATCGCCACCCGCTTCGCGGCGGAGGGTGCCAGGGTGATCGTCCTCGGTCGCCGCCAGGCGGGGCTTGACGCGGTCGTGGAGCGGATCGGCGGCGGATCTGTCGGGATGGCCGCCGATGTCACCGACGCGGCGTCGTTGCGTCAGGTGTTCGCCGCCGCCCATGACCAACACGGTGGCATCGACATCTTGGTGCCCAATGCCGGCTTCGGCTCCCACGCGCCGCTCGGCCGGATCGAGCCCGATCGGATAGACAGCCAGTTCGCGACCAATGTGCGCGGCGTCATTCTGACCGTGCAGGAGGCGCTGCCGCTGCTCCGGGCAGGAAGCAGCGTGGTGATCATTGGTTCCAGCGCCTCGATTGATCCTGGTCCAGGCATGAGTGTCTACGGCGCAACGAAGGCCGCGTTGCGCGCCTTGCTGCGTGGCTGGCTTCAGGACGTGCGTGGCCGCGACATTCGCTTCAACATTCTCAGCCCCGGTCCAACGCGCACGCAGTCGCTGGTGGACGGATTTGGCGATGAAGCCGAGGCCGGGCTTCGGTGGCTGACCCAACGCAGCCCGATCGGCCGGATCGGAGAGCCCGAAGAGATCGCCGCTGCGGCCCTGTTCCTCGCGGGATCGGACAGCAGTTACGTTAACGGTATCGAATTGTTCGTGGACGGCGGAGCGTCGCAATGCTGACGGCGTCGACGATTGCGTGCCGGGCCTGCAGGAGAAAGGATGAGGTCGGATGAGAAAGGCACCTGACGGCATACTCGATCACGTCGAGATCGTGGTTGGAGACATCGAGGCTTCGCAGCATTTCTTCCGAACCGCGCTTGCCTGTCTCGACTTTGCAGTGGTCGTGGATGTCTCTGTAGACCGCGGGGGAATGCGCCGCGTGGGCCTTGGCCCCGACGGCTATCCACGCCTGTGGCTTCGCGGATCCGGAGCTACAGGGATGCCTCTGCACCTGGCATTTCGTGCCGAGACACGCCGAGCGGTCGACGCCTTCCACGCGGCGGCGCTCATCGCCGGTGGGCGTGGCAATGGCCAGCCGGGAGTGCGGGCACGGTATCACGCGGCCTACTACGCCGCCTATGTCTTGGATCCGGACGGAAATAATATCGAGGTCGTTTGTCAGCATTCATAGAACTTCAGGCTCTTCTGCAAGACGACGGCTGCTCTAATGCCCAACGCGAGGCATTTGGCATTGATCGCAAGGTCCAGTCCGGGCGGGAAGCTGTCGTTCGTTGCGCAGGGAATCAAAGCCCGCTAGGCGAGACGCAGCAGCATCGGCCGCTGCATCTCGAAGATTTCGGTAGCACCCTCAGGCAGCACGGGTGCGTTCGGCGGGAAGCGCGTCGGCATGCATTGCCCGAAACGCGATCTGGGTCCGGTTCCACAAATTGATTGCGCCGATGGCGAAGGTCAGGAATGCTACTTCGTCCTCGTCGAATAGCGAACAGACCTCTTCCCAGATACCATCAGGTGCATGGGTCTCCGCCACCAGCGTAAGGGCTTCGGTCCAAGCCAGTGCGGCGCGTTCACGGGGGGTAAAGAGATTGCTGTCACGCCAGCCCGCCAGCATGTGAAGGCGAAAATGGGTTTCGCAATTCTTCAGTGCATCGGCCGCATGGATTTGGATGCAGAACGCACATCCGTTGATCTGGCTGGCCCGCAATTTGATCAGGTGAAGCAGGGAATGCTCCAGCGGCCCCTTCAGCAACTCTGTCTCGAAGGTCACCAACCCCTGAAAGGCGGCGCCAACACGCTGGAAGTGATCGGTCATTCTGGGTGTCATCGATGTCTCCTGTTTTAGCTGACACCCATATGACGATCCGGAAAAGACTGATGTGACATGCTTACTAAAAAAAGTTTAACGACAGCCTTGATCTCTCAAACGGACGTTCGCCGGGGCGCATGCAGAAGGTCAGCTGAGGGCCGATCGCGGCGGTAAGAGAGAGCGAGTCCAAGTTGATCAGCGTGGCCACTTTCTGCGCATTCTGGACCTAGACTTTCTGAACGGCCTAGCGATTGGGGCGTCAGAAATCTCCGATTTGCTTGGTATGGTGGGGCCCGACGACGACTAGCTTCGCGGAGCACCCGTCTCGTAAGTCATTGTTTTATAACCATGAGAAAATAGCCGGGTGTGGAGCTCTGCTACGTTGAAATCGTTGAGGAAATTGCCGAGAACGACATTCCTGCCGGGGTCGCCATCCTGAGCATACCCGTTGGAAAGCCGAGCATCTGCGGCACGCACGCGATGCGGTGCACTACGGTCGCGCTGATCTGCAAGCAGACTGGCAACCCGTGCGCCGTGTCACGCGGCGACATTTCGCCTGCGCCGATGATCGGACAGGGTCGGTCATCGCAGCTTGCAGGACCGGAGGTAATCGACCAGCGCCGCGAGCGCGGCCGACTTCTGGTGCCTGCCGGGGTAGTAGAGATGGTAACCCGACCAGAGCGGGCAGAACTCCTCCAGGCAGGTCCGCAGACGGCCCGCCGCCAGGTGCTCCGAGACGAAGGGCTCGAACAGGTAGATCAGCCCTTGCCCCGCCAGTGCGGCCTCGATCAGCACATGGGCGTCATCGGCGATCAGCGGACCCCTGACCGACAGCTCGGTACGACGGTCGCCCTGCCTGAACGACCATCGGAACAGGTCGCTGTGGCTTGCATGCCGGTAGTTCAGGCAGGCGTGCTCGGCGAGATCCTCCAGGCGCTCCGGCACGCCGCGCCGGGCAAAGTAGTCGGGCGAGCCGATGACGACCGCGCGCAGGTCGGGCCCGAGGGGCACGGCCGACATGTCCTGTTCCAGGTGCGCCCCCATCCGGATGCCGGCATCGAACCCGGCTTCGACGATGTCGGTCAGCCGGTCGCTGATGCTCAGGTCCACGGTCACGTTCGGATAGCGCTCCATGAACCCCGACAGGGCGGGGACCATGATCGCCCTCGCAGGGTACTCGATGGAGGTCAGCCGCAGAGTGCCGACCACGCCGCCGCGCGCCTCCCTCAGTTCGGTCAGCCCGTCCTCGATCAGCCGCAGGGCCGGGGTCAACGAATTCAGGAGGCGCTGTCCGGCCTCGGTCGGACGCACGTTGCGCGTCGTGCGTGCCAGCAGGGGCACCCCGATGCGCTGTTCCAGCGCCGCGATCGCCTGGCTGATGCCAGACTGCGCGCGGCCGAGCCGCAGGGCGGCGCGGGTAAAGCTGCCTTCCTCGGCGACCACCTGAAACAGCTGCAGGTCGGGAAGATCACGGCGATCCACTGATAATCTCCACTGATAAGCGCTATCACGTCAATCAGTGTAGTGATTGATGGGCGCCATGGCTATCTCCATTCCGGAACGTGATCAGCAACACCGGAGACCCCGACAATGAGCAATCTTCGCACTCTCTTCCTCGCGGGAAGCGTGGTGCTCGGCAGCATGATGGCGCTGCCGGGCCTGGCCGCCGCCGAGGTTCGGAACATCGTCCTGGTTCACGGCGGAAACGTCGATGGCAGCACCTGGCGAGAGGTCTATGACCGGCTGACCGCACAGGATTTCAACGTCACGATCTCCCAGCTGCCGATGACATCCGTCGAGGATGACGTCGCGGCGGTCCGGAGAAACCTCGATGCCCAGGGCGGCCCGGTGCTGCTCGTCAGTCATTCATATGGCGGCGTGGTCATCACCGAAGCCGGCAGCGACCCGGAGGTGAAGGGCCTCGTCTATGTCGCGTCGTTCCAGCCGGACATCGGGGAGAGCGCCAACATGCTGCTGGCCTCGGAGCCGACGGAGTTCACGCCCGACAAGCTCGAGATCTTCGCCGATGGCCATTTCCTGGTGCGTGAAGACGCATTCGTCGCGCTGATCGGCAACGGCCTTTCCGACGAGGACGCCCGCTTCGTCGCAAGGTCCCAGCCCATGGCCAACGCGGCGAACCTCGCGCATGAGGTCGATGCTGCGGCCTGGAGAGGGAAGCCGACCTGGGCGGTCATCGCCACCGAGGACCGGGTCATCGCGTCCGGCCTGCAGCGCCGCATGGCCGAACGTGCGGGGTCGACGGTCGTCGAGCTCGGGACCGGCCACATGCTGCCGATGGCGAGCCCCGACGAGGTGGCCGAAGTGATCGCGCGGGCCGCCCGCGCGGTGGAATGACAGCTCTCCGGGACAAGGTGGACATGAGCATGGGACGCATGACGGACAAGATCGCGCTGGTCGTTGGCGGCGCGAAGGGGATCGGTCGATCGATCGCCGAACGGCTGGCCGCCGAAGGGGCGAGGGTGTACCTGACCGGGCGGCAATCCGCGGAGGTCGAACACGCGGCGAAGGCCGTCGGCCATGGCGCGCGCGGCCTGGTGGCTGACGCGAGCAATGCCGAGGATCTGGCGCAGGTGGTGCAGACGATCAGGCAGGAGCAGGGGCGCATCGACGCGCTCGTCCTCAATGCGGGCCTGTCGGAGCCGGCATCGCTGGGCCGGATGACCCCCGACCATTTCGACCGTCTTTTCTCCGTCAACGTGAGGGGACTGGTGTTCGGGCTTCAGGCGGCGGTACCCGTCATGGGTGAAGGGGGTTCCGTCGTGCTGATGGGGTCGGTCGCCGGGAGCGCGGGCATTGCCGACTATGCCACCTATGGCGCGACGAAGGCGGCGGTGCGTGCCTATGCCCGCACCTGGACGGCCGAGCTGGTTCCTCGCGGCATCCGCGTCAACGTCCTCGCACCCGCATCAACGGATACCGAGATGATGGCGGCCGTTCCGGACGACGTCCGCGCCGCCATCGTCTCCACCATCCCGATGGGGCGCATGGCGCGCCCGGACGAAGTCGCCTCCGCCGCGCTGTTCCTTCTCAGCGACGAGGCGAGCTTTGTCGCGGGCGTGGAATTGTTCGTCGACGGCGGCATGCAGCAGGTCTGACAGGCGGCGCGCCGGCGTGAGCGGGTTCGCTCCCGCGATATCAGGCGTGCAGCGGCCGGCGCCACGGGCCGCTGCGGGCCGGCCGGGGAGCGCGAGTGCGGGCGGAACGATTTCCCGGCGGGAGCCGCGGATTGTCGCTCGCCGGGGAACCCGCGGGCGCGTGACCGGTTTCCCCTGACACGCTGTCTGCAGGAAAGGACCTCGAACCCATGATCGGCCCCCGCAGTTCGTGCCGCAGGGCGCGATCCTGAGTTCCATGTTCCCAGAGCAGCTGTCCTCCTTCTTCGCCTTCGAGACCTACCACCTTCAGCTCACCTTCGTCGGGCTGGTCGTCATTCTCTCCTTCTGGTTGCCCCGGCTGGTGTCTCGGCGCGAACCGGTCGCGGCGCCCCTGATGCTGTTGTTCGGGGGGGCCGCCGCCTGTCTGTTGCCCGGGCTGGCGCCTCTGCCCGACCCGCGAACCTCGCCCGTGATCTGGGAGCACCTCAGCGAGATGGCGGTGATCGTCGCGCTCTTCGGCAGCGGCATGCGCATCGACGAGATCGGCAACTGGCAGCGGTGGCGGCCGGCGACGCGCCTGCTGACCATCGCGATGCCCCTCACCATTCTCGCGGTGGCCCTCCTGGGGGCGGGGGTGGCGGGGCTCTCCGTTGCAAGCGCGATCCTGCTCGGCGCGGTCCTCGCGCCCACGGACCCGGTGCTGGCGTCGGACGTCCAGGTCGGCCCGCCGCACAAGGGGGACGAGCGCCCGGTACGCTTCGCGCTGACCACCGAAGCCGGCCTGAACGACGGCCTTGCCTTCCCCTTCGTCTACCTCGCCCTGTTCGTGGCGGCCGAAGGGCCGGCGCCGGGCGCCTGGGGCCTCGAATGGGTCGGTATCGATGTCGTCTACAGGATCGTGGTCGGCGGCATCGCGGGCTGGGCCGGGGGCCGGGTGCTGGGCTACATCCTGTTCAACATTCCCCGGCGCGCCACCCTCGCCGAGACGGGCTCCGGCGTGGTCGCGCTGGCGGGTGTCTTCCTGTGCTACGGCTCGAGCGAACTGGTCGAGGGATACGGCTTCATCGCCGTCGCCGTGATGGGCTTCACCCTGCGACGGGCCGAGAAGGAGCATGACTTCCACCGCAGGCTCCACGACTTCTCCGAGGCCATCGAACACGGTCTCACCGCGCTGCTTCTGGTCGCCTTCGGCAGCGTGATGCCGGTGCTTCTGGCCGGCCTGAGCTGGACGCATCTCGCCATCGCGCTGCTGCTCATCCTGGCCGTCCGCCCGCTGGCAGGGTGGATCAGCCTGTCGGGCACGGGCCTCCCCGCACGCGAGCGGTGGATCATCGCGGTCTACGGGGTGCGGGGCATCGGGTCGATCTACTACCTCGCCTACGCGGCATCGCACGGAGAGGTCGAGCAGCAGGCCGAACTGTGGACCGTCGTCGCGACAGTCGTGTTGCTGTCCACCATGCTGCACGGCTTCACGGTGGGGGCGGCGATGGACCGGTTGCGGCGCAACTAGCGGCGCATCGGACGCACCACCCGCCGGCCGGGCGAGAGCCCCGGTGCATTGCCGGCCCGACCAGCCGGGGCGAAGGGCGGAGGCCGGCCCGCGGCTGGCCCTTGCCGGGTCGCTCGTTCGCCGCGTGTGCGCCGCGACCGTCCGGGCCGATCACTCCGCCCGGGCGCGGCGTTCCACGATCCCGGCGAGCGCGTCGGTGTGCTGCGCGCCCCATTCGCAAAGCTGAACGAGGGCTTGCGCCAGGCTCTTGCCGAACGGCGTGAGCGAATACTCCACCCGAGGCGGGATCTCCCCGAAATCGCGCCGCGCGACGATCCCGTCGGCGATCAGCTCCTTCAGCTGCTGGGCCAGAACCTTGTCGCTGACCCGGCCGACCGCGCGCCGCAACTCGGCGTAGCGCAGGGTGCCCTGCGCAAGGTTGTAGACAATGAGCGGCTTCCACTTCCCGCCCATGACGAAAAGAACCGCGTCGAGACCGCAGGTGAAGGGAGAGGTCATGGGAATGCCCGGTTTGCACTTACCTTTTGGTGCATACTGGCAAAAACCTACTGCAGGCGTCAAGTAGCAGGCATCGCTCGGAAAGGAGACATCATGGGCAAGCTTGACAACAAGGTCGTCGTCATCACCGGCGGCAACAGCGGCATCGGCCTGAGCACGGCAAGACGCTTCGTGGCGGAAGGGGCGCATGTCTACATCACCGGCCGTCGGAAGGCGGAACTGGACAAGGCCAGCGCCGAAATCGGCGGGAACGTCACGGCGGTGCAGGGGGACGTCACGTCCTCGGAGGACCTCGATCGCCTCTTCGAGATCGTCCGCACGCAGCACGGCCGTGTCGATATCCTGTTTGCCAATGCGGGGGCAGGACATGTCGAGCCGCTGGGGCACATCACCGAGGCGGCTTTCGACCAGACATTCGCCGTGAACGTGAAGGGCACCGTGTTCACCGTGCAAAAGGCGCTGCCGCTGATGTCGGAGGGGGCCTCGATCATCCTCACCGGCTCGACCACCGGGAGCATGGGAACGCCGGCCTTCAGCATCTACAGTGCCACCAAGGCGGCGATCCGCAACCTCGCGCGCAGCTGGGCGCTCGACCTGAAGGGCACCGGCATTCGCGTGAACGTCCTGTCCCCCGGAGCGACCGACACGCCCGGCCTGCAGGGCGTCGCGGAGGCGGCGGGCGGGACCACGCTGTACGACGGACTGGTGGCCCAGACCCCGGCAGGCCGGATCGCGGAGCCCGCGGAGATCGCCTCCGTCGCGCTCTTCCTGGCATCCGACGACAGCGCGGTGATGACCGGGAGCGAGGTCTTCGCCGACGGTGGCATGGCGCAGGTCTGAAGGCACCCGTGCGAAGGCACGCGCGGGGAAAGGCCCGGTGGGCCCGAGCCGGCGCCCCCCGCCGCGCGGCGGGGGGTGGACGCTCAGAAGCCGCGCAGCGGGTTCGACCAGGCGCGCCTTCCCGCGCGGTCGACCACCGTGACGCGGATCCACGGGCTGCGGGCGAAGCGCTCCAGGGGCAGGGTGGCGCGGGTCATCGAGGCGCCGTGCAGCGCCTGCGCCGCGCAGCCATGGCCCTGCACGATCACCGTGCTGACCGCCGAGCAGGCGACATGCAGCGCCCCGTCCCCGACCCTCACATCGTGCAGCTCCGGCCCGGTGGAGGCGTAGAACGCCCCGGCCTTCAGCGCGGCCAGCAGGGCCTCGGGCGTGTTCTCCTCGGCCTTCACCATCACCCAGCCGCCGAAATGGTCGGGCTCGGTGAAATGCGCGTCATCGGTGGCGATCAGCGTGAGGGCGCGGCCCTCCGACAGCAGCAGGTCGGCGATCTGGAACCCGTCCGGCCGGTCGCAGCCGATGGCGCAGCCGTGGTTGTAGACTTCCACCGCATGGGCGGCGGCGAGGGAGCGCGCGTCGGCGAGGGTCATGCCCGACCACTGCGGATGCGCGACGGCGACGAAGGCCCCCGCGGCCACCGCCCGGGCGGCGAGCGCGGGCCCGCTCTCCTGGCCCGGTTCGGGGGTGAAGCCGGGCGCATGGGCGGGGGCGAAATCCGCCGGGAGGCCCACGGCGAGGATGTGCCACAATTCGCCGTTCTCCATCGCGCCGGAGTGCAGTTCCGCCCCGAGCAGGGTGGTGAACCCGTCGGTGCGGAAGGGGGTCGTGTCGGCCACGGGGTAGCCGTATCGCCCGATCATGTGATCGGTGAGGGCGATGAAATCGTACCCCTCCGCGCGGTAACGGCGGCAGACCTCCGCGGGCGGCAGCGCGCCGTCGGAGAGGGTGGAATGGGTGTGGAGATTGCCGCGGCGGAACCGGCCGGGGGCGGAGAATGCGTCGAGCTGCATCGTGGTGCCTTATTCGGGGAGGACGAGAAGGTCGGAGCCGGAGAACCACAGCTCGGTCTGCGCGCCGACCGGGGGCATGGCGGCGCCGGCCTGGTTGAACATGTCGAAGGACACCGTGCGGCCCTGCACCTCGACCCGCGCGCGGATCACCGAGCCGAGGAAGCTCACGTCGAGCACCCGGCCGGAGATCGGCATGTCGTCCGGCGCGCGCCGTTGCAGCGCCAGTGCCTCCGGGCGCAGCGCCACCGTGACCGGCGTGCCGGGCGCGAGGCCGCGCAGGGCCGGGGGGCCGGGCAGGTGGTGGCCGGCGAAGGCCACGCCGGCCTCGCCCGCCCAGGACGCCTCGAAGGTGTTCAGGTGGCCCACGAACCCGGCGACGAAGCGGGTCTGCGGGCGGTTGTAGATCTCGGCGGGCGTGCCGATCTGGTCGGCGCGGCCCTCGTGCATCACCACCACGCGGTCGGAGATCGACAGCGCCTCCTCCTGGTCGTGGGTGACGAAGACGGTGGTGATGCCGAGCGCGCGCTGGATGGCGCGGATGTCCTCGCGCAGGCCCACGCGGATCTTGGCATCGAGGGCGGAGAGCGGCTCGTCGAGCAGCAGCAGCTGCGGGCGCGGCGCCAGCGCCCGTGCGAGCGCCACGCGCTGCTGCTGCCCGCCGGACATCTGGTAGGGGTAGCGCTCGGCGAGGTGCCCGAGCCGGATCAGCGCCAGCATCTCCTCCACCCGCGCCTCCCGCTCGCGCCGGGGCAGGCCGGCGATCCTCAGCCCGAAGGCCACGTTCTCGCGCGCGGTCATGTTGGGGAAGAGCGCGTAGGCCTGGAACACCATGCCGATGCGGCGGCGGTTCGCAGGCAGGGCGGTCACGTCCTGCCCGGCGATGGTGATCTGCCCGGAGCTGGGGGTCTCGAAGCCGGCGATCATGCGCAGCACGGTGGTCTTGCCGCAGCCCGAGGGGCCGAGGAAGGAGATGAACTCGCCCTGGCCCACCGAGAAGTCGAAGCCCTTCACCACGGTGGTGGCGCCGAAGGTCTTGGTGATGCCGTCGAGGTGAAGGAAGCTCATGGCGACTTTCTCCGCAGGAAGGGGAGGAGGCCCTGTCCGGGCTTGCGGGTGGCGAAGAAATCCATCAGCGCCATGCAGGCCCAGGTGAAGGCGAAGGCCATGATGGCCAGCGCCGCGGGCTGGTAGGCATAGTCCTGCCCCATCTGCACCAGGTAGGGCCCGAAGGCCGGCCGGTTGAGCAGCGAGGTGATGACGAACTCGCCCAGCGAGATGGAGAAGGTGAGGAAGGCGCCGGACATGATGGCCGAGCGCACGTTGGGAAAGATCACCGTGGCGATGGTGCGCAGGCGCGAGGCGCCCAGGCTCTCGGCCGCCTCGGTGAGGGTGGCGATGTCGATGGCGGCCATGCCGTTGTCCACCGCGCGGTACATGTAGGGCAGCGAGAGCACGGTGTAGCCGATCACCAGCAGCAGGTTGGTGCCGGCCTCGCTCATGGTGAGCGGCAGCACCGAGGCGGTGCCGTAGATGCGCACGTAGCCGAACACCAGCACCACCGGCGGGATGATGAGCGGCATGAGCGAGAGGAACTCGGTGAGCGGCCGCAGCCCCGGCAGGCGCAGCCGCACCCAGTAGGCCGTGGGCACCACCAGCAGCGCCCCCAGCGCGATGGCCGCGAGCGAGGCCAGCGCCGAGAAGCCGAGCACCGAGAGGAACGTGTCGTCGCGGAACACCGAGGCGTAGGCGTCGAGGCTGATCTCGCCGCGGCGCATGCGCAGCGAGAAGTTGACGGTGGCGGCCAGCGGCACGAGGAAGAAGGCGGCGCAGAGCAGCGCCACGAGGCTGGCGAACAGCGGAAAGCGCCTCATTTGCGCCACCGCTCGGCGCGGTTGCGCAGCACGAAGTAGAGGGTGTTGGACACCGCCATGATGATCACCATGCCCAGCGCCAGCGCGTAGCCCAGGTTGGGGTTGTAGAGCACGTTGCCGCGGATCTGCTGGAAGAGCACGATCGGCACCACGGGGAAGTTCGCCGAGGTGAGCGCATAGACCGTGGCCAGCGTGCCGAAGGCATTGGCGAAGAGCAGCAGGAAGCAGCCCAGCGCCGAGGGCGCGAGCACCGGCAGGGCGACCATGCGCCAGAACTGCGGGCCGGAGGCGCCGAGGCTCTCGGCCGCCTCGCGCCACTCGCGGCGCAGGCCCTCCATGGCGGGCATCATCATCAGCATCATCAGCGGCAGCTGGAAGTAGAGGTAGGTGATGGCGAGGCCCCAGAAGGAGAACAGGTTGAAGCCGTGGCCGTAGAGGTTGAAGCCGAAGACATCGCGCAGGATCAGCGTCACCAGCCCCAGCCGGCCCAGCGTGGCGATGAAGGCGAAGGCGAGCGGCACGCCGGCGAAGTTCGAGGCCACGCCCGCGAAGGTGAGGAAGGCGCGCTTCACCCAGGGCGGCAGCCCGCCGAGCTGCAGCGCCCAGGCCAGCAGCGCGCCGAAGACGCAGCCCAGCGCGGCGGAGGTGAAGCTGAGCCGGATCGACAGCCAGTAGCTCGGCCAGATGTCGGGCCCGGTGAGGGCGACGAGATTGTCGAGCGTGTAGGCGCCCTCGGGCGTGCGGAAGGCGCCGTTCACCAGGTAGAAGATCGGCGCGATCAGGAACAGCGTGGTGAAGAGCAGGAAGGGCACCACGCCCAGCCAGCTCAGGTTCACCCGTCGCAGGGCGGGCGCCGCGGCCCGGGGCAGGGCTGCGGCGGGGGCTTGGTCGGCCAAGGCGGGTCTCCTTCGCTCGGGGGCCGGGAAATGCGAATGGCGGCCCGGCGGCCGCCATCCTGTCTGCGCGCGCGGCGGGCTTACTGGACGCCCATCTCCGTGCCCCAGTTCTGCGCCACGGCTTCCTTGGCGGCGGACTGCTCGTCGAGGCTGGGGAACACGGCCTTCGCGTAGTTCTCGGCCGGCGGCAGGTTGTCGAGCAGCTCCTGCGGGATCACGCCGCGCTTCGCCATGTCGTTGAAGCGGATCGGGTGGCAGTAGCCGGCAAGCCAGCCGAGCTGCCCCTCGTCGGAGTAGAGATACTCCATCCACAGCTTCGCCGCGTTCGGGTGGGGCGCGTAGGCCGAGATCGCCTGCACGTATACGCCCGCGATCACCGCGTCCTCGGGCACCACCACGCTCACCGGCGGGTTGCCGGCCAGCTTGTCGCGCATGGCGAGCAGGTTGTAGTCCCAGTCGAAGTAGATCGGCGTGGTGCCCTGGGCGATGTTCTGGGCGCTGCCGTTCACCGGCACGTAGTTGCCGCCGTCCTTGAGGCCCTTGAAATAGGCGATGCCCTTGTTGAGCGCATCGGCGCCCGGCGCGCCGCCCTCGGCGATGCCCGCGGCATAGACCGCCATCATCACCGAGTTTCCGGTGCGCGGGTCGCCCTGCAGGGCGACGGAGTTCATGAACTCGCTGTCCTTCAGCGCGGCGAAGCTCTGCGGCGCGTCGGGAAAGATGTCCTCGTTCACCGCGAAGCCCAGAACGCCGTAATAGTCGCCGTACCAGTAGCCCTCGGCGTCCTTCGCGTCATCGGGGATGCTGTCCCAGGTGGAGACCTTGTAGGGCTGCAGCAGGCCCTGTTCCTTCGCCGTGGGGCCGAAGGAGAGGCCCACGTCGAGCACGTCGGGCGCCTGGGGGCCGGTGTTGCCCTTGTTGGCCTTCACCGCCTCCAGCTCGTCGGCCGAGCCCGCGTTGGGGTTCAGCTCGTTCACCTCGATGCCGTACTTGTCCTTGAAGCCCTGGATGACATCGCCGTAGCCGCACCAGGAATGGGGCAGGGCGATGGTGGTGAGCATGCCCTCGGCCTTCGCCGCGTCGATCAGCTCCTGCGAGGGGTCGGCCAGCGCGCCGGTGGCGGCAAGGGCAAGGCCAAGGGCGGGGGCGGAGAGCGCCAGCCGCGCTTTCGGTCGGAAATTCATCTCGTGGCTCCGGATGGTTCTGCCCCGCCACCTGCGGCGGCCGGGGACGGTGCGCAGGTTCCATAGACCAGGCTCGTGACAGTTCCGCGTCGCTCGGATGTGGGTTTTCCGACGCTCCCGGCAGCGACCCGGCCGGCTGCCGCAAACCGGCGCATCGCCGCGCCAAGTCATCATATCTTTTCAGATCACTTGCGGCGTGAGAGGAGGGAATTCCGGGCTCTCATGAGATATAAATTGAATAAAAACAATAAACTACAGGATATGCCTCATCTGCAGGCCTGATGTAATGACATCGTGGACTCATCACACGTTGTGCTGTATCAATTTCAGGCAGGGAAACCATATGGTGGGGCGTATGCGCCGGAAACAGGCGCGGCGGCTCCGGCCCCGGCAGTCCGGGGCGCCGCTTGCGGCACCGGGCGGCATCCCTGTCGACCAGAAAAACTCGGGAGGAAACCAGATGAACAGAAGAACCCTGCTCGGTGTGGCCGCGCTGCTGGCCTCGGCCGCTCTGCCCTTCGCGGCGCTGGCCGAATATCCGGACCGTGACATCCGCGTGGTCGTGCCCTGGGGCGCGGGCGGCGGCACCGACGGTATCGTGCGCAAGATCACCAGCATCGCGGAAGACCAGTTCGACGGCGCCTCGATGTATGTCGAGAACATCGAGGGCGGGGTGAGCGCCACCGGCGTGGGCCAGGTGATGAGCGCCAAGGCCGACGGCTACACCATCGGCGCGCTCACCTATGACAGCATCGTCACCGTGCCCTGGCAGGGCATGCTGCCGAGCTACAAGCTCGACAAGCTCAAGCTCATCGCCCGCATCACCAGCGAGCCGGACGCGCTGATCGTCGACGCGAATTCCGACTACCAGTCGCTGCAGGACATCATCGACGCCGCCAAGGCCGACCCGGGCAAGGTGCGCGTGGCGGTGCAGAACCTCGGCGGGCGCGTGCACCTCACGCTGCTGCAGCTGCAGAACCTCACCGGCGCCGAGTTCAAGATCGTCTCCTACCCCGGCGGCGCCGCGCCGCAGAAGGAGGCCATCCTGTCGGACGAGGTCGACATCGCCCTCACCAGCCTCGGCGATTTCGCCAACCTGATCCAGGACGGCACGGTGCGCGGCGTGGTGGAATTCGCCAACGCCCGCAACCCCACCTACGACGTGCCCACCGCCGAGGAGGAGGGGGTGGACCTGAAGAACGGCAGCTTCATCGTGTTCGCCGCCCCGGCCAACACGCCCGAGGAGGATGTCGCGAAGATCGAGGCCGCCTACAAGGCCGCCTATGACAGCCCCGAGTTCCAGGACTGGGTGGCCGAAGTGGGTGTGACGCCGGACTGGGCGGGCTCCGACGAGGTGACCGGCTGGGCCGACGAGACCGCAACCGGCCTCTTCACCGAGATGGACGCCCTCGTCGAGAGCGGCGTGCTGTCGAAATAACCCATCGGGCAGATCCGGGCGGCAGGGCCCCGGGGGCATACCCCCGGGCCCGGCCGCCCCACCGGGAGGACACGCGATGCGCGGTTCGGGCCGTTTCCTGACGGCGGGGGTGCTGCTGCCCCTGTTTTTCCTGCTGCTCACGGTGATCTACACCGCGGCGGCCTTCGACATCCGGGCGCAATTCTCCGGTGACGGCGAGATCGGCCCGCGCACCATCCCGCTGCTCGCGGCGGTGTGCATGTACGCGGCCCTGCTCTGGGTCATCGTGCAGGAGCTGCGCAAGCCGCCCGAAGACCCCGTGGCCGACGAGGAAGCGGGCGAGGGCGGCCTGCTGCGCCCGCTCGGCGTCACCGTGGCCACGGCCGCCTACATCCTGCTCTTCGCGCCGCTGGGCTACGTGATCTCCACGCTGCTCTTCGTCGCCGCACTCTTCGCCATCTTCCAGTTCGAGACGCGGCGGCCGCTGCGCTTCGTGCTCGCCGCCGCGGGCGTGACCGCGGTGTTCTACGGGCTCTTTGCCGGCATCTTCGGGGTGCGGCTGCCCGGCCTGCTCGGAGGCCTGCTCTGATGGACATGTTCCTCACCCTCTCGGGCGGTTTCGCCGCGCTGCTCGACTGGACGGTGCTCGCCTTCATGATCTCGGGCTTCCTGATCGGCACCTTCTTCGGCGCCATGCCCGGGCTCACCTCGGTGCTCGCCATCGCGCTGCTGCTGCCCATCACCTATTCCATCGACGTGGTGCCGGCGCTGGTGATGTGCTCCTCGATCTTCATGGCGGGGATGTATTCCGGCTCGATCACCGCGACGACGATCAACATCCCCGGCGCACCCTCCTCGATGATGACGGCCGTTGAGGGCAACCAGCTGATGCGCAAGGGCTTCGGGGCCAACGCCCTCGGCCATGCCGCCCTTGGCTCGATGATCGGCGGCAGCCTCGGCGCGCTGCTGCTCATGGCCTTCATGCCGGTGGCGGCCGAGATCTCGCTGCTCATCCGCACGCCGGGCAAGTTCTCGCTCGTGCTCTTCGCCCTCGCGGTGATCGTGATCGTGGACAAGGGCAACATTGCCAAGGGCATCGTCGCCACGCTGCTGGGCATCATGCTCGCCACCGTGGGCATCGACGTGCTCCAGCCCATCCCGCGGTTCAACTTCGGCACCGAGACGCTGGTGGAGGGCATCGACATCATGCCCCTCGTCATCGGCGCCTTCGCGGTGAGCGAGGTGCTGATCCAGGCGCAGAGCTGGGACGGCGGGCTGAGCCGCACGCTGGCGAAGGCGAAGGACCTGAAGATCCTGCGGCGCGACTTCATCCCCCCGCTCTCCGAGATCCGGGCCATCGGCTTCCTCGCCTACATCCGCAGCGCCATCATCGGCTACGGCATCGGCATCCTGCCCGGGGCGGGCGGCTCGATGGCGGCCTTCGTCTCCTACGCGGTGGCGCGCTCGGGCTCGAAGAAGCCGGAGGAATACGGCAAGGGCTCTCGCGAGGGCATCGCCGCGGCCGAGAGCGCCAACAACGCCATGTGCGGCGGCGCCTTCGTGCCCATGCTGATGTTCGGCATCCCCGGAGACCCCACCACCGCCATCGTGCTGGGCGTCCTCGTGATCAACGGGCTGCAGCCCGGGCCGCGCCTGCTGGAGAACCAGGCCGACCTGCTGGCGCCCATGCTCGCCTCGCTGTTCATCTCAGCACTGGTGCTGATCCCGCTCACGCTGTGGCTGCTGGGGCCGTATTTCGTGCGCATCGTCTCCATTCCGAAGGGGCTGCTCTACAGCTCCATCGCCGTGGTGGCGCTGGTGGGCAGCTACGTGGCCACCTACTCGGTGTTCCAGATGTTCCTCGCGCTGATCTTCGGCGTGCTGGCCTATTTCATGCGCCGGCAGAACTACTCCACCGTGTCGCTGCTGCTGGGCTTCATCCTGGGTCCCGACCTCGAGCAATACCTGCGCCGCTCCCTGTCGCTGAACGACGGCAACCCGATGGTGTTCCTCACCAATCCCGACAGCCTGTTCTTCCTCGGGCTCACGGCGGTGGCGGTGTACCTCATCCTGTTCCGCAGGCCGCGCCGCACCGCCTGACGCGCGCGCAGGCCGGAGATGAAAAACCCCCGCCGGAGCGCTCCGGCGGGGGTTTGCGCTTTCGCGGTGGCGGGAGGCTCACTCCAGCAGCAGCCGGGGGCCGAGCGCCTTCGGGTCGGTCTTGAGGTGCAGGATGGCGGGCACGCCGGCGGCACGGGCCTCGGCAAATGCGGCGGGGAAGTCGGCGTCGCGGGTCACGGTGGCGCCGAAGCCGCCGTAGGCGCGGGCGAGGGCGGCGAAATCCGGGTTGCGCATCGCGGTGCCGGAGGGGCGGCCGGGGTAGTTGCGCTGCTGGTGCATGCGGATGGTGCCGTACATGCCGTTGTCGCACAGCAGCACCACCACGTTGGCGCCGTATTCGCAGGCGGTGCCGAACTCCTGGCTCACCATCTGGAAGCAGCCGTCGCCGGCGAGGCAGATCGCCTCGCGCTCCGGCTGCTGCAGCTTCGCGGCGATGGCCGCCGGCAGCCCGTAGCCCATCGAGCCGGATGTGGGCGCCAGCTGGCTGCGCCAGCCGCGGTAGCGGTAGTAGCGGTGCAGCCAGGCCGAGTAGTTGCCGGCACCGTTGGTGAGCACCGCGTCATCGGGGAGCACATCGTTCAGATGTGCGATCACCTGCTCCATCTTCAGCGCGCCGGGGGTCTCGAAGGGTTGCTGCCAGGCCTCGTAGGCGGCGCGCGCGTCCGTGAGCCAGGCACCGCCCTCGCGCGGGCGGGCCGCGGCGGCGAGCTGTTCGGTGAAGGGGCCGGGGCGGGCGGTGACCGCGAGCTCGGGGAAATACACCCGGCCGATCTCGTCGGGGTCGGAATGCACGTGCAGCAGCGCCTGCCGGGGCAGGGGCGGCTCGAGCAGCGTGTAGCCGGAGGTGGTCATCTCGCCCAGCCGGGCGCCGAGGGCGAGCACCACGTCCGCCTCGCGCACCCGCTGCGCCAGCGCGGGGTTGATGCCGATTCCGATGTCGCCGACGTAGTTCGGGTGGCGGTTGTCGAGGTAGTCCTGGCAGCGGAAGGAGGCGCCGACGGGCAGGCCCATCGTGTCGGCAAACCGCCCCAGTGCCTGCGCGGCAGCACCCGACCAGCCGCCGCCACCCACGATCACCAGCGGGCGTTCGGCGGTGGCGAGGCGGTCGACCACCGCGGCGACATCCGCCTCCGCCGCGCGGCCGGAGGTGAGGGTGGCGGGCGGCAGCGCGGAGCCCTCCGCCGGGCCGGAGAGCATGTCCTCGGGCAGGGCGAGCACCACCGGGCCGGGGCGGCCGTTCTGCGCCACGTGGAAGGCATGGCTCACGTATTCGGGGATGCGGTCGGCGCGGTCGATCTCGGCCACCCATTTCGCCAGCGGGCCGAACATGGCGCGGTAGTCGACCTCCTGGAAGGCCTCGCGGTCGCGCTGGTCGCTGGCCACCTGGCCGACAAAGAGCACCATGGGCGTGCTGTCCTGGAAGGCGACATGCACGCCCGAGCTCGCGTTGGTCGCACCCGGCCCGCGGGTGACGAAGGCCACGCCGGGCTTGCCGGTGAGCTTGCCGGTGGCCTCCGCCATCATCGCGGCCCCGCCTTCCTGGCGGGCGACCACGGTGCGGATGCCGCTGTCATGCAGCCCGTCGAGGGCGGCGAGAAAGCTCTCGCCGGGGATGCAGAAAACCCGCTCAACCCCCTGCGCGGCCAGGCATTCCACCAGAAGACGGCCGCCATGCACGGCGGTCTGGTTGTCCTTCATCGTCGTCTCTCCCTTGGACTCGGGCGCGTGTCGCGCTCAGAGGAAATCCTCGCGCGCGGCCAGCCGGTCGGCGGCGCGCTCGAAGCGGGTGCGCGTGGCGAGGCGGGCTGCCTCCGCGTCGCCCGCCTCCAGCGCCTCCACCACCGCGCGGTGCTCCTCGATGATCGCCGGCCCGAACTCGGAGGCGGCGGCGTTCTTGAGGAAGGCCGAGCGCAGGTTGTTCTGGATGTTCGTCTCGATCATCGCGGTGACCTCGACGTAGTAATCATTGCCCGAGGCCTCGGCGATGCGGCGGTAGAGCAGCAGCTCGCTGTCCACCCGCAGCTCGAGCGCGGCCTTGGGGCCGAGCAGGTCGGCGGCCTCCACCTCGGCGAAGACCTGGCGGATGCCGGCCATCTGCTCGGCCGAGCGGGTGCCGGCCGCGAGCGCGCTCGCCCCCGCCTGCACCCCGGTGCGCAGCTGGAGCAGCTGCACGATGCGCTTGCGCTTCTCGAAGCAGGCCGGGCTGATGCGGAAGGAGGATTTCTGCGCCGGATCGGCGATGAACGCCCCCACGCCGCGGCGCGATTCCACGATGCCGTCGTAGCGCAGCAGCGAGATCGCCTCGCGCACCACGGTGCGCGCCACGCCGAAGCGCTTGGAGAGCTCGGCCTCGGTGGGCAGGCGGTCGCCGGTTTGCAGCTGGCGGTTCTCGATCGCGTCGATGATCGAGGTCGCCACCTCGTCGGGCAGGCGGCGGGGGCGGTCGATGCGGGCAAAGAGCGATGCGGCGTCAGACATTCCAGGTCCCCTCACGTGTTGCGTTGCATCAAGGCTGCTTGCGGTGCGTCAAGTCTACGGCCTGCCGGCGCGCTTGCAAACCAATATCAGCAAACATGTTGTCAGACAACATGACATATGCATACAGTCACGCCGAAAGGGAGGAACCATGATTCACGAAACGATCGGGCTCATCGGACTGGGCGGCATGGGGCAGGGGCTGGCGAAGAACCTGCTGCTGAAGGGCGCGAAGCTGCTGGTGGCGGACCTCGACCCGGCGAAGGTGGCGGTGGCCACCGGCCGCGGCGCCGAGGAGTGCGCCGACCCCGCCGAGATGGCCGCGCGCGTCGACGTGCTCGCGGTCTGCGTCACCACGGCGGAGGCGGAACAGTCCATCATGCTGGGCAAGGGCGGGGCGCTCGCCGCCATGCGCCCGGGCTCGGTGTTCATCGACCATACCACCGTCTCGGCCGAGCACGTGGACCTGATGCGCGCCGCCTGCGAGGAGGCCGGCATCGCCTATGCCGAGGCCCCGATGACCCGCACCCCCGCCCATGCCGACCGCGGCGAGGTGAACGTGCTCTTCGGCGGCGAGGAGGCCCTGATGGAGCGCCTGCGCCCGGTGTTCGACGCCTATGCCGAGAACATCTTCCACGTCGGCCCCGCGGGCCATGCCATCCGCCTCAAGCTCATCCACAACTACATCGCCTTCGCCAATGTCGCCTCCTTCTGCGAGGGCTTCGCGCTGGCGGCGAAGGAGGGGCTCGACATGACCAAGGTGATCGGGATCATCTCCGCCGCGGGTGGCAAGTCGGGCATGATGGACCTGTACGGCGAGCTCACCCTGCGGCGCGATTTCACGCCCCACATGTCGCTCTCCAACGCCCAGAAGGACGTGCGCTACTACGCCGAGTGGCTGGAGCGCGCGGGCCTGCCCGGCTTCATGGCCCAGTCCGTCCACCAGACCTACGCGCTCGCGGCCATCATGGGCCACGGGGGCGAGGGCTGCACCGCCGTCATCAAGGCCTACGAGGAGCTCTCGGGCGTCACCGCACGCCTGCCGGAGGGCTGACCGCAGACCGGCCCCGGGCGCCGCCGGAGGACAAGCGCGCCCGACCCACATGAAAACCTGCAAAGCAGGACCCCAGGGAGGAAAACATGCTCAGAACCCTTCTCGCGTCAGGCATGGCCTGCGCGCTGCTCGGCCTGCCGGCCGCGGCCGCCGACATCACGCTGCGCCTCGCGCATTTCGCCGCCGAGAGCCACCCGGCCCAGGCCGCGGCCGAACAGTTCGCCGCCCGGGTGGAGGAGCGCACCGGCGGCGCCATCGCGGTCGAGCTCTACCCGGCCAACGAGCTCGGCTCGCCGCCCGAGCAGCTCGAGCAGACCATCGTCGGCGCCATCGACATGAACCTGCCCACGCAAGGCGGCCTCGACAAGTACGAGAAGGCCTTCGGCACGGTGATGACCCCCTTCGCCTTCGCCGATTACGACCAGGCGCACGCGGTGCTCGACGGCCCGTTCTTCGACTGGGTGGCCCCGAAGCTGGAGGACCAGGGCCTCGTGATGCTCTCGAGCTGGGAATACGGCTTTCGCAACATCACCAACTCGCAGCATGCCATCAACACGCCCGAGGACGTGAAGGGGCTGAAGCTGCGCACGCCGCCCGAGCTGCAGATCGTCGCCGCCCTCGAGGGGCTCGGCGCCACCACCACCCAGATCGCCTTCCCCGAGCTGCCCAACGCACTCAACCAGGGCGTGGTCGACGGCCAGGAAAACCCGATCGGGGTGATCTACCACTTCAAGCTCAACGACTTCCAGGAGCACCTCGCCCTCACCCGGCACGTCTACAATTCGATGGTTCATGTCATCAACAAGGACGTGTTCGACAGCCTCACGCCCGAGCAGCAGACCATCCTGCGCGAGGAGAGCATCGCCGCAGGCAAGATGATGCGCGAAGCCGTGGTGGCCGAGGAGGAGCAGAACATCGCCGACCTCGAGGCCGCCGGCATGAAGGTCACCCGCCCCGACCTCGCGCCCTTCGTGGCGATGATGGGCCCGGCGCGCGCCCGGGTGGCGGAGTACACCGGCCAGGAGAACATGGACACGTTCCTGAGCTTCCTCGACTGACCTCGTTCACGAGGGGTCGCGCGCGCAGCCGCTGCGCGACCCCCTTCCGGAGCCGCGACCCGCCATGCTCACCTTCGTCATTCTCGCCGTCCTGCTTGTGTTCATCGTGCTCGGCCTGCCGATCGCGGTGGCGCTGGGGCTCACCGCCGTGGGCTTCTACGTGTTCCAGGGCGATACCCGCATCCTCGCCATGCTGCCGCAGCGCATGTTCTCGGCCACCACCGGCTTCACGCTGCTGGCCATTCCCTTCTTCATCCTCGCCGGAAACCTGATGAACACCGGCGGCATCACCGAGCGCATCTTCCGCTTCGCCGATGCCTGCGTGGGCCATATCCGCGGCGGGCTGGGGCAGGTGAACGTGCTGGCCTCGCTGCTGTTCTCCGGCATGTCGGGTGCCGCGGTGGCCGATGCGGCCGGGCTGGGGCAGGTCGAGCTCAAGGCCATGGCCGACAAGGGCTATGACCCGGATTTCTCCGCCGCCATCACCGCCGCCTCCTCCACCATCGGGCCGGTGTTCCCGCCCTCGATCCCCTTCGTGCTCTACTCCTCGCTCACCGGGGTCTCGGTGGCCAAGCTGTTCCTCGCCGGCGTGGTGCCGGGGCTGCTGATGGCGCTCGCACTCATGGTCGCGGTCTGGGTGATGGCGCGGCTGCATGCCATGCCGCGCTACGACCACATCCAGTGGCGCGGCATCTGGGAGGGGTTCCGCGAGTCCTTCCTGTCGCTGCTCACGCCGGTGATCATCATCTACGGCATCTTCAGCGGCTACTTCACCCCCACCGAGGCCGGCGTGGTGGCGAGCGCCTACGCGCTGTTCCTCTCCATGGTGGTCTACCGCGAGATCCGGCCCTCCGAGCTGCCCGGCATCCTGTGGGAGACCCTGCGCCACACCATCCGGGTGATGTTCGTGATCGCGGCGGCTGGCTTCTTCGGCTGGCTTCTGGTGCACCAGCACGTGCCCAACAAGCTCGTGGCCTCCATGCTGGGCTTCTCCGACAACCCGGCCATCATCCTCGCCATCGTGGTGGCGGTGCTGCTGGTGCTGGGCATGTTCCTCGAGGGCATCGCGGTGATCGTGCTCACCGTGCCGCTGTTCATGCCGGTGGTGGCCCAGGTGGGTGTCGACCCCGTGCAGTTCGGCGTGATCATGATCATGTGCTCGATGGTGGGGCTGCTCACGCCGCCCGTGGGCATGGTGCTCTTCGCCGTCTCCTCGATCTCGAACCTTACCGTGGGGCGGCTGAGCCGCGCGCTCACCCCCTACCTGATCGGCCTGTGCGTGGTGCTGCTGATGGTGGTGGCCATCCCGGCCGTCTCCACCTGGCTGCCCTATCTCATGCTGGGAGAAAACTGATGCTCGCCCGTATCGACCGCTGCGTGGGGCACGTGTTCCGCGCCATCCCCATCGCCTGCCTCGCGGCCCTCTTCGTGCTGCTGCTGGTCAACGTGGTGGCGCGCAGCTTCAGCCTCGCGAGCTTTCCCTGGTTCGACGAGGTGGTGCAGGGGCTCTTCGCCTGGATGGTCTTCACCGGCGCCGCCGCCCTGTGGCGCGAGAAGGACCATTTCGCGGTCGACTGGCTGCCCCTCGCCCTCACCGGGCGGCCGGCGCAGATGCTGCACATCCTGCTCGCGCTGCTCTCGATCTGCTTTCTCGCCGCCATGACCTGGTACGGGTTCGGGCTCGCCCGCAGTGCGCGCGCCCTCACCCCCATTCTCGAGATGCCGGTGTCGCTGTTCTACGCCGCCATCCCGCTCTCCGGCGCCGTGATGCTGGCCTGCTCGCTGGCCGATCTCGTCCGCCTCATCACCACTTCCCCAGCAAGACCGGAGGTCTCCGCATGATTTTCGACCATCGTACCTACACCTGCCGCCCGGGCACGATCAGGAAGCACATGAAGCTCTACGAGGAGCATGGCTGGGAAACCCAGTCGAAGCACCTGGGCACGCCGCTGTTCTACGGCGCGGTCGAGACGGGCGATGTGAACAGCTACGTGCATATCTGGGTGTTCGACAGCGCACAGGACCGGGCCGAGAAACGCGCCGCCATGGCCGCCGACCCGGCCTGGCAGAAGTTCCTCGCGCTGAGCGCCGAGGCGGGCAACCTCATCCGCCAGGAAACCCAGCTGATGACCGCGGCGCCCTTTTTCAAGCTGCCCGCGCGCGGGTAGGGGCCGCGCCGCGCAAGCCGACACGCGCCGCCCCCGGGCCCCCCGGGGGCGGCTTTGTCATCAAAGCGTCACGCGGCCGTCGCGGGAACTGGTAGGATGGATGGGATCACGTCGCGGTGCCTGCCGCAGGGGCGGGCCCATCCAGCACACTTGCCAGAGGAGACCCGCCATGGACATCCGCAAGACAGTCGACCTCACCTGGGACGATTTCGACGAGCTGCGTGACCCGCGCCCCGCGGAAACCGAGTTCGACCGCGTGGTGGAGCGCGCGATCTCGCGCCGCGGCTTCCTCGGCGGCACGCTGGCCTTCGGCTCGGGTGCGGCGGTGTTCGGCTCCGGCATCCTCGAGGGTGTGGCGCGCGCCCAGGGCTCGGGCTTCGCCTTCACCCCCGTCGGCATCGCGACCGACCACGAGGTGCATGTGCCTCAGGGCTACGCCTGGAAGCCGCTGGTGCGCTGGGGCGATCCGCTGTTCTCCGAGGCGCAAGGCGCATGGTCGGCCGAGGCCGGCGTGCCGGTGGAGATGTCCGACAAGGTGTTCGGCGAGAACACCGACGGCATGGAGACCTTCGAGGCAGACGGCCATGTGCTGCTCGCCATCAACTCCGAATACGTGAACCCGAAGATCAACCTTCCGGCGGAGGCGAAGGGCATGCCCCGCACCGCGGCCGAGGTGCGCCTGCTCAAGAACCTGCAGGGCGTCACCGTGCTCGAGATCGCCGAAGGCGCCGATGGCTGGGCCGTGGTGCTCGACAGCCCGTACAACCGCCGCATCACCCACGAGACGCAGATGACCATGGACGGCCCCGCCGCCGGCTCCGCCCTGCTGCGCACCAACGCCGACCCGGAGGGGATGTCGCCCAAGGGCACGATGAACAACTGCGGCTCCGGCCGCACGCTCTGGGGCACCTACCTGACCTGCGAGGAAAACTTCAACGGCTACTTCGGCGCCACTGGGGCATACGAGGACAGCGAGGGCCTGAAGCGCTACGGCGTCGAGGGCGAGGGCCGCTACGCCTACGAGCGCTTCGACCCGCGCTACGACCTCAGCGCCGAGCCCAACGAGCCCAACCGCCACGGCTGGGTGACCGAGATCGACCCCTCCGACCCCGAAAGCACCCCGGTGAAGCACACCGCCCTCGGCCGCTTCAAGCACGAGAACGCCGAGATGGTGCAGGCCACAGACGGCCGCGTAGTGGTCTACATGGGCGACGACGAGCGCGGCGAGTTCATCTACCGCTATGTCTCGAACGGCACCTGGGCCGAGGGCCAGCCCGGCGGGAGCCTGCTCGCCGAGGGCACGCTCTTCGTCGCGAAGTTCAACGACGACATGAGCGGCGAGTGGCTGCCGCTCACGCCTCAGAGCACCGGCATGTCGATGGAGGAACTGCTGGTGTTCGCGCGCATCGCCGGCTCCAAGGCAGGCGCCACCACCATGGACCGGCCGGAGTGGATCGCCGCGCACCCGAGCCGCGCCGAGGCCTATTGCGCCCTCACCAACAACAAGAACCGCGGCCTGAAGCCCAATGCCGGCGGCGACGCCACCCCGGTGGGCGGCCCCAACCCGCGCGAGGCGAACAATTTCGGCCAGATCGTGCGCTGGCGCCCGGAGGGCGGCGACCACGGCGCCGACCGCTTCACCTGGGACCTCTACGTGATGGCCGGCAACCCCGAGCTGTTCGAGGACGCCTATGCCGGCTCGGCCAACGTCACCCCGGGCAACATGTTCAACTCGCCCGACGGCATGGCCTTCTCCTCCGACGGGATGCTCTGGATCCAGACCGACGGCGAGGACAGCAACGCCGATGAATTCGCCGGCATGGGCAACAACCAGATGCTGGTGGGCAACCCCGACACCGGCGAGATCGCCCGCTTCCTCACCGCGCCCAACGGCGCCGAGGTGACCGGCCTCACCTGGAGCCCGGACGGCCGGGTGGCCTTCGTGGGCATCCAGCACCCCGGCGGCTCCTGGCCCGATGGCGCCGGCAAGCCGCGCTCCGCCGTGATCGCCGTGTGGCGCGAGGACGGCGCGCGCATCGGCTGAACCACGGCCCGCCTCGCGCCGCCGGGCCCCGGCGGCGCGAGAGCCTCATGCATGCATGGAAGATTGATCGACGCCGCGCCACGGGGTAGCCTTTTCGGATTATCATGAAAAGGACCGGCGGCATGGCGGGGTCATTGTTCGAGAAATACGGTGGATTCAGGACCGTAAGCAAGATCGTGATGTCCTTCTACGAGCGCGCGCTCGACAGTGACCAGATCGGCGATTACTTCGCCGATGTCGACATGCCCCGGCTTATGGACCACCAGACCCGGTTCATCTCCGGCCTCATGGGCGGCCCGGCCAGCATCGGCGACGATCGCCTGCGCCAGGTGCACCGCCACCTCGGCATCAGCCACGCCGACATGGACGAGATGGCCAGCCTGCTGCGCGAAACCCTCGCCGGCCACGGGGTGGAGCCCGCCGACATCGAAACCCTGGTGGGCGAGGTGGAGGCGCGCCGGCCGCTCATCGTCACCGCGGGGGCTGCCGGATGAGCATCGCGGCGATCAACGAGTCGCTGCTGCGCGCCATCGGCGTGGGCGTGGCGGTGGTGCGCGCGCCCGACTACCGGCTGGTGTTCCACAACGATGCCTTCGCCGAGTGGTTCGGCCAGCCCGCGCCCGAGGCCCGGCTCTCGGAGGTGATCGCGGATTTCCCCGAGGCCGAGGCGGCCGAGGCGCTGGCCGGGCAGGGGCGCTACGTGGCCGAGTTCACCACCCGGGTGCGCCGGCGCACGCTGGTGATCGCGCTCACGCTCTCCGCCGCGCGGGCCGGGGGCGAGGGGGTGATGGTGGTCGAGTGCCAGAACATCACCCGCATCCGCGAGCTCGAGTCGATGATCGACAGCTATTCCTCGATGGTCGAGCGCAACACCCGCGAGCTGGAGCGCGAGAAGGAGCGGGTGGAGCGCCTGCTGCTCAACCTCATGCCGCGCTCGGTCTATGAGGAGTTCCGCACCTTCGGTGTCGTCACCCCCCAGCTCTACAAGGACGTGGCGGTGGTGATGCTCGACTTCGTCGATTTCACCGAGTTCGCCGCCCGCACCGACCCCACGGTGACCCTGGGCGAGCTCAACGACATCTTCACCGCCTTCGACCGCATCGCCGAGCAGTTCGGCTGCGAGCGCATCAAGACCATCGGCGACGCCTATCTCGCCGTGGCCGGCATGCCCGAGCCTGCGCCGGAAGCGCCGGTGGCCGCGGCGCGCTGCGCCATCCGCTTCCTGCGCTACCTCGAGCGGCGCAACCTCAGCCACCAGTTCACCTGGCGGGCGCGCATCGGGCTGGGCTACGGGGCCGCGGTGGGCTCGGTTGTGGGCATCCAGAAATACGTCTACGACGTGTTCGGCCCGGCGGTGAACATGGCCGCGCGCCTGCAGGTGCTGGCCGAGCCGATGACCGTGGTCGCCCCCGTCTCGATGACCTCGGAGCTGGTGGACGAGTTCCAGATCGCCGATCTCGGCCGCGAGGCGGTGAAGGGCCTGGGCGAGATGGAGCTCATCTCCGTCACCGCCCGGCCCGAGCGCGGCGTGGCGCGGTTCTGAGCTACTTGGGGAACAGGAAGGTCACCACGAAGCGAAAGCCCACCCCCTCGGGCCCGCCGCGCGGCGACTCCGCCCAGTAGCGCAGGCCGGCGGCGAGGCTCACCGGCTGGTCGCCGATGGTCACCAGCTTGCTCACCACCGCGTTGAGCGGCACCGCCCAGCTCTCGCCCGCCCAGTCATAGGTGCTCTCGGTGTTGAGCGTGTAGGTCCAGGCGCTCGGGGTGGTGTAGCTCACGAAGGGCTGCAGGAAGGTGGCGTTCACCTCGCTCCGGCCGGCCTCGCCCGCCACCGACCAGATGTGGTTGGCGAGCATCCCCGCGGTCCAGGGGCCCGACTGCTTCAGCACCACGCCGGTGGGGCCCATGCCCCACTTGCCGCTGCCCAGGCCGTCTTCCGTCGCGGTGGGCACGAGGAACACCGGGCCCACGCCCCAGATCAGGCTGCCCTTGCTGGGCGAGAGGAACAGGCTCTGCACCGTGTCGCCGAGGCCGAACTGCACGCCCGAGTGCCCCGCCACGTCCTCCTGCCGGGTCACGGGCAGGATGGTGCGCGAGATCAGGTTCCACTCCGGGTCGATGGAGAAGGGCATCACCGGCTGGATGTTGAGCTCCGAGCGCGAGCCGTCGGCCGGGCCGTAGCCGCTGTCCTGGTTGAACTGCAGCGGTACGCTGATGAGCGAGGCGATGGGATTGGAGAGCTGCTTGGCGAGGTCTTCCTGCCCGGAGGACGAGGCGCCTTGCTGTGCCGCGGCAGGCAGCGCGCCCGCGAGCACTCCGATGGCCAGCAGGCGCAGCACGACGTTCATTGTCCCTGTGCCTCCTCTTGCGGGGGATCTTCCCGGGTCATGCTACTCCCGATCGCCCGCCCGGCGAAGCGATATGTTTCCCGCGTCCCGGCGCGGGTGAGAGCGACCACGGGTTGCATACCGATACGGCTGACAACCCGGCGCGCCTTGCGCTAGCATCCTCCTCGGCAGGAAGGAGCCGGCATCCCGCCGCTTCCGCCGCCGGGCCGCGGCCCGGACCCGTTGAAGGGGAGAGTGACGGCTTGGCGGATACTGTGCGTTCGGAAGATGCCGCGCCCACCGGGCTGGTGAGCGTGGGGCAGGTGGACAGCTGGTCGGGCGGCTTCGTGGCGCATGCCGAGCTCACGGCGCTCGACAGTCTCGACGGCTGGACGATCGTGATCGCGATGGAAGCCCGGATCACCAACATATGGGGCGCGCGCATCGTCTCGCGCAGCGGCGATCTCTACACCATCGAGGCGGAGAGCTGGAATGGCCGGCTCGCCGAGGGGCAGAGCGCGGGATTCGGCTTCCAGGCCGCCGGCAGCGCGCCGGAGTTCACCATCACCAGCGTGAACGGCCTCACGCCCGGCGGCGACCCGCCGCCGCCCGAGCCCGGGCCCCTCCCGGTGCTCGACCTCGCCGATGCCACCGCCACCGAGGGCGGGACCGCGCGCCTGCGCCTCACCCTCTCGGAGGCGAGCGACACTGACATCACCTTCACATGGGGGCTCGATGGCGGCACGGCCGGCAGCGCCGACCATTCCGCGGCCCCCGGCACGCTCACCATCCGTGCCGGCGAGACCGAGGCCTGGATCGAGGTGCCGCTCGCGGATGACGCGATCGTCGAGGGCACCGAGACGCTGGGCATCCGCCTGCTCTCGGCCGAGGGCGCCACCCCGGGCCGTGACAGCGCCACGCTCACGGTGCTCGACAACGATCTCCCCGGCCTGAGCATCGCCGATGCGAGCGCGGCCGAGGAAGACGGCATCGCCCGCCTGCGCGTGAGCCTTTCCGCCCCCGCGCAGCAGGACGTGACCGTCACCTGGGGCCTGGCCCCGGGCGGCAGCGCCGACGGCTCCGACCATGGCGCCGCCGGCGGCACCCTCACCTTCGCCGCCGGCGCCCGCGAGGCCTTCATCGAGATCCCGCTGCTCGACGACACCCTGGCCGAGCCGGACGAGACCCTGCGGATCGCGCTGCTCTCGGCCACGGGGGCGGAGATCGTGACCGGTACGGCGACCCTCACCATCCGCGACGGCGACAGCGCACCCGAGCCGGACCCCGAGCCGGGGGGCAACCTGCCGGAAGTCGATTTCTCCGTCTCGTCGAGCTGGCAGGGCGGGTTCAACGGACAGATCGTGCTCACCAACGACACCGACAGCCCGCTCGCGGCCTGGACCATCGGCATCGACGACCCCGGTTTCAGCATCACCAATGCCTGGGGCGCGCGTGTCGAGACCGCCCCGGACGGCGACATCTCGCTGGTGGGCGAGGGCTGGACCCTCGACCTGGCGCCGGGCCAGTCGGTGACCTTCGGCTTCACCGCAAGCGGCAGCGTGCCCGGCGCGCTTGCGCTCGACATCGACACCGGCGAGACCCCGACACCGGAGCCCGACCCGGACCCGCTGCCGGAACCGGACCCCGATCCCGATCCGGGCCCCGACCCGGACCCCGATCCGTCCGCAGACACGCCTTTCGGCGCGCAGGACTACGAGGAGGCGCTCTCGCTCTCCATGCAGTTCTACTACGCGCAGTACTCGGGCGACCTGCCCGACGACTTCCCGCTCGACTGGCGCGGCGACAGCGCGCTCTCGGACGGCGCCGACGTGGGCCGCGACCTCTCGGGGGGCTGGTATGACGCGGGCGACCACGTGAAGTTCGGCCTGCCCATGGCCTATTCGGCCAGCGTGCTCGCCTGGGGCGCGGCGGACTATGCCGAGGGCTACAAGGCCTCGGGCAGCTACGAGGACATCCTCGCCCATCTCGAATGGGTGACCGACTATTTCCTGCGCGCCTACGACGACAAGGGAACCGCCGATCTCTCCGACGACGTGTTCTGGGCCCAGGTGGGCAACGGCGGGGCCGACCATGCCTGGTGGGGCGCGCCGGAAGACATGAGCATGGCCCGTCCGGCCTATGCGGTGACGGCGCAGGCTCCCGGCACGGAGGTCACGGCGGAAACGGCCGCGGCGCTGGCCGCGAGCGCGATCGTGTTCCGCGCGGCGGGGCGCGAGGCCGAGGCCGACGAACTGCTCGCCGCGGCCCGCAAGCTCTTCGCCTTCTCCGAGGCCTACCAGGGCACCTACACCAACGCGGTGCCGGACGCGGCCGGCTACTACAACTCCTGGAGCGGCTACCAGGACGAACTGGCCTGGAGTGCGGCCTGGCTGCACCGCGCCACCGGCGAGGCCGACTACCTCGCGAAGGCCGAGGACTGGTACAGCCCCACCGGCCTCACCTGGGCGCTGTCCTGGGACAACAAGTCGATGGGCACCGCGGCGCTGCTCGCCGGGCAGACCGACGCGAGCCGCTACTACACCGACCTCGGGCGGCACATCGACCACTGGATGAACGACCTCACCCGCACCCCGGGCACGGACACCAATGCCGGGCTCGCCTGGCTCGACACCTGGGGGTCGAACCGCTACGCCACCACCACCGCATTCCTCGCGATGGAATACGCCGACCTGACGGAGGCGCGGGGCGGCGGCGCGGCGCGGGTGGGCGAGGTGATCGACTTCGCCGCGGACCAGCTCGACTACGTGCTGGGCGACAACCCGGACGGGCAGAGCTATGTCGTCGGCTTCGGCGATGACTACCCGCTCAACCCCCACCATCGCGGCGCCTCCGGCACCACCAGCGTCTCCGACCCCGCGCCCAACGCGCATGTGCTCTACGGCGCGCTGGTCGGCGGGCCGGACGCGGGGGGAACCTACTCGGACTTGCGCTCCGACTACATCTCCAACGAAGTGGCGACAGATTACAACGCCGGCTTCTCCGGGGCGCTCGCCGCGCTGATCATGCAGCAATCCGAGCTCTGAGCCGCGCTCCGGCCCGGCGGGCGGCGCCGGGCCGCAGACATCCCCCAAGGCGGGCCGGAGCGCTTGCGTCGCTCCATTGGACCTTTAGTGTCCCGCCCGCCCGGCCGGGCTCCGCCGATGGCGGGGGCCGCGTCCGATGGGCCCGCCGCTCCGGCGCAGGCCCCGGACCCGCCGGGCAGGGACAGGGTGCCCCCGACAAACGCTGCCCGCCGGGAGCCCTCGGGCGCGCCGGCGGCAACGGGCCTCGCCGGCCCGCCCCCGCGCCGCGCATGGCGCCGGGCCCGGGGGTGGTCGTGCCGGCGCGCATTCCGGGCTCTCGTGTCGCCGGCGGCAGGCGGGCCGGCCCCGTGGCGCGGCATGCGCCGGCCGCGGTTCAGCGGCCGGAGGCGGAGGGGATGCCGGGCATGCCGATGTGCAAGAGACGGATCGGCGGGGTCGGTGGGCCCATGGTCGCGAGGCGGCCGAGGTTCTGCGGCCCGCCGATGCAGTGCAGCGCGCCGGGGAAGAGCGCCCGGTCGCCCGCGTGCCAGGTGTGGGCCGAGCGGTCGGCGCGACGGATGATGAGATGGTTGAACGGATCGAGGTTGAACACGCGCCAGCCGGTCTGGATCGCGGCAGTGTAGAACAGGTAGTCCTCGCCCCGGTCGATGTGTTCGAGAAAGCGGATCTGTTCGAAGACCTCGCGCCTGAAGCACTGGGTGGAGCCGGTGCCGTAACAGCCCAGCTTGCGCGCTTCGCCGAAGTAGCGGGCGTGCCGGGCGAGGAAGATGCGGTCGAAGGCCTGCGAATAAAAGAAGACCGCCGATTTCCCCGCCATGTCGGCATCCGCCGACTGCATGGTGCGGATGGCGGTGGTGACGTAATGGTCGAAGTAGATGTCGTCGGCGTCGAAGCGCACCAGGTAGTCGCCCGTCGCGGCATCGGCCGCGGCGTTGAGGAAGGCGCCCACATGGCGGCCGTCATGGTGCAGAACCCGCACGCCCGGCAGGTCCTCGAAGCAGCGCTCCACCGCCGGATCGCCGCGCAGCGGGCCGTTGGCCACCACCACCGCCTCCAGCGCGGGCCAGCTCTGGCGGGCGATGCTGTCGCGCAGGTTGGGGAGGTCGTCGGCGCGGTGGACCGGGGCGAGGATGCTCACCCTCGGGGTGCTCTGCTCCGCCGCGACCATGCGCTGGTGCATGATCTCGCACAGGTGGCGCTCGCTTTCCACGAAGCTCACGCAATAGGGGTCGGTGAGCACCTCCATCGCGGTGGTGGCATGCAGGCGCAGGCGCTCTGCCACCGCGCCGTCGGCCAGCCGCCCGGCCACGGCCGCGCCATGCTCGGCGAGGAACAGCCGCAGCTCGGCCGCGGGGTGGCCCCGGTCGAGATGGGCCGCGGCGCGGGCGGCGAAACGCTCGAGCTCGCTGCCGCTCTCCGCCAGGCTCAGCCCGAGAATGAGCGTCTCGGCCGTGTCCTCGTCGGCCTGGGGCAGGGCGTGCAGCCGGCTGACCACCAGCGCCCGGGTCTCCGCCGTCTCCTCCACCGTGGGCATGCGCAGCATGCGCATCAGGTGGTTGCGCTCGAGCTCGGCGCCGGGCGGGATGCGCAGGATCTCGCTGCGCATCAGCTCGTAGCGACTGGTCTCGATGCAGGCGCCGCAGAAACAGATGAATTCCCCCGCGTCGAAGACGAAGTCGGGCGCGCGGCTGTCCTCAAGGTAGCGATCGATGATCGTCTGCATGTCGCCGCGGGCGAGATCGAGGGCGCTGCGCATCTGGCGGGAGAAGGGAAACTCGCCCTGGCTCAGCAGCGCGGCCTGGAACTCCTGCAGGTTGTCCTCGCACAGCAGCACTTCCTGCAGGGCGGCGAGCCCGTTGCCGGCGTGCTCCTGCGGCACGCAGGTCATCAGGAAGACCGAGAGCAGCCGGCGCGCCTTCTCCGCCTCTCCGGAGGCCTGGGCGGCGCGGGCGGCGATGAGGTTGAGGCTGGCCGCCGTGGCGCCGGCCGAGAGCGCGCGCTCGGCCCAGTGCAGCGCGTCGGAGGGGCGCCCGGCCGTCCAGTAGCCCCATGTGAAGGCCACCATCACCTTCGGGTCGGTGAGCGTGTCGCCGCAGCGCAGGGCGAGCACGTCCAGGAACGGCTCGCGCGGCTGCAGGATGCGCAGCACGCCGAGCAGCGGCTGCGCGTCTTCCCCGAACCGGGTGAGATGGGCGTGCAGCTCCGCCACCGCGCCCTCGATGTCGCCGCGCGCGCAGAGCAGCGCGATGCGCCATTGCTCGACCTGCGGGTCCGGGCGGGCGCGACCGGTGGCATTCTCCAGCACCGCGGCGGCACGGTCCAGCGCGCCGGCGCGGATCAGCGTTTCGAGCAACAGCGGCGCGAGCCGGGCACGCAGGGGCGAGGGGCGGGCCAGCCTGTCGAACAGCGGCACGGCGCCCGCGGGCTCCCCCGCCTCGATGAAATGGCGCACGGCGGCACGGAACAGCCGCTCCGGCGGGGCCTCGGCGGGAAACGGGCCGAGCAGCATCTCCGCCGCGGCCTCCGGCCCCTCCTGCGTGCGGGCGGCCGCGGCGCGGCGCAGCAGCGCATCGATCTCCCCGGCCTCCATGGCATCCGCCGAGGGGCCGCGCCGCGCCGCGACGGCCGCGGGCTGTCCGGCGGGAAGCACGTGGTGCGGGGAGCGGGCCGGGCCGCGGAGGGCAGGCTGCATCTGCCCGGTCTCCGCGGCGCTCGGCGACGCCGCCACGCCCTCTGACCGGGCCGAGAGATACCCCGTCGCCGGGGGGTTGGCCCCGGCGGTTCTGTCCTGCTTTACGGTCACGCTGCAATGCCTCCGACGTCCGGTTTGCTGGGCTGGATTGTTCGGAGCGATCCGTAAAAAAGTAGTTTACCAAAATACATACGAAGTAGAGATGAGATAAAAATAAAGACGATATTATAAAATAAACGATGTTCAAGAAATGGTAAATGATATGCGATATACTTATACGGAAAATTAAATCATTCGGGATGGTCTCGGCCTGCCTGTGCCACCAGCGGTGCACCGACGGCACCGACGGCACCGAGCGCCGCCAGTGCGGCGGCGGGCGCGAGCGAGAGCAGGAGCCCGCGCTGGCCGGCGTTGATCCAGACCCGATCCGCGCCCAGCACCGTTTCCTCGAAGGCCACCGGAATCCGGCGCTTCTGGCCGAAGGGGCTGATGCCCCCGACATGGTAGCCCGTGAGCCGCTCCGCCTTCGGCACCGGCATCATCCCGGCCTGGCGCGCTCCGAAGGCCGCTGCGGCGCGCTTCATCGACAGTTCGCGGTCTGAGGGGATCACGGCGCAGGCGGGGCGTCCGTCCGCCTCGAGCATCAGGGTCTTGAGCACCAGACCGGGGGCGATGCCCAGCGCCTCGGCCGCCTGCAGGCCGGTGCGGGCGGCCGCGGCATCGTAGGGGTAGGGGTGCAGTTCGAAATCGACCCCGGCGGCCCGGAGGGCGCGGGTTCCGGGAGTGGCTGCGGCCATGGCGGGTCCTTCCGGGTCCGGGCGGGGGTCAGGGGATGCCGGCTTCGCGGTCGAGCCAGCTTGCGATCACCGAGAGCACATGCGCCTGCTCGGCGGCCGACAGGGCGCGGCCGGCGGGAATGCCGTGCCATTTCGCCAGGCAGCCTCGGCAGCAGGTGGCCGTGGCGTGCTGGGCGATGAACACCGGATGGCCGCGCATCGGGGTCTGGCGGCCGTCGTTGCGCGGGGCGGCGGGCGCGAGGCGGTCGGCGATGAAATCGCTCCCGTGCGCGAGGATCTTCTCCCTGCCGCGCCGGTCCAGCTCCGCCCGCTCGCGCGCGCCGAGGCGGAAGCGGCTGCGGAAGCGCGAGCGCCCGAGGCGGGCGAAGAGCGCCGCGTGGGGCGTGGCTGCGGTGTCGGGTGCGGGATGCGGCATGGCCTGTCTCGGGCGTGGCGGGGCGTGGACCGGCAAAGGGTGCCGCCGGTGCGACCGGGATGTCAACCGCGGCCCCGCCCGGGGGAGCGCGTGCCGGCGCATTGCCGCGTGCAACGGGGCCGGGATGGCGCTATGAATTCCTGCGCCTCCCTCGCCGCAGCTTTCCGGAGACCGCATGCAGCATTTCACCACCCGCCCGGAGATCCGCGGCACGTTCGGCGCGCTCGCCACCACGCACTGGCTGGCGTCCGCGGTGGGCTTCGGGGTGCTGGAGCGGGGCGGAAACGCCTTCGATGCCGCCGTGGCCGCGGGGTTCGTGCTGCAGGTGGTCGAGCCGCACCTGAACGGCCCGGGGGGCGACCTGCCGGCGATCTTCCACGCGGTGCGCGAGGGCGGGACGAGGGTCCTATGCGCCCAGGGCTGTGCGCCGCGCGCCGCCACCCCGGCGCGCTACCGCGCCGAAGGGCTGGAGGAGATCCCCGGCTCCGGCCTGCTCGCGACCGTGATCCCCGGCGCCTTCGACGGCTGGATGCTGCTGCTGCGCGACCATGGCACGCTGTCGCTGCGCGAGGCGCTGATGCCCGCCATCGGCTATGCGCGCGACGGCCACCCGCTGCTGCCCCGGGCGGCGGAAGAGATCGCCGGGCTCGCGCCCTTCTTCGCCCGGCACTGGCCGAGCTCGGCCGAAACCTGGACCCCCGGCGGCGCGCTGCCCCGGCCCGACGCGCTCTTCGCCAACCCCGCGCTCGCTGCCACCTGGACCCGCCTGGTCGAGGAGGCGGAGGCCGCCGCCACCGATCGCGTGGCCCGGATCGAGGCGGCACGGCGCATCTTCCGGGAGGGGTTCGTGGCCGAGGCCGTCCTCGGCTACCTCGCCACCGCGAAGGTGGTCGACGCGAGCGGCGCCGCGCATGGCGGCCTGCTCTCGCGCGCCGACCTCTCGGAATGGCGGGCGGGCTACGAGCCGAGCGTGCGGCTCGACTATGCCGGCTGGACCCTGCACAAGACCGGACCGTGGGGGCAGGGCCCGGTGCTGCTGCAGGCGCTGGCCATCCTGCGCGGCTTCGATCTGGGCGCCATGGACCCGGAAGGCGAGGAATTCGTCCATCTGGTGACCGAGGCGATCAAGCTCGCCTATGCCGACCGCGAGGCCTATTACGGCGACCCCGCCTGGCACGATATCCCGCTCGACCACCTTCTGTCGGAGGAGTATGCCGCCGGGCGGCGCAGGCTCATCGGCCCCTCCGCGTCGCTCGACCAGCGGCCCGGCCTGCTGCCGGGGCGCGAGCATCTCGCCCGCGCAGTGGTGGAGCGGGCGGCCTGGCCGCCGCTCGCGGGGGAGGTGGCCGGAGGGGCGGGCGAGCCCACGATGGCGCACCTGGAAGCGGGGCGCGGCGACACCGTGCATCTCGACGTGGCCGACCGCTGGGGCAACATTGTCTCGGCCACGCCCTCGGGCGGCTGGCTGCAGAGCTCGCCGGTGATCCCCGGCCTCGGCTTCTGCCTCAACAGCCGCGCGCAGATGTTCTGGCTCGACGAGGGCCAGCCCGCTTCGCTCGGCCCCGGCCGGCGGCCGCGCACCACCCTCACCCCCACGCTGGCGGAGAAGGGGGGCACCCGGCTCGCCTTCGGCACCCCCGGGGGCGACCAGCAGGACCAGTGGCAGCTCGTCTGGTTCCTGCGCATGGTCCACCACGGCTACGGGATGCAGCGGGCCATCGACGCACCGCTGTTTCACAGTGCGCATTTCCAGTCGTCCTTCTGGCCGCGCAGGGCCGAGCCGGGGAAGCTGGTGGTCGAGCCGGGGCTGGGCGAGGCCACCATCGCCGGCCTGCGACGCCGCGGCCACCGGGTGAGCGTGGCGCCGGAATGGTCGCTCGGCCGCCTCACCGCGGTGATGCGCCATGCCGACGGCCAGGTGCAGGCAGCGGCCACGCCGCGGCTCCAGCAGGCCTATGCGATAGGGCGCTGAGAGCGCAGCAGAAAGGGGGCCCGGCGGGCCCCCTTCGCGCAGGATGCTGCGTGCTGCGCCGGCTCGGGCGGCGCTGCGTCCGTGTCGCGCCGGCTCAGGCCGCGCGGCGTTCGTGCCGGCCCTCGCGCAGTTCCTCCTCGATCTTGTCGACGAAGGCGGGCAGATCGTCCGGGCAGCGCGAGGTCACGATGCCCTGGTCGGCGGTCACGGGCTTGTCGACCCAATGGGCGCCGGCGTTGCGCAGGTCGGTGCGGATCGACCAGAAGGAGGTCGCCTCGCGGCCGCGCAGGGCGTCGGCCTCCACGAGCAGCCAGGGGCCGTGGCAGATCGCGGCCACCACCTTGCCGGCATCGAGGAAGGCGCGCACCAACGCCACGGCATCCTTGTCGAGCCGGAGCTTGTCGGGGTTGATCTGGCCGCCGGGCAGCACCAGCGCATCGAAATCCTCGGCGCTGGTCCGGGAGACCTGGCGGTCGACGGCGATGCTGTCGCCCCAGTCCGTCTCGTCCCAGCTGCGGATCTCTCCGTCATGCGGGGCGGCGATCTCCACGGTCGCGCCGCGGCGGCTGAGCTCGAGATGCGGGTAGCGCAGCTCCGAGCGCTCGTACCCGTCGGTGGCCATGATGAGAATGCGGGAGTCGCGGATGTCGGTCATGCCGGGTCTCCTTTCGTGTGTTCCGTTGTATCCGGTGATGGCTGCTCAACGGGAGGCGGCCCGCATGGGTTCCGGCCGGCCCGCCTCACCGCTGCGTGAGGCAGGGGCGCGCCGGCCTGCTGCGAGGGCGGGAAGGCGAGCGCGGGCAGAGCAGTCGCGCCCCTCGGGCTCAGGCCGATTGCCACGACAGCGCGCCGCGGGCACGATTTGCCGTGCCGGCACGGGCACGGTCCCGGGAGTGCGCGCGGGCGCACGGCCCCCTCGCTGGCGCAACCGGGCCGCGGGGGGAAGGGCGCGAGAAGGCGCGGCGGGCGGGGAGACCGATTGCCGCGCCCGGCGGCGCGAAACCCTGTCGCGGAGGCAGGCATTGACCCCCCGGGGGCGCCGCCGGCCCGCCATGTTGCCGGCGCCCGTCCCGGCGCGACGCGAACTCGCCGGCGCGCGTTCCGGCGCGACGCGAGGTCGGGCGCGGGCTGTCGGGGAGCGCTCCGAGGACCGGGGTGCCGATGACCGGGGCCCGATCACCATGGGGAGGCGCGGCAGGCCGTCGCGCAAGGGAAGGGGGAAGCACGTGTTTACCGATCTCGCCACCGGCTGGCTGGCGCTCGCCTTCGTTGCCGCCGGCGCGGTGGTGCTGGGCTGCGGGCTGCGGATGACCGGGCTCGCCGACCGGCTGGCCGACCGCACCGGGCTGGGCGAGGCGCTGGTGGGCGGGCTGCTGCTCGGGGCGGCGACCTCGCTCAGCGGCACGATCGTCTCGATCACCTCGGCGCTCGACGGGCGCGCCTCGCTCGCCTTCTCCAACAGCATCGGCGGCATCGCGGCGCAGACCGCCTTCCTCGGCCTCGCCGACCTCGTGTTCCGCCGGGCCAATCTCGAACACGCGGCGGCAGAGCTCACCAACATCTTCCAGGGCCTGCTGCTGATGGTGCTGCTGGGCCTGCCCGTGCTTGCCCTCACCCTGCCGGAATGGACCCTGCTCGGCGTGCACCCGGTGTCGCTCGCGATCCTGCTCGTCTACCTCTTCGGCCTGCGCGCCAGCCGCGGCGTGCGCGAGGCGCCGATGTGGACGCCGGTGCACACCCATGACACCCGCGCCGACACGCCGGAGGAGGAGCCCGCGCATGTCGCCCGCCGCAGCACCGCCCGGCTGGCGGCGGAATTCGGCCTGCTGATGCTGGCGATGGGCCTGGCGGGATGGGTGATCGCGCGGACCGCGGCGGTGGGCACCGACAGGCTGGGCCTGTCGGCCTCGCTGGTGGGGGCGCTGCTGACGGCGGTGGTGACCTCGCTGCCCGAGCTGGTGACCACCCTCGCCGCGGTGCGGCGCGGGGCCTTGCAGCTCGCGGTCGGCGGCATCATCGGCGGCAACACGTTCGACACCCTGTTCCTCACCGCCGCGGACATCTCCTACCGCGAGGGCTCGCTCTACCACGCGGTGGGGATGCAGGACTACTTCTGGGTGGCCGTGGGGCTGCTGATGACCGGCACGCTCACCGGCGGGCTCATCCTGCGCGAGCGCGTGGGCTTCGCGCGCATCGGCTCGGAGAGCGCGATCATGCTCGCCCTCTATGCCGGGGCCGTGGCGCTGCAGGTCGCCCTGGGCGGCGGCTGAGCGCGGGCGGTTTGACAGGGCCGCGCGCCCGTCCATATGTGGACAGCGGGGCCGCCCCGCCCCCACGCGCCGCACTCCGGCGGGTGGTTTCCCCGGCCGCGCCCGCGGCCTGACGCCTTTCCGCCGCGTGCCCGTCGCGGCCCGCCGAACGGAGCCTGCCCATGTCCTCGCCGCGCCTTCGATCCCGCCGCCGCAAGCGCACACCCGTGGGTGCCCGCCCGGGCACCCTCACGCCCGATCCCCAGGCCCACGAGACCGAAGCCACGCTCATCACCTTCGACGACGGGTCGGCGGGCGCGTCCGGGCCCGGCACACTCGAGGCCGTGCGCGCCGCCCGCGCCGCCGGCCGGAAGCTCTGGCTCGACGTCACCGGCCTGCGCGACATCGGCTTCATCCGCGCGGTGGGCGAGGAGTTCGGACTGCACCAGCTCGCGCTGGAGGACGTGGTGAACCTCGGCCAGCACGCGAAGCTGGAGAGCTTCGAGACCAATGTCTACGCCGTGCTGCGCATGTTCCACCAGGACCGGCCGCTGGAAAGCGAGCAGATCTCGCTCTTCCTCGGCGAGGACTTCCTGATCACCTTCCAGGAGCGCAGGGGCGATTGTTTCGGCGAGGTGCGCCGCCGGCTGGGCGACCCGAAGAGCCAGATGCGCCGCCGCGGCACCGGCTATCTCGCCTATGCGCTGATCGACGCGGTGGTCGACGGCTATTTCCCGGCGCTGGAGCGGGCGGGGGACACGCTGGTCGACCTCGAGGACGAGATCCTCACCGGCCCGGACCCCTCGCAGATGCTGCGCCTGCACGAGATGCGCGGCCGGCTGATGGCGGTGCGCCGGGCCATGTGGCCGACGCGCGACATGGTCAACAGCCTGCAGCGCGGCGACATCGCGCTGGTGAGCGAGGAGACCCGTGTCTTCCTGCGCGACGTGCACGACCACGTGGTGCAGATCATCGACATGAACGAGAGCTACCGCGAGACCGCCTCCAGCCTGCTCGAGGTGTATCTCTCGATGCAGAACGCGCGGATGAACGAGATCATCAAGATCCTCACCGTGGTCTCGACCGTGTTCATCCCGCTGAGCTTTCTCGTCGGACTCTGGGGGATGAACTTCGAGGGCTCGCCCTGGAACATGCCGGAGCTGCAATGGGCCTACGGCTACCCGGCGGCGCTCGGCGTGATGGTGCTGGTGGCCGGGGGCATCCTGACCTTCATCCTGCGCAAGGGCTGGCTGCGCGACGCCTCCCGGGTGCCCCGCCCCGAGGCGCGGCACCCGGAGGACCGCCCGCGGTCCTGACGGCGCGGGGGGGCGGCACCCGGGGGGAGGCCCTCCTCATCCCCTCCCGGGGCGGGAGGGGAGTTCGTCGGGCCCGGCCCCGCCTGGCGGCGGGACCGCGGGTGGCGGTGTCGGCCTGGCCGAGAAGGGGACGGGGCGCCTTTCCCGAGGGGCCGGCGGCGCCCGCCACGGGGCCGCGCGATACCGGCAGAGCTGGGATGGGCATGGCCCCGGGGGCGTGACACCGGCGCGGGCGCACGCCCCTGTGCCGCTTCAGTTGCCGCAGGTCACCGGGCGCAGGGGGCCGGAGCAGGTGGCGGAGAGGCCTGCGGGGGCCGCTGCCTCCAGGCGCACGCGGGCGCGGGTGGCGGCGCCGCTCGCGTCGATCACCGAGATGGAGACGAAGCCGGGGCCGGCGGGGGTCCAGCGGGCGGCGCGGTCGAAGGGCATGCTCGGCAGCGGCCGGCCATCGACGAGCCAGGTATAGGGCGGCCTGCCGTCGCGCACGCGGATGGTGAGCGCGGCTGCGGGACCGGCCGCGAGAGGGATGCGCGCGCCGTCGGGCGGCCAGGCGATTTCCGGGCCGGGGGCGGCGGCAAGGGCCGCGCCGCGCGGGCGGAAGCGGCGCAGGGGCGGCGGCAGTCCGGCGTTCGCCAGCGTGAGCACCGGGCCGGGGGGCGGCGGCAGCGGGGTGGCGCGGGGGGCGAGCCGGCCGAAAGCGTCGAAGAGCAGCGGGGCGGCCTCGCTCGCCCCCAGCGCGCCGGGCACCGCCGCGGCATCGGCCCGGCCGATCCACACCGCGATCACATGCGCGCCGTCGAAGCCGATGGCCCAGGCGTCGCGGCTGCCGTAGGAGGTGCCGGTCTTGTAGGCGACGCGCCGGGGTGCCGCCGCCGGCGGGGGGGCGACACCTGCGAGAACGTCGCCCACCTGCCAGGCCGCGGGCGCGGAGAGCAGGCGCGGCCCCGCCGCGTCGCCGCCCTGGCCGGGCAGTGCGGAAAGTCGCATCGGCACGCCGCCATGGGCGATCCCGGCGTAGAGCGTGGCGAGATCGTGCAGCGACATCCCCAGCCCGCCGAGCCCGATGGCAAGCCCGGGGGGGCCGGCGGTGTCGGGCAGCACCGGCCGCGCCCCCGCCCGGCGCAGCCGCGCCATCAGCCGGGCCGGGCCCACCGCGTCGAGCAGCGCCACGGCGGGAATGTTGAGCGACATCTGCAGCGCGCGGCGCAGGCTCACCGTGCCGTGGAAGGCATGATCGAAATTCTGCGGCTCCCAGGCGCCGAAGCGCATCGGGCGGTCCTCGATCAGCGTCTCGGGATGGGCGATGCCGGTCTCGAAGGCGAGCCCGTAGATCAGCGGCTTGAGCAGCGAGCCGGGCGAGCGCGGGGCGCGGGTCATGTCCACGAAGCCGCGCCGGGCGGTGTCGAGGTAATCGGCCGAGCCGACCTCGGCCAGCACCTCGCCGCTGCGGTGGTCGGCCACGATCATTGCCGCCGAAAGCCCCGGCCCCAGCGCCCGGGCGCGGGCGGAGACGAGGCGCTCCAGCCGCGCCTGCAGCCCGGCGTCGAGGGTGGTTTCGTGCCGCGCGCCGTCGCCGCTGCGCAGCCGGTCGGCGAGATGCGGGGCGAGCATCGGGAAGGGGATGCGGGCGCGCGGCACCGGGGCGGCGCGGGCGCCCTCCAGCGTGCGCGCGTCGATGAGCCCGCGGGCGGCGGCGCGCTCCAGCACGCGGTTCCGGGCGATGCGGGCGGCCTCGGGGAAGCGGTCCGGCCTCCGGGTTTCGGGGGATTGCGGCAGGGCGACGAGGAGCGCGGCCTCGGCGGGCGAGAGCCGCGCCGGCTCGTGGCCGAACCAGCTCAGCGCGGCCGCCCGCACCCCCTCCACGTTGCCGCCGAAGGGCGCGCGGGCGAGGTAGAGGGCGAGGATTTCGTCCTTGCCCAACCGCTGCTCCAGCGCCAGCGCCACGCGGATCTGGCGCAGCTTGGCCGGCAGGCTGCCCGGGGCGCCGTGCTCGATCAGCCGCGCCACCTGCATGGTGAGCGTGGAGCCGCCCGAGACGATGCGCCCGTGGCGCAGTGCCTGGGCCGCGGCGCGGAGCAGCGCCAGCCAGTCCACGCCATCGTGGCGGGCGAAGCGGCGGTCTTCCCAGGCGAGGAGCTGGGCGATATAGCCGGGGTCGACCTCGGCGGGCCCGGCGGGCAGGCGCCAGGTGCCGTCGCCCACCGTGTAGGCGCGCAGCAGCGTGCCGTCGCGGGCCGTGACGGTCTCCGACATCGCGGGTGCGAGCGGCGGCAGCTCGGTGCGGGCCACCCAGGCGTCCAGCACCGCGCCGGCCGTGAGCCAGCCCAGCACCGTGAGGCCGAGCCCCGCCGCGAGCCGCCGGGCCAGCCGCCTCACGGGCGCACCGTCACCTCGCCGGCCGCGGTGCGGGCGCGGTAGGCGGGGCGGTACATGTCCTCCACGCTCGCCGCCGGCTGGCGGAACACGCCCGGAGAGACGGCGCGCAGCACGTAGGCGAGGCGCAGCGGCGCGTCGCCCGACCAGTCGACCGCGGCGAGGAAGCGCTCGGCCCGCGCCTCGGTATGCGCCCCGGTCTCGATGAGCCCCAGCCAGTCGAGCCCGGCGATGTCACCGGCGCGCAGCAGGTTCGGGTTGTCGATCTCCAGGCCCGCGGGCAGGGGGTCGTCCACCATCAGCCGGGCATTCGTGTCGCGCTCGGGTGTGACGGTGAGCACGGCCACCAGCCGCTCGGAGCGCCTGAGCGCGGTGAGGTCGGCCGGGGTGCCGTCGAGGTGGTAGTAGTCGCGCGTGATGCGGTAGCCGTTGCCGCCCGCGGGCTCGGGCTGGTCGGGCACGCCGAGGGTGGTGACCACGGCCTCGAGCGGTGCCGCGCCCGCGTTGCCGATCACCGTGCCCGGCGCGCCCTCGGCCGGCGCGGGCAGGCGGCGCATGGCGGGGCCGGTGAGGGGCGCGCCGTCGAGCGTGGCCTCGACGGCCCCCCCCTCCAGCAGCGCGCGGGCGGCGAGCAGCGCCCAGGCGTTCTCCTGCGTCGAGCGCTCGGAGAGCGGGCCCGGCCGGGTGATCTGCCGCGCCAGCGCCTCGCGGTCCACCGCGGTGCTGTTCACCTCGGCTGCCAGCGCCAGCACGCCGGCCGCGTCGCGCCGGGTGGAGCCGTAGTCGACGCGCCAGAGCGTGTCGTCCGCCTCGCCTGCGCCGAGCAGGGTGGCGGCGCGGCGGAACAGAGCGTCGGCCCGGGGCTGGTCGCCGTAATAGGCGAGCGCGGTGCCGAGCTGGGCGAGGGCCAGCGGCGTGGCGAAGGCATGGGCGCGGGTGTCGGCGTAGTAGCGCAAATCGCCGGTGGAGGCGACGCCCTCGCGCGCCAGCACCATCAACGCATAGGCGATGCCCTCGCCGCCATGCTCGAAGTCGCCGGCATAGCTCACCCGGTTGCGCAGGTTGCCCAGTGCCATGCGGAAGGCGACATCGGGCACCGTGTGGCCGGTGGCCCGGGCGCGGGAGAGGAAGTCGGTCACGTAGGCGTCGAGCCAGAGGTCGCCGTCGCCCGGGCCCCAGAGGCCGAAGGCGCCGGAGCCGGACTGGTTGGCGAGCACCCCCGCGATGGCTTTCTCGATGCGCGCGGCGAGGCCGGAGGGCGTGTCCATGCCCGCCGCGGCCGCCATGTCGCCGAGGTAGAGCAGCGGCAGCGCGGCGGAGGCGAGCTGCTCGGTGCAGCCGTAGGGGTAGCGGTCGAGCGCCAGCAGCAGGCCCGGCACGTCGAAGCGCGCCGCGGGGCCGAGGGCGAGGGTGGCGGAGGCGGTGCCCGGCACGAGCCCGTCGAACGCATCCGCCCCGAGGGTGAGGCTGCCGCCCGGCGGGATCTCCACCCGGGTCTGGCGGGCCACCGGCAGGTCGTTCGCCATCACGTCGAGCGCGAGGCGGGTGTCGAGCGTCTCGCCGCCCGGGGTGGTGAGGGACACGTCGATGTGCCCCGGCCCGGCGGCGCCCGCGGTGAGGGGGATGTCGAGCGTGGCGCGCCCGCCCTCCGCCAGCGTCACCACCTGCTCGCGGGCTTGGGCGGGGATCTCCACGCCGGTGCCCTGCACGCGCACGCTCACCTCGCCGGCGGGGCCGGAGGCATGGGTGAGGGTGAGGCCGAGGCGGCTCTCGTCGCCCGGGGCGAGGAAGCGCGGCAGGGCCTCGCTCATCACCACCGGGTCGCGCACCAGCACGTCGCTGGTGGCCGCGCCCACGCCGCTTGCCGACCACACCACCGCCATCAGCCGCATGGTGCCGTTGAAGGCCGGCACATCGAGGGGCACGCGCAGGGTGCCGTCGGCGCCCACGGTGAGGGGGCCGGCGAAGCGCGCGAGCAGCTCCTGCGTGGGGGCGGGGGCCTGCAGGCGCGAGGGCGAGCTGTCGCCGCCCGAGCGCAGGGCGCCGGTCTCGCCGGTGAAGCCGTCGATGAGCCGGCCGTAGAGGTCGCGCATCTCCATGCCGAGGCGGCGCTGGCCCCAGTAATGGCCGAGCGGGTCGGGCGTCTCAAAGCCGGTGAGGTTGAGGATGCCGAGGTCGACCGCCGCCAGCGTGGCATGGGCGGTCTCGCCAGGGGCGAGGCCCTCCACCTCCAACACCGCCTCGTATGGCGCGCGGGGGCGGGCCTCCTGCGCGGAGGTGAAGCGCGCGTCGAGCGCGCCGGCGCCCGGCTCGATGCCGGCCCAGCCGATGCCGATGGCCCGGGTGGGGTTGCGCCCCGCGCCCGCGTCCGCCGGGCGGATGAGCGTGGCCGAGACATAGGCGCCCGGCGCCCAGTCGTCGGTGACGGGGAGGGAGACGGTGGTCTCCTCCGCGCCCAGGCGCACCGCGCGCATGGCGACCAGCCGGTCGGTGATCACCTGCACCAGCACCTCGCCCGCCTCGCGCGGCACGAGGTGGAGGCGCGCGGTCTCGCCCACGGCGTAGCGCGGCTTGTCGAGGGCTGCCTCCAGCCGGTCCGGCGTGTCGGTGCCGGCGGCGGCGGTGTTCCAGCCGGCGGAGAAGGTGACGCTGGTGGCGATGCCGCCGCCATCGGGCGCGGTGAGCACGAGCGCGTAGCGGCCCCAGTCCACCGGTGCCTCGATGCGCGCGGGGGTGCCGGGCGCGAGGCTCACGGTGCCTGCGGCCACGCGCTCGGGGCGGGTGAGGGTCTCATAGCGCCAGTCCTGGCCGTCCTGGTACCATTGGTAGGTGATGTGCAGGCGCGAGAGGGTCCAGCGCACCTCCGTCAGCGTGGCGGGGGCCAGCGTGCCGTCGGCGCCGGGGGCGAGGGCGATGGCCTCGAAGGCGGCGGTGGCGCCTTCGCCCAGGTTGCCCTCGAACAGCGGCTTCAGGCCGATGCGCGGGCCTTCGGGGCGCAGGGCGCGGGTGATCTCGCGCTCCACCGGCCGGCCGGAGCCCTCGGCGAGGCGCAGCCGCGCGGTGAGGGTGAGCAGGCCGGAGACCGGGGGCACCTCCGGCGTGGGCAGGGCGAGCGAGAGCCGCCCCTCCGGCCCGGTGATGAGCCCCGGGGCGAAGGGAGCGGCGACCGGCGCGATGCTCTCCTCGGCGAGGCCGAAGCGGTATCCGGGCCAGGCCTCGAGCCGGTCGGTGCGGGCGAGCACCAGCTCGCCCTCGGCCTCGAGCCCCGCGCCGGGCGCGCCGTAGAGGTAGCGGGCCGTCACGCCCAGGGGCGGCAGGGCGGCAGGGTCGAGCAGCGCGTCGGGCAGGGTGAGGTCGAAATCGATGCGCTCGGGCTCGAAATCCTCCACCAGCAGCGCGGTTTCGGCGAGGGCCGGCGCCTCGGGGTCGGCGTGGATGCGCAGCGACCAGGTGCCGCGCATCGCCCCCGCCGGCAGGGCGGCGTCGAAGACATGGCCGCCGGCGCCCGCATCGGCGAGCAGCCGGCGCGTGGCCTCCACCCCGTCGGGGCGGGTGAGGATGGCGGTGAGCGGCAGGCCGGGCAGGGCCTTGGCCTGCGCATCGCGCGCGAGCACGGTGGCATGCATGGTCTCGCCCGGGCGGTAGGCGCCGCGGTCGAGGCTGAGGAACACGTCCACCGGGCCGGGCGCCGGGCGGCCGGAGACGCCGCGATCGGAGAGGTCGAGCGGCGCGTCCTCGAGCGAGAGGAAGGCGAAATCGCCGTCCGGCCCCTCCAGCGTCACGGCGGCGGGGGCCATGCCGCCCGCGCCGCGGGTGAGGCCCGGGGCGAAGAGGGCGGCGCCCGAGGCATCGGTGCGCGCGGTGCCGAGCAGGTCGTTGTTGCGCGCGAGCAGCTTCACCGTGAGGCCCTCGAGCGGCGTGGCCTCCCCCAGCGAGCGGGCGAAGACATGCAGCCCGTCGGCCCCGCCCAGCGTGGCGACGCCGATGTCGGTGACCACGAACCATTGCGTGGCGGCGGACTGCCAGTCCTCCTCGTCCGCGCCGGTGCGGGCGGTCATCAGGTAGACGCCGGGCTCGAACTCGGGGATCGCGGCGCCCAGCGGCAGCAGCGTGGTCACCTCCGCGTTGTCGCGGCGCGCCACGTCGCCGGTGCCCTCCCAGACCAGCGCGCCGCTGTCCTGAGCGATGCGGCGCTCGTCCCAGGCGTCGAGCGCGCCGAGGAAGCGACCGTTGCGCAGGGTGTCGACCAGGCCGCGCTCGGGCACCCGGCTGATGCGCAGGCGCACGGTGTCGGTGTTGACCGTGATCACCGGCAGGGCGGCCTCGGCGCTGCGCGGCAGCACCCAGGCCCGGGCCGGGAAGCGCACGGCGGGCGCGCGGTCGGGCAGGTAGGCCTCGATCGTGGCGGCGGTGCGCAGGGTCTCGCCGTCCCGCGCCGGCAGGCCGCGGCGCAGGGTGAGGGCGTAAGTCTCGCCATGTGCCAGGCCCTCGATGCACAGCCGGTCGCCCTCGGGCTCGGCCGGCAGGGCGGGGCCGCCCATCTGCACGAAGGGCGCGTAATCGACCCCCGCGGGGGCGAGCGGGGCGGAGAAGCGGATGCACAGGCGCGGGGCGGCGCTGTCGGCCTCCACCTGCTGGTCGAGGATGCGGAAGCCCCAGAGCCGGCGGGCCCGCTCCAGCGCCTCGGCGATCTCGGGCGCGGGGGAGAGGGAGGCGGCGAGCTTCAGGGCGCCCAGGGCTGCTTCGCCCTCCTCGGCCGCTTCCAGCCGGGCGGCGAGCATGTCGAGCGCGGTGGCGGCGAGCTCGGGCGGGCCGGCGCGCAACACGGCGTTCACCGCGGCGTTGAGGGAGAGCTCGGCGAGCTGGTAGCGGTCCTGCCCGCCGCGCTCGGATGCCATGGCGGCGGCGCGGGCGAGGGCGAGCCAGGCCTCCGCCGTGTCCTCGGCCGCGGCGGTGGCGGCGGCCGCGGCCACCGGGCTTCCGGCCGCGGCGGGGGCAGCGCCCGGCGGGGCGGGATAATCATAGGGCAGGCTGCGGGCCAGGGCGGCGGCACCCTGCAGCCGGCCGCGGGGCAGGAAGGTGAGCGAGGATGCGCGGGCGGCCGCGGTCTGGCGCGTGGCGGCCGGCACGTCGAGCACCCGGGCCGAGAGCGCGCCGGCGAAGGGGCGCTCCTCTCCCGGTCCCGATTTCAGGAAACAGGCGGAGGCGGAGAGGTTGTAGGTGAAGGCGGTGCAGGAGGCGTCGGCCCGGCAGGCGCTGTCGCAGAAGCGCAGCTCGGTGTCGAGGATGGAGCGCAGGTCGGCGCCGAAGAAATCCACCCCCGAGGTGGCGACGGCCCGGCGCGCGGGCACCGGGGAAAGCTCCTGCGCCGGCGCCGCACCGGGCAGCTGGGCGCCCGCGAGCCCGGCGAGGAGCAGGAGGGCGGCGCGCAGCCCGGCAGGGGGCATGGCGGTATGGTGGGGGCGGGAGCGGGGGGCACGGCGCGGCGTGAAGCCGGGGACGAGACGCATCGGGGGTTCCTTCCGGTCTGCCGGCCCGTCGCCTGACGCGGGCCGCACCGGGAGTATAGCCAAGGCGCGGGCCCCGGGCGAGGCCCCCGCTTGCCCCCGCCTCAGGCGGCGAGAGCCGTGAGCGCGTCGATCGCGAGCTTGGCCGAAAGCGTGCCGAGCAGCACCAGCAGGATGCGCTCGAAGGTGGCGGGCGAGACATGCCGCGCCAGCCGCGCGCCCAGCGGCATGGCGGCGGTGATCGGGATGAGGGCGCAGGCGCTGGCGAGCAGGCCGGACCCGGTCATCAGCCCGCCGGCCCAGAAGGCCGGGATCTGCACCGCGGTGAAGGTGCAGAAGAACAGCGAGATGCCGGCCATGAACGGCACCCGGCCGAGCCGCAGGGCAGAGAGGAAGGTGATGGACACCGGGGCGGAAATGCCCGTAGCACCCTGCAGCAGTCCGGCGGCGAGGCCGGCGGGGAAGGCGTAGCGGATCCCCTGGGCGAGCGAGAGCCCCCAGCCGGGCCGGGCGAGGCGCAGGCCGATGTAGCCCGCCACCGCCACGGCGACGGTGAGGGGCAGCACGGTCATCGGCAGGTCGCGCAGCGCCCAGGTGCCGAGCAGGATCCCGGCGATGCCGCCCGCCACCAGCGGCAGCATGAGCGCGCGCACCGGCATCTCCGAGCGGTAGCGCCAGGCCTGCCAGAGGTTGGTGACGAGGTTGGGCACCAGCATCACCATCACCGCGAGGCGCACGTCGAACATCGCCGCGATGGCCGGCACCGCGAGCAGCGGGGCGCCCGCGCCGGTGGCGCCCTTCAGCACGCCGCCACCGGCGAGGCAGAGGGCGACGAGCAGGATTTCGGCGACGAGCGTGAGCGTGAATTCGGGCATCCGGGTACAGGCCTCTGGCGGTTCGGCGGGCACATGCGGACGGGCCCTCGGGGCAGGCGGGGCATACTCCCGCCGGGCGGGAATGGCAAAGGCTTTCCGGGCAGCCCGGGGTGGCCGGCCGGGCAGGGCCCCTTGCCGGGGCCCGGCGGAGGCCGTTCCGGCCACGCGTCCTGCCTCGCGCGCGTGATCGCGCGCTCAGGCGCGAGGCCCGGCCGGCCGTTGCAGCGTGGCGGGGACCCCGAGCGGGGGCACGCCGCGCCCGGAGTTCGCTCCGCGCGGGCGGCCGCGGACC
>NZ_QRGC01000036.1 GCF_003448965.1 Oceanicella sp. SM1341
GCACCGGATCGACGAACTCCTGCCGTGGAACTTCAAGCCGTCAAGCTGAACTCCGGTGGGGCGCAGACGCCGCTTACAGAAAAACGCGGTGCCAAGGCGAATTCGCCAGTCCCAACGCCAGCAACACCGCCAGGAAAAGAAGGGCACCCGCTGCCGCCTCGATTTTCAGAAAGCGTGCGAAGGGGCGCGCAAGCGTATCGGCGGCCTCATGGGGCAGAGATGCAAGTTTGTCGATCATTGGACCGATTTTCCTTTTCACCCTCGGAGGGACAGTGCCGCCGCACACGCAACCAGGGTCTGTTTCCTTGTCCCTCAGCCAAATCGCACAGTCTCAGGCGGAAAGTGCCCGAGCCTCCGCGAACGACAAAAGTCTATGGCGTTGCTCGTCCCAGAGGTGGAGGCGCGCGCAGCGGAAGCTCTCCCGAAGTGTTATGCGCTTGGTCTGCGCCAGGACATCGTGATCCCGGATAACCTCGTCCAGACGGTAGAAGGGAATGCGGCTGGCCAGATGATGCACATGGTGAACGCCGATGTTTGCGCTGATCCAGCGCAGGATACCGGGCAGCGCATAGTGTGAACTTCCGTGCAGGGCCGCGTCCTGAATGTTCCAGTCCCCGTCGTGCTGCCAGCTTGTATCTTCGAACTGATGCTGCACGTAAAAGAACCACATGCCGGTGACCGCTGCCAGAAACATCGTCGGGAGGAACACGAACAGCAGAACATCCCAGCCGCCCAGCCAGATGATCGTCATCAGTGAAAGGCCAATGGCGAGGTTTGTGCCCATCGCGCTCAGCCAGTACCGCCAGCCGGATCGCATCAGGTGCACGGGCAGGCGGTTTTGCAGGAAGAATGTATAGAACGGCACCACGCCGAACAGGAACAACGGATTGCGGATCAGCCGATAGCCTGCCCGGCCAACTCGGCTCATGTCCTGATATTCGCTGACCGTCAGGATCGGCATGTCTCCGACGCCCCGATGGTCCAGATTTCCGGTCGTGGCGTGGTGGAGCGCGTGCGTCTTGCGCCAGACATCGTAGGGAGTCAGAGTGAGAACGCCGATCACCCGCCCGATCCAGTCGCAGAGGCGCCGGCTGCGGAACAGCGACCCGTGGCCGCAATCATGCTGGAACATGAACAGACGGACGAGAAAGGCCGCATTCGCTAGCGCCAGAATGATTGCCAACGCGGTGCTGATCGACAGCGCCCACCAGGCGACAGCCCAGAGCGCCACGAATGGCGCGAGTGTAATTGTGAGTTCGAAAACGCTACGCGACGGGATAGGTTGTCGATACGCCGCCAGAGTTCGTGTCCAGTCCGATGGGGTGAACTGCGACTGCTTCGATGCGCGGTCGGTCTCGGCGGAAGAATGGCCAGCACTTTTCACCGCGTCCGCGTGTGATCCGGCATCCTGTAGGTCGGGTCCGGAGTTGCCATGTTCGCCTCTTTTGTTCGCCGTAGCGTCCTGTCGGCCACGCCGTTGAGGCTGCGTGTTGTCTGAGCGGGACGAAAACGTCATGGGTGATGCAGATCCTCTACGATTGAATGTATCATGCTGGTGGTCGGTACACTGAATTGCCCTGAGTGATGATCTGATTGATCAGGGCTGCCGCGGCCCGGTGGATTTCCGCGTCAGGCTCAGTGTCGATGGTGTTCTCGTGGGTGGACGCAGCGTCGCGGAGCACGCCAACGATCTCATTCTCCGGCAGCAATCCGTGATCATTCATGGCCAGCAGAAGCGACTCACAGATCGACAGGGCGGCCAGTCCTGCAGCGTCGTTCGACGTAGACATCCGGTATGTTCCTTTCATCGCGTCACAATCTGACGGTGAAGCGTGCCTGATGTGTTCTCCCTTCTTGCATGAAATGCTCTATGCTGGACTGATCGAGAGCAGTCCATGAGCCGATCTCGACATATCCTTCGCAACCTAAAGGGAAAGGGTCATGACACCGGCCACCACAAGCCCTCTCACCCGAAAGCTCTCGGCATTTGTCGCTTTGTCGGAGCCCGAACTTGCCGTGCTTGCGCGTCTGCACGGGCGTCGGCGGTCCTTTGTTGCCGGGCGAGACATGGCTCATCAGGGACAATCGGATCAGGCCGCCTACATCCTGTCTGCGGGCTGGGTCTGCTCCTACAAGATCCAGCCGGATGGAACGCGGCAGATCGTCGATTTTCAGGTGCCTGGCGATTTTCTGGGATTGCGAAGCGTACTCTTGCGCACCTCGGACCATGGTTTCGAGCCAATCGTGGCCATACAGGCAGCCGAAGTCTTGACGGGCGATCTGCTCGAGGTTTTTGCGCAGACACCGCGGCTCGCGATGGCAATCCTTTGGGCGGCGTCCCGGGATGAAGCGATGGTGGTTGAACATCTTGTCGGGATTGGGCGGCGGGACGCGGGGGCACGGATGGCGCATTTCCTGCTGGAGTTGGGATCGCGGCTGGCTCTGGTGGGCATGGGGAGCAAGGAGGGGTACGACTGCCCGCTCACGCAATATCACCTTGCCGACGCACTTGGATTGAGCGCGGTCCATGTGAACCGTGTATTGCGGCAATTGCGTGAACGCGGTCTGGTGACTTTCCGCGATGGTCACGTGACATTTCACGACTACAGCGGGCTGGCGGAGCTTGCCGGGTTCGATCCGGCGTATCTGGATCAGACCGGGCCGCTTTTGAAATGACAGAGTCGCCCTCAGTCTTCAGCAAGCGTCTCAGGAGGTTGCGACAGACGCCGGAATGCGACTCAAGCGCGTGTTTGGCGGCGTCGAGTTCCAGGTTCATCTCGGCTTCTTGCCCTGCTGTCTAGTAATCCAGGAGCAGGCCATTCAGCGGCTGTCTTAGAAGGGAAAGAACACCGGAATTGTCAGAACTGCGGCGGCTCCCACGATGATGTTCATTGGAAGGCCGATCTTGATGAAGTCCGTGAACTTGTAGTTGCCCGCACCATAGACCAGTGTGTTGGTCTGATAGCCGATCGGGGTCGCGAAGCTTGCGCTCGCTCCGAACATGACTGCGACAACGAAGGGGCGCGGATCAACCCCGATCTGGACCGCCAGTCCGATCGCCAGAGGGGTCACGACGACCGCGACCGCACTGTTGGTGACCGCCTCCGTCAAGGTCGAAGCGAGCAGATAGACCGCGGCCAGGGCGATGATCGGGGGCATGTCCGCAAGCGGTGGGGCAACGGCACCGACGATCAAGGCAATCGCGCCCGAGTGCTGCAGCCCCGCACCGACCACCAGCATCGAGAAGATCAGAACGAGCACGCCCGCGTCGATGGAACTCCAGGCCTCATCGTTGTCGATGCAGCGCAGGACGAGGATGAAGGCCACGGCGACGAGGGAAACAAGGCTGATATCCGCCGCGCCGATAGCGGCCAGGGCCACCACCGCAAACAGCGCCGTAAGCGTGAGCGGGGCCTTGCCGCGTCGGAAGGGGCGCCCTCCGGCCATCGTGACGCCAGCCAGGTCCCCGGCCTCGATCAGGCGCTCGTAGCTTTCGTCGGTTCCCTCCAGTAGCAGTTTGTCCGCAGGTCTGAGGAGCGTGGTCGAGAGGTCGGGGCCGAGGCTTTCCCCATGGCGATGTGCCCCCAGGACACGCATGCCATACCTGAACCCGATGGTCAGTTGCGCGATCCGTACACCGCGGCTGCGATGCGAGAGCGTGACGATCGCCTCCGCGACTGTTGTTTCGGCACTATCCCCGGCTGTCGGCCCCTGACGCAGTCCGACATCCCATCCTTTCTTGTTTCTCAACGTCAGCAGTTCGGAGGTGCGGATAACCGCGATCAGCCGGTCACCAGCGGCAAGGATGTGATCGAGCACGTCGTCACGCCTAACCTCTGCACCGGAACGTATTCCGACCACCGTCACACCCGGGCGGGTCAGATCATCGATATCCCCCAAGGAGTGACTCAGCCCCCAGAAATCATCCTTTGGGCGCAACTCGGTCAGGAAATCCGCCTCACCTGCCGCACCCAGATCCGTCTGATCCTTGCGGTTGGGAAGCAGAAGCGGTCCGAGTAGCAGCAAGGTCAATCCGCCGGTGGCCGCGGCTACCAGACCGACCGGTGTGATTTCCAGAATCGAGAAGGGCGTCAGCCCGATCTCTCTCGCAACGCCATCTACCAGCAGATTGGTCGAGGTTCCGATCAACGTGCAAGTCCCGCCGAGCACCGCCATGTAAGAGAGCGGGATCAACAGACGCGTCGCTGCGAGGCCGAGGCTTTGGGCTAGTCTTATGGCGACCGGGATCAGCACGAGGACGACAGGTGTGTTGTTCATGAGCGCCGAGGCCACGAGGGTCGAAGCCAGAAACACGCCGGTAGCCGCAATGGGGCGCTGGCCGGCGGCGGCGATGACCCGGTTTGCCAACGCATCGAGCAACCCGGTGCGGACGAGGGCGCCGCTGAGGATAAACATCGCGGCGATGGTGATCGGTGCGGGATTTGAAAAAACCGATAGAACAGTGTCTTGCGGCACCAGTCCAAAAACGACAAACAACGCCGCGACCGCTGCGGCCGTCACCTCGGGGGCGAACCGCTCGTAGAGGAAGCCCGCGAAGAGAACCAGAAGAAGCGCGAGCGCAAGATAAGGCTCAAAGGGGTACAGGTGTGTCATTCCGGGGTCTCCAGTGCATTGACGGCGGAGAGGTCCTGACGTCGCGCAATATGTGGTCTTTCGTTCTCGCTCTGCCTCGAAGACTGGCGCAGGGCCCTCCTCGATCGGTCGCCGCGGACCGGGGTCGCGGTGATCAGTATTCGATGACCGCGTGGTGCACCTCGACGGTCATGCATCGCTGGGTGTTTCCCCGCCCCGTGAAGCTCCCGGTGACCGGGACGACCTGATGAATGCCGCGGGCGACCGCGACGGGAATGAGATTCTTTGATCCGACGCTCTGATTCGTAGGGTCGAACGCGACCCAGCCGGCACCGGGAATGAAGACTTCGGCCCAGGCATGGGTGGAACCCGCCCCTTCCGACCCGACAAGGCGCGTTTCGGGATCGAAGAGGTAGCCGGAAACGATGCGCCCCCCCAAACTGAGCGTGCGCGCGGCTTCGGCAAACAACACCGCAAAGTCACGGCATGAGCCCCAACCGCGGGAAAGTGTTTCCAGCGGCGACTGTGTCCCTTCCATCTCTCGCCCCTGATATGCGATCTGCGTCGACACCCCGTTGGCTATATCCTTGAGCAGAGACAGCGTATCCGTGGGGCGTTGAAGGACGAAGCCCTCGACCCATCTGGAAAACTTGCCGTCAGGGTCGGGATATTGTGGTGCCGTCAGGGCGCCGAGGTCGGCCCAATCGTCGCCTGAATAAAGGAAGGGAAAGCTGATTGCCTCCGCCGCTATGGCGAATACCGGCCAGACCGCGGCGGTCAGATCGACCGTGGCACGGCTTTCGATGATCAGATGGTCGCTCGGCTGATTAAACTGTGCCGTGGCGACCGCATTGCCCGCAACGTCATGGGCCCAGGTGATATCGGCATGGGGCGTGAGGGTGATCTCATGCGACACCAGCCGCAGGTCCCGGGCTTCGCGCGGGCGCAGCATCATCCGATGAGGTCCAAGCAGAACGGGTTCGCCGTAGCGGTATTCGGTCTTGTGATAGGTCGTCAGCGTGGTCACGTTAGGTGCCTTTCGGCTGCAATGCGGTCACCCGGCGTCGGGTCGCTTGAGTGGCGTCGGTTGGACAGGCGGTCAATCCGGCGGGATCGGGAGCGCAGAGCTGTCGATTCCGGCTGCCGTCTCGGTCGACACAAGGCGGCCGAGAGTCAGGTTCAGGTCGTGAGACCCGCCGTCGAGGGGCAGGAACACCACCGGCCCGGCCGTGATGGGGTGGCCATCCAGCGTGGCTCTCGGATGATCCGCTCTCTCGATCCGGATCCTGCACGACGTGCCCGCCACCCTCAGCGTCATGGAAAATCCCGGCCAGTCGGGTGGCATGGTGGGGGCGATCCGCAGACGGTCTCCGTCCTGGGTCACGCCGAGGATGCCTTCGATGGCCGCGCGGTGCATCCACGCGGCCGAGCCCGTGTACCAGCTCCAGCCGCCGCGTCCGATATGCGGTGCAACGGAATAGACATCGGCGGCCACGGCGTAGGGTTCCGTCCTGTAGCGCTGTACGCCCTCGGGGGTCCGGGCGTGATTGATCGGATTGAGTATCGCGAAGAGCTCCGCAGCGCGCGCTCCATCTCCCAGTCGCGCCCAGGCCAGAATGGCCCACATCGCGGCATGGCTGTATTGCCCGCCATTCTCGCGCAGCCCCGGCGGATAGCCGGCGATGTAGCCCGGATCCTGCGAGCCCGAGTCGGGACCGATCCCGAAGGGCGGCGTGAACAGCCGCGCCAGATCGTTTTCGCGATCGACCAGCAGGCTGTCGACGGACTCCATCGCGCGCCGCGCGCGGTCGGGATCTGCCTGTCCGGACAACACCGCCCAGCTTTGCGGGATCGAGTCGATGCAACAGGCCGGGGAGCCGGCCGCTCCCAGCCATGTTCCGTCATCGAAGGTCGCGCGGCGGTACCAGTCCCCATCCCAGGTATGGGTCTCCATGGAGAGGCGCAGCGTTTCGGCCTGCTCGCGCCAGCGCCGTGCCCGGGCCGGATCGCGCTTTTCCGCAAGCGGCACGAAGGCGCCAAGCGTCTGCAGCAGCAGCCAGCCCAGCCAGACGCTTTCGCCGCGGCCGGCGGCGCCGACGCGGTTCATCCCGTCGTTCCAGTCGCCGCTGCCGATCAGCGGCAGACCGTGCTCCCCGGTCAGGCTGAGTGCGCGGTCCAGCCCCAGGGCGCAATGATCGAACAGCGCCGCACCGTGGCCCGCATCGTCGGGCAGGAAGAACGCGTCGTGCTCGGTCTCTCCGAGGCGATGCCCTTCGAGGAAGGGCACCTGTTCGTCCAGTATTGCCCTGTCGCCCGTACTCGTCACATAGGCGGCGACAGCATGGCCGAGCCAAACGCAATCGTCGGAAATGCGCGTCCGTACCCCCTGGCCGGAATGCGGCAGCCACCAGTGCTGCACGTCGCCTTCCGGGAACTGGCGGGCGGCGACCCGCAACAGATGCGCGCGGGTGCGGTCGGGGCGCGTCAGCATGAAGGCCATGTTGTCCTGCAGCTGGTCGCGGAACCCGTAGGCGCCGCTTGCCTGGTAGAAGGCCGCGCGCGCCTCGATCCGGCAGGCGAGCGCCTGATAAGGCAGCCAGCCGTTGACCATGATATCCATCGCCCGGTCCGGCGTCTCGATCCGGAGATCGCCCAGCGTGTCGTCCCAATAGGTCTGTACCGCGGCCAATTCGGCCTGCATGTCGGCGGACCACAGCCTTTTCAGAAGCGGGACGACCGCCGCCGCGTCTGCGCATTGGCCGAGAAGATGGACGAGCTCAATGCTCTCGCCAGGGGCCAGGGTCAGGGTCTTCATCATCGCGAGGCAGGGATCGAGCCCCGCTCCGACCCGCCCCGACATGACGGCGCCCCGGCGTAGTGCAGCGGGATCGGCATGGCTGCCGCACGAGCCCAGAAATTCGGTGCGATCTCCTGTCCATGCCTCGGCCGGACCGGAAGGCGCGTTGAGCGCCGCGAACATCACCCGGCCGGGAAAGGTAGTGTTCCATGGATTCTGGACCAGAAGCGCGCCAGTTTCCGGCTCGTGCGAGGTCACGAGGAACGGGGCCGAGGCGGCGCGCGATTGACCCATGACGGGTTCGCTATAGGTGACGACGCTCAACCTCCGGGGCTGCGTCCCTGTATTGCGCAGGAACAGCCGCGAGACCCTGACCGGATCGGCGCGCGGCACGAACTGGACCAGTTCGCAGTCGATGCCATTCGCCTGATGCTCGAACCGGCTGTAGCCGAAGCCGTGGCGTACTATGTGCGGACCGGCCCCTGCAGAAAGCGGCAAAGGGCGCGCAGTCGGTGAAAACAACACGCCGCTGTCGTCGTCTCGGATATAGATTGCCTCGCCCGGAGGGTCTGCCACAGCATCATTGGACCAAGGCGTTAGCTGGTTGTCGCGGCTGTTCTCGGCCCAGGTAGAACCGCTGCCGCTGGCCGACACCTGGAATCCGAAGTCCGGATTGGCGATCACGTTGATCCATGGGGCAGGCGTACTGTCTGGTGGGCCAAGGCGGATGACATATTCTCGTCCCTCCCGGTCGAACCCGCCTGTGCCATTGTAGAACTCGAGGTGCGGGCGGTCGGATAGCGGCCTGGCCTCGTCCCGCTGCGGGGCGGTTCTGTCACGTCTGTTCGCGCGCAGTCGGAGCGCATTGGCGGGTTGCGGGGCGGGGCCAATCTGTCGCATGTCTGCGATCATGGTGTCAGCTGTAACAGGATCGGCAAGAAGGGCGTCGAGCTGTTCGCCGATCATGCCGCGCCGTGCCAGCATCACCACCCGCGCCGCAGCCAGGAGAAGCGCCCGCGTATCTGGTGCGATCAGGTCGGAGCGCAGCGCAAACACGGCGCCCCGAGCCGGTCGCGTGTCGTCGCCGGGACGGGAATGGCTGCTGCGCAAGGTGATGTCTATGGCGGTCTGCAGATCCTTGACATAGGAGGCCGGGTGCTCGTTGAGGATCACCAGATCGACCGCAAGCTGCCTTCCCAGCCAGTACTCATGGGCCTGTAGCAAGGCACGAACCTGTCCGATATCGGCGGGATCGTCGATGCGCAGCACCACGATCGGCAAATCGCCGGAAATCGCGAGCGGCCAAAGGCCGGATTGACGTCCGGCGCCCCGTAACAAGGTGGCAGACGGCAGGCGGAAACGGCGATCATGATAGAGGACAGGGGCGGCGAGGCGTTGGAAGTCGGCGGCTTCGGTCGGCGAGATGCCTAGATGGCGCAGTTGCACCTGAGCCTGGGTCCAGGCCAGGGTCCGTGCGCGGTCATAGGCGCTGCGGTCGTGGTGCCGGTCGATCAGATCCATCAGCGCTTCGCGGCTGTCGGCGGCCACCATCCAGACCAGGATCCGTGCGGTGCGCCCAGGCGCGATCAGGAGCCGGTTGCGCAGTGCGAAAACCGGATCCAACACCGTTCCCGTGGTCCCGGCGAGAGGCGCCGGATCGGTTATGGCGCGCGGCTGGGCCTGGTCATGATCGCGGCCGAAAGCGCTGTTGCGATCACTGTCATATTGCAGCGGCGCGACGGTCGTCCCCTCGACCACGGAGAACTGCGCCACCCAGATTTCCGGTTCCTCCGGGCTGCGCCGCCTGCGCCACGCAATCAACGCGCCGTATTCGGGCAGGAACTCGGTCTGAACGAACATCCGCGAGAAGGCCGGGTGCGCCTGTTCGGAGGCCGGATCCGCCAGCGTCAGTTCGACGTAGGACGTTACATCCAGTTCCCGGGGTTTGCGCCCGCCATTGGTCACCGACAGGCGTCGCACCTCCGCATCCGCCTCGCCCGAGACGAGAACATCCAGCACCGTTTCGAGCTGGCCTGTCCGGGCGGTGAAAGTCGCGTGATCCTCGAAGAACTGCACGTCCTGCGCGTCGGCAGTATCCGGCGCGCCAGGTCCGAACCTCTGGTCAGAGCCGTCCGAGAGATTCCGGATGTGGAGGATGGCGCCATGCGGATCCCGGGTCGCGTCCTCGCGCCAGCGGGTGAGCGCAATATCGCCCCAGCGGCTGTAACTCCCGCCCGTGGCGGTCAGTATAACCGCGTAGCGTCCATTCGACATGAGATGAGTGACCGCGGGGCCGCCCGGGGGGCCGGCAATCCGGCGGCCCCGGTCCGCTTCGGACGGCGTCGGACCGCCGGGCCTGGCGTCCTCAAGCGGCGGCAAGGCGCGGTCGATATCGCGCGGCAGCCGTTCCTGGAGCAGCAGTTCGCTGGCATGGATCATCGGTTCATGGTGGAACCTCTGGCGCATCAGGCCGCCGGTCAGGGCGTTGGCGATGGCCACGATGGTCATCCCCTGATGATGCGCCATGTAGCTTTGCACCACGGCAACGCGGCGACCCGGCAGCACACGGTCGGGGGTAAAGTCGAGGGCTTCATAGAAGCCACAGAGCCCGAGGCCACCCATGGCCTCCAGGTCGTCGTAGTTCCGCCGTGCAGCACCGGGATCCAGCATCGCGGCCAGCCCGGTTGCATAGGGCGCGATCACCAGATCCCCGGCAAGTCCGCGCTTGAGCCCAAGCCCCGGCACACCGAAGGTGGAATACTGGTAGTTGAAATCCACATCCCGCGCGTTGAAACCGGATTCCGAAATGCCCCAAGGGACGCCTTGCGCCCGTCCGTAGGCGATCTGTCTCTCGACGACCAATCGACAGGTGTGACCCAGCTGACCGCCTTCGGGTTCTCGCATCACCAGCCCAGGCATCAGGTATTCGAACATCGAGCCGGCCCAGGAGACGAGAACGGCGCCGCCACGGGTTGCGGTGACCGTCCGCCCCAGACGGAACCAGTGCCGCAGCGGCAGATCCTGTTTGGCGACGGCGAAGAGACTGGCCAGACGCGCCTCGGAGGCCAGGAGGTCATAGCAGGACGGATCGAGACTGCTCTCATGGACCGAGTAGCCGATGGACAGCAGCTTGCGCTCGGGGTCAAGCAGGAAGCCGAAATCCATGTCCACTGCGAGCCGGCGGGCCTGCACTCCCAGCCGATGCAATTCTGCGGCCAGAGCGGCATGGTCGGCCTCGGTTGACGCGGTATCTGTCGCGGCTTCGGCCAAGCCGTCGCGAAGCAAGGACAACCATCGGGGCGCATGCGGGGGCATAGCCGCGGGCGTCGGAGTGGCGTGTTCGGCCTTGGCCGCCAGGCGTTGCAGGAAGGGCCAGTTCACTTCAGCCTGTTTCAGGCCATCGCGCAGCGATCCGATCGCCTCGGAGCAGGAGTCACTGAGCGGGGACTTTAACCGCTCTGCGTCACGCTCCACCAGGTCAAGAAGATCGGTCAGCCCCTGAGATCTCTGACGTGGCGTCGCGCCGGAATGCGCGGCCCAGTCCTCGCAGGCGTTGGCCAGTGCGATCAGGTGGCCGGCCAGATTGCCGCTGTCCACCGACGAGACATAGGGCGGGTCGAGAACCCTGCCGTCTCGCGTGTCGTACCAGTTGTAGAAGTGCCCCTTTACCCGCGGCAGCGCTTGCATCGTGCCAAGGGTCGCGGCGATCCGGCTGGCCGTCTGACGCAGGCCGATCCAGCCGAGATCGCAGGCTGTGACAGTCGACAGAAGGTAAAGCCCCATATTTGTGGGCGACGTGCGGTGCGCAAGCGTCGCGTGTGGCTGCTCCTGAAAGTTGTCGGGGGGCAGATGGCTGTCTTCTGGCGTGACGAAGGTCTCGAAGTAGTGCCACGTCCTGCGTGCGATCAGGCGCAATTCCTGTGCGTCCTGCGGGGTAAGGGCGGCGTCGGGCTGTGCACGGGAAGGCTCGCTGACGCGAAAGGCGATGAGCGGCGCGGCAAGCCAGAGGGCTGCAAAGGGCAGGATCAGGGGGAGCGCACCGGGGGCGGACAAGCCGGCCAGGCCTGTGGCTGACAGTCCCAGCAGGATCCCCGGCGCCATGGCACGTAAAAATCCCCGCAGATCGGGGCGCGGAGCGGTCGAGGCCGAGGCCGCCGTGGTCCATTCCAGGAGATGCCGCCGTGAAACCGTCAACCGCCAGAGTGTGCGGGCGATGGCATCGAGCGCGCGCCAGGCGGCGTCGGCGAGAAAGCTGACCGCCAGCCCGGTTTGCAGCACGGCAAGCGACAGGTCTTCCTGCATCAGGCGCAGGTGGTTGCCCATGTGAAGGCGGCGCTGATGCGGAACGGCGGAAAGGGCTGCGTGTAGGAAAGCGGGCAGGCTCATGGCGACCAGCGCCAGAGCCGTCGCCAGCAAGGCCGCCGGGCCAGGCAGAAGCCACCCCAGTGTCAGCAGGATAAGCGTAGCCGGGGCCAACAACGAGCGGCGCAGTGTATCCAGCACCTTGACCCGTCCCAGCGCGCCCAGCCCGCCTTCCTGGCCAAGCCAGGGCAGCAGTTGCCAGTCGCCGCGACACCAGCGATGGATGCGCCGCGCAGCGAGGTCCTGTCGGTCGGGGAAGGACTCGATCAGTTCCACGTCCGAGACGAGCCCGGCCCGGGCGAAGATGCCTTCAAGCAGGTCATGGCTGAGAAGAGCGTTTTCGGGCACGCGCCCGGCCATCGCCGCCTGGAAGACATCGACGTCGTAGATACCCTTGCCGGTAAAGGAGCCCTCGCCGAAGAGATCCTGATAGACGTCCGACGCAGCAGCAGCATATGGATCCATCCCGCCCGGACCCGAGGTCGCGCGCTGAAACGCCGTGCCTTGCCGTTCCGGGGTCAGGGCGGGCGTGATCCTCGGCTGTAGAATGGCGTGACCAGCACTGACCCGGCCGAGGGCCGTATCAAAGATCGGCTGGTTCAGCGGGTGCGCCATCTTGCCGATCAGCCGCAAGGCCGCGTCACGCGGCATCCGGGTGTCGGAATCGAGCGTCAGGACGTAGCGCACACCGGGGGGCACGGCTGGCACATGACCCTCTGCCGTGCGGTAGTCGGTATCATCGGCACCGCGCAACAGACGGTTGAGCTCGTGCAGCTTGCCGCGTTTGCGCTCCCATCCCATCCAAATCTGTTCGGCGGCGTTGTAACGGCGGTCACGATGCAGGTGCAGAAAGCGGGCACCGGCGGGACCCGCGCCGTAGACCTGGTTCAGTCGGGCAACCTCGACGTCGATCAACGCGACAAGTGGCGCATCCTCCGGCATGTCCTGTCCGGGGGCGTCCAGCCCGTCGGTCAGGATTGCAAAAGTCACGTCTCCTTGGGCGCCGGACAGATAATGGACTTCCAGCCCTTCGAGTTGTTCGGTCAGCTCTGCGCCATTTGTCAGCATTGTCGGCACAACCACGAGCGTGCGCAGCGAAGACGGCACGCCGCTCTCAAGCGCCAGTCCCGGCAATGCCGTGGCAGGTACGGCCCAGGCCACCATGCGATCAACGATAAGTTGAGCGACGGCGCTGGCCGGGATGACCGCTGCGAGGAGCCAGAGCGCAAGCATGGTCCATGACGCGGATGGGCCGGAAAGAGCCACCAGACTCCATGCGCTCAGCGCGAGCAGCCCAAGAGTGACACAAAGAATGCTGCCAAGGTATCCTGCGAGACCAGGCCGGAACTGCGGGCGATGCCATCCCCTATATCGATAGCCGATCTGGCGTTCGAACGCCTCCCGGCCCTCGGCGAGGAGATGCCAGCCCGGATCGCTTCTCCGCAGGATTTCCGGCTCGGAAATCCGGTCGCCATCCGCTTCCGGCGCAGCCACCGCCGTCGCCAGCACCTGCTCGGCCAGATCCAATTCGCTGTAGTCACTGTGGCGGGCGAGATCCTCGAGGGCATCGCGGTACAGGTTGCGGCTGGCGAAATCCATCGCCGAAAATCCCGGATGCTCCCGCAGCTTCGCATCGACCAGGCTGACACTTTCAAAGAGCTCTGGCCAGTCCGTCTCAGCGATCGTGCGCAGGCTGGTGATGACGTTTCGAACCGTGACGTTCGAGGCGCCCTGACGCTCCTGTGCATGCCGGACCGCCAGGTCGACATTCGACCCCTGCTTGGCCAGCCGATCCTCCAGCCAGCCGATGGCCGGTGTTGTGACAGGGTCGCAATCACGTAGCCGCTTCGCCAACTGCGCGGCAAAGATCTCAGAAAGTGGCTCGGACACGCCAATATCTGCAGGGATCCCGATCTCGGTCTGGCCGGCCTCCAGGAGCCGATCCGCAAGGGCATCCGCCGACAGGCGCATCCTGTGACCGAAGGTGATCTGGTCGGCCAGCCGCCGCAGGTTTTCCAGAAGGACGAGTCGGAGCGTTATCGGAACCGCCCAGAGCTCTCCTATGGTCAGGGGCTGTACCTGCTGATAGGCGCGCAAAAAGCGGGACAGTGCGGGGGCGTCGAGATGGCTGTCCGTATGGGCGACATAGGCCCAGATCAATTCGAACACTCGTGGATAACCGTGAAACGGCCCTTGGGCGAGTTTCGGCAGAAGCTTGTAGTAGCTGGGCGGCAAATCCGTACGGCAGTCGCGCACCTGCGCCTCGACCCTGTGAAAATTGTCCACCAGCCATTGGGCGGCGGGGACAATAGGTTTTCCCGACGCCAACTCTGAGAGACAGGCCTTGCGAGTGGCCCTCAGAGCCGTCGCATTGTCGTCCAGTCGCTGGCGCAGTGATGCGACACGCGGTGAAGAGGCGCAGATACGCTGCACCTCAGCCAGGCTGGCGGCGTGTTGCTCCAGCCTTTCTATACCGAAAAGCTCCGCGCGCACCGGCGCGACGCTCTTCCAGGGTGAGGTGCGTGTGCCGCGGAGGTTGAGTTGAGGTAGCGCCCAGGCCTTCATGCTAGAACCCTGTCGGCAAGCGGGCAATTTTGCCGACTTGCCGCATGGATGCACGTTCTGTTCCCAGGCCCAGGCGATCACACAAGAAGAGTTGGGTCAGGCCTTTTTCCCCTTTGGCTTTGTGTCGATCGTCAGGCCCTTGCTGAAGGAGGGCGCCGGAACCGGCTCAGCCTTCTTCTGCTTCGGCTTCTTGTCTTCTCGGCCGCGACGGCTTTTGCCCTTCGCCATGGTGTTCTCCTAAGTGCTTTGTGTACGTGGAAAATTCTCTCGCCTCGACGAGGCGAAGACCGCATGCGTCGCGGGCCAGGATTCCGAGGGCCACGCAACTCCGCATCGGTGCAATTTAGGAGTATCGCCGAGGTCGGCCGCTTCCATGCTGATCCAGATCAGCGTTCAACGAGGAGTTTTTCTGCTGCGTGTTCCTCTCGCAGCGAGACCGGTCTTCAGTCGTGCCGAATTACCGGAGTGGGGAAATCGGTCTGGCGCATGTCGCCTCCGGCGGACGGTCGTCACGATCACCGCCGCCAATTTCAGTCCCGAGGCCCCCTGAACTCAGAAGAGATGGATCGCCGTGGCCTTCTCCCAAAAGGTTTGTTCGGCATGCATCACGCGCGGTGTCGCGGTCGGAAAGGTCACGCCCTCGATCAGCCCATTCGCGTCGCAGGCGACGTCACGCAGGCGCTCCGGTTCGCCCGTAGACCTCGCGCCGAATTCCAGCATGACGCTCGGGGCGACATAGCCGGAGCCAGAAGAGGCAGCTTCGTAATCGATGAAAAGCTTGTCGCCATCTGCCCGTGTCGAGGCGGGGAGCCCTTGCGCTGCAATGGCGTCCTGGATCAAAGGCTGCGTCGTTTCGACGACCCATCTCGGCAATCGATCCCGGACAGCTTTCGACCAGCGCTTCTCCTCGCTGCGTGTGATTGGCAGGGCTTCTGCGCGGTCGCCCACCAGATCAGGCGCGACTGCCCGAATGTCATAGGTCAGATCAACATCTTCAGAAAAGCGCTGGATCACCCCATAGGCTTTGGAAAGGGAGGTTCCGCCCTTGAATACGAGGTGCTCACCAAGCTCGGAACTGAAGAGGGTCTGAAGGGCCCAGACAACCCAGACGTCCTTTTCCAGCAGGTGCGCGGGCCGCCCGGAGCGATCTGCAGCTACGGACAGGGCCTCCTTGCGGTCTGCAGACGACAACGACAGGAAGGGCTCAGACATGCGCCGCCTTTCCGACACTGCGTGCAAGCCAGGTCGGGAACTGCGGTGCGGCGGTTACCAATTCGTCAAACGCCGCTGCGGGCAGTTTTTGCTTCAGCGATCTGAGCGCGGATTCCGCCTGTTCCGGCCCGAGCCAGGCCAGGGCGCGAACGGCACTGCCTGCCGGCCGCTTCCCGAGGGCAAGCTGCCATCGGGGGGCGTGGCGCAGTTCGACGAGTTGTTTGCCCAAGGAGAGCGTGCGGCTGCGACCCGAGGTCAGATACACGGAGCGAACAGGCACTTGCGTTGTCAACCCGAGCGCATTCGCTTCGGCGGCGCCGGTTGGAACGATGACTTCGCCACGTTGCGCCGCGAGGGCCTCGACGGCCTGTTCCACGGACGGAGCGCGCGTTCCAAACCGGCTTTTGATCGGTCGCAGGTAAACGCCGCGTCCGGCACGGATCAACTGGCCGCGCTCGGCAAGGCGCGACAAGGCCTGATCCACACCGGCACGGCTGCCGAGGTGCAGCAGGCCCTTTGCGGCAAGTGGTGCTCCTTCCGGAAGTCCCTCTGCGTGGGTCAATATCTGTTCTGCAAGGTGCTGCATCATTGTTCTCCTGTCAGAAATATACGCAGTTTTCTGACAGAATTCAATCCGTACTGTTGGGCGAGATGAAGAGGGTGGTGGCTTCGTGCCGTGGGTAGCAGGTTGGCCTTCGGCGATTTTCAGAGGGGAACACGTCTACCGAAGACCCTGCAGTTGCAGGCATTCCTTGACGGCTGCAGCCCGCCTCTTGTCCAGGTACTCGGCCAGATCATCGATATGGACGCCTTTGGCGCATTTCTGGGACGCTTCCATGCGGACGAGGGGGAGGACGATGGAACCAGCCGAGACTTTGCGGATGAACTTGTCGGTGCTCAGGCCGAAAAAATCCCTGGCGACATCCTCCGCAGGAATGATCGGTCGCCCGGAATACATCGCTATCAAGAGAAACGCCGTGTTCATGATCCCGGAATGAAACATGATCGCATAGATGGGAGAAGGGCGCGCAGCCGGTTGTCGGGGAGACGGATAGCATAGAGCGCAAATCGGACGGGAGCGTTGGATCGGGGAGACTTTTGGGAGCGCATGAATGGGTAGGGTGCAGGGGCTTGGGCCTTTTGTGCGCGAGTCCCCACGCCAGGCAAAGCTACTGGAAAGAACGCGACATCAGTGCAGCATTTGCGGTGCAGACAACCCGACATACCGCTGGAGGCGCTGCAACACTGGTGATGCCGGCAAGAGGAGGGGCATCCAGGCCCTGGCAGCGCATTGAGGGCCGAACCCTCCGCGTTCACTGACCAGAAGACTTTGGCTTGGGTTGATGCAGGCGTCGGCTGGTGTTCTTGCGGAAGGTGTTGCGCAGATCCTTGTTGATCAGCTCAATGTCGAACCAGTCCGGGTCGAAATGCCCGCCGGCCCAGCGAAGGGTGGACATATGGTCTTCATGGTTCGGGTCGCGGATGGTCTCGAGGAAATCGGCATAGGACCAGGGGCCGCCGACGTCCTCGGGCGGCCGGGCACGGGCACCTTCGGTGCATTCTGCTTGGCGGGGCAGGGGATCGAGGGACAGCCACTCCTCGATCCGGATCACATGGGTCCAGTCATCGCCAAAGTCATAGAGATAAGTGAAGGTCAGATCCTGACCGGTAAAATCCGCCAGCCTGACCCCGGTGTAGTCGAAGGTCTGCGGCCCGCCGAAGCCATCCTCAAGCTGATCGGGGTCGCCATATCGCAGCCCGCCGATCCGGAACTCATGCAGATGGCTGTCGGTCCAGCTGAACGCGGCCTGCAGCACCAGATGCAGCCTGTCGAGCGTCCAGTCCGACGGCACGACAAGTCGCCGCCAGATCGGCGGGTCAATCTCCGCCAGAGAGACATGCAGGCGGACGGCATTCGCAGGCTGGTACAAGACAGGTCCCCCGGTCAGATCGCAAAATCCTCGAGCGATTTTCCCGCAGCCAGCGCTTCGGCGATCCATGCCGGTTTGCGCCCACGGCCGGACCAGGTGATTTCGGCGTTTTCCGGATGGCGGTAATTGGGCGCGGACGCCGCGCGTTTCCGGGTGGGAGCGGCTTCCGCAAGCTCGTCTAAACTGAAACCGAGCTCGCGGGCCAAGTCGTCAACCTTGGCGCGGGCCTCGGCCTTGCGACGGTCCTCGAAACTGGCGATGGCCTTCGCAACATTCTTTTGCAACTGCTTCAGCTCGGGAAGCGACAAGGCGTTAAGATCGATATCCGTCATCTGGTCCTCATTTATTGTCCGGTGGATTTGAGCCCGAGCGCTCTGGAAGGAAGGTGTCTGGCGCTGGAAAGCAGGCACCGCGATTGCGTGTGAGATAAGCGCAGATATCGTGGGGATTACAACAGGTCGGGGATTTGCGGCTCGCGGTTGGTGACTTTTGCCTTTTTATGCCTGCCTCGGCTGAATACGAGGCTTGTCTGGGGGAAAGCCTTCCCCCTGGTCGGAACTGGCGTTACCGACACACCCCCATCAGCGGGGAGACCCCGCAACGCCCCCTGAGAGGTAAAGTGCGGGCGGGTTTTCCGTGACGGGTTGAGGGCTGGAGGAGAGGCCTCCGGCGCCCGTCGCGGAGATCATCCCGATGGCGAGAGAGCATCGCCCGGCCCGCAAGAGCGGCCCGCGCACGAACCTTTATGACGACATCACCGATAAGATCATCGCCGAGCTGGAGGAAGGCAGGCTGCCCTGGGTTCAGCCCTGGGGGACGGCGGCGGCACAGGCGCCGCTCGCCATGCCTCGCAACGCCAGCACAGGTCGGCAATATTCCGGGATCAATGTCCTGATTCTCTGGGGCGCCGTCATCCAGCAGGGCTATCCAACCCAGCACTGGCTCACGTTCCGCCAGGCGCTGTCGCTCGGCGGCAATGTCCGCAAGGGTGAGCGGGGCACGACCGTCGTCTATGCCGACCGCTTCACGCCTGAAGACGAGAAGCGCCGCGCCCGGGAGACCGGGGAAGACGCCAACAGCATCCCGTTCCTGAAGCGCTTTACCGTGTTCAACGCGGCGCAATGCGAGGGTCTGCCCGAAGACATCGCCGTCGAGGCACCGCCACCGCCGCCCGGGCTGATCGAGCCGCGGGTCGAGGCATTGATCGCGGCGACCGGTATCGACTTCCGGATCAGTGGCAACCGCGCCTTCTATGTCCCCGCGCTCGATTACGTGCAGGTGCCACCTCCGCAGGCCTATTTCGAGCCGATCAACTGGCACCGCACGGCACTGCACGAGATGGGGCATGCCACGGGGCACAGCTCCCGTCTGGCTCGGGATTTCTCAGGCGGCTTCGGCACGAAGAGATATGCCTTCGAGGAGCTGATCGCCGAGATTTCGAGCGCGTTCTGTTGCGCCTCGCTCGGGATCGTCCCGACGGTGCGCCACGCCGATTACGTGGGCTCCTGGCTGGAGGTGATGCGCGAGGATTCCCGCGCGATCGTCCGCGCCGCCTCGCAGGCCAGCAAGGCGGCCGACTGGCTGCTGGCCCATCTGCCCGACGACAGCATCGATGTTGATCGGCAAACCTCGACGGAAGGGAGGGCCGCGGCATGATCCTCCTGACCGACACACAGCGTGACCGTTTGCTGGCGAATGGCCGCGATCGCGATCAGGATCACATCCCGGTCGTGAAGTTCTTCAATCCCTTCGGCGCCGGTGTCTGGCTGGCGACCGAGCTCGACGAGGACGGCGACATCATGTTTGGCCTGGCCGACATTGGCTACCCGGAGCTTGGCTCCTGGAGCCTCAACGAACTGCGTTCCATTCGGCTGCCCTTCGGCATGGGCATCGAGCGGGATCTGCTGTTCACGGGGGACTTCCCGATCTCGGTCTGGGCCGAGACCGCCCGCGAAACCGGCAGCATTCGCGATGCCGAGCGCCTGCTGTATCGTTCGGGCCACCTGTCAAACGGGACACGCTCCGATACGGAGACCTGGCATTCCTGAGGGTGTCTGCGGCTTCCACGCCGCTCTCTTCGAAGGAAGAGGGCGGCGCTTCTCCTCGTGACGCGGTGAAAGTTCGGCGCCCGGCCGGCTGCCCGTCGGAGAACAGCGCCATGACACGAAACACGAGAACACCCGCCATCGAAGCACAGCCGCACCGGTTCTCCGCTCAGGAGCAGGCCGTAGTCTACGAGGCCCGGCAGATCCTGCTGCGCCACCTCAATCAGAACCCTGTCCTGACGTCCTGGCAGGCGGTGCTCGACTATTGCGCGCTCACCATCAGGGGCGATGTGGAGCGTTTCCATGTCCTCTATCTCGATCGCAGGAACCGGCTGATCTCTGACGAATGCCTGGCCATCGGCACGGTCGATCATGTCCCGGTCTATCCCCGGGAGGTGCTGCGGCGCTGCCTGGCGCTCAATGCCTCGGCGCTGATCATCGTCCACAATCATCCGGCCGGCGATCCCGAGCCCTCGGCGGCCGACCTCGCGATGACCAAGGAAATCCGAAACGCCTGTGCGTCCCTGGGGGTGATACTGCACGACCACATCATCACCGGGGCTGGCCGGGAGACCAGCCTGCGCGCCCGCGGCGACCTCTGATGGGTATTCGCGATCATACTCGGCTCGGCCATGAGAGGGAAAGGAGGGTGGGGGTTTCGTGACGGGCTGGTTGCCGGAGAGAGAGGCTCCCCGGCGTCCGTCATGGAGACCCTGACATGGCCACTGCCACGCAGAAGATCACCCTGTCGTCCTCGCGCGACATCCCCTTCAACAAGCTGGTGCTCAGCCAATCCAACGTCCGGCGGGTGAAAGCCGGGATTTCGGTCGAGGAACTGGCCGAGTCCATCGCCCGTCGCGGGCTGATCCAATCGCTGCATGTCCGCCCCGAACTCGACTCGGAAGGCAAGGAGACCGGCCTCTTCGAGGTGCCGGCTGGCGGGCGCCGTTACCGGGCGCTGGAACTGCTGGTCAAGCAGAAGCGCCTCAACAAGACCACGCCGGTGCCCTGTATCGTCTCGGAGGCTGGAGACGACATCCTGATCGACGAGGTGTCGCTGGCCGAGAATATCGAGCGCGCGCCGCTGCATCCGCTCGACCAGTTCCGCGCCTTCCAGGTCCTTCGTGAGAAGGGCATGAGCGAGGAGGAAATTGCCGCCGCCTTTTTCGTCGACGCCAGGGTGGTGAAGCAGCGCCTGCGCCTGGTCTCGGTCTCGCCGGCGCTGCTCGAGACCTATGCCGAGGATGGTATGACGCTGGAGCAGCTCATGGCCTTCACCGTCTCGGAGGATCACGCGCGGCAAGAACAGGTCTGGGAAGCGATCAAGGATAGCTGGCAGAAGGAGCCCTACACCATCCGTCGCATGCTGACCGAGACCACGGTGCGGGCCTCCGACAAGCGGTCGCTCTTCGTCGGCATCGAGACCTATGAGGCGGCGGGCGGTTATGTTCTGCGCGATCTCTTCCAGCAGGACGATGGCGGCTGGCTTCAGGATCCGGTGCTGCTCGACCGGCTGGCGGCCGAGAAGCTGAAGGCCGAGGCAGAAACCATCGCCGCCGAAGGCTGGAAGTGGATCGAGGTCGCCGTGGATTTGCCCTATGGCCATACCAGCGGCATGCGCCGTCTGGCCGGCACCACCATCGACCTGACCGACGACGAACGTGCCGAGCGTGAGAAGCTGCGGGACGAGTTCGACGCGCTGGAGGCGGAATATGCCGAGGCTGACGAGTTCCCCGACGAGGTGGACGCGCGCCTCGGCGAGATCGAGGAGGCGCTGGAGGCCTTCGAGGCCCGGCCGATGCGCTATGACGCGGACCAGATGGCGAGGGCCGGTGTCTTCGTCAGCATCCGCCACGACGGCCAGCTCGCCGTCGAGCGTGGCTATGTCCGCCCCGAAGACGAGGTGGTGGAAGGCCAGGAAGGGCAGGGTGCTGATGGGTGTTCTCCCGAGGGAGGCGAGTCCGGTGGTGTGCAGGGCGCGGTCATCATGGTGGGTGGCACGGCGACGGAACCCGAGGAGGACGAAGAGCTTGAGACCATCCGGCCTCTGCCCGATCGGCTCGTCAGCGAGTTGACCGCGCATCGCACGCTGGCGCTCCGCGACGCCGTGGCGGCGAACCCGCATGTCGCCATGACGGCGCTGCTGCATCGGCTGGTCACCGATTGCTTCCTGCCGCACTCCACCAAGGGCTGCCTCGAGGTCCATGTCCGGGAAGTTCATTTCCCGGCGCAAGCCGACGACCTCGGCGAAAGCGTTTCGGCGCGCACCATCGCCGACCGGCACGAACGCTGGGGCGATCACATCCCTGCCGAGGATGCCGCGCTCTGGGACTGGCTCGCAGATCAGGACGACGACACTCGCATGGAGCTGCTCGCCCATTGCGTCAGCTTCGGCGTCAACGCGCTGCACGAGAAGCCCAACCCCTATGGCGGCATGGGCGTCAGCCAGCACGGGCTCGACGTGCGCCTGTCCCAGGCCGACCGGCTGGCGCGGGCAACGGGCCTCGACATGGTGGCTGTGGGCTGGCGGCCGACCGTCGGCAACTATCTCGGTCGCGTGACCAAGCCCCGGATCATCGAGGCGGTGCGCGAGGGCGCTGGCGAGCGGGCCGCCCAACTCATCGACCATCTGAAGAAGAGCGACATGGCCACCGAAGCCGAGCGCCTGCTGGCCGAAACCGGCTGGCTTCCGAAGCCGCTGCGCATGGTCGATCCCGATGCGGACGCCGGGGGCGACACCGAGGCGGATGATCTGCCTGAATTCCTTGCCGGCGATGGCGAGGATGAAGACGCCACGGAGGACGAAGAGCAGTCGATGGTCGCCGCAGAATGATCCTCAGGCGGGGTGGCCTTCGCTGCCCCGCCTCATCCCATCCGTTTCCGCAATTCGCCCGGTCCTCGTGACCGGGCTTTTTCTTTGGAGAACCCTGATGCCTGGAACGATCGATATCGACCGAATATTCCATGAAAGCCGCGCCAGTCCGCCATCCGAGCGCACGCTGCCCTGGGAGGAAACATGCGACGGCGTCACCGTAGTGGTGGAGCCGAAGCCGCATTGGGCGGACGACATGCGCGCCTTCCGTCTCGAAGCCCCCGAATACTGCCGCTACGCCGATTGGACCGCGAACGGCGGTCATGCCCGGTTCGACGGTCACATCGACACCAGCGGTAACGACGTGATGATGAAAGCGCGCGCCACGATCGCCCGCGAGATTGCCGATGGGCTCTGGGACCGAAGGCCCGTTCACGTCCGACGATAGCCGCCACCGTCTTCCTGTCATCGGCCTGTATGGCTCCGGTTCCAGCTTCACCACGGTGCCGCTCATCATGTTCGGCATCGGTTTCCGCCCCCGTCCTCGAACACATTCCTGCTGCCAGCGTGGCGGCAAGGGCTGGCCGGACGAAGCATCTGCAAGGGGGTATCCGGCGCCTGTCGGATGCAAGACACCACCCCCGCTTCCATTCGCTAACCTTGGTCTGATCCGTCTCTTTGACATTCAACCCCGGAGGGGTCGGCTTACGCATACGTGCCGCTCTCGGAGATTCGGAAAAAGTCCGAACGCCCGAGGGTGAGTGCAGATCCGGTCAGACACGTCGGGCGCCTGTCGCGCGGGGGATGGTCCCCCGCCTCCAGAGACAGGAGCCAATCCCGATGTCCTATGCAGATGCCACCGCTTTCGCCGCCAGCCTCGCCACCACTCTGATGGTCGTGATCGTCGTGTTCCAGGCCGGGGACGGAACCCACGGCGCCATGCCCGCCGACGAGTTTGACGGCGATGAGGACATGGTGAAGCTGGAACTGGATCCATGGGCCTGAGGCGCGAAAGCGCCTCATCCCCGACGGCCCGAGCGCGGTAGCCCGCGCTTCGGGCCTTCAGCCTTGCGATGATCCCCATCGTCGGCAGCGGAACCGGGAACAAGCCCGGTCAGAGAGGAAGAGTGCGGGCCTTTCGGCCGTGACGGGTTGAGGGCCGGAGAGAGAGGCTCACCGGCGCCCGTCATGGAGTGATCCCGATGACCTTTGCCCGTTCCGAAACCTTCCGCTCCATCGGCCAGATTCTGGCGGCCGATGTTCTGCCCGCGCTTTTTCGGTCGCAAAAGCTGCCGCTGCGCATCTCTTGCCTCGGCGTCGCCAGCTATGACGCCAGTGACGCGGCGAATAGCTTTGATCGCGTGATCCCGCTTGGGGAATGCCCGTCACCGGAGGAGGCCATCGAGGCCGCAGCCTTGCGCGTGTCGCGCGGTGATATTTGCACGGGGCCGAATAGCTTTCCGTATTTCCAGCCGCGCATCATGCTCATTCAGGACCGCGATCAGCGCCTGGTCCTCGCCGGCGCAATCCGCGGCGGCATTATCCTCTGGCAACAGCCGGTCGCATCCGATGCCGAGGCACGCAGGATCGTGACCAAGGCCAGCCGACTGCGCGGCATGGCATTCCGAGCCTTGGAGCCCGGTGATGCGAGACGGCTGCGTTACCGCGCCGCTGCGCTGGAGGCACGGTTGGTCGATCCCTTCTGGCGCGAGATCGCGGCCGATCTGCTCCGCCTGCCGCAGGCCGCCTGAGTTTCACCCTTTCCATCCCATTTGGCTCGGTTCCACGCCGGGCCTTGTCATGCCCGGAGACCATCATGGCCGACTATTTCACCCATTTCTCCTGCCTGCTCGATGTGGGCACCCCCGAGCAGGCCGCCCGTGCGCTCGATCTTTACAATGCGCTCTCGGATGAGAATGCCGCTGGGGATCCGCCTTCGGACGGGTTTCTGCTTTCCATTCAACCCGAGCATGGCGGAACCCAGCTCTGGATGCGCGATGATGGCACCGGCGATCCCGAGCATGTCATCCAATTCGTCAAACGCTGCGCGAAGGAGTTCGGGCTGACCGGCCTTTGGGGAATGCAATACGCCAACACCTGCTCGAAGCCGCGTGTGGACGGGTTCGGCGGTGGAGCGCACGTCCTCGATCTCGCCGCCGGCGAGACGGTGGACTGGATCTACACGGACGGCTGGCTTTCCACCGTGCTGGGTGGAGGCGATCCCTATGAGTGAGGTCATCGAGATCACTGTCTATCGCCTCGACGAGCTTTCCGATGCAGCCAGGGACAAAGCCCGCGTCTGGTATCGTGAGGGTGGCTTCGACGATGACTGGTACGATGCCGTCTATGAGGATTTCCAGCGCGTCGCCGAAATCCTCGGGCTGAACCTCAAGACCCGAACCGTCCGGTTGATGGGCGGCGGCACTCGGCAAGACCCCTGCATCTGGTTCCGGGGCTTCTGGAGCCAAGGCGATGGCGCCTGCTTCGAAACTTTCTATGCCTACCGCAAGGGCGCCCCACGCCTGATCCGGGAATATGCGCCTAAGGACACCGAACTGCACCGCATCGCCGATGCCCTGCAGGCGATCCAGCGGCGCAATTTCTACCAGATTCGCGCCGAGGCCACCCATCGCGGCCATTATTACCATGAGTATTGCATGGGGATCTCGGTCGAGCACGACAGCCCGTCGTATCAGGGCATGACCGCCGATGCTGAAGACACCATAATTGAGGCACTGCGCGATCTCGCCCGCTGGCTCTATCGCCAGCTCGAGCGCGAGTTTGACTATCTGTCGTCGGATGACGTCGTCGATGAGACCATCGTCGCCAACGGCTACACCTTCACTGAAGCCGGCCAACGGTTTGGGTGAGGAGGCTCGTCTCAGAACTCGTCCTGCAACTCCGCATAGATGGCTTCGATCCGGTCGGCCTCCTCGTCGGTCAGAGCGGCGAACTCCTTCGCTCTGGCGCGTCCGGAAAGCCTGCCACCGTTCTGGTGCAGGAAACGAAACAGCAGGTCGAGCACGCGGTCCGGCATGTCGATCAGGCCCGAGACGTGGGACTTGAACCCGTCATAGGCACGCAGGAACCGGGTCTCTGCTGGCAGGTCATGGTCGATTGTCTGGGCCACGCAGGCGAAGAGGAATTCGGCATGGGGCGTGGCATCGAAGAAGCGATAGAAATCTCCGGTGTCGTTCAGCACCTCGACGTTCCCGCGATCGGTTGGGCGCCAGCTGACATGGGGCAGCAGTCGACGCGAATAGCTCTCGAGCACCTGCCGGTAGGCGTCGATGCGCTCGAGGATCACCGCCGACACCGGGAAGACCAGCCCGGGCGGATTGAAGCCGCGCTCAGCAAGCACGTGGTGGATCAGGTAGCGATGAAGGCGCCCGTTGCCGTCCTCGAACGGGTGGATATAGACGAATCCGAAGGCGAGGTCGGCAGCCGCCAGAACAGGGTCGAGCCCCGGGGCGATATCGCGGTCGAACGCTTCGAGCCCGGCGATCAGCGCAGGCAGGTCTTCATGCCGGGCGCTGACGTGATCGGGCAGGGGGGCGCCGGTCGTGCGGTCATGCTCGCCAATGAAGCCGCCGTCCTGCCGCAGACCCAGATGGACGAAGCGGGCATCGCCGATGACGATGCGTTGCAGGCGTTCGAGTTCTGCCCGGTCGATCGGATGCCGCCCGGCTTCACCGATGATCTGGCCCCAGCGCCGGATACGATCCTGGGGCGGGTTCTCGCCTTCGATCTGGAAACTCGACCGTGAATCCTTGAGCAGCAGGAAGGCCGCCGTGCGCGCAAGCAGATCGGCGGGCACTTCGGCCAGCACCGCGCGGGCTTCGGCTGCCAGATCGCGGGCGATGAAGGCCTCGATTGCCGGAGTGCGGAAGATCATCGGGCAGAAATCCGGGGTGCCGGGCAGGTTGTTGCGGACCCGGTGGCGCGGCGAGGGGGCGCCCTCTGCGTCCCATTGGAGCCTGGCATCGACCACGGGCGCATAATTTCCGCGCGTGGCGTCGGGCAGATCCAATTCTGCGCCGAGGAGCCACTCATAGAGGAACCAGATCCTGCGCGCGTAACTGCCCGTCGGGGCAGCCTCGACAATGGCCTGGATCGGCTCCGGTCCGGTTGCCTTGAACAGTTGCTTGAGAACTGCCAGATCCAGCCCCTCGTAGCGTAGCGCGAAGGTCAGGTGACCGATGAGGCTCGCCTCGGGTGCATGGCGGGGCGTGTAGAGGCGCCAGCCGTCGGCCGCGTAGACCTTGTGACGTGGGCCGATGGCGGAAAGTGTCCGGGGCAGGGGCGTTGCGAGCGCATAGGCATCGATCAGCGCAGCATAGCCCGCAGGCGTGGCCTCCTCGGGGAGCCAGCGCTCGTGAAAAACGGTTACGGTACCTGAAAACGGATTCCTTTGCGCCTGTTCCATGAAATTCAGTTCCTGGTCCCGATGATTGATCTTAAGTCATTGCATCTCATGAATATCGATTACAATCAATGAGGTCTTACGAAAGTTGATGGCGGAGCGCTGTCGCCCTCGGGTCTGCGAGGTGATGGGGCATGAGGTGCCGAGGCAGAGAGGGGCGCCGGGACGGGGTGAGCCCCGGCGGTTGAGAGAGAGCGCTGTCCGGGCTTGTCCCTCCTGCTCTCCGAGGATCCCCGACATGAACATCTCGTCTCCCGTGACCGATCCGGTCACGCCGCTCGGCGCCGCACCCGCGATCCTGGCCGCCGCCAATCTCCTCCTTCCCCATCTCGAACGCGGCCAGCGCGTCGATACCGCGGACCTCCGCAGTGCCATGGAAAGCGCATTCGGCGCCTCCGACGCCAGTGGCGCCTGGGACTGGAAGCTCGCCTATGAGGCTTGCGAGGTCGCCACGGTTCTCTTCCTGCGCAAATACGGAAAGGCGCTGTTCCGCAAAGCCGGCTCTCCGGTTTCCCGGCTCAGGCTACTGGAGAAAATCGGGGGGTTGCTGCCCACGCAGACCCGCCGCACCGAGGAAAGCCAGAGCTTCCAGCAGTTCAGCACGCCTATGCCTCTCAGCTTTGCCGCCCTGACCGCGGCCGCGATCACGCCCGATGACGTGGTGCTGGAACCCTCGGCCGGTACCGGCCTTATGGCGATCCTGGCCCAGAGCGTCGGCGGTTCGCTGATCCTCAACGAACTCGCCGAGACCCGCGCCGATCTTCTCTCTTCCCTCTTTCCGGCCTTTCCCGTCACCCGGTTCGACGCCGCCCAGATCGACGACTATCTGGCCACTGACGCCATGCCGTCTGTAGTTCTGATGAACCCACCTTTCTCGGTCATGGCCAATGTCGAGGGACGGATGGCGGATGCTGCGTATCGTCATGTCGCCTCGGCGTTGGCCCGGCTCGCCCCCGGTGGACGACTGGTCACGATCACCGGGGCAAACTTCAGACCGGAGGCACCGACCTGGCGCGATGCCTTCATGCGCCTGCAGGACCGCGGCCGCGTGGTCTTCACCGCGGCCATCGATGGCGCGGTATTTTCCAGGCACGGCACCAGCATCGACACGCGGTTGACCGTCATCGACAAGTTGCCCGCCGACGATCCGTCAGTCTTCCCGGCCTCGCCGGGGATCGCACCCGACGTTGCCACGCTGCTCGGCTGGATCGAAAGCCAGCTTCCGCTGCGCTTGCCGGTGTCGCTGCCGAAGGTCGCTTCTTCCGAGCCGGCGGCTGCCCCGAAGACCGTGCGCGGTTATCTCGCTCGCGCCACAGCGTCCCGACCCGCCGCTGCACCAGCGTCCGATCCCGAGGGGGTGGAGCTCGAGTATGAGACCGTGGACTGGGCGCCGCCCGAGGGCGCGCGCTTGTCGGACGCGATCTATGAGGAATATGCGCTGCAATCGCTGCGCATCCCCGGCGCCGAGCCACACCCGACCAGGCTGGTGCAATCCTCCGCCATGGCCTCGGTTGCACCGCCCAAGCCGTCCTACCGCCCCATGCTGCCCGCTGACATCCGCGCGCGTCTGTCGGACGCCCAGCTTGAAACGGTGATCTATGCCGGGGAAGCCCATGCCGATCATCTCGCCGGCGCATGGACCGTGGACGAGCATTTCGACACTGTGAGCGCCGCGCCAGAGGATGCTGCCGGATCGATCCGCTTTCGACGGGGCTTCATGCTCGGTGACGGAACCGGTGCTGGCAAGGGCCGCCAGTCCGCCGCCATCATTCTCGACAACTGGCTGCGCGGCCGCCGCAAGGCGGTCTGGATCTCCAAATCCGATAAGCTGATCGAGGATGCGCAACGCGACTGGTCGGCGCTTGGAATGGAACGCCTGCTCGTCACACCGCTCTCGCGCTTCCCTCAAGGCGCAAAGGTCACGCTGTCGGAAGGCATCCTGTTTATCACCTATGCCACGCTGCGCTCCGATGACCGCGGAGAGAAGGTTTCACGCGTCAAGCAGATCGTCGAATGGTTGGGCTCAGATTTCGATGGGGTCATCATCTTCGACGAAAGCCATGCCATGCAGAATGCCGGAGGCGGCAAGGGAGACCGCGGCGAAATCGCCGCTTCGCAGCAGGGACGCGCAGGCCTGCGGCTCCAGCATGCCCTGCCGGATGCCCGCGTGGTCTATGTCTCGGCAACCGGGGCCACGACCGTCCACAACCTCGCCTATGCACAACGGCTCGGTCTCTGGGGTGGCGAGGATTTTCCGTTCCAGACCCGCGCTGAATTTGTCGAGGCGATTGAGGCTGGCGGCGTCGCGGCCATGGAGGTGCTCGCCCGCGACCTGCGATCCCTCGGCCTCTATACCGCGCGCTCGCTTTCCTATGACGGCGTCGAATACGAACTGGTCGAGCACAAGCTCACCGACGAGCAGCGCCGCATCTACGATGCTTACGCTGCGGCGTTCGCCGTGATCCATGGAAACCTGGACGCGGCGATGGAGGCGGCCAACATCACCGGCAGTGAAGGCACGCTAAACCGGCAGGCCAAATCCGCCGCGCGCTCGGCCTTCGAGAGCACCAAGCAGCGTTTCTTCGGCCATCTGCTGACCTCGATGAAAACCCCGACGCTGATCCGTTCGATCGAAGCCGATCTGGCGGCGGGCCATGCGGCCGTCATCCAGATCGTCTCGACCGGCGAGGCGCTGACGGAACGGCGGCTGGCCGAGATCCCCACCGACGAATGGAACGATATTTCCGTCGACGTTACGCCTCGGGAATATGTCGGCTCGTATTTGCAGCATTCCTTCCCGGTGCAGCTCTACGAGCCCTTCACCGACAGCGAGGGCAATCTTTCGTCACGGCCGGTGTTCCGGGATGGTCAGCCGGTCGAGAGTCGCGAAGCCGTGGCCCGGCGCGACGAGATGCTCGAACAGCTCGGCTCTTTGCCGCCGGTTCCAGGCGCGCTCGACCAGATCGTCCAGCGCTTCGGCACGGATGTGGTGGCGGAGGTCACGGGGCGCTCGCGCCGGATCGTGCGCAAGGGCGATGGCACATCGGCCCGCCTGGCCGTCGAGAACCGAGCGCCCTCCGCAAACCTGGCAGAGACCTCGGCCTTCATGGATGACCAGAAGCGCATCCTGGTCTTTTCGGATGCCGGGGGCACGGGACGCAGCTACCACGCGGACCTCACAGTGCGGAACCAGCGCCTGCGGGTGCACTACCTGCTGGAGCCGGGCTGGAAGGCCGATGCCGCCATTCAGGGGCTCGGGCGCACCAACCGCACCAATCAGGCGCAACCACCGCTCTTCCGGCCCATCGCCACGGATGTGAAGGCCGAGAAGCGTTTCCTCAGCACGATCGCCCGTCGTCTCGACACGCTGGGTGCGATCACGCGCGGGCAGCGCCAGACCGGCGGCCAGGGCCTGTTCCGGCCCGAGGACAATCTGGAATCCGCCTATGCCCGCGATGCGCTGCGCCAGCTCTATTTGGCTGTAGTGCGCGGCAAGGTCGAGGGCTGCTCGCTGGAGAGGTTTGAATCCGCCACCGGACTGAAGCTGATGGATGCGAACGGCATCAAGGACGACCTGCCGCCGATCACCACCTTCCTCAATCGCCTGTTGGCTCTGACCATCGAGTTGCAGGGCATCCTGTTCTCGGCCTTCGAGCAGCTTCTGCAGGCCCGGATCGACGGGGCGATTGCATCCGGTACCTATGACATGGGGCTGGAGACGCTGCGCGCAGAGAGCTTTATCGTCACCGACCGGCAGGTGATCCACACCCATCCGGGCACCGGCGCGGAAACCCGGCTCCTGACTCTGACCGAACGCAAGCGCAACCAGCCGGTGACGCTCGCTACAGCCCTGGCGGAACTGGATGATCCCTGCGCAAGATTGCTTATCAACGAGCGATCTGGTCGTGCCGCCGTGCAGATCCCGACCACCAGCGTGATGCTGGATGACGGCGAGATCGAACGGCGCGTTCGTCTGATCCGGCCGATGGAGGCGATGAACATTCCGGTGCGGGCGATGGGCGAGACCCACTGGGTCGAGGTGGACCACGCTGACTTCGCCACGGCCTGGAAGGCGGAGCTTGTGGAAGTGCCGGAGTTTACCGACAGCATCCTGCACATGGTGACCGGGCTCCTGCTGCCGATCTGGAAACGACTGCCGCAGGACTCCTCCCGCGTCTATCGGCTCCAGACCGATGAGGGCGAGCGCATCATTGGTCGCCGTGTCTCGCCCGCATGGGCAGCAAATGCCGCTACCAGCGGCGTCGCAACCACCATCACGCCGGACGAGGCCTACACGGCACTCATCGAGGGCCGGACGATCTTCGATTTGGCCGAGGGACTGCAACTACGCCGGTCCCGTGTCATGGGCGCGAACCGGATCGAGCTCACCGGCTTCACCGATACCATGCGCGATCGGCTGCGCGCCTATGGGCTCTTCAGCGAGATCATTTCCTGGAAACTTCGCTTCTTTGTGCCGGTCGGGGAAGCCGGGCCGGAGATCATCGGCAGACTGCTCGACCATTTCCCGGTCGAGCGCATCTCCGGGCGGGAGGCTGCATGATGGCACGTCTCAACGCTTCCGAGCTGGCGCAGCGTCTCGGCCGAGAGGCCGAGGCTGTTTGCCGCCACTATCTCTCGAACGGGCGCAAACAGGGCAATTACTGGCAGGTCGGCGATGTGCAGAACAGTCCCGGCCGCTCCATGTTCGTCCGTCTGACCGGGCCGGAATCGGGCAAGGGCGCGGCCGGCAAATGGACCGATGCGCAGAGCGGGGAACATGGCGATCTGCTCGACGTGATCGGCGAAAGCCTCGGCCTTATCGATTTTGCTGACGTTGCCGAGGAAGCCCGCCGCTTCCTCAGCCTGCCGCATCCCGAACCGGAGCCACAGTCCCGCAAGTTCCGAACACCGCCGGTACCATCCGGATCGTCCGAAGCGGCCCGCCGGCTCTGGCGCATGACCCGGCCATTGATCGGCAGCCTCGCGGAGACGTATTTACGCGGACGCGGCATTACGGATTTACGCGGAACCGCGAACCTGCGGTTCCATCCGACCTGCTACTGGCGACCCGAGGGCGATGGGCCGACAGAGGCATGGCCCGCCATGATTGCCGCGGTGACCGACCTCGATGGCAAGATCACCGGCGCGCATCGCACCTGGCTCCAACGTGACGGCTCTGGCAAGGCGCCTCTTGATCCGCCGAGAAAGGCGATGGGAGACCTGCTCGGAAACGCCGTCCGGTTTGGCGAGGCGCAGGATGTCATGGCGGCAGGCGAGGGGATCGAAACCATCCTCTCGCTGCGGCAGGCATTGCCGTTCCTGCCGATGGCCTCCGCACTTTCAGCCGGGCATCTCTCCGCCATCCAGTTCTCCCCGCATCTGCGCAGGCTCTATATCGTCCGCGACAACGATCCGGCAGGTGACGCCGCGCGGGACAGCCTGCTGGACCGGGCCATCGGGGCCGGGATCGAGGCAATCACGCTTTCGCCCATGCTGGGAGATTTCAACGATGATCTCGTCAGCTTCGGCCTGGAGGCGCTTCGGGCGCAGATCCGGGTGCAGATCGCCCCCGAGGACGTCAGCCGCTTCATGGCGCTTGCGTCATAGCCAGAGAGGGCCGTGATCGGAGATAACCGATCCCGCCATGGGCAAGGGGGTGCGGCACCTCGGCAAGGAGACCGCGCCTTGGCCTTCTTGAGAGGGCGAGCGGCCCACAAACGCTCCGGCCCGGCAATGGCGGCGCCCGACTGATTTCCGTCGGCGGCAAAGCCGCCTTTACAGCGCGAAACAAATCAGCCGGGCTTTGCCATCAAGGCCCTCGCAAAGAGCTCGGGCTGTCAGACCGGAGCGCCCGTGGGCTTGTCGTCGCCATGAAGGCCGCGACGGTCGCGGTCCAGCCGAAGGACACATCCCATGTATGCCCATGACGAATTCGAACCCGATCACAGCACATCTCCCACTGGCCATGTCATTGAAGCGCTCGAACTCTATGGCTACCGTCCAGCCGAGGGCGAGGCCGATCCCCGGATCACGCCCGAGGACACCGCCATCCAGGGCGCGGTTGCCGACATCTTCGATGCTCTGATTTCCACCATGGCCGACACCAGCCTCGATTTCGACCTCGACGAGATCATGTGGTCCACCGTCAATACCTTCCACCGCGCCGTCGAGCGGATCGAACGCAAACTCGATGATAACGAGCAGGCCCAGAAGCGCCTTCAGCGCGAACAGGACGGAAGCGAGGTGAAATCCGTCCAGCTGGAGACCCTGATCGGCATCGGACAAAACCTGATCGAGCGCCGCGACAGCATGGAGACCTTCCGCGAGACCGCCGCCGACCTCTACCTGCGCAGCACAGGCACGCCCTGGTCGCCGCGCTCCGGATCTCGGGTCAACCATCGCCAGATGACCTCGGCCATGATCGACAGCCGAGATTTTCTCGCCGCAAAACGCCGGGCCGACAATGAAGTGCATTTGCCCGCAGGGCCGAAGATTGCCTTCTCGGGCGGGGACACCACCGATCACCGGCTGATCTGGGACAAGCTCGATCAGGTTCATGCCAGGCACCCTAACATGGTGCTCCTGCACGGAGGTTCGCCGAAAGGGGCGGAACGCATCGCGGCCACTTGGGCCGACAACCGCAAGGTCGCGCAGGTCGCCTTCAAGCCCGACTGGACGAAACACGCCAAGGCCGCGCCCTTCAAGCGCAATGACCGAATGCTCGAAGCAATGCCGATCGGGGTCATCATCTTCCCCGGAACCGGCATCCAGGAAAACCTGGCAGACAAGGCCCGCAAGATGGGCATCTCGGTCTATCGCCTCGCAAAGGGCAGCGCGTGAGCGCTGCACTTCCACGAAATGACCGCGCAGCTTCCTGCTTCCGCTACGGTGGGCGCAAGCGGCCTGACGGCAGCGCGGCATGGTAACCGCAGAAACTATGTTGAAGCAGCCGGTCGCGCGACCTGCAGCAGAGGTCTACCCGGTCAGCCGATCGGGGCGGGAAGCAGCCTTACGGCGGCGCGGCACGGTAGCTCCAGCGAAGCTGAAGAGCGGTCCCTCAAGTAGCACGCGGCGAGGTGGGCGTGAGCGCCACTTTTCTGGTGGATTGACAAGGTGTCAACACTGCCTTGTGGCGGAACTATGCCGCCAATTCGTATTGCAGAACGCGGTTGCCAATGGACTGAACTGTATCGAGCGCAAGGAGGCGCAATTCTTCTTGATCGGCCTGCTGTTCAAGGTCTTCCAGCGCCTCGCTGATGTTGGCTTGCTGTTGGTCAGAAACTTGCGGGTCATCCTTCGGCGGGCGATGCAGGATCATCTCATGTGCTCTAGCCAAGATTTTGTGCGGCTCCCGATCTCGCTCGACCTTGAGGTCCCATAGACGCCGCTTGATCAGATGCACCGAGCTCGTGATGGCGCCAGCTTTCAGTGTCCCGAAATTGGCGACCAGCCTAGGTCCCGCAAAATCAACAACGACGCGGTGGCTTCCACCCTTGGAGCGCCGGGTACGCGCTTCTCTGATGTCAGTGCTGAAATACTCGCCGAAGCCTTCGCGTTGGGATTTGACGAAATCGCATACCAAGAAGGGAAGTCGGTCTCCTGCCCGTTGGCCATCGGCATCACCTACCGCCAACATAGTCGAGGACTGCACATCATGGCTGGTGCGAGGTGAATACAAAGACGAAAGCGCAGCCATCCAGCTTTGGGTCAAAGCTTCTTAGCTTGTTCCTTCTGCCTCCCGACACCTTCCAATTGTAACACCGGAAACCGGAGGGTCAGGGGAGAACAGCGCCTCAATCGACCGTTCCGCTAGGTCCTCACGCAAGCACATGCCAGCCAAGGTAATTGCGTTGACGATGGTAGGCGCGTTTTCGCCATAGAAGCATGTCAGCTTTTCATGGCTGTTAGCAAGTTCGACGTGAAATCCAGTGGCATTCGCTGCAGCAACGCCAATAACAAATCTCTCATCAGATCCTGAAATTGGCTCTAGCAGGATCGGTGCCCAATGAGCGCGGACGCTCTCCTTCAGTGATGGGAAGCGGCTGGTGTCCAGTCTAAGGGTCATAACATCACCGGCACATTAAGCGCTTTGCTGGCATGGAAAGTGACCTGAGCGCTGCGCTGCGTCAGGAACTGCTTCAGCGCGTCGACATAATCCATCGGCATCAGATCCACCACGCGGCTGGAGTTAGTGGGTTCCTCGGCATCAAACCCTGCCAGCGCAGCCTCGACCGCTTGCGCTTCTGTACGTCGTGTATCCTTTTGATCTGCACTCAGGAAAGGAGTCATCCACTCGGATAGCCGACTGGCAAACTCTTTGGCAGGGTCGAGATCGGATGGCCCCCACGTCGGTCCAGTGAAGCAATGGCCGTGATCAATCAGCCATGTATCCCCGACGCTACCGAAAAGAAGATTGCCGCAATGTCGGTCAATGTTGGCAATCCACGCGTCGAATGCATACAGTTTGCCCAAGTCTGGCCATTTCGAGACTTGGTCGATGATGGCACGTTGACCTATAGATGTAGACGCGCGAAGCCGAAATGTGACGTTCGGTACCTTCACATCGGTGCTGACGAAAACCAAACGGGAACCATCGGGCAATGTTGGTGCCTTGTTCACGCTCAGTATGTCCGGACGGACCAACCCAAGGAAACTGTCGGGGATGGGTAGGCCAAGCCAACGGGCCAGGCAGAAGGCGAGTAACTCGTTGCAGAGCTGGATCAGATCGAGATCCTTGATTATTGCCTGCCTTATCTGACCGCCATGAAGCAAGACCTGCCCACGATACGTCTCGTTGACGTTGCCGTCCGTGAAGCCTTCCGCCCCAAGCAACACTGTTGCGAAGTTGATTTCCGCCATGCCGCCCCAGCGCGATAGGTTGATTTTGTCGCTAAGTATGCATGTAAACCGCTAAAACCCAAGGCGGGCAACTAAAAACGGATTTGCGCGACCCGGGCCTAGCTGCCTGCGACATTGCCACGATGCGTGCGGAGGCAGTCTAATCCGCTGTAAGGAAAATAGGTCGCGGCGCGGCTAGCGTCTTAATCACATGGATGAGAACAAAGACTTGGTGGGTCTGTGTGAAGGACTCAGCGACGCACTCATGGCGGTCGCCGTTCCGGTCCAGCAGGACAAGGGACTTTTGCCCGGAAGACCTTTGGCCGTTGATCGGTATCAGTGCGCCGATATCGTCGTCGGGCGTGTAGAAAGGCTTCCAGTCGTGATCGCCGAAAATTGTTGTGAAGCTGTCAGATTGAACAGGACGTCGCAGGGTGGCGCGGAAGCCATCGCCCTCAACGAATTCGGGCATGTTCAGCACCACGACTGCGCAAGCGCGATGATTTTTGGATACGTACTGTCGCACGCACGCATAAATCGACGCGTCGAACTTCTTCGATAGCTTGACAGGCGTCCAGATACTGAACTTTTCGCCCTCGGCTATGTCGCTAAAGCTGTCGAGTTGGAATAGGACTTCGGCAGCGAAGACGTTGGCTTCACGATCAAAAAGCTCAGCCGCATCAGGCTCCAGAGCATTCTCACAATCCTCGACCAAAGCATACATCGAACGTTGCCATGGCATGAAGCCGTGTCCGGACTCGTGCAGTCGCACGAAGCGCTTTTTCACCGCCATCATTGTTTGATCTAGGAAGAGCAGACCAGCGCTGGCGTGAAACAGACCCATCACTTTGCCCAAAGCCCGCTTGAGGGCACCGCCCGCCTGCTCAGTACTTGACCGAAGCTTGTCGATGAAACTGGGGTTAAGGACGTCTTCCTTGACCTCTTCAACCTTCGCAACGGTCATGATCGCCTCAACTGGCGTCGGGAAGACCCCGAGCGCGCCCGCTTCTCGCAGCGCGCGCTCGGCCTCAGCGCGAACGCGGGCGAGCTGACTTGGGGTTAAGCTACAGTCGTCCGGTCGCCGCATGATCAGCCCTTCTTGGTGCGTAGGTATGCGAGGTAGTCCAAGAGGGCGGCTTCCTCATCGGCCGTTAGATTATCTACCGCGAACGTTGCGGCACGCCCATGCTTGACGTCGGCAGGGCGTTGGGCCGATGGCACGATATAGCCTGCTCGCTCCATCAGCGTCTCGTAAGGGACCGCCAAGACTGTGGAGAGGGCGTATAGAATGTGCGGAGAGGGTTTGGTGATTTTTCCGCTCTCCAATTGGCTTAAGTAGGCATTCGAAATCTCCTTGCCGGTCGCCTCCTCGACATCGCGTTGCGACATCTGAAGATCGGTACGGGCCTTTCTTATGATCTGGCCGAGGTTGGTTGGCCGGACGGTTTGGTCAGTTTCACCATCGTTCATGCGGGCTCCTCCGCGATCTGGACACGGATTCCGATGTATAGGTTATCGGCCACGTCGATAAGTTCGTCAAGCGAGCAAAGTGGGTGCTTGACAGAGTTAGCATGCATTCCCATTTTAGCTGTATCGGCGATTGGCCGGAAAAGCTGGAGTGTGAAATGACTGAGTTGAGTGAAGACGCCGCGGATCGCGATAAGCGCCGCCGCATCGAAGTTGCGGATGAGACCTTGACCTACCGAAACGTACTGATCGACGACCTGACGCCGACCGGCGCCCAGCTGGCCGCTGCAGCTGGCTTCAAGCCGAAGCAGCACGCCGTTGTGCTGCAGGTGCTTGCGAACGGCGAGCTTGAGGATGTTCGTCCGAGCGAGACCGTGGACCTGAAACGTACCGAAGGCCGGTTCGTGATCGTCGAGACTGATCGCGACTACTTCATCACGATCGACGGTCAGCGCTTCCAGTGGCCTTGCCGGATCGTCTCGGGCGCCATCGTTCGCCAGCTCGGGCAGCTGCCCGCAGGCGTCGCGGTCTACCTCGAGCAGGTTGATGCACCCGATCGCGAGATAGGTGATCAGGACCTGGTCGATCTGGACGGGTGCGGGGTCGAGGCTTTCGTAGGCCGGAAGCCGTCCTGGAAGCTTAACATTCAGGGTGTGACCATCGTGTCCAACACGCCGACCATCGTCGTGAGCGACGCGATGATCAAGGCCGGCTTCGATGTCGCCCAAAGCTGGCACATCTTCTTGAAGGTCGCTGGTCAGGCGAAGCGCGAAGTCGTCTTGACCGACGTTGTGGATCTGCGCACCCCGGGCATCGAGAAGATCCGGCTGACACCGAAGGAAGTTAACAATGGCGAGGCGCCTCTGGCGCCTCGCCGGGACTTCGACGTGCTGGAGGTGGATGAAGTCTATCTCGATTGCACCGGCTATAAGTGGGAGACAGTGAATGACGGGGGGAGGCGTTGGCTGGTCATCCACCACTATCCCGTTCCGGCCGGATTCAGCGCTACTCAGACGCGCCTCGCCCTTGAGATCCCGCCGACTTACCCGGCAGCCCAGATCGATATGTTTTACACCTATCCGCCGCTTGCGCTCGTGTCGGGCCGCGCGATCGATTGCACTCACATTCCGGCGACGATTCTGGGTGTTCCCTACAATGGCTGGTCGCGCCATCGTGGGCCGGGTTCGGAGTGGAATCCTTCGTCCGACAATGTCGTCACGCATCTGGCGCTCGTCGAGTCGGCGCTCTGCAAGGAGGTCGGGGAATGATGCCGACCTGGACGCTCAGCTTCGCCGGAGCGACGCGTGATTGTGTCCGTCGGCATCTCTTCCCTGGCGATGGCTGTGAAGCTGCGGCAATTCTTGTCTGTGCCCGCGTGCCGGGCCCTCGTCAGCGCCTGCTCGTCCGCAAAGCAGTCCTCGTGCCTTATGAGGACTGCGCGCTGCGTGAACCCGACCGCATCGTTTGGCCTGGTCTTTGGATCGAAGAGGCGATCGATCTGGCCGAGGCGGAGAATCTGTCCCTCATCTTGATCCATTCCCATCCTGGCGGCCTGTTCGACTTCTCCGAAGCTGACGACCAAAGCGACGCTCGGGTGATGCCTGGCCTGTTTGAGGCCCTCGGCTCGCTTCACGGTTCCGCCATCATGATTCCGGATGGGCGGGTGCGCGGACGCCTGTACGCCCAGGACGGAACGTGCTGGCCAATCAATCTCGTGTCAGTGATCGGTGATGACATCGACCTAATCTGGACTGGCGAACATCCACCATCCAAATTCGCTGATCGGCCCGTCGCATTCACAAGCGGTATGACCCGTGAACTGGGGCGCCTGCGTGCTGTGGTGATCGGGGTGTCGGGCACTGGCTCGATCATAGGTGAGCAAGCCGCCCGTCTGGGCTTCGGCAGAGTTGACCTGATCGATTTCGACCGCATCGAACCCCACAATTTGAATCGAATTTTGAACGCCACCCGGGCTGATGCCGAGGAGCGTCGGCTCAAGGTCGAAATGTTCGCTTCCGCCGTCGCAAGTTATCGCGGCGAAGGTGTCGCGATGGCCATACCGGCATCCATCACGAGCCGGGAGGCGGTGCTGTCGGCCAGTCAGGCCGATGTGCTGTTCTGCTGCGTTGATACGCTTGAAGCTCGCCAGATGGCCGACTTCATCGCCCAAGCGTTCTTGCTTCCACTCTTCGATATGGGCGTGGTGATCCCACTCCGCAAAGCTACACGAGGAATGGCGATCGCAGATGTATGCGGTCGTGTGGATTACGTTCAGCCAGGCGGTTCCACGCTACGTGATCGTGAAGTGTACTCACCCACCAGCTTACGCGCTGAGTACCTGCGCCACACTGCTCCTGGTGCGCACCAACACGAACTCGAAGCGGGTTACATCAAAGGCATGATCGAAGAGGCCCCGTCAGTGATTACGCTTAATATGCGGGTCGCGACGGCAGCGATGAATGAGTTCATTGCGCGCGCTTATCCTTTCCGCTTGGACCCCAACGGTAATTATGCCCGCACACAGTTCAGCTTGGCTGCGGGTGAAGAAGAGTTCACTGCGGAAGCAGCATTTCCCAGATCTAATCTTGACCTCTTCGCGCGCGGTAATATGGAGCCGCTGCTTGGCCTTCCAATACTTAAGCCGCGGAGGGCGGATTGATGATGGACATTCGGAAGTGGTGGCGCGACGTTTGGGCACGGTTCGGACCCGCACGGCGATTGATCATAATTGAAGGGGACAGTCTGCCTCAGTCCATGCCGCGTCGTGATCTCGTGCTGGCGCGCGAAGACGGTGAAGACTGGTGTGTCGGCATGCGCTGCCCTTGTGGTTGCGGTGACATCATCGAACTCCTAATCATCGCTGAGGCTAAGCCTCGCTGGGACGTTAGACTTGACCGAGAGAACAGGCCGACATTGTCACCCTCCGTGTGGCGCAAGACTGGATGCCGGTCGCACTTTTGGATGCGGCGAGGTCGGGTTCAGTGGTGCGATTAGCCACGCCAGAGTTCGCTTCTATTAGGGTGCAGGCGCCGCGAGCTGCAACTGTGTCCCAAATACGGAGCATCGCGCGGACGAATTTCTGCGCCACCCGTCGAACGACAGTGTCCGGGCGCGCCGCGCAGCATTCAGTTCGCCGCATCCATCTCGTTAGATTGGGCTGAGCAGCGATGCGAAGTAGTCAAAATCATCCGCCGCCCTCTCTAGCATCGAGCGATGCTGTAGGCTCAGGTACTCCGCAAAGGCTCGGGCTTGGCAGTTGACTTGTTTTTCGGGGTTGAACTCAACGTCCGTGAAGGCCCCATAAGGCACCTTCCTGCGGATCCAGTCACTGTGCGCCACCAAGGACCGAATATACAGCCAGTCATAGAATGCGTTCTTGGGTGACAGCGGGAAGTCCCGATCGAGCAGGTGAAACCGGATGAGATCGCCTTGGGCATTCTCGCGTATGAACCGCTTGGCCTCTCGCGGCGCGAAGCTCATTATCTCCGTAAATGGGCCGGATTCCCTGAACACCTTCGCCCCCTGATACACGCTCTCAAGCGGCAGCATCTGCCCACCTATGTCGATTTTCAGGCTGAATGCGCTGAGCTTCCGGCCTAGTTCCTCGTCGGACTTTGAAGATATTTCCAAGAGGCCGTCTATGCCCGCCCGGTAGGCAGCATCGTGCAGCGCCCGGACGTTCTTTTTCTTCTGGACTTCTGCAAACCCAGATGACCAGGGGAAGTCAAAACTCCGCTCTCTAACCAGAAGCGGGCCGTCCTCGGTTGGCAGGAACACGGGGCGCGTAGCCATCAAAACACCTTGGGAATGAGACTAACAGGAACGTGGTTTGGGATTAAAAGCTCCATCTTCTCCGCTTCTCTCAGTCGGCTGTTGATTTCCGGGTTCCGCCAATCCGTCTGCGTGTAAAGAACCTCCAGGTCCATGTACTGGATAGCGTCCGCAAGATCACGGATTTGAACATCGTTCTTGTTCGCTACGCCAAATGCCACCCTGACGCCGGGGAGTCTGAGTACTTCCGTACTGATCCCTAGGTATCGGGGATTGGGTAGCCGACCATCTCGATTTGCTAGGAACTTCATGGGGTGGTTCCGGGTGAAACACAGGCTGACGTAGTCGGGGATTCCTCGATGATCATCCAGACTGTGGCTTAGCTCGTTCCCTCCTGTGGCCGCAGGCCACCACCCGCCGGCGCGCATTCGGTTCTTTGAAAGCAGACCGTGCTTTCCGATTGACTTGAAATTCGCCTCGTCTGTGAAGTGGTAGACATAACGATGATGGGTACTGGCATTGATGTACTTCACCAATTGGTCGATTGTCACTTGTTCCCCCGGCCGTTCTGTCTCCTTCAGCATATGGGATTCCGGTGCCGCAGATCAAACCAAAACCCCCTCCCAGCCGCCGCCGACCGATGGCACAGCAGCTTCCGCCGGTGCTCAGACCGCTGTGCTCCGCTTTCTTAAGATAATGGATGCTCAGAAGTTTGAGGAATGTGGATTGAACCTGCGAACTTGAGTGTCTGCTTTGCCCTCATCTCTACCATCTTGGCCGGGTCTTTGCTACGGCGCATGACAAATGGCCGCTTTCAGGAATGCGGCAGTGCAGCATTTGTCTGCGGCGACCAGCGGCTATGGGCCGGAGGTGAAAGAGCGCAGCGCGGATCACGCACGACCGCCTGTCGCGCTTCCGCAAGCCGCCTTCGAACCCTAGCCCGACTTTCCGAACGGGGTGGTGCGAAGGTGGTGTAGCCTCCCGTTCTCAAGCTTAACCACCTCCAGGGCCCGGATGGTTCCCAAGAGCGGGAAGCCTCCGAGGGAAGACGTCTCTAAACGCTCGATAATCGTTCGATCAGGGTTCGTCGCGACCGTCATGTGTGGGCGGTAGGGAATATCGTCCTTTCGCTCCGCCCTCTGAGCACCATCGTAGAGCTGGTCATGCAGTGCCGCCAACAGGGAACTTCCGGTCGAGCTGACGAGAAGCAGTTTATGGGTCTTTTCAAAGGGATCGTGTGTAATCTCATCAGAAACGAAAGAGATCTCAAATTGCGATGACCTGCTGGCCACTGCCTCGCAGTGTTCCTGGAACTCTTGAAGGCGAATGTTCGTCAGCCCGAACACGAGAGTTACGTGTGGGGGGACGAGCTCGGCTCTGGCCGGCTCGTTCTCGGTCCGAAACCGACGAATGCGTTCGGCGACACTCGGCTCAAACTGTGGATATGCCAGGACGTAAATCATCACGACAAAGTGGGGAAATCTGCACCATGGGTCAACGATGGGCTGGCTTCGCTCAGGGAGGCGGGTCACCTTGTGTCTCGCCCAAAGACAAGAATTCTGCTAACTTTCAGGTTGCGCCATGGTGGTGGTAGGCGCGACCGTTCCACGTAAAACGGGAGACACCACCATGTTTGTTCTCGGAATCCTTGCATCTTTTGCCGCCATCGCAGCCATGTGCTGGTTGCTGTTCAACCTCGCCGTCTTCGCCCTGCCGTTTCTCGTCGGACTTCATGCCGGCATCTGGGCTTATGGCACCGGCGCAGGCTGGTTCGGTGCAATCCTCGTCGGCGGCTTCGCCGCCGGCCTGACGCTTGCCATCGGTCAGGCGCTGATCATGCTCGTGCGCCCGCTCTGGGCGCGGTTTGTCATCGCGCTGATCTTCGTGGTGCCGGCGGTGCTCGCTGGCTTCCACGCCACCCAAGGGATCGCCAGGGCCATGATGCCCTCGGAGACCTGGCAGATGATCTTCGCTGTTATCGGCGCTGGCGCTGTAGGCGTGTCCGCCTTTCTCCGCATTGCCGGTTCGGCAGCCGAGCCTTCGGGCAGCTTTCCCGTGAGCGCCTGACACTGCAGGCGATCCGATGAGGCGGGGCCTGATCAGTGCTGGACTGCCATCCCAATCGTCAGATTGCCGGTATGGGGCGGTGTGCGGATCGGCGTGAGACCCGCGTCGCTGCCCTTGGCCGTGCGGTGGGAATGGCGGACCGTTCGAGCGGCAGACTGCACCTGCGATCGCGGGGCACGTCGGGCGGGGCGCCTGGAGAGTGTTGCGCATGGCCTGTCGCGGGTGAGCCAATCCGTCGGTGAAAGGCCGGTCGGGCTGATGAGCATCCGCGGTTGCCATCGTCTCCGTTCCTTGCCCGTCCCATGTCCGCTCCATACGGCCCTTTCAATGGCCTGATCTGGCCGAATACCGGCTGTGCCTCGACCGGCTTGGCGCAACAGCGCCGCCATAACTTTCTTCCCCTGGGCTGCGCCCATTCCGCGCGAGACAAGAAAGTTCTGCCTTTGCTGTCCAGCCCCCGGCACGCCGGGGGTGCGCCGTCGGTCGTCTCCGGCCTGTCGATCGCCATCGGGCCGCAATGGTGCGGACCCGGAAACGGAAAACGGAGACTTAAAATGGCAACCATCGGCACCTTCAAGAAGACCGGCAACGAATTCACCGGCGAAATCGTCACCCTCAGCGTTCAGGTCCAGGGCGTGCGCATCGTTCCCGACACCCGCGCTACCGGCGAGAACGCCCCCAGCCACCGGGTCCTGGTCGGCCGCGCCGAAATCGGCGCCGCCTGGTCCAAACGCTCGGGCGAGGGCCGCGACTATCTGGGCCTCAAGCTGGACGATCCGAGCTTCACCGCCCCGATCTACGCCAACCTCTTCGACGACGAGGACGGCGAGAGCTACGCTCTGATCTGGTCCCGCCCCAACGGTCGCCGCGGCGAATAACGCCGTCGCGAGGCCTCGGTCGAAAGGTCGGGGCCGACCGCCAGACCGGGTAACCGAATCAGTTTTCCCGTTTGGCGGTGCCAAGACGAAAACGCGATATAAACGCAGAAGAAATCCGGTAGAGATTCTTCTGGGAGCGACTATAATAGATGGAGTATTCGGTCGTTCCCGCGCGACGGCTTCGAGCCCTTACTCGCCACGCGAAAACGCGATGGTCTTGG
>NZ_QRGC01000037.1 GCF_003448965.1 Oceanicella sp. SM1341
CCCCGTCGGACCGGCCGAGCCTGCCGCCGGGGAAGGCGCCGCGCCGGCGCCCGGGGCGGAGGCCGGCCCGGCCGGCCCGGCCGCGCGCGACCCGGTCGATATCGCCACCATGCGCGGCGCCCAGAAGGTGATGGGCAAGCGGTTCAACCGCATGCTGGAGATCTTCATCGCCGATGGCCGGGCCACCATCGCCCGCCTGCCCGCGCTGCTTGCCGAGCGCAACATGGAGGAGTGCAGCCGCCTCGCGCATTCGATGAAATCCTCGGCGCGGCTGCTGGGCGCGCCGGCCGTGGCCGAGGCGGCCGCGGATCTCGAATGGGTGACGAAGAACTCCACCTCCGATCCGTCGGAGGCGCCGGAGCGGGCGGCGAAGCTCGGCGTCGCGTTCCGCGCGTTCCTGCTGCGCATGCGCGAACTGAGCCGGAAATCGGCCGCGTGAGCCCCGGCAGCCTGGCGGCGCCGCCGCGAGGCCGGCCATTGTCGTCGCGCCGCCCGGCACTATGCTTGGCAGATGGTTCCGGGGCGAAAGGCAGGGCATGAGCGGATTACTGGCGCTACTCGATGACGTGGCCGCGATCGCGAAGGTCGCGTCCGCCTCGGTGGATGACGTGGTGGGGCAGGCGGTGAAGGCCTCCTCGAAGGCCGCCGGCGCGCTGATCGACGATGCCGCGGTCACGCCGAAATACCTGCACGGCTTCAGCGCCGAGCGCGAGATCCCCATCGTGTGGAAGATCGCCCGGGGCTCGCTGTTCAACAAGCTGGTCATCCTGCTGCCCGTGGCGCTGCTGCTCTCGGCCTTCGCGCCCTGGGCGATCTCGCCACTGCTGATGCTCGGCGGCGCCTACCTGTGTTTCGAGGGGGCGGAGAAGGTCTGGCACGCGCTCAACCCCGCCGATCATCATGCCGAGGAGCTGGTGCAGCAGAAGCTGCAGGACGCGCATCTCGAGGAAAGCAAGGTGCGCGGTGCGATCAAGACCGATTTCATCCTTTCCGCCGAGATCATGACCATCGTCCTCTCCGCGCTGCCGCCGGGCCAGTCGATCTGGGTCGAGGCCGCGGCGCTCGCGGTGGCGGGCGTGATGATCACGCTCGCGGTCTACGGCATGGTCGGGCTCATCGTGAAGGCCGACGACGCCGGGCTCGCCGTCGCGCGCGGCTCGCGCCTCGCGCCGTTCCGGGCGCTGGGCCGCGGCGTGGTGCGCTACATGCCGCTGTTCCTGAAGCTGCTGATGATCGTGGGCACCGCCGCGATGATCTGGGTCGGCGGCTCGATCATCCTGCACGGCCTCTACGAGCTCGGCCTCACCGGCCCCTATCTCGCCATCCACCACGCCGCCGAAGCGGCCGGCCAGGCGGTGCCGGAGAGCATGGAGGGCACCGTGGCCTGGCTGGTCACCGCGGCGATCGACGGCGTGGCCGGCCTCGCGCTCGGGCTGCTGCTCATCCCGGTCGTCACCCGCGTCATCACCCCGGTCGCGGGGCTTTTCGCCTCCGGCGACTGAGCCGGGCCCGCATCGCCCGCAGATCGCGCCGCCGCGGCCCCGGCCCGGCGGCGCTTGCTTGCCCGCCGTGGTGATTGACGGCGCCTCGCGCAGCTTCTAGCGTGATATTCAATTCAATCAAATTGGCAAGCGATACGAAGGCGAGAGCAAGACGATGAACCAGGTGACACGACTGACCGGCCGGGTGGCCATCGTGACCGGCGCTGCCGGCGGCATCGGCCTCGCCACCGCGGCGCGGCTGGTCTCCGAGGGCGCGCGGGTGGTGATGTCCGACCTCGACGCCGGCGTGCTGGCGCGCGCGGAAGCGCTGGGCGCCACCGGCCTCACCTGCGACATCGCCGCCCCGGGCGCCGGCGCTGAGCTGGTGGAGGCAGCGGGCGGCCGCGTCGACATCCTGGTGAACAACGCCGGCATCGGCGGCGCTAAGCCGCTGGCGCAGTCGGATGACGCGAACATCGCCCGGCTGCTCGACGTGAACCTCGGCGCGGTCATCCGCCTCACGCGCGATGTGCTGCCGCATCTCTCCCGCCCGGGCGGCGCCATCGTGAACACCGCCTCGATCTTCGGCGAGGGCTGCTACCCGGGCAAGGTGGCCTATGCCGCGGCCAAGGGCGGCATCAGCCAGCTCACCCGCCAGCTCGCCACCGACCTCGGCCCCGAGGGCATCCGGGTGAACGCAGTGGCGCCGGGCTGCATCGACACGCAGATGACCCATGACTGGATCGAGGCTGACGCCTATTACCGCACCGCGGTGGTGAAGGCAGCCCCCATGCGCCGCGCCGGCACCCCGGAGGAGATCGCCTCCGTCACCGCCTTCCTCGTCTCCGACGATGCCTCCTTCGTCACCGGCCAGGTGCTGGCGGTGGACGGCGGCTGGCTGGTGGGCCGCAACCCCGAGCCCTTCGACTGACGCGGGGCCCGGGGGCGGCCCGCCCTCAGCCGGCGGGCACGAGGGCGATGCGCTGCCGCGTCGCCGCTTCCACCGCCGCGTCGGAGTAGAGGAAGGGCACGTATTCGCCCTTCGCCCAGAGCGGCGCGAGGTCGGCGTAATGCGGCGAGCGCGGGTCGCCGGACTGGCCGGGGGCGTTGATGCAGCGGCTCGCGTCCCAGTTGCCCACGTCGATCACGAAGCGCACCGAGGCGCCCATGGTCACCCGGAAGTCGGAGCCGCGATAGGCGGCGTGCATCACGGTGGAGGCGCTGCCGGGCTTCTCCAGCGGGCCCACGTCGAGCTTCGCGCCCAGCGGCGCCAGCGGGTGCTCGAAATAGCCGTGGTGCAGCGCGCCCCAGCGCCAGCCCTCCGGCGCGCCCTGCGCGGCGAGCAGGGCGGCCACCGCCCCGGCCAGCGTCTCGGCCAGCAGCGCGTCGCGCGCCGCCTCCGGTGCGGGGCCGAACAGCGCTTCGGGCTGCTCCAGCGCGGTGAGGATGCCCTCCACGTCGCCCGGGGCGAAGAGCGGGCGCAGGGCGGCATCGGGCACGAGGCGCGCGAGAATCCCGGGCTTCAGGTGCTTCTCCCACCAGAACTCGCACAGCGCGCCGGCGGCGGAATCGACCCCCAGCACCCCGTCCCAGCCGGCGAAGAGCGCCTTTGCCTCGGCCGGGGTCTCCGCCAGCCCGCCCACCAGTGCCTTCAGCCGCAGGCCGGGCAGCGAGAGCGCGTCGGTCTGCAGCGCGCAGGCGTCGGCCACGTCATGGGTGCCGGAGGCAAGCGCCGCGCGCAGCCGCAGGGCGCGGCTCTTCTCCAGCCACTCGTAGCCCACCTGCACCGCGGCATGGTCCCAGTCCGTCGGCAGGTTCGCCTCGTTGGCGCTGGCGACGAAGCCTTCCGCCGGGTCGGTCACCAGCGGCAGGGTGTCGAGGTCGAGGAAGCCGTCCCAGTCGAGGCTGCCGTCGCCGGGCAAGGGCATCAGCCCGTCCCAGCCGCGGCGCACCGGGATCATCCCCGCCGGCTGCCAGGCGATGGTGCCGGAGACATCCGCGTAGAGATGGTTGAGGCTCGGCGTGGCGAAGCGGCGCAGCCCGTCGCGGAAGGCGGGCAGGGTTTTCGCCCGCATGGTCGAGAGCCCGCCGAGATAGGCCGCCGAGCCGGGCTCGAACCAGACCGAGCGCAGCGCATAGGCCCGGCCGCCCTCGCTGTGCAGAACCGGGCCGTAGCGGGTGAAGAGGAGGGTGCGCTCCTGCGGCTCCGCGCCCTTCACCTCGAAGGTCTCGGTCACCTGCTCCATCTCGGCCCAGCCCTCGCCCTGGCGGTAGCGCGTGGGGCAAGCGGGGTCGAGGGTGAGGACGAAGATGTCCTCCTGGTCGGCCGAGAAGATGGTCTGGGTGAAGGCGGCGGTGCCGTTGTGGCCCATGGAGATGCCGGGCACGCAGGGCTCGCCCGCGCCGATCACGTCGAGCCCCGGCGCGGTGAGATGCACGAGGTAGCGCAGCGCGGGCAGGGCGTGGTTGCGGTGCGGATCGCCTGCCATCACCGGCCGGCCGGTGGAGCTGCGCGCGCCCGAGACCGCCCAGTTGTTCGAGCCGGTCCAGGTGGCGTCGGCCACCACCTGCGCGAGGCTGTCGACCCGGCGCCAGCGCCCGGCCTCGGCCAGCGGCGCGGCGAGGCGCTCGGGCGAGAAGCTCACCCCGGCGGTGGCGAGGCGGAAATCATCGAGCACCGCCATCGGCACGCTGCCGGGGGCGATGCCGGTGTCGCCGGGCACGCGCTTCGGCTCGAGGTTCTTGCGCAGCAGGTCGGTTTCGGGGCCGAGCCCGGCGAGCAGGTTGCTGCGGATCACCTCGGAGATGGCGTTGCGGGTGAGGGCATGGCTGCGGATGCGCACCACGTCCTCGGCCGCCCAGGGCTCGGGCGCCGAGCCGGTGAGGGCGAATTCCGGCGGCAGGCGCGCGGGGTCTTCCAGCGCCCAGGCGATATAGCCGTTCACCCCGGCCACGAAGGCCTCGCAGATGGCGCGGGTGTCGGGCGCGTAGGATACCCATTCCGCCGCCATGTCGCCGCGGAACAGCACCTTGCGCGCCGCGATGTCCTGCGCGAGATAGCCGGGGCCGAAGCTGGCCGCCAGCCGCCCCAGCCCGCGCTTGCGCCACAGGTCGATCTGCCAGAGCCGGTCGCGCGCGGCGTTGAAGCCCTGGGCCAGGAACAGGTCCGCCTCGCTCTCCGCACGGATATGGGGAATGCCCCATTCATCCACCCGGATCTCGGCCGGCGCCGCCAGCCCCTCGATGGCGATCTCGCCCGTCATGCCGTCTTTCATTCTGTCCTCCGCTGTCGTCGGGAACAGCCTAGAGTTGATCATATCTTTATACAATACGACCGAATTTAAAAATTACGTATTTCGTATGCGCCGATACGGCTTCTGGCAACCCTATGGGAAACAAGTGATTTTTAGATGCCGCGCTGTATCCGGGAAACGTGTTTTGGCCGGTTGGTCAAGGCTTCGCCGCAAAAACTCTTTTGACACCGGGCGCGACTCGCCCCAATCATTCGATATCGACGTATCGAACAATGATACGCTTATGCCAACAGAGAGGGCACATGACCGAATTTTCCCGTCGCAGGATGCTCGGCCTTATCGGCGCCGGGCTCGCCGCTCCCACCATCCTCCGCGCCCAGGACACATCGGTGCTCCGCGTCGGCGGCATGCTGCCGCTCTCGGGCCCGGGCTCCATCGAGGGCCACCAGGTGCTCAAGGGCCTCGAGATGGCCGTGGCCGAGGCCAATGCCGCCGGCGGCGTCTTCGGCCGCCAGCTCGAGCTGGTGATGGAGGATGACGAGGCCAACTCCACCAAGGGTGTCACCGCCGTGCGCAAGCTCATCGAGCGCGACGAGGTGCCGTTCATCATCGGCACCTACCCCACGCAGGTGGTGATCGCGGCCACCCAGGTGGCGAAGGAATACGGCGTGCCCATGCTCTCGGGCGGCTCCACCGGCGCCGCGGGCACCGAGGCCAACGAGGTCGGCGACCCCTGGTTCTTCCGCGCCTGGCCGGATTCGAACGGGCAGGGCGAGGACACCGCCAAGGCCATCGTGCACCAGTTCGGCGCCCGCCGCGTGGCGATCCTGCACGACTCGACCAACTACGGGAACACGCTCGCCGACCAGGTGACCAGCCTGGTGCAGGCCGAGGGCGGCGAGATCCTCTCGCGCGACAGCTTCAACGTCGGCGAGCCCGATTTCTCCCCCGTGCTGATCCGCCTGCGCTCCGAGCGCCCGGACGCGGTCTACATCGGCGGCTGGGCCGGCGACGGCGCCAACATCGTGCGCCAGGCCGCCGAGGTGGGGCTGCGCACCCAGTTCGTCGGCTCCGGCTCCATGGTCTCGGATGATTTCATCGAGCTTGCCGGCCCGGCCTCCGAGGGCTTCGCCGTCGCCACGCTCTACGAATCGAGCACGCCCAACACGTTCGGCCACGATTTCGGCCAGCGTTTCAAGGCGCTCAACGGCTACGAGGCCGGCACGCTCAACGCGCTGGGCTTCGACAGCACCAACGTCGCCATCGAGGCCATGCGCCGCGCCGGCGCGCCCGACAGCCGGGCGGTGCAGGCGATGCTGAAGGACGGCATGGCCGACTTCCCGATCACCATGGGCCCCGACGGCACCACCGCCGATTTCGACGACACGGGCGGCGTGCGCTTCCCGATGTTCATCGCCGTCATCAAGGACGGCAAGCGCACCATCTGATCGGACCCCTGCATTGGACCTGTTTCTCCAGTATCTCGCGAACGGGATCGTCATCGGCTCGGCTTACGTGCTGGTGGCGATCGGCCTCACGCTCATCTTCGGCATTCTCGGCGTTGTGAACTTCGCCCATGGCGAATTCTACATGCTCGGCGCCTATGCCGGGGTGCTCACCGTCACGCTGCTCGGCCTGCCGCTCATCGCGGCGCTGGTGGTGGTGATCGCCTTCTCTGCGGTGCTCGGCGTTCTTGCCGAGTCCCTCCTGCACCGCGCCCTGCGCGAGCGGGACATGACGAGCTCGATCATCGCCTCCTTCGGCCTCGCGGTGGCGCTGCAGAACGCGGCGCTGCTGACCATCGGGCCGCGGCCCATGCTGCTGCAGACCGACCTCTCGATGCTCGCCGTCGAGTTCGGGCCGGTGTTCCTGCCGCTGCCGCGCTTCCTCATCCCGGTGGCGATGGTGGTGCTGGTGGGGCTGCTCTTCGGCGTGCTGCGCTACACCTGGACCGGGCGCAGCCTGCGCGCCATGGCCCAGCACCGCACCGTGGCCCGGCTCTGCGGGGTGCGGGTGGAACGGGTGGCCATGGTCACCTTCATGGTGGGCGCCGGCCTTGCCGGGGTGTCGGGCTTCCTGATGTCCTCGGTGCTCATGGTCACGCCCATCATCGGCAACATGATCGTGCTCAAGGCCTTCACCGTGGTCATCCTCGGCGGCATGGGCGACATCATGGGGGCGGCGGTGGCCGGCCTGCTGCTCGGCGTGGTCGAGACCATGACCTCCGCCTATCTCACCAACGGCTTGCGTGACATCATCGGCTTCGTGATCGTGATCGCGGTGCTGCTGTTCCGCCCGCAGGGCCTGTTCGGCAAATCGGTGGAGCGCTCGTGATGAAGGCAGGTCTCTCGCTCATCATCGCCGCGGTGTTCATCGCGGCGCCCTTCCTCACCGGCGGGTACGAGCTGCAGGTGCTGATGGTCGCACTGCTCTACGTCACGCTCACCACCGGGCTCAACCTCGTCTCCGGCTATGCCGGGCAGTTCTCCTTCGCCCAGGGCGCGTTCTACGGCATCGGCGGCTACACCACCGCCATCATGGGGCGCGACCTCGGCACCGGCTTCTGGATCAACCTTCCCGCCGGCATCGTGGTCACCGGGCTGTTCGGGCTCCTGCTCGGCATCCCGGCGCTGCGGCTGAAGGGGCATTTCCTCGCCATCGTCACCATCGCCTTCCAGACCATCGTCTACCTCGGCCTCATCCAGTGGAGCGGCTTCACCGGCGGGCAGAACGGCATCCTGGTGCCGCCCATCGGCGAGGTGTCGCTCTTCGGCGCCACGCTGGTCGACATCACCGGCCTCACCGCGCATTACTGGCTCACGCTCGTCTTCGCCGTGGTCGCTGTGTGGATCGCCTGGCGGCTGGTGCATTCGCGCCTCGGCCGCGAGTGGGTGGCGGTGAAGGACGACGAGACGCTGGCCGGCGCCGTGGGCCTCGACACCACGCGCGCCAAGCTCACCGCCTTCGTGGCCTCCGCCGCCTTCGCCGGCGCCGCGGGCGTGCTCAACGCCCATGTGATGCGCGGCGTCACCCCGGATGACTTCACCATCTGGATCTCCTGCACCATCGTGGCGATGATGGTGGTGGGCGGCCGGGGCACCTTCCTCGGGCCGATCATCGGCGCCATCCTGCTCACCATCCTTCCCGAGCTCACCGGCAGTTTCGCGCAGTACAAGCTGTTCCTGTTCGGCGTGCTGCTGGTGGTGATCATCATCGCGCTGCCGGAGGGCCTCGTCGGCCGCTGGCGCAAGATCAGGGAGGCACGGGCATGAGCGCACTTCTCGAAGTCACGGGCGTCACGAAGCGCTTCGCCGGCGTCACCGCGGTCGACACGGTGGACCTCTCGGTGGGGCAGGGCGAGATCGTCGGCCTCATCGGGCCCAACGGCTCGGGCAAGTCGACCATGGTGAACCTGGTGACGGGGGATCTCATGGCCGACGAGGGCACCATCCGCTTCCGTGGCGAGGACATCACCGCCGTGCCGGCCTGGAAACGGGCGCGGCTGGGCATGGCGCGCAGCTTCCAGATGATCCGGCTGTTCCGCTCGCTCACCGTGTCGGACAACCTGCTGCTCGCCAAGCACGCGGGCATGGAGACCACGCTGGGCGACTCGCTCCTGGGCCGCGCCGCCGCGCGCGAGGAGGAGGAGCGGCTCAGGGTGCGGGCGCGCGAGCTGCTCGCCTGGTTCGAGCTCGACGCCTTCGCCGACCGCCCGGTGGGCGCGCTCTCCATCGGCCAGCAGCGCATGGTCGAGCTGGCGCGCGGTGTCATCGCCGACCCCACGCTCTTCGTGCTCGACGAGCCGGCGGCGGGGCTCTCGCCGCCCAACGTGGACAGGCTGATCGTGCTCATCCGCCGCATGCGCGACGAGTTCGGCATGGCCATCCTGCTGGTGGAGCATGACATGCGCGTGGTGCGTGACCTGTGCGAGCGCCTCGTGGTGCTCGACTCGGGGCTGAAACTGGCCGAGGGCGCGCCCGAGGCCGTGACCTCCGACCCCAGGGTGGTCGAGGCCTATATCGGAACGGGATGGAAACGCCATGCTCGCGGTTGAGGGGATCGAGGCCGGATACGGCCGCACGCGCATTCTGCACGGGCTCACCATCGACGTGCCGAAGGGCGGGCTCATCGCCCTCCTGGGCGGCAACGGCACCGGCAAGTCCACCTGCCTGAAGGTGATCGCCGGCCTGCTGAAGCCCACCTCCGGCCGGGTGACGCTCGACGGCGAGGACATCACCGGCCTCGCGGCCGAGGACAGGCCGGGCCGCGGCCTGTGCCTGGTGCCGCAGGGCAAGGAGGTCTTCGGCACCATGAGTGTCGAGGAAAACCTGATGATGGGCGGCTTCCACCGCCGGCGCGACAAGGCCGGGCTCGCGGAGGATCTCGAGGGGGTCTACACCCGCTTCCCCCGCCTCAGGGAGCGCCGGCGCGTGTCCGCCGGCATGCTCTCGGGCGGTGAGCGGCAGATGCTCTCCATCGGCCGCGCACTGATGTCGCGCCCCTCGATGCTGCTGCTCGACGAGCCCTCGGCCGCCCTCGCGCCCAAGGTGGTGGAGGAGATCGCGGAAGCCATCCTCGGCCTGCGCGAGCTCGGCCTGTCGCTGCTGCTCGTGGAGCAGAATGTCGGCATGGCGCTCGAGATCGCCGACCACCTGCACGTGATCCGCGGCGGGCGCATCGCCTTCTCGCGGGCCGTCGACGGCGGCGTGGCCCCGGACGAGCTGCGCAGCTTCTATCTCAGCGGAGGACATGATGACGAAGCCTGACAGCACGGGCCGCTTCGAGGGCCAGGTGATCGCGGTCACCGGGGCGGGCGGCGCGCTGGCCCGCGCCACGGCGGTGCGGCTCGCGGCCGAGGGCGCGCGCCTCGCGCTCTTCGACCTCGACGCGGAGAAACTGGCCGAGACCGCGGCCCTCTGCCCCGGCGCGCTCACCATGCCGGGCGACGTGACCTCGGCCGCCGACATGGCCGCCTTCGCCGAGGCCACGCAGGCTGCCTTCGGCCCGGCGCACAAGCTCGTCGCCGCCGCCGGCATCCTGGGCAAGGCAGGCCCCGCCATCGAGATGGAAGAGGAGATGTGGGACCGCGTCTTCGCCATCAACGTGAAGGGCGCCTGGCTCGCCGCGCGCGCCTTCATCCCGCAGATCCGCACCCATGGCGCGGGGGCGGTGGTGCTGTTCTCCTCCACCGCCGGGGTGATGGGCTCGCCCACGCTTTCGGCCTACTCGGCCTCCAAGGGCGCGGTGAGCCTGCTCACCCGCTCGCTGGCGCTCAACCACGCGGCCGAGAACATCCGGGTGAACTGCGTCTGCCCCGGTACCATCGACAGCCCGATGTCGGACACGAGCTTCGACATGGCCGGCACCGGGGCCGCGCGCGACGCCCGCGAGGCGATGATGCTCGCCAAGATCCCCATGGGCCGTTTCGGCCTGCCCGCCGAGGTGGCCGACGCGGTGCTCTACCTGCTGAGCGACAGCGCCGCCTACACCTCCGGCGTGGCGCTGCCCATCGACGGCGCGCGCCTCGCCTGAGCCCCGAGAGGAGAGAGACAGATGCATGACATGAGCGTGAAATGGCCCGGCGGCGCCCGCTGCGCGGTGATGCTGACCTTCGACTTCGACGCCGAGACCCTCTGGACCTCGCGCGACCCGGCAAACGCCAACCGCCCCGGCGTGCTCTCCCAGGGCCGCTACGGCGCCGAGGTGGGCGTGCCCAAGATCCTCGACACGCTGGAGGAGGCCGACGTGAAGGGCACCTTCTTCGTGCCCGGCTGGACGGTGGAAAACCACACCGACAAGGTGGAGGCCATCCTGAAGGGCGGCCACGAGGTGGGCCACCATTCCTACTCCCATGTCTGGGTCTCCGACGACCCGGAAAAGGAGGTGGAGGAGTTCGAGCGCGGCATGGAGGCGCTGAAGACCTGCGTGGGCGTGGTGCCCAAGGGCTTCCGCTCGCCGGCGGGCGAGGTCTCGGCCGGGCTGTTCCGGCTGCTCAGGAAGCACGGGCTGCTCTACGACAGCTCGCTGATGAACCACATCAACCCCTACCGCCACACCGCCGAGGACGGCAGCCCCGGCGTGATCGAGCTGCCCTGGCACTGGAGCCTCGACGACGCGCCGCACGCGCTCTTCTCGGTGAAGTCGCCCCGGCCGATCTTCCCCAACTCGCACATGCTCGAGCTCTTCAAGGACGAGTTCCGCGAGATCTACCGCTGGGGCGGGCTCTACGACATCATCTTCCACCCCCAGATCACCGGCCGCCCCGGGCGCATCGCCATGCTGCGCGAGCTGATCGCCTTCATCCGCACCTTCCCCGATGTCTGGATCACCACCGGCGCCGAGGTGGCGGACCACTGGGCCGCGCTCGAGGCGGAGGGGCAGGCATGAGCGCCGAGCCCCTCCTCGCCCCCGAGCCGCCGCTGCCCGCCCCGGTCACCGACATCGACCTCTTCTCCGACGAGAGCCTCGCCGACCTGCCGGCGGCCTGGGCCGCGATCCGCGAGCTCGGGCCGGTGGTGTGGATGTCGCGCTACGGGGTCTACGCCATGGGCCGGCACGCGCATGTGCGCCCGGTGCTGACCGACTGGAAGACCTTCTCCTCCACCGGCGGCTCCGGCCTCGCCGACATCCGCCGCCCCGATGCCTGGCGCGCCGGCAGCCCGATCGTCGAGGTCGACCCGCCCGACCACACCGCCGTGCGCCGGGCGCTGCAGAAGATCCTCTCGCCGGTGCTGATCCGCGGCTGGAAGGCCGATTTCGAGGCCGCGGCCGAGGTGCTGGTCGACCGCCTGCTGGAGCAGGGCAGCTTCGACGGCGTCACCGATCTCGCGGAGGAATACGTCTCCTCCACCTTCCCGCCCGCGCTGGGCCTGGTCGACGAGCCGCAGCGCCGCGCCAACCTCTTCCTGCTCGGCGAGTACAATTTCGACGGCCAGGGCCCGCGCAACGCCCGCTTCCTCGCCACCGAGGCGAAGGTCGACGCGATCCGCGAGTGGTTCAACGCCTCGATGACCCGCGAGGCGATGGTGCCCGGCGGCTTCGGCGCGCAGATCTTCGAGGCGGCGGACCGGGGCGAGATCGCGCCCGAGATCGCCCCCCTGCTGGTGCGCTCCTTCCTGCGCGGCGGGCTCGACACCACGTCCTCGACCATCTCCGCCGCCCTGCGCCACCTCTCGCAGGACCCCGAACAGTTCGCCCTGCTGCGCGAGGACCCCGGCGCCCGGGTGAAGGCCGCCTTCGACGAGGCGATGCGCCTCGAGGCGCCGATCCCCAACGTCGGCCGCCTCACCATGTCCGACACCGAGATCGGCGGGGTGCCGGTGGCGGCCGACCACAAGATGCTGGTGCTGCTCGGCGCCGCGAACCGCGACCCCGAGGCCTGGGAGAATGCGCCCCGCTTCGACCTCACGCGCAACACCAACGCCCAGATGGCGCTGGGCACCGGCATCCACATGTGCATCGGCCAGATGATCGCCCGGCTCGAGGGCGAGGCGGTGCTGAAGGCCGTGGCCACCCGCGTGGGCCGCATCACCCCCGAGGGCGCGCCGGTGCGCAAGCTCAACAACAACCTGCGCTCGCTCAAAAGCCTCCCCCTGCGCTTCCACCCCGCCTGACCCCCGGGGGCGGCCCCGCATCCGCGAGGCCCGACATCCACAAGGCCCGCCGCGCCGCCGCGCTGCGCGGCGGGCCCGGCACACAGCCGCAAGAGCCCGGGCGCACGGCCCGCCAGACGCGGCGCCTCCGGGCCCTCCGACCTGAACCATCCGGTAGCCCTCCCGCCCCTCCGGCGACAGCCGCGCTGCGCGCGGAAGCCGCCTCCGCGTTGGGCCGTGCCGCTCCGCCTTGCGGAGCGGCATCCCCGCCCGGCACGACGGGCAGCGCGCCCTCCCGGGGGGAGGGTCGGGCGCGGCCCGGGCTGGTCGCCCGGGCCGAAGAGGAGAATTCGCGGTGCGCCGCTTGCTCGCGAGAGAGCCCCGTGCACCTTGCACTACGCATGACTCGTCGCGTCATGATCCTCCCGCTCGATTCAGGGGGGTGCACGATGCGGTGTCCCGGTGCAGCGCCATTCCAGACCTCAGGCAGAGGCGTTGCCGCCGGGTGCGCAGCACCCGGCCCGGCCCAAAGGCGGGGACACCGACAGGTGGCCCCGGCACGGGAGTGGCCCGGCCGACAGGCCTTCCGCGAGCGGAGGCGGGGCGCTCCCGTCCCGCGTCGACCCGCCCTGCGGGCGCGTCTCCTGCGGCTTGGGCCGGGCCGCGCGTGCCGCGCGGCGGGGGTGCCGGGGCCGGCAACGTCACATGCAGGTCGCCGCCAGGGGTGGTTCCGGAAGGCGGAACGTCGGCGCACGCGTCCGATGGCGCGCGGTTCGCCAGGGTGCGCCCGCCGGGTGCGCAGCACCCGGCCCGGCCCGGAGGGGCGGACACCGGCGGGTGGCCGCCTCACGGGAGGGCCCCGCCTGACGCTTCGCCCGGGCATGCGGGCGGGGCAGGGCGCCGGAGGCTGGCCGGCGGGCGCTCCGGCCCGGGACGCTCAGGTGGACAGGGCGCGAGCGGCCTCGATGGCGAGCGGGGCGAAGCGGCGGCGGAAATCCTCGGCGGTCCACTCGCTCATCGAGCCCGCGATGTGGATGGCGCCGATGGGCAGGCCGCCGGGCCCGGTGATCGCCGCCGCGAGCACGATCTCGCCGATCAGGCTCTCCTCCTCGGCATAGGCGAAGCCGTCGCGCCGGGCCTCGGCCACCTTGGCGCGGATGCCCTCGGGCGAGGTGATCGTGCGCTGGGTCACCGCGCGGCGCTCCGAGCGGGCGATGATGTCCTCCACCCGCTCGTCGGGCAGCAGCGCCATGCAGGCCCGCCCGCCGGTGGCGGTCACGCTCGGCTGGCGACGGCCGGAAAGCGTGGCGTAGAAGGTCTCGCGCTTGCTCTGCAGCCGGGCGGCGTAGACGATGGACAGGTCGTCGTGCCGCGCGTCGAACAGGCTCAGGTCCACCCGCTCCTCGGCCATCTTGCGCAGGTCGGTGAGCACCGGCATCGAGCGCTCGATCAGCGGGTTGGAGCGCAGGTAGTCGAAGCTGCGGTCGAGGAACAGCCGGCCCAGCGTGAGCCGCCCGTTCTCCGCCAGCTCCAGGTAGCCGCGGCTGAGCAGCGTCTGGCCGATGCGCTGCGCGGCGCTCTTGTTGATGCCGGCCGCCTGTGCGATCTCTCCCAGGGACTTGGGCTGCGGTGACGCGGCATAGGCCTCGAGCACGTCGAGCGCCCTCGACACGGATTGCAGGAACAGGCGTTCGTCGATCTCGGGAAAGCGGTGCTGCTCGGTCATACGGGTACGTGGGTCCTCCGGAACGCCTCCTCTCAGGGGCTTCTGTTCCACATACAACACGTTCGTATCGAATTGAAATACCCTAAACCCCGACATCCCGGCCTTCCGCGACGTCCCTCCCGCGCGCCTCTCGCCAGGCTTGCCGCCGGGGCGAGGCTCATCCCGCGCGCCGGCGAGACATCCGCGCGCCTTCGGCGCGACACCACGCACGCCTTCGGCATGACAGTCCGCTCGCCTTCGGCATGACCGCACGCATGACGTCGGCACAAGAGCACGATCACCGCCATGACGGCACGCCCCCAGCATGACGGCACGCAGGGCAGCGTGACACGGTCCATGGCCTCGGCGCAACCTGCGCGGGGGCTCCTGCGTGTCCCGCGCCACCGGCGGCCCGCCTCCACGGCCCCGCCCGGCGATCCGCGCACCGCCCGGTGCGACAGCCTAGCGCGACAGGCCGAGCCGCGACAGCCAGCCGGAGGAGCGCGGCTTCGGCCGTTTGAGGGTGATGCGCTCGCCCTCCGGCACGGCGGCCAGATAGCGCTCGGCAAGCTCCGGCCGGCCGTGGCGGTTGAGCTGCTCGGCAAAGCGGTTGAGAAGCTGGACCATGGCGATCCGCGACGGGTCGACGCGCTCGAGGATCTCCACCGCGTCGCGCGCCCGGCCCTCGGTGAACAGCCAGCGGGTGGACTTGTGAACCACGAAGCCCCGCAGCTTGCCGCCCCCGCCCAGTTCCTCCGCGAGCCAGGCGTCGGCGCGCTCGGGCGCGCCCACCTGCTTCCAGGCGCTGTAGCGCAGGAAGGCGAGCTGGTTCAGCCCCCGAACCCCGGCGTTGCCCGCATCCGCCTCGAGATGCGCGCGGGCGAGGGCCGCGTCGCCCTGCGCCGCCGCCACCACCGCGGCCAGGGTGTGGAAGCCGCGCGCCGGATGGGCGAGCGGCTCGGGCATGTCGCGGTAGATCTCCGCCGCACCGGCCAGGTCATGCGCCTCCACCGCCTCGGCGAAGCGCCCCTCGAGGTCCTGCCGCGTGAGGTTCGTCGCGGCTCCCTCGGCGGTGTAGCTCTGCTCGACCCGGCTCATGATGCGATGCACGAACTGCTCGGAGACATGCTTCAGGTCGTCCTGCCAGACGCTCGCGGAGCGGGTGAGCATCACGCTCTCGTAGCTCGGGAAATACTCCACCCCCGGGGTGTCCTGCGCAAGCTCGCCCGCCACCGCGCGCAGCACCGACTTGGAATGGCTGTTGGCCACCAGCACGTCCTCGGGCGTGTAGGTGCGCGCCAGCACCACCGGTGAGGTGGTGATCAGGATGCGCGGGTCCCTCTCGCCGCGGATCAGCGCCACCGCCGAGCGCATCATCTCCATGCAGCGGGCAAAGCCGAGGCGCTGGAAGAAGAAGCGCTCCCCGGCGCGCTGCATGGGGCGGGTGGGGGTCTCGGTGATGTAGAGCTGCAGCTCCGCGTCCCACCAGGCCTCGGTGAGCCCGAGGGTGATCACCACCACGTCGGCCGAGAACAGCGCCCGCCAGGTGCGGTACACGGCACGGCGCCGCTCCAGCGCCTCCTCGAGGGGCCTGGGCTCGAACGGGTGGAGCTGGGTGTCGATCACCCGCCCGTCCTCGCAGGTGAAGAACAGGCGCCGGGCGTCGGCCTCGGACATCTCGTCGTCACGCTCGAGGATCTCCCGCGCCCAGGCGACCTCCTGGAGGATGGAGGCGGGGGTGTACTTGTTCATGTGCCCGGGCGTGACCCCGGTGCCGCGCAGGAGCTTGCGCGACAGCATGTCGTAGCCGCGGGCGTCGAGGTAATTCTCGATGTTGGTGGCAAAGCAGGATCCGATGACGAAAACGCCGTCCTGCCTGCCGAAGGTGAAGCCGGGCGTGAGGCCGGGCCAGCACTCCGGCTCCAGCCGGTTCTCCGAGCCGCGGACCGGCACGCGCGAGAAGCGGTTTTCCTTCGTCACCTGCAGGGCGGTCTTCATCGGGACGAGGCAGTCTGTCATGCCGGCAGGGCTCCTTCGGCTCGGGATCATGCCCTGAATGTATGGCGTCCCGGCGGCGGGGCAACGCCGGCCCCCCGCCCCGCCGCCGAGGGCGGGGGGCCGGCCCTGAACGCCCCACCACCACCGGCGGAGCAAAGTCCTGAATTCCCCGCACCTGCGGCGGGGGGAAGCCCGGAGCGCTCCGCCCCTGCGGTGGCGCAACGCCGGGCACGTCCCGGCCGGGCGGCAGGAACGTGCAGGGACCGCCGCGGCCCGGGGGCAGGGAAGCGCCGGGAGCGCCCGGCCCCGGCGGCCGGGCAACACCGGGACGGCCAGACCGCGCGGCGGGGCAGAGCCTGCTGCCGCGCCGGCCCGGCGGCCGGGCAGGGGGGGTGCCGGTTCCCGCCCGGGGGCGGGCTCAGCCCAGCTCGTGCGGGGCGATGAGGCCGAGCTCGACGAGCTGCAGCGCCAGCGCGTCGGGATTGCGGAACAGGTGGCCCTGCCAGCCGCGCTTGCGGGCGGCGGCGATGTTGTCGGTGCGGTCGTCGGTGAAGAAGATGTCGGCGCCGGCAAGGCCGGTGCGCTCCTCCAGGATCTCGTAGATGCGCGGCTCGGGCTTGATGGCGCGCTCGCGGCCCGAGATCACCGGGATGTCGAACTCGAGCAGCACCGGGTAGAGCGTGCAGGCGAGATCGAAGCTGCCGGCGCCGAAGTTCGAGAGCGCGTGCACCGGCACGCCCTTGAGCCGCAGCAGCCGCAGCAGGCTCACCGAGCCTTCGATGGCGGGCTGGAACATCTCCGGCCAGCGGTCGTGCCAGGCGCGGATCAGCTCGCCGTCCTCCGGGTGGCGCTCGGCATGGGCGTAGATGTGCTCGCGGAAGGGGGCGCCGCGGTCGACGTCGAGGTTCATCTCCTCCACCCCGGTGCGGGCGAAGAAGGCGCGGCGCTCGGCCGGGTCGGGCAGGAGCTGGGAATAGACCCGGTCGGGGTCCCAGTTCACGAGGACATTGCCGATGTCGAAGACGACGGCGCGGGGCTGGTGCATGGGGGGCTCCCTCGGATTGCGGTGGCATCTTGTGCCATGCGCGCGGGCGGCGGGGAAGCCCGTCGCGGGGGGGCCGAAAGGGGAAACGCCGGGCGGGGGCATCGAGCCCCCGCCCGGCGTGTCGCCGCGTGCCGCGGCTCCGGGCGGCGCCCGGGCGGTGGGCTCAGATGCCGAGGCCGTAGTAGTTGAGCACCGAGCGGTCCCAGCGGTGGTCGAGGTCGGGCAGGCCCTCCAGCGGCGGGCTGTTCTTCACCCCCTCGCGGTCGACGTTGACCACGGTGCGGCCGCCGGCCCAGTCGAAGGCCTCGATGCGCTCGACGGGCAGCACCACCTGGCGGCCGGGCAGCCAGTTTCCGGTGTCCACCACGATGTGGCGCAGGGTCATGCTGTCGAGGTCGACGAGCACGTCGGAGATGGTGCCGATCTCGCCGTCGGTGGCCGAGATCTCGTGGCCCAGCAGGGCGTTGGTGGAGCGGATGAGGGCTGCCGAGGGGCGCTCGGGCAGGGCCTTGCGCGCCTCGCTCTCCTCGGTCTCGTCATTGGCCCAGTGCTGGAGCTGGGCCTCCAGCATCAGCGGCGAGTAGGTCTCGCCCATCGGGCCGATGAGGATGGGGGGCATGGCGTCGAGGTCGAACAGGCCCCATTCCTCGGCCGAGCGCTCCTCGGCGGGGAAGCTCTCCGGGCGGGGCGCGGCGCGGATCTGCTCCTGGCTCACCCGCACGGGCCACTCGAGGGTCTCGAAATCCGGCTTCGCGGCGAGGCCGGCGCCGATCACGGTGCGGCGGCTCTCCAGCCAGGAGCCGGTGTCGGCCACGATATGGGTGAGGCTCCAGCGGCTGCCGTCGAAGTAGAGATCCTCGACGGGGTCGCGGCTGCCGTCTGTGGTGAGCAGGGTGCAGCGGGTGAGGTCACGGTAGCTCATGAGCATGGTAAGGCCCTCCTCGGTCTTCCGGCCGTAACGTGGCCATGAAGGCAACGCGCAGGCGGGGGGCAGGGTTCCCCGCCCGCCCGCGGATTTCGCGCGGCGCGCGCGGGGCTCAGGCCCCGCCGCGGCCGAGCGCGCTCAGGTGCGGCAGAATGGCGGAGAAATCCTTGCCACCGCCGCCGCCCGCCACGAAGGCCTCGTAGAGCGCGGTGGCGGCGGCACCCATCGGGGTGGGGGCATCGGCGGCCTCGGCGGCCTGCTGGGACAGGCGCAGGTCCTTGAGCATCAGGGCGGCGGCGAAACCGGGCTTGTAGTCGTTGTCCGCAGGCGAGGCGGGGCCCACGCCCGGGGCCGGGCAATAGGCGTTGAGCGACCAGCAATAGCCCGAGGAGGTGGAGACCACGTCGAACATCGCCTGCCGGTCGAGCCCCAGCCGGTCGGCGAGCGAGAAGGCCTCGCAGACGCCGAGCATCGAGATGCCGAGGATCATGTTGTTGCAGATCTTGGCAGATTGCCCGGCGCCGGGGGTGCCGCAATGCACCGCCTTCTGGCCCATGATGTCGAAGAGCTCCGCCGCCCTGGCGAAGCCCGCGTCGCTGCCGCCCACCATGAAGGTGAGCGTGCCGGCCGAGGCGCCGCCGATGCCGCCCGACACGGGCGCGTCGAGCGGCAGGAGGCCCGCGGCCTCCGCCTCCGCCGCCACGGCGCGCGCGCTCTCCACGTCGACCGTGGAACAGTCGATCATCGCGGTGCCGGGGGCGGCGGCGGGGACGATCTCGGCATAAACGGCGCGCAGGATGGCGCCGTTTGGCAGCATGGTGATGACCGCGTCGCGCCCCGCGGCGGCCTCCGCCGCGCTGGCGGCGGGGCTCACGCCCTCCGGCATCACCCCGGTCACGTCGAAGCCGGTCACGTCGTGCCCGGCCTTCGCGAGATTGGCGGCCATGGGCGCGCCCATGTTCCCCAGCCCGATGAACCCGATCTTCATTGCTCTTTCCTCCCTCTCATGTTGCTGCCCCCTTTCGCGGCCGCTCCCGCCCCGGAGAGGGCGGGGCGCGTGGCCGGCCGCAGCGCGGCCCACCCCGCGACCGCGAAAGGGGTCAGAAGCTCAGCTCGTCCGGGCCCAGCGGCGCCAGCATCGCCGCCACGTGCTCCGGTGTCACCGCCTCCAGCGGCGCGAGGCGCCACTGCGGGTTGCGGTCCTTGTCGACGATCGCGGCGCGCACGCCCTCGAGGAACTCGCCCTGGTCCATGCAGCGCCAGGTGAAGCGGTATTCGCGCGCGAGGCTGTGCTCGATCACCGGGTCGGCGCGGGCCGCGCGCACCAGCTCCAGCGTGCAGGCGACGGAGAGCGGGCAGCCGTGGCGCAGCGCCTTCAGCGCCGCCACCTGCCATTCCGCCTCGCCCGAGAGCGCGCCGGGCAGGCGCGACAGCTCCCCCGAGAAGGCGTGGTCGATGTCCGCCTGCAGCCCGGGCAGCACGCCCTCGGGCGGGGTGGCGGCGAAGCGGCGCAGCACGGCGCCCGGCTCCGGCTCCTCCAGCAGCGCGCGGGTGAGGGCGGGCAGCTCCGCCTCGGGCACGTACACGTCGGCGAAGCCGGCGAAGATCGCGTCCGCCGCCCCGATGCGCGCGCCGGTGAGGCCGAGGTATTCGCCGATCCGCCCCGGCGCGCGGCCGAGGATCAGGCTGCCGCCGACGTCGGGGATCAGCCCGATGCCGCATTCCGGCATCGCGAGCTTGGTGCTGTCGGTCACCACCCGGTGCGAGCCATGGGTGGAGATGCCCACGCCGCCGCCCATCACGAAGCCGTGCATCAGCGCCACGTAAGGTTTCGGGAAGCGGGCGAGCTTCGCGTTCATCCGGTACTCGTCGGCCCAGAAGCGGCGGCCGGCGTCGTAATTGCCCTTCACCCCTTCCGCGCGCACATGGCCGATGTCGCCGCCCGCGCAGAAGGCGCGCTCGCCTTGCGCATCGCACAGCACCATGGCCACGGCATCGTCATGCGCCCAGGCATCCAGCGCGGCCTCGATCGCCAGCGCCATCTGGTGGGAGAGCGCGTTCAGCGCCTTCGGCCGGGTGAGGGTGATGCGCCCCACGGCGCCCTCGGTGCGGATGTGGATGTCGTCGGTCATTGTCTCTCCGCCAGCAGCGCCCGGGCGGTGATCAGGCGCATGATTTCATTGGTGCCTTCCAGGATCTGGTGCACCCGCAGGTCCCTGACCAGCTTCTCGATGCCGTAATCGGCGAGGTAGCCGTAGCCGCCGTGCAGCTGCAGCGCGTCATTGGCCACGCGGAAGGCGGTGTCGGTGACGAAGCGCTTGGCCATGGCGCAGTGCTTGGTGGCATCGGCCGCGCCGGTGTCGAGCTTCCAGGCCGCCTGGCGCAGGAAGACGCGGGCCGCCTGCAGCTCGGTCTCCATGTCGGCGAGGCGGAACTGCAGCGCCTGGAACTGGTCGATGCTCTTGCCGAAGGCCTGGCGCTCGGCCATGTAGGTGAGCGTCCTGTCGAGCGCGGTCTGCGCGGCGCCGAGCGCGCAGGCGGAGATGTTGAGCCGCCCGCCGTCGAGCCCGGCCATGGCATAGCGGAAGCCCGCGCCCTCGGCCCCGATCAGCGCCAGCGCCGGCACCGCGTCCATCTGCACCTGGGCGGTGGGCTGGCTCTGCCAGCCCATCTTGCGCTCCGGCGCGCCGAAGGTGAGGCCCTCGGCCCCGTCCTCGAGCAGGTAGGCGGAGATGCCCTTCGGGCCCTCCTCGCCGGAGCGGGCCATCACCACGTAGAGGTCGGAATAGCCGCCGCCGGAGATGAAGGCCTTGGTGCCGGTGAGCTCCCAGCCGTTGCCCGCACTCACCGCGCGGGTGCGCAGGGCGGCGGCGTCGGAGCCCGAGCCGGGCTCGGTCAGGCAGTAGGAGGCGATCTTCTCCATCGAGCAGAGCGCGGGCACCACGGCTGCGCGCAGCGCGTCGTCGCCGAAGCGGTCGATCATCCAGGCGCACATGTTGTGGATGGAGAGGAACGCCGCCACCGAGGGGCAGGCCATCGACAGCCCCTCGAAGATCAGCGTGGCATCGAGCCGCGAGAGGCCGGAGCCGCCGTGTTCCTCGTCGACATAGATGCCGGCCATGCCCAGGGCGGCCGCCTCGCGCAGCACCTCGCGGGGGATGGTGCCGGCGGCTTCCCATTCGCTGGCGAAGGGGGCGATCTTCTCCGCCCCGAAGTCGCGCGCCATGTCGAAGATGGCGGCCTGCTCGTCGCTGAGCTCGAAATCCATGGTCTCCTCCCTGCTGCGGCCTTTGCGGCCGTCATTCACGCGGCGGCCCCTGCGGGGGGCCGGTTCTCCGGGCGCGAGCATGGCCGATTGCGCCCCGCCGGGGAAGCCCGCCCGCGCCGGCGCCGGGGCGGGGCCCTGCCGGGAGCGCCGCAACGACGCGGCCCCCCGGAAGCGGAGCCGGCAGGGCACCGCCCCGCCGCCTCCCTCGGCGCCCGTGGCCCCGGCCTCACCCCGCCGCGAAGGCGCAAGTCCGGCCGTGCCGCAGGCACCACCTCAGCCCATGGTGGGGATGGAGAATTCCGCGCCTTCCTTGGTGCCCGAGGGCCAGCGGGCGGTGACGGTCTTGGTGCGGGTGTAGAAGCGGAACGCGTCGGGCCCGTGCTGGTTGAGGTCGCCGAAGGCGGATTTCTTCCAGCCGCCGAAGGTGTGGTAGGCCAGCGGCACCGGGATCGGCACGTTCACGCCCACCATGCCGATGTTGATGCGGCTGGCGAAGTCGCGCGCCGTGTCGCCGTCGCGGGTGAAGATGGCGGTGCCGTTGCCGTACTCGTGGTCCATGGCGAGGCCGAGGGCCTCCTCGTAGGTCTTGGCGCGGACGGTGGTGAGCACCGGGCCGAAGATCTCCTGGCGGTAGATGTCCATGTCCTTCGTCGCCTTGTCGAACAGGCAGGGCCCGACGAAGAAGCCGTTCTCGTAGCCCTGCAGGCTGAAGTCGCGGCCGTCGACCACCAGCTCCGCGCCCTGTTCCACGCCCGAGCCGATGAGCCCGAGGATCTTGTCGCGCGCGGCCGAGGTGACCACGGGGCCGTAGTCCACGTCGGCGCCCGCGGTGTAGGGGCCCACCTTGAGCTTCTCGATGCGCGGGATCAGCCGCTCGATCAGCGCGTCGGCCGTGGCCTCGCCCACGGGTACTGCCACCGAGATCGCCATGCAGCGCTCGCCGGCCGCCCCGTAGCCCGCGCCGATCAGCGCGTCGGCGGCCTGGTCGAGGTCGGCGTCCGGCATCACGATCATGTGGTTCTTCGCGCCGCCGAAGCACTGCACGCGCTTGCCGTTCTCGCAGCCGCGGGCGTAGATGTAGGCGGCGATCGGGGTGGAGCCGACAAAGCCCACCGCCTCGATGTCCGGATGGTCGAGGATGGCGTCCACCGCCTCCTTGTCGCCGTTGACCACCTGCAGGATGCCTTCGGGCAGGCCGGCTTCGAGCATCAGTTCGGCGAGCATCAGCGGCACGGAGGGGTCACGCTCGGAGGGCTTGAGGATGAAGGCGTTGCCGCAGGCGATGGCCGGGCAGAACTTCCACATCGGGATCATGGCGGGGAAGTTGAACGGCGTGATGCCGGCCACCACGCCCAGCGGCTGGCGCATGGAGTACATGTCGATGCCGGGGCCGGCGCCGTCGGTGTACTCGCCCTTGAGCAGGTGCGGCGCGCCGATGCAGAACTCCGCCACCTCGAGGCCGCGGATCACGTCGCCCTTTGCGTCCGGCAGGGTCTTGCCATGCTCGCGCGAGAGGGCCTCGGCCAGCTTGTCCATGTCCCGGTGCAGCAGGCGCACGAATTCCATCAGCACGCGGGCGCGGCGCTGGGGGTTGGTGGCGGCCCAGGCGGGCTGGGCGGCCTTCGCGCCCTCCACCGCGGCGGCGAGCTCGGCGGCCGAGGCGAGCGGGGTTTTCGCCTGCACCTCGCCGGTGGCGGGGTTGTAGACATCCGCGAAGCGCCCCGAGGCGCCCTTCACGTGCTTGCCGTTGATGAAATGCGTGAGTTCCATGGCCTTGTTCCTCCCGGTCTGGCGTGTCTGCGCCCGCCCGGGCCCAGGCATTCTGGCGGCCGTGTCGCGGCGGGCGGCGCTTGCGAGGACTTCTACCATCGCGGAATTTCGGCTATCAAATGGCGAAAATGCAAAACGCCCTTGCGTAACTGCAAGGCAGAACCGGCAGGGCGCGCGTTTACCCCTTGTAAACTGTTGACAGCTGTCAACTCCGCCGCCCCGGGGGGAGGTGCCGATGAAATGGGATGACCTGCGCAGTTTCCTCGCCGTGGCGCGCGAGGGGCGGCTCACCGCGGCCGGCAAGGCGCTCGGCCTCGACACCGCCACCGTGGGCCGGCAGCTCTCGCGGCTCGAGGCGGCGCTCGGCGTGCGGCTGTTCGAGCGCGGGGCAGGGGGCCACGCGCTCACCGAGGCCGGCCGCCGCCTGCTGCCGCGCGCCGAGGCGATGGAGGCCGAGGCCCGCGCCCTCTCCGCCGTTCTCGCCGGCGCCGAGCAGGAGATGGCGGGCCCGGTGCGCATCGGCGCGCCCGACGGCATCGCCACCTTCCTGCTGCCGGCCCTCACGCTGGAGATCAGCCGCGCCTGGCCGCGGCTCGAGCTGCAGCTCGTCGCCATGCCGCGCAGCTTCGACGTGGCCCGGCGCGAGGCCGACATGGTGCTCACCCTCTCGCCCCCCACCGCCGGGCGGCTGCGCGTGCGCCGGGTGGCGGACTATCACCTGCATCTCTACGCCACGCGCGAGGTGGCGGCCTCCGCCGGCGGGCTCACGGACGTGGCGGCGCTGCGCTCGGTGCGCGGCATCGGCTATGTCTCCGACCTCATCTACCACCCCGAGCTGGACTACGTGCCGCTGGTGGGCCCCGACCTCGCGCCGCGGCTCACCTGCACCTCGCTCGCGGTGCAGCTCGCCTGGGCGCGGATGGGGGCGGGGGTGGCGATCCTGCCGGATTTCATGGCCCGCAGCTGCCCCGAGCTGCTGCGCATCCTGCCGCTGCAGGTGAGCTTCACCCGCTCCTACTACCTCGTGAGCCACGAGGAAAACCGCCACGTGCCGCGGCTCGAGGCGGTGGCCGAGCGCCTCGCCTCCGGCCTGCGCGAGGCCCTCGCCGGCGCCTCCCGCTCCGAGCCGCTGGTCTGGCCCGCCGAGGGCGGCGTCGCCTCCGGCCCCTGAGGGCGCTTCCGTCATCGCCCCCGAGGGCAGCGGCGCCCCGCGCAGCTACGGCCCCCCCCGGCCCCACTCTTCCGCCCGGGCGACCAGCCCGGGCCGCGCCCGACCCTCCCCCCGGGAGGGCGCGATGGCGATGCCACAAGCCGCACAGCCCTCGCCCGGGGCTTACGGGATAAACCGCCGACCACGCGCGGAGCAGCGCCCACCCAGGGTCGGGCGCGGCCCTCCGCACCCGGCCCGGAGGCATTGCGACATGCGTAGCGGTTGGCTTGCTCTGACGCCTCCCGCGCCGGGTGCCGCGCGGCAGCGTGGCCAGCGCCGCAGGGGGCTCGATGCCCCCTTCGGCGCTTGCTTCGTCGCGGGCGCGCCGCTTCAGCCCTGCTCGCGACGTTTCACGATGGCAAAGCCGGCCCGGCCGACGATCACCGCCACCACGATGCGCAGCACGTGATGCGCGGTCACGTAGACCGCCGAGATGTTGAGCGAGAGGGCGACGAGCGACATCTCCACCAGCCCGCCCGGCGCGAAGGACAGCACCACCGCCTCCACGCTCTCGCCCACCAGCGGGCCCAGCACCAGCGCCACCAGCGTCGCCGCCGCCAGCACCCCGGCCACCATCGTGGCCGACAGGCGCAGCGCACGCAGCAGGTCGCGGTGGCGCATGCCGGCGAAGCGCACGCCCAGCGTGATGCCGATCACCAGCTGTGTCATCCGGATGGTCCAGACCGGCGGCTGCCCCTCCAGCACGCCGGAGAGATGCGCCGCCGCCGAGAGCACGATCGGCCCGGTGATCTGCCCCGCCGGCATGCCCGACCGCGTGCCGATGATGTAACCCACGACACCGCAGGCGATCAGCACCGCCGCGTCCTTCAGCGTGAGGGGGATGTCGGCGCCGGGCAGGCTCACGCCCGAGGCGCTGCCCACCGTCTGGCCCTCGATGATCGACAGGCCCAGCGGGATGAGCAGGATGCAGATGATCAGCCGCAGGAACTGCATGGCCGCCAACACGCCCTCGTTCGCCCCGTCGCGCTCGCCCATGGTGATGGCCTCCACGAAGCCGCCGGGCATCGAGCCGTACCAGGCCGTGGGCGCGTCGAGCCCGCCGTAGCGCCGGCAGTAGAGATAGCAGACGTAATGCACCAGCGGCACGTAGACGAGCAGGGCCAGCAGGCTCGGCCACCACTCGGCCACGCCCGCCACCACCTCCTGCGTGAAGGAGCCGCCGATCGACAGCCCGATCACCGGCACGAAGAGCTGGCGCACCTTGCCGGGAAAGCGCAGCACGTCGCCGCCCGCCTTCAGCCCCAGGATCGCCGCCGCCCCCACGCAGACCACCGGCCCGAACAGCCAGGGCAGCGGCGTGCCGGCCCAGCGGGCCAGCAGCGCGCCGCCCAGCCCGAGCAGGATGCAGGCCGCGAGGCTCTGCCAGGCGAAGCTCTGGCCATAGATGCGGATCATGCGGCGGGGCCTCCGGGGGTCGTCTCGAGCGGCGGGGCGCGGCAGCGCTCCGGATCTGGCCTGCGGACAGGCCGCGGCCGGGCCGCGCGCGAGGGATCAGGGCTCCTGATACGGCCGCAGGCCCCGCCACTCAAGCCCCGTCGACGGAATGCCAGCCCTGCACGGCCCGCGTATCAGGCCGGGCGGAAGCCGGTTTCCGGCCTCCCGCCGCATCGCCCCGGGGCACTCGGCCCCCGGCGGGTCGGGCGTCGGGGCCTCCCTCCCGACCGGGCCCTCACCCAATGGCGCTGGGGTGCAGCATCGGCGCGTAGCCCCCGGCCAGCACGGCGCGGGTGGCGGCGGGGGTGAGGGCGCTCACCGGCCCGGCAGGGCGCGGCACCTCGGCGCCGTAGCCCCCGGGCGCCCAGGGGCGGGCGCCCCGGAGCGTGCAGAGCCAGCTCTGCCCGGCATGGGCATAGAAGGCGCCGGGGGGCAGGGCCCCGGCCGCCACCTGCTCGCGCGGCCCGAGGCGCTGGGCGTGCAGCACGCGGTCCATCACGTCGGCCGGGGGCGGGGCGGAGAGGGCCTGCGCCCGGGCCCAGAGGGCGGCGAAGGCGCGCGCCTCGGCCCGCCGGCACTCGAAACAGGGGCGGTGGCCGGCGGCCAGCGCCACCGCCTCGTCGAGGAAGAACAGCTCGGTATAGCCCGGCCCCATCACCTGCCGCCGCCGGCCGCGGAAGGCGAGGCGGCAGATGATCCAGCGCCGGCCCGCCCAGCGGCGGGGGGTGAGCGAAAACCCCTCGTGGAGCCGCCCGCCGCGGTTTCCCATCAGCGTGCCGCGCGCGCCGAGCGCCGCGATGCAACCCTCTGGTGTGACACGGTTCGGCAGCGGGGTCGGGCGGCTGGACATCGGCTCGAATCCGGGATTGAGTACGCCGAACCAGAAAAGTGGAGGATCCCCATGCCCGAAGCAACCGCCCCGTTCCGCGCCGACCATGTCGGCTCCCTGCTGCGTGCCGACAGCGTGAAGGCGGCCCGGCACCGCTTCTACGACGAGAAGAGCATCGGCGCCGAGGAACTCGCCGAGATCGAGGACGAGGCGATCCGCGACGTGATCCGCATGCAGGAGGAGGCGGGCCTGCCGGTGGTCACCGACGGCGAGATGCGCCGCTCCTTCTGGCACTACGACTTCATGGGCGGGCTCAGCGGCTTCGAGCTGGAGGAGCGCGACGAGGGCGTGCAGTTCGCCGGGGTGAAGCTGCGCCCGATCTTCCCCACCATCCGCGATAAGCTCGACTTCCCCGACGACCACCCGATGCTGGAGCATTTCAAGTTCGTCGCCGCGAACACGAAGGTGCAGCCGAAGATCTCCATCCCCGGCCCCTCCTGCTGCCATTTCCGCACCGCGCCCTCGGACATCCTGCCCGAGGAGTACAAGGACCCCGAGGCGCTGTTCGCCGACCTCGCGAAGACCTATGCCAAGGCGGTGAAGGCCTTCTACGAAGCCGGCTGCCGCTACCTGCAGATGGACGACATCTTCTTTGCCTACCTCTGCGACCCCAAGCACCGCGCCGACAAGGCCGCCCTCGGCCAGGACCCGGACTGGCTGATCGGCAAGTATGCCTGGATGATGCACGAGGCGATCAAGGACCGCCCCGCGGACATGAAGATCGGCATGCACATGTGCCGCGGCAACTTCAAGTCGACCCATGCCGCCGAGGGCGCCTACGACCTCGCGGCGGATGCGATCTTCAACCAGACCGGCGTCGACATCTACTTCATGGAATACGATGACGAGCGCTCCGGCGGGCTGGAGCCGCTGCGCCTGCTGCCGAAAGGCTCCAAGCGGGTGATGCCGGGCTTCATCACCACCAAGCGCGGCGAGCTCGAGACCGTCGACGCCCTGCGCCGCCGCTTCGACGAGGTGGCGAAGGTGGCCGATCTCGACCAGTTCGGCATCGCGCCGCAATGCGGCTTCTCCTCCACCGAGGAGGGCAATGCCATCACCCCCGACGACCAGCGCCGCAAGCTCGACCTCGTGGTCGAGACGGCGGAGAAGATCTGGGGTGGCGTCGCGGCCTGAGGCCGCGCGACTTGATTGTGGCCTGAGGCCGCGCGACTTGATTGTGGCCTGAGGCCGCGCGACTTGATTGTGGCCTGAGGCCGCGCAACTCGAATGTGGCCTGAGGCCGCGCGCGCCGGGCAGGGGGAGCCGGGAGATGGAGATCGTCACGCGGCTCTCGCCCAATCGCGGGCCCCGGCGCCTCGGCGCCCGGCCCGACATGGTGGTGATCCACTTCACCGCCATGGCCACGGCGGAGGCAGCCCTCGCGCGGCTGACCGACCCTGCGGCCGAGGTCTCCTCGCATTACCTTGTCGCCGAGGACGGGCGCTGCTGGCTGCTGGTGCCCGAGGAAGAGCGGGCCTGGCACGCGGGCGCGGGCGCCTGGGGGCCGGTGACCGACGTGAACTCCCGCTCCGTGGGCATCGAGCTTGCCAACCCCGGCGACCGGCCGTTCGACGCGCCGCAGATGCAGGTGCTCGAGGCGCTGCTCGACGGCATCATGGCGCGCTGGGCGGTGCCGCCCGAGCGGGTGATCGGCCATTCCGACATGGCCCCGGGGCGCAAGGACGACCCCGGCCGGCACTTCGACTGGCCGCGGCTGGCAGCGGCAGGACGGGCGGTCGGGGCGCAGGGCGCGCGCGGCCTGCAGGGCAGTCCGCGATCGGGCCTGCCCGATCCGGCGCGCTTCGAGCGCGCCGCGCGCCGGTTCGGCTATGTCCCGCCGCGCGGCGCGCTCGCCCCGGTGCTGGAAGCCTTCCGCCAGCGCTTCCGCCCCCGGGCGGAGGGGCCGCTCGCGCAGGAGGACATCGCGGTGATCGAGGAGCTGGCGCAGCGCTGGCCGGTGGCGCCGGGCTGAGCGCGCCCCGGTGCCTCTGCTGTCCGCGCCCTGCTTCTCCCGGAAGCGGTGTGAAAAGACAGCGAGAGGGAGATGCTGTGCGCCTGAATGAAATTCAGAAAGGAAAGCACTATTTACGTGCGAAATTGGTGTCGAATTCGAAACTTGATCCTTCGCCCACCATCTTGCAGTCGTCATATGTGCTTTTTATGGTCAGAGCGTCATCCCATTCTAGCGTCACATCTGCGAAATATCCGCAATCTATTCTATCTACCAGGAGAGAACCTTGATTGGCGGCGTAACGCCTCGGATAAATATTCGTTACATCCGTTGAGCTGAAAGATAATCCATATTCCACGCGGACATAAACACACCTGTCCCCGGAGCTGTCGCACTCCTCCGAAACACGGGCCATGGAGCTCCCCCCGGCGATGAGGCTCTTCATGTTTGATGCTTCAACCGGAAAAATCAGAATTACTGCGAGGGATGAAATGATTCCGAGAATGTATTATTTGAAATCGCGTAATTTCATTTTCCTTCACCTTGGGGATGACCCGTTCTGGTCTGGTCCGGACTGCAATAACCGTGCTCGCGCCGTTCCGTCTGGCGGTCGGTCTCGCCACGCTGAGCGCCGGCCCGGCCTCGTGTCCGGGGCTTTCTCACTGTGTCCCGCGCCAGTGCAGGCCGCCAGCCGTTTTCCGGAAAGGCTCGGGCATGGCGCCTCCGAACCCGATTGACCGGCCTTCCGCCCCAGCGTAGGAGGGGCGCGCGCGGATGGCCAGGCGGTCGCGCTGCCCTTCGGGGCGGTGAGGAACGTCCGGACTTCACGGAGAAGCGGCGCCGGATAACGTCCGGCCGGGGAAACCCGAGGGAAAGCGCCACAGAGAACAGACCGCCCCGGGTTCGCCCGGGGTAAGGGTGAAACGGTGGGGTAAGAGCCCACCGCCCCCCTGGCAACAGGGGGGGCACGGCAAGCCCCGCCGGAAGCAAGGCCGAATAGGGACTGCGCGCCGCCTCGGCGGCAGGGGGTCTCCGCCCCGCGGTCCGGGTTGGCTGCCCGAGCCGGATGGTGACATCCGGCCCAGATGAATGATCGCCCCGGGGGCCTCGGCCCCCGTGACAGAATCCGGCGTATCGGCCATCCGCGCATCACGGCCCTTTTCCGGAGAGTTGAGCCCGATCCCGGCGCGTGGCGGGGGTGCGCGTGGGAATTCATCCCCGTTTCGCCCGCCTCCGGCAGCGGCGTGGGATTTCATCCCCCCGGGGCCGGATCATGGGAAATCATCCCCCCGCAGCCCGGATGATTCACGAATCCGGGCGGGCAGGGAACCTCACATCCCCCTCACGCGGCAGTGATTCGAGGCGATTCCGCCGCGATTCCGCCCTCGCGGTGGGTCGGAGCGCCCGGGGAGGGGCGGTGAAATGGGTTTTCATGGGGTTTTCATGGGCCGGTGCCATGCGCCCCATATATGGTAGGTATTCAGGGGATACATACCAGACCTTTGGATTTTTCGCCCCCGAACCACCCCGGAGCACACCAGCTCCGCGCGGCAAGCGCCTGCGGTGGCGCAAGAAATCCCATGGAGTGGCTTCGTAAGGCTTGTTTTCCCATAAGGCTCCGGGTACCTTCAATTCACAGGACATCGAGATCACGAAAAGTGACCGATATTTGAGTGTTGAGGCAGGTTTCAACGCCAGCAGAACGAGCAGAACGATCGGACCAGGGTAGAGACGAAAAAAGCAAGCGCATACCCCGGAGTTACCGACGAGGGACGGCCAACGGGTCGCGCAGGGCAAGCGCGGCCCGTTCGCTTTTTGACGCCTCTTTCCGGACCCCCGATCGCAACAGCGGGACGGTTTGAGTGGCACTTCGTTTCAGAGGCGACGCACTCCACAAGGTGGACAGCAAGGGCAGGGTCTCGATCCCGTCCGGCTTTCGCCGCGTGCTCGCCTCCGGCGACCCCGACCTGGAGCCCGGCTCCGCCACGCCCCCCACGATGATCGCCGTGCTTTCCGCCAACAGCGAGAGCCTCGACTGCTATTCCATCGAGGGCATGGACCGGCTGGAAAGCCGCATCCTGCAGGTGGCCGACCCGGTGCGCCGCCAGAAGCTGCTCGACCTCATCCCCGCCCGCTCCATCGACCTGCAGCTCGACGACAACGGCCGCATCGTGCTGTCGCAGAAGCTGCGCGACGCGCTGGGCATCTCCGACCAGGCCCGCATGGTGGGCAAGCTCGAGTTCTTCCAGATCTGGCGGCCGGAGGTGTACGACGCCCGCCAGGCCGCGGTGCTGGCCGAATACGCCGCGGAGGGCGGCTCGCTCGACCTCTTCTCGCAGATCCCCGGGCCGGAGCTGTGAGCATGGAGGAGGAGGCCGCCCCGCACATCCCGGTTCTGCTCGATGACGTGATCGCCGCCGTGTCGCCTGTCACGGGCACCTGGGTGGACGGCACCTTCGGCGCCGGCGGCTATTCCCGCGCGCTGGTGGCGGCGGGCGCGCAGCGGGTGATCGGCATCGACCGCGACCCCGAGGCCCATGCCATGGCCGCCGCCTGGCTGCCCGAGTACGAGGGCCGCATCCGGCTGGAGAGCGGCGTGTTCGGCGAGCTCGACAGCATCGCCGCCGCCGCGGGCGCGCAGAGCGTGGACGGCGTGGTGCTCGACATCGGTGTGTCCTCCATGCAGCTCGACCGGGCGGAGCGCGGGTTTTCCTTCCTGCGCGACGGCCCGCTCGACATGCGCATGGGCCAGGACGGGCCCACCGCGGCCGACCTCGTGAACACCCTCCCCGAGGCGGCGCTCGCGGACCTGCTCTATCTCTACGGCGAGGAGCGCGCCTCGCGCCGCATCGCCCGGCGCATCGTCGAGGCCCGCGCCACCGCGCCCTTCACCACCACGCTCGAGCTCGCGCGGGTGATCGAGGGCTGCCTGCCGCGCGCGCGGCCGGGCCAGCCGCACCCGGCCACCCGCAGCTTCCAGGCGCTGCGCATCGCGGTGAACGACGAGCTGGGCGAGCTGGTGCGCGGGCTCTGCGCCGCCGAGCGCGCGCTGGCGCCGGGCGGGCTGCTGGCCGTGGTCACCTTTCACTCGCTGGAGGACCGGATCGTGAAGCGCTTCATCCAGATGAGGTCCGGCGAGGGGCAGGGCAACTCGCGCTACGCGCCGGAGGCGAAGGGCGAGGAGCCGCGCTTCGAGAAGCGCACCCGCAAGGCGATCGGCGCCGGCAAGGACGAGGCGAAGGCCAACCCGCGCGCCCGCTCGGCCAAGCTGCGCGTGGCCCGCAGGCTCAAAGCCCCCGCCGGGCCGGTGGAGCCGCGCAGCCTCGGGCTGCCCGAGCTGCCGGAGGCCGCATCGGGCGGCCGGGGGAGGGGCTGATGCGCACGCTCTTCTTCGTGCTGGGCGCCCTGGTGGCGGTGGCCTTCGGCTTCTGGGCCTACCGGGTGAACTACGAGACCCAGTCGACCGCCAAGCGCGTGACCGCGCTGCAGAACCAGATCGCCGCGGAGCGCGAGAACATGACCATGCTGCGGGCCGAGTGGGCCTGGCTGAACCGCCCGTCGCGCATCGAGGCGCTGGTGGCGGCGAACAACGACGTGCTCGGCCTCGGGCCGCTGCAACCCGACCATTTCGGCGAGGTGAACATGGTCGCCTGGCCGCCGCTGGTCGCGAAGGACCTGGAGGAAGGCTGGGATGGCATCACCCGCGAGGACATCACCGTGACCGAGATCTCCGAGGCCGACCCGACCCCCCGCCCGCATCACCGCCCGGACATCATCGAGGCCAAGGCCGCGCAATGACCAGAAGACCCCTCCGCCCCCTCGCCGGCATCATCGGCGCCCGCTCCCGCGGCGAGGACCCCGCCCGCATCGAGGCCCATCGCAAGGCCGAGCGCCTGCACGCCGAGCGCGCGCAGGAGCGGCGCCGCGCGCAGTGGCGCCTCACGCTCATGGGGGCCTTCTTCATCTGCGCCTTCGGCACCGCCACCGCGCGCATGGCCGTGGTGGCCAACTCCGACCCCGAGGAGCCCTCGGCGATCTCGAGCTCGGTGCCGGTGAGCGCGGACCGTGCCGATATCGTCGACCGCCGGGGCCGGGTGCTCGCCACCAACCTGCCGACCTGGGCGCTCTACGTGCAGCCCAACCTGATGGTGGACCCGCGCGCCGCCGCCCGGGGCCTCTCGAAGGTGTTCCCGGACATCGACGCCGCGGCGATGGAGGAGCGCATCCGCCGCGGGCGGTTCTTCTGGGTGAAGCAGTCGATCTCGCCCGAGGAGCGCCAGCGGGTGCATGACATCGGCGAGCCGGGCCTGCAGTTCGCCCCGCGCGAGACGCGGCTCTACCCCGCGGGGCGCTCGGTGGCCCACATCATCGGCGCGGCCGGTTTCGGGCAGCTCGAGGTCTACGCGGCCGAGCTCGTGGGCACCGCCGGCGTGGAGCGCTGGTTCGACACCCGGCTGCGCGACCCGGCCAAGACCGGCGTGCCGCTCGAGCTCTCCATCGACCTCGCCGCGCAGGTGGCGATGCATGACGTGCTCGAGGACGCGATGGAGCGCTACACCGCCAAGGGTGCGGCGGGCATCGTGATGGACGTGCACACCGGCGAGATCATCTCCATGGTCTCGCTGCCCGACTTCGACCCCAACCACCGCCCGCAGGACCCCTCCGACCCGCGGCTGTTCAACCGCGCGGCGCAGGGTGTCTACGAGCTGGGCTCTACCTTCAAGGTGATCAACAACGCGCTGGCGATGGAGCGCGGCATCGCCCGGCCCGACACGCTGGTGAACACCTCCGGGCCGCTGCTCTGGGGGCGGTTCAAGATCTCGGACATGCACAACATGCCCAAGCAGCTCTCGCTCACGGACGTGCTGGTGCATTCCTCCAACACCGGCTCGGCGCGGCTGGCGGTGATGGCCGGCACCAAGGCCCAGCAGGACCTGCTGAAGCGGCTGGGCTTCTTCGAGCCCACCTCCATCCAGCTCGGCGAGGCGGCGCAGGCCAAGCCGCTGCTGCCCGGGCGCTGGTCGGAGCTCTCGACCATGACCATCTCCTACGGTCACGGGCTGGCGGCGACGCCCCTGCACCTCGCCGCCGCCTATGCCACGCTCACCAATGGCGGGCTGAAGGTGAACCCCACCCTGCTGCACGACCCCCAGGCCCCCACCGAGGCCGACAGGGTGGTGTCGGAGGAGACCTCGCTGCACCTGCGCGAGATGATGCGCGCCGTGGTCGAGCGCGGCACCGGCAAGAACGCCGCCGTGCCGGGCTACATGATCGGCGGCAAGACCGGCACCGCCGACAAGCCCCAGCCCACGGGGGGCTATTCGCACAACAAGGTGATGGCCACCTTCGCCGCGGTCTTCCCCACCAGCGCGCCGAAATACGTGGTGATCGTCACGCTTGACGAGGCCTCCACCCAGGCATACGGCCGGACATGGCGCACCGCGGGCTGGACCGCGGCGCCCACCATGGCCAATGCCATCCGCCGCATCGCCCCCGTGCTGGGCATGCGACCCCTGCCCAAGACCGGCCCGCAGGAGGCGCCCCCGCCGCTGCTGGTCCGCAACTGACGACCCCGAGGCGCAGATGGAAGAGCCGAGATCGGCAACACTGAAGGAGCTCGAGCTCACCGAAGGGTCCCGGATATCGGGCGAGGCCGGCACACGCGTGACCGGCCTCAGCGTTGACAGCCGCCAGGTGCGGCCCGGCCATCTCTTCGCCGCCCTGCCGGGCGCGCGGGTGCACGGGGCGGAGTTCATCCCCTACGCGCTGCGCATGGAGGCGGGCGCGGTGCTCACCGATGGCGCGGGTGCGGCGATGGCGGGCAAGCTGAACGTGCCGGTGATCATCCACCCCGACCCGCGCCTCGCGCTCGCGCGCGCCGCGGCGCGCTGGTTCGACGCCCAACCGAGGGTGATGACCGCCGTGACCGGCACCAACGGCAAGACCTCGGTGGCGAGCTTCACGCGGCAGATCTGGCAGCACATGGGGCTCGCCGCGGTGAATTTCGGCACCGCGGGCGTGGAGGGCGCGGTGCAGGCGCCGCTCTCGCACACCACGCCCGAGCCGGTGACCCTGCACCGGCTGATCGCCCGGCTGGCGGGCGAGGGCGTGACCCATGCCGCGATGGAGGCCTCCTCGCACGGGCTGGAGCAGCGCAGGCTCGACGGCGTGCGCCTCACCGCCGCGGCCTTCACCAACCTCACGCGCGACCATCTCGACTATCACCCCAGCGTGGAGGCCTACACGGCCGCCAAGCTCGGCCTGTTCGACCGGGTGCTGCCGGTGGGCGCCACCGCGGTGATCAACATCGACGATGCCGCCGCGACGCTGTTCCGGCTCGTCGCCACGGGCCGCGGCCAGCGCATCATCGGCGTGGGCCGGGGCGAGGGCGCGGACCTGCGCCTCACCGGCACCGAATTCGAGAGCCACGGCCAGGTGATCCGCTTCACCTGGGAGGGGCGCGAGCACGTGGCGCGCCTCGGCCTCGTGGGCGATTTCCAGGCGCTGAACGCGCTGGTGGCCGCGGGGCTTGCCATCGGCTGCGGTGGCGCGCCGGAGGCGGTGTTCGCGGCCCTTCCCGCGCTCGTCGGGGTGCGCGGGCGCATGGAGCTCGCCGGCACCCGGGCCAACGGCGCCGCGGTCTATGTCGACTATGCCCACACGCCGGACGCGCTGCAGACCGCCCTCGCCGCGCTGCGCCCGCATTGCGCCGGCCGGCTGGTGTGCGTCTTCGGCGCGGGCGGCGACCGTGACCCCGGCAAGCGCCCGCTGATGGGCGCCGTGGCGGCCGAGGGCGCCGACCTCGCCATCGTGACCGACGACAACCCCCGCTCGGAAGACCCCGCGACCATCCGCGCCGCGATCCTCGCCGCCGCCCCCGGCGCCACCGAGATCGGCGACCGGGCCGAGGCCATCCTCACCGGGGTGGACGCGCTGGGCCCGGACGATTTGCTGCTGATCGCCGGCAAGGGCCATGAGACCGGGCAGATCGTGGCCGGCGAGGTGCACCCGTTCGACGACGGCGAGCAGGCCCGCGCCGCGATCCACGCGCTCGACGGCAACGGCCTCGCCGGGGTGCAGGCATGAGCGCGCGCGCGGCAGCCCCGCTCTGGACCGCCGAGGAGGCACAGGCCGCGACCGGGGGCACCGGGCCGGGTGGCTGGGTGTGCAGCTCCGTCTCCGCCGACAGCCGGTCGCTCGCGAAGGGCGCGCTGTTCGTCGCGCTCTCGGATGCGCGGGACGGGCATGATTTCGTCGCCGACGCGCTGAAGGCGGGGGCGGCGGCCGCGCTTGTCTCGCGCGTGCCCGAGGGGTTGCCGGCCGACGCGCCGCTGCTCGTGGTGGCGGACGTGCTCGAGGGGCTGCGCGCGCTTGGTGCCGCGGCCCGCGCGCGGATGCAGGGCAAGGTGATCGGCGTCACCGGCTCGATGGGCAAGACCGGCACCAAGGAGATGCTGCGCCTCGCGCTCGGCTGCCAGGGCCGGGTGCATGCGGCCGAGAAGAGCTTCAACAACCACTGGGGCGTGCCGCTCACCCTCGCCGCCATGCCGCGCGACACCGATTACGCGGTGATCGAGATCGGGATGAACCACTCGGGCGAGATCACGCCGCTGACCACGCTGGCCCGCCCGCATGTGGCGCTGGTGACCAACGTGGCGCCGGTGCATCTGGCGCATTTCGCCTCCGTCTCGGAGATCGCGCGGGCGAAGGCGGAGATCTTCACCGGGCTCGAGCCGGGCGGCGTGGCGGTGATCAACCGCGACATCGCCACCTACCGCATCCTCGACCGCGCGGCGCGCAAGGCGGGGGCGCGGATGATCCGCTTCGGCGCCGCCGGGCGGCCGGAGCTGCGCCTGCAGCGCGCCCGCGTCTGCGACCGCGCGACGGTGATCGCCGCCAAGGCCTTCGGGCAGGAGCTGATGTTCAAGCTCGGCGCGCCGGGCCGGCACCTCGCGCTCAACGCGCTGGGGGCGCTCGGCGCCGTCGCCGCCGCGGGGGCCGACATCGGCCAGGCCGCGGTGGCGCTGTGCCAGTGGACCGCGCCCGCGGGCCGCGGCGCGCGCTGGGTGGTCCGCCTCGGCACGCCGGAGATCGACGGCGCCTTCGTGCTGATCGACGAGAGCTACAACGCCAACCCCTCCTCGGTGGAGGCGGCACTGGAGCTGCTCTCCAGCGTCTCGCCGCGCGACGGCGAGGGCAGGGTGAGCCGGGGGCGGCGCATCGCCTTTCTCGGCGACATGCTCGAGCTCGGCCCGGAGGAGGAGAACCTGCACGCAGGCCTCGCCAGCCTGCCCGCGCTCTCGGACATCTCGAAGGTGCATTGCGCCGGCCCGCGCATGCGCGCGCTGCATCTCGCGCTGCCCGCCCGGCTGCGCGGCGAGTGGCACGAGGACAGCGCGGCCCTTGCCTCCAGGGTGCCGCGGCTGGTAGACGCCGGCGATGTCGTGATGGTGAAGGGATCGCTCGGCGCGCGGATGGCGCGTGTGGTGGAGGCCCTGCGCCACATGGGCGACGCCCGCCCCGACGAACCCGCCCCGGAGGAAGCCTGAATGCTGCATTTCCTGCTCACGCCGTTCTCCGAGGGGGGCGGGGTGTTCAACCTCTTCAACTACATCACCTTCCGGGCGGGCGGCGCCTTCTTCACCGCGCTGCTGTTCGGCTTCCTCTTCGGGCGGCCGATCATCGACATGCTGCGGCGGATGCAGAAGAAGGGCCAGCCGATCCGCGAGGACGGCCCGCAGAGCCACATCATCGCCAAGGCGGGCACCCCCACCATGGGCGGCGTGATGGTGCTGGGGGCGCTGCTGGTCTCCACCCTGCTCTGGGGGCGGTGGGACAACGGCTACACCTGGATGGTGCTGTTCGTGACCTTCTGCTTCGGCTCCATCGGCTTTGCCGATGATTTCCTGAAGGTGGCGAAGTTCAACACCAAGGGCGTGCCCGGGCGCATCCGCCTCGCGGCCGGCTTCACCACCGCGCTGATCGCGGCGCTCTGGGCGATGTACCTGCAGCCCGACGAGCTCTCCGGCCGGCTGGCCTTCCCGATCTTCAAGAACCTGCTGCTGAACCTCTCCTGGGGCTTCCTGCCCTTCGCGATGATCGTGATCGTGGGGGCGGCGAACGCGGTGAACCTCACCGACGGGCTCGACGGGCTCGCCATCATGCCGGTGATGATCGCCGCCGGCACGCTCGGGATCATCGCCTACGCGGTGGGCCGCACCGACTTCACCACCTATCTCGACGTGCATTACGTGCCCGGCACCGGCGAGATCATGGTGTTCGTGGCAGCGCTGATGGGCGCGGGCCTGGGCTTCCTGTGGTACAACGCGCCCCCCGCGGCGGTGTTCATGGGCGACACCGGCTCGCTCGCGCTCGGCGGCGCGCTGGGGGCGATCGCGGTGGCGACCAAGCACGAGATCGTGCTGGCCATCGTGGGCGGGCTCTTCGTGGTCGAGGCGCTGTCGGTGATCATCCAGGTGTTCTGGTTCAAGCGCACCGGGCGGCGGGTGTTCCTGATGGCCCCCATCCACCACCATTTCGAGAAGAAGGGCTGGGCGGAGCCCACCATCGTGATCCGCTTCTGGATCGTCTCGGTCATTCTCGCGCTGATCGGGCTCGCCACGCTGAAGCTGAGGTAGGCCCGTGGCCGGGGGCCCGCACACCCGGCCGGGACACCCGGCGCCGGAGCCGCGGGACGCCCCCGTGCGCGCTGACGAGCGGCCGGGAGCCCTCGGGCACCCCGTTGCGGGCGATGCCGGGCGTCCCGTTCCGGGCGATGCTGAGCGTCCCGTTCCGGGCGATGCTGAGCGTCCCGTTCCGGGCGACGCGGCGCGCCCCGCCCCGGCGCAGGCTCTCCGACCCGCAGCGCGGGATGCCCTCGGCGAGGGCCGCGCGTTTCTCGACGATCTCGGCGCCCTCGTCTCGGCCATGCTGGTGGCCGGCGGGCTCTGGGCGGCGCTGCTGGCGCTGCCGGCCTGGGCGGAGGGGCCGGGGCTGGGGCGGCCCGCCACCATCGCCTGTGCCGCGGCGCTGATCGCGGCGGCACTGCTGGCGAGCGCGCTTGCCTTCCTGCGGCTGCGGCTGGTCTTCGAGGCCGCGCGCGGCGGGGGGGTGCGGCGGCTTGGGCCGTTGCTGGTGGCGCTCTGCGTTCTCGTATCCGTCGGCGGGCTGGGGGCGGCGGCGCTCCTTGCCCTGCTGCGCTGAAACCCAAGGGAGGGACAATCCGATGATCCCCGTTCGCGGATATGCAAACCGCCGCGTGGCCGTGCTCGGCCTCGGCCGCTCCGGCCTCGCCACCGCTCGCGCGCTCTCGGCCGGCGGCGCCCTGCCGGTGTGCTGGGACGACAGCGAGGACCGCCGCGAGGCCGCGGCCGCCCAGGGCTGCATGATCGCCGACCTCACCCGCCCGCGCGAGTGGGAGGGCATCGACGCGCTCATCGTCTCGCCCGGCATCCCGCATCTCTACCCCGCGCCGCACCCGGTGGTGGCGCTGGCCCAGGCCCAGGGCGCGGTGGTGGACAATGACGTCGGCCTGTTCTTCCGCTCCTTCGCAAGCCAGGACTGGGCGAATTTCGACGTCCCGGCCCGGGTGGTGTGCATCACCGGCTCGAACGGCAAGTCGACCACCACGGCGCTGCTGCACCACATCCTGCGCGAGTGCGGCCTGCCCACGCAGATGGGCGGCAACATCGGCCGCGGCGTGCTCGACCTCGATCCGGGGCAGGAGGGGGAGGTGACGGTGCTGGAGCTCTCCTCCTACCAGACCGAGCTGGCCCGCGCGCTCGCCCCCGACATCGCCGTGTTCCTCAACCTCTCGCCCGACCATCTCGACCGGCACGGCGGCATGGGCGGCTATTTCGCCGCCAAGCGCAGGCTCTTCGCCGAGGGTGGCCCGGAGCGCGCGGTGATCGGGGTGGACGAGCCCGAGGGCCGGTTCCTCGCCGCCCAGTTCCGCGAGGAGGCCGACACCGGCGAGCCTGTCATCCGCATCTCGGTGAAGGAGAAGCTCGACAAGCAGGGCTGGTCGGTGTTCGCGCGCAAGGGCTTCCTCGCCGAGTGGCGCAAGGGCCGGCAGGTGGCGTCGATCGACCTGCGCGGCATGGCCACGCTGCCGGGCGCGCACAACCACCAGAACGCCTGCGCCGCCTACGCCGTGTGCCGCTCGCTGGGCCTCGCGCCGGCGCGCATCGAGGCGGCGATGCGCAGCTACCCCGGGCTCGCGCATCGCTGCAAGCTGGTGGGCGAGCGGGGCGGGGTGCGCTTCGTGAACGATTCGAAGGCGACGAACGCGGATGCCGCCGAGAAGGCGCTGCTCGCCTTCGAGCGGGTGCGCTGGATCGCCGGCGGCAAGCCCAAGGAGGGCGGCATCGCGCCGCTCGCGCCGCTGTTCGGCCGGGTGGCGAAGGCCTACCTGATCGGCGAGGCGGCGGAGCAGTTCGCCGCCACCCTCGGCGAGACCCCGCACGAGGTCTCCGGCACGCTGGAGGTGGCGCTGAAGGCGGCGGCGGCGGAGGCGGAGCCGGGCGACGTCGTGCTGCTCTCGCCGGCCTGCGCGAGCTTCGACCAGTTCGCCTCCTTCGAGGCCCGGGGCGATGCGTTCGAGGCTGCCGTCCGGTCGCTGCTCGGCATCTGAGGGAAGCGCGGGGAGGCACGTCTGACGGGGGCATCGAGCCCCCGACAGCCGTGTCGCCGCGGGCCCGCGGCTCCGGCGCGGGGCGGGGGCGTGGCGACCAGCCCGGGGGGGCTGCTTTGGCGGGCCATGCACGCAGGTGCTCCGCCGGAGCAGGGGGAAGCCCGGGCGGCTCGCGGTTCCGCGCAGGCGGGGGGCGCCGGACGCGCTGTGTCCCGCGCGGGGCAGGGCGCTGTCGCGGGCCGGCGTCCTGGGACATGAGCGCAGACGCGAGACAGGGCGCGGGCCTGTCCGGCTTGCCCGGGGGGTGCCGGCGGCGCCCTGTTCTGGCGGCCATGGATGCAGGTGCCCCATCGGCAGGGGGAAGCCCGGGCGGCTTGCGGTTCCGCACAGACGGGAGGCGCTGGACGCGCTGTGTCCCGCACGGGGCAGGGCGCTGCAGCGGGCAGTCGTCCTGGGACATGAGCGCAGACGCGAGACAGTCGGCGGGCTTATCCGGCCTGCCCGGGGTGTTGCCGGCGGCGCGGCGCCGTCCCGTCAGGGCGGGATCCGCGCAAGGTCGGGCCCGGGCGCCGATTTCTGCGCGCGAGGCCATGCCTCGGCCGCCTGCGCATCCCCGCCGCAGCGCGCATACGGGGACGCTGGCCGTCCCGCGAAGGCGGGATCGTTCCCCGAGCGGGGGCTCGATGCCCCCCGAGGGGAAGGCTTCCGCCGGGTGCGTCGTCCGGGCACCTCGTTGTGCCGGAGCCGGAGCCGGCCGGTTTCCCCGCCGGTCGCGAGACATGTCGCGAAGTCTGCCGGTGATGCTCTGACCCTCGGCGCGAGGCAAGGCATGGCCCCGCGGGCTCCACCGCACTCTCCCGGCCCGGATCCGGGCGGCGCCTGCCCGACAGTCGGGTATTGCGCTGACGGGCAGCGGTGTGTTGCGAACCTCTCCGTCTCCGTCTCCGTCTCCGTCTCCGTCTCCGTCTCCGTCTCCGTCTCCGTCTCCGTCTCCGTCTCCGTCTCCGTCTCCGTCTCCGTCTCCGTCTCCGCCTCCCGGACGGGCGCGGCCGGGGCCATCCGCAACTCCCGGCGGGCCATGCGCCCTGGCCGCCCCCCCGATCGGCGGCTTTCCGCTCACCGGCCCGTGAGGCGGCGTGGGGCCGGCGGGCTTGCAAGTCGGGCCGGGGGTGCCATGTTTGCGGGAAGCGACCGGGGCCGCCGCCCCGGCGCCGCTTCGCAGGGAGGCAGCCGACTTGGATATCGACAGGGGGCCGGGCACGCCGGCCGTCCAGCACCACCGCGACCCCGAAATGCGCAACGCCCGCGAGCTGCAGGAGCATCTCGCCTGGCTCGACACGTTCACGCCGCTGGCGCTGGGCGTGCTCTCGGTCGCGTCGGGCATCTACACCTATCTCGGCGTCTCCGGCCTGCTGGAACGCACCGGCGCGCTGAGCTTCCTCGCCGCCGTCGCCTACTCTGTCGCGGTCTCGGTGGCGATCTTCGTCTTCTGGTCCTACGTGCTGAAGCTGCTGCCGGCGATGACCCGGGCGGGCGGGCGTATCGGGCTTTTCATCGCCACCGCCATCGGCTGTGTCGCCATCGTGGCCATGTCGTCCTGGCTGAACGCGGCGGCGCTGGCGGGCTCGGCGGCGGTGGAGCAGCACCTCGCCACCACGGTGCAGGACTACCAGCGGGCGCTGGAGCGGGCGAACACCAACGCGGTGTCGGCCCAGTCGCTCGGGCGCGACGTGGAGCGCGCGCGGATCTCCTTCGAGGATCTCTCGGCGCAGGAGGCCTCGGGCGAGCTCTCCGGCATCTCCGGGCAGGGCGCCGTCTACCGGCTGCTGCGGCAGAAATCCGAGGAGCTGGCGGCGCTGGAAACCCAGATCGCCGCGCAGGACGAGCCGATCCGCGAGGCGTTCGAGACCGGCAACGGCATCCTGTCACGCATGCGCGAGCTCATCGCCGAGCAGGGGCCGGTGGAGACGCGCTCCATCGCCTTCTCCGAGCAGTCGGTGCGGCTGGCGGGGGTGATCGCCACGCTGCGCCAGCTCTCGGTGGCGCCGCTGGTGAGCCGGGCGGCGGAGGACCTGCGCGCCGCCGTGGTGCTGCCCGAGCTCGACGGCGGCTCGGCCGAGGCGCGCACCGCGCAGGACGCCACCATCCGCTCGGTGCTCGAGGCGATCGACCGGCGCGCGGCCTCGCTGGGCGAGGCCGCGCAGCAGGTGCTCGACCTGCCGCCGCCGGAGGAGACCACCTACACCGCCATCTCCACCGCCGACGCGGTGATCCGCTACGCCGGCGATTTCGTGCCCTCCTGGGCCGGCGCCATCGCCATCGACCTGCTGCCGGGCGTGCTGGTGCTGATCCTCGCGGTCACGCAGGGCGCGATCCGCGGCAACCGGCGCGAGCTCACCCTCGAGCAGACCATGACCCTCTCCGACCTCGAGGCCGCCATGCGCGCCCTGCGCCGCATCGAGACCGCGCAGCTGCAGGGCGCCGAGGCGCTCAGCCACGCGCCGCCCCCGCCCGCCCCGCAGGCGGCGGTGCCCACCACCCGCGCGCCCGACCCAGACGCGGCAGCGGACTCCGCCCCGCCGGCCCCCGGCGCGGCGGATTCCCGGGCCGACCCCGATGCCACGGCCCCGCGCGACCGCCCGCGCGCGGCAGAATGAGTGGCAGAATGAGTGGCGGAATGAGTGGCGGAATGAGTGGCGGAATGAGTGGCCGGGTGCCGCGCGCCACGCCCGCCGCCACCCCCGGGCGCGCCGGTGGGTGCGTCGGGGCGTGCGGGAGGTATCCGATACGCGGTCGCGCGCGCCGCCCGGTCCGCGCGGCTGGCGACGCGGCTGGCGACCGAGCGGTGTCCGGGCGCGATGCGCGCCACGAGGCTCCCGCCGCGGTCCACCCGCCGGGCCGGTCCGCCGGCTGCATCACGGG
>NZ_QRGC01000038.1 GCF_003448965.1 Oceanicella sp. SM1341
TCGTGGTCTCGCTCGCCGGCGGGTTCGGGCACATCGTGCTGCCGTCGACCGTCTCGGGCAAGAACGTGGCGCCGCGCATCGCCGCCCTGCTCGACGTGATGGTGATCACCGACGTGACCGGCGTGGTCGATGCCGAGACCTTCGAGCGTCCGATCTATGCCGGCAACGCCATCCAGACGGTGAAGAGCGCCGACGCCACCAAGGTGATGACGATTCGCACCGCCGCCTTCGACGCGGCCCCGGCCGGCGGCTCCGCCCCGGTGGAGGCAGCCTCCGCCGCCGCGGACCCGGCCCTCTCCGAATGGGTCGAGGACAAGGTGCAGGCCTCCGACCGGCCCGAGCTCACCTCCGCGAAGATCGTGGTCTCCGGCGGGCGCGGCATCGGCTCGGCCGAGAACTTCTCGATCATCGAGAAGGTGGCCGACAAGCTCGGCGCCGCCGTGGGCGCCTCCCGCGCCGCGGTCGACTCGGGCTATGCCCCGAACGACTGGCAGGTGGGCCAGACCGGCAAGGTCGTCGCACCCGAGCTCTACATCGCCGTGGGCATCTCCGGCGCCATCCAGCACCTCGCCGGCATGAAGGACAGCAAGGTGATCGTGGCGATCAACAAGGACGAGGAAGCCCCGATCTTCCAGATCGCCGACTACGGGCTGGTGGCCGACCTGTTCACCGCCGTCCCGGAGCTCGAAAAAGCCCTCGGCTGACGCCCCGCCCCGGCGGCGGCGGCGGCCCGCCTCAGCCCTCGCGTGCGACGATGATCGGCGCGGGCCGGGGGCGGGAAACCTCCCCCACTTGCTCGAAGTAGCACCCCACCTGCGGGTGGGCCGCCGCCTCCGCCGGAGTGAGCACGGGGCAGACACAAGCATCCACCCCCTCGAAGGCGTCGATCCAGGCCGCGCGGCTGCGGGAGCGGAAACGTTCCGCCAGGAGGCCGATCTGTTCGGGCCAGCTCTCACGCTGCCACTGTTGCGCGAGCAGCTCCGGGCTCAGCTCCAGCGCGGCCAGGGCGGCGCGCCAGAACTGCGGCTCCACCGCCGCCACCGACATCCACCCCCCGTCGGCACAGTCGTAGACCCGGTAGAAGGGCGCGCCGCCGTCCAGCGCGTTGGCCTCGCGCTCCGGGGCCCAGCCGCCTGCCGCGAGGCGGCCGTGCACGAAGGTGGCGAGGTGGTTGGTGCCATGAACCATCGCCGCGTCGATCACCGCACCGCGGCCGGTGGCCCGCGCGCCATGCAGCGCGCAGAGCAGCCCGAAGGCGAGGTACATGCCGCCGCCGCCGAAATCCGACACGAGGTTGAGCGGCGGCGCCGGCGGCCGGTCGCGGTAGCCCATGAGCGAGAGCATGCCGCTCATGGCCAGGAAGTTGAGGTCGTGCCCGGCCAGGCCCGCCATGGGGCCCTCTTGACCCCAGCCGGTCATCCGCCCGTAGACCAGCCGGGGGTTTGCCGCGAAGGCCGCCTCGGGCCCGAGCCCCAGGGCCTCCATCCGCCCGGGGCGGAACCCCTCGATCAAGAGGTCCGCCGTGCCGATCAGCTCCAGCGCGCGCGCCCGCCCCGCGTCGGACTTCAGATCCAGCGCCAGCCGCTCCCGCCCCCGGTCCAGCCAGGGTGAGGGCGGCCCGGGCTGCTCCCGCGCGATCTGGATCACCCGCGCGCCCATGTCCGACAGGCACATGGCCGCGAAGGGCGCCGGGCCCAGGCCACGGAACTCCACGATGGTCACGTCTTGCAGTGGTGCGGGCATCTCGGCCTCCCTATTGATCTAATGGTCAGTCCATTATATTCATTCGACAGATGACGCAAACAATGGATTCGACCTTGGACCGCCCGCTCCCCGTCACCACGCTCGAAACCGAGCCCTTCTGGGAGGGCGCCCGCGCCGGACGCCTGGTGCTGATGCGCTGCGCGGAATGCGGGCGGCTGGCGCCGCCGCTGGCGCCGCGCTGCCCGGCCTGCCTGTCGGCCGCGCGGGCGCCGCAGACCTGTTCGGGCCGGGTGAGCCTGCGCGGGCGCACGGTGCTGCACCTGCCGGCCCTGCCGGGGCATCCGCCGCCGCTGGTGGTGGTGGAATGCGCGGTGGCAGAGGAGCCCGCGGTGATGCTCGTGGCGCTCGACCCCGAGGGCATCAGCGAGAGGCTCCCGCCGGGTGCTGCGCTGCGCCTGGGCTTCGCGACGGAGGCGAACGGCCAGGCCTATGCCGTGGTGGCGGGGGCCGGGGCATGAGCGGCGGCATCGTCATCGCCGGTTTCGGATGCTCCGGGATCACCCGCCGCAGCCGGCGCGGCATCGCCGCCTTCGCGCTCGACGCGGCCCTCGCCGCGCTGCAGGACGCGCGACTGGACCGCGCGGAGATCGACGGCTACGTCGGCGCGCCCTTCGCCACCAACGCCGGCTCCCCCCACGCAGAATGCGGCGACGAGATCTCGCTGAAATCGGTGGCGGGGATGATGGGGCTGCGCCTGGCCTGGGGGGCCGATCTCTACCGCCGCTACCCCACCGACATGGTGGCCGCCGCGGCGCATGCGCTCGCCGCGGGCACCTGCCGCCACGTGCTGGGCCTGCGGGCGATGTACGTGGCGCCGGGGCTCGACTACGCGACCGGCAACGGCGCCGCGCAGGCCTTCGGCGCCGACCAGATGACCAAACCTTATGCCTACACCATCGCCGGCGCGCGCTTCGCCGCCCGGGCCTGGGCCTACATGGCCCGGCACGGCGCGGGGCGCGAGGAGCTCTTCGCCGTGGTCGACCTCGCCCGTCGCAACGCCGCGCGCAACCCCGACGCCATCTGGCGCGACCGCCCGCTGGACCGCGAGAGCTACCTGCAGGCCCGCCCGGTGGCCGAGCCGCACGGGCTGTTCGACTGCGACATGCCGGTTTGCGGCGCGCAGGCCTTCGTGATGTGCCGCGCGGCGGACCTACCGGCCGGGGCCAGCCCGGCCTGGCTCACCGGCTGGAGCGGTTTCGGCCGCCCGGAAGCACTGTGGCAGATGAGCGGCCGCAGCCCGGCCGACCTCGCCTCGGCCCAGCTCTACGACGGGTTTTCCTCGATGGTCTGGGAGTGGCTGGACGGCTTCGGCATCACCCCCCCGGGCGGCGCGCCGGCCTTCATCCGCGACGGCTGCGCCGAGCCGGACGGCCGGCTGCCGCTCAACACCTTCGGCGGCGCGCTGGGGGAGGGGCGGCTGCACGGCATGGGCCACCTGCGCGAAGCCTACCTGCAGGCCACCGGCCGGGCCGGCCCGCGCCAGGTCCGGCCCGGCCCGGCGCTGGTCCAGGTCGGGCCCTACGACGATTCCTCCTTCGTGCTGCTGGAGCCGGACGCGCCTCGCGGCACCGCCCGTCGCACCGCCCGCAGCACCGGATGAGAACGGAGACCGCGATGAACGTCAGAGACTACCTGTCCATCCCCTACATCCTGCAGGCCCGGCCCGTGGAGCGCGACGGCCGCTGGACCCGCCGGCTGCGCTACCCCGAGCTGGGCGCGTTCGCGGCCGAGCACGAGGACGTGGAGCAGGCCCTGCTCGAGCTCGAGCGGCTGCGCATCGGCGAGGTGATGCGCCGGCTGCGCGCCGGCGACCCGCCGCCGGTGCCCCGCCCGCCGCTGGCCACCACCGACCAGGGCTGGTGGGCGCGCCATCTCGGCCTGGGCGCGCTGGTCGAGGGCCAGCTCGACCGCCCGGCGGAGGAGCTCGCGGGAGAGCAGTGAACACTCCGGGCCCCTGGGGGCCCGCCGGGAAAGTTCCGGGCCCCGGGGGCCCGATGGCAGAGTTTTGCGAAGGAGACATGCGATGTTGCCTCAGAAGGACAACGAGACGCTGGTGCGGGTCGGCCCCGGCACCACGATGGGCGGCCTGATGCGCCTGTACTGGATCCCGTTCATGGCCTCGGTGGACCTGGAGAAGGATGGCCAGCCCCAGACCGTGCGCCTGCTGGGCGAGACCCTCATCGCCTTTCGCGACAGCGCGGGGCGGGTCGGGCTGGTCGACCACATCTGCCCGCACCGCGGCGCCCCGCTCGCCTTCGGGCGCAACGAGGATTGCGGGCTGCGCTGCGTCTACCACGGCTGGAAATTCGACGTGGACGGCAACGTGGCCGACATGCCGGCCGAGCCGGTGCGCTCGCGCCTGAAGGACCGGGTCAAGATCAAGTCCTACCCCTGCCAGGAACGCAACGGCGTGGTCTGGACCTACATGGGCGACGCACCGGAGGACAGCCGCCCGCCGCTGCCGAACCTGGAATGGAACCTCGTGCCCGAGGAGAACGTGGTGCTCACCTTCCGGGTGCAGGAATGCAACTGGCTGCAGGCGCTGGAGGGCGAGATCGACAGCGCCCATGCCCCGATCCTGCACGGGCGCATCGATTCCGGCGGCTCGATCGACCAGTGGGTGGCCAAGCGCGACCTGCGCCCGACCTTCGAATGCATGCGCCAGGATTTCGGCATGTCCATCGCCTCGCGCCGGGTGCTGGACGACGACACGCTGTACTGGCGGGTGAACCAGTATGTGATGCCCTTCTACTCGATGGTGCCGCCGCAGTCGAACTACCCGGAGCTCTCGGGCCATGCCTGGGTGCCGATCGACGACGAGAACACCCTGTGCATCATGTTCTCGTACCACCCCTCGGAGCCGATGTACGAGAAGAGCCGCGAGATCTTCCTGAACGGCCACAGGGGCCGCGAGACCGGGCACGCCAGCGTGAACGCCTACGAGGACAAGGGCGCCCTGGTGCCCTACGGCCGCTACATCACCCGCTACCGCCGGGACACCGGCTACCACTTCGACCATGACCTGCAGCAGACCACCTGGTTTTCCGGCCTGCCCGGGCTCTGGGTTCAGGACGCGGCCTGCCAGTCCGGGGTGATGCGGGTCTACGACCGCTCGCGCGAGCACCTGTGCACCTCCGACACCGGCATCGCCATGACCCGGCGCGTGCTGCTGGAAGTGGCGCATGCCTACGAGGAGAGCGGCGTGAAGCCCGAGCGCTTCGCCGACCCCGACCTCTACATGGTCCGCGCCATCTCGATGAAGCTCCCCAGGGAGGAGGCCTGGGCGGATGCCGGCAAGCTGCCGATGACCGCACGGCTGGGCGAAGGCTTCGGGTACGAGCTGTGAGCGCGCAGCCCAGGGCCCTGGAGGGCATCCGCGTGCTGGAGATCTCCGCCCTCGCCGGGGCGGTGGCCGGGCGGGTGCTGGCCGACCTCGGCGCCGAGGTGGTCAAGATCGAGCCGGAGGGCGGCGAGCCCTTCCGCCGCGCCCTTCCGCGCGTGCCCACGCATGACGGGGAGGAGAGCGCCGCCTGGCTCGCCTTCAACCACGGCAAGCGCAGCGTCACGCTCGACCTCGCGCGCCCGGAGGGCCGCGACGGCTTCGCCCGGCTGAGCGCCACCGCCGATATCGTGGTCTGCGACTGGGAGCGGCTCGACCTCGACACGATGGACGCGCTCGCCGGCCTGGCACGCGCCGCGAACCCGGGCCTCGTCTGGACCGAGATCCTGCCCTTCGGGCGCGGCGGCCCCTTCGAGCGCTATGCCGCCACCGACACCACGCTGCAGGCGCTTGGCGGGCATCTCTACCTCAACGGCGACGTGGATCGCGCCCCGGTCCGCATCAGCCTGCCCGTGGGGTTGATCCAGGGCGGGGCGGAGGCGGCCTCGGCCGCGCTGATGGCGCTCTGGCACCGGATGCGCGGCGGCGAGGGCCAGCGCGTGGATGTCTCGGTGCAGGAGTGCATCATCTGGACGCTGCTCAACTCCACCATGGCCTGGCAGATCCTCGGCCTCAACGAGATGCGCGGCGGCGCCATCCGCAAGGAGCGGGCAAACCGCTTCTTCACCCGGCTGGTCTGGGAGACGCGCGACGGCTACATCTTCTTCGGCCCGGTGGGCGGAGGGGGCGGGGCCGCGCGGCTCAAGTCCTACGAGGCCCTGCTCGCCTGGATGGCCGAGGACGGCATCACCGACGACATCCTCACCCGGCACGACTGGAACGGCGACGGCCAGTTCTTCATCCCGCAGGCGGATTACGACACGGTCACCGCCGTCATCATGCGCTTCATCGCAACGAAGAGCACGGAGGCGCTGATGGAGCGCGCGGTGCGCGAGCGCATCCTGCTCGCGCCGATCTCCTCGGTGAGCGGGGTGTTCACGAACCCGCAGTTCCGCGCCCGCGGCCTGTTCGTGCCGCTGCACGACCCCGGGCGCGGGCTGGAGGTGGAGCTGCCCGGCCGCTGGGCGCATCTCTCGGCCACGCCGCTGCGCCGGCCCGCGCCCGCGCCCCGCCCCGGAGCCGACAGCGCCGCCCTCCTCGAACGACTTACCGAAAGGAACACCGCATGAGCCCCGATACGTCGCGGGCCGCGCCTGCCGGCCTTTTCGACGGCCTGAAGGTGGCCGATTTCACCTGGGCGGCCGCCGGCCCGATCGTCACCAAGCAGCTCGCCGACAACGGCGCCACCGTGGTGAAGGTGGAAAGCTTCCGCCACCCGGATTCCATCCGCCTCGGCGGCCCGTTCATCGACGACAAGCCCGGTATCAACCGCTCCGGCTTCTTCGCCGACTTCCACTCCTCCAAGCTCGGCATGGCGGTGGACATGAGCCACCCCGGCGCGCTGGAGATCATCCGGCCGCTCATCGAATGGGCGGATGTGGTGGCCGAGAGCTTCCGCCCCGGCGTGATGGCTAAATGGGGGCTGGACTATGACAGCCTGCGCGCCATCAACCCGGGCATCGTGATGCTCTCCTCCTCGCTCTACGGCGCGGACGGCCCCTGGGCCCGCCACCCCGGCTACGGCGCGCAGGGCCAGGCCCTGGCCGGGCTGCACGCCATGACCGGCTGGCCCGACCGCCCGCCCGCCATGCCCAAGGGCGCCTATTCGGACAGCGTCTCGCCGCGCTACGCGCTCGCCGCGCTGGTCGCGGCGCTGATCCACCGCGAACGCACCGGCGAGGGTCAGCACGTGGAGCTCAGCCAGATCGAAGCCACCACGCAATTGCTCGCCCCCGAACTGCTGCTGTTTCAGGCGACCGGTGAGGAAGCGACGCGCAGCGGCAACCGAAAGCCCGGCACCATCGTTCACGGCGTCTATCCTTGCGCGGGTGAGGAGCGCTGGATCGCGCTTGAAGCGGGATCGGAGGCCGAATGGGACGGGCTGTGCGCCGTGCTGGAGGCGGAAGAGCTGCTCGCTGCCGCCCGCGCCGCCGGCGAAGACGCGCTCGACGCCGCCCTGGCCGGGCTGACCGCCCCGCGCGAGCCCTTCGCCCTGATGACCGCCTGCCGCGCGGCCGGAGTGCCGGCCGGCGTGGCCAACAAGGCCTCCGACCTGCTGGAGGACGACGTTCTGGCCGCACGCGAACATTTCTGGCCACTGCATCACGAGGAGATGGGCACGCTGAGCTACAACGGCCCGGCCTACCGCTTCGAGAAAACACCGAGCCGGCTGCGCACGGCCTCTCCCCGGCTGGGCGAGCACACCGGGCAGGTGATGACCGAAATCCTGGGCTTCGCAGAGGCGGATATTGCCCGCTTCCGCGCGGAGGGGCTGCTGCAATGACCGACACCGAAATTCCCGTGCGCGTGAAGCAGATGCGCCATGAGGCGGACACCGTCGTCTCGGTGGAGTTCGAGACCCTCGACGGCTCCGACCTGCCACAGGCCGCTCCCGGCGCGCACGTCGACGTTGTCCTGAACGACGGCCTGCGCCGCAGCTACAGCCTCACGCGTGAGATCACCGGCGGCGCGCGCTGCACCGTCGCCGTGCACCGCGCGCCCGACAGCAAGGGCGGGTCGGCCCATGTGCACGACATCCTGCGGGTGGGAGACCGGATCGCGTTGTCGCGGCCGCGCAACAACTTCCCCCTCGCCGGGGGGGCCGAAGCCTCGGTCTTCGTGGCCGGCGGCATCGGCATCACCCCGATCCTTGCGATGCTGCGCCATCTCACCCGGAACGGTCGGCCCTGGGAGCTGCATTACGCCGCCCGTCGGCGCGGTGCGGCCGCCTTCCGGGCCGAGATCACCGATCTTGCCGCAGCCGCCGGCGGTAATGCCACCGTCACCTGGCATTTCGACGACGAGCAGGGCGGCGCGCTCATCAACATCCCGGCCATCCTCGCGGCGCATCCGGGGGCGCATGTCTACTGTTGCGGCCCCGAGCCGATGCTGGTCGCGTTCGAGGACGCCACCGCCGGGCTGCCCCGCGACCGGGTGCATGTGGAGCGCTTCTCCGCCGCCGAGGAGGCAGCACGCGACGGCGGGTTCGAGCTGGTGCTGCAGCGCTCCGGCAAGACCCTGCAGGTGGAGCCGGGCCAGACCATCCTCGACGTGCTGATCGCCAACAAGGTGCCGGTGTCCTTCTCCTGCATGGAGGGCGCCTGCGGCACCTGCGAGACCCGGGTCATCGAGGGTCGGCCGGACCACCGCGACGCCATCCTCACCGAGGAGGAGCGTGCCCGCAACGACACCATGATGGTGTGCTGCTCAGGCTCACGCAGCGATCGGCTGGTGCTCGACCTCTGAGCGCGCGGGCCATGCGCGGGCTGTGGCACAGAGTGCATCACATCGGCAGACCAGGCCCGGAGTGCACTGCGGGAAGCCCGTTCGATCGCAGGCTCGCCGGGGCTGCGGCAGAGCGCACCCGGGGGAGCCTCCTTCAAGACCAGGCAAGCTCCCCCTGTCCTGCCGGGTCAGGCACGATCACGGCCCGGAGGCGGGCGGGTGCCTGCCAGCGGCGGGTTCAGGCTCAGGGCCTCGTCCACCGGCAGGCGCGCCGAGCGGCAGAGTTTCAGCCGCTCCGGAAGCCAGCCGAAGCCGATAAGCACGATGACGAGATGCTGGTCTCCCAGCCCGATCTCGGCGCGCAGGGCAGCGTCGGTGCGCCGGTCCACCGACCAGTTCAGCATGCAGGTGCCCAGGCCCTCGGCATGCAGCCCGTGCAGCAGCGACATGGCGAAGAGCCCGCCATCCACCCGGGCCTGCGCGTGCTCGCCGGAATGCTCCCAGTGTCGCAGGTCGCTGGCCACCACCGCGATGCCGGCCAGCTCGTGGCCGAAGGTGCGGTTTCCGGACTGGTGGCGCCGCACCCGGCTCACCATCCCGGGATCGGTCCAGACCAGCGCGCGGCAGGTCTGGCGGTTGCAGCTCGACGGCGCGTGCTGCGCCGCGGCGACCGCGCGGCGGATCACCGCCTCCGGCACCTCTCCCGGCGCAAAGCTGCGCACCGAGCGGCGTGACCGCGCGAAACGCAGGTAATCGATGGCGGACCCCTGCCGGATCGCCTGCCCCGTGGTCTCCTCCACGCCGCCCTCCGCGCCCGGGTCGGGTGAGCCGGCCTCCAGCGCCGCCGACACCTCGCCCGGCAGCGCCGTCGCGGCGTTGAACCCGGCCCAGGCCTGCAGCGTGCGCAGGCCGATGCCGGCCACCTCCGCCGGCGCGTCGCCCGTGCGCAGGTCCTGCGCCAGCCGCGCCGCCCGGGCGATGCCGAAGCCCGGCCGGGCCCGGCTCAGCGCCATGCCGTATTCCAGGAAATGCGCGTCCGCCAGCATGCGTGCCGTGCGGCTCGGGCCGGAGGCGACCCCGTGCATCCAGGCATGGCGGCGGAAGCGCAGCGCATCGTGCAGCACATTGTCCCAGAAGCGGAGCTCCGATGTCAGCCGGCCGGCCAGCCTGCGCAGCGGCCCGGCAGGGCGAGCGACCGCCCGGCCGGCCTCCGCACCCGGGGCCGGCGCGCGCGCCATGCTTCCCCCGCTCATTCCGCGGCCGGGCGCAGGGGTCCGAGCATCTCCGCCGTGGCCTCGCCCAGCTCCGGGATCCGCCGGCGGACATGCGCCGCGGTGAGCGACATGCGAAACGGCGGGTTCGGGGCCTCGAAGCTGCCGGCGGCATCCTCCACCTGCCCCATGATCCCGCGCGCCCGCGCCGCCGGGTCTGCCAGCGCCTCGGCCACGGTGCGGTAGCGCGAGCAGGGCACGCCCGCCTCCAGGAACAGCCGCTCGCACTCCTCCGCGCTGCGCAGCGCGGTCCACTCCTCCATCCGGGCCATGATCTCGGCCCAGTTCGCCTCCCGCCCGGCGGGCGTGCGGAAGCGCGGGTCCGCGCCCCAGTCGGGGGTGCCGAGCAGCGTCACCATCGCGGCGAAGTTCTTCGCCGAGAGCGGCACCACCATCACGAAGCCGTCGGCCGCCCTGAGCGGCGTGTAGACATGCCGCTTGCGGGCCTGGGGGAACTGCGCCTCCTGACATTCGTAGACCATCATCGAGACCAAGCTGTCGACCAGCGCCACGTCCACGAGCTGCCCCCGCCCCTGCCGCTCGCGCTCCAGCAGCGCTGTCTGGATCGCGCCCCAGGCATAGACCCCTGCCAGCACGTCGGCATAGAACATGCCGGTGGGCGCCGGCCTGTCTGCCCCGGGCTGGAAGGCCATCAGCGCCAGGTCCAGCCCGGAGGCTGCGTGGATCATCGGGGCATAGGCCGGGCGCCCGGCCGCCTCCCCCTCCTGGCCGAAGCCGGAGATGGCGCAGTAGATCAGCCGGTCGTTCGCCGCAGAGAGCGCCTCCCAGCCGAGCCCGAGCCGGGCCATCACCCCGGGGCGGAAATTCTCCACCACCACGTCGGCCCGGGCGGCCAGCGCGAAGGCATCGCGCCGGCCGGCCTCGGTCTTGAGGTCCAGCACCACGCTGCGCTTGCCGGCGTTGAGGGTGCCGAAATAGGTGGAGCAACCGTCGCGCAGCGGCGGGCGGCCGCGCATCGCGTCGCCCTCCGGTGCCTCCACCTTGATCACCTCCGCGCCCGTGTCGGCCAGCAGGCGGGTGCAGAACGGCCCCGCCATCACCTGGCTGAAATCGACGACACGGACCGGCGCTTCCCCCGCCCCGGTCATTGCTTCAGCAGGGCCCGGGCGATGATCAGGCGCTGGATCTGGTTGGTGCCCTCGTAGATCTGGCACACTTTCGCGTCGCGCATCATCCGCTCCACCGGGTGGTCCTGCAGGTAGCCCGCGCCGCCGAACACCTGCACCGCGTCCGTGGTCACCTTCATCGCCATGTCGGAGGCGAAGGTCTTGACCATCGAGGCCATGGCCGGCACCCGCGGATCGTCGGGCCGGCTGTCGATGAGGGCGGTCACGTTGTAAAGCAGGGCGCGGGCGGCCTCGATCTGGATCGCCATGTCGGCGAGCATCGCCTGAACGAGCTGGAACTGGCCGATCGGCTTGCCGAACTGGGTGCGCTCCTTCGCATAGGCGAGCGAGGCGTCGAGCGCGCCCTGCGCGAGCCCCACGGAAGCGGCGGCCACGGTGGGGCGGTTCATGTTCAGAACCCCCATGGCATTGCGGAACCCCTGCCCCTCGGCGCCCACCATGTTCCCGGCCGGCACGCGCACGTCCTCGAAGAACAGGTCGCAGTTGCGGATGCCGCGCAGGCCCATCTTCTTCGGGCTGCCGCCGATCTTCAGGCCGGGGCTGTCCATCGGCACGATGAAGGAGGAGATGCCGTCATGGCCCCGGCCCTCCGAGGTGCGGGCGAAGAGCAGGATGTACTTCGCCTGGTCGGCCTTGGTGATGAACACCTTCTGGCCGTTGATCACGTAATCGTCGCCCTCGCGCCGCGCGGAGGTGCGGATGTCGGAGACATCGGAGCCGGTGTGCGGCTCGGTGAGCCCGATGCAGGTCAGCGTGCGGCCCTCGGCGATCTCGGGCAGGTAGCGGGCGCGCTGCTCCTCGGTGCCGTAATGCACCAGCGGCAGCGCCATCGCGATCGAGGTGGCCCCCACGAGATGCGACACCGCAAAGGAGGCGCGCGAGACCTCCTCCTTGGCGATGCAGGCCATGGTCGTGGTGCCGCCCGGCCCGCCATAGGCCTCCGGCACCATGATCTGGATGAGGCCCATGTCGCCGAAAACCGGCACCAGGGAATGGGGCATGTCATCGTCGCGGTCGATCCGGGCCGCGATGGGCGCGACCTCCTTCTCGACCATGCGCCGCACCATGTCCCGGAACATCACGAGATCTTCGTCGACAGTCGCTGCATCGAGCATGTCGGGGTCCTCCCATTTCCATGATTATGGAAATGGTTTATTGGACCTACCATTAAGAGTCAACTGTCGCGATCAGCGCCGCCAGAGGTGCTTGTGCACCCGGCGGAGATGCGCTCCGAGCTCGGCCTTCGCCTCTTCGAAGCGCCCGGCGGCCAAGTGGTCGAGAAACGCCCGGCGCGACTGGAGAAGCTGCTGCGCATCCATGTCCTGCACCCGGTAGCGCAGGAAAGTCTGCACCAGCCCGGTCTGCGCATCGACGGTGAACACCAGCGCGCTGTTGCCGGTGAGCGAGGCGACATCGTGGTAGAACTCCCGCGCCAGCTGCACCCGCCGCGGCGAATCGCCGGAGGTCACGGCAGCCTCCGTCTCGGCCAGGTTGTTGCGCAGCGCGCCGAGATCCGGCGCCGCCGGCAGATCGCGCACCACATCCAGCATCATGCCCAGCATCAGTTCGCGCGCTTTGAGCAGATCATCCAGGCTGATGGCGTTCAGCGTCAGCAGGTCGTTGAAGGCCTGGCTGATCAGCGCCGGGCTACCCTGCTCGATGAAGGCGCCGCCATGCGCGCCCTTGCGGGTGCTCAGCAATCCGGCGTTTTCCAGGATGCGCAACGCCTCGCGCACCACGTTGCGGCTCACGTTCAGGTGCTGGGCGAGGTCACGCTCGGCCGGCAGCTTGTCACCCGGGCCCAGCTCGCCGCTCGCCAGCTTGTCGCGGATCTGCTGCACCACGATCTCGAAGGTGCGCCCGCCGCGCACCGGGGTGAAGGCCACGGCCGGCCGGCCGGGGGATCTCTGTGTCATGACCTTTTCCGTTCCACCCGGTCCGGCCGCACGCCAAGCACACGCGTCATGGACATGATCCGCCGAATGGGTTTTGGTATCACCAATAGATTTTCGGAGGGCATGGCATGCCCCGTGACGGCATCATAGACACCCCGCCCCCGGAGGGCGACCTCCCATCTCGCGCCTCGGCGCTGGCGCTGCTGGGCGGCACGGCGCTGACCGTGATCGACCTGCTCACCGGCGCGCATGCCGCGGCGCTGGCCGCGCTGGGGCTTGTGCTGCTGCACGTGCTGCTGCGCTGGCGGATACTGCGCACGAACGCCCGCAGCATGCTGGGGCTGGCGGCGGTTCTGGCGACCGGCTTTGCCGCCACGGGCGGCACCCGGGAAGAGCTAGCGCTCGCCGCCAGCCGGGCGCTCTACCTGCCGGCCCTGCTGGCGGTGATGACCCTGCTGCGCGTCGCCGCCCGGCGCTCCGCACGCCTCGGCGTGGCGGCACGCTGCGTGACCGACCAGCCGCCGGGCCGCCGCTTCGCGCTGCTGGCGGCAGGGGCTCACCTGTTCGGCATCCTGCTCAACGTGGGCGGCTTCCAGCTCCTGCTGCGGACCGCGCTGGAGCAGCGCGCCGGGGGCGATGGGCCGGCGGCCCGGATCCGCAGCCGGCGGATCACCGCCGCGGTGATGTGCGGCTTCGGCGCTACGCTGATGTGGTCGCCGCTGGGGGTGGCCATGAACCTGCTGATCCCGGTGATGCCGGAACTGGACTGGCTGGACTTCGCGCCTTTCGGCCTGGCGATGGTGGCCGGTTTCGTCGGGCTGGGCTGGCTGTTCGACCGGGCCGGGCCACGGCCGCGCAGCCAGCCGCGGCAGGCACCGCCGCCGGGCGCCGCGGGGGCGCTCCTGTCGCTGGTGCTGCTGCTGCTGGCCATCACCGGCAGCGCTGCGCTGTGCGAGCGGTTGCTGGGCGTGCCCATCCGCGCCGCGGTGCTGCTGGTGATACCGCCCGCCGCCCTCGTTTGGGTGCTGATCACCGAGCCCGGCCCCGGGCGGCGAAACCTCGCCTCGGTGTCAGCCGCGGCCTTCCGGGCGCTGCCCGAGTCGGTCAACGAAATCTGCCTCATCGGCGCCACCGGCTTCCTGGGCCTGATCGTGGCCGCCGCGCTGCCGGCAGACGCGGTGCGGGGGGTGGTGAGCTGGCTCGGCCTCGGGCCCGGCCCGCTCAGCGCCCTGGTGGTGGCCGGCATGGTGCTGGCCTCGCTCGCCGGCCTCTCGCCGATGATCAGCGGCACGGCGCTGGCCGGAGCCATCGTCGGCGCCGGCATCGACATGCCCCAGCCGATGCTCATGGTCGCCACCCTCACCGGCTGGACCGGCGCGATGATGCTCTCCCCCGTAACCGCCACCGTGGCCATCGCCGCCGCGGCCACCGGGCAGAGCGCCGCCACCGTGGGGTTACGATGGAATGGCCGATTCACCTTCACCTATGTTGCGCTGCTGGTGCTGATCCTGCTGGCCTGGGGCACCCTCCTGCCCTGAGCGGGCGGCTGGCCCTCCGACGGAAACGGGCGGCCGCGAGAAATCGGCCGCCCGTCATGTCACGCGTCCGTGCCGCACGGTGTCAGAGATCGACCTTGCTGTAGATCTCCTCCCAGAGCACGCGGGCCAGTGCCTCCGGATCGCCCTTCACCTGTTCCTGCGAAATCACCTGCCAGCGCTTGAGGTTCTCCAGGTACGCCTTTGCGATTGCCTCCGGGTCGGTCGCGTTGCGGGCGGCGGCGGCCTCCACGATGCCGGGCAGCGCCTCGGCATTGATCGTGTCCAGCGCCTCGCGGATCTCGGGCACGGAGTCGTTGAACTTCACCTTGTCCTCGTACTGCGCGCGCACCTCGTTGTCGTCGGCCATGTAGCCCAGAATCGTGGCGCGGGCGACGATGCCCGGCATCTCCTTCAGCACCACCTGGCGGTCCTCCTCCGACAGCCCCTCCCAGGAATCGACGTTCCAGGTAACCAGGCCCAGCCCGCCCAGCACGCCCAGCGGCTCGCCCAGAACCGAGCCGATCACCTCGCCCAGCGAGTACTGGCGCAGCCAGGCAATGGGCCCGACGACGCAGTCGAGCTGCCCGCGCTCGAGCGCCTCGTACATGTCACCCGCGCTCATGTTCACCGGAGTGCCGCCGAGCGCCTCGGCGGTCCGCGCCATCGCGCCCGAGCCGCCGCGCATCCTGAGCCCGCGGAGGTCGGCCATGCTGGTTACGTCGTTGCGGCACAGCAGCCGGTAGGGTGTGGGCACGTGGCCCCCGAGAAACACCAGGTTATTGTCGGTGAAGTCCTTCTGGCACTGGGGGCAGTCCAGCAACTGGGTTTCCAGCGCCGCGCCGGCCACTGCCACCGGGTCGGCCCCGTAGGGCATCATGTCGGAGATCACCACCGAGTTGGGCAGCTCGGAGGGCGCGTAGACCGGGATCACGAAGCCCAGGTCCGCGATGCCGTCGCGCACGCCGGCCAGCATGTCGGCGCCGCCCAGGAGCTGGCCGCCGGCCAGCAGGTTGATCTCCACCTCGCCATCGGTCTCCTCGGCGATGCGATCGAAGGCGGGTTGCAGGGCTATCGTGTTGTTCGCGGCCTGGGGCGGCACGAAGGTGGCGTAATTGTAGCTGTCGGCGAAAGCAGGCAGGGCGCAGGCCAGCGCCCCGAGCAGGCATGTGCCTTTGAGAATGGCTTTCTTCATGGGTTCCTCCTCAGTTTCGGTCTTGTTCTTGCGGCGCCCGCCTCAATGCATGAGGCCGGGCAGGTAGAGCGCGATCTGCGGGAAAATCACCAGCAGCACCACGACAAGCAGCTCGCAGATCAGGAACCAGGTGATGCCGCGAAAGATGGACGTGAGCTGCACCTGGTCTCCCAGCACTGTCTTGATGGTGTAGACGGACAGGCCCACCGGGGGTGTGATGAGGCCGATCTCGACGAACTTGATGGTCAGGATGCCGAACCAGATCAGGTCGAAACCGCTGTGCTGGATCATCGGCAACAGCACCGGCAGCGCGATCAGCATCAGCCCGATCGGGTCCAGGAACATGCCCAGGAACAGGAATATCAGCCCGCAGAACAGCACCACGTAATAGCCTTCCAGCCCGGCGGCGCCGAAATAGTCGACGACGAAGTTCGGCAGACCGGACAGCGCGATGAACCGCGACAGCAGCACCGCCCCGATGGACACGAAGAAGATCACCGCCGTGCCGTGGATGGTGTCGACCAGGCTGTCGACGAACACCCGCCAGTTCAGCCGCCGGGTGAGCGCGGCGATGGCGAGGGCGAAGAAGGCGCCGAGCGCCCCCGCCTCCGTAGCGGTGACCAGCCCGCCGTAGAGCCCGCCGATCACCCCCAGGATCAGCAGCGGCATGGGCCAGACCTCGGCCAGCACCGCGAAGCGCTCGCGCCAGCTCGGGCGGATGTCCACCCGCGGCGCGAGCTCCGGGCTGGCGAGGCAACGCAGCCAGATCATCACCGCGTAGATGCCGGCCGTGAGGATGCCGGGCAGGATGCCGGCGATCATCAGCCGCCCGATGGAGGACTCGGAGAAGGTGCCGTAGAGGATCATCAGGATCGACGGCGGGATCAGCGAGCCCAGGGTGCCGGCGGCAGCCACCACGCCGGTGGCGAGGCCGGGGTCGTAGCGGTAGCGCAACATCTCCGGCACCGCGATCCGCCCCATGGCCGAGGCGGTGGCCACCGACGAGCCGGAGGCGGCGGCGAAGCCCGCGCAGGCGAAGTTCGAGGCGATGGCGAGCCCGCCCGGCAGCCGGCACAACCACAGCCGGGCCGCCGCGTAGAGCGAGCTCACGATGCCGGCGCGAAACGCCACCGCCCCCATCAGCAGGAACATCGGGATGGCGGTAAGCGACCAGTGCGCGGTGAACTGGTAGGGAATGGTGCGCAGCGACCCCAGCGCCGGGCGCTCGCCCAGCAGAGCCCATATCCCCACCACCGAGACGCTGGTGAGCGCGATGGCGATGGGCACCCGGAGCGCGAGCAGCACCAGGATACCGCCGAGGCCGGTCAGGCCGATCGCGACATCAGACATGAGCACCGCCCGCGTCGCCACCCTCGCCCGTGTCGCCCGCCAGGACTCTGCGCAAGGTGACGAAGGCCTGTACGCTGCAGATCAGCGTCATCGTGCCCATGGAAAAAGGCACGAGCCAGCGGGTGGGCCACACCGGGATCATGCCGGTGCCGGCCTCGACCATGGCCATGTTGCGGGTCTGGCGCAGCGCCTCCTCCACCGACACCCAGGTGAACACCACCAGCAGCGCGATGGAGAACAGAAGCACGCCGGTATCGAGAATGCGGCGGCGCCGAGGCGACAGGCCCGCGGTGAACAGTTCCACCTGTATGTGCCCGCCATGCGCCTGCGCCACCGGTATCGCGAGGAACACCGCCGCGACCATATACCAGTAGGAGACGATCTCCAGCGTGCCCGAGAACGGCGCGTGAAACACTTCCCGCATGACGATGTCGGCAACCACGTGCAGCAGCATCGCCAATATGGCGACACCAGAAATGAACATGTTAACCTTCGTCAGGGCGGCAACGACCTGCGTTGGCCCGTCATTGCGCATTTGCACTTCCTCCCCAGCAAAGCGATAGACAGGCCAATTAATGGCCTAACCATTACAATCGCGCAAGGGAGTCTCTGTTCACGGCCCTGTGGTGATGTCCTTTCGGGACAGCATGTAGGCATGCAGCCGGTCCATGTGCGCCACCATCTCGTCGATGGCCGCCACCGCATTGCGCTCACGCAGGTGCCGTACGACCAGGGTGCGGGAGGCGGCCACGTCCCAGCTCCGGTCCACACCGATCTTCTTGATGTAGAAGGCCAGAGGTTCCGTCACCGCGGCCATCAGGATTTCCATGGCCTTGTTCCTCGTGGCCCGGGAAAGCAGCAGGTAGAACTCCACCGTCAACGCTGTGCGGTCCTCGATCTGCTCGGGGTTGGTCATCTGCCGGGTCTGTTCGATATTGGCCTCGAGGGCGGCGAAATCCTCCTCCGTTCCGCGTGCACAGGCGAGTTGGATGACCTCCCGCTGCAGGCAGGTGCGCGCCTCGGTGTAGTCGTCGAGCGACAGGCCGCCGAGCGCGAGCAGGTCGGTGATCGTCTGGGTGATGGGGCGCGTGTCGCCGCGCATCACCACCGCACCGCCTTTCACGCCCTTCTGCAGCGTCAATACCCCACCGATCTCCAGCGTGCGAAAGGCTTCGCGGATCGTGGCCCGGCTCACGCGGAGCTGTTCGGCAAGCTCGCGCTCCGCCGGAAGCTTGTCCCCGGCGGACAGGCGCCCGGAGCGAATCTCTGCCCTGATTTGCTCGCATACCTCCTCGAAGGCCCGTTTCGTCCGCACGGGCTTGAAGCCAAGGCGCGTTTCCATACTGCACTCCAGAAATAGAAAGACCTGACCATTTACCTCGATTGTGAGGAAAAGGCCAAGGCTACGCGGATACGCCGTCCGGCATCTGTCCGCTGGACGCGGGAGGCGAGCTGCTTCACCCCCGAGACCCGGACCGTTTCAAGCAGGACGTTCGGTCACGTTTCCCTGTTTGGCGAGGAGCAGCATCGCACAAAGTCATCGACCGGAGGCGGATCTGAGAAGGCTGCTCACGCGGCACAGCGACGGTGGATTCCCGGGCGCTGAAGTCGGGCTTTTTCCCCCAATTTCCCGGTGGCGAAACCTCAGCTGTGTACGGCGGCAGCGGACCGCGGGCCCTGAAATCCCGAGGCCCCCGGGGTGCGCGGAGGTCTCCCGCGGCCAATCGGGGCATGTCGCTTCAACGCTGGCACCACCCTGCCCCGCTCCGATGGCCTGAACGGCTTCGCCGAAACAACAACAACAACCTCATCTTCAACCCCGGTGCGGGCCCGGATACTGCAGAGCACCGGGGCGCGAATAACCCCCGATGCCAAACCTCCCGGGAAGGACCCGGCGAGATCGGCCAGCCGGTCCCGGGTGTGCCCCGGGCGGGAAAGGGTCCCCCCCTTAAGGGGGAACCCTTTTCCCTCCTGCCGGCCGGGCCAGCATGCACCGGACGTCCCGTGCCGGGACAAGGTGACTTCATTGCGCTTTCCCTGCCGTTCCAACCGTTTACATATGGCCGGGATAAGCGGGACATACCGGGACACGCCCCCCTGCCCCGCCGGTCGGGACAGTCCGGGACATGGCGTGGCACTTGCCCCTGTCCCGCTCCTCACAGCCGCCAGACCGTGGTGTCGCGCACGCGGATCGCCTGCCTGCGCTCCAGTTCTTCGCGGCACCGGTTGAACGCGCGCTTGCGGGTGTCGCGCGTGGAGGAGGCGGACAGCACGCCTTCCTCCATGCAGGCGTCGCGCCAGGGCCCGAGGGCAGCCGCGCCGTCATCCCCGATCAGCCGGTCGAGGAGCGACAGGGCCTTTCGCGCCACTTCGCTCACGCCCGCGTGGCCCGCCTGTGCGGAAGCCACCGGGTCGACCCGGCAGGTTGTGACGACATCGCCGTCCTGGTCACGCCCCAGCTCGACCTGCCGGAGATGATAGCTGAAGCGCAGGCCGGTGGGCCCGTCGCGCTGCTTGGTCACCTCGGCGGTGATCTGCCCGGCCTCGTCCCGCGAGAGCTCGATCTCGGTGTCGATCGCCGCACGCAGGGCGCTGTGTCCCCGCGCGCCGCGCGCGACATCCTTGCCGCTGTGATGGACCAGCAGGACATGCGCGCCCGAGGCACGACGGATCAGGTCGAGGTTGTGCACCAGCTCGGCAATGTCCGGCGCGGCGTTCTCGTCGCCGCCGCCCATCACCCGCGCCATGGTGTCGATGACGATCAGGTCGATGCCGGCTCCGCCCACGGCGGCGAGATGCTCCAGCACCTCGGCCAGGGGGACCGCCGCACTCTCGGCCCCGGTGAGGCTCAGCTGAACCGGCAGGAGGAAGAGCTCGGGCGCCTCGAAGGCCGCGAGGCGGTTGGCAAAGCCGCCCCCGCCTTCCGCCGCGACATAGAGCACGCGGCCGTGCCGCACCCGGTTGCCGTCCCAGTCCTGCCCCTTTGAGACATGGTGCGCAAGGTCGAGCGCGAGGAAGGACTTGCCGCTGTTGGACGGCCCGTAGAGGACGGAGAGCGTTCCCCTGTCGAGCCATCCCTTCACCAGGTAGGGCCGCTCGAGGCAAGGCGCGAGATGGGCCGCCCAGACCGTCGCATCGAGCAGCGCACGGGCCCGGGGCTTCAGGCGGGCCGGATCTCCCCTGGCAGGCCGGGGCCGGTCATGGCCGGGCACATCGATGCGGGACAGGGTCATGCGGCCTCCCTGCGCTGCACATAGGCGAGGAAGGCGAGCTGGTCGGCGGCCGGCAGAGCCTCGAAGCTGGCCAGGCACCAGGCCTTCAGCTCGGGGCGCGAGGCCCATTCGGCCCACCAGCGCGCCTCGTCCATCGGCGCCTGGAGTGCGGGCAGCGGCATGCCCGCCCCGCCCAGTGCCGCCGAGACCACGCTCTCCACCCGGTCCGCCGGCAACATCCCCAGCGCGGCCCAGGCGATGGCCGCCCGCTCTTCAGTGCCCAGCCGGGCAGCGAGAATGAAGGACAGGCCCTTCCACCCCTCGAAACTCGACATCGACAGCGCGTATCCCAGTCCACGCTCCGCACTGCGGTGTGCCGGCCGGACCGGGTCCGGCGCGTGCGACAGCCCGGCCATCATTCCGTGCTCTCCCGGCACTCCGGTGCCGACCAGACTTCATTGCAAGCGAGGTGAAAGCTGCTGCGCAGCCAAGTTCGAAAGGCTTCGTGATCAGAGTGAGTGATTTTGTCCACTTCCCGTAACGGGAAGCGGGGATGGGCGAAGTCCATGGGGATTTCGTCTCCGGAGCATGTATGTGGATAACCCATCGTAATACATGTTTCAGAAAGGAGGGCAAGTGGTGTTTAAGAGTACTTGTTTCGTAGCAAAAGCAGACTGAAGCTACGGCTTCAGACCACCCTCAGCGCTCGAGCGCGAAGCTCAGCTCCAGCTCGAAGCCCTCCGGCGGGAAGCGGCTGGCCACCTGGCCGCCGGAGAGCGACATCACCTGGCCCTCGACGAGCACCATGCCGAAGCCGGTCTTCTCCGGCACGCTCACCTCCGGGCCGCCGCGCTCGACCCACTGCAGGCCCAGGACACCGTCCGTCTCCTGCCAGGACACCTTCACCCGCCCCGCGGATCTCGACAGCGCGCCGTATTTCGCCGCGTTCGTCGACAGCTCGTGCACGATCATGCTCAGCGACATCGCCTGCTGCGGCTTGAGCCACACCCCCGGCCCGCTCACCTCGAACCGCTCGGCGCCGAAGGCCTCCGCCTCGGCGCGCACCAGGTCGCTCACCGAGACCAGGCTCCACTCCGACTGCGAGAGCAGCGCGTAGGCCCGGGCCATGCCGTGCAGCCGGCCGATGAGCTTCTCGGAGAAGTCCTTCGGGTCGGAGGCGGTGCGCAGCGTGCTGTTGGTGGTGCTGATCACCACGGTGAGCATGTTCTTGACCCGGTGGTTGAGCTCGGCGATCAGCACCTCCTGCCGGCGCTCGGCCCGGGCCAGGCTGGTGATGTCGAGGATGGTCACCACCACGCCGCCGATCGCCTCGGTGCGGGTGCGGTAGGGCATCAGCCGCACCAGGTAATGCGCCTCGTCGTCGGCCGAGGAGATGCGGTGCTCGATGGTCTGCTGGTCGCGGATCACCGCCTGCGCCTGGCCTTCGAGCTCGGGATAGTCGAGCACGCCGGAAAGGTCGCTCAGCGGGCGGCCGATGTCGCTGCCGCGCAGGTTGAAGAAGCTCGCCGCCGCCGGGGTGAAGTTGCGGATCACCAGCGCGTGGTCGAGGAAGATGGTGGCGATGCGGGTGGCGGCGTAGAGGTTCTTGAGGTCGGTGTTGGCCTGGTCGAGCTCCTCCACGCTGCTCGCGAGCTCGGCGTTGATGGTCGAGAGCTCCTCGTTGAGCGACTGCGCCTCCTCGCGCGCGGCCTCCAGCGCCTCGTTGCTCGACTGCACCTCCTCGTTGACCGAGACCAGCTCCTCGTTGGCCGATTTCACCTCCTCGATGGCGGCCTCGTATTCCTCCACCGTCGCCTGCAGGCGGTCGCGCAGGTCGCGCAGCTCGCGCTCCATCGCCGCTTCCGCCTCGCCGCGCCCGGCGTCCTCGGCGCGCACGGCCCGGATCTCCTGCCACTCGCCCAGGGGGTGGAACAGCACGAGGAACAGCGCCTCCCCGGCCTCCCCGCCGGGGTCGAGCGGCTCCACGGTGAGGCGGGCCATCCGCCCCTGCTCGGTGCCCGGCTCGAGCATCAGCACCTCGCGCCCGGCCCGCCGCCCGGTCTCCAGCGCCTGGCGCAGGGCGGTGCGCAGCGAGGTGCGCAGGTCGCGGCGGGCAAGCTCGAGCAGCTGGCGGCTCGGCGCGCCGCGCGGCATCTCGAGATAGGGGCCCGTGCCGGTGGAGTAATGCAGGATCTCGCCCTCCTGGGACACCACCACATGGGCGGGGGCGTAGCGCTCGAGCACCTGCATCTCGGCGCGCTGGCGCAGGTGCACCCCGGCCGCCTCCAGCCGGTTGCGCGGGGCCGGCGCCTCCGCCCCGGCGCGCGGCCGGCCGGCGAGCCGGGCCATCGAGCGGGGCAGCCGGCGGAAGCCGCCCTCGGTGTCGCGGCTGCGGAAGATGCGGTGCTGGCGGTCCACCGGGGCGAACAGCTCGCCATAGCGGCTCACCCCCTCCGAGGTGCCCAGGAACAGGTAGCCGCCGGGCCGGAGCGCGTAGTGGAAGGTGGGGATCACCTGGTCCTGCAGGGCGCCGCCGAAATAGATCAGCAGGTTGCGGCACGAGACCAGGTCCATGCGCGAGAAGGGCGGATCGGCGATGATGCTGTGCGAGGAGAACACGCACATCTCGCGCACCTGCTTGACCACGACGTTCCCCGCGCCGTCGCGGCGGAAGAAGCGCTTCAGCCGCTCGGGCGTCACACCCTCCATCAGCGTGTCGGGATACTTGCCCGCCCGCGCGACGGAAAGCGCGTCCTCGTCGATGTCGGTGGCGAAGATCTGCACCTGCGGCGGCGCCGCGAGGCTCTCGACATGCTCGCACAGCAGGATGGCGAGGGAATAGACCTCCTCGCCCGTCGCACAGCCCGGCACCCACACGCGCACCGTGTCCCGGGCGCCCTTGCCCTCCAGCAGGGCCGGGATCACCTTCTCCCCCAGGGCGGCGAAGGCGTCGGCGTCGCGGAAGAAGTTGGTCACGTTGATCAGCAGGTCGCGGAACAGCGCCATCACCTCGCCCGCGTCCTCGCCCAGCCGGCGGGTGTACTCATCCACCGTGTCCACGTCCGTCACCTTCATCCGCCGGGCCACCCGGCGCATGAAGGTGCGGTTCTTGTAGCCGGAGAAATCATGGCCCGCGCGCTCGTGCAGCAGGCGCGCGATGTCGCCCTGCACCTGCAGCGCCCGGTCGCGGTTCTGCCGGTCCCTGTCGGTGGAGGCCAGCATGTCGAGCACGTCGATGCCGTCGCGCACCTGCAGCAGGTACCGGGGCATGCGCTCCACCGGCACGGCGAAGTCGATCAGCCCGCTGGCCTGGGCGCTGCGCGGCATCTCGGGGTTTCTCGGCCCGCTGCCCGCCTTTTCCCCGCCAGCCTTCTCCGCGCCCGTCTCGTCTCCCGGCTGCTCTTCCCCCGCCTACTCTTCCCCCACCTGATCTTCCACGGCCTGGGCCATGGTGATGCCGCCGTGCTCCTTCACGGCCTTCACCCCCAGCGTGCCGTCGCCGTCGCCGCCCGAGAGCACGATGGCCACCGCGTTCTCGCCCTGGTCCTCGGCGAGAGAGGCGAAGAACGTGTCGATGGGCCGGCGGGCCCGGCGCTCGCGCGGGGCCGGGCGCAGGCGGATGTGCCCGTCGCTCAGGGTCATCAGCCGGCCCTCGGGCATCACGTAGACATGGTCGGGCTCGAGCGCGGCACCCTCCTCGGCATTGAGCACCGGCACCGGGGCGAAGCGGCCGATCACCTCGTGCAGCAGGCTGGGGCGCTCGGGGGAGAGATGGGTCACCACCACCACGGCCATGCCGCTGTCGGCGGGAAAATCGCGAAAGAAGCCTTCCAGGGCGGGGATGCCACCGGCGGAGGCGCCGATGCCGACGACCAGGGGGGCTTGGGATGTCATCACGTGGGCTGCTCCCCGCAAGGATTGCACGGCTCGTCTGGTGGCGGGTCGGGCAGCGCGGGGCGCGACACCGGTGAAAGCGGGCCTCCCTCCGGCAGGGCGCTTCGCTGCGCAAGCAGTATCATGAAGTCGGACAACAACCGAGAGGCGAAAAGGTTCCCGCCCGGCGGGCCGCGAGGGCCCCTGCCCGGCTCAGAGGCCGGTTTCGTGCAGGTCTTCCATCACCAGCGCGCGGCCGCGGCTCACCCGGCTCTTCACCGTGCCCACCGCGCAGTGGCAGATGCGGGCGCTGTCCTCGTAGCTCTCGCCCTGCACCAGCACCAGCAGCACCATCTGCCGGTAGGGCTCGGGCAGGCGGGCGATCGCGCGCAGCGCCTCGTCGGCGCGCACGCGGATGTCCTGCACCGGCGCCACGGCGGCGCGCTGGTAGGTCGAGGCGCAGGCCTCGCTGCCCGGGGCCTCGCGCCGGCGCTTGTGCACCTGGTTGAGGAAGGTGTTGTGCATGATGGTGAACATCCAGGCCCGCAGGTTGGTGCCGGGGCTGAACTTCGCGGCATTGGCGATGGCGCGGGCCAGGGTTTCCTGCACCAGGTCGTCGGTCTCGTCATGCGATCGGGTGAGGGTCCAGGCGTAGCCGCGCAATCTGGGAATGAGGCCGATGACATCCGCGCGGAACGCGGGGCTGCGGCCTGCACCGGAGACCGGGTGCAGCATGGGATATCCTTCCGTGCGGGTGTTCCAGCTTGGAGACCAACGGGTGCATTCCCGTCACGGTTCCCGGCTTTCCGCCCTTCCCTGCCCTCCGGGCCCTGCCCCGGGCCGGGAGGCGGGGTGCATTTTCGAGCCGCCACAGCGGGTTATCCACAGGCGGGCCGGGCCGCCGTGAGTGTTAAATAGGTGTTAAATATGTGTTACGTGCGAAAAAACCCCGATTTCTCCTTTCATTTCAGTCACTTGCAAACCCGCCGGTAACTGATAACACGAATCTCGGTAACTGAAATCCCGGTTTCGGTAACTGAAAACACGAATCTTGACCGCGGTAACTGAAAACACGAACATGCGGCATGGTACCTGAAAACACGAATCCCCTGGCCCCCCTTCTCCCCGAGCGCCATCCGCAGCATGACCTGTTCATCTGCGACGTGGGCGACGCGGTTCTGAAGGACGTGATGCAGCACATGGAGCATCCGTTCTACTCGCTCTCGAAGAAGCCGGAGACCACGGTCAAGCGCTACCGCAACGGCGACAACTGGCTCGAGATCACCCCCAGCGTGAAGGGGCTGGCGACGATCTACGACAAGGACATCCTGATCTACTGCATCAGCCAGATCATGGCGAAGCTCAAGCGGGGGGAGGCGGTCTCGGCCCGGGTGCGCATCAACGCGCGCGAGCTGCTGATCTTCACCAACCGCGGCACCAGCGGGCGCGAGTACCTCTCGCTGCTCGACGCGCTCGACCGGCTGGAGGGCACCCGCATCCGCACCAACATCGTGAGCGGCGACGAGGAGCAGATCGAGGGGTTCGGCCTGGTCGACGCCTCCTCGATCCGGCGCAAGCACGGGCTCGACGGCCGTCTGCTGTGGTGCGAGGTGCGCCTGTCGGACTGGGTGTTCAACGCCATCCGCAACGAGGAGGTGCTCACCCTCCACCGCGACTATTTCCGCCTGCGCAAGCCCATCGAGCGGCGGGTCTACGAGATCGCGCGCAAGCATTGCGGCCAGCAGAGGAGCTGGCGCATCTCGCTCTCCAAGCTGCTGCTCAAGACCGGCTCGCAGAGCCCGGAGAAGCGCTTCCGCCAGATGGTCAAGCTGCTCACCCGCCACGACCACCTGCCCGACTACCACGTCGCCTTCGAGGAGGAGCGCGACATGGTGATCTTCACCAACCGCGGCTCGATGGCCGGCCCCGCGCTGATCGACGCCGCCATCCCCGCCCTGCAGCCCGAGACCTTCGCGCGCGCCCGCCAGGCCGCCCCGGGCTGGGACGTCTACCACCTCGAGCAGGAATGGCGCGACTGGATCGTCGAGCCCCCGCGCGACCCCGACGGCGCCTTCGTCGGCTTCTGCCGCAAGTGGTACGAGCGCCGCGGCGCCCCCGGCTGACCGCGCGTCCCGGCCCTGCCGCGAGTTGACAGCTGTCAACTTTTTCCCCCTGCCGGGCGCGCCCCCGCTCCGCCAGCCTCCACCCTCCGGCCACCGGAAGCCGCCCCGCGCGGAGCCCGAGTTGACAGCTGTCAACTTTTCCGCCGGCGGGCACGGTTCGCGCGCAGGGGGCAGTTTTCGGGAGCGGCGTGGCGCCCGGGTGAGGCCGTCGCCGCCGAGTTGACAGCTGTCAACTTTCCCGGGTCGGGCGAGCGCCTCGCGGAGCAGGAGGACAGGTCATCCGCCGAAGCCCCTGCCCGGCATGGCCATGACTGTCCCCGCAGGTGGCCGGGCGAAGTCTCCCCGCCCGGAACATCCCTGCCGCGAGTTGACAGCTGTCAACTTTTCACTCTGGCGGGGGGCGGTTTCGAGGCAGGCCCGAAACGGGATGCCGGAGCGCGCCCGGCCCGCGGAGCCGCGTCCTCCGGCGCTGTTGACAGCTGTCAACTTTCCGCAGCGGCGAAGGGCCGGCCCGCCCTGCCCGCTCCGAAACCGCGGAGATCTCCGACGGTCCGGAGGCCGTGGTCGGGTGACGGGCCGCCCCCGGAGTTGACAGCTGTCAACTTTTCGCCCCTGCCGACCGGGGGCGGAGAGGCCGCCACCCTCCCCCGCACCAGCGCTCCCGGCGCCCGGCAGCACCTCCGCGCCGAGTTGACAGCTGTCAACTTTCCCGGGTCGGACGAGCGCCTCGCGGAGCAGGAGGACAGGTCATCCTCCGAAGCCCCTGCCCGGCATGGCCATGACTGTCCCCGCAGGTGGCCGGGCGAAGTCTTCCCGCCCGGAACATCCCTGCCGCGAGTTGACAGCTGTCAACTTTTCACCCCGGCAGGCACGGTTCGCGCGGGGGCGACGGCCGGGGGTGGCGTGCGCCGGGGGTGGCCCCGGAGGCCGGCGCCGAGTTGACAGCTGTCAACTTTCCGGCGGCCGGGGAGGAGCTCCGGCGGAGTTGACAGCTGTCAACTTTCGCCGCCGGCGGGCGGCTCCTGGGCGCGCCAGCGGGCGTGCAGCTCGGCGAGGTGCTCGACGAGCCAGTCGTCGAAGCCGCCGGGAGCGAGGGTGAGGGAGAGGCCGCGCGCGCTCCGGCGGGCCCGGGCGAGCGGGGTGCCGTCGGCGGCGCGGATCTCCAGCGGGGGCTCGGCAGGCGCCGGGTCCCGTGCGGCCTGCCCGTGCCGGCGCAGGGCGGTCATCAGGCCCTCGAACCGGTCGGTGGAGGTGGGGCCGGGGGCGCTTACCGCCGCGAGGTCGGCGGCGTCCTGCGCCGCGAGGCCGGCGGCCTGCAGCAGGGTGGCGAGCTCCTGCCAGCGCGGGCGGCCGATGCCATGCGCGGCGCCGATGGCGCGCAGCACCGGGTCGGGGATCTGCTCCATCAGCGCGATCATCCGCGAGACGACGGTCTTGTCGACCGTGAGCGCGGCGCAGATCACCTGGCGGGTGTAGCCGGCCGCCTCCATCGCCCGGGCGAAATGCGCCTTCTCGATGAAGCTCAGGTCGCGCCGGGCGCTGTTCTCCTGGCCCTGGGCGAGCACGAGGGCCTCGTCGTCGAGCGCGCGGACCAGCGCCTTCACCTTCACCCCGAGGTCGCGCGCGGCGAGCACCCGGCGGCGGCCGTAGACGATCTGCCAGGCGCCCTCCTCGCGAGGGTGGGGGCGCACCAGCACCGGCACCTGCTGGCCGTGCTCGGCCATGGAGCGGCGCAGGGCGGCATCGTCCTCGGCCAGGTCCTCGATGCGGTCCTCGAGCCCGCCGGGGCGGATGGCATGCGGGTCGAGCTCGACCACCGCATTCGCCCGCAGCGCCGAGACCGCCGAGGAGATGGCCCCGACGGCGCCGCGCCGGGGGGCGGCGGGGCCGGGCTCGGGGGAGGCGGGGGCAGGGGCAGGGGTGGGGGTGGCGGACGGGGCCATCAGCCCCTGCAGCATGGTCTTGCGGTCCTTGCGTGCCATCTCAGCGCCCCCAGGCCTGCTGGACGAGACCGGTGATCTCGCCGTTCACCGCATTGAGGCTCTCCATCGCGCGCTCGTAGGTGGCGCGGGTGAAGCTGCCCTTCTCGATCTCGTAGAGGGTCTGCTTGGTGATGCCGGCGTCCGAGATGGCGGTGCTCTTGAGCACCTCGTTGGCCAGCACGTGCTCGCCGAAGAGCGCGCGCATGAAGCCCACCATCTGGCTCTGCGGCCCGTCGCCGGGCTCGTAGCGGGTGACGAGGTAGCGCAGCCAGTCGTAGGACATGTTGCCCCCCGCCCCGGCCACCACGCCCAGCAGCTCCGAGGTCATCAGCAGGAACTGGCACATCGACATCATGTCGAGCATCTGCGGGTGGATGGTCACCAGCACCGCCGTGGCGGCCGAGAGCGCCGACATGGTGAGGAAGCCGAGCTGCGGCGGGCAGTCGATGATCACGAGGTCGTAGTCGGCCTCGACGCTCGCCAGCGCCTCGCCGATGCGGGTGAAGAACGGCGTGCTGCCCGCCCCGCCCGCGGCCAGAACCCGCGGCGTGTCATGCTCGAACTCCATCAGGTCGAGATTGCCGGGGATGAGGTCGAGCCCGGTCACGTAGGTGGGGCGGATGACCTGCGCGAGGGGCAGGGGGTCGTCGTAGCGGATGGCGTCGTAGAGCGTGCCGCCCTCGGTGAGGTCGAACTCCGGCTGGAAGCCGTGCAGGGCGGAGAGCGAGGCCTGGGGGTCGAGGTCGATCGCCAGCACCCGGTAGCCGTCGAGGGCGCATTTCTGCGCGAGATGCGCGGCGGTGGTGGTCTTGGCCGAGCCGCCCTTGAAGTTGATCACCGAGATCACCTGCAGGTGGTCACCCGCGCGGCGGCCGGGCAGGTAGGTGCCGGGCTGCTTGGCGCCGGGCTCGAGCAGGGCGCGCAGGGCGCGGATGTCCTCGGTGGTGTAGGAGCGCCGGCCGCCGGGGCCCACCTGCGGCTCCGGCCCCCGGCCCTCGAGATGCAGCTTGCGCAGGTAGGCGTCGTTCACGCCCAGCAGCTTCGCCACCTCGCCGGAGGAGAAGCGGCGCATCTGCTTCATCGCGTCCGGGGGGAAGAGCTGTTCGCGATGCGCCTTCAGCCGGGCCGAGAGCGCATGCGCATGCTCGGCCACCAGCGCGTCGATACGGATCTGTTGCATGGAGCTGCCTCGATGATGTGTTGTTACGGCCCGGGCCTTTTGTTACGGAAAAAACCGTAACCCGGCGGGGGAGTTCTGTCGAGCCTCAAGCAGGCCCTGCGCCCGGGGCCGCTTCTGCCGCCCGGGCCGGCGGGGGTACTTCTCTTCCGCCCGGTCCGCGGGCGAGGGCTCACCCCCCGGGCAGGCTGCGGGCGAGGGCGAGGAAGGCGCGGAAGGCGGCCGAGTGGGTGCGCCGGCCGGGGTAGTAGAGCGCGAGCCGGGCCAGCGGCGGGGTCCAGTCCTCCAGCACGCGGACCAGCCGGCCGGCGGCGATGTCCTCGGCCACGTCCGCTTCCATGAAGAAGCCGATGCCCGTGCCCGCCAGCACCGCGATGCGCGCGAGGCTGGTCTCGTCGAGGGTGACGGGGCCCTGCACGTCGATGTGCAGCGGCCGGCCGTCGCGCTCGAAATGCCAGCGGTAGAGGGCGCCGTCGGGCAGCCGCACCCGGATGCAGGCATGGCCGGGCAGGTCGGGCGGCACCAGCGGTGGCGGGCGGTCGCGGAAGTAGCCCGGGCTGGCCACCACCGCGAAGCGCCGCGGCGGGCCGATCGGCAGGGCGATCATGTCGGAGGGCACCAGGTCTGCGCTGCGCAGCCCCATGTCGAACCCCTCGGCGACGATGTCGACCAGCCTGCCCTCGGTGACCAGGTCCACGTGCACCTGCGGGTGGCGGCGCAGGAACTCCAGCACCAGCGGCGCCAGGATCTCGCGCGCCGCACTGGCGAAGGCGTTGATGCGCAGCGTGCCGGAGGGGGTTTCCTGCTGGGCGCGGGCGAGGTCCATCGCGGCGTGGATGTCCTGCAGCGCCGGGCCCACCCGGGCCACGAAGCCCTGCCCGGCATCGGTGAGCGACACGCTGCGCGTGGTGCGGTTGAACAGCCGCACGCCCAGCCCGCGCTCCAGCCGCGCCACCGCGGCGCTGAGCGCCGTGGTCGACATGCCGAGCTCGCGCGCCGCCGCCCGGAAGGAGCCGCGCCGGGCGATGGCGAGCACCGCGTCGAGATCTGTCAGGCCGTGGCGGGGCATTGTCCTGCTTTCCGGGATGTCACATCCCGCTTTATCCCGATTATCATTGCACAGGTCCATCCCCAGATTGACGTGCAGGGGCAGGGGCCCCTCGCGTGGCCCGGGGAAGCGGCCCGGGGCCGCGCGGCACCCTCACACCGGGAAAGGAGACCGGGAATGGCCATCGAGCTGCCGAAACCCATCGCCGACTACTTCGCCACCGACAGCATGGAGGGCCCCGACGCGGTGGCCGCCTGCTTCACCGCCGACGCGGTGGTGGTGGACGAGGGCAACACCTACACCGGCCGCACCGCCATCCGCGACTGGAAGGCCGGCGCGGGCACGAAATACACCTACACGGTCGAGCCCTACGCCATCGACGCCGAGGGCGGGCGCACCGTGGTCACCAGCCGGCTGGAGGGGAATTTCCCCGGCAGCCCGGTGGACCTGCGCTATGCCTTCGCCCTGGAGGGCGACCGGATCGCCGGGCTGGAGATCGCCCCGTGAGCGGAGAGGGCACACCCTTCCTCACGCTCTCGGGCCGGCGGGCGCTGATCACCTCCGGCACGCGGGGGGCGGGGGCGGCCACGGTGGCGCTGTTCCGCGAGCTCGGCGCGCAGGTGATCACCACCGCGCGCAGCCGGCCCGAGGGCATGGACGACGTGCCCTTCGTGGCCGCCGACCTCACCGGGCCGGAGGGCTGTGCGGCGCTGGCCGAGGCGGTGCGCGCGCAGCTGGGCGGGGTGGACATCATCGTGCACATGCTCGGCGGCTCCTCGGCCCCCGCGGGGGGCTACGCCGCCCTCACGGATGACGAATGGCGCCGGGAGCTGGACCTCAACCTGATGCCCGCCGTGCGGCTCGACCGGGCGCTGCTGCCGGGGATGGAGGCGCAGGGGCGCGGGGTGATCATCCACGTGAGCTCGATCCAGCGCCTGATGCCGCTGCCCGAGGCCACCACGGCCTACGCGGCGGCCAAGGCGGCGCTCTCGGCCTACAGCAAGAGCCTCTCCAAGCAGGTGGCGCCGAAGGGCGTGCGGGTGCTGCGCGTCTCCCCGGGCTGGATCGAGACCGAGGCCTCGGTCGAGCTCGCGCAGCGCCTGGCGGCGGAGCAGGGCGTGGACGTGGAAGAGGGCAAGCGGATGATCATGGCCTCGCTGGGCGGCATCCCGCTGGGCCGGCCGGCGCGCCCCGACGAGGTGGCGAGCCTGATCGCCTTCCTCGCCTCCGACCGCGCCGGCGCCATCACCGGCACCGAGCACCTGATCGACGGCGGCACGGTGCCGACCGTGTGACGGCCCCCTCGTGTGAAGGCCCGGGGCCGAAAGGCCCCTCGTGTGAAGGCCCGGCCGAAAGGCCCCCCTGAACGGATCCTTCCGAAAGCCCCCGAGCCGCGCAGCCCGCCTGCGCGGCTTTTTCCATGGCGCCGGGTGGTTTTTGTAGATACAGAAACCATATTGGTGGTAAGGAATGCGGGCATGATGATCGTCTGGGACGAGCCGAAGCGGCGGACAAACCTGGCCCGGCACGGGCTCGACTTCGCCGACCTGGACGAGATGTTCTTCCTCTCCTCGCTGGTGGTGCCGGCGAAGGAGAACCGCCACATGGCGATCGGCCGGCTCGCGGACGGCACGATCGCGGTCGTCTTCGCCGTGCTGGGAACCGAGGGCGTCTCGGTTATCTCGATGCACCCGGCCAGCCGCAGGGAAAGGGACTTGCTGTGACCAGGAAACCGATCAGCGAAACCCGGGTGCAGGCGATGATCGCCTCCGACCCGGACGCCCCCGAGGCCACCGAGGCGGATCTCGCCCGGGCGGTGCCCTTCACCGAGGCCTTCCCGGCGCTCGCGGAGAAGATGCGCCGCAACATCGGCGGCCGCCCGAAGGCCGAGCACCCGAAGGTGGCGGTGTCGCTGCGGCTCGACCCCGAGGTGGTCTCGCGCTTCAAGGCCGGGGGCCCCGGCTGGCAGACCCGCATGAACGAGGCGCTGCGCCGGGCCGCGGGGCTGGGCTGAGCACAGGGGGCTGAGCACAGGGGGCAGGCGGCTGGGCGGCCTGTCTTGAGTGTTTGGCCTGAGTGCAGGGCCTGAGCGCCCGGGGGCGGGCCAGAGGCCCCGTGCCGCCCGGCCACTGGCCGCGGCGAGGGGGCCGCGCCCGGAAGCAGTATTCCCCTTCGTGCCCCCCCATGAACCCCGGCCGCGGCGCGGGTGGTCTTTCCGGCGCGCCCGGTCCCCCTCCGGCAGCAGGGAGGCGCCGGAGGGGGGGCTGGGGCGGCATACCCGTGAGGGGTGGGGAAGAAGAGGGCATGCCGCCCGCAGGGCAGGGGCCGCGGGCGGTGTCCCGCCCGGGGCCAATGGCCGCTCAGAGGCCGTGGCGGGCGCGGATCAGGCGGGCGGCGCGCTCGCCGATCACCGCGCAGGGGGCCTGGGTGTTGCCGGTGGTCACCCGGGGCAGCACCGAGCCGTCGGCCACGCGCAGGCCCTCGATGCCGCGCACGCACAGTTCCGCGTCGACCACCGCCATGTCGTCGCGCCCCATGCGCGCCGTGCCGCACTGGTGCCAGTAGGTCACCGCCGCGTCGCGCAGGAAGGCGTCGTCGGCCGGCCGGCCCTCGCCGGGGATCGCCTCGCGCGTCACGAAGGGGCGGAAGGCCGCCGCGGCGCCGAGCTCGCGGCACAGGCGCACGCAGGCCCGCGCCGTCTCCAGGTCCTCCGGGTGCGAGAGCATGTTGGCGTCCACGATCGGGGCCACGTGCGGGTCGGCGGCGCGCAGCCGCACCTCGCCCCGGCTCCGCGGGCGGGCGAGGCCGCCGAACATCGTCCAGCCGTGCTCGGGCACGCCGCGCGCCGCGGTGCGCTCGCTGGGCACCGGGAACTCGACCTGGCAGAACAGCAGGTCGGGCGATTCCAGCTCCGGGCGGCTCTTCCAGTACAGCGTCGCCTCGCTGCCGCTGTTGCGCGGGGGCAGGGGGCTCGCGAGCTCCCAGATGCAGCAGAAGGCCACGTGGTCCTGCAGGTTGCGCCCCACGCCGGGGATGTGGCCGAGGACCGGGATGCCGTGGCGGTCGAGCTGGCCGCGCTCGCCCAGGCCCGAGAGCATCAGCAGCCGCGGCGTGCTGATGGCGCCGGTGGAGACGATGACTTCCGCATGCGCGGCGATGCGGCTCATCACGCCGTCACGCTCGATCTCCACGCCGCGGGCCCGCCGCCCCTCGATCAGCACCCGCCGCACCAGGGTGCCGGTGAGCACGGTGAGGTTGGGCCGGTCGGTGAAGGGCCGGGCGTAGGCGCGGTAGAGCGAGTGGCGCCGGCCGTCGCGCACCAGCATGTCGGTGATGGCGGCGCCGCCCCCGGTCTCGGTCATCCGGCCGTTGGGGCTGTCGTGGCGCGGGATGCCCAGCTCGCCCGCCGCCTCCAGCATGGCGCCGGCAAGCGGGCTGGGGTCCTGCGCCGGCTGCACCCAGACCGGGCCGCCCGTGCCGCGATACTCCGGGTCGGGCGCGCCCTGCCAGTTCTCCATCTCGCGGTAGAGGCCGCGCACCGCGTCATGGCCCCAGCCGGCGTCGCCGGTCTCGGCGGCGTAATGGTCCCAGTCGCTGCGGTGGCCGCGCGCCCAGACCATCACGTTCACGCTCGAGCCGCCGCCCAGCCCCTTGCCCATCGACATCGGCAGGGCGCGGCCGTCGAGATGCGGGTTCGGCTCGGCGAGGAAGCCCCAGTCGCGCTCGCTGCCCAGGTTGGCGGGCCAGCGCGCCGGGTCGAGCACGGTCTCGGCCTCGTCGCTGCCGCCGGCCTCGACGAGCAGCACGCTGCAATCGGGGTTCTCGGCCAGGCGCCGGGCGATCACCGAGCCGGAGGCGCCGGCGCCGCAGATGATGAAGTCGTAGGCCGGGCGCAGCGCGGCGGTGAGCCGGGCCTGGTTCTCGCGCGCGCGGCGCTCGAAATCCGCGGTCTCGGCGGGGGAGGGGGGCGTGGTCATGAGGACAGCCTTTCGCTGAAGGGGGTGGGGCTGGCCGGCGCGCGTGCGACGGCGCGCGCCGGAGGGCACGGGCAGGGGGCCGCGAGGCCCCCCGGCAGGTGTCGGGGCCGGTGGTCCGGGCCGGGGTGAGGGTCAGGGTCTGGCGGGTCAGGGTCGGGGCGGGCGCCGGGGCGCGCCGCCCCGGGCCCGGGGCCCCTGCCTCAGGTTGCCGGGCTTGGGGACGGGCTTGGGATCGGGCCTCGGGACGGGCCTCGGATCAGCGGGCCTCGGCCGTCTCTTCGGCGGCGGAGGCCTGGCGCGCGGCCTCCTCGATCACGTCGGCCACGGCCTCGGCCTGCGAGATGAACAGCGCGTGGCTGGCGCCGGGCAGCTCGGTGACCTGCGCGCCGATCCGCTCGGCCATGGCATGGAGCATGCGCTGGTCGAAGGCCTTGTCGGCGGTGCCGAACACCGCCCGGCTCGGCCGGTCGCGCCAGGCGGCGTGCTGCAGCGGCGTGGCGAAGACCGACATGTTGATCGGCACCTGCGAGGCGGCGAGGAAGGCGGCATCCGCCTCCGGCAGGTCGGCCGCGAAGGCGGCGCGGAACTGGTCACGGGGCACGAAGCCGAACCCGTCGGCGCCGGTCTCGATCACGAACTCGGGCGGCGTGGTGAAGCCCGCGTATTGCTGGGCCGTGGTCTCGCCCGCGTCGGGCGCCAGCGCGGCGACATAGACCAGCGCGCGCACCGCGGGGTGAATACCCGCCTCGGTGATCACGCTGCCGCCCCAGCTGTGGCCGACCAGAACCGCCGGGCCGTCCTGGCGGTCGAGCACGCGCCGGGTGGCGGCGACATCCTCGGCCAGCGAGGTGAGCGGGTTCTGCACTTCGCTCACGTGGTAGCCGCGCGCGGTGAGGATGTCATGCACCCCGCGCCAGCCCGAGGCGTCGGCGAAGGCGCCGTGCACGAGGACGATGTTCCTCACCGGGGTCTCTTCGGCCCGGGCGGCGAGGGGCGCGGCCAGCGCGGCGATGGCGGCGGCGGCCAGCATGGCATTGCGAAGCATGGTGATCATCGGGGCATCCTCCTCGGGAGCTTGGAGCGGGAATCTGATTGCGATAATTGTTATCGCGATAAGTGAGATAGTGACTCGCGCCGCCCTTGTCCAGCGGAAATGTATCGCGATATATGTTTTCGTGATCTGACACCCGGGCCCGGCTCCTCCCGACGGCCCGCCCCCCTGATCCGGGCCGTCCGGCCCGGGCCCCGAGAAAGGAGCGCCGCATGCCCGATGATGCCGCCGTACCCGGCCCCGTACCCGGCCCCGTGCCGCTCGAGGACCAGCTCTGCTACGCGATCTACTCGGCTGGGATCGCGATCCAGCGGGCCTACAAGCCGCTTCTGGACGCGCTCGGGCTCACCTATCCGCAATACCTGGTGCTGAACGTGCTGTGGCGCGAGGACGGGCAGACCGTGGGCCGGCTGGCCGAGAGCCTGGCGCTCGAGTCGAGCACGCTCACGCCGCTGCTCAAGCGCCTGGAGGCGGCCGGGCTGCTGCGCCGCACCCGCAACCCCGCCAACGAGCGCCAGGTTCTGGTGGCGCTGACCGAGGCGGGCCAGGCACTGCGCGCGCGCGCCGGCTGCCTGGGCGAGGCGCTGCTGGAGGCCTCGGGCCAGACCCCGGCCGCGCTCGCCGCCCTGAACCGCGACCTCATCCGCCTGCGCGAGGCGGTGAGCGCCCATTCCGGCCCCCAGGCCCGCACCGCGGGCTGAGCGGGCGGCGGGCAGGCCCCCCCGGGGGGATTTCGCCTTGTGCCCGGCACGCTCGCCCGCGTGCCGGGATTTTTCATGGGATCCGGGGGGTTGCGCCGCTGCCGCGCGTTCCGGGGGCGCTCTGCCCGGCACCGGGCGGGGGCGCGGGGCGGGGGGATGGCTCCCGGTAATATGCCATTATCGGGAGGATAGTTTCCAGAAAGGCCGACGCCGCAACCCCGCGCCGCCTTGGGGCTCAGAAATCCCAGTCGGCGTCTTCGGTGGCGACGGCGCGGCCGATGACATAGGAGGAGCCGGAGCCGGAGAAGAAGTCGTGGTTCTCGCTGTCGGGAGACAGGGCCGCGAGAATGGCGGGGTTCACCTCGCAGGCCTCGGCCGGGAACAGCGCCTCGAAGCCCAGGTTCTGCAGCGCCTTGTTGGCGTTGTAGTGCAGGAAGCTCTTCACCTCCTCGGTGAGGCCCAGATCGTCGTAGAGCGCCTCGGTGTATTTCGCCTCGATCTCGTAGAGCTCGAAGAGCAGGCTGAAGGTGTACTCCTTCAGCTCTGCGCGCCGGGCCGCGTCCTGCCGCTCCAGCGCGCGCTGGAACTTGTATCCGATGTAATAGCCGTGCACCGCCTCGTCGCGGATGATCAGCCGGATCAGGTCGGCGGTGTTGGTGAGCTTCGCGCGGCTCGACCAGTACATCGGCAGGTAGAAGCCCGAGTAGAACAGGAAGCTCTCGAGGAACACGCTCGCCACCTTGCGCTTCAGCGGGTCGGCGCCGGGGGCGTAGGTCTCCAGCACGGCGCGGGCCTTGGCCTGCAGCTGCGGGTTCTCCTCCGACCAGCGGAAGGCCTCGTCCACCTCCCGGGTGGAGCACAGGGTGGAGAAGATCGAGGAGTAGCTGCGCGCGTGCACCGCCTCCATGAAGGCGATGTTGGTGAGCACCGCCTCCTCGTGCGGGGTGAGGGCGTCGGGCATCATCGCCGGCGCGCCCACGGCGTTCTGGATGGTGTCGAGCAGGGTGAGGCCGGTGAACACGCGGATGGTGAGCTGCTGCTCGGCCGCGCTGAGCGTGGCCCAGCTCTGCACGTCGTTGGAGAGCGGCACCTTCTCGGGCAGCCAGAAATTCACCGTGAGCCGGTTCCAGACCTCGAGGTCCTTGTCGTCCTGCAGGCGGTTCCAGTTGATGGCGCGGGGAACGGCGATGCGCCCGGCATGGTCCTTCGTCACGTCTCGTCCTTCAGGTTTTGCGGCGCCTGACGCCGCGGGAAATCTTGCGGCGCGTGGCCCGGTGGGAAGTCATGCGGCGCGCCGCGAGAGTGGGGGGAGGACCCGGGCGCCGCGGCAGGAGGGCGGGGTGTCAGAGCGTGCAGCTCACGCAGCCCTCGACCTCGGTGCCCTCGAGCGCGGTCTGGCGCAGGCGGACGTAGTAGAGCGTCTTGATGCCCTTGCGCCAGGCGAGGATCTGGGCACGGTTGATGTCGCGCGTCGTGGCCTCGGCGGGGAAGAACAGCGTCAGAGACAGGCCCTGGTCCACGTGTTCGGTGGCCGCGGCGTAGGTCTCGATCAGCGCCTCGGGCCCGACCTCGTAGGCATCGCGGTAATACTCGAGATTGTCGTTGGTCATGAAGGGCGCGGGGTAGTAGACGCGGCCGATCCTGCCCTCCTTGCGGATCTCGATCTTCGAGACGATCGGGTGGATCGAGGAGGTGGAGTTGTTGATGTAGGAGATGCTGCCCGTGGGCGGCACGGCCTGCAGGTTGCGGTTGTAGAGCCCGTGGGCCATCACCTCGGCCTTCAACGCCGCCCAGTCCGTGCGGCCGGGCAGGGCGATGCCCGCGAAGAGCTGCGCCACCGTCCCGCTCTGCGGCAGCCAGTCCCGGTCGGTGTATTTGTCGAAGAAGCCGCCGGAGGCATAGCTGCTCTGCTCGAATCCGCGGAAGCGCTCCCCCGTCTCGCGGGCCAGCGCGCAGGAGGCGCGGATGGCATGGAAGGCCACGGCGGCGAAGTAGACGGAGGTGAACTCCACCCCCTCGGGGCTGCCGTAATGCACCCGCTCGCGGGCGAGGTAGCCGTGCAGGTTCATCTGCCCGAGCCCGATGGCATGGCTCTCGTCATTGCCGCGGCGCACCGAGGGCACGCTGTCGATGGCCGACATCTCCGACACGGCGGTGAGCGCGCGCACCGCCCGCTCCACCGTGGCGCCGAGGTCGGCGCCGTCCATGGTCTTCGCGATGTTCAGCGAGCCGAGGTTGCAGGAGATGTCGGTGCCCAGGTGTGCATAGCTCAGGTCCTCTTTGTAGGTCGAGGCCTCGTTCACCTGCAGGATCTCCGAGCAGAGGTTGGACATGGTGATGCGCCCGGCCACCGGGTTCGCGCGGTTCACCGTGTCCTCGAACATGATGTAGGGATAGCCGCTCTCGAACTGGATCTCGGCGAGGGTCTGGAAGAAGGCGCGGGCGCCGATCTTCTTCTTGGCGATGCGCTTGTCTGCGACCATCTCGGCGTATTTCTCGGTTACGGAGATCTCCGAGAAAGGCACGCCGTAGACCTTCTCCACGTCATGCGGCGAGAAGAGGTACATCTCGGCATTGCGCCTGGCGAGCTCGAAGGTCACGTCGGGGATGACCACGCCGAGCGAGAGGGTCTTGATGCGGATCTTCTCGTCGGCGTTCTCGCGCTTGGTGTCGAGAAAGCGCAGGATGTCGGGATGATGGGCGTTGAGATAGACCGCCCCCGCCCCCTGCCGCGCGCCGAGCTGGTTGGCGTAGCTGAAGCTGTCCTCCAGCAGTTTCATGATCGGGATCACCCCGGAGGACTGGTTCTCGATGCCCTTGATCGGGGCGCCGTGCTCACGGATGTTGGTGAGCATCAGCGCCACGCCGCCGCCGCGCCGCGAGAGCTGCAGCGCCGAGTTGATGCTGCGCCCGATCGATTCCATGTTGTCTTCCATGCGCAGCAGGAAGCAGGAGATGAGCTCTCCGCGGCTCTTCTTGCCGGCGTTGAGGAAGGTGGGCGTGGCGGGCTGGAACCGGCCCGAGAGGATCTCCTCCATGAAGGCCATCGCCAGCGCCTCGTCGCCGCGCGCCAGCGTGAGGGCACACATCACCACCCGGTCCTCGTAGCGCTCGAGGAAGCGTTTCCCGTCACGGGTCCTGAGCGTGTAGGAGGTGTAGTACTTGAAAGCGCCGAGGAAGGTGGGGAAGCGGAACTTCTTCGCGAAGGCCGCGTCCCAGATCCGGTGCAGGAAGGCGCGCGGATAGGCGGCGAGCACTTCGGCCTCGTAGTAGCCCTCGTCCACCAGGTAGTCGAGCTTCTCGTCCAGCGAGTGGAAGAACACCGTGTTCTGGTTCACGTGCCGCAGGAAGTATTGCCGCGCGGCCATGCGGTCCGCGTCGAAGCGGATGCGGCCCTCGGCATCGTAGAGGTTCAGCATCGCGTTCAGCGCGTGGAAGTCCAGCGTGTCGCTCACATGGTCGAGCATGGGGTCCCCCGGAATGTGTCCAGCCCGGCGGCGACCCGGGCAATGTCGGTCTCGCTGCCGGCCAGCTCGAACTTGCAGAGCACGGGCACGGAGCATTTTGCGGCGATGACATCGGCGGCCAACCCGTAGGTGGCGCCGAAATTGCGGTTCCCGCCGCCGATGACGCCCCGGATCAGGGCCCGGCGCGCGGGGTCGTTGAGGAAGCGGATCACCGGCTTTGGCACCGCGCCCCGCCCCGCGCCGTCAGCGAAGGTCGGGCAGATCAGCACGTAGGGCCGGTCGGGGGCAGGCATGTCTTCCCCGTGCAGCGGGATACGCGCCGCCGCGCGGCCGAGCCGGGCGACGAAGCGCGCCGTGTTGCCGCTGCGCGAGGAGAAGTAGACGAGCCCGGTCATCCCCGCGCGGGCTCAGGCCAGCCGGCCGATCATGTCCGGGCGGAAGCCCGACCAGTGCGCGTCCCCGGCGATCACCACCGGCGCCTGCCGGTAGCCAAGGGCGGTGACCCGGGCGAGGGCGCCGTCATCCGCGGTGAGGTCGACCAGCTCGTAGGCGATGCCCTTCGCGTCGAGCGCCCGGGTGGTGGCGGTGCACTGCACGCAGGCGGGCTTGGAGAAGACGGTGATCGTCATGGCGCATCCTCTGCTCGGTGGCGGGGGGGGGGGACGCATGCGCCGGGGGCGGTCCGGGACCGCCCATTCAGCAGACACGCCCCGAACCCTCCGTTCGTGGTCAAATCCTGATGCTCCGGGCAGGTCTCCTGACTTTGCGGCCTCCGGCCCTGCTAGCCTTCCCGGGGGCAATCCCAGTGGCATCCAGACAGGACATTCCGCGCATCAGCGCGCGCCGCTTACAGTTGCGGGGGCAGCGCCGGAGTTTCACCGGCTTCCCTTTTCACCGCGAAGCTTGCACTCCGCGACACCTGAAGCGTCTACATGTTGATCAGGTTTATCAGAAAACGTCAACATGGTGCGTTTCAAAGCATCTCCGGTCACTCCGTCCTGCGGCAGCGGTCACCCGAACCGGCATCTTGGAGGGCGGCAGGATGGTCTTCAGGCCCCGTGCTTAACGCTCTCTGCTGGAGCCATGCTCGACGGAAGTTCTTCGAGCTTGTGGAGTGTTGATTTCCACCCGGAACTGACCCGGGTTTTCCATCGAGAGGTGACCCTCCTTGGATTATGCTGAGCGGATCATGTTTGCATCAAAACATGCAGTTCCTTCCGGGATTCTTGGCATCGCACATTTGGTACTACCATTAATCCAATACAGCTGGCATCAAGTGTATTGGTCAGATCCTCCTGTTCGGGCGGCTGGCTTCAAGCGTTTCAACACCGAAAGGAACAGTCGCATATGAAAATCCTCGTGCCGGTCAAACGCGTGATCGACTACAACGTGAAGGTCCGCGTGAAGGCGGATGGCAGCGGTGTCGATCTC
>NZ_QRGC01000039.1 GCF_003448965.1 Oceanicella sp. SM1341
GGACGGCAGCGTGACCCTGCTCGGCCCCGCGGCGGGGCGGCTCGGGCTGCGCGGCGTGACGCTCGACACCCGCGCGGCGGCCCGGGCGCTCGAGGCCTGCCCGGGCGTGGCCGAGGCGGCGCTCTTCGCGGATGATCCCGCCCGGCCGCGCCGGCTGGCGGCTGCCCTCGTGGCGGCGCCCGGCGCGCCCCGGCCCGGAGCGGAGGCGCTGCGCGCGCAGCTCGCGCCGCTGGTGCCCGACTTCCTGCTGCCCGACAGCTTCACCTGGCTCGACGCCCTGCCGCGCGATGCCACCGGAGCGCCGGACGCGGACGCACTGCTGCGCCTGCGCCCTGGCCCCCGGCCCGCGCCGGCCGGTGCGCGGGGCGAGCCGGAGGCGACGCTGGCGCGGATCTGGCGCGAGCTGCTGGGGGCGGGGCCCGTCGCGCCGGGCGACAATTTCTTCGATCTCGGCGGCCAGTCGCTGGTGCTGGCCCGGGTACAGGCGGCGATCCGGCGCGAGCTAGGGCTGGCGGTGCCCATGGTCGACCTGTTCCGCTTTCCCACGCTGGAGAGCCTCGCCGCCCATCTGCGCACGCTCGCAGCCGCGCCCGGCGAGACACCATCCGCAGGCTCGCCCGCAATCTCGCCCGCAGCCTCCGGCCCGGCCGAGCGGCCGGGCGACAGCCGGCTGGCCCGTCGCCGGGCGCGGCTGGCAGGCGCGGGGGCGGGGCGCGGGTGAGCGGCACCGGACCCGGCGCCCGGACCGGGGTCTCGCTCTTCCGGCTGGCGCTGCCGCTGGTGCTGCAATCCTGCCTGTCGATGGTGGTGATGCTGGTGGACACCATGATCATCAGCGCCCATTCGCCGGCGGCGGCCGCGGCGGTGAATGTCGCCACCCAGGTGCTGATGGTGGCCTACGAGGTCTCGGCCCTGCTGGGCGTGGGCGGGGTGGTGCTGATCTCCCACGCGCTGGGCCGGGGCGACGTGGCGGCGGCGCGCGCGGTGGCGGCGGTGACGGTGCTGGCGAACGCGCTGCTCGGCCTCGCGGTGGGGGCGCTGCTCGCGCTCGCCGCACCGCTGCTCCTGCGCCTGCTCGACACGCCGGCCGCGCTCACCGGGGAGGCACACCGCTTCATCCTGATCGTGGCGGCGGCCATGGGGTTCAACGGCTTCATGATGGCCGCCATCCCCTGCCTGCGCGGCTTCGGGCGCAACCGCACCATCCTCGGGCTCTGCCTCGTGGCCTACACGCTCTACCTCGGGGCGGAATACGTGCTGATCCTCGGCTGGGGCCCGGTGCCGGCGCTGGGGGTCACCGGCTCGGCGCTGGGCACGCTGGGCATGCGGGTGGTCTGTGCCGTGGCGCTGGGCGCGGTGATGGTGCGCGGGCTGGGGGTGAACCTCTCGCCGCGCGCAGCACCCTGGGGGCGGGTGGGGCGGCTCTTCGCCCTGTCGCTCCCCAGCGTGTCGGACAACATCGCCTACGTGTTCTATCAGCTCATCACCCTGGGCTTCATCACCGGCTTCGGCCTCGCCGGGGTGCTGGCGCGGGCCTACACCATGGTCGCCACCAGCTTCCTCACCCTCGTGATCATGGCGGTGAGCCAGGCCAACGAGGTGCGGCTGGGCTGGCACGGCGGCGGCGGGCGCCCCGAGGCGGTGCAGGGCATGGCGCTGCGCGCCGCCGGGGCGGCGATGCTGCTCGCCACGGCGCTGGCGGCGGCGCTGCACGCGGGCTCCGGCCTCTTCCTCGGCCTCTTCACCGACGACCCGGAGGTGCTGGCGCTGGGGCGCGAGCTGCTGCTGCTCACCGTGGCGCTGCAGCCGGGCTTCGCGCTCAACACCGTGCTCTACCACGCGCTGAAGGGGGTGGGGGACGTGCGCTGGCCGGCGGCGGCGAGCCTGGCCGTCACCTGGGGCATGGGGCTGCCGCTCGCCTGGCTGCTCGCCGTGCATCTCGGGCAGGGGGTGCGCGGGATCTGGCTGGCGATGATCGCCGAGGAGGTGGTGAAGGCCGCGCTCATGCTGGCGCGCTGGCAGGGCCGGCGCTGGCGGGGGCTCGCCCCCGCGTGAGCCGCACGCGGCTTCCCCCGCGTTCCGGAACCGGGCCCTTCATTGACAGTCGCCCCCCGCCCGGCGTTTATTCGGGCGCAGCGACAGCGCCCGGCCGGCCCGGAGCGCCTCAAGCCAATGCACCCTCAACATGACCCCCCGGGAGGCGCCATGCGCATTGGACACCCCATCGCGACCCTTTTGCTTGCTTTCGCCGCTGCCGCTGCCGCCGCCGCCGGCCTGCCCGCCGCGGCGCAAGCCTGCGAGGGCACGCTCATCGAGGAGGCGGCGGTCTATGACGCCCCGCTCTGCGTGCCCGCCGCCCCGGCGCGCGTGGTGGTGCTGGACGCGAGCTTCGGCCTCGGCATCGCCCTCGACGTCGATCTGCCCGTGGCCGGCGCGCCGCTGGAGCTGATGAGCAACGAGGCCCTGGCGGAGGAGGCGCGGGCCCGCGGGGTCACCAGCATCGGCGCGGTGACCGAGCCGAGCCTCGAGCGCATCGTCGGCCTCGCGCCCGATCTCATCATCGGCTTTCCGGGCAACGAGGCGCTGGCGGCCTCGATCTACCCGCAGGTCTCGCAACTCGCGCCCACGCTGCTCTACACCTCGGCGGACTGGCGGGCCTTCTACGGCGTGCTCGCCCGGCTCACCGGCCACGAGGAGGAGATCGCGGAGCGCTTCGCCGCCTACGACGCGCGGCTGGCCGACATCCGCGCCCGCATGCCCGACACCACGGTCTCGGTGCTGCGCATCACCTCGTGGGACTTCCAGGTCTACCTCGACAGCCCCGGTGCCTACGCGCCCTTCGCGGTGATGCGCGACGCGGGCGTGCGCCGCAGCGCCTACGAGACCACCGAGGACCCCGCCGAGGTGCTCAGGCGCCCGGACTGGGAGGAGCTCGCCGCCCTCGACGGCGAGGTGCTGCTCTACATCATCGGCGGCACCAACGATTCCGCCACCAACGGCCGGCAGGAGGAGGTGTTCTCCGACCCGCTCTGGCAGCTGCTGCCCGCGGTGCAGGCCGGCCGGGTGCATGCGATCGACCCCGCGACCTGGATGGAGTTCAGCGGCCTCGCCTCGGCCAACCGGGTGCTCGACGACCTCGAAACCTACGTGATCGGCGGGCAATGAACCGCGGGCAGGGCAGGGAGGTGGCCGGGGTCGCCGGGGCGCTCGGCCTCTGCGCCGCGGCGCTGTGCCTGCTCGCGCTCTGGGCGATGACGGTGGGCAGCTCCGACATCTCGGTGCCGCAGGTGGCGCGCGCGCTCTTCGCGGCCCCCGAGGGGCGGGTGGAGCTGGTGGTGCAGGGCGTGCGCCTGCCGCGGGTGCTCGCGGCGCTCGGCGTGGGGGCGGCGCTGGCGGTGGCTGGGGCGATCATGCAGGCGGTGACCGGCAATCCGCTGGCCGAGCCCGGCCTGCTGGGGGTGAACGCGGGTGCTGCCTTCGCCGTGGTGCTTGCCATCGCGCTGCTGGGCGTCACGGCAGCGGGCAGCCTGCTCTGGGCGGCCTTCGCGGGCGCGGCGGCGGCGGCGGTGCTGGTGCAGGCGCTGGGCTCGGCCGGGCGCTCGGGGCCGACACCGCTGAAGCTGGTGCTGGCGGGGGTGGTGATCGCCACCTTCCTCGGCGCGGTCTCGGCGGCGGTGCTGATCCTCGACGCCCGCACCTTCGAGACGATGCGGCTGTGGACCGCGGGCTCGCTGCGCGGCCGGCAGATGGCGGAGGTGACCGCGGTGCTGCCCTGGCTCGGCGCGGGGCTCGGCGCGGCCCTGCTGGTGGCGGGGCAGTTCACCGCGCTCAGCCTCGGGGCCGACACGGCGCGGGCGCTGGGGCAGAACCAGCCGCTCTGGCGGCTGGTCTCGGCACTGCTCGTGGTGCTGCTTGCGGGCGGGGCGGTGGCGCTTGCCGGACCGCTGGGCTTCGTCGGGCTGGTGGTGCCGCATATCGTGCGGATGAGCCTGGGGGCCGACTACCGCCGCATCCTGCCCTTCTGCGCGCTCGGCGGCGCCGGGCTCACCCTGCTGGCCGACACGCTGCCCCGCGCCGCCTTCGACCGCGACGTGCCGGTGGGCATCACCCTCGCGCTCGTCGGCGCGCCCTTCTTCATCTGGCTCGCCCGCACCCGCATCGGGGGGGCGCCCGCATGAGGGGAACCTGGCTTGCCCTCCTCGCCGTGCTGGCGCTCGCCCTGCTCGGCGCGCTCTCGCTGGGCGACCAGCCGGTGCCGCCGGACCAGGTGCTGGGCGCGCTCGCCGGGGCGGAGGACGTGCCGCCGGCCGCGCGGATGATCGTCACCGGCCTGCGTCTGCCGCGCGCGGTGCTCGCCATGCTGGTGGGCGCGGCGCTGGGCGTGGCCGGGGCCGTGGCCCAGGCGGTGATGCGCAACCCGCTGGCCGAGCCGGGCCTGCTGGGCATCAACGCCGGTGCGGCCCTCGTCGCCATGGTGGTGATCGTGGAGGCGGGGCGGGTGCCCGGGGGGGCGCTGCCCTGGCTCACCTTCGGCGGCGCGCTGGCGATGTGCGCCGCCATCTGGGCGCTGGCCTGGCGGGCGGGCACCAGCTCGCTGCGCATCATCCTCATCGGCGTGGGGCTGAGCGCGATGGCGGGGGCAGGGGCCTCCTTCATCGCCACCTTCGGCGAGGTGAGCGCGGTGCAGCGCGCCATGGCCTGGCTCGCCGGCAGCCTTCAGGACGCGCGCTGGGAGACGGTGCGCCGCCTCGCCGCCTGGGCGGTGCTCCCCGGCCTGCTGGCCTGGGCGGCGGCGCGCGAGCTCGACCTCATCGCCTTCGGCGACACGGTGGCCCGCGGCCTCGGCATGCGGGTGAACGCGGTGCGCGGCGGCATGGCGCTGGCCTGCGCGCTGCTCTCGGGGGCGGCGGTGGCGGCGGCGGGGGTGGTGGCCTTCGTCGGGCTCGCGGCACCGCATCTCGCCCGGCGGCTGGTGGGGCCCGCGCATGGCCGGCTGCTGCCGGCGGCGGCGCTCACCGGCGCGATCCTGGTGCTGGCGGCCGACCTGGTGGCGCGCCGGGCCATGCCGCCGCTGGTGCTGCCCGTGGGGCTGATGACCGCGCTCCTGGGCGCGCCCTTCTTCGGATACCTGCTGTGGAGGCGCCGCGATGAGTGAGCCGCGCACCGGGCTCGCGGCGCGCGGGCTCACCCTCGGATACGGCCGCGGCCCGGTGGTCGACGGGCTCGACCTCGCCATCCCGCCCGGCCGCTTCACCGCCCTGCTGGGCCCGAACGGCTGCGGCAAGTCCACCGCCCTGCGCGGCCTCGCCGGCGCACAGCGCGCCACCGCGGGGCAGGTGCTGCTCGACGGCCGGGCCATCGCCACCCTCGGCAGCCGCGAGCTGGCCCGCCAGCTCGGCGTGCTCACCCAGAGCCCGGCCGCGCCGGAGGGCCTCACGGTCGACGACCTCGTGCGCCAGGGCCGCTACCCGCACCGCAGCCTGTTCGGCGGCTGGAGCGAGGCCGACAGCGCCGCGCTGGAGGAGGCCTACGCCCTCACCGGCACCGGGCATCTGCGCGCGCGGCTGCTCGACACGCTCTCCGGCGGCCAGCGCCAGCGCGCCTGGATCGCGATGACGCTGGCGCAGCAGGGCCGCGTCCTGCTGCTCGACGAGCCCACCACCTATCTCGACCTCGCCCACCAGATCGAGGTGCTGGGCCTGATGCACCGGCTGGTGGCCGAGGGGCGGGCCACCGTGGTCGCCGTGCTGCACGACCTCAACCAGGCGGCGCGCTACGCCGACCACCTGGTGATGATGAAGGCGGGCCGCATCCGCGCCGAGGGCCCGCCTTCGGAGGTGCTCACGCCGGAGGCGGTGCTCGATGTGTTCGGCGTCGCCGTCACCATCATCCCCGACCCGGAGTGCGGCACGCCCCTGTGCATCCCGCGCGCCGAGGGCGCCTTCGGGCGCTGAGCAGGGCGCGCGCGCCCCGGGGCAGGGCTTCGCCCCCGCACGCGCACTTGCCCGTGCACGCCACCGCTCGCGCTGGCTCACGCGGGCGTGTGATTTTGACAACACACCCGCGCAGAGACGCCCGCACCCCTTGCTGGGCGCTTTGACGATCGCGTGACTTCGTGCTTTCTGCGTCGGAACACAGCCAGCTTCTCGCCAGCGCACAGACCCTGCTTGTCGAGAGGACACGTGATGAAGTCGTCACCGCATCTGGCCGCGCTGCTCAGCAGCATTTCCGTCATCGCCGCCACCGCCGCCGGAGCGCAGACCGCGCCGGAGGACGAGGAATTCGCCCTCGAGCCCATCGTCATCTACGGCGACCGCTCGACCTCGGTGGCGGACGAGACCACGTCCAGTGTCGCGGTGATCGACGAGGAGCGCCTCGACAGCCCGACGACCGAGACCGTGCGCGACGCCTTCCGCCAGATCGCCAACGTGCAGGCCGGTGACTGGACCGAGAGCGGCTTCGTGATCCGCGGCATCAACTCCGAGGGCCAGACGCCCGGCGGCCTCGGCGCGCCGCTCGCCTCCTTCTACATCGACGGCGTGCAGCAGACGGTGGAGGGCACCCGCCGCGGCCTGCGCGGCACCTTCGACACCGAGCAGCTCGAGGTCTACCGCGGCCCGCAGTCCACCCTCACCGGCCGCGCGGCGCTGGCGGGTGCGATGTACCTGCGCACGCGTGACCCGATCTTCGAGGAGGAAACCCGCGCCCAGGTGACCTACGGCGAGAACAACCACCGCCAGGCCGGGCTCGCCTACAACAACTTCCTCGGCGACAAGCTGGCCTTCCGCATCGCCGGCGAGTGGTCGAAGAAGGACAACGACCTCAACTACCCCTCCTACGCCCGCTTCGGCCGCTACGACGACATCACCGAGGACGAGTACTACTCGGTGCGCGGCAAGGTGCTCTGGCGCCCCGACGGCACCAACCGCACCCGGGTGCTGCTGAGCGGCGCGCATTACTACGACAACCCCGTGCCCAACGACATCGCCGGCCCGGGCTGGAGCACCGGCGCGCCGGGCTACGGCGAGGACCGCGGCGATGTCTGGGGCGACATCCTGCCCGACCTCTACGCCGGCCTCGGCCTCTCCGAGCTGCCCGCCTTTCAGGACGTGCGCAAGACCAATGTCGACAGCTGGGGCCTCGAGGTGACGCATGAGATCGACGCCGATCTCACCTTCACCTCGATGACCGGCTGGAGCCGCTCGCTCACCGACCGGCACTCGATCAACGACGGCACGCCGGGCGAATTCCTCACCACCAAGGGCAAGTTCGACCAGAGCCTGATGAGCCAGGAACTGCGGCTGAACTTCGACAACGGCCCGCTGCGCTGGGTGGCCGGCTTCTACGCCGCGCAGGAGGACCAGGACTCGTTCCGCGACCAGACCCTGCTCTCGGTCGACCACAGCCGCAACACCGCCGAGATCCAGAACCTCGCCGGCTTCGGCGAGATCTCCTACGAGGTGATCGACGACGTGCGCCTCATCGCCGGCGGCCGGGTGGACTACATCCACCAGGAGCAGACGGCCTTCTACTCGGTCAACGGCGTCACCACCGCCGACAGTTCCTCCACCTACAACGACACCGTCTTCATCCCCAAGCTCGGGGTGGAGTGGAACTTCCTGCCCGACCACACGCTCGCCTTCGTCTACACCGAGGGCTACCGGCCCGGCGGCTCGGGGGTCTACGCCGCCGACGGCACGCAGTACGACTACGAGGCCGAGTGGGCGCAGAACTACGAGCTCTCCTACCGCGGCCGCTTCCTGCAGGGCCGGCTGGGCGTGGCGGCCAACGTGTTCTACCAGAACTGGGACGACCAGCAGGTGGAGTTCTGGGCCGACCCGTTCGACAGCTCGACCAGCTACATCACCAACGCCGGCAAGTCCGAGTCCTACGGCGCCGAGCTGGAGTTGTCCTGGGCGGCGACGGAGAAGCTCTCGCTCTACTCCTCCGTGGGCCTGCTGCACACCGAGTTCACCGATTTCGAGGTGGCGGGCACCGACTATTCCGGGCTGGAATTCCCCGGCGCGCCCAACGAGACCCTCTCGCTCGGCTTCCGCTGGGGCGCGCCGCTGGGCTTCTTCGCCACCGGCAACGTGACCTACACCGGCTCCTCCGTGTCGCGGCTGGAGCAGGGGGTGGCGAACCCGGTCGGCCTCGATGCCTACACCACGGTGGACATCTCGGCCGGCTATGCCTGGGAGCAGTTCCGCCTCACCGCCTACGCGACCAACCTGTTCGACGAGCGCTACTACACCTACGAGTACGGCCCCGGCGCCTATGCCACGCTGGGCGACCGCCGCGAGGTGGGCCTGCGCCTCGACGTCGCCTTCTGAGGCAACGCCCCGCGCGGCGCGCGGCCTTCCCGGCGGGGCGCCGGGAGGGGCGGCGCGCCGCCGCACAGGAGACCCGGGAGCGCGCCGACGCTCCCGGTGCAAGGCCCCGCCGCCACGGGCGGGTGAAGGAGAGACCGACATGACCCTCGAGGCCCGCGCCCGCCTGGCCCAGCCGGCCCGGCGCGCCATTCCCGCATTCCGCGACGCGGCCGAACGCGCCGAGGTCGCCGTGCAGGAGCGCGACGGCGTGCTGCTGCTCACCCTGCAGCGCGGCGCGGTGGAGGTTTCGGCCGAGGGGGCGGGCACCGCGATCCGGCTGCTCGCCGATGAGCCGGTCTCGCTGCAGATGCTGCGCGACCTCGTGGCCGAACGCGTGGCCGCCCTCGGCCTCGCGCTCGAGTGGCAGAGCCGGGAGGCCGGCACCCGGCCGGCGAACCTCAGCCTCGCGCGCATCGAGCGGCTGGAGCGGATCTCGCCCTCCTACGTGCGGGTGACCGTGACCGGCCCCGACCTCGCGCGCTTTGCCGATGGCGGCATGCATTTCCGCCTGCTGCTGGGGCCCGAGGGCGCCGACTGGCCGGACACAGACGAGGCCGGGGTCACCCGCTGGCCCGGCGGCGTGGCGGCCTGGCACCGGCCGGTCTACACCACCCGCAGCCTCGAGCCGCTCGGCATGGAAGGCGCCGCGCGCCTCGGCTTCGACGTGTTCCTGCACGCGGGCGGCCGGGTGACCGACTGGGTGGGGCGCGCCGCGCCGGGCGCCGAGATCGCCCTCACCGGCCCGGGCGGCGGCATGCCGGTGCCGGCACCCTGGGTGGGGGTGATCGGCGACGAGACGGCCGTGCCCGTGGCCGCGCGCATCCTCGCCGCCATGCCGCCGGAAACCGTGGGCGAGGCGGTGCTCTTCGTGCCCGAGGCGGCGGATGTGCAGGTGCTGGCCCATCCGCCCGGCCTGCGCCTGCGCTGGGTGCTGCGCGGCGGGGCGGAAACCCCGCTCGACGCGCTGCGCGCCCTCACGCCGCCCGCAGCCGACCGGCACCTGTTCTTCGCCGCCGAACGTGCCGAGGCCGTCGCCGCCCGCGCGCATCTCAGAACGCTGGGCTTCGGGCGCGGCACCTTCGTGGCCTCCGCCTACTGGCACGCCCCCGGCTCCGACGACGACCACGACCACGACTGAGCCTGCTGGCCCCGCCGGGTCGCGCGCCCGGCGCCGGATCTTTGCACCCCGCGGTACGGCGCCTCGCGACCAGTGGCACCGGCGCGACCATCCGGCGTCGCCCCGGGGGGCGCCCGCTTCGCCGATCCGGTGATCTGCCCGGCACTGCCCCGCGTTGCCCTCGCCGTCAGGGCCCACTGGCGCAGCCGGGGCGCAGCGGCCTTGCCCGGTGATCGGCGGTCGGTGCAGGAACTCTGCCGACAGCCCGGAGCTTACGCCGCCCGCGAGCGCACGGCAAAACGCCCGGCGCGGGGGGATCCGGCCGGGCGTTCCGTCTGTCGCGGGGGGAGGGGCGTCAGTGCATGCGCCCGCCGCCGGGCACCGGGCGTTCGGGGGTGATGAGCACGATGTCGCCATTCTCGTCGGGCAGGCCGAGGACGAGCACTTCGGACATGAAGCGGCCGATCTGCCGGGGCGGGAAGTTCACCACCGCCATCACCTGCCGCCCGATGAGGGTTTCGGGCTCGTAATGCACGGTGACCTGCGCCGAGCTGCGCTTCTCGCCGATCTCCGGGCCGAAGTCGATCCAGAGCTTGATCGCGGGCTTGCGCGCCTCGGGATAGGGTTCGGCACGGGTGACCGTGCCGACGCGGATATCGACCTTCAGGAAGTCGTCGAAGCTGATCTGGTCCATCTGTCCTCCTCACTCGGGGAAGGACTTAACCGCCTGCCCGAAGCGGGGGCAAGCGGCGAAGGGATCACTTCTGCAGCTTCGCCGCCATGTCCTGCAGCTCGGCGACCGATTCCTTGATGCGCGCGGAGACGATCGTGTAGGCGTCGGCATTGGCCTTCTGCGCGGTCTCGGCCAGCATCTTCATGTTGGCGAGCGCCTTCTGCACGGCGGCCTTGGTGAGCTCGGTCTGGGCCGCGGCGGACTCGGGGGACAGCTTGGAGGCGTCGAAACCCTTCATCTGCTTCTGCGCCTCGGACATGGTCTCCTCGAAGATCGCGACCTGCTTCTTGAACAGGTCCTGGTAGCCGGCGGCAGCGGCCTTGTTGGCCTCCACGAGCGCGTCCATGTTCTTCTTCTGGGTCGCCATGAGCTCTTCCGGGCTCACCGCGGGAAACTTCATCTCGGTCATCATCTTGGTGAAATCCGGAGTCTTGAACATTTCCATCATCTTTTCTGTGTCAAAGGGAAACAGGTTCTTGTCGAACATCGTGGGCTCTCCTCGTGGTTGATTCTCTCCGAGGCTCAACTTGGTGCGCTGCACCGCAGTATTCAAGGGAATTTTTGCTGCACCGCACAAAAAGCCCGGGGCGCCCGCGCGCAGCATGAAACAGGCGCCCCGGAGGGGCACCTGTGCGAGGGGGCAGGGGGCGCTCAGCCGTTGCCGAACTGCAGGCGGTAGAGATCGGCGTAGAGCCCGTCGCGGTCCAGCAGTTCCTGGTGGGTGCCGCGCTCCACGATGCGGCCCTGGTCCATGGCGCAGATCAGGTCGCTGTCGAGGATGGTGGAGAGCCGGTGCGCGATCACCAGCGTGGTGCGCCCGGCGGTGAGCCGCTTCAGCGCGCCGCGGATGGCGGCCTCGCTCTCGGCGTCGAGGGCGGAGGTGGGCTCGTCGAGCAGCAGGATCGGCGCGTCGCGCAGGATGGCCCGCGCGATGGCGAGGCGCTGGCGCTCGCCGCCGGAGAAGGAGCCGCCCTCCTCGCCCAGCCGCGTGTCGAAGCCGTTGGGCAGGCGGGAGATGAAGTCGTAGGCGGCGGCGTCGCGCGCGGCGGCCTCGATCTGCTCGCGGCTGGCGCCGGGGCGGCCGAAGCCGATGTTGGCCGCGATCGTGTCGGTGAGCAGCACCGAGTCCTGGCTCACCAGCGCCACCTGGTCGCGCAGCGAGGCGAGGGTGACCTCGCGCAAATCGTGGCCGTCGAGCGTCACCGCGCCGGAGGTGGCGTCGTAGAGCCGCGGGATGAGGTTGAACACGGTCGACTTGCCGGCCCCCGAGCGGCCCACCAGTGCCACGGTCTGGCCGGGTGCGATGTCGAGGTCGATGCCGCGCAGGGCCATCGAGCCGTCGGGATAGGCGAAATGCACGTCGCGGAAGCTCAGCGCGCCCTGCACGCGGGGCAGGGGCTTCGCGCCCGGGCGGTCGACCACGGTGTTCTCGGCGTCGAGCAGCGTGTAGATGCGCGCCAGCGCGGCGAGGCCCTGGTTGGCCAGCGTGAAGATGGCGCCGATCTTGCGCATCGGCTGCGAGGCGATGGCGAGCCCGGCGAGGAAGCCGGAGAAATCGCCGATGGTGTTGGTGCCGTTGGCGATGCGGGTGCCCACGAAGAGTACGAGCCCGGCGAGTGCTATGCCCCCCAGCGCCTCCATCATCGGCTCCACCCGGGCCTGCTGGTCCATCATCTTCACCTTGAGGCTGCGCAGGCCGTCGAAGCTCTCGTTCGCGGTGTCGGCGAGGTAGTTCTCCAGCCGGTAGGTCTTGGCGAGGCGGGCGCCGCCGAGGCCCTCGTTCACCTTCGCGGTCATCTGGCCGATCTGCGCCTGGGTCTGGCGGCTGAGGCGCTTGAGCCGCGCGCCGATGGCGTTGATCGGGGTCATCGCCAGCAGGAAGATCGCCATGGTGCCCAGCGTCATCACCCAGTCGATGAGCAGCATCTGGGTGAAGGCGCCGATGATGGTGGCCACGGCCGCCACCGTGTTCACGCCCCGGTCCATCACCTCGCGCACCAGGCCGATGTCGGCGGTGAAGCGCGCGCCGAGCGAGGCGGGGGCCTCCTGCTGCATGCGCGCGAGATCGGCGCCGAGCAGGGCGCCGTACATCGCCTTCTGCAGGTCGGCCTCGATGGTGGTCATGGTGCGGATGTTGAGGGTTTTCTGCAGGTAGAGTGCCGCGCCGCGCGGCAGGGTGATGCCGAGGATGATCGCCGGCGCCCAGGCCAGCGCGGCCGTGTCCTTCGCGTCGAACGCATCCACCAGCCAGGCGGTGGCGCGCACCATGAAGGCGGTGGTCACGGCATAGATCAGCGTCATCAGCCCCGAGAGCGCCAGCATGCGCCAGTGGCGGCGCACGTAGGTGCGCCACAGGCGGCCATAGCCGGTGGCGAGGGTCAGGCCGTCGGCCTCGGCACTGTGCATCGTCGTCGTCTCCTCATGGGGCAACGCGCCCCGCGGCGGCCGGGACTTACCATGCGCCGCGCGCCATGCCAAACTGCATGCCGGGCCGCGGCTTTCAAGATGCGGCGAGCGGCGGGGCGGCACGGAGGGCAGGGCGGCATGGCACTGGGCGGGATCGGGCTCATCCTGGTGGAGACGGGGGGCACGCGGCAGGTGCTGCGCTTTTCCGGCCCCGAGGAGCTGCAATCGCTCGACGACCTGCCGCAGGCGGGCGTGCTGGCGCTCGACCCGCCCATCGGCCGGCAGCGGCTGGTGGAACTGCAGACCCTCGCCAAGGATGCGCGCGAGATCCGGGTGACGGCGGGCGCGCGCGAGGCGCTGGGGCCCGACACCGGATTCGGCATGGAGTATTTCGGCCTGCACGCCGCCTCTCCGGACAGCCCGCCCGAGGACATCTGGATCCTGCGTCCGCGGCGCGACGCGGTGTTCGCCGTGCCGGTCAAGCGCGCGCTGGCCGAGCCCTTCACCCTCGCGGTGCTGCCCTTCCGCTCGCCCTCGGGGGACCGGAACATGCGCCTGCGGGCGCGCGGCCTCTCGGACGACGTGAACATGGGGCTCACCCGCTTCTCCGAGCTCTCGGTGATGGCACGCGGCACGTCGCGGGTGTGGCGCGACACGCTGCTGCCGCCCTTCGAGATCGGCCAGCGCATGCGGGTGCGCTTCGTCATCTCGGGCTCGCTGTCGGAGCGGGCGGGGATGATGCGCTTCGACGTCTCGCTCACCGAAAGCGCCTCGGGCCGGGCGATCTGGGCCGAGCGCTTCCAGCGCCCGCCCGAGCTGCTCTTCGCCGTGGCAGAGGAGGTGGCGGACCGCATCACCGCCGCCACCGCGCTGGGCATCTCCGAGCGCGAATACGCCCGCCAGGCGGTGAGCCTGCCGCCCGAGGACCTGCGGGCGACCGACATGGTGCTGCGCGCCCAGGCGCTGCTCTACGCGCCCTCGGCCAACTCGGTGGCCGAGGTGGAGCGGCTGTGCAGCGTGGCCCTCGACCTCGACCCCGGCTACGCGCGGGCGCTCTCGCTGCTGTCGCGCTGCGAGAACCTGCGCTGGCGCCACGGCTGGACCACCCACCCCGAGCGCACGCTGCAGAGCGCGCTCGCCTTCGCCCAGCGCGCGGTCGACGCCGAGCCGCGCGACGCCCGGGCCCATGGCGAGATCGGCTATGCCCGGCTCTATCGCAAGGAGCACGCGCTCTCCGTGGCCGCCTACGAGGAGGCGCTGCGGCTCAACCCCAACGACGCCGACCTGCTGGCCGACGCGGCCGATGCCTTCTCCCATTGCGGGCGCGCGGCGGAGGCGCTGCCGATGCTCGAGCGGGCGATGCAGCTCAACCCCTGGTTCCCGGACCTCTACCTCTGGCTCATGGCCGGGGTGCAGTTCAACCTGCGCCGCTACGACGAGGCGGTGCGCACAGTGCTGCGCATGCAGGACCCGACCCAGGGCCGCCGGGTGCTCGCGGCCGCCTACGCCCATCTCGGCCAGCGCGAGGCGGCCGAGCGCGAGGCCTGGCGCATCCGCGCCGCCTTCCCGCGCTTCACGGTGGAGAGCTGGATCGGCGTGGTGCCCGAGCAGAACCCCGCCGACCTCGAACACCTCGCCGCCGGCCTGCGCCTCGCCGGCCTGCCCTGAGAGCTCCCGGAGGCACCGCCCCGGGCGGCGCGTCCCTCCCGCCAGCGCGGCCCCGCCACCGCGAAGGGCCTGCCCGCGCGCAGGAGACCGCCGCCCCTTGCACGGCGTGGCGTGGCGGGCACGCTCCTCACGGCAAGACGGCAAGACGGCAAGACGGCAAGACGGCAAGACGGCAAGACGGCAAGACGGCAAGACGGCAAGACGGCCGTGCCGGATGCGGCGAGCGCTGCCGTCGGCGGTGGGTGGGGCGGTGACCGGAGCGGCGCCGGCGGGATGGCCGGCCTGCCGGGTCCGGCCGCAGCGCCCCCGTTCCGTCATCCGGAACGAGGCGCTGCGGCTCAGCGGGCGCGCCGGGCCGGGCGCCCGGGGCCGGCGGGGGCGCGGAGCAGGGCCTCGAGGAACCAGCGGTCGCCGGAATTGCTCAGCGCCCGCGTGGCGGCGCCGGGCGCGAGCCAGACCGGCTCGTGCGCGGCCTCGCGCGGCGGGCCGTGGCGGGCGACGGCGGCGCACAGGTAGATATGGCACACCTTGCGCGCCCAGAGATCGTATTCCGGCATGTAGGTGAAGCGCTGGTAGGCCCCGAGGCGCAGGCGCGGGGCGATGCGCCAGCCGGTCTCCTCGAAGGCCTCGCGGTGCAGGGCCTGCAGCGGGCTCTCGCCGGGGTCGATGCCGCCTCCGGGCAGCTGGATCTCGTGCTCGGGCACATGCGTCTCGGTCACCAGAAGCCCGCCGGCCCCGAGGATGATCGCATAGGCCCCGGGACGGGTGGTGTAGCGGCGGCCGGGCTCGGCCGGCTCCCCGAATCTGCGCAGCATCGGCCTGTCTCTCCCCTCGGTCGCGAGTCGTTCTTCCCCCGAGCGATACCGGTTCGCCACCCCGAGCGATAGCGCTTGAACCCCCGGGCGATAGCGCCTGCCCCGTCGGGCGAGGGCGGCGCGCCCGCTCGCGGCGCGGCCCCGCGCGGGTGGCAGCTTGCAGGTGAACGCGCAGATGGCGGCGCCTGCCGTGGCGCGGCGGGCAGGCGGGCCTCCGCCGGGGCCCCGGGGCCGGGGGCATCGTGGATTGACCTTGCGTCGGGCGCGCGGGCTATTATGTGGTGCGTTTCGCGCAGTCAGCCGCCAGGAGGTTCCCATGACAACCGCAGCCCAGATCGCGTGGGACGACATGATCCTGCCCTTCCAGCTCGACCGTGCCGACATCCGCGGCCGCGTCGCCCGGCTCGACGGCACGCTCGACACCATCCTCGACCAGCACGCCTACCCGGCGCCGGTGGCCGACCTCGTGGCCGAGGCCTGCCTGCTCACCGCGCTGATCGGCCAGACCATGAAGATGAACTGGCGCCTGTCGCTGCAGGTGCGCGGCGAGGGCCCGATCCGGCTCATCGCCACCGACTACTTCGCCCCCGACGAGGAGGGCGAGCCGGCCCGCGTGCGCGCCTACGCGAGCTTCGACGCCGACCAGCTGCCCGAGCGCACGCCCGACGCCTTCCCGCTGCTCGGCCGCGGCGTGTTCGGCATGCTCATCGACCAGGGCCGCGGCACCGCGCCCTACCAGGGGCTCACGCCGCTCTCCGGCGGCTCGCTCTCGGCCTGCGCGGAGACCTATTTCGCCCAGTCCGAGCAGATCGCCACGCGCTTCCTGCTCTCCGCCGCGCAGGCGGGCGTGCCGGGGCGCGGGCTCACCTGGCGCGCGGGCGGGGTGATGCTGCAGCACATGCCCAAGGCCTCGCCCTTCGCCGCCGAGCAGCCGGGGGGCGAGGACGGGCTGCTCTCGGCCGCCGATGTCGTCTCCGGCGAGGAGGGCGAGAACTGGGCCCGGGTGAACTACCTGCTCGACACCGCCGAGACCCATGAGCTCGTCGGCCCGCATGTCTCGCCCGACCAGCTCCTCGTGCGGCTGTTCCACGAGGAGGCCCCGCGCGTCTACGACGCCCAGTCCGTGCGCTTCGGCTGCACCTGCTCGGCGGAGAAGGTGGTGGGCGCCATGGCCCAGTACTCGGCCCGCGACATCGGCCACATGACCAACGAGGATGGCAACCTCACCGCCGATTGCCAGTTCTGCGGCGCGCATTACGAGTTCGACCCGCGCACGCTGGGCTTCGAGGCCGACCGCTGAGACCCGCCCGCGCCGCCCCGGCCGGCGGCGCGGCCACCGGGGCAGGGAGGCCCGCATGAGCGACGCTGCGAGACCTCCCGTGCCGCCCGGCGCGGGCAACGCCTTCGAAAGCCCCTTCGCCGGCCGGCTGCTCTCGGAACAGGTGACCAACCCCAACATCTCCGTGGGGCGCTACAGCTACTACTCGGGCTATTACCACGGCCATTCCTTCGACGATTGCGCCCGCTACCTCTCGCCCGGCCCGGACGCGGTCGACCGGCTGATCATCGGCAGCTTCTGCTCCATCGGCACCGGGGCCTGCTTCGTGATGGCGGGCAACCAGGGCCATCGGGCGGACTGGGTGTCGAGCTTCCCCTTCCACTACATGGCCGACGAACCCGCCTTCGCCGGCGCGGCGGACGGCTACCTGCCGGCCGGTGACACGGTGGTGGGCAGTGATGTCTGGATCGGGGCCGAGGCGATGATCCTGCCCGGCCTGCGCATCGGTGACGGCGCGGTGATCGGCGCCCGCGCGGTGGTCACGCGCGACGTCGCCCCCTACCAGGTCGTGGCCGGAAACCCCGCCCGCCCGCTGCGCAGCCGCTTCCCCGAGGCGGAGGTGGCGCTGCTGCTGGAGATGCGCTGGTGGGACTGGCCGCTCGAGCGCCTCGCCCCCGCGATGCCGCTCCTGTGCTCGGGCGACGTGGCGGGCCTTCACGCCCTCTGGCGGACCGCGCAGGGCTGAGGGCGGCGCCCCGGCCCGGGGAGCAAGGTCTTGTGTTAACGTCTTTCTGTTCCCATATTGCTTGGGCAGGCGCGGTCGCCGCAACGGGGCCCGCCGGCAAGTCGCTTTGCAAGAAGGGCTAGACCATGACCAGGGTATCCTTTGCCTCCCACCCCTACCTGCTGGGGTTCGAACAGCTCGACAGGCTGGTCGAACGCACCGCCAAGTCCGGCAACGAGGGGTATCCCCCGTACAACATCGAACAGTCCGGGGAAGGGTCGTACCGCATCACCCTGGCCGTCGCTGGCTTCCGCGAGGAAGATCTCTCGGTGACAATCGAGGACAACCAGCTCGTGATCCGAGGTCGCAACACCGACGAGACCGAGGGTCGGGTTTTCCTGCATCGCGGCATCGCCACCCGCCAGTTCCAGCGCGCCTTCGTGCTGGCCGAGGGTGTCGAGGTCGCAACCGCGCGGCTCGATTGCGGGCTGCTGCACGTGGATCTCGTTCGCCACGCCCCCGAAAGCGTGGTGCGCAAGATCGAGATCACCCGAGATCGGTAAGGAAGGAGCTTTCCTATGAACACCGAGAACATGAAGAACACCCATTCCGCCCTGCCGCTGGCCTATGTGCGCCGCGTGCACACCAGTGATCTGCCGCCGCAGATCGAGGTGCCCGAGGGCGTCACCGATCTCTACGCCATCCATGACGAGAGCGGCGAGCCGCTCGCGCTGGTGGGAGACCGCAAGATGGCCTTCGCCGTGGCCCGCCAGAACGATTACACCCCGGTGAGCGTGCACTGATCGCCACTGCCCCCCCTCTCTGCCGCCGGCGGGGAGGGGGACCGCCTTTCCGGCACCCCTGCCGGCCGCGCTCCGCCGCCGGCCGGGCCCGATATCCCCTCCGTAAAGCCTCTGCCAGAGCCGACGGTGCCGCGCGCGCCGCCGGCTTTCGTCATGCCCGCAGCTCGGGCGCGCTGCCGCATTCGCAGGCGCAGCATGCGGCGGGCTGACCGCCTCGCAGGCAGGAATTTCGCCATGCCCGAAAATTCCGCTTGCGAGAATTTGACCATTGGGTCAACATTCTCCCCAGGCACCCGACGAGGCACCTACAGGGAGATAACCGATGGACCCCCAGCGCATGCCCGGAATCCGGCCGGGGCGGCTCGACGAAGACACGCTCGCGGCGCATTTCTCCGACCTGCACGCCCCGCTCACCCCGCATGAGGCGCTGGTGGCGGCGGACCGCTGCTACTTCTGCCACGACGCGCCCTGCGTGACGGCCTGCCCCACCTCCATCGACATCCCGCTCTTCATCCGCCAGATCGCCACCGAGCAGCCGAAGGCCTCGGCGAAGACCATCTTCGCCCAGAACATCCTCGGCGGCATGTGCGCCCGCGTCTGCCCCACCGAGACGCTGTGCGAGGAGGCCTGCGTGCGCGAGGCGGCGGAGGGTCGGCCGGTGGAGATCGGCCGCCTGCAGCGCTTCGCCACCGACGCGATGATGGCCGCCGGCACCCATCCCTTCACCCGCGCCGCCGCCACCGGAAAGCACGTCGCCGTGGTGGGGGCAGGGCCCGCGGGCCTCGCCTGCGCGCATCGCCTCGCGCTGAAGGGCCATGACGTGACCCTCTACGACGCCCGGCCCAAGGCCGGCGGGCTCAACGAATACGGCATCGCCGCCTACAAGAGCACCGGCGACTTCGCCCAGGCCGAGCTCGACTGGCTGCTCGCCATCGGCGGCATCACCCTGCGCACCGGCGCGCGGCTCGGGGCCGAGCTGTCGCTCGATGCGCTGCGGGCCGAGCATGACGCGGTGTTCCTCGGCATCGGCCTCTCGGGGGTGAACGCGCTCGAGGTCGACGGTGCCGCGCGCGAGGGCGTGGCCGACGCGGTCGATTTCATCGCCGAGCTGCGCCAGGCGCAGGAGCTCTCCGCCCTGCCGGTGGGCCGCAACGTGGTGGTGCTCGGCGGCGGCATGACGGCGGTGGACGCGGCCGTGCAGTCGAAGCTGCTGGGCGCCGAGAATGTCACCATCGTCTACCGCCGCGGCCAGGAGCGCATGTCCGCCAGCGGCTTCGAGCAGGAGCTTGCCGCCAGCAAGGGTGTCACCCTGCGTTTCAACGCCCGCCCCGTGGCGGTGCTGGGCAATGGCGCGGTGCGCGAGGTGGAGTTCGAGTACACCGAGGAGGGGCCCGACGGGCTCACCGGCACCGGCGAGACCTTCTGCATCCCCGCCGACCAGGTGTTCCGCGCCATCGGCCAGACCCTGGGCGACGTACCCGCCGGCCTCACGCTGGAGCGCGGCAAGATCCGGGTGGACGCCGAGGGCTTCACCGGGCTCGAGGGGGTCTGGGCGGGCGGCGACTGCGCCACGGGCGGCGACGACCTCACCGTGACCGCCGTGGCCGAGGGGCGCGACGCGGCCGAGGCCATTCATCGGGCGCTTTCGTGATGCTACACTGGCCTTTTCCTGGCAGCACCGGGGAGGAGGGCGCCATGAGTGTCGAACAACAGGTCACGGCCCATTACACCACCGCCACGCTGACGGCGCGTATCACCGAGGGTCTCGCCGCGCTGGGCTGCGATACCGCCCACCCGCGCGCCGAGGACCTCAAGCCGGTCGACGAGTTCCACACCGGCGGCATCGAGGCGACGGAGGCGCTGCTCGACCAGCTCGACATCTCCCCCGCCACGCGGGTGCTCGACGTGGGCTCCGGCCTCGGCGGCACGGCGCGGCATGTCGCCCGGCGCTACGGCGCGAAGGTGATGGGGGTGGACCTCACCCCGGCCTATGTGGAGGCGGCGCGCGAGCTCAGCACCATGGCGGGGCTGAGCGGGGCCACCCGCTTCCGCGAGGGCTCGGCCACCGCCCTGCCGGTGGAGCCGGAGAGCTTCGATCTCGCGCTCATGTTCCATGTCGGCATGAACCTGCCCGACAAGGCGGCGCTCTTCGCCGAGGTGGGCCGGGCGCTGGCCCCGGGCGGGACATTCGCGCTCTTCGACGTGATGCGCGCGGGCGAGGGGGCGCTGAGCTTCCCCTTGCCCTGGTCGACCTCGGAAGCGACCTCCTTCGTCGAGGCGCCGGCGGTCTACCACGCGGCGGCGGAGGCGGCGGGGTTCGAGCGCGTCGCCGAGCGCGACCGCAAGGATTTCGCCCTGCATTATTTCGAGCGCGTGCTTGCCACCATCGCCGAGAAGGGGCTGCCGCCGCTCGGCATCCACCTGCTGATGGGCGAGACGGCGCGGCAGAAGATGCAGAACTACGTGGCCTGCGTGCGCGCCGGCCTGATCGCCCCGCGGGAGATGATCTTCCGCAAGCGCGCCTGAGAGGGGAGACCACCAAGATGGCAGACATCCGCGGCAATTTCCTTGGCATCAAGTCGCCGAACCCGTTCTGGCTGGCCTCCGCGCCGCCGACGGACAAGGAATACAACGTCCGCCGCGCCTTCGAGGCCGGCTGGGGCGGGGTGGTCTGGAAGACCCTCGGGCTCGACCCCCACGTGGTGAACGTGAACGGCCCGCGCTATGGCGCGGTCTGGGGCGCGGACCGGCGGCTGCTGGGGCTCAACAACATCGAGCTGATCACCGACCGCCCGCTGGAGGTGAACCTGCGCGAGATCACGTCGGTGAAGCGCGACTACCCGGACCGCGCGGTGATCGTCTCGCTCATGGTGCCCTGCGACGAGGAGAGCTGGAAGGGCATCATCCCGCTGGTGGAGGCCACGGGGGCGGACGGGATCGAGCTCAACTTCGGCTGCCCGCACGGCATGTCGGAGCGCGGCATGGGCTCGGCCGTGGGGCAGGTGCCGGAGTACATCGAGATGGTGGCGCGCTGGTGCAAGCAGGCGACGCGCATGCCGGTGATCGTGAAGCTCACCCCCAACATCACCGACATCCGCTACCCCGCCCGCGCGGCGAAGGCCGGCGGCGCCGACGCGGTGAGCCTGATCAACACCGTCTCCTCGATCACCTCGGTGAACCTCGACACGTTCAGCCCCGAGCCCTCCATCGACGGCAAGGGCAGCCACGGCGGCTACTGCGGCCCGGCGGTGAAGCCGATCGCGCTCAACATGGTGGCCGAGATCGCGCGCGATGCGGAAACCCGCGGCCTGCCGATCTCCGGCATCGGCGGGGTGACCACCTGGCGCGACGCGGCCGAGTTCATCGCGCTGGGCTGCGGCAACGTGCAGGTCTGCACCGCGGCGATGACCTACGGCTTCAGGGTGGTGCAGGAGATGATCGCCGGGCTCGAGGCCTGGATGGACGAGAAGGGCCATGCCTGCCTCGACGACATCATCGGCCGCGCGGTGCCCAACGTGACCGACTGGCAGTACCTCAACCTCAACTACGTGGCCAAGGCGAAGATCGACCAGGACCTGTGCATCTCCTGCGGTCGCTGCTTCGCCGCCTGCGAGGACACCTCGCACCAGGCGATCGCGATGAAGGAGGGCCGGGTGTTCGAGGTAAAGGACGACGAGTGCGTGGCCTGCAACCTCTGCGTCAACGTCTGCCCGGTGGAGGGCTGCATCGAGATGGTGCCCATGCAGGCCGGCGAGACCGACCCGCGCACCGGCCGCATCGTGGAAGACACCTACGCGAACTGGACGATGCACCCCAACAACCCCGGCCGCGTCGCCGCCGAGTAGCGCCCCGCCCCGGCGGGGCGAACGCCCCTCTCGCCGAGGGGGGGCAGGCCCCCCGCAGCTCGAGGGGCGTGGCGAAGCCCTCTCCGGGGCTCCGCCGCTCCCGGCCCGTGCCGGCGGCATTCATGGCTCTTCCCGGCGGTCAGCTGCCCGTATCCCGGCGCCGGACAGCCCGGCGCCCCACCCGACGCCTCCCGGCGGAGGATCGCAGATCCTGCGCCACGCCCGTCGAGCTGCGGGGGCGCGAGCCCCCTCGGCGAGAGGGGCGTTTCCTTGCCTCATGTCCGGCCGCCGAAAAAGGCAACGCCCGCCCCGGGGAACGGGGCGGGCGGCAGGGTCTCGGCGGCGCGGCTCAGGAGCGTTTCGGCTCGAAGCCGGGCGTGTGCTCCTCCGGGCGGGCCCGGAACAGGCTGGAGCGCCGGGGGCCGAGGCCCCCTTCGTCGGCGAGGTGCAGCGCCTGCACCCGGGCGATGTCGCCCCGATGGCTGTCGGCGATCTCGTCGAGCGGGTGGCGGCCCGCTTCCGACGGGTCCGCATGCACCCATTGCGCCGCTGCGGCGGTCTTCGGATGGGTCATGATGTTTCCTCCGGTTTCTTCTTGTACACGGAGTCTGGGGTCTCCGGGGCCCTGAGTCAAACCCCCCGGGCGTTCACGACCCGAGGAGCACGTTCGGCCCTTCCGCCCCCGGCAGCGCCTCGGCCACCGTGTCATCCTTCAGTGCCACGCCCGACAGCCCGCGCGTGAGCGCCTGGCCCAGCAGGTACTGCGCCCGGTAGGCGGCCTCGGCATGGCTCAGCCCGCCGGGGCGGATGTTGGAGATGCAGTTGCGCTCGGCGTCGGTGCGCCCCGGCCGCGGGCCGAAGGTGAGGTAGAGGCCGAGACTGTCGGCGGCGGAGAGGCCCGGCCGCTCGCCGATCAGCATCACCACCGCGCGCGCGCCGAGAAGCGCGCCGATCTCGTCGCCGAGCGCGACCCGCGCCTGGGTGGCGATCACCGGCGGGGCAAGCCGCACTCCCTCCAGCCGCGGCAGGAAGGCGGCGAGGAAGGGCGCGGTATTCTCCGCCACCGCGAGCGCCGAGAGCCCGTCCCCCACCACCACCGCCACATCGGCTCCGCCCCCGGCCCCCTCCAGCGCGCTGCGCGAGGCGGTGGAGAGGCGGCGGCCGAGGTCCGGGCGCTGCAGGTAGGTGGCGCGGTCCTCCGCCCGGCTGGTGACGGTGAGGGGCGGCCCGAGCAGCGGCGTGAGCGCCTCCGCGAGCGCCTCCGTGTCGAGCGGCGAATGCACCGCGGTGCGGGCGCGGGCATGGGCGAGCTGGAAGGCAAGCGCCCGGCCGGTGGGCAGCGAGACGCCGGTGCGCCCGAGGCCGATGCGCGCGGGCGTGTAGCGGCGCAGGCTCTCCCAGAGGTCGTGCGCGTCGCTCATGCCTGCGCCCCCGCGAGGCGCAGCGCGCCTGCCATCCGGCCGCGCGTGGCATCGCCCAGGGCGAAGCGGCCGTCCGCCGCCATGATGCCGGAGGTCTCGAGCCAGGCCTCGAACTCCGGCGCCGGGCGCAGGCCCAGCACGCGGCGGGCGTAGAGCGCGTCGTGGAAGGAGGTGGTCTGGTAGTTCAGCATCACGTCGTCCGAGCCGGGAATGCCCATGATGTAGGTCACGCCCGCGGCGCCGAGCATGGTGAGCAGCACGTCCATGTCGTTCTGGTCGGCCTCTGCGTGGTTGGTGTAGCACACGTCGCAGCCCATCGGCACGCCGAGCAGCTTGCCGCAGAAATGGTCCTCCAGCCCGGCGCGGATGATCTGGCGCCCGTCGTAGAGATATTCCGGCCCGATGAAGCCCACCACGGTGTTCACCAGCAGCGGGCGGAAGCGGCGCGCCACGGCATAGGCCCGGGCCTCCAGCGTCTGCTGGTCAACGCCGTGATGCGCGTCGGCCGACAGGCAGGAGCCCTGTCCGGTCTCGAAATACATCACGTTGTCGCCCAGCGTGCCGCGCCCGAGCGAGAGGGCCGCCTCCTGCGCCTCGGCCAGCGTTGCGAGGGAGAAGCCGAAGGAGGTGTTCGCGGCCTGCGTGCCGGCGATGGACTGGAACACCAGGTCCACCGGCGCGCCCGCCTCGATCGCCGCGATGGAGGTGGTGACATGCGAGAGCACGCAGGACTGGGTGGGGATGTCGTAGCGCCGGATGATCTCGTCGAGCATCTGCAGCAGGGCGGTGACGGCGGCGGTGTTGTCGGAGGCGGGGTTGATGCCGATCACCGCGTCGCCGGAGGCATACATCAGCCCGTCGAGGATGGCCGCCGCCACGCCGGCCGGGCTGTCGGTGGGGTGGTTGGGCTGGATGCGGGTGGAGAGCCGGCCGCGGAGCCCGATCGTGTCGCGAAACCGCGTCACCACCTCGCATTTGCGGGCGATGAGCACGAGGTCCTGCACCCGGCAGATCTTCGAGACGGCCGCCACCATCTCGGGCGTGAGCCCGGGCGCGAGGGCGGTGAGGGTGGCGGTGTCGGTGCTGTCGGAGAGCAGCCAGTCGCGGAAACCGCCCACGGTGAGATGGGCCACGGGGGCGAAGGCGGCGGCATCGTGGCTGTCGAGGATCAGCCGGGTCACCTCGTCGGCCTCGTAGGGCACCACGGCCTCGGAGAGGAAGGTGGCAAGCGGCAGGTCGGCGAGGGCGAGCTGGGCCGCGGCGCGCTCCTCGTCGGTGCCGGCGGCGAGCCCGGCCAGCACGTCGCCCGAGCGCAGCGGCGTGGCGCGCGCCATCAGCATCGCGAGATCGTCGAAGACATGGCTCTGTCCGGCGACGGTGTGTCTGTAGCTGGGCACGGGCGGGCAACTCCTTCGCGGCGCCGGCGGGCCGGCTGCGGTCCTTGCCACGGAGGGTAAGGCGGGCGTTCCCGCTCTACAAGCGCGGATGCGGCAGTGCAGCGAGGCGGGGACACGCACCCGCCGCACGAGAGCGGAACGCCCCGGAGCGCGGGCCGGGGCGCCGCCGGGGGGACCGGCAAGGCTGCGGCACACGCCCGCGACCCGACACCGGCGCGGGCCCGGCCGGTGGGGCGCGGCGCGCCTGCGCCCTCAGTGCCGGGGCAGGGACGGGCCGGGGGCGCCCGGCGGGGGGAGGCTGGCGAGAATGCGGCTGATCTTGCCAAGGTAGGCCATGTCCCGGTCCTTCGAGAGCACGGCGCAGGCGCCGAGCTCGATGGCTGCGTCCTCCTGCTGGGGCAGGTGCACGCCGCTGAGGAACACGAGGGCGAGCGAGGCATCGGCGGCGCGCAGGGCGCAGGCGAGTTCGGGGGCCTCGATGTCGGGCAGGTGCCAGTCGATGATCACCAGTCGGTGGCGGCTGGTGTCGAGCAGGGTCACGGCCTCCATCCCGCCGCAGGCGGTGTCGATCCACTCGCCCTCGCGGCGCAGGTGGCGGGCGAGGATCTCGGCATCGAAGGCGTCGTCGTCAACATACAGGACCCTGTGTTCGGGCATAGGCGGCTCCGCTCTCATCCACGATCTCGCTCGGGGAGACTGTAGATCGCGGAAAATTGAGAAGCGGTTACCCGCGGGGTGAACCGGGAACATTCCGGGCACGGTTTCGGGGGGCGGCGCGCGGCCGCCCCCGGGGGAGACGGGGTCAGAAGCGGTAGCCCAGGCCCACGCCCACGATCAGCGGGTTGATGTCCACGTGGCCCTTCAGCTCGCCATGGTTGATCGACCAGTCGGTGTCGAGCAGGATGTACTTCACGTCGGCGTTCAGGTAGAGCCCCTCGCCGATCTCGATGTCCACGCCGGCCTGCAGCGCCCAGCCGAAGGCGTCGTCGTACTCGATGTGGCGGAACTGCCCGGCATCCTCGTTGTAGAAGATCGTGTAGTTCACGCCGGCGCCGAGGTAGGGCTTGACCTTCGAAAGGCTCTCCACGCCCGTCCATTCGCCGAGCTGGGTGAAATGGTACTGCGCGGTGAGCGTGGGCGGCAGCAGCCAGACCGAACCGATATCCGCCCCCGCGATGGCGCCGCGCCCGGTCACGCTGTGTGGCGTGGTGCCGAGGATGAGCTCGGCGGCGAGGTTGGGGGTGAAGTAATAGGTGAAATCGATTTCGGGCACGAAGCTCGAGGAGATCGAGGCCGCGCCCCCGGGCACGCCGTTCACGCTCAGCTCGTCGTCGGGAATCACCGCGATGCCGCGCAGGCGCACCTGCCACTTGCCGTCCGAGTTCGCGGCATACCACGGCTCTTCGGCCTGCGCGCCGCCGGGCACGAGCGCTGCCGCGAAGCCAAGCGCCATCGCGCCGCAAATCGCGGCTTGGAAAGGTCTCCGGACCATCCGTCTTCTCCAGATGTGGTGTTGTTCTTCGGCGCACCGGGCGGTGCACGCAACCGGCCTATGCCCCCGGACGGGGGGGTGCCTTGATCCAGATCATGCGGGATGGAGAGAAGCGGAACGGGATGTCCCCCGGCCGCTGCCGGCCGGGGGAAGGGGGCCAGGGCCCCGGATCAGAAGATGAAATCGGCCGCGCCGAGGTCGCTCCGGTTGAAGTTTTCCAGGATCACGCTGTCGTCGCCGTCGAAGAGCACCAGCACGTTGCCGCCGATCTGGACCGAGGTGATGGCGCCGAAGCCGCCCACCGAGGCATGGCCGGAGAGGTCGATGCGGTCGGCCCCGTCGGTGAAATCGGTGATGGTGTCGGCGCCGTCGCCGTTCACGAACACGAAGACATCGTTGCCGTTGCCCCCGGTCATCGTGTCGGCGCCCGTGTTGCCGGTGATGGTGTCGGTGCCGCCCTCGCCGTCGATCACGTCGTTTCCGGCGCCGCCGAAGATGCTGTCGCTGCCGCCGCCTGCGGAGATCACGTCGTTGTCGGCGCCGCCGTAGAGCTGGTCACGGCCGCCGCGGGCGCGGATCTCGTCGGCGCCGTTGCCGCCGTAGGCGCTGTTGTGGCCGCCGCCGGTGGCCAGCACGTCGGCGCCGTCGCCGCCATACATCTCGTCGTTGCCGCGCCGGCCCTGCAGGTTGTCGTTGCCCGCGCCGCCGAACATGGTGTCGTCGCCGCCCATGCCGTCGAGCCGGTTGTCGGTGCTGTCGCCGGTGAGGTGGTCGCCCACGCCCGAGCCGATCACGTTCTCGATGCTCAGCAGCACGTCGCCGCGGGCATGGCCGCCGGTGGCCTCGCCGGTGGCCAGGTTGATGCGCACCGCGCCGGAGCCGGTGTAGTCGGCGGTGTCGAGCCCGTTGCCGCCCACCAGCACGTCGGCATCGGCGCCGCCGCGCAGCAGGTCGCGGCCCTCGCCGCCGGCAAGCACGTCGGCGCCCGCGCCGCCGAAGAGCTCGTCCTGCCCGTCCTGCCCGGCCAGCACGTCGTCGCCCGAGAGGCCCACCAGCCGGTCGGAATTCGCCGTGCCCTCGATCACGTTGCTGGCGCCGCCGACCTCGAACACGCTCAGCCCGTCGTCGTTGTAACCGGTGGCGAGCAGGAACACCTTGTCGCCGATGGTGGTGAACGCGACGTTGCGCACCCCGTCCAGGGCGAGGGCGTTGTTGTCGGACTGCTGGTCGACCTTCACCAGCGAGCCGTCGTCCTGGATGGAGTAGATCATCACCCGGTCGTAGTATTCGGAGGAGACCGCGAGGAACTTCGCGCCGTCGATCTCCACCACGGTGCTGCTGGTGTCGCTGTAGATCTCGGAGCTGCCGAAGTCCTGGTTGTGCACGCTGGTGAGGGTGCCGTTCCAGTTCAGCCGGAAGGTGGAGATGCCGTAATCCGCGCCGCTCACCGCGTAGATGTAGGTGTTGGTGCCGATCTCGACGGTGGCGAGGCTCTCGACCCCGTTGAGCTCCAGCAGGGCATCGTCCTGCACGTCGAACACGCTGGTGAGCGTGCCGTTGCTGGCGACACGGTACACGCTCAGCCCGTCATCGGTGTTGCCCGCGGCGACGAGGTAGGTGTTGGCGCCCTTGGCGATGGCGATCAGGTCGACCACGCCGTCGAGCTCGCGCGCGGCATCGTCGGAATCGGCGACGATATCGACCTCCACGAGGGTGCCGGCGCCGCTGTTGAGCCGGTAGACGGTGATGCTGTCGGAATTGCTGTCGGCGGTGAAGATGTAGGCCGTGCCGTTCACCACCGCGGTGGTGAGCGATTCCATGTAGCGCAGGGAGCCGTCGCTGTTGCTGGTGTGGCTGTCGGCGAAGGTGAGGGCGCCGGTGTTGGCGTTCACGTTCATCAGCGCCACGCCGCCGTAGGACGAGGACACGACGAAGGCCTTGCCGCCGATCTCGATGGTCTCGAGCTCGTAGATGTAGCGCAGCTCGGTGGAGGCGGCATCGGTGATGCTGCCCGAGGGCGTGAGCGTGCCGTCGCCCGAGAGGGTGAAGATCTGGATGCCGGCGTCCGAGTAGCCGGCGGCATAGACATAGGTGACGCCCTTGAGCGTGAGCGTGGCAAGGCCGGTGGTGCGGTAAAGCTCGGTCACGCCGCCGAAGCCGTCGAATGCGGTATCGGTGGGAGAGAAGAACTCGGCAAAATTGGTCATTCACGAAACTCCTGGGTGGGAAGCGAGGCGGCCCGGGCCGGGCCAGGAAAGACAGGGACGCGCTGCGCAAGTAACGCGCAGCAACTCAGGGTGGGCATTCCGCGGAATGCCACAATCGGAAAGTGGAACCTATGTGGGTATTGGTTACATTCGGGGTGGCTTCATGAAAATGAACACTTGTTGAAATGCTTTGAGAAATAATTCAGGGGAATCGACATTTTGTTGCGTGGTGAATACTGGCAGATGCTTTCATGCGCAGCAACCTTCTCTGCGCGAAGAATGTGCAGATCCGCACAGTGCATCGGGCGCCCGGCCGGGCCGCACCGCGGTGTTTTCGCTTGATCCGCGCGCCCCCCGGGGCTTTAAGCGGGCCGAGGAGCATTTCGAAACGGCGAAAGGACCACCGGCCCGATGAGCATGCTGCGCACTCTCCCCGATGCCTTCATTCCCGAGCTGCCCGGCCGCTACAACGGCAAGGTGCGCGAGAACTACGACCTGCCTGACGGCCGCCGCATCATCATCGCCACGGACCGCATCTCCGCCTTCGACCGGGTGCTCGCCGCCATTCCCTTCAAGGGCCAGGTCCTCACCCAGACCGCGCGCTACTGGTTCGAGCAGACCGCCGACATCTGCCCCAACCACGTGCTCGAATACCCCGACCCGAACGTGGTGGTGGGCACGCGGCTCGACATCCTGCCGGTGGAGATCGTGGTGCGCGGCTACCTCGCCGGCACCACCTCCACCTCGATCCTCACCAAGTACCGCGCCGGCGAGCGGAGCATGTACGGCATGCGCCTGCCCGACGGGCTGCGCGACAACGAGCGCCTGCCGCAGCCGGTGATCACCCCCACCTCCAAGGCCTTCGACGGCGGGCATGACGAGCCGCTCTCGGCCGCCGACATCCTCGAGCAGGGGCTGCTCACGGCCGACCAGTGGGAGCGCGTCTCGGCCCATGCGCTGGCGCTCTTCGCCCGCGGCCAGGCCCGGGCGGCGGAGCGCGGGCTGATCCTCGCGGACACGAAATACGAGTTCGGCACCGATGCCGCGGGCAACATCATCCTCGCCGACGAGATCCACACCCCCGACAGCAGCCGCTACTGGATCGCGTCCTCCTACGAGGAGGCCTTCGAGAAGGGCAGCCGCCCGGCGAGCTTCGACAAGGACGTGGTCCGCGCCTGGGTGACCGCCCGCTGCGACCCCTACCGCGACACGGTGCCCGAGATCCCGCTCGACGTGATCGAGCACACCTCGCGCGTCTACATCGACGCCTACGAGGCGATCACCGGCGAGGCCTTCGTGCCCGACCTCACCGGCGAGACCGTGCTCGCGCGCATCCGCGCCAACCTCGCCCCCTATTTCACCTGACGACCGTCCCCCCCCACGGGAGGGAAGCGCCGCGCCCGCCGCCCGGGCGCCTGCCTCGGGCCCCGGCGCGGAGCCATTGCTCGCCGGGTCGCGCGCGAGCGCTGGCGGGCCGGGTGGCACGCATGTCTCGGGGCAGCGTCCGGCCCGGATCGGGCCAGTGCGGGAAATCCTTCCCCGGCGCGCGGCAGCACTGCGCACGCCGCCGCGTGATGCCGGGGGCCGTTGCAAGCCCGCAGCCGCCCGGGCATGGTGAGCCACGGCCCCGCGCGAATGCGATCCGGCCAGGCCGGGGGCCGATGGTCCGGGTCCGGGTGTCGGAGAAGATGTCGCCCGGCGGGGCGGGATGAAGCTGCCGGAAGCCGGGATCACGGCATCGGCGGCCGGTGCGATGCGGCGAGGGGACCGGCGGTGCAGGACGACATGCTCACACGGCGCCGGTCGCGGGCCCGCGATGACTGACGGAGCGGAGTCCGCGCCCCGGCTGCGCCTCTCGCCGGTGGTGCCGGTGATGGCGGGCGGCATCTGCGCGCAGATGCTCTGCCTCGGCATGGCCCGTTTCGCCTACACGCCGCTCCTGCCGCTGATGGAGGCGCAGGCCGGGCTCTCGATCCGCGACGGCGGCATTCTCGGCGCGCTGATCTATGCCGGCTACATGACCGGGGTGCTGCTGCTCGCGGTGCTGCGGGCCCCGCGGCTGCGCTTCGCGATGTACCGGGCGGGGCTGGTGGTGGCGGTGCTCAGCACCGCGGCCACCGCGCTCACCACCGACGTGCTGGCCTGGGGCGTGCTGCGCTTCCTCGGCGGCATGAGCGGGGCGGCGGCGATGCTGCTCGCCTCGGAATTCCTGCTCGGCTGGCTGCTGCGCCACGGCAGGCGCCCCGATCTCGGCTGGCATTTCGCCGGGCTGGGCCTGGGCGTGGTGCTCAGCGGCAGCGCCGCCTTCGTGATGGCCGGCCGGCTGGCCTGGGATGCGCAGTGGCTGGTGCTGGCCGGCATCGGCCTCGTGCTGCTGCCGCCGGCCTGGGCGCTGGTGCCGCGGCCCGAGGGCGCGCCGCCGCCGCGGCCCGTTCCCGCGGCGGGCGGGGCCGCCCGGGACGGCGCGCCGCCGGGCCGGGCCTGGTTCGTCGCCTTCGGGCTGAGCTACCTTGCCGCCGCCTGGGGCTACGCGGTCTGCGCAACCTTCGCGGTCGCCATCGTCGCCGGATCGGGGGGCGGGCTGGGGCAGGGCGCGCTGGCCTGGATCGTGATCGGCGTCTCGGCCGCGCTCGGGGCTGTGGCGGGCTCGCTCGTCTCGCAGCGCGTCGGCGCCTTCGCCACGCTCGCCGGCGCCTTCGTGGCGCAGGTCGTTGCCGTGGGCCTGCTGCTGCTGCCGGCGCAGAGCGGCGCCTCGCTGCCCGCCGCCGCCCTCTTCGGCGCCACCTTCATCGCCATCGTGAGCATCTCGCTCACCCTCGTGGGCCTGCGCGTGCCCGAGAACGCCGGCCGGGTGATGGCCCGCCTCACCCTGTGCTACGGCGCGGGCCAGGTGATGGGCCCGGCGGTCACCGGCGTGCTCACCGAGGCCGCGGGCAGCTACACGCCGGCGCTTCTGGTTTCCATCGCGGTGCTGCTGGCCGGGCTCGGCTGCCTCGTCGCGACCCGGCGGCTCTGAGGGGCGTTCCGCCCGGAGCGCCGGCGGTTTTCCCAGTATGACGCATCTCACAGAACCGTGAACGGGCATCGGCTACTCCCTGTCTCACCGGACAGCGGCGGCCAGCGCGCCACCGTCCCGGTGTGAAACGAGGGCGCCCGCCGCGCGGCGTGGCCCCCGAACCCGGAGACCAGACCAATGCCTGTCAGACTGCTTATCGCGAGCGCCGCCGTCGCCGCCTGTGCGTTTCTCGCGCCGGCCCGCGCCCAGGACACCGCCGCCGAGGCCTATGCCGAGATGGAGGAACGCTTCGGCTTCGTGCCCGGCTTCATGAAGGAATATCCGCAGAGCGGCATCGTGGGGGCCTGGATCCTCACCCGCGACATGGAGATGGCCCGCGACACCGCGCTCTCGCCCAAGGTGAAGGCGCTGATCAACATCGCCGTCGCGGCGCAGATCCCCTGCCGCTACTGCGTCTACCTCGACACGCTGACCGCCCGCTCCGAGGGCGCCACCGACGAGGAGATCCGCGAGGCCGTGGCCCAGGCTGGGCTCACCCGCCACTGGAGCACGGTGCTCAACGGCATGCAGGTGGATTTCGACGCCTTCCGGGCCGAGTTCGCCGAGTGAGCGGGCCAACCGCCCGCCAGCATGCCCCCCGACATGCCCCCGGGCCGGCCACCGGCCCCGGGGCCCAGCAGGCCCGCCGGGCCCGCCCGGCAAATTGAGGCCCGCCGGGTCCGCCCGGCAGATCAAGGCCCGCCGGGTCCGCCCGGCAGATCAAGGCCCGCCGGGCCTACCCGGCAAATCAAGGCCCGCCGGCCCCGCCCGGCATTCACGGAACCAGTTCATTGACCAGTAACCACCACAGACAACCGGAACATCTCAAGGAGACCTCATCATGGACCGCAACAGGCCCAACCTCTTCACCCATGCCGTTCTCGCCCTGCTGGCGGTTGCGGCGATCCTCGCCACCGGCCAGGCCTCCGAGGGGCCCGGCTCGCGCGGGCGCAACCTGGTGGCCCCCGCCGACGCGCCGGCGCCCCGGGTCTGACGCCCGGGGCGGGAGGGCGCGCGCCGCCCTCCCGTGCCGCGAGGCTCCGCGGGGCCGGGCCGCTGCCGGGGGTTGATCGGCCGGCCGGCGCGGCGCATGGTCCGCCGGCAATCACGGTCAGCCCAGGCGGAGGAGCCATGCGCGAATACACCATCCCCGGCATCCACATCCGCGAGCACGAGATCGCCGTGCCGCTCGACTGGGCGCATCCCGATGGCGAGACGATCACGCTCTTCGCCCGCGAATGCGTCGACCCCGCCCGCCGCACGGAGGACCTGCCGCTGCTGGCCTACCTGCAGGGCGGGCCGGGCGGCAAGGCGCCCCGGCCGGAGGGCGGCAGCCCGGGCTGGCTCGCCCGCGCGCTGCAGAGCCGCCGGGTGGTGCTGATCGACCAGCGCGGCACCGGGCGCTCCTCGCCGGTGGAGGGGCGCGACATGGCGCGCTTCGCGACCGGCGCCGAGGGGGCCGATTTCCTCGCCCGTTTCCGCGCCGACAGCATCGTGCGCGACTGCGAGGCGCTGCGAAAGCAGGTCTACGGCGGGCGCAAGTGGGAGACGCTGGGCCAGAGCTACGGCGGTTTCCTCACGCTGAGCTACCTCTCGATGGCGCCGGAGGGGCTCGCCGCCTGCTATGTCACCGGCGGGCTCTCCGGGCTGCATGCCTCGGCGGTGGACGTCTACCGCCACACCTTCCCCCGCGTGGCGGGCAAGATGCGCCGCTACCACGCCCGCCATCCCGGCGATGCCGCGCGCCTGGCCGGGATCGCCGACCTGCTGGAGGCGCAGGACGTGCGCCTGCCCGACGGCGACAGGCTCACCGTGCGCCGGCTGCAGACGCTCGGCATCGAGCTGGGCCGCCAGCCGGGCTTCGAGACCCTGCACTGGCTCATCGACGAGGCCATGGGCCCGCACGGGCTGCGCCCGGCCTTCCTCGCCGAGGTGATGCAGCGCACCGCCTTCCACGCGAACCCGCTCTATGCCGTGCTGCAGGAGTGCATCTACGCCCAGGGCGGCGCGACGACGGACTGGGCCGCCGAGCGGGTGCGTGCCGAGATGCCGGCCTTCGCGCCCACGGCACGGCCGCTGCTGCTCACCGGCGAGATGATGTTTCCCTGGATGTTCGAGGAGATCGCCGGGCTGCGCCCCTTCCGCGCCGCGGCCGAGGCGCTGCACGCCCGCTCCTTCGATGCGCCGCTCTACGCCCCGGCGCGGCTGGCGATCAACGAGGTGCCGGTGGCCGCGGCGGTGTATTTCGAGGACATGTACGTCGATACCGCGCTCTCCCTCGCCACCGCGGGGCAGGTGGGCAACCTGCGCACCTGGGTGACGAGCGAACACGAGCACGACGGGCTGCGCCGCAGCCCCGACATCCTCTCGCGCCTCATGGACATGGTGCACCGCCACGCCGACTGAACCCGGCCGGGCGCTGCCTCCCCGACGGCCCGCACAGCGCGGGGCGGGGGACGCCCGCCGTGCCGAGGGGGCTTTCGCCCCCGCAGCCCGGCGGGCGTGGCGAAGGCCTCTCCGGGCCTCCGCTGGCACGGGCGGAGCCGGGAGCGCGGGCGCCCGGCGGCGCGTGCCGGCCGCCGGAGGCCGTGGCCCGTGCCCATCGCGTGCCCGACGCCCGCCGGACGACGGGGACACCGGCGCGCGGTCACATCACCGGTCGCCCGGGCGGTCAGTCGCGCAGGTGGTCGGTGGGCAGGGCCGTGGTGTATTTCACCTGCGAGAGGGCGAAGCTGGAACGGATGTTGGCCACGCCGGGGATCTGGGTGAGGCAGTCCTGCAGCAGGGCCTGGTACTCGATGAGGTCGCGGATCACCACGCGCAGCATGAAATCGGCCTCGCCGCTCATCAGGTAGCATTCCATCACCTCCGGCCGGCGCTCGACCGCGCGGGTGAAGACCTCGAGCGTCGCCTTGTCCTGCTGGCGCAGCGAGACGTGCACGAAGACGTTGACCGCAAGGCCCAGCTTCAGCGGGTCGACCAGCGCCACCGAGCCGCGGATGATGCCGCGCGCCTTCATCTCCGCCACCCGCCGCCAGCAGGGCGAGGCGGAGAGGCCCACCCGCTCCGCGAGCTCGGCGGTGGAGATCTCGGCGTCCTGCTGCAGCACGTCGAGAATGCGCAGGCTCCAGGTGTCGAGCGCAGCGGGCTCGGCTGAAGGCATGGTGTTTCTCCTTTCTGCACATACGGGGTGAATTTCTCCCATATCGAGCGGGTTTGCAATGATATCAGGCCGGATATTCCGCCCGGGCGGGGCCATCTATCCGTGATCATCCACCCGTGAGAAAGCGCCGCTCCGATGTCCGCCCATGCTCCTGCTCCTGCCCCCGCCGCCGCGCCTGCGGCTTCCTCCGCCTCGCCCGGCTCGATGGCCTGGCTGGTGCTCATGGTGCTGCTCTGGGGGCTGAGCTGGCCGGCCACGCGCATGGCGCTCGACGTGGTGCCGCCCCTGTGGCTCGCGACGCTGCGATTCGCCTCGGCCGGGCTGTGCATCTTCGTCTTCGTGGGCTTGCGCGGCGGCTTGCGGCTGCCGGCGCGGGGCGACTGGCCGATCGTGGCCAGCGTGGGCCTGCTGCAGATGGCGGCCTTCAGCGGCATGGGCATGATCGCGATGACCCGCACCGACACCAGCCACGCGGTGCTGCTGGCCTATACCACGCCGCTCTGGGCCGTCCTGGCGGGCTGGCTGCTGCTGGGGCAGGTGCCGCGGCGGCTGCAGTTCGCCGCGCTTGGCGCGGGGCTGGCGGGGATCGCGCTGATCTGCTCGCCCGGGGAGATGGACTGGTCCGGCGACGGCGCGCTGAGCGGGGCGTTGCTGCTGCTGGCCGCGGCGATCTGCTGGTCGCTGGTGATCCTGCACGTGCGCGGGCATCGCTGGGTGGGCTCGCCGCTGGCGCTCGCGCCCTGGCAGATGCTCGTCGCAACCCTGCCGCTGGCGGGCATGGCCCGGGTGCTCGAAGGGGTGCCGCAGGAGGTGGCGCTCACCCCGCGGCTGCTGGAACTGCTGGTGTTCATCGGCCCTGTCGCCACCTCGGCCTGCTTCGTGATCTCGACCGAGCACGGCCGGCGCATCAGCACCTTCGCGATGTCGAACTTCACCCTCGGGGTGCCGCTGGTGGGGGTGCTGGCCTCGGTGCTGCTGCTGGGCAACCGGCTGTCGGGGGTGTTCGTCCTGGGGCTGGCGCTGATCGTGGGCGGCGTGGTGCTGGCGGCGGCGGCCTCGCTGGGGCGCCCGGCGCGTGTCGGCAAGCCGCGCGCCCCGGGCGGGGCGCCGGCCTGCCGGGGCACGTGCTGAGCCGCGCGGTCAGAGGCCCAGGTCGGTGAGGCCCGGGTGGTCGTCCGGCCGGCGGCCGGAGGGCCAGAGCAGCTTGCGCTCGTCCGGGCGGATCGGGTGCTCGTTGATGCTGGCGATGCGGGTGTGCATCAGGCCCTCGGCGTCGAACTCCCAGTTCTCGTTGCCATAGGCGCGGAACCACTGGCCGCTGTCATCGTGAAACTCGTAGGCGAAGCGCACGGCGATGCGGTTGCCGGTGAAGGCCCAGAGCTCCTTCACCAGGCGGTAGTCGAGCTCGCGGGTCCACTTGCGGCGCAGCAGGGCGACGATCTCGGCGCGGCCGGTGGCGAACTCGGCACGGTTGCGCCAGCGGCTGTCGGGCGTGTAGGCGAGCGACACCTTCTCCGGGTCGCGGCCGTTCCAGCCGTCCTCGGCCAGGCGGACCTTCTCGATGGCGCTCTCGCGGGTGAAGGGGGGCAGGGGCGGTCTGGACATGCTCGGGCTTCCTGTCATCGGGGCACGGCGCGGAGGGCGCCGGCGACAGGGTAGCGCGCCGCGTGCGCCGTGGCGACAGGCGGGAGCATGCGAGGCGATTCGGCCGGGTGGCTGCGCCCATGGCCCGACGGTGCCGCGCGGGCGATGCCGCGGCCTCCCGGGCGCCTCCGGGGCGGACGGCCGTGAACCGGCACAGCCCCGGGCGCGGCGTGCTCGGCCGTGGGCATCCTGCGGCAGGGCCGGCAGTGCTGCGATGTGCGGGGGATATCTGGTAGCGGAGGAGGGACTTGAACCCCCGACACGCGGATTATGATTCCGCTGCTCTAACCAACTGAGCTACTCCGCCCCGACGCCGGGGTTAATACGGTGGCGGAGGGGGAAGGTCAAGCGCCTGTTTCGCACTTATTTCACCCCGGTCGGCCGGCGGCACGACCGCTCCGCCGGCCGCTGCCGCACAGGCCTGCGCGCAGGTGTTTCCGCTGCCCGCGAAACGGGTTGGCGCTGCCCGACCGGGCCGTGTCGGGCAGGGGGCGGGCGGTGAGGGCCGGCGGCGTCGGCCTGCCGGCAGCCGCCACCGGGGCCGGAACACGGCCCGCCGATCACGCCGGGGAGAAGGCCTCCCGCCCGGGCCGGCGGGGCCTGCGCAGGACAGCCCGCGAAGCGCCGACGGGGGGCGGCGGCAGGCAGCGCCGGCGGTGGAGGGACGCGGGGGACGGACAGGCGGAGAAACGACCGGCGGAGGACGGACGGGCGGAGAAAGGACGGGCGGAGGACGGGCGGGGTGGGGGACGGACGGGGGGACGCCGACTGACCGGAACCGGGCGGCGGGGCGCGGCCTGCCCGGCCCCGGCAGAGGTCGCGCGGCCGGGCCCCGCGGCGGGCGATGACATGCCGCTTTCGCGGGGGCGGGGGGATCCGGTCGCCGCGTGGCGGGATCGCGGCGCGGGCGGTCGCGAGGGCGGGGGAAGGCGCGGGGTTCGGCGGCGCGGGACTGGCGGAGCCGCGCGAGGGCGCCGGCGTGACCGGCGGCGCAGGTGGCCCCGCGGGCGTCGCCC
>NZ_QRGC01000004.1 GCF_003448965.1 Oceanicella sp. SM1341
ATGCCGCCGCCCGGGCCGCGCAGGCCCGCCGCGCGCGCGAGGCCGCCGAGCAGCTCGGCGCGCAGCTCACCCGCGCCGAAGCCCAGCAGCGCAGGCGCGACGATGCAAACGCCCGGCTGAAGGCCTCCGCCACCACCCCGGCCTGGCTGGAGAAGGTGACCGCCGCCGAGGCCCGCCTCGGCCAGGCGCAGGCCGCCCTGCGCGCCGGCGCCGCCACCGCGCGCATCACGTATGACGGCCCCGCGCGGGCGCTGCTCGACGGCGCAGAGCTGCCCGGCGACACGGAGACGCCGCTTGGCGAAACGGCGGTCTTCACGCTGCCCGGCATCGGCCGGCTCACCCTGCGCTCGGGCGAGGGCAGCGATGCCGGCGCCCTCGCGCGCGCGGCGGAGGCCGCCGCGGCCGAGCTCGCCACCCTGCTGCGCGCGGGCGGGGTCGGCAGCCTCGCCGAGGCCCGCACCGCAGCGCAGGCCCATGCCGAGGATCGCAGCGCCGCCGAGCTCGCCGGGGAGATGCTCAAGGCCCTCGCCCCCGAGGGCCTTGACCACCTGCGCGCCATGAAGGCCGAAGCCGAGGCGCAGGCAGGCACCGCCGATACCACCGAGCACCCGCCGCTCACCGAGCTCGAAGCCGCCCTCGAAGCCGCAACCGCTGCCGAGGACAGCGCCCGAGCCGCGCTCGACGCCGCGATGGCCGATCTCTCCCGTGCCCGCGAGGCTGCCGCCGCCGAGGGCAGCGCGCGTGACGCAGCCGCGCGCGAGACCGGGCGCGCAGCCGCGGCCGCCGGCCCCGAGGAGGGGCAGGAGGATCGCCGCACCGCTGCCGCCCGCGCGCTCGCCCTCGCCGAGGAGGCAGAGGCCGCCGCGCGCGAGCAGCTCGACACCCTGCGCCGCGACGCCCCCGACCTCGACACCCTGCGCGCCGACCTCACCCGCGCCCGGCAGGCGATCGACGGCGTGGCCGCACAGCGTGGCCGCCTGCGCGACACGCTGCTGCGCGCCACCGGCCACATCCGCGCGCTGGCCGATGGCGCCATCGAGGAGCGGCGCGACGAGCTCGCCGGCCGGCTCGACGCGGCACAGGCCCGCGCCGCCCGGCTGGAGGCGGAGGTGCGCGCCCTGCAGCGCCTGCGCACCGCGCTGGAGAGCACCCGCTCGGCCGCGCGCGACGCCTATTTCGGCCCGGTGCGCGACGAGCTGAAGCCGCTCCTGAACATCCTGCACGCGGAGGCGGAGCTGAGCTTCGACAGCGACAGCATGCTGCCCGCCGCCCTCACCCGCGGCGCGGCGGAGGAGGCCTTCGACACGCTCTCCGGCGGCACGCAGGAGCAGATCGCCATCCTCACCCGCCTCGCCTTCGCCCGGCTGTTCGCGCGGCAGGGGCGGGAGCTGCCGATCATCCTCGACGACGCGCTGGTCTATTCCGACGACAGCCGCATCGTGAAGATGTTCACCGCCCTCACCCGCGTCGCCTTCGACCAGCAGATCCTGGTGTTCTCCTGCCGCCAGCTCGCCTTCCAGGACCTCGGCGGCGCCCGCCCGCTCATCGAGGTGGCCGAGACGGCCTGAGGGCGCCGCCCCTCAGCGCGCGGCCAGAAACCCCTCGGCCATCATCCGGAAGGCGGCCTGGGCGCGGGGCAGGACCTCCGCCGGGTCGGGGCTTTCGGCCACCCAGAGCGCCGCGTTCAGCGCCGCGCCGTTGAGCAGGCGGGAGGCCGCCTCGATGTCCACGGGCCGCAGCGTGCCCTCGGCGAGAAGCTGGCTCACCGCCTCGCGCGTGGCCTCGAGGCAGCGGTTCTGGCTCGGCCATTGCGTGGGGTCACCGAGAAAGGCCGGCCCGTCGAGCAGCACGATGCGCCGCACCTCCGCGTCGAGCGCCATCCCGATATAGGCGCTGCCCTCGGCCAGCAGCCCCTCCCAGAGCGTGGGCGCCTTGCCGCCGAGCGCCCGGGCGCGGGCGGCCATGTCCTCGTCGATCTGGTCGACCACGGCGGCGAGCAGCCCGCGCTTGTCACCGAAATTATGGTAGAGCGCGCCGCGGGTGAGGCCCGCGGCCGCGGTGAGATCATCCATCGAGGTGGCCGAAAACCCGTGTTCGGCAAAGGCCTTGCGGGCCGAGGCCAAGAGCTTTGCCCGGGTTTCCTCCATCATCGCGGCGCGTGTCCTGGCGGCCATCGGAGCCTCCTTTTCCAGATACGTCGCGTATGCCAGTTGACATACGAGACGTATGTGCACATGTTTTCCATACGCGACGTATGTCAGTGCGGCGCGTCGGTCAAGACCGGGGGCAGGGCCCGCCGCCCGCGTCTTGTCCGCTTCCCCCCACGAGGCCGGCCCTGCCGGCGAGAAAGGACCCGACCCATGGCACAGAGCCAGACCGTATTTCCCGCCAACCGCAACGCGCTCTACGAGAAGCACCGCTATTCCGCCGCCATCCGCTCCGGCGACCTGCTCTTCGTCTCCGGCCAGGTGGGCAGCCGCGAGGACGGCTCGCCCGAGCCGACCTACGAGGGCCAGGTGAAGCGCGCCTTCGAGAACCTGCGCGCCGTGCTCGCCGCCGCCGGCTGCGGGCTGGAGGATATCGTGGACATCACCAGTTTCCACACCGACCCGGAAGCCCAGTTCCCCGCCTTCCTCGAGGAGAAGGACCGCGCCTTCCCCGCCGCCCCCTTCCCGAACTGGACCGCGATCGGGGTGACCTGGCTCGCCGGTTTCGACGTGGAGCTGAAGGTGATCGCCCGCATCCCGCAGGCGTGAGCGCATGAAAAAGGGCTCTCCCCCGGCCGGGGGGAGAGCCCGTCGCGAAAGGCCTGCGCTCAGTCGAGCGTGGCGAGCAGCCCGGCCATGATGCGGGTGCGCGGCACGATCATGTCGGCCTCGATATGCTCGGTGAGCGTGTGCAGCCCGTTGCCCCAGACCCCGAGATCGCAGAGCGAGGGGATGCGCAGTGCGCCGGTGAAGTTGGTGTCGGCCCCGCCGCCCTGGCTCGCATGCGGCATGTCGAGCCCGATCGCGGCCGAGATCGCCTTCGCCTTCTCGTAGAGCGCCATGGTCTCGGGCTGGCCGTCTTCCCAGATCGGCCGGGTGAAGGTGCGCTCCACGGTGAAGCTCACCCCGTTGCGCTCCCCCGCGAGGGCCAGCATCTTCTCCACGCCGGCGTCGAGATCACCTTGCGTCTTGGCCATGGAGAGACAATCGGCGGCGGCGTGGCTCGGCACGCAGTTCACCCATTGCCCGGAGGAGATGTTGTTGCACGAGAAGGTGCAGCTCTCCGAGGTCATCTCCTCGATCTCGATGATGCGCTTCGCGAGCTCGCGCACCGCCGACACCCCGTCCTTGAGCCGCGCGCCGGCGTGGCTGGGCTTGCCGGTGGCGGTGAGGCGGAAGCGCGCGATGGCATAGCGCCCGGTGCACACGCCGTTGTCGGGCAGGGAGGGCTCGGGGCAGAGCACGTATTTCGCCCGCTTCGCCTCGGTCTCGATCAGGGTGCGGGTGGAGGGGGTGCCCACCTCCTCGTCCGGGGTGAAGAGGAAGGTGACGGGGAGCTTCGTCTGCATGCCGGCGGCGAGGATGGCCTTCATCGCCGCAAGGGTGATGAAATTGCCGCCCTTCATGTCCTGGATGCCGGGGCCGTAGACGCGGCCGCCTTCGCGGCGGAAGGGGTTCTTCTCCAGCGTGCCGACGGGGTGCACGGTGTCGAAATGCCCGGTGATCATGATGCCGGGCTTGCCCATGTCGGGGTGCGGGAAGCGCGCGCGTACCGAGCCGCCGAAGCCCATGGAGCCGGGAATGCGCTCGATGAAGGCGCCGAGGTTGGCGCAATCCATCGCCACCATGTCCATCATCCGGTCCACGGCCGCCGCGTCCCATGTCGGGCTTTCGCATTCGATCCAGGGGCGCATGCCGTCGATGATCTCGTCGGTGTCGAAGGCGAGGTTCTGCCAGGTGCTCATGCGGCGGCTCCCCGGGTTTCGGCCAGGCGGGCGAGCAGGCTCGCCCCCACGGGCAGGATACCGTCATCGAGCACGAAGCCGGGGTTGTGCAGCGGCACGTCGCCGGCATGGCCCACGGTGCAATAGGCGCCGGGCACCACGCGCAGCATGTCGGCGAAATCCTCCGAGCCCATCACCAGCTCTTCCTTGATCGAGACATTCTCGGCCCCCACCAGCGGCGTGGCGGCGGCGGCGAGCTCGTCGGAGAGGGCGGCATCGTTCATCAGCACGTCGAAGACGTTGCGCAGGTCGAGCGCGATGTCGACACCGTAGGATTTCGCGGCCCCCTCGCAGAGCTCGGTCATCCGCTCGGAGATGAGATCGCCCACCGCGGTGTCGAAGTAGCGGATGGTGCCGGCGAGCGTCGCGGTGTTGGGGATCACGTTGTAGGCCGAGCCGGAGTGGATCTGCGTGACCGAGACCACGGCCGGTTTCGTCGGGTCGACGTTGCGCGAGACGATGGACTGGATCTGCCCCACGAGGGCGGAGGCGATCACCACGGGGTCTTTCGAGGCCTGCGGCATGGCGCCATGCGCGCCGCGCCCGGTGATGGTGATGTCGAAGAAGTTCGAGCCCGCCATCGCCGGCCCCGGCTTCACGCCGATCTTGTTGGGCGCGTGGTAGGGGGAGTTGTGCAGCCCGTAGATCTCGTCGCAGGGGAACTTGTCGAACAGCCCGTCGGCGAGCATGGCGCGCGCGCCGCCCAGGCCCTCCTCGGCGGGCTGGAAGATGAACACCACGGTGCCGGCGAAGTCCCTGGTCTCGGCGAGGTATTTCGCGGCGCCCAGCAGCATGGTGGTGTGGCCGTCATGGCCGCAGGCATGCATCACGCCGGGGGTTTTCGAGGCATAGGCGAGGTTGGTCTCCTCGTGGATCGGCAGGGCGTCCATGTCGGCGCGCAGGCCGATGGTGCGGCCCGGCTTCGTGCCCTTGAGCACGCCCACGACCCCGGTCTTGCCGAGGCCGGTGGTCACCTCGATGCCCCAGGATTTCAGCTTCTCGGCCACGATGCCGGAGGTGCGCACCTCCTCGAAGCCGAGCTCGGGGTGCTCGTGCAGGTCGCGGCGGATGGCGGTGAGTTCGTCGGCATATCCGGCGATACGGTCAATGACCGGCATTGCTTGTCTCCTTCGGGGAGGTCTGTTCTGCAGGTTGGAACACGGGCCCGTGCGGGCGCATGCGCAGCCCCGGGCGCAGGCGCGTCCAGGGCAGCAGTGCGGGGTCGACGGCCATCGGCCCCGGCGCCGCACACACGAGGATCTCCTCGGCGATGGGCGCGAAATCGGCGCGGAAATGCACCGAGGATTTCACCACGAGGAGCGGCTCCTCCTCCGGGATGATGCCCAGCGTGCGGAACATCTCCCGGTCGGCCATCTGCGCCTTGGCGGAGGTGAGCGCGATGCGCACATCCCCGATGCGCAGGCAGGCGGAAGGGCCCATGTTCATCATCCGGCCGAGGTAGTAGGGCCCCTTGGCGAGGAACGCGCCATCGGTGAGCGCCTCCACCACGAACTCGGCCTCCAGCGGCGCATCGCCCGGGATGGCGGATTTCGCCCCGAGCGACAGGCGCACCGTGGCGCCCAGCCCGGCGGCATGGGCGGCGCGGGCGCTCTCGGGGTCGTAGAGATTGCCGATCGCCGCCCGGCCGCCCTCGGCGATGAGGGCGCGCAGCATGCCGGTGGTGTCGCTGTCGGCCCCCGCGCCGGGGTTGTCCTGCGTGTCCGACAGGATCACCGGGCGGGAGGCGCCGGCGGCGAGGCGGCGGGCCTCGGCGATGCCCTCCTCGGGCGTGTAGACCCGGCCGGCGAAGGCGGCCTCGGCGGCCTCCACCGCCTTCATCATCTCGCGCGCCGCGGTGTCGGCGCCCGCACCATAGGCGAGCACGGTCATGCCGCAGCCGGGGAAATCGGCGGCGGGGAAGCCCATGTTGAAGCTCATGGTGAGCTGGTCGCGCGCCAGCTCCTCCATCTTCGCGTAGAGGCCCTTCGCCGGCTCCATGTCAGTGCACTGCCAGGCGATGGCGGTGAGGAAGGGCGCCTCGAGAAACGCCTTGCCGGGACGCGAGCCGGTGCCGATCATCGTGGCGAGCGCCGCCGCGCCGCGCCGGCCGGTCTCGGCCATGTCGACATGCGGGTAGGTGCGGTAGCTCTCCAGCACGTCCGCGGTCTCCACCATCAGGGGTGTCACGTTGGCGTGCAGGTCGAGCGCCACCACCACCGGCATGTCCGGGCCGACGATCTCGCGCAGGCGGCGCAGCAGCTCGCCCTCGCCGTCGTCGAGATGCTCGGTCACCATCGCGCCGTGCAGGTCGAGGAAGATGCCGTCGAGCGGCAGGGCGGCCTCGATCAGCTCCAGCATCCGGGCGGAGATGCGCTCGAAGGCGTCTTCCGTCACGTGGGCGGAGGGGGAAGTGGCGCACCACAGGGTGGGGATCATGTCCCAGCCCCGGGCCTCGCCGGCCTCGATGGCGCCGGCGATGGCGGCATTCATGCCGCGCGCCCGGCCGAGGATCGCCTCGCCCTCCACCATGCGGCCGGAGCCGCCGCCGGAGGCGAAGTCCTCGTAGGTGGCCTTGGAGGGGCCGAAGGTGTTGGTCTCGTGGAGAAAGCCGCCGACGGCGATGCGCGGGGCGGTGGATGGGGCAGGCATGCAGCTCTCCTTCAGGCCGCGCTGACGGGCGCGAACGCGGCGAAATCCCAGTGACGGCCCGGCGCCGCCTCGAGCAGGGCGCGGGTGTACTCGTGGCGCGGATTGCCCAGCACGGTGGCGGTGTCGCCGATCTCCACCACCTCGCCGCGCCGCATCACCGCCACGTCGTCGCAGATCTGGGCGGCCACGCGCAAGTCATGCGTGATGAAGAGAATGGCGATGCCCATGCGCTCCTGCACTTCCGCGAGCAGGTCGAGCACCTGTGCCTGCACGGAGACATCGAGGGCGGAGACCGCCTCGTCCGCCACCAGCAGGTCGGGCTCCATGGCGAGCGCCCGGGCGATGGCGATGCGCTGGCGCTGGCCGCCGGAGAACTGGTGCGGGTAGCGCGCGGCGGCGGTGCGCGGCAGGCCCACGAGCTCGAGCAGCTCCTCGGCCCGGGCGCGGGCCTTTGCACGCGGCGTGCCGTAGTTCACCGGCCCCTCCATGATGCTCTCGGCAACGGTGATGCGCGGGTTGAGCGAGCGGTAGGGGTCCTGGAAGACCATCTGCAGCTTCTTGCGATAGGGCTTCATGCCGGTGCGCGAGAGGGTGGCGATGTCGTGCCCCGCCACGCGGATGCCGCCGGCGCTGGGGTCGATCAGCCGCATCACGCAGCGCGCGACCGTGCTCTTGCCCGAGCCGCTCTCGCCCACGATGCCCAGCGTGCGGCCGGCGCGCAGGGTGAAGTTCACGTCGTTCGCCGCCAGCGTCTCGGGGGATTTCGACAGGAACCCGCCGCCGCCATAGCGCTTCACCAGCTCGGTCACCTGCAGCACCGTGCGGTCGGAGGCAAAGCTGCGCGCCGCCCGCGGCGTCAGCGAGGGCACGGCGGAGAGCAGCTTGCGGGTGTACTCCTCGCGCGGGCTGCGCAGCAGCGTGTCCACCGGCGCGCTCTCCACCATGTCGCCGCGGTTCATCACGTAGACCCGGTGCGCGATCTCCGAGACCACGCCCATGTCATGGGTGATGAACAGCACCGCGGTGCCGTGCTTCTCCTGCAACTCCTTGATGAGAAACAGGATCTGCTTCTGGGTGGTGACATCGAGCGCGGTGGTGGGCTCATCGGCGATGAGCAGCTTCGGCTCCAGCACCAGCGCCATGGCGATCATGATGCGCTGGCGCTGGCCACCGGAGAGCTGGTGCGGGTAGGAGCCGGCGATGCGCGCGACATCGGGCAGGCCCACCTGGGTGAGCATGTCCATCACCTTCGCGTGGCACTCGGCGTTGGAGAGCTTCGTGTGGGCCTTGAGCACCTCGGTGATCTGGTCGCCCACCTTCATCACCGGGTTGAGCGCGGTCATCGGCTCCTGGAAGATCATCGACATGCGGGTGGCGCGCAGGTCTCGCAGCCGCGCGGCGGAGCAGGCGAGCAGGTCCTCGCCCTCCAGCCGGATGGCGCCGCCCACCGGCTTCAGCGAGCCCTTGGGCAGCAGCCCCATGGTGGCGAGCGAGGTGACGGACTTGCCCGAGCCGCTCTCCCCCACGAGGCACACGGTCTCGCCCTCGCTGATGGTGAGCGAGATGCCGCGCACCACCTCCGCGCCGCCGGGGGCGTCCACGGCCACGCGCAGGTTCTCGACGTTGAGCACTTCGGCCATGGCTCAGTCCTTCCTCTTGCCCATGCGGGGGTCGAGCACGTCACGCGCCGCGTCGCCCAGCAGGTTGATCGACAGGATGCACAGCGACAGCGCCAGCCCCGGCCACAGGATGAGCGAGGGCTTGAGCTGGAAGTAGATCCGCGCCTCGGCCATGATGTTGCCCCAGGTCGGGGTTTCGGTGGAGACACCGGCGCCGAGGAAGCTCAGGATCGCCTCGGTGAGGATGGCGGAGGCACACACGTAGGTGGCCTGCACGGTGAGCGGCGCGAAGGTGTTGGGCATCAGGTGGCGCCAGAGGATGCGCGGCATCGAGGTGCCGAGCGAGAGCGCCGCCTCCACGTAGGGTTCCTCGCGCGCCGAGAGCACGATGGAGCGCACCAGCCGCACCACGCGGGGGATCTCGGGGATGGTGATCGCGGCCATCACGGTCCAGATGCTCGCGCCGAAGAGCGAGACGATGGCGATGGCGAGCAGCACCGAGGGCATGGCCATCAGCCCGTCCATGATGCGCATCACGATGGCATCCGCCACCCGGAAGAAGCCGGAGACGAGGCCGATGGCGAGCCCCAGCACCACGGCGAGCACCGTGACACCGAGCCCGATGATCAGCGAGATGCGCGCGCCGTAGATCACCCGCGAGAGCAGGTCGCGGCCGTAGGCGTCGGTGCCGAGCGGGAAATCGGCCGAGGGCGGCTTGAGGCGCAGCACCGGGTTCTGGGCGATGGGGTCATGCGGGGTGATCTGGGGTGCGAAGATCGCGGCGAGCACGATCAGCAGCAGCACCACCGCGGCGATGATCGGCGCGAGCCCGAAGCCCGCCCCGGCGAGTTTGCCGGTGGGCAGGCGCAGGCCCGCGCGAATGGGCGTGGTGTCGGCCATCAGTAGCGGATCCTCGGGTCGAGCAGGGTGTAGGACAGGTCGATCAGCAGGTTCACCGCGACATAGATGCCCGAGGTGAGCAGGATCAGCGCCTGGATCACCGGGTAGTCGCGCGCGAAGATGCTGTCGACGGTGAGCCGGCCGAGGCCGGGGATGTTGAACACGCTCTCGGTCACCACCACGCCGGAGATGAGCAGCGCGAAGCCGGTGCCGATCACGGTCATCACCGGCACGGCGGCGTTGCGCAGCGCGTGGCGGAACAGCACCCGGCGCTCGGCGAGGCCCTTGGCGCGGGCGGTGCGCACGTAATCCTCGTTGAGCACGTCGAGCAGGCTCGCGCGGGTCATGCGGGCGATGAGGGCGATGTAGATCGAGGCGAGGGTGAGTGCCGGCAGCACGGCGCGGATGGCGAAGCCGCCGAAATCGCCGCTCGGGGCCTTGTAGCCCTGCACCGGCACCCAGCGCAGGTCGATGGCGAAGAGCTTGATGAGCAGGTAGCCGATCACGAAGACCGGGATGGAGAAGCCCAGCACCGAGAAGGTCATCACGATGTGGTCCACCCAGGTGCGGTGGCGCCAGGCGGCGAGCACGCCCATCGGCACGGCGATGATCACCGAGAGGGTGATGGTGATGAGCGCGATCCAGATGGTGGGCCACATGCGGTCCTCCACCAGCTCGATCACCGGCTTGTTGGAGATCAGCGAGGTGCCGAAATCGCCCTGCAGGATGCGGCCCATCCAGCTCAGGAACTGCACGTGCAGCGGGTCGTTGAGGCCGAGCGTGTCGCGGATGCGCTCGAGCTGGGCCGGGGTGGCCATGTCGCCGGCGATGATCGCGGCGGGGTCACCGGGCGTGAGCCGCAGCAGCAGGAAGACGAATACCGCCACGACGAGCATCACGGGGATGGCAGCCAGGACGCGGCGGACGAAATAGACGGGCATGGCTTTCCCCTCCGTCGGAAGTGGCCCCGGGCGGGGCATGGCCGGCCCGGGGGAAATCAGCAGGGAAGGGCGCGGCTCAGTCGGCCGCCTTCTCCACACCCCAGAACACCGGGAAGGGCGCGTCGGAGACACCGGAGAGCGAGGCGCCCCAGGCGGAGGGCGAGTTGTACTGGCCGAGATGGATGTAGTTCACGTTTTCCATCACATGGGCCTGGATCTTCTGCGCCACGGCCTTCTGGGCGTCGAGCTCGGAGGCGGCGGCGTATTCGCCGAGCAGGCTCTCGATCTCGGGGTCGCTCGGCCAGCCGAACCAGGCGTCGTCGCCGCGGCCGTTGAGCATGATGTTGGCGAGCGGGTTCGACACCTCGGGCACGATCCAGTTGGTGAAGAACAGGTTCCAGCCGCCCTCGGAGGGCTTGGCCTGGCTCGCGCGGCGGGTGACGAGGGTCTGCCAGTCCATCGGCTGCATGTCGACGGTGAAGCCCGCGGCGCGCAGCGCCTGGGCGGCCACGATCGGCTGGGCGGTGAGGGTGACCACGTCGGTGGGCTGCATCAGCACCACCGGGGTGCCGTCATAGCCGGCCTCCTCGAGCAGCGCCTTCGCGCCCTCGATGTCGCCGCCCGAGGTGAGCGTGTCGGAGCCGTCGGCGAATTCGAGCGGCGTGCCGCAGCCGAAGATCGCGCCGCAGACGGTGAAGTACTCGGGGTTGCCGATCAGCGCGGTGAGCACGTCCTCCTGGCTCAGCGCCATCAGGGCCGCCTTGCGGATCTTGGGGTCGTCGAACGGCGGGTAGAGGAAGTTCATCCGCCCGATGGTGACCGAGCCGAGCTTGGCGAGCACTTCGGTCTCCACCGTGTCCATGCCCTCGAGCAGCGGCAGCAGGTCGACCGGCACGGCCTCCATGTAGTCGATCTCGCCGTTCATCAGCGCATTGATCGAGGTCTGGGCGTCGGGCATGGTCACCCATTCCACCCGGTCGACCTTCACGTCCTTCGCACCCGAGAACCAGCTCTGCGGGCCCTCGGCCGGCACGTAATCCTCGAACTTCTCGTAGACCACCTTCACGCCGGGCTGGAACTCGTCCTCGACGAACCTGAACGGGCCGGAGCCGACATATTCGGTGATCGCCTGGTCGGCCGGGGTGCTGGCGATGCGCTCGGGCATCATGAACAGCGCGAGGCCGGAGGGCTTGGACATCGCCTGCAGCGTGTAGGGGAAGGGCTCCTTGAGCTTCAGGGCGAAGCTCTTGTCGCCGGTGGCCTCCAGGCTCTCCATGCGGTCGGCGATCATCTGGCCGCCGCCGTCGCGCACCATCCAGCGCTTGATGGAGGCGATGCAGTCGGCCGGGGTCACGTCGCCGCCGTCATGCCACTTCAGCCCGTCGCGCAGGGTGAAGGTGTAGGTGAGCCCGTCCTCGGACATCTCCGCCGAGGCCATCTGCGGCGTGACCTCGAAATCCGAGTTCATCGCCAGCAGCGTGTCGTAGATCATGAAGGCGTTGTCGCGCGTGATATGCGCGGTGGTGATCACCGGGTCGAGCACGCGCAGGCCCGAATGCATCACCGCGGTGATGGTCTGGGCCGAGGCCGGGGCCGCGAGGCCGAGGGCCACCGCGGCCGCCGCCACGAGCCCCTTTGGCCGGATCGAGCTGAAAGCGTTCATGAGTTCTCCTTCCTGCTGGGAAAACGACAGGATCTTGCACCGGCCCGCAGACCGGTCCTTTTCGGCTGTCCTGTCTTGTTGCGCCCGAGCCTAGCAGCACGTCACAGCGGCGAAACTAAAATTTAATTATTTTTGCGAATACGATTATTAAAGCCTGCAATTTGTGCAGCTGCCCGGCAGTCCGCACGCGCCGTATGCAATCGGACCGCGATACGGCCCGATTGCGCGCACATGCGGCCCCATCGCAGGGGTGCAAGGCTTGACGGGATGCCGAGCCGGGGCGCAGCATGCGGCCTCCGGGGTGGACGCGCGCCCGCGCGCGCGCCGCCCCGCTTCCCGTTTGCTTCCAAGGAGTTTGCCCCGTGGCCCTCGACAAGACCCTGCGCGACACCATCGAAGACGCCGTCTCGGCCGGTTTCGACGAGCAGATCGCCTTCACCTCCGCCCTCGTGGCCTGCGCCTCCCAGCGCGGCGAGGAGCACACCGTGCAGGACCTGATCTTCCGCACCCTCAAGGCGCGCGGCTACGCGATGGACCGCTTCGAGATGGACCGCGAGGCGCTCGCCCGCCACCCCGGGGCGGGGCGCTGGTCGGACACGCATTCCGAGGCGCCCATCGTGGTGGGCATCCACCGCCCGAGGCAGGAGACCGGGCGCTCCGTCATCCTGCAGGGCCACGTGGACGTGGTGCCCACGGGCCCCGAGCACATGTGGACCCACCCGCCCTACGAGGCCACCATCGAGGGCGACTGGATGTACGGCCGCGGCGCGGGCGACATGAAATCCGGCTTCGCCTGCCTGATCGGCGCGCTCGACGCGCTGCGCGCCGCGGGCTACCAGCCGGCGGGCACCTGCTACGTGCAGTCCGTGGTGGAGGAGGAGAGCACCGGCGACGGCGCGCTGATGACCCATCTGCGCGGCTACAAGGCCGATGCCGCGCTGATCCCCGAGCCCACCGGCGAGAGCCTCGCCCGCGCCAACGTGGGCGTGCTGTGGTTCCAGGTGGCGGTGGAGGGCTTCCCCGTGCACGTGCAGGAGATGGGCAACGGCGCCAACGCGATCGACGCGGCGATGCGCGTCACCGCCTCGCTGCGCGAGCTGGAGGCGGCCTGGAACGCCCGCAAGGACGAGCACCCGCTCTTCGCCGGGTTCGACCACCCGCTGAACCTCAACATCGGCAAGATCGCCGGCGGCGACTGGGCCTCCTCCGTGCCCTGCTGGGCGACGATCGACTACCGCATCTCGCTGCTGCCGGGCTGGAACGCGGCCGAGTGCGCGAAGGAGATCGAGGACCATATCGCCGCCTTCGCCCGCGCCGACAGCTACCTTGCCAACAACCTGCCGAAGGTGACCTTCAACGGCTTCTTCGCCGAAGGCTACGTGCAGCCCGAGGGCACCGAGGCCGAGGCGGTGCTCGCGCGCGCGCACGAATCCGCCATGGGCGAGCCGCTGGGCGCACATGCCATGCTCGCCTATCTCGACGCGCGGGTCTACGCGCTGTTCGACGGCATCCCGACCCTGTGCTACGGGCCGAAGAGCCGCGCGAGCCACGGGTTCGACGAGAGCGTGAGCCTGTCCTCGCTCAAGCGCACCACGCTCTCCATCGCGCTGTTCATCGCCGAGTGGTGCGGGCTGGAGCCGGTGGAGGGCTGACCCTCACGGCGTGCCGCGGGGTGACCGGCGCCTCGGGGGGCATCGAGCCCCCCTCGGCGCCTGGCCGCTTGCCGCGGCCGCCAGGCCCGGCGGAGGCGCGGGCACCGTCCGCCCGGCGGCGGCCGCACCGCCGGCACCGGGGCCGGTCCGCCACCGCCACGCCAGCCGCGGCTGCGTGATCGCGGCTGCGGGTGGCCCCGGGTTCAGGCCGGGGAGATGCCCACCACGGCACCGGCGGAAAAGATCTCGGTGAGGCCGGCCGCGAGCTCGGCCTCGCCGCCGCCCGCGGCCGCGGCTGCCTCGCCCAGCGTGCCGCCGGCGGCGAGCAGCTTCAGGAAGGCCGCGCGGGCAGGCGGGATCACCCGGGTCTGCACCTCCCAGTCCGGGCGGATGACGAGGGCGGTCTCGGCCCGCGCCATGTCGGGCTGCGAGGGTTCGGCGCGGCCCGTGGTCTCGGCCCAGATGGTCACCACCGGCCAGTCCGCCTCCACCAGCGCCAGCGAGGGATGCAGCGTGAGGCGCAGCGCGCCGAGCGCCCGGGGCGCGTAGCGGCCGAGGGCGGCGAGGGCGAGGGGCTCGGCATCGGCGGCATGGTACGCGCGCAACCGCGCCCATTCCAGCCGCGCCACCGCCTCGAGCCAGGGATAGCGGGCGAGCGGCGGGAAGCCCGCCACGAAGCCGGCCATCTCCGCCCCGTATTCATGCATCACCGGGCTTTCCGGCGGGTGGGCGTGCAGCACCTCCTGGCACATCGCCTCGAAGAAGCGCGGGCCGGTGAGGGCGCGCAGGGCGGGGTAGGTGGCCGCGAGCGCCCGGCAGCCGGAGGCCCGCACGTTGTTGCGCCACACGGCGAAGCCGGCGGCGGCGGCAGGGGGCGGCAGAGCGGGGTCGCGCAGGGCGGCCGCGGCGAGGGCTTCGAAGCTGGTGCCGCGGGCGCTCCCGGCGGTCTCGCCTTGCGCCGCGCTGCCCGCAGGGCCGCTTCCAGCCGCGTCTCCGGCCACAATTGCGGGCCCGTCACCGGCCCCGTCTTCGGTCCCGTCGCGCATGGTCATCGCGGCGCGCCGGCGGCGCCGAGCGCCGGGGCGCGCGCATCGGCCGGGGCCGCGGCCTCGGCCAGCAGCCGGTCGACCGTGGCCGCCTCGGCGGCGAGCACCGGCCAGGCGGGGATGTCGGCATCCCATTCCACCAGCGTGGCAACCGGGCCGGTGCGGGCGATCACCCGGGCGAAGAGCTGCCACACCGCCTCGGCCACCGGCCGGTCGTGGGTGTCGACGAGCAGGCGCGTGCCGTCGGCCGCGACATCCACGCAATGGCCGGCGAGGTGGATCTCGCCCACCTGCGAGAGCGGCAGCGCGTCGAGCCAGGCAAGCGCATCGAACCCCAGGTTCGTGGCGGAGATGTGCAGGTTGTTCACGTCGAGCAGCAGGCCGCAGCCGGTGCGCCGCGCCACGGCGGCAAGGAACTCGGGCTCGGGGATCTCGGAGCCGGGGATCACCGCGTAGGCCGTGGGGTTCTCCAGCAGCATGCGCATCCCCAGCGCCTCCTGCACCTGGTCGACATGGGCGCAGATGCGCGCGAGGGCGGTCTCGGTGTAGGGCAGGGGGAGGAGGTCGTGAAACGCCGTGCCCTCGTGCGTGGACCAGGCGAGATGCTCGGAGAAGCTCTCGGGGCGGTAGCGGCGCACCAGCTCGGCCAGCCGGGCGAGATGGCCCGTATCGAGCGCCCCCTCGCCGCCGATCGACAGGCCCACCCCGTGGAGCGACAGCGGGTAGGCCTCGCGCAGGGCGGTGAGCAGGCGGTGCGGCGGGCCGCCCGCACCCATGTAGTTCTCCGCATGCACCTCGAACCAACCCACGTCCGGCCGCCCGGCGAGAATGCCCCGGGCATGCTCGTGGCGGAAGGAGACGCCGGCGCGGGCGGGCAGGGTGGCCATGCGGGTCAGCTGTTCCCTTCGCCGGGTTCGGGGAGGTCCCGGTCCAGCGGCTCGAGCGAGCCGCGGCGGGTGCCGTACATCATGTAGTCGGCGTTGGCGCCGGGGGCGCCGTATTTCAGGCAGTCGCCCTCGGGCACCCATTTCCAGGCATTGCCCTGGAAATGCACGGTGGAGGTGCCGGCGCAATTGGTGCCGGGGCCGGCCGCGCAGTCGTTCTGCCCGGCAAGGGAGATGCCGAAGCACTGCTCCTTGTCCTTCATCGGCGGCGTGGCGGAGGCGGCGCCGGCAAGGGCCGTGGCCACGGCGCTGGCCAGCAGGGCGGTGTTGGTGGCGGAGCTTCGGCTGCTCATGGTCTGCTTGATCCCTCGGATGTCTGCCAAACGCACCGGGCCCCGAAACCCGGGCCCGGGCGGGAGCGCGGGGGCGGTGCGGGCCTTCACGCGCGCCGGCGATGTCTCGCCGCGGCGCCCGGGGGCCGTCTGCTCCGCGCTGTCCCTGCCTTTATGTGCTGCAACTGCGTCCATGGTCAACGTCCCTCGCTTTCGCGCGCGAAACCGTGACCGGGAAATGTGGAATTTCCGTGGCGCGACCCTATCTCCTGCTGCGCCGCACAGCACGGCACCCCATCACCAGCCAGACTGACGAGGCGGCCCGTTACCGTGACCGTTGCAAGACCTGTTGCCTGCCGCCGGGCCCCGCCCGGAGCCGCCCTGCGCCGGAGACCCGCGCGATGGAGCTGATTTCCTTCGCGCTGATCGGCTTTGCCGGCATCCTCACCTTCCTCGCCCTCGCGGTGCCGCTGGCGCGCTGGCTCTCGGTGCCGCTGCCGGTGGTGATCGCGGGCGCGGGGCTCGCCTATGGCGCGGTCGCCTCGGGCTGGGGGGTGACCCTCTCCGGCGCCACGCTCGACCCCTACGACTTCTGGTTCCTCCAGCAGATCTCGCTCGACAGCAACGCGCTGCTCTACCTGTTCCTGCCGCCGCTGCTCTTCGAGATGGCGCTGGCGGTGAACGTGCGCCGCATGCTCGACGAGCTGCCCATCGTGCTCATCATGGCGGTGCTCGCGGTGGTGGTGGCCACGGCCGTCATCGGCATGCTGGTGTGGTGGGTCTCGCCGCTCGCGCTCATCCCCGCGCTGCTGATCGGCGCGGCCGTGGCCACCACCGACCCCGCGGCGGTGGTGAGCACCTTCCGCGAGATCGGCGCGCCGCGGCGGCTCACGGTGATCCTCGAGGGCGAGAGCCTGCTCAACGATGCCGCCGCCATCACCATCTTCAGCCTGCTGCTCGGCGCGGCCGCGGCGGGGCCGGAGGCGCTGCAGGTCTCCGACCTGCTCATCGGCTTCGCCCGCACCTTCACCATCGGCGCGCTCACCGGGCTGGGCACGGCGCTGCTGGGCTCGCGCCTCTACCCGCTGCTGCGCGGCTCCACGGCGGCGGAGGTCTCGCTCACCCTCGCGGTGGCCTATGGCGCCTTCGTGATCGCGGAGGACTGGTTCGGCGCCTCGGGCGTGGTGGCGGTGGTGTTCGCCGGCCTCGCCACCGGCTCGGTGAGCTTCGTGCGCATGGGCCCGCGCAACTGGAGCACGGTGACGGCGATCTGGCAGCAGATCGGCTTCTGGGCGAGCGGGCTCATCCTGCTGCTGGTCTCCGCCCTCACCCCCGGCATGCTGGTGGCGCTCGAGGGCTGGCAGGCGCTCCTGCTGATCCCGGTCTATCTCGGCGCGCTGGCGGCCCGGGCGGTGGTGCTCTGGGGCGTGCTGCCGCTGATGGACCGCGCCGGGCTTGCCACGCCCATCACCCGGCCGCAGAAGCTGCTGGTGCTCTGGGGCGGCGTGCGCGGGGCGGTGACGCTGGTGCTTGCGCTCTCGCTGGGCAACCTGCCGGCGCTGGGGCCGGACGCGCGGCTGGTGGGCGCGATGGCGGCGGGCTATGCGCTGCTCACCCTGGTGCTCAACGCCTCCACCCTCGCCTGGGTCACCCGCAGGCTGGGGCTCGACCGGCTGTCGCTCGAGGACCTCGCCCTGCGCGAGCGCATCGTCGAGGGCTCATTCACCCGGGTGAAGGAGGCGGTGGGCCAGCTCTCCGAGCTGCGCCGGCTCGCGCCCGACACCCGCACCGCGGTGGAGGACGACCTGCGCGCCGCCCAGGCCGATGCCCGAGGCCGCTCGGGCGGCGGCAGCATCCGCTTCGGGCGGCGCCTGCGCCTCGGCCTCGCCATCCTCTGCGCGCAGGAGGAGCGGCTGGTGCGGCGCGGCTTCGAGGCCGGCGCCACCGGGCCGCGGGTGACCATGCGCCTGCGCCTGCAGGCCGACCGCATCTCCGACGGCGCGCGCCAGCACGGCCGGGCGGGCTACATGGCCGCCTGCGAGCGCGGCCTGCGCCACCCGCCCTACATGCGCGCCGCGGTGTTCCTGCAGCGCTGGCTGCGCTGGGACCGGCCGCTGCGCGCCGCCATCGAGCTGCATCTCGCGATGATGCTGGAGAGCGAGCGCCACCTCGGCATCCTCGACCGTTTCGCCGCCGGCAGCCTCTCGCCCATGGTGGGCGAGGACGTGACGGAAAACCTGCGCGCCCTCCTTGCCCGCCGCCGCGAGGCGGTGGACGCGGCGATCGGCGCCGTCGGGCTGCAATACCCCGCCTATGCCGCGGCCCTCGACCGCGCGCTGGTGGCGCGCGCCGCCCTGCGCCGCGAGCGGCAGGAGTATGACCGGCTGTTCCGCGACGGGGTGATCGGGCCGGAGCTGCACACCGATCTCTCCCGCGGGCTCGACCGGCGCGAGCGCCGGCTGGGCGCGCCGCCGCGGCTCGACCTCGCGCGGCCCGCGGCCGAGCTGCTCGAGCGCGCGCCGATCTTCGCGGCGCTGAGCCAGGCGCAGCGCGAGAAGGTGGCGCGCAAGCTGCGCACCCGCTTCACCACCCATGACGAGGTGATCGTGCAGCAGGGCGCGCGCGAGGACCGGATGTACTTCGTGGCCGACGGCGCAGTGGAAGTGCGCGGCGGCGAGGGGCGCCCGGTGCGGCTCGGCACGGGCGATTTCTTCGGCGGGCGGGCCATCGTCTCGCCCACGGGGCGGCGCGAGACCAGCGTGGTCTCGCTCGGCCTGTGCCGGCTGCTCACGCTCTCGCGCCAGGAGTTCAAGCGCCTCGCGCGCGCCGACCCGGAGATCGGCGCGGCGATCCGCGACGCGGCCGAGCAGCGCCTGTCGCACGGGCACAAGCGGCGGCGGCCGAGGGCCGCCCTGCCGGCGGCGCCGCCGCCCGCCGGAGCGGGGGCGGCGCCGCCCGGGCTCAGCCCAGCAGGGCCCGGGTAAGCGGACCCTCGGGGTCCTCCAGGTCGGCGATCACGTCGAAATGGTGGCGGCCCGGCTCGTGGTGGCAGGCGACAGGGGCGCCGAGCCCGGTCCAGACATTGGCCAGCAGGTCGTTCTGGCGCAGGAACTCGGGCAGCTCGTCGCCGCCCACCCAGGCGGTGATGCCCTTGCCCGGCGCCGGCAGGTGCAGCGCCGCACTCTCGGCCGTCGCCTCGGCGAGATCGAGCTTCAGGCCCTTGTTCATCTCGCAGTTCATCAGCGGGCGCAGGTCGTGCAGCCCGCTCACCGAGATCACCTTCTCCAGCCGCGCCATCACCGGCTCGGGCAGCGGGCTGTCATCGCAGACCATGCGCGAGACCAGATGCCCGCCCGCCGAATGCCCGGTGAGCCGGATCGGCCCCTCGACCAGGCCTGCGGCACAGGTGATCGCCCGGCCCACTTCCTGCGTCATGCGCGAGATGCGGGCCTCGGGCGCGAGCGTGTAGCTCGGCATCGCCACGGCCCAGCCCTGCGCCAGCGGCCCGGCGGCGAGATGCGACCAGACGGACTTGTCGAAGGCGAGCCAGAAGCCGCCGTGCACGATGATGGCGAGCCCCTTCGGCGTGCCCTCGGGCAGGAAGAGGTCGAGCTTCTCGCGCGCGGTCTCGCCGTAGGCGATGTCGGCGCGCAGCCGCTCACCCATGCTGTCGCGGAAGGCGGCGGCGGCGGCGATCCAGCGCGGCGGATAGTCCATGCCGGCGGGAATGGCGCCGGTGTTGGAATAGGCGGCGTCCCAGTCGGTGACCGGCAGCCAGCCGTGGCCGTCGCGCCCGCCGATGCCGGGGATGTCGGGATGGGTCATGGGGCGGGCTCCTCTCAATCCGGTTTCACGAGGCTCAGGGCCACGCCCTGGCCGACGCCGACACACAGCGTGGCAAGCGCGCGGTTCGCCCGGCCCTCGGCCACCGCGCGGGCGGCGGCAAGGGCGATGCGCGCCCCGGTCATGCCCAGCGGATGGCCGAGCGCGATGGCGCCGCCCTGCGGGTTCACATGGGCCGCGTCATCGGCGAGGCCCCAGGCCCGGGTGCAGGCCAGCGCCTGGGCGGCGAAGGCCTCGTTGAGCTCGATATGGTCGAAGTCGGACGGCTTCAGCCCGGCCCGCTCCTCCAGCCGCTTCAGCGCCGCGATCGGCCCCACGCCCATCACCCGGGGGGCGACACCGGCAGAAGCCGAGGCCTCGATGCGCGCAAGCGGGGTGAGCCCGTGCTTCGCCACCGCATCGGCCGAGGCGAGGATGAGCGCGCAGGCGCCGTCGTTCACGCCGCTGGCGTTGCCCGCCGTCACCGTGCCGTTCTTGCGGAAGGGCGTGCCGAGGGCGGCGAGCTTCTCGAGGCTGGTCTCGCGCGGGTGCTCGTCGGCCGAGACCACCAGCGGGTCGCCCTTGCGCTGCGGGATGGAGACCGGGGCGATGCTCTCGGCATGCCAGGCGCGCGAGGCCAGCGCCCGCTCCTGCGAGCGCAGGGCGAAGGCGTCCTGGTCGGCGCGGGAGACGTTGTAATCCTCCGCCACGTTCTCGCCGGTCTCGGGCATGGAATCGACGCCGAATTCCTTCTCGATGCGCTTGTGCACGAAGCGCCAGCCGATGGTGGTGTCGTGGATCTCGGCGGCGCGGGAGAAGGCGGTGGCGGCCTTGGGCATCACGAAGGGCGCGCGGCTCATGCTCTCCACGCCGCCGGCGACGATCACGTCCGAGGCGCCGGCCGCGATGGCCTGGGCGCCGGCGATCACCGCGTCGAGGCCCGAGGCGCAGAGCCGGTTCACCGTGAGGCCGGGCACATGGTCGGGCAGGGCGGAGAGCAGCACCGCCATGCGCGCCACGTTGCGGTTGTCCTCGCCGGCCTGGTTGGCGCAGCCGAAGATCACCTCGTCCACGGGCAGGCCCGGCGCGCCGGCGAGCACGGCGTCGATCACATGGGCGGCCATGTCGTCGGGGCGCACGGCGGAGAGGGCGCCGCCGTAGCGGCCGATGGGCGTGCGCTTGCCCGCGCAGATGTAGACCGGGGTCATCGGGTTTCCTCCAGCGAAGCGGCCGGCACGTAGCGCGGCCTGAGGTCTTCGGGGGCAGAGGCGGAGGCCTCCGCCAGCCGGGCGAGCACCGCCTCGCGCCCCATGGCGGCGAGGATCTCGAAGGGCCCGCGCGGGAAGTTCAGGCCCAGCTTCATCGCGGTGTCGATGCCGGCCTCGTCGGCCAGGCCTTCGTCGCGCGCGAAACAGGCCTCGTTCACCAGCGCGGCCTCGATGCGGTCGGCCACCGCCTCGGGCGCGGGCTCGGCCTCCACCGGCGGGGTGACGAAGCCGCGCCCGGTCTTGCGGCCCAGCTCGCCGCGCTCCACCTGGCCGCGCAGGGCGGCGAAGGGCAGGTAGCGCGGGTGGCGGCCGAGGCCGTTCCACACGCCTTCCGTGGCAGCGAGGTTGATGTCGGCGCCCACGAGGTCCATCAGTTCGAAGGGCCCCATGCGGTAGCCGCGCTGGCGCATGGCCGCGTCGATGGCCGGTGCGTCATGGTCACCCTCCTCGAAGATCGCCAGCGCCTCGCCGTAATAGGGCCGCGCGCAGCGGTTCACGATGAAGCCCGGGCTGTCGGCGCAGATGACCGGGGTCTTGCCGATGTCGCGGCCGAAGGCGGCGAGCCGGTCGGTGAGCCCCTCGGGACTTGCGGCATGGCTCACCACCTCGACCAGTTTCATCACCTGCGCGGGGTTGAAGAAATGCAGCCCCGCGAGGCGGCCCGGCGCGGCCAGCGCCGCCGCGATCTCGGCCACGCCGAGCGAGGAGGTGTTGGTGGCAAACACCGTCTCCGGCCCGCAGACGCGCTCGAGCGTGGTGAAGAGCGCCTGCTTGGGCTCGGCCTTCTCGATGATCGCCTCGATCACCAGGTCGGCGGGGGCGAGCTCTTCCGGCGTCGCCACCAGGCGGATGCGGGAGAGCACGCCATCGGCGGTGGCGCGGCTGATGCGGCCCTTGGAGATCTGCCGGTCGAGGTTCTGGGCGATCGCGTCGCGGCCGCGCTCGCGCGCGCCCTGCGACAGGTCGAACAGCAACACATCGCGGCCCGACTGGGCGCAGACCTGGGCGATGCCGCTGCCCATGGCGCCGGCCCCGGCGATGGCGATGGTGGCGAAGTCAGTCATGTCCGTCTCCCGGATGGGGGTTCAGCGGCCCTTGAACGCAGGCCGGCGCTTGTCGCCGAAGGCGGCGATGCCCTCGGCCTTGTCCTCGGTGTCGAGCAGGTCCTCGAAGGCGGTGCGGGTTTCGGCCAGGGTGGCGGCGAGGGGCGATTCGGCCGCGCCGATCACCGCGCGCTTGGCCGCGGCCAGCGCCAGCGGCGCGCGCCGCGCCAGCCGGCGCGCGAGGTCCTCCGCCGTGCCCTGCGCATCCTCCGCGAGATAGGCCGCAAGGCCCCAGTCATGCGCGAGGCTGCCGGGGATGATCTCGCCCGAGAGCACCATGCGCATCGCCCGCGCCCGACCGATGAGCGCGGTGAGCCGCTCCGCCCCGCCGGCGCCGGGAATGATGCCGAGGTTGGTCTCCGGCAGGCCGAGCTGCGCGGAGGGGGCGGCCACGATGACATCGGCCATCAGCGCCAGCTCGCAGCCGCCGCCGAGGCAATAGCCCTCCACCGCCGCCACCAGCGGCTTGGAAAAGCCGCGGATGCGCGCCCAGCTTTCCTTGCGCGGGTCGGCGCGGCCGTCAGCCGTGGTCTTGGTCGCGATCTCGCCGATATCGGCGCCGGCGGCGAAATTGCCCTCCGCCCCGGTGAGGATGACCGCGCGCATGGCGGGGTCTGCGTCCAGGCGCTCCAGCGCCTGCGCCACCTGCGCGAGAAGCGCGGTGTTGAGTGCATTGCGCCGCTCGGGGCGCGAGAGGGTGAGCCGGGCCCAGCCCTCGTGGAGTTCGATGCGAAGCGTGTCTGTGCTCATGGGTGTCATTAAGACCCTCTCGGAATGGTATTTCAAGCATAAAGGTTTATACTTGAAATGACGGGGAATCGGTGCAAGGCTGATGGTCGAGAACGAGATTCAGGAGTCCACGCCATGAAAGTCGCTTGCCTCGGTGGAGGGCCCGCGGGCCTCTATTTCGCCATCAGCATGAAGCTGCAGGATCCTGCGCACGAGGTCGTCGTCTTCGAGCGCAACAAGCCGGACGACACGTTCGGCTGGGGGGTCGTGCTGTCGGACGAGACGCTCGACAACCTCGCCGCCAACGACCCGGTGAGCGCGGCCGCGATCCGCGAGCATTTCGCCTACTGGGACGATGTGCAGGTGGTGCACAAGGGGGTGACCACGGTGTCCTCCGGCCACGGGTTCTGCGGGATCGGGCGCAAGCGGCTGCTGCTGCTGCTGCAGGACCGCGCGCGGGAGCTCGGCGTGGAGCTGCGCTTCGAGACCGACGTGGCCGACACCGAGACCCTGATGGGCGAATACGACCTCGTGGTGGCGGCCGACGGGCTGAACTCGCGCACGCGCACCAAGTTCGCCGGTGCCTTCAAGCCGGATATCGACGTGCGCAAGTGCAAGTTCGTCTGGCTGGGCACGCATCAGAAGTTCGACAACGCCTTCACCTTCATCTTCGAGAAGACCGAGCATGGCTGGGTCTGGGCGCATGCCTACCAGTTCGACGCCGACACCGCGACCTTCATCGTGGAATGCGGGCCCGAAACCTGGGAGGCCTTCGGCTTCGGCGAGATGTCGCAGCAGGAGAGCATCGCCACCTGCGAGAAGATCTTCGCGAAGCACCTCGGCGGCCACGCGCTGATGACCAACGCGAACCACATCCGCGGCTCGGCCTGGATCAACTTCCCCCGCGTGCTCTGCGAGAAATGGCACCACGAGAACGTGGTGCTGCTGGGCGATGCCTCGGCCACGGCGCATTTCTCCATCGGCTCGGGCTCCAAGCTGGGCATGGAAAGCGCCATCGCCCTCGCGCGGCTGGTGAACGAGGAGGCCACGCTCGAGGCCGCCTTCGAGCGCTACCAGGAGGAGCGGCGCACCGACGTGCTGCGCCTGCAGTCCGCCGCGCGAAACTCCACCGAGTGGTTCGAGGACGTGGAGCGCTACCTCGACCTCGACCCGGTGCAGTTCAACTACTCGCTGCTCACCCGCTCGCAGCGCATCTCCCACGAGAACCTGCGCCTGCGCGACCCCGAGTGGCTGAAATCGGCCGAGCGCTGGTTCCAGGCCCAGGCGGGTTCCAACTCCGACCGCGTGCCGATGTTCGCGCCGTTCCGGCTGGGCGACATGACGCTGAAGAACCGTGTCGTGGTCTCGCCCATGGCGCAGTACAAGGCGAAGGACGGCGTGCCGACCGACTGGCATTTCGTGCATTACGCCGAGCGGGCGAAGGGCGGGGCCGGGCTCGTCTTCACCGAGATGGCCTGCGTGAGCCCCGAGGGGCGCATCACCCCCGGCTGCCCGGGGCTCTACAGCCCGGAGGCCGAGGCGGCCTGGGCGCGGCTCACCGCCTTCGTGCACGAGGAGACGAGTGCGAAGATCTGCTGCCAGATCGGCCACGCGGGGCGCAAGGGCTCCACGCAGCTCGGCTTCCACAAGATCGACGCGCCGCTGCCCGAGGGCAACTGGCCGCTGATCTCGGCCTCCGCCATCCCCTACCAGCCCGGCAACCAGACCCCGAAGGCGATGGACCGCGCCGAGATGGACACGGTGCGCGAGCAGTTCGTGGCCGCCACCGAGGCCGCCGCCCGCGCCGGTTTCGACATGATCGAGATGCACGCCGCCCACGGCTACCTGCTCGCCTCCTTCATCTCGCCGGTGGCCAACACCCGCGAGGACGAGTACGGCGGCAGCCTGGAAAACCGCATGCGCTACCCGCTCGAGGTGTTCCACGCCATGCGCGCCGCATGGCCGGCGGGCAAGCCGATGACCGTGCGCATCTCCGCGCATGACTGGATGGAGGATGCGGGTGTGACCCCCGACGAGGCCGTGGAGATCGCCAAGCTCTTCACCGCCGCGGGGGCGGACGCGATCAACGTCTCCTCCGGCCAGACCACCAAGGCGGAGAAGCCGGTCTACGGGCGCATGTTCCAGGCGCCGTTCTCCGACCGTATCCGCAACGAGGCGGGCATCACCACGCTGGTGGCCGGCAACATCTACGAGCCGGACCACGTGAACTCCATCCTGATGGCCGGGCGCGCCGACCTCGTGCTGCTCGCGCGGCCCCATCTGGCCGATCCGTACTGGACGCTGCATGCCGGTGTCGCCCTGGGCGACACGGAGGAGCCCTGGCCCGCGCCCTACGAGGGCGGCCGCCGCCAGGCGATCACCCTCGCCGAGCGCGCCCGGGCACAGGCGGGTTCGTGACCGGGGGCGCCGACATGCTCGCCGGCCGCACGGTGCTCATCACCGGCGGCGGCACGGGGACGGGGGCCGACATGGCCCGCGCCTTCCATGCCGCCGGCGCGCGGGTGGTCATCACCGGCCGCCGGGCGGAGCCGCTGGAGGCGGTGAGCGAAGGCCGGATGCAGGTGGTGACCGGCGACGTGACCGACGAGGCCTCGGTGGCGGCGATGTTCGCCGCCGCGGGCAAGGTCGACATCGTGATCGCCAATGCCGGCGCCTCGGAAAGCGCGCCCTTCGCGCGTACGGAGCTCGATGCCTGGGAGCGGATGCTCTCGGTCAACCTCACCGGCGTGTTCCTCACCTTCCGCGAGGGGCTGCGGCAGATGGAAGGCTGGGGCCGGCTGATCGCCATCGCCTCCACCGCCGGGCTGAAGGGCTATTCCTACGTGGCGCCCTACACGGCGGCCAAGCACGGCGTGGTGGGCCTCACCCGCGCGGTGGCGCAGGAGGTGGCGCGCAAGGGCATTACGGCGAACGCGCTCTGCCCGGGCTTCCTGGAAACCGAGATGACCGAGCGCTCCGTGGCCAACATCATGGAGAAGACCGGCAAATCGGCGGAGGAGGCGAAGGCCGCCCTTGCCGCCACCAACCCGCAGCGCCGCCTCGTGCAGCCGGCGGAGGTGACGGCGGCGGCCCTATGGCTCTGCGGCCCGGGCTCGGACGCGGTGAACGGCCAGGCGATCTCCATCTCCGGGGGCGAGACATGAGCCCGGAGCCGACCCCGCCGCAGCACCCGGAGGTCACCCTCACCGAGGGCAAGCTCTCGCTGCGGCTGTGGCTGCAGATGCTCAAGACCACGCGCCACCTCGAGAACGGCATGCGCGAGATGCTGCGCACCGAGTTCGAGACCACGCTGCCGCGCTTCGACGTGATGGCGATGCTGGAGCGCTCGGGCAGCGGGCTGAAGATGTCCGAGCTCTCGCGCCAGCTCATGGTGTCGAACGGCAACGTGACCGGCATCGTCGACCGCCTCGTCTCCGACGGGCTGGTGCTGCGCGAGGCGGTGGCCGGCGACAAGCGCGCCACCATCGTGCGCCTCACCGCGAAGGGCGAGGAGGTGTTCGCCCGCATGGCCGCGCGCCACGCCGAATGGGTGGCCGCAGAGATCGGCGACATTCCCGCAGAGGACATGCGCCGGGCAATAAAGATGATGACCGACATACGGAGGAAAGAGCGATGACCAGCATGGCCGGGCTCACGCCGCAGCATTTCGACTGGCGCATGGAGGGCCGCGTGGCGGTGATCAACCTGCGCCGCCCCGACCGCAAGAACCCGCTCACCTTCGAGAGCTACGCCGAGCTGCGCGACACGTTCCGCGACCTCGTCTATGCCGATGACGTGGACGTGGTGGTGTTCGGGCCCAACGAGGGCAATTTCTGCTCCGGCGGCGACGTGCATGACATCATCGGCCCGCTGGTGAAGATGGACATGAAGGGCCTGCTGGCCTTCACCCGCATGACCGGCGATCTCGTCAAGGCGATGATCACCTGCGGCAAGCCGGTGATCGCGGCGGTGGACGGCATCTGCGTGGGCGCCGGCGCCATCGTGGCCATGGCCTCCGACCTGCGCCTCGCCACGCCGGGCGCCAAGACCGCCTTCCTGTTCAACCGCGTCGGCCTTGCCGGTTGCGACATGGGCGCCTGCGCGATGCTGCCGCGCATCATCGGCCAGGGCCGGGCCTCCGAGCTGCTCTACACCGGCCGGGTGATGAGCGCCGAGGAAGGCGCCGCCTGGGGTTTCTACAACGCGCTGCACGAACCGGATGCACTGATGGAGGCCGCGCTGAAGCTCGCCGGCCGCATCGCCTCCGGCCCCACCTTCGCCAACATGATGACCAAGACCCAGCTCAACCACGAATGGTCGATGACCCCCGAGCAGGCCATCGAGGCCGAGGCCCAGGCGCAGGCGCTCTGCATGCAGACGCAGGATTTCGAGCGCGCCTACCACGCCTTCGTGGCCGGTGAGAAACCGATCTTCGAGGGCAACTGATGGCGGACCGCAGCTTCCTCACCTGGCCGTTCTTCGAGGAGAAGCACCGCGCGCTGGCAGCCGAACTGGAGGCCTGGTGCACGGAGAACCTGCCCGTGAACCACGACGACGTGGACGCCGCCTGCCGCGGCCTCGTCACCGCGCTCGGGGAGGCGGGCTTCCTGCAGCACTCGGGGGGCGAGGCGCTCGACGTCCGCTCGCTGTGCATCATCCGCGAGACGCTGGCCCGGCATGACGGGCTGGCCGATTTCGCCTTCGCCATGCAGGGGCTCGGCATGGGCGCCGTCTCGCTCTTCGGCAGCCCGGAGCAGCGCGCGTGGCTGGAGAAGACCCGGGCGGGCAAGGCGATCTCGGCCTTCGCGCTCACCGAGCCCGCCTCGGGCTCGGACGTGGCCAACATCTCCTGCGCCGCGCGACGGGAGGGGGACGAGTATGTCCTCTCCGGCGAGAAGACCTGGATTTCCAACGGCGGCATCGCCGATCTCTACGTGGTGTTCGCCCGCACCGGCGAGGGGCCGGGGGCGAAGGGGCTCTCCGCCTTCCTCGTGCCGGCGGACAGCCCTGGCTTCGAGATCGTGGAGCGGCTGGAGGTGATCGCGCCGCACCCGCTCGCCCGGCTGCGCTTCAACGACGTGCGCCTGCCGGCCTCCGCGATGATCGGCGAGCCGGGGAAGGGCTTCCGCATCGCCATGTCGGTGCTCGACGTGTTCCGCTCCACCGTGGGCGCCGCGGCCCTCGGCTTCGCCCGCCGCGCGCTGAAGGAGACGCTCGCCCGCGCCACCAGCCGCGAGCTCTTCGGCGCGCCGCTGGCGGAAATCCAGATGGTGCAGGGGCATATCGCCGACATGGCGCTCGACATCGACGCCTCGGCGTTGCTGGTCTACCGCGCCGCCTGGACCAAGGACAGCGGCGCCCCGCGGGTGAGCCGCGAGGCCGCGATGGCCAAGCTTCATGCCACCGATCATGCCCAGACCGTCATCGACAAGGCGGTGCAGATCCATGGCGGAGACGGCGTGCGGAAGGGCTCGAAGGTGGAGGAACTCTACCGCGAGATCCGCGCGCTGCGCATCTACGAGGGCGCGTCAGACGTCCAGAAAATCATCATAGCCCGACAGACACTCGGAGGTTAGTCACATGCTCGGTCCCACTGCCCATGTCGATACATTCTGCCGTGACAACCTGCCCGCGGAGGCGGACCAGCCGGTCTACCTGCTCGAGCGGTTCCAGTATCCCGACTATCTCAACGCGGCGGTGGAGATGACCGATGCCATGGTCGCCAGGGGCTTCGGCGACCATGTGGCGCTGATCGGCAACGGCCGCCAGCGCACCTACAAGGAACTCACCGACTGGACCAACCGCATCGCCAACGCGCTGGTGGAGGATTACAAGGTCAAGCCGGGCAACCGGGTGCTCATCCGCTCGGCCAACAACCCCGCCAAGGTGGCCTGCTGGCTGGCGGCCACCAAGATCGGCGCCGTGGTGGTGAACACCATGCCGATGCTGCGCGAGAAGGAACTCACCCAGACGGTCGACAAGGCCGAGATCGAGTTCGCCCTCTGCGACACGCGGATGATGGACGAGATGATGGCCTGCGCCAACAAGTCGAAGTTCCTGCAGACCGTGATCGGCTTCGACGGCACCGCCAATCATGACGCCGAGCTCGACCGCGCCGCCCTCTCCAAGTCGGTGAAATACGAGGCGGTGAAGACCGGGCGCGACGACGTGGCCCTGCTGGGCTTCACCTCCGGCTCGACCGGCGTGCCCAAGGCCACGATGCATTTCCACCGCGACCTGCTCATCATCGCCGACGCCTACGCGAAGGAAGTGCTGAGCGTGACGCCGGAGGACGTGTTCGTGGGCTCGCCGCCGCTGGCCTTCACCTTCGGGCTCGGCGGGCTCGCCATCTTCCCGCTGCGCTTTGGCGCCACGGCGGTGCTGCTGGAAAACGCCTCGCCGCCGAACCTCATCGAGATCATCCAGAAGCACAAGGCGACGATCTGCTTCACCGCCCCCACCGCCTACCGCGCCATGCTGCGCGCGATGGAGGAGGGCGCCGACCTCTCCTCGCTGCGCTGCGCGGTCTCGGCGGGCGAGACGCTGCCCGCCCCGGTGTTCGACGAGTGGGTGAAGAAGACCGGCAAGCCGATCCTCGACGGCATCGGCGGCACCGAGATGCTGCACATCTACATCTCCAACCGCTTCGGCGAGGCGAAGGCCGCCTGCACCGGCCGGCCGCTCACCGGCTACGAGGCGAAGGTGGTCGATGACGACATGAACGAGGTGCCGCGCGGCACGCCGGGCCATCTCGCGGTGCGCGGGCCGGTGGGCTGCCGCTACATGGCCGACGACCGGCAGAAGAAATTCGTGCGCGACGGCTGGAACCTGCCCGGCGACACCTTCGTGCAGGACGAGGAGGGCTACTTCCACTTCGCCGCCCGCTCCGACGACATGATCGTGTCCTCGGGCTACAACATCGCCGGCCCGGAGGTGGAGGCCGCCCTGCTCTCCCACCCCGCGGTGCTGGAATGCGGCGTGGTGGGCGTGCCCGACGAGGACCGCGGCCATATCGTGGAAGCCCATGTGGTGCTGGCCCCGGGCTATGACGCCTCGCCGGTGATGGTGAAGGAGCTGCAGGACCACGTGAAGAACACGGTGGCCCCCTACAAGTACCCGCGCTCGGTGAAATTCATCGAGGCGCTGCCCAAGACCGAGAGCGGCAAGGTGCAGCGTTTCCGGCTGAAGACGGAGGCCTGATGTTCACCCTGCGCAGACAGGTCGAATTCCAGCACTGCGACCCGGCGGGGATCGTCTTCTACCCGCGTTACTTCGAGATGATCTCGGCCACGATCGAGCGCTTCTTCACCGACCATCTCGGCAAGAGCTTTGCCGAGATGCACCTCACCGAGAAGCTCGGCGTGCCCACGGCGCGCATCGAGGTGGATTTCCGCAGCCCGTCGCGGCTGGAGGACTGGCTCGATATCACCGTGTCCGTGGCGCGGCTGGGGCGCAGCTCGGTGGAGCTGGCGCTCGCCTGCCGCTGCGGCGAGACCCTGCGCTTCGAGGCGCGCAGCACGCTGGTCTATGTCGACCTCACCACCGGCAAGCCCCGCTCCTGGCCCGACGGGCTGCGCGCGGCGCTCGGCTCCGAACTGACTGAAAGCGAGAACCAAGATGTCTGACAGCCCGCATGAATTCCTCGACCCCAAGGGCTGGAAAGCTGCGAAGGGCTATGCCAACGGCATGGTGGCCGAGGGGCGCTTCGTGATCCTGGGCGGCCTGATCGGCTGGAACGCCGACCAGGAATTCGAGACCGACGATTTCGTCGGCCAGGTGAAGCAGGCGCTGCTCAACATCCGCGCCGTGCTTGATGAGGCGGGGGCGAAGCCCGAGCATCTCGTGCGCCTCACCTGGTACATCACCGACAAGCGCGAGTACCTCTCCAGCCTGCGCGAGATGGGCGCCGTCTACCGCGAGGTGCTGGGCAAGCATTTCCCCGCCATGGCCATGGTGCAGGTGGTGGCACTGATGGAAGACCGCGCGAAGGTGGAGATCGAGGCGACGGCCGTCATCCCCAACGCCTGAGCCGCGCGACAGGATGCGAAGGGGCCCCGGCGCAGGTCGGGGCCCTTTTCGTGTGTGCGTTCGGGGGGGAACGCCCGGCGCGCCGAGGGGGCTGGCGCCCCCGCAGCTTGCCGGGCGTGGCGAAGGCCCTTTCGGGCCTCCGCCGGCGCGGGGTGGCGACGGGGTGGAGGGCAGGGGCTGAGCTCGGAGGTATCGCCCGGGCGGCCAGACCGGGCCGCGCCCGACCCTCCCCCCGGGAGGGCGCGATGGCGATGTCGGTCGGAGTTCAGCCGTCGTCCGGGGCTTCGGAGATAAATCGCTGACCACGAGCGGAGATGCGCCCACCCAGGGTCGAGCGCGGCCCTCGGCGCAGAGCACGGATGGCAGGACCGTTGGGCACGGCCGGGCATAACGTGTTGATGCGCTGCGACTTTCACCCGATCGGGACCGATGCCCGAACGGCATCCGCGCCGGTCCGCGCGGGGGAAATCCGCCCGCGCCACGGAGGGCGCGGGCGGGTGATTCAGGCGCCCTGGGCGGAGCGCAGCACGTTCACCGAGAAGCCGGCAGTGCCGGCGTAGCCGCCGACGATGGCCTGGCGGTCGGCGCGCGAGAGCACCTCGTTCACGTCGTCGAAGCCGGCGGGGGCGCGCTTCTCGACCTCGTCGATCACCCGCTCGGGGCCGCCCTTGCGGTTGAGCATCACCACCTCGGCGGTCTTGGGCAGGCGCTCCTTCTCGTAGGCCCAGAGGGCGGCGCGCGGGTGCTCGGCCTTCGCGAGATTGTCGGCGAGGCAGCGCGCGTCGAGGATGGCCTGGGAGGCGCCGTTGGAGCCCACCGGGTACATCGGGTGCGCGGCGTCGCCCAGCAGGGTCACGCGGCCGAAGGTCCAGCGGGGCAGGGGGTCGCGGTCGGCCATCGGGTATTCGAAGATCTGCGGGCTGGCGCGCACCAGACCCTCGATGTCGAAGCCGGGCACGGAGAAGCGCTTCGCGAAGGGCAGCACCTGCTCGAGCCGCGCCGGGCGCGACCAGTTGTCGGGCGGGGGCGGGGACTGGGCGGGGTCCTTCACCCGGATGTTGACCACCCAGTTCATCAGCTGGCGGTCGCCCTCGGGCGGCGCGATGGGGTAGAGCACGAACTTGCCGCCCATGCCGCCGCCGATGGCCATGGTCCGGCCGTCGAGCCACACCGGCCAGTCGGCGGCACCGCGCCACATCACAACGCCGGTCCAGCTCGGCGCGCCCTCGTCCGGGTAGAAGCTGCGCCGGCCCACGGAATGGATGCCGTCGGCGCAGATCAGCACGTCGCCGCGGGCGGTGAGGCCGCCGGCGCCCTCCACCGTGTCGGTGAAATGCGCGGTGACACCGCCCTCGTTCTGGATGAAGCCGGAGAGGCGGCAGCCGGTGCGCACGGCGTCGGGGCCGAGGCGCTCGAGCACCGCGTCATGGATGACCTTCTGCAGCCGGCCGCGGTGGATGGAGAACTGCGGCACCACGTAGCCTGCGTCCATGCCGCGCTTCTCGCGCCACACTTCCTGGCCCTGGCGGGTGAGGTAGATCAGCTCACGCGTGCGCATGCCCACGGCGTCGAGCGCGGGCAGCAGGCCGATCTCGGCCAGCTCGCGGATGGCATGGGGCAGGGTGTTGATGCCGACCCCCACCTCGCGCACCTCGGGGGCTGCCTCGTAGATCTCGGCCTTGATGCCGCGGGCGTGCAGCATCAGCGCGGTGGTGAGGCCGCCGATGCCGGCGCCTGCGATGATGACCTTCATGGCTCACGCCTCCTCGGGCGGAAGGAAATCCACCTCGTGCTTCGCCGACACCGCCACCACGTCGGCCGGGTTCGCGTTCGGCCCGAGGTTGTGCAGCGCCCAGAAGAGGTCGAACAGCTTGCGCGAGGGCGAGACCCAGAACAGGCATTTTACCGAAGTGTCGGTCTTGTTGAAGATGCCGTGCGGCTGGCCCATCGGCAGGCGGACGAGATCGCCGGGCTCCGCGTGCTCCTCGGTGCCGTTGAGCACGAAGTCGAACCGGCCCTCGAGGATGTAGAGGAACTCGTCCTGCGTGGGGTGGATGTGCGGCGGCACGAAGGTTCCCACCGGGAAGGTGGCGTGCCAGGACATCGAGCTCTCCGAGAGCTGCTTGGGCACGTAGAGCTGGCCCATGACGTTCCACTCGATGCCCTCGAGGCTCTCTTCGGAACGGGTGATGCCGGCGGTCATGGTCATGGTTATCTCTCCTGTGAGACGGTGCGCGGGGCCGCGGGGCAGCCCTGCGCGGGTATGCGATGCTCAGACATGCAGGAAGCGGTCCTTGATGTCGGGGGTGGCGAGCAGATCGGGGGTGGAGCCCTGCCACACCACGCGGCCCTTCTCGATCACCACGTGGCGGTCGGCGAAGCGGGCGAGGGCGTCGACGTTCTTGTCGATCACCAGGATCGCCTCGCCCTCGTCCTTGAGCTTCGTGAGGCAGGACCAGATCTCCTCGCGGATCAGCGGCGCAAGGCCCTCGGTGGCCTCGTCGAGCACCACGAGGGAGGGGTTGGTCATCAGCGCGCGGCCGATGGCGAGCATCTGCTGCTCACCGCCCGAAAGCTGGTTGCCCATGTTGCGCCGGCGCTCCTTCAGGCGCGGGAACAGCGCGTAGACCCGCGCGAGGCCCCAGCGCGCGGCGCGCCCGCCGCGGGCGGTGGCCACGAGGTTCTCCTCCACCGAGAGGGTGGGGAAGATCTGCCGGCCCTCGGGCACCAGGCCCAGGCCCGCCTGCGCGATGCGGAACGGCGGGTGGCCGGTGAGATCCCGCCCCCCCACGCTCACCCGGCCGCCGCGCGGGCGCAGCAGGCCGAAGATCGAGTTCACCGTGGTGGTCTTGCCCATGCCGTTGCGGCCCAGCAGGGTCACCACCTCGCCGGCCTCCACCGTGAGGTCGATGCCGAACAGCACCCGGCTCTCGCCATAGGCCGCTTCGAGGCCTTCCACTTTCAGCATCAGGCCGCCTCCTCGCCCAGATAGGCCGCGCGGACCTCGGGGTTGTTGCGGATCTCCTCCGGCGTGCCGGTGGCGATCACCCGTCCGTAGACCAGCACCGACAGACGGTCCGCGAGCGCGAAGACCGCCTCCATGTCATGCTCGATCAGCACCACGGTGTGGCGGCGCTTCATGCCGCGCATCAGCTCCACCAGGGCGGCGGATTCCTCGTGGCCGGTGCCGGCCAGCGGCTCGTCGAGCAGCAGCAGCTTCGGCTCGGTCGCGAGCGCCACCGCGATCTCGAGCTGGCGCTGCTCGCCGTGGCTGAGGGAGCCTGCGAGCCGGTCGGCCCTGTCGGCCAGCTTCACCCGGCGCAGGCAGACCATGGCGTCGCGGTTCAGCTCGTCCTCCTTCGCCGCCTGGGCGAAGAAGCGGAACGAGGAGCCCGAGCGCGCCTGCACCGCCATCGCCACGTTCTCCAGCACCGTGAAGCCGGGCAGCAGCGAGGTGATCTGGAAGGAGCGCGCGAGGCCGCGGTGCACCCGCTCGGCCATGCTCAGGCGCATGATGTCCTCGCCCTGGTAGATCAGCGCGCCCGCGTCCGACGGGTTCTGCCCGGAGAGCTGGGAGATCAGCGTGGTCTTGCCGGCGCCGTTGGGGCCGATGATGGCGTGCAGCTCGCCCTCCTCGATGTCGAGGGTCACGTCGTCGGTGACCTTCAGCGCGCCGTAGGACTTTCGCAGGTTGCGGATCTGCAGGAGCGTGCTCATGCCCGTCCTCCCAGGAACCGGCGCAGCAGGCCGGTGAGGCCGCCGCGGGTGAAGAGCACCACGAGGATGAGCAGCGCGCCCATGCCAAGCTTCCAGTGCTCGGAGAAGATCGCCAGCCATTCCTCGAGCATCAGGAAGGCCGCGGCGCCGAGGATGCCGCCCACCAGCGTGCCGATGCCGCCCAGGATCACCATCACGATCAGCTCGCCCGAGCGATGCCAGGTCATGAAGGCGGGGGAGACGAACTCGGTCTGGTTGGCGAGCAGCACCCCCGCGATGCCGGCCATGCAGCCCGAGATCACGTAGGCGGTGAGCTGGTAGCGGAAGGGCGTGAACCCCACCGCCTGCATGCGCAGCGGGTTTTCCCGCGTGCCGGTGAGCACCCGGCCGAAGCGCGAGCCGATGAGCGCGTTGGCAAAGAGGAACAGCAGCACGAGGGCGGCAAGGGTGACGTAGAAGAACACCCGGTCGTCCTCCAGCAGCGCCATGCCGGCGAGGGTGGAGCGCGCCTGCAGGGTGAAGCCGTCATCGCCGCCGTAGGAGGAGAGCGAGACGAAGAAGAAGAAGGCCATCTGCCCGAAGGCGAGGGTGATCATGATGAAATACACCCCCTTCGTGCGCAGCGAGATCGCGCCGGTGACCGCGGCGAAGGCGGCGGAGGCGAGCACCGCGCCCAGCATCTGCAGCCCGAGGTCGCTCACCCCGTTGGAGGAGAGCACGGCCACCGTGTAGGCGCCGATGCCGAGGTAGGCGGCATGGCCGAAGGACACCAGCGCGCCGTAGCCCAGGATGAGGTCGAGCGAGAGGGCGGCGATGGCGAACACCATCACCCGCGTGGCGGTGATGACGATGAAATGGTCGTCGAGCGCGGTGGCGAGGAAGGGCAGCAGCGCGAAGAGGACGAAGAGCAGCGCCGCGGCGAGAAGCCGGGTGCGGGGGGCGAGGGCGATCATGCGCGGGCGCCTCCGGTTGCAATGGGGGCCATCACGACTTCCTTCCGAACAGCCCGGCGGGGCGGAAGAACAGGATGGCGGCCATCAGGATGTAGATGAGCATCGGCGCGAGGGTGCGGCCGGTCTGCGAGGCGGCGGAGGGCTCGAGCACCATGCGCAGCAGGATCGGCCCGAAGGTGCGGCCCAGCGTGTCGACCAGCCCGACGAGAATCGCGGCAATGAACGCCCCGCGGATCGAGCCGATGCCGCCGATCACGATCACCACGAAGGTGAGGATGAGCACGCTCTCGCCCATGCCGGGGTCGACCGAGAGGATCGGCGCCACCATGGCGCCGGCAAAGCCCGCGAGCATGGCCCCGAAGCCGAAGACGATCATGAACAGCCGGCGGATGTTCACCCCGAGCGCCGAGACCATCGCCCCGTTCGAGGCGCCGGCGCGCAGCAGCATGCCGATGCGGGTGTGCCCGATCATCAGGTAGAGCCCCAGGGCGGTGAGCAGCCCCGCGGCGATGATGGCGATGCGGTAGACCGGGTATTGCAGCGGGCCCACCAGCGGCACCGAGCCCGAGAGCAGCTCCGGCATCGGCACGCTCAGGGGCGCTGCCCCCCAGATGATCTTCACCCCCTCGTTCACGATCATGATCAGCCCGAAGGTGGCCAGCACCTGGTCGAGATGCGATCGGTCGTAGAGCCTTCGGAAGATCAGGAACTCCAGCACCAGCCCGAAGGCCAGCGCCACCGGCAATGCGATCACCAGCCCGAGCCAGAAACTGCCCGTGACCCCCACGAAGGTGGCCAGCAGGTAGGCGCCCACCATGTAGAGCACGCCATGGGCGAGGTTGATGAAGTCCATGATCCCGAAGACCAGCGTCAGCCCGGCGGCGACGAGGAACAGCAGGATGCCGAACTGCAGGCCGTTGAGGGCCTGTAGGAGGAGAAGATTTGTCATGGCATTCCGTCTCTGCCCGGGCGCGGGAAGGCCGCGCCCGGGAGGTCAAACCGGCGTGCGCCTTACGGCATCACGCATTCGGAGACGTAGTTGTCCTGGTAGTCGTCGAAGATCTTCTCGACGATCCGGGTCTCGTACTTGCCGTCCTCGCGCTTGGCCGCCTTCACCAGGTAGAAATCCTGGATCGGGAAGTGGTTGGGGCCGAGCGAGAACTCGCCGCGCAGGCTGTCGAAATCGGCCTTTTCCATCGCGGCGCGCAGGGCCTCGGTGTCATCGGCATTGCCGACCTCGCGCACGGCGGCGTCGATCATCAGCGCCGCGTCATAGGCCTGCATGGCGTAGGTGGCGGGGATGGAGCCGTATTTCGCCTCGTAATCCTTCACGAACTCGAGGGAGGCCGGCACGTCGAGGTCCGGCGCCCAGTTCGAGCCGGCGAGGAAGCCGTCGGCCGCGTCCTGCTGGGCGGGCAGGGTGGTTTCGTCCACGGTGAAGGCGGAGAGGAAGGGGATGCCCTCGAGCCCGGCCTGGCGGTACTGCTTGACCAGGTTCACGCCCATGCCGCCGGGCATGAAGGTGAACACCGCGTCGGGCTGCATCGCCGCGATCTGGGCGAGCTCGGCGGAGAAGTCGAGCTGGCCGAGCGGGGTGTAGATCTCGCCGGCCACGCCGCCGGTGTAGGAATGCTTGAAGCCCGCGAGGCTGTCCTTGCCGGCCTGGTAGTTCGGCGCCATCAGGAAGACGTTGCTGTAGCCCTGCTTCTGGGCGTAGGCGCCGAGCACCTCGTGCACCTGGTCGTTCTGGTAGGAGGACACGAACAGGTTGGGGTTGCACTCCTTGCCGGCGAAGCTGGAGGTGCCGGCGTTCGGGCTGATGAGGATCACGTCCGCGTCGGTCACCGGCTTGGCGATCGCCTGGAGGATGTTGGAGAAGATCGGGCCGACGACGAAGTCCACCCCGTCGCGCTCCACGAGCTCACGCGCCTTGTTCACCGCCACGTCCGGCTTCTGCTCGTCGTCGATGACCACGACCTCGGTGTCGAGCCCGCCGAGCTTGCCGAGCTTCTCGACCGCGAGGAGGAAGCCGTCACGGCCCTGCTCGCCCAGCACCGCCGCGGGGCCGGAAAGGGTGAAGACGAGGCCGATCTTGACCTTGCCGTCCTCGGCCATGGCGCCGGAGGTGAGGAAAGTGGAGGCCGCGAGGCCGAGGGCAATCCTGCTAAGCGAAGACATTTGCATCTTCTCCCTGTTTTCTGCGGCGGCGCGGTGCAGAGCCGCCGCCCCCGTATGCGGCACCGTCCCTTCGGGGGCAGGCGCCAATTCCCTGTTGTGGCGGACCAAAGCTGACAATGGCGCGGACCGTGGAGATATTTTATGCATGAAGCTTCTCGGGCCGCAACAGATTCATGCTGCCGCCATCGGCATTTTTCCGCCACCGCCCGGATATTGTGCACTGCACAAGAAACCGGCGGCAACGGCAGGCCACGGGGGGGCGGGGGTTGAACCACGCGCCGGAGGGCTTACCCTCAGGACAGGGGCCGGCGCCCGCTGCGGTGCGCCAGGGCCACACGGACACGATCAGACCAGACATGGCAGGAAAGGACGGCACCAGATGATCTACAGGGATCTCGGCGGAATGCGCATGCCCGCCCTGGGCTTCGGAACATGGGAGCTCACCGGCGAGAGCGGCATCGAGGCCGTGCGCACGGCGCTCGACACCGGCTTCCGGCACATCGACACCGCGGTGCGCTACGAGAACGAGCGCGAGGTGGGCACGGCGCTGAAGGCCTCCGGCATCGCGCGGGACGAGCTGTTCGTCACCACCAAGGTCTGGCACGATTCGCTGCGCCCCGAGCAGGTGGCCCGCTCGGTGTCCGAGAGCCTGGAGCGGCTGCAGCTCGACCGGGTGGACCTGCTGCTGGTGCACTGGCCGTCGCCCGAGGGCGTGCCGCTCGACGAGACGCTCGCCGCCTTCGCCGAGGCCCGCGCCGCCGGGCAGACCCGCGCCATCGGCGTGAGCAATTTCCCCGTCGCGCTCATCGAGCAGGCGGTGGACCGGCTGGGCAGCCCTATGGCAGCGAACCAGGTGGAGTATCACCCGTTTCTCGACCAGTCGGCGCTGCTCGGCGCGCTGCGGGCGCGCGGCATGGTGCTCACGGCCTACCAGCCCATCGCCGGCGGCGCGGTGTTCGGCAACCCGGTGCTGGAGGAGGTGGGCCTGCGCCACGGCAAGTCGGCCGCCCAGGTGGCGCTGCGCTGGCTGATGCAGCAGGAGGGCGTGGCCGCCATCCCGCGCTCGGGCAACCCGGCGAACATCCGCGCCAATTTCGACATCTTCGACTTCGAGCTCGCGCCCGAGGAGATGAAGGCCATCTTCGCGCTAAGGGGCAACGGCCGCCGGGTCAACCCCGACTTCGCGCCCGACTGGGACGTGCTGGAAAGCGCCTGAACCCGCCACGCCCGGCGCGCGGAACAGGCGCGCCGGGCATGACGGAGGCCCCGAGAAACCCCATAATCCATCTTATGTTAAGTTTTCGATTTCCCGCGGCTCACGAGAAACATGAGCTTCCTGCCGCACGCCTTTATCATGCCTTTCCTTTCAGCTCAGGCACCCATCCTGCAGCCGCAGGCGCCGGGTCGCGAGGCGGTCCACCAGGCCGGCATCATGCGACACGAGGATCATCGCGCAGCCGAGGCCCTCGAGCAATTCGGTCATCCGTGTGGCATGCTGTTCGTCGAGCGCGTTGGTAGGCTCGTCGAGCAACAGCACCTCGGGGTCCATCGCCAGCACCGCGGCCAGCGCCACCAGCCGTTTCTCGCCGCCCGAAAGCCGGTGCGTGAGCCGGCCGGCCAGCGCACCGATGCCGAAGGCCTCGAGCCGCCGGCGCGCCACCGCCTCGGCCTCGCGGCGCGGCAGCCCGAGGTTGAGCGGGCCGAAGGCCACGTCCTCCAGCACCGTTGGCGAGAAGAGCTGGTCGTCCGCGTCCTGGAACAGCAGGCCCGCGCGGCGGCGCACCTCGCGGAAGCCGGCCTCGTCGCGGCGCTCGGCGCCGAAGGCGATCACCCGGCCTGAGGCCGGCCGCTCCAGCCCCACGAGGGTGCGCAGCAGCGTCGACTTGCCGGCGCCGTTGCCCCCCGTGACAGCCAGCCGCTCTCCGGGCGCGAGGCTGAAGCTCACCTCGCGCAGCACCGGGCGCGCGTCACGCAGCACGGTGACGGCGTCGAGCGCCAGCAGCGGCGCGGCGCTCATGCCAGCCGGTCCAGCGCCACCAGCGCCAGGGCGGCCAAGGCGGCGGCAAGCGGCAGCGCCAGCTCGCGCGCCGCCAGCGGCGGCAGCGCGGGGCCGCGCGGGGCCTCGCCGGTCCAGCCGCGGCAGCGCATCGCGTCCTCCACCCGCTCCGCCCGCTCGAAGGCGCGGACAAGAAGCATGCCCATCATGTTGCCGTAGCTGCGAAATCCGTGCAGCGAGAGCCGCGGGGCAAAGCCGCGTGCCCGCATCGCCTCGTCGAGCCGGCGGAACTCGGCGCGGAACAGGTGCACGTAGCGCGGCACCAGCTCCATCAGCCGCACCAGCCCGCGCGGCAGGCCCAGGCGGCCGAGCGCCGCGGCCAGCTCGGAAGGCTCATACGGGTCGAGCAGCGCGAAGACACAGAGCATGGCAGCCGCGGCGCGCAGCATGATCGCGGCGGCAAGCTCCAGCCCCTCGGCGCTGAGCGCAAGCGGCCCGAGCGAGAGCACAGCCGTGCCCGGAACCGTGAGCGGCAGCAGCACCAGCAGCACCGCCATGAACCCCTCGAGATGCAGCAGCCGGCGCAGCACGCGCCCCCGGCCCGGCACAGCCAGCAGGCACAGCCCGAGCGCCAGCGCGAAGCCAAGCCCCAACGCAGGCAGCCCGCGCAGGCAGATCATCCCGCCCACGAGGAGCACGGCCGCGAGGCAGGCCGCCCGCGCGTCCGGCCTCCGCCGTGCGGCACCGATGCCCTCGATCAGGCTCACGGGCGGCCTCCCCGGCGCGACATGGCCCAGAGGCCGATGCCCGCAAGCCCGACGATCATGCCAACTCCGCCCATTATGTCATTGAAGCGTATGCGTGATTCCGCCTCGGCCTGGGCCTCCAGCAGCGGGCGCATCTGCCGCTCCACCGCGAGGTCGACCGCCTTCACCAGCCGGGCCTCGAAGGCGGCCTGGTCTTGCCTCTCGTCACTTTCAGGCGTGGCCACCGCCGCCGCGGCCTCGAACCGCTCCGCCCCTAGGGCGAGCCGGGCGACATGGCCGTCGCCCGCGTCGATCACCAGCGCATGGGCTCCGGGCGCCACCGGGCCGAGCGCGAAACTGCCGTCTTCCGCCGTGCGCACCTGCGCGAGCGGCGCGCCTTCGCCGTTGAACAGCGTCACCTCGGCGCCGCGCGGCCGGCCGCCGCCGATGAAGAACCCGTAGCCCGACACCGTGTCGCCCTCCACCGCGGCGAAGAGCTTCAGCCGGTGCGCCGCCGCCGGGCCGGCGAGCGCGAGCGCCAGCGCGAGGCCGGCGAGCAGCGTGCCCCGCCTCATGCCGTGGCCCCGCGCGGCCGGAAGGTCTCGGGCCGCACGCGCTTCAGGAAGGCGACGGCAAAGCCGGTCACCAGCGCCTCGCCCAGCATCAGCGGCAGGTAGGTGAGGCCCAGCACGCGCGCCGAGGGCACGTAGGCCGAGGAGGAGAGCGCCAGCGCCAGCGCCACGCCCCCCGCGGTCATCGCCGTGGCGAGGGCCGCGGCGCCGCCTGCCATCACCCCGGCCGCACCGGGCCCGGCGCGGTCGACCAGCGGGCGCAGCGCGAGGCCCGCAAGCGCGCCGGGCAGCGCGATGTTCACCGTGTTCACCCCCAGCGTGCTGAGCCCGCCGAAGCCGAACATCAGCACCTGCAGCACCAGCGCCACGAAGACCGCGGGGAAGATGGCCGGCCCCAGCACCAGCCCCATCAGCGCCGTGAGCAGCAGGTGCACGCTCGACGGCCCGACCGGCACCGACACGAGCGAGGCGGCGAAGAACACCGCCGAGAGGATGGCCCCGCGCGCAAGCCGCGCCTCGTCGAGATGGCGCAGGCCGATGCCGATGCCGGCGGCGGCGATCACCCCGCCCGCCGCCAGCACCGGCAGCGACAGCAATCCGTCGGGGATATGCGCCATCCCGCGCGCCCTCAGTCGGCCGCGGGGGCGGGGGCGGTGGCCTTCACCCAGATCAGGCCGCCCTCCTCGACCGGGGCCATGGTGCCGTCCGGTGCCTCGAGCTGCAGCGGCCCTTCGGTGAGCGCCGCGAAGCCCCACCAGCCGGGAAACGGCATGGCATAGGCGAAGCTGCCGTTCGCGTCGGCCTTGATGACCTGCGTGACGAAGGCGTCGTTGGGGATGTCGTAGCGGCCGTCGTTGACGAACTCGACCTCGATCTCGGCGCCAGGCAGCGGCGCGCCGTCACGCAGCACCACGCCGCGGAAGATGTTGCCCGCCCAGAGCCCGGTGGGCCGCACCAGCGGGGCGATCTCCACCGGCAGGCCGACCAGTTCGTCCCAGCCCTCGCCGGAGGCCCAGGAATCCACCACCACCTTGGTGTAGTGCACGATGAACTTGCCCTCCGCCGGCTCCCAGTAGGGCGCGGGGCTGACATGGAAGATGGCCGCTCCCGGCTCCGGCAGGGAAACCTCGGCACTCCAGGCAGTTGTGCCGCCTTCCTCAACTTCCGTGAGAGCAGGCAGAAGGTCGTGATCGGCGCCGCCCTGCCACATGCCGAAGCTCTGCGGGCGCGCCATCTCCATCTGCGGGCCGCCCTCCACCGGATGGGTGAAGCGCAGCGCGAGGCTCAGCGCGCCGCCCTCCGGCAGCACGTCGGCCGAGGGCAGCAGCTCCTGGAAATGGGCGGCGGCCGGGGCGGCGGTGAGCAGGATCGCGGCGAGGGCTGCGGGCAGTCGGGGGGTCATGCGGGCTCCGGTACGGCTCACCGGGCCGCGGCCCGGTATGACAACTTTCAAGAAAGTTCATACCAAGCCGGCGACTCGTGTCAACCGCCGATGCCCGCGCGGGCGCTACATCGCGTCCACCAGCCTGTCGAAGAGATCGGGCCGGCCCATCTGCCCGCCCTTGAGGATGAGCGGCAGACCGGCGGCCGGCCCGCTCCCGGTGGCGCGGCAGAGCGCCACGCCGGGGTCGACATCGCAGACGTATTCGATCGCGTCCGGGGCGAGCGCGCGCATCGCGAGGCTCGAGGTGTCGCCGCCTGCGATGGCGAGCGCGCCGGCGGCACCGGTCTCGCACAGGGCGGTCACCAGCCGGGCCGAGGCGGCGGCGATCTCCGCGCCGCTGTGGCCATGACCGCTTTCGGCGGTGAGGCGCAGCAGCACGTTCTCGCCCTGCCCCAGTGCCGCCGCCGCCTCGGAGGCCGCCGCCGCGCCACCGGCACAGAGCGCCTCGGGCGAGACCGGCACGAGGCGGAAGCGCGAGGCGGCCTCCACCTGCGCATCGGTGAGCGGCGAGCGCGAGCCGGCGAAGAGCAGCACGGGGCGCGCGCGGGGGCCGGGCGCGGGCACGGGCGGGGCGGCGCGCGGCGGGCGCAGGGCCTCCATCACGCTGCTCGGGCCGATGCAGACCAGCGGCGCTTCGGCGGCCAGCGCCTCGAGGGCTGCGCGCAGCGCCGGCAGGTCGTCGTTGCGGCCGAGGTCGAAGAGGAAGCGGCGCGCGCCGGAAGCCCTTGCAGTGGCGAGGGTTTTGAGCGGCGCCGTGGCAAGGTCACGCTCGTCGATCAGGGTGAGCCCGTCGAGGCCCTGGGCGGCGAGATGCAGCCGCAGGTCGGCCTCGGCCATCGGTGTCACCGGGTGGCGGGACATGATCGGGTGGCGGTCGATCCGGTGCACGGCGCCGTCGGCGGTGGCGGCGAAGAGCGTGCCGTGGTGGCAGTAGCGCCCCAGACCCGGCTGGCCGCCCACCACGGCGATGAAGGGCTCCCCTGCCCCGGCATGGCGGAACGCGTCGCGAAATCCCTCCGCCGCAGCGCCGATGGAGCCGATCTCCGGGCTCGAATCGAAGGTGGAGCACACCTTGTAGTGCAGCACCCGCGCGCCCCGCGCGATCAGGCCGGAGGCGAGCCGGGTGATCTCGGCGCGGATCTCGTCCGGCCCGACCGAGCGCAGCGCGGTGGCGACACCGGCGATGCCGTCATAGCCCGGGCCCGGCAGGTCGAGATGCAGGCGCACCTTGTGCCCCGCCCGGCCGAGCACGCCCAGCGTGTCGGAGGCGCCGGTGAAATCGTCGGCGATGAAGGCGAGGTCGGTGCTCACGTGCGCGCCCCGAAGAACTCGAGCGCCTCGGCGAGCGGGCGGCTGTCGCGCGCGGCCTCTTCCAGGCCCACGCCGTCGCGCACCGCCTCCCAGGCGTCGAGCAGCGCGCGCACCCCGGCCTCGGCGCCGGAAGGGTGGGCGAGGATGCCGCCGCCGGCCATGAACAGGAAGTCGCGCGACTGTGCCGCGGCATGGGTGGCCGCCAGCGTGCCCGCCCACTGGCCGGAGGAGAAGGCCGGCATCACCGGGTCATCTGCCCCGGGCGCGAGCGGCGCGAGGCAGAGCCGCGCGCCCTCGGCCACCTCGGCCGGATCGTCGGAGAACTTGCCGCCGATGCCGTGCACATGCATGTGGTCGACGCCGGCGAGCCGGTAGAGCGCCTGGTAGGCCGGGAAGGCCATGCCGATGGCCGGGTGGCGGCCGAAGCCGCCGAAGCCGTTGCGGTGGCCGTGGATGGCGAGCGGCGTGGAGCGGCGCAGGCTCTCGACCGAGGAGAGGCCGACCCAGTTGAGGCTCACCATGGCCGAGGTGCCGCCCTCGGCTTCGATGAGGTCGGCGTGGCGGCGCATGGCGTCGGTCTCGTCGGTCACGTTGAAGGCCATCATCACCTGGCGGCCGGTGCGCTCGCGGTGGCGGCGGATCACCTCCATGATGGCGGGCACGCGCTCGGCCAGCGGGGCGTGGCGCGGGTTTGCGCAGGTCTCGTCATCCTTGATGAAGTCGAGCCCGGCGTCGCAGAGCCGCTCCACCAGTGCCACCAGCTCAGGCGTGCGCAGGCCCACGTTGGGCTTGATGATGGTGCCGAAGAGCGGCCGGCCCTGCACCCCGGTGGAGGCGCGGGTGCCCGCGACGCCGACCAGCGGGCGCGGGTAGTCGGCCCGGATGTCGGCCGGCACCAAGAGCCGCTCCAGCCGCAGGCCGGTCACCTCGCCGAGATCGAACAGGTTTCCGGCCACGGTGGCGGCCATGGTCGGCAAGTTCACGCCGAAATTTGCCTCCGGGAAGGCCACGCGCACCCGCGCGCGGCGCCAGGGCGCGCCCAATCCCTTGCGGTCGAGATAGGAGGAGGAGAGCGAGGGCCGCTCGGCCGGGGCCAGCTCCTCCACCGAGAGCACGCGGGCGGCGGCGCGGGCGCGCAGGTCGTCGCTCTCGCCCTCCACGCGCACGAAGGTGCCGCAGCTCTGCTCGCCGGCCATGATCTCGGCGACGCGGGCGGGGTCGAGCGGGGTCTCGACGAGGTATTGCGCTTCGAGCATGGTTCAGATCCTCGAGAGGTCCGGGAAGGGGCGGACGGGCTCTGAGCCGTCCCAGCCGGTGGAGGCCTCGCGGATCAGATCGAACATGCGCCCCTTGGGGCCCATCACCTCGGAAAGCTCGATGACCGTGCCGGGATGCGCCTCCTTCGAGAAGTAGACGAAGCGCCCGTTCGCCCCCACGCAGCCGCTCATCTTCACCTCGAAGCCGGCCTTCTCGGCCCGGGCCAGATCGGCGTCGAAGCTCTGGGTCCAGTAGGCGACATGCTGGAGGCCGAGGTTTCCGGCCGCCTGGAAGTCGCGGTACATGGAGGGGGCGTCGTTGCGGGTCTCGATCAGCTCCACCTGGATGAAGCCGGAATTGGCCAGCGCCACCGAATTGTGCACCTCGTAGGGCTTGCCGTCGTAGCGGTAGTCCTCGATCGGCACTTTCGGGTTGTAGAACCACGGGCCCACGCCGAGCTCGGCGCTCCAGTGCGCCATCGCGGCCTCGATATCCTCGACCACATAGCCGAGCTGGCGGATTTCACCGAAAATGGTGCTCATGGCGCCTCACTTGATGAGTAGGTTGGGAAGCCAGGTGGAGAGGCCGGGAAACAGCGTGACCACCAGAAGCGACAGGAAAAGCGGGATCAGGAAGGGCACCACCCCGGCGATCACCCGGTGCAGCGGCATCTTCGCGATGATCGAGACCATGTAGAGGCTCATGCCCACCGGGGGCGTGAGCAGCCCGATCATCAGGTTGAGCACGAAGACGATGCCGAGCTGCAGCGGGTCGACCCCCGCCATGGTGAGCGCCGGCGCCACGATGGGCGCGATGATCAGGATGGCGGCGATGCTCTCGAGCACCATGCCCACCACCAGCAGGATCACGTTGACGATGAGCAGCAGCACGAGGGGGTTGTCGCTCAGCCCCAGCAGGAAGGCCGACACCTCCGCCGGCGCGCGCGCCACGGTGAGCACCCAGGCGAAGAGGGCGGCGGCCGAGACGATGAACAGCACGTTGGCGGTGCTCTCCACCGTCTCGCGCGCGGAGGCGAGGAAGGCCTTCACGCTCAGCGCGCGGTAGATGAAGATGCCGACGAAGAGCGCGTAGGCCACGGTGATGCCCGCCACTTCCGTGGGCCCGAACAGCCCGCTCATCAGCCCGCCGATCAGCAGCACCGGCGCGAGCAGAGCGGGCGCCGAGATGCCGGCCTTGCGGGCGATGTCGCGCCTCGTGGGGCGGATCGTGTCGCGCGGCAGGTCGGAGATCCGGCCGATGATGGCGATCTGCAGCATCAGGAACACGGTGATGATCAGCGCCGGCACCACGCCCGCGAGCAGCAGCTTCACGGCCGAGACATTGGCCGCGGCGGCGTAGATGATGATCGGGATCGAGGGCGGGAAGATCGGGCCGATGGTGGCGGCCGCCATGGTGATGCCGGCGGCAAACTCGCGCCGGTAGCCCTGCTCGGCCATCTGGCGGATCTGGATGCCGCCGAGCGCGCCGATATCGGCCAGCGCCGCGCCGGAGATGCCGGAGAAGATCAGGCTCACCAGCACGCTCACCTGCGCCACGCCGCCGCGCAGCCGGCCCACCAGCATGCGGATGAGATCGAACAGATGGGTAGTCACCCCGGTCGCGTTCAGCAGGCTGGCGGCGAAGATGAACAGCGGCACGGCGAGGAGCGGCCCGCTGTCGAGCGCGTTCTGCAACCGCTGCGCCATCACCGCCACCGGCTGGCCGAAGGCGAGGATCGTGGCCGCGGCCGAGAGGCCAAGGCACACCGCCACCGGCGCGCCCATCACCAGGAGGCCCAGGAACAGGCCCAGAAGCATCAGTGTCATACCCGGCCCTCGAAGCCCTCTCCCGCCTCGTCGACCTCACCGCCGGCGAGCAGCGTCACGAGCCGCGCCAGCGCGATGAGGCCGAGGAGGACGAACCCCGCCACGGCCGGGGCATAGAATATCGAATTCGGCATCCCCATCGCCGGCGTGGCGAATTTCGCCGCCCGTTCCAGGAAGGCGGAGAAGCCGTGCAGCACGATGCCGGCAAAGCCGAGCACCGCCAGTTCGGTGAGCGCCAGCACCCCGCGCCGCCAGCCGCCGGTGAGCCGGGCCGAGACCAGGTCCACCGCGATATGCCGGCCGCGCAGCGCGAGATACGGCACGCAGAGATAGACGAGCGCGATGCCGCAGAACCGCGCCCCCTCGTCGGCCCAGGGCAGGCCCAGGTCGAGGAGGTTGCGCGCCAGCACCTGCAGCACGATCAGCCCGGTGATGGCGAGGAGCAGGGCCATGCCCGCCCAGAGCCCCGCCGTGCTCACCGCGCCGAGCAGCCGGAAGACACCGCGCCCGAGCATCATTTCACCGCGTCGATCTGGGCGTAGAGATCGCCGTATTTCTCGTCGAAGCGCTCGTGCACGAGGGCCTGGACCGAGGCGCGGAAGGCCTCGATGTCGAGCCCCTCCTCCGGGCCGATCACGGTCATGCCGGCGGCCTTCAGCTCCTCGATCTGCTCGGCCTCCTTGTCGCGCACCGCGGCGGTGGCGCGATCGCGCACGGTGCTGGCGGCGGCGCGGATGCCCTCGCGCTCCTCCTCGGTGAGCGACTGCCAGACATCCTCGTTGATCACCACCAGCTCGGCCGAGGCGATGTGCCCGGTGAGCATCAGGTGGGACTGCACGTCGAAGAGCTTGTTCGACAGGATGATGTTGACCGGGTTCTCCTGCCCCGCCACCACGCCGGTGGCGAGCGCCGTGGGCACCTCCGACCAGTCGACCGGCACCGGGGCCGCGCCCAGCCCCTCGACCGCGGTGAGGTAGATCGGGAAGGGCACGGCGCGGATCTTCTCGCCGGCAAGCTCGGAGGGCGACCGGAACGCCTCGTTGGCGGTGAGCTGGCGCGCGCCGAAGTAGAAGGCGTAGAGCACCCGCACCCCGGCGGAGGCGATCAGCCCCTCGTTGAGCCCGGTCATCACCGGCCCGTCCACGTCCATCACCTTCATCAGGTGGTCGACGTCGCGGTAGAGATAGGGGGTGTCGAGCGCGCCGAGCGGCTCGTAGAGGGTGGAATAGGCCCCGGCGGTGTTGTGCGACAGCGCCACCGTGCCCAGCGACACGGCCTCCGCCAGCTCCTGCAGCTTGCCCAGCTGCGAGGCGGGATAGACCTCCACCTCCACCGAGCCATTGGTGTTCTTCGCGATCTCCTCGGCCAGCCAGTCGGCCTGCTGGCCCACCACGCTGTCGGGCGAGTTGTTATGGCCGTAGCGCAGCACGGTCTGGGCCGAGGCGCCAGCGCCCAGTCCGGCCAGTGCCGCAGCGAACCCCGCGCCCAGCAGGACGCGCCGCGTGAGTGAAAATGACATTCCTATCTCCTCCCTTGATGCTTTTTGAGCGCGATGCGCCTTTTTCTTGACGTGTGCCCCCTGTTTGTGCGCCATTCCCCCTGATGCGTCAAAACGTAGATTATGAGGCTTTTTGAGGTACCGCATGAAGGATGGCCCTGCCCCGCGCCCGCTGATCGAGGATGTCGCCGCCCGCGCCGGCGTGTCGCGCGCCACGGTCGACCGGGTGCTGAACCGCCGGCCCGGCGTGCGCTCGCGCACGGTGGAGCGGGTGCTCGCGGCGGCGGCGGAGCTGGGCTATCTCTCGGGCGCCGACGTGGCGCGCATGCACCAGCCGGAGGCGGCGCAATACACCTTCCTGCTGCCGCGCGGCGGAAACCCCTACCTGCGCCTGCTCGGCGCGCGGCTGCGCGAGATCGCCGCCCAGCCCGCCCCCGGCAGCCCGCGCATCCGCTGCCATTTCGAGGAGAGCTTCAACCCCGCCGCCATGGCCGAGGCGCTGCGCCGCCACGGCGAGCGCTCCGACGGCGTGGCCTTCATGGCGGTGGACCACCCGCTGGTGCGCGCCGCGGCCGACCACCTCGTCGACCTCGGCAAGCGCGTGGTCACCCTGGTCTCGGACGTGCCAAACGCCCGCCGCCACGCCTATATCGGGCTGGAAAACCGCCAGGTGGGCCGCACCGCGGGCTACCTGATGGCGCGCTTCGCGGCGGGGCGCACCGGCTCGGTGGCGCTCATCGCCGCCACCCGCGCCTACCACGCGCATGGCGAGCGCGAGATCGGCTTCCTCTCCATCCTCGACGAGATGATGCCGGGCATGCGCCTCACCGGCACGCGCGAGGGCCATGACGACCGCGACGAGAACTACCACCACGCCCGCGAGCTCATCGCCCGCAACCCCGACCTGGTGGGGATCTACAATGTCGGCGGCTCGTCGGATGGCATCGCCCGCGCCCTGCGCGAGAGCGGCCGGCGCATCCTGTTCATCGGCCACGCGCTGACCCCCGACACCCGCGCCGCCCTGCTCGACGAGACCATGGACGCCTGCATCAGCCAGAACCCGGAGGCGGTGATCACCACCGCCCTGCGCGCGCTGGCGGGCGAGGAGCTGCCGGTGCCGGTGCTGCCGATGCTCATCATGCTGCGCGAAAACCTCGACTGACCGGGCCTGGGGAAATTTTTGCAATTTTTCGGCTATGTGCGCCGCAACAAACGAAAATTTGGCTGGCACCCCGCGCGCAAGCTGATAAACGGGACCCCAGCCGAAATACCAAGAAACGATCACGTCAGGAGGAGATCATCATGGACCGGCGTTCATTCATCCGCACCGCTGGCATCGGCGGCGCAGCGGCAGCCCTTGCGACGCCCGCCATTTCCCAGGGCAACGAGACCTGGCGCATGGTCACGACCTGGCCGAAGAACTTTCCCGGTCTGGGCGTCGGCGCGCAGCGCCTCGCGGACCGCATCACCGCCGCCTCGGGCGGCCGGCTCACCGTGCAGCTCTACTCCGCGGGCGAGCTGGTGCCGCCGCTGCAGTCGCTCGACGCGGTGATCGACGGTTCGGCCGAGATGTGCCACGCCGCCGCCTACTACTGGCAGAACAAGAGCGCCGCGCTCAACTTCTTCACCGGCGTGCCCTACGGCATGACGGCGCAGGAATACGGCGCCTGGATGCGCTTCATGGGCGGGCAGGAGATCTGGGACGAGGTCTACGACCAGTTCGGCGTGCAGGCCTTCCCCTCGGGCAACACCGGCACCCAGGCCGGCGGCTGGTTCCGCAACGAGATCACCAGCCTCGAGGACCTGCAGGGCCTGCGCTTCCGCACCCCCGGCCTCGGCGGCCGCGTGTGGGAGAAGATGGGCGTCACGGTCACCAACATGGCCGCCGGCGAGATCTTCCAGGCGCTGCAGTCCGGCACGCTCGACGCGGCGGAGTTCGTGGGCCCCTACAACGACCTCGCCCTCGGCTTCTACCAGGTCGCCAAGAACTACTACATGCCGAGCTTCAACGAGCCCGGCCTCGCCACCGAATGCGTGGTGAGCAAGGAGAAGTTCCAGGCCCTGCCCGAAGACCTGCAGGCCATCGTGCGGGATTGCTGCCAGGCGGAATACGACAATGTCTCCGCCGACATGTACGCGAACGACCCCCGCGCGCTGAAGACCCTGGTCGACGACCACGGCGTGATCGTGCGCCCCTTCCCCGACGAGGTCTACGAGGCCGGCGCCAAGGCCGCGGCCGAGATCATGACCGAGCTGCGCGACAGCGGTGACGAGCTCACCAAGAAGACGGCCGAGAGCTTCCTCTCCGCCCTCGCGCTGCTGCGCTCGCGCACGGAAGGCACCGAGGTGCCCTATCTCGAGGCGCGCCAGAAGTACTACCAGATCTGAGCGGCACTCCCGCGCGGACAGGCGAAAGGCCCGGTGGCATCCCACCGGGCCTTTTTGCTGCGCCCGTGCCGGGCGGCTGCGGCCTGACCGTCAGCGGATCTCGGCAACACGCCCGTCCCGGGTCACCCAGCAGTTCGCCCGCGCACCGCCGGCGTTGAGGGTGACGACATCGGTCTGCCCGTTGCCGGGGCGCGAGGAGACCATTTCCACCTGCCCCACCGGGATGCCACGGTTGCGCGACACGGCGGCCACGCAGGCCTGCTCCTGGGTGTGGCTGGTGGCGCGGTCGTTCGGCGCCGGCTTGGAGCGCGCGTCGGTGCCGAAGCTCTTCAGCTCGCGCACCTGGTCGCGGGCGCTCACCCGGCAATGGGCCAGCTCGCCGCGCACCGACATGTGCACCATGGCGCCACCGTTTGGCCCCAGCTCGGCGCCGGTGACGGCAATGTCGCCCACGGCGGTGTCGTACTCGCGCGAGGCGGCGGCCACGCAGGCCTGCCGCTGCTGCGGTGTCACGGTCTGCTGTGCGGCGGCGAAGGGGGCGGCGGCGACAAGCGCGAGCGCGGCAAGGGGGGCTGCGCGCAGGACGGTCCTGTGGAGCGGCATCGTTTCTCTCCCGTTGCGGGAGGGGGCCCCGGCGGGCCGCTCGCCTCCCTGACTGAAGGAGAAACGCCGCGCCGGGGGGAAGGTTCCGCCCCCCGGCGCGGCGTGACCGGCGCCGTCGGCCCGCGCCGGCGCGCTCAGCGGTAGATGGCCGCGGGCAGCCAGGTGGCGATGCCGGGGAAGATGAACAGCAGCGCGATGGCCAGGATCTGGATGCCCACGAAGGGCACCACGCCGCGGTAGATCATCGAGGTCGAGATCGCGCCCGGCGCCACGCCGCGCAGGTAGAACAGCGCGAAGCCGAAGGGCGGCGTGAGGAAGCTCATCTGCAGGTTCACCCCCACGAGGATGCCCAGCCACACCGGGTCGACCCCGAGGTCGAACAGCACCGGCGCGGTGATCGGGATCACGATGAAGATGATCTCGAACGTGTCGAGGATGAAGCCGAGCAGGAACATCACCAGCATCACCGAGATCAGCGCGCCGGTGACACCGCCCGGCAGGCCGGAGAGCAGCTCGTGCACCAGGTTGTCGCCGCCCATCAGCCGGAAGACGATGGAGAACACCGAGGCGCCGAACAGGATGATGAACACCATCGAGGTGATGCTCGCCGCCGACACCGCGACGTCGCGCAGCACCGAGAGCGAGAGGCGCCAGCGCGCGGCGGCGAGGATGGTCGCTCCCACCGCCCCCACGGAGGCGGCCTCCGTCGGCGTGGCGATGCCGCCCAGGATCGAGCCCAGCACGGCGATGATCAGCAGCAGCGGCGGCACCAGCGCGGTCACCACCTCGCGGGCGAGGTGCTTCTTCTGCTCGGGCGGCACCGGGGTGGCCGGGCAGCTCTCGGGGTCGATGATCGCCTTGATGAAGATCCAGGCGAGGTAGAGCCCCACCAGCATCAGCCCGGGCAGGAAGGCGCCGGCGAAGAGGTCGCCCACCGAGACCGGCGTGGGGGCGAAGTTGCCCTTGGCCATCTGCACCTGCGCGTTGATGCCCGAGAGCATGTCGCCCATGAAGATCAGCACGGTGGAGGGCGGGATGATCTGGCCCAGCGTGCCCGAGGCGCAGATGACACCGCAGGCGAGCTTCGGGTCGTAACCCGCTCTGGTCATTGCCGGAAGCGAGATGAGACCCATGGTGACCACCGTGGCGCCCACCACGCCGGTGGAGGCGGCGAGCAGCGCACCCACCAGGATCACCGAGGCGCCCAGGCCGCCGCGCATGTTGCCGAAGAGCTTGCCCATGGTGAGCAGAAGCTGCTCGGCGATCTTCGAGCGCTCCAGCATCACGCCCATGAAGATGAACAGCGGCACCGCCACCAGCACCTCGTTGGTCATGAAGCCGGTGTAGCGCGGCGCGAGGGAGGAGAGGTTTGAGGGGTCGAACACCCCGAAGCCCAGCCCCACCAGACCGAAGATGAGCGAGACCCCGGCGAGCGTGAAGGCCACCGGAAAGCCCAGCATCAGCACCCCGATGATGCCGAAGAACATGACACCGGCGAGAACCTCGCCGATCAGAACCGTATCCATCGGAGGTTACTCCTGGCCAGATTTGTAGCGCAGCCGTTCGGGCAGGTCTGCCTCGCGCCCGGAGAGCACGAGGATGCTGCGCCCGGCCATGGCGAGCCCCTGCAGGGCGACAAGAGCCGCGAAGGCGATGATGAAGGCCTTGAGCACGTAGAGCCCGGGCATGCCGCCGTAGTTCGCCGAGCCCTCGCCATAGCGCCAGGCCCGCGCCACGAAGGGCCAGGCATAGAAGGCCACCACGTAGCAGTAGGGCAGCAGGAAGACGATGACGCCGAACAGGTCGATCGCCGCCTTCCGCCGGATCGGCGCCTTGCGGTAGAAGACATCGACGCGCACATGGTCGTCGCGCATCAGCGCGAAGCCGGCGACGGCGGTGAACATCGCGCCGTTGAGCCAGATGTAGAGGTCCTGCATCCAAACGTAGCTGGTGGAGAACAGGTAGCGCTGCACCACCACGGCGAAGCAGACCACCACGATGCCCAGCGACAGCCAGGCAAAGACGGAGCCGACCAGGCGGTTCAGGCCGCTGATCAGTCGGACGAGAGCAACAAGAGCAGACATGCCGGGGCCGGCCTTCCTCAGTTCGGCCCGCGGGGCCGCTTCGCGTGTGTGACGTGCCGCGCCGCTGCCCCGCACCGGGCTGCAACGGGTTCGGCGACGGGCGGTTGACGCTCCGTCGCACGGGCCTTTCCCTTGCCGCCCCGGCCCCCTCGATGCAACCGGAATCTTGGCGAATCCCTGCCGCGCCGCAAGAATCGGCCCCGAAACCGGCGAAACAGCGGCCCGAACCCTCCGAAAAGGTCAGCATTACAGCCATATATGCGAATATCCGCCCGCCGTCGCGCATCGAGGGCTTTTGCAGCTTGCAAGGGCCGGGGCGCTGCTGGTTCACTCTCCTCCCCTGGCCCCGAAGGAGGTGAACCCGGCGCATGGCAGCGGAACCCGAGCAGAAGACCGACCGCGCCGCCCTGCGGCCGCGCACGATGTATCTCCTCAACCAGGTGAACCAGTCCATCCGCACGGTGCTGGAAACCCGGCTGCGCGACCATCGGGTGACCGGCAACCAGTACACCGTGCTCGCCATCGTGCGGGCGCGAGACGGCATCTCCTCGGCCGATCTGGCGCGCCGCTTCTTCGTCACCCCGCAGACGATGAACGAGATCGTCACCGGGCTGGAGAAGCGCGGGCTGATCGAGCGGCGCGAGCTGCCGGAGAACCGGCGCATCCTGCTCACCTACCTGCGCCCCGAGGGCGCGCGGCTGCTCGAGGCCTGCGACGTGATCGCCGACGAGCTGGAGGCCGGCGCCTTCGACGAGATGCCGGAGGAGGATTTCATCGCCCTGCGCCGCATCCTGCGCGACCACCTGCACCGGCTGCTCGACCTGCCGCTGCCGCCGCGCTGAGCCGCGCTCTCAGATCGCCACGTAGCGGTCGCGCCGGTGGTTGAAGGCGAGGATGAGGTTCATCACGACAGCGCCCGCGATGGACATCAGCACCGAGACCGGCGGCACCACGAGGAAGGCGAGCACCAGCACGCTGAGGTCGACCGCCATCTGCACCCAGCCGGCGCGGATGCCGTGCCGGTCCTGCAGGTAGACCGCCATGATGCCCACGCCGCCGAGGCTGGCGCCATGCCGGAACAGCGCCAGCAGCCCCACGCCGGCCACGCAGCCCCCGAGCAGCGCCGCGGCCAGCGGCGGCACCTGCCCCAGCGGCACCACCTGCGGCGCGATGGTGGTGAGCAGCGACACCCCCGCCACGCAGCCCAGCGTGCGCAGGGTGAAGCCGCGCCCCATCTGGCGCAGCGCGAACCAGTAGAACGGCAGGTTCACCACGAAGAACACCGGCCCGAAGCTCCACCCCGTGGCATAGGCGATGAGAAACGCCACCCCCGCGGTCTGCCCGGTCAGCAGCCCGGCCTGGCCGATGAAGCTCACGCCGAGCGAGGTGAGCACCATGCCTGCCGTGAGGCCCTGGGCGTTTTCGAGGGGGGAATGGCGGGGGGCGGTCATGTCGGGCATCGCGGGGATCCGGCGCAGGGGAATGCTGTCTTGCTCCCCGACTCTACCGCTCCCGGGCCGCGGGTTCACCCGCTTTTTTGCACCGCACCACCGCCCGGGGCACCAGCCATCCTTCCCGGCCGGGCACAGTGCCCGCGGCCCCTGCCTCACGGCCCCCGCGGGTTTAAACCTCAGCCCTTCTCGGGCATTTTGCTTGACAGGCGACCCTCCCGCGAAAATCCTGCAAATATTGTGCAATGCATTACTGAGATGCGGACCCCAACTCGATCCGCGCTCCGCCCGGCCGTTTCTTTTCTTCCCCGGCCCGCGCGCGGCACGTGACTTCCGGGCGAGGCGAAACCGCATCCCGGCCCTGGGCCCGGAAGCCTCCGGGACATCGGCCGCAGCAGCGAAGGAGAGACAGGGAAATGGCATTCCAGGACACGCTCGGCACCCCCGCACAGCTTGCCGACCCCGATTACACACCCCCGCTCGCCCGCGCGGTGCCGCTGGGCATCCAGCACGTGCTGGCGATGTTCGTGAGCAACGTCACCCCGGCGATCATCGTCGCCGGCGCCGCGGGTTTCGGCTTCGGCACGCCCGGCGTGGGCGATCTCGTCTACATGATCCAGATGTCGATGCTCTTCGCCGGCATCGCCACGCTGTTCCAGACCATCGGCTTCGGCCCGGTGGGGGCGCGGCTGCCCATCGTGCAGGGCACCAGCTTCGCCTTCCTGCCGATCATGATCCCGCTCGTGGCCGGCAAGGGGGTGGAGGCGATGGCCGCCCTCACCTGCGGCGTGGTGGTGGGCGGGCTGTTCCACGCCTCGCTCGGCACGGTGATCGGGCGCATCCGCTTCGCCCTGCCGCCGCTGGTGACCGGGCTCGTGGTCACGATGATCGGGCTCGCGCTGGTGCGCGTCGGCATCCAGTATGCCGCGGGCGGGGTGCCGGCCATCGGCACGCCGGAATACGGCTCCGCGCAGAACTGGACCGTGGCGCTGGTGGTGCTCTTCGTCACGCTGGGGCTGAAGTTCTTCACCCATGGCATGATGTCCATCGCCTCGGTGCTGATCGGGCTTCTCGCCGGCTACGTGGTGGCCTGGGCCTTCGGCATGGTCGATTTCGCCTCCGTGGGCCGGGCGGCCTGGTTCACCCTGCCCACGCCCTTCCACTTCGGCTTCGAGTTCAGCCTCGCGGCGGTGATCGGCTTCGCGCTGATGGGTTTCATCTCCGCCATCGAGACGGTGGGCGATGTCTCGGGCATCACCAAGGGCGGCGCGGGGCGCGAGGCGACCGACCGCGAGATCTCCGGCGCCACCTTCGCCGACGGGCTGGGCTCGGCGGTGGCGGGCGTGTTCGGCGCCCTGCCCAACACCTCGTTCAGCCAGAACGTGGGCCTCATCGCCATGACCGGCGTGATGAGCCGCCATGTCGTCACCTGCGGGGCGATCTTCCTCATCCTCTGCGGGCTGGTGCCCAAGATCGGCGCGGCCATCTCCACCGTGCCCATCGAGGTGCTGGGCGGCGGCGTGATCGTGATGTTCGGCATGGTGGTGGCCGCCGGCATCTCCATGCTCGCCGATGTCGACTGGAACCGCCGCAACATGGTGATCTTCGCGGTCGCCCTCTCCGTGGGCCTCGGCCTGCAGCTCGAGCCCGGCGCGGTGCAGCACCTGCCCCAGACCGCACAGGTGCTGATGACCTCGGGCCTGCTGCCCGCGGCCCTCATCGCCATCGTCCTCAACCTCGTGCTGCCCGACCCGGTGACGGCGGACCAGACCGAGGAGGTCTCCGGCGGCCTCGCCGGGCATCGCAATGACGCCTGAATCGGGGCCCGAGCCGGGGCCCGAGCCGGACCCGAGCGCATAACTTCGACTTATCGAAAGCACGGCACAATATATTTGCGCCGTGCTTTCCCCCGCGCCATGCTCCGCCGCGAAAGGATGGCGAGATCATGGCGTTCACCAGACTGGCCGAGACCGGCCGCCCGCCCGTGGCCTTCACCGTGGACGGCATTGCCGCCGAGGGCTGCGAGGGCGATACCGTGATGGTGGCCCTGCTCACCGCCCGGGGGCACCTGCGCCGCGAGGAATTCGGCGGCACTCCGCGCGCCGGCTTCTGCATGATGGGCGCCTGCCAGGACTGCTGGGTGCGCCTCGCCGACGGCAGCCGCATCCGCGCCTGCACCACGCCGCTCAGCCCCGGCATGGACATCCGCATCGACACCCCGGAGGATACGTGGCCGACCCTCGCGTGATCGTGCTCGGCGCCGGCCCCGCCGGGGTGCGCGCCGCCCAGACCCTTGTCGCCGCCGGCCTGCGGCCGGTGGTGATCGACGAGGCCCCCCGCGCCGGCGGCCAGATCTACCGCCGCCCGCCGCCGGGCTTCACCCGCTCCGCCGCCGCGCTCTACGGCACCGAGGCCGGCCGCGCCACCGCCGTGCACGAGGCGTTCGACGCGCTGAAGGCGCAGGTCGACTACCACCCCGAAACCCTCGCCTGGGCGATCTGGGACGGGGTGGTTCACGCCGCAAAGGGCGCCACCGCGCTCGAATTTCCCTATGACGCGCTGCTGCTCGCCACCGGCGCCACCGACCGGCTGATGCCCGTGCCCGGCTGGGACCAGGCCGGGGCATGGAGCCTCGGCGCCGCCCAGATCGCGCTCAAGGCCCAGGGCTGCGGCATCGGCCGGCGGGTGGTCTTCGCCGGCTCCGGCCCGCTGCTCTACCTCGTCGCCGCGCAATACGTGAAGGCCGGGGCCGAGGTGGCCGCCGTGCTCGACACCGCGCCGAAATCCGCCCAGATCCGCGCCCTGCCCGGGCTGATGGCGCGCCCCGCCGTGCTCGCCAAGGGGCTCGTGCTGCGGGCAAAACTGCTGCGCGCCGGCGTGCCCGTGCACCAGGGCGTCACCCTCACCCGCATCACCGGCAGCGGCGAGGCGGATGGCATCAGCTGGCGCGATGCGCGCGGCGCCGAGCATCACATCGCGGCCGAGGCGGTGGCCCTCGGCTGGCACCTGCGCCCTGAGACGCAGCTCGCCGATCTCGCCGGCTGCGCCCTGCGGCTCGACCCCGAGACCCGGCTCTGGCTGCCCGAGATCGACCCGGACGGGCGCAGCTCCGTGCCCCGCGTCTACCTCGCGGGTGACGGCGCGCGCCTGCTCGGCGCCGACGGGGCGGAAGCCGCGGGTCGCCTCGCCGCCCTCGCCGCACTGCAGGACATGGGCCGCCCGGTATCGGCTGCCGAGCAGGCCCGGCTGCGCCGCGAGATCGCCCGGATGGACCGTTTCCGCCGCGGCCTCGTCACCGCCTTCCCCTGGCCCGCCGCGCAGGCCGCAGCCCTCCCCGACGAGACGATGATCTGCCGCTGCGAGGCGATCACCGCCGGCGAGATCCGCGCCGCCGTCACCGGCAAGGGGGCGAAAGAGATCAACCGCGCCAAGGCGTTGAGCCGGCTCGGCATGGGCCGCTGCCAGGGCCGGTTCTGCGGCGTGGCGGGGGCCGAGCTGATCGCCGCCGCCGCGGGCTGCGGGCTGGACGAGGTCGGGCGCATCCGCGGCCAGGCCCCGGTGAAGCCCCTGCCCGTCGCCGCCACGCCGGAGGGCGCGGCATGATCCGCACCGACGTGCTCGTGGTGGGCGGCGGGATCATGGGGGCGGCCACCGCCTTCTTCCTGCGCCGGCGCGGGATCTCCGTGGCGCTGGTCGAGCGCGCGCTCATCGGCCAGCAGGCGAGCGGGGTGAACTTCGGCAACGTCCGCCGCCAGGGCCGCTTCCTCGGCCAGCTCCCGCTCGCGCATCGCTCCCGCGCGCTCTGGGGCCGGCTGCCCGAGCTGGTGGGCGAGGATTGCGAGTTCACCGTCACCGGCCATGTGCGCATCGCCCGCGATGCCGCCGGGGTGCAGCGCCTCACCGACTACGCCGAGGCCGCGCGCCCGCTGGGGCTGGAGCTGGAACTGCTCACCCCCAACATGCTGCGCAGCCGCTTCCCCTTCTTCGGGCCGGAGGTCACCATCGGCTCCTATTCGCCGCATGACGGGCAGGCGAATCCCCGCCTCGTTGCGCCTGCCTTCGGGCGCGCGGCGGCGCGGGCGGGCGCGCAGGTGTTCGAGGGCACCGAGATCGTCTCGCTCACGCATGGCAGCACCGGCTTCGAGGCCGAGACCGCCGACGGGCAGCGCCTCAGCGCCCCCGTGGCGGTGGTGACCGCGGGCGGCTGGGCCGACCGCCTCTCCGCCGCCCTCGGCGAGCCGGTGCCGCTGGAGCTGCACGCGCCGCAGATGGCGGTGACCGAGCCGCTGCCCCACCGCATCACCCCGGTGATCGGCATCTCCACCGAGATCCAGGAGGAGGGGCTCTACATCCGCCAGGTGGAGCGCGGCAACGTGGTGTTCGGCGGCGGCCGGCGCGGCGCCATCGTCGATGGCCGCGCGAAGGCCGTACCGTCGAACCTGCTGCTCCAGCTGCGCGAGCTGCAGCGCTTCCTGCCCGGCACGCGGCATGCCCGCATCATCCGCACCTGGGCGGGAGTGGAGAGCTACCTGCCCGACCACCTGCCGGTGATCGGCCCCAGCGCCCGCGTGCCCGGCCTGCACTATGCCTTCGGCTTCTGCGGCCACGGCTTCCAGCTCGGCCCCGGCGTGGGCGACGTGCTGGCCGAGATCATCGACACCGGGCGCACCGACGTGCCGCTGGAGCCCTTCTCCATCGCCCGCTTCGCCGCTCCCATGCCATAATGGCAGATTATTCCTCGGGGGCACTTTTTAATTTCCGTGTAGCGCCATCGCGTGGTGAAATCGTATGCGAAGGCCGCCGCCCGGCCCAGTTCCGAAACCAGTGGGGATGACCACCGACATGTCCAATTCCGTCCTCTCGGTCCGCAATGCGGTGAAACGCTACGGCCCGGTGCGGGCGCTCGACGACGTCTCGCTCGAGATCGGCGACGGCGAGTTCCTCACCCTGCTGGGCCCCTCCGGCTCCGGCAAGACCACGCTGCTCACCGCCATCGCGGGCTTCACCGAGCTCGATTCCGGCTCGCTGTCGCTGCGCGGCACCGACATCACCGGCCAGACGCCGGACAAGCGCAACTTCGGCATGGTGTTCCAGGGCTACGCGCTGTTCCCGAACATGACCGTGGCCGGCAACATCGCCTTCCCGCTGAAGGTGCGGAAGTGGAACTCCTCCGACATCAACACCCGCGTGGCCGAGTGCCTCGCCCTGGTGCAGATGGAGAAATACGCCGACCGCCTGCCCAGCCAGCTCTCCGGCGGGCAGCAGCAGCGCGTGGCGCTGGCGCGGGCGCTGTCGTTCCGCCCCTCGGTGCTGCTGCTCGACGAGCCGCTCTCCGCGCTCGACAAGAAGCTGCGCGCCGACCTGCAGTGGGAGCTGAAGGACCTGCACCGCCAGCTCGGCGTCACCTTCATCTACGTCACGCACGACCAGGACGAGGCGCTGTCGATGTCCGACCGGATCGTGATCCTGAAGGACGGCTCGATCCAGCAGATCGGCGGCCCGGGCGAGCTCTACAACGCGCCGCGCACCCCCTTCGTGGCCGATTTCCTCGGCAAGTCGAACTTCATCGAGGCCGAGGTGACCGGCGGCGCCCCCGGCGCGGTGCAGTGCGCTGCGGGGGGCGAGAGCTTCACCGTGGCCTCCGCCGCGGCACCGGCCACCGGCAGCCGCCGCAAGCTCGCCCTGCGCCCCGAGCGGGTGCGCATCGGCGCGCCGGGCGCGGAGGCCTTCACCGGCCAGGTGCGCCAGCTCTCCTACCTGGGCGAGCGCGCGCATGTCATCGTCACCCACCCGGGCCTGGGCGAGATCCTCGTCTCCTGCCCGACCTGGAAGGCCGGGATCACCCCCGAGCCCGGACTCGGCGTCTCTTTCGGCTGGGACAGCGACGCCTGCGTGTTCCTCGAGGACGCGTGAAGAACACCAGCCTTCAACAAGGAGCTTTCCGATGACTGATTCCGTCGATCACGAATTCCGCAGGGACCTCGTCGAGGTTGCCGCGCACCGCTACCGCGAAGGCCGGCTGACCCGCCGCGGCTTCATCGCCGCGCTCGGCGCGCTCGGCGTGCTGCCGATGATGGGCAAGGGCGCGATGGCCCAGGCCAGCGAGCTGGTCATCGTGAACTGGGGCGGCACCGCCGCCGACATCATCAAGGAAGTCCTCGGCGACACCTACACCGCCGAGACCGGCGTGCCGGTGGTGATCGACGGCTCCGGCCCCTCGGCCGGCAAGATCCGCGCCATGGTCGAGAGCGGCGCCGTGGTCTGGGACGTGTGCGACAGCGGCCCGGGCTCGGCCATCATCCTCGGCCAGCAGGGCGTGATCCAGCCGATCGACTACAACGTGGTCGACAAGTCCAAGGTCATCGAGGGCGCCACCTGGGAATACGGCGTGGGCAACTACGTCTACTCCTACGTGCTGGCGTCGAATCCGAAGATGCTGGGCGGCAACACCCCGCAGACCTGGGCCGACGTGTGGAACGTGAAGGACTTCCCCGGCATGCGCACCTTCCGCAAGTCGGTGCGCGGCATGCTCGAGAGCGCCACCATGGCGATGGGCGTGGCGCCCGAGGACGTCTACGAGGCGCTCGGCACCCAGGACGGCATCGACGCCGCGATCGACAAGTTCCGCCAGCTGCGCGAGAACATCATCGTCTGGGGCTCGGGCTCGGACAGCCAGAACCTGTTCCTGCAGGAAGAGGTGTCGATGGGCAACATCTGGTCGACCCGCGCCCACCTGCTGAAGGACGAGATGGAAGAGGGCAGCTTCACCGTCACGTTCAACGGCGGCGTGCTGTCGCCCGGTGTCTGGGTGGTGCCGAACGACAACCCGGCCGGCACCGAGGAAGCGATGAAGTTCATCGCCTTCGCGCAGGACCCCGAGCTGCAGGTGAAATGGCTCGAGCTCATCGGCTCCGGCCCGGCAAACCCCGCGGCCTCGCCGCTGGTGCCGGACGCGCTGAAGCCCTGGAACCCGTCCTCGCCCGAGAACCTCGCGACGCAGATCCTCTACAACGACGAGTGGTACGCCAAGAACCAGATCGCCGCCGAGGAACTCTACGTCGACGCGCTGATCAACTGATACCGGCGCGCGCCGCCGACCGGCCCTTCCTCCGCCGCCCCGGGCCTGACCCGGGGCCTCCCGGCCTCCGCCGGGGGATGCGCGGGGAGCTTCGAGGCCCCGGGTCAAGCCCGGGGCGCCGGGGCGCGGGGGCGGGGGCGGCGCGCTCCCTGCCGCACCGGAGGGGACACATGACACCCGGCCTGCTCACCGACCGCCACCGCTACTGGCTCCTGATCCTGCCCGCGCTGGCGGTGATGATCATCTTCTACATCTGGCCGCTGGTGAACATCCTCGGCATCTCGGTCACCGAGCCGGAGCCGGGCCTGGGCAACTATGCCCTCCTCGCCGAAAGCCGGCCGATCCAGACCAGCTTCATCATCACCTTCCGGGTGGCGGCGATCACCACCGTGTTCTGCCTGGTGCTGGGCTACATCGTGTCCTACGCCATCTACAACGCCTCGAAGCGCGGCGTGGGGCTGATGGTGGCCCTCGTGCTGCTGCCGTTCTGGATCTCGGTGCTCATCCGCTCCTTCTCCTGGATCGTGCTGCTGGGCCGCTCGGGGCTGGTGAACGACGCGTTGATGGGCATGGGGCTGATCGACCGGCCCCTGCGGCTGATGCACAACGAGTTCGGCGTGCTCATCGCCATGGTGCACGTGATGCTGCCCTTCGCGGTGCTGCCGATCATGGCCAACATGAAGGGCATCGACCGCTCCTTCGTGAACGCGGCCCGCGGCCTCGGCGCCTCCGAGTGGACCGCCTTCTGGCAGGTCTACTTCCCGCAGACCAAGCCCGGCGTGCTCTCGGCCGCGCTGCTGGTCTTCGTGCTCTCGCTCGGCTTCTACATCACCCCGGCGCTGCTGGGCGGCGGCCGCGTGCTGATGATTTCCGAATACATCACCTACCAGATCCAGGAGTTCCTCAAGTGGGGCACCGGGACGATGCTCTCCGTCACCCTGCTGGTGGCCACGGGCGTGGTGATCCTTGCCGCCGCGCGCTTCGTGAACCTGCGCCGCGCCTTCCTGGAGAGAGGCTGATGCACAACCGCTCCTTCTTCCGCATCTTCATGCAGACGGGTGCGTGGCTGATCCTCGCCTTCCTGCTGCTGCCGATGCTGGTGGTGATCCCGGTCTCGCTCACCGACAAGAGCTACATCTCGCTGCCCCAGGACGGGCTGTCGATGCAGCATTACACCAACTATTTCACCTCGGCGGAGTGGCTCTGGGCCACGGGCACCAGCCTGTTCATCGGCGTGGGCGTGGCGCTCTGCGCCACGGTGCTGGGCACCGCCTTCGCCATCGGCTGCTGGTTCCTCTCCGACCGGATGTCGACCATCGCGCGCTGGATCCTGATCACCCCCATCCTGGTGCCGCCGGTGGTGCAGTCGCTCGGCTTCTACCGCTTCTGGGTGCAGCTCGGGCTGATCGACACCTATACCGGCGTGATCCTCGCCCACACGCTGCTGGCCCTGCCCTATGTCTCCATCTCGGTCTTCGCGGCACTGGCAAACCTTGATCGGCGCATCCCGCAGGCGGCGCGCTCGCTCGGCGCCTCGGTCTGGACCACGGTGATCTCGGTGGTGGTGCCGGCGGCAAAGCCGGGCATGATGGCCGGCGCGATCTTCGCCTTCATCGTGTCCTTCGACGAGATCGTCGGCGTGCTGTTCATCACCGTGCGCAACGTGCAGACCCTGCCGAAGATGATCTGGCAGGGCATCCAGGACAACATCGACCCCACCATCGCCGCGGTGGCGACCGTGCTCACGGTTATCACCCTGGTGCTGATGGCGGTGGGGGCGCTGCGCAAGTCATGACCCGCCTGCTGCTGCGCGACGCGCGCTACATTGCCCATGACGGCACCGGCCCGGTGCTGCGCGCCGGCCATATCGCCATCGAGGGTGACCGGATCGTCGCCCTGCCCGAGACACTCGAGGGCAGCGATTTCGAGAGCTTCGAGCCGGTGGAGTGCTCCACGAAAGCCGTCTCGCCCGGCTTCATCAACGCCCATACCCACGCGGTGCTGCTGGCGCTGCGCGGCACGGTGGAGGACATCGAGGGCAACCTCGTCTACCAGTACATGGTGCCGGCGAGCTACCTGCTGGAACCGCATGAGCGCGCCGCCATCGCCCGGCTCGCCTGCGTGGAGGCGATCCGCTGCGGCACCACCACCATGGTCGACCCGCTGCGCCACGTGGCCGATTACGCGCCCGCGATGATCGACACCGGCATGCGCCTGTGGCTGGCCGAAAGCTGCGCCGACGCGGTGACCACCGAGGTGGGCCGCGGCACCTACCGCTTCGACCGCGACTGGGGCGAGACCTTCCTCGCCCGCACCCGCGACCTGATCGAGCGCTTCCACGGCGCCGAGGACGGCCGGGTTCAGGTGATGATCGCCGCCCATGCGCCGGACAATTGCTCGCCCTGGATGCTGGCCACGCTCAAGGAGATGGCCCGCGCCCACGGCCTGCGCCGCACGGTGCACCTCAGCCAGATCGTCTCCGAGGTGGCGCAGGTGCGCGCCCTGCACGGCTGCACCTCCACCGAATACCTCGCCCGCGAAGGCTTCCTCGGCGATGACCTGCTCGCCGTGCACTGGACCTTCTGCACCGAGGAAGACGTCGCAATCCTCGCCGAAAGCGGCACGCATTTCGCCCATTCCCCGGCCTCGATGTCGGTGAAGGGGCCGCACCAGCTGCCCATCCGCGCCATCCTCGAGAGCGGGGTGAACATCGCCTTCGGCACCGACAACATGACCGAGGACATGTTCCAGGCGATGAAGCTCGGCCTCACCGTGCACCGCGGCGCCTGGGGGCGCTCGGTCACGCCGCAGCCCGGCCGGGCCTTCGACTGCGCCACGATCAACGGCGCGAAGGCGCTGGGGCGCGACGATCTCGGCCGCATCGCGGTGGGGGCGAAGGCGGATCTCGCCTTCCTCGACCTCGGCGCCCCGGCGCTGAACCCGCGGCTCTCGCTGGTCTCGAACCTCGTGCATTACGGCCACCCCGGCGTGGTCACCGACACGATGGTGGACGGCCGCTTCCTGATGCGCGACCGCCGCCTCACCACGGTCGACGAGCGCGCCGCCGTGGACGAGGCCCAGGCCGCCACGGACGCGATGTGGGAGCGCTTCGCCGCGCAGGAAAAGGACGTACCGCTGCCGCAGCGCGACACGGTCTGAGAACAGGCAAGGGACTGGACACGAAATGACTTTCTCCATCATCGGCCGCTGCGAGCGCACCGGGGCCTTCGGCGCCGCGGTCACCACCTCGAACCTCGCGGTGGGCTCGCGCTGCGCGCGGCTGAGCCACCGCAAGGGCGCCTTCCTCAGCCAGCACCGCACCGACCCGCGGCTGGGCGACCTCGGCATCGAGCTGCTCTCGCAGGGTGTCTCGGCCGACGAGGCGGTGGCCCGCGTCTGCGAGAGCACCCCGGACGTGGAGTGGCGCCAGCTCGCCGCACTCGACACCGAGGGCCGCGCCTCGGTCTACCACGGCCGGCGCATGTACTCGATCTACACCCATTCGGTGGGCAAGAACTGCGTGGCGGCGGGCAACATCCTCGCCAATGACCGCATCACCGCCGCGATGGTCGCCGCCTTCGAGGAAGACCCCGAGGAGGTGCTGGCCGAGCGGCTGATGCGCGCCCTCGAGGCCGGCCGCGACGCGGGCGGCGAGATCATCGGCCCCCTGCGCTCCTCGGTGCTGCGCGCCACGGGCGAGCACGGGCTCGACCGCTGCGACCTGCGCGTCGACATCTCCGCAAAGGACGCGGTGGCCGACCTGCGCGCCCTCAAGACCGCCTACGGCGACCAGGAGGAGGAGCTGCGCCGCATCGCGCTCGAGCCCGACGCCCTGCCGGTGTCGCGCACGCTCTTCGAGGCCTCCATCGAGCGCATCGAGGCCCTCGGCCTCGCCGACCGTTTCCCCACCGCGCGGCGGCGCGACACCTGGGTCCTGCGGGGATGACAACCGCCCCGGCGCGCACCGGCTTCGCGCCGGTCGCGGCAGTGATGGTGGCCGCGCAGGCGGTGTTCTGCCTCAACGACGGCTTCGTGAAGGCGATCACCGCCGAGGTGAGCGCCATCCAGTACGGCGTGCTGCGCGCCGGCTTCATCTTCGTCTTCCTGTGCATCGGCGCGCTCATCTTCACCGGCATGCGGGCGCGGCCGGTGAAGCTGCTGCCGGTGCTGGCGCGCAGCGGCTTCCAGGCCTGCTCGATGCTGCTGCAGATCTTCGCGCTGTCGCTGCTGCCGCTCTCCACCGCCGCGGTGTGCTTCTACACCTTCCCGCTGTTCTCCACCCTGCTCAGCGCCCTCGTGATGCGCGAGCGGGTGAGCCGCATGCAGGTGGGTGCCGTGGTGCTCGGCCTCCTCGGCGCGGTGCTCATCATCGGGCCGGCGCGGGCCGAGGGGCTGGCGCTCGTGCTGCCCTTCGCCGCCGCCTTCTGCTACGCGGCCTCGGTGCTGGTCACGCATTACCACTGCAAGGAAGAACAGCCGGTGGCGCTGGTGCGCACCCAGGCGCTGGTGGCGCTCTGCGTGGCGGGCGTGGCCCTTGCCGTGGTGCCGGCGGCGGCCGGGGGCACCTGGGTTTCGATGCCGCTCGAGCTCTGGGGCGCGGTGGCGCTGGTGGGGGTGGCCAGCATCGGCTCGGGCTTCCTGCTGGTCTGGGTCTACCAGCGCGCCGCCCCGCCCGACCTCGCGCCCTTCAGCTACACCTACCTGCTCTGGGTCATGCTGCTCGACTTCGCCGCCTGGGGCCACCTGCCCCGCCCGGCGGCGCTGCTCGGCTCGGTGCTCATCGCCCTCGGCGGCATCATGGTGCTGCGCGAGGGCCGCAAGCTCACCCGGAGGTTCAACCAGCCGCTTCGATGAAGCCGCGGAAGAACTCCATGAACCGCCCCGCGAGGTTCGAGGTCGGGAACAGCCGCGAGGTGATGGAGGACATGCGGATGGGCAGCACCGGGTCCGTCGGCACCTTCACGATGCGTCCCGGCTCGCGCCCGATCAGCGCGAAACTGTCCACCAGCGCCACGCCCATGCCGGAGGCCACCAGCTCCAGCGCCGTCGCGGTGTGGCGCACCTCGCAGGAATAGCGCCGCTCCAGCCCGCGCTCGGCGAACACCTGGTCCACCAGCCGGCCCAGCGGCGTGTTGGTGGCGTAGGAGATGTGGTTCACCAGGTTGAGGTCGGTGATGCTCACCCGCTTCATGTAGGCGAAGTCGTGCCCCGGCGGGCAGACGCACACCAGCTCCCCCGCCGCGATCGGCCCGACCGAGAGCGACGGGTGCCGCGGCACGGTGATCGACAGCCCGAGGTCGGCCCGCCCGCTCACCAGCTTCTCGGAGATCTCGTCCACCGAGCCGAGCTCGAGCGACAGCCGCAGCTTCGGCCGCGCCTTCGAGAATTCCGCCAGCGCCCGCGGCAGCACCCCCAGCCCGATGGAGGGCGAGGCGATGATGTTGAGCGTGCCCATGGTGCCGCCGCGCAGCTCCTCCACGATGGAGGAGATGCGCTTCTGCTGCATGAACAGGTGCTGCGCCTCCTGCGCGATGTGCCGCGCCTCGCGCGTGGGGATCAGCCGGCCGCGGTCGCGCTCGAACAGGGTGAGGCCGGTGATGTCCTCCGTGTGGCGGATCATGTTGCTCACCGCGGGCTGCGATACATTGAGCAGCTCCGCCGCGCGCGCCGTGGTGCCGACCTCGATCACGGTGCTGAGCACCTCCAGCTGACGGGCATTGATCATATAACGTGACCTTATTTCCAAGGGGGTGCTATTTTATTTCAACATATCGGCGTGCTCGTCTAGTCCTGTTTGTGATCCGTTAAGGAAGGGAGCTGCCATGAGCCGCAAGGAAATCCTCGCCGTCGCCCAGATGGGCCCGGTCCATCTCAGCGACACCAAGGAAGCGGTGGTCGCCCGTCTCATCGACATGCTGCGCGAGGCGGCGGGCCGCGGCGCGAAATGGGTGACCTTCCCCGAGCTCGCCCTCACCACCTTCTTCCCGCGCTACATCTACGACACGCCCGAGGACTACGACCGCTTCTTCGAGGAGGGCCTGCCCTCCCCCGCCATGGCGCCGCTCTTCGAGGTGGCGAAGGACCTCGGCGTCGGCTTCTACCTCGGCTATGCCGAGAAGATCACCGAGGGCGGCGAGACGCATCGCTACAACACCGCCGTGCTGGTGGGCCCGGACGGCACGATCCTCGGCAAGTACCGCAAGGTGCACCTGCCCGGCACCAAGGACCCGCTCCACAAGGCGAATTTCGAGCATCTCGAGAAGCGCTACTTCGAGGTGGGCGACCTCGGCTTCAACACCTTCAAGTCGCCCATCGGGCGCATCGGCATGTGCATCTGCAACGACCGCCGCTGGCCGGAGACCTTCCGGGTGATGGCGCTGCAGGGCGCCGAGATCTTCATGCTCGGCTACAACACGCCGACGCTGAACATCCACCACCCCGAGCCCGCCCACCTGCGCGCACTGCACCACAAGCTCTCCATCGAAAGTGCCGCCTACCAGAACGGCGCCTGGGTGCTCGCCGCGGCCAAGTGCGGCGCCGAGGACGGGTTCGCGATGATCGGCGGCTCGGCCATCGTGGCGCCGACCGGCGAGACGGTGGCCTACGCGGTGTCGGAGGATGACGAGGTCATCACCCATGCCTGCGACATGGAGCTGGGCGCGTACATCCGCCGCTCGGTGTTCGACTTCGCCCGCCACCGGCGCATCGAGCATTACGGGCTGATCACCTCGCAGACCGGGGTGGAGATCAAGGAATGACCTTCTCGCTCGCCGGCATCTGCGCCGAGACCGGGGAGATCGGCTATGCCGTGACCACCTCGAGCGTCTGCGTGGGCGCCCGGGTGGGGGCCATCGGGCCCGATTGCGTGGTGTTCTCCCAGGCCCGCACCGACCCGCGCCTGCACGGCGTGGGCCTTGCCGCCCATGCCGCCACCGGCTCGGCCGCGGCGGCCATCGGGGCGATGCAGGGCGCGGCCGTGGCGGCGCACTGGCGGCAGCTCGGCATCCTCACCCGCAGGGGCGAGGCGCTGCATTTCACCGGCGCCTCCTGCCTGCCCGAATGCGGCGGGCTCACCGGCGAAGGCTGCCTCGCGCTCGGCAATTTCCTCGGCGCGCCGGAGGTGATGCCGGCAATGGTGGCAGGCTTCGAGGCGGCCACGGGCCCGCTCGCGGCGCGGCTCATCGCCGGGCTCGCCGCCGGCGTGGCGGCCGGGGCGGAGCGTGACCCGCTGCAATCCGCCGCCCTGAAGGTGCTGGGCTCCGAGGGGATCTTCTCGGCCGACCTGCGGGCCGACCGCTCGCCCACCCCAGTGGACGCGCTGGCCGAGCTCTGGGCCGACTGGGCGCCCAAGGCCGATGCCTACCGGCTGCGCGTGCTCGACCCCGATTCCGCCCCGCCCTCGCGCGAGGTGGAACACGCGAACCGGGGCTGAGCCCCGCGCCCGGCCGGCCCGCCCGGCGCACGGGCGGCCGATCGGCCGCCGGGACACCGTCTCACACCCGCCCGGGCGCTTCCCCCCTGCCGCCACGGGCGATGACGCCGCTCCACGCACACCCGGCGAGGACGTCCCGGGCCGGAGGGCGGGCAGCAGCAGGTCCCGGAGGACGTGTCCGCCCCGCTCGGGCCCCGGCGCGGTTGCCCCGGATGCTGGCGCGGCCGGAACCCCGGCGAAAGCCGGGGTCGCCCCGGTGTCTCCGTCAGGCCGCCGCCCCGCGTCCCCTGCACCCTCCCGCGCCCGCCGGGCGAAGCCGCCTACCACGGGCCGTCTGACCGTTGCGGCCGGGGGCTGGCGGCCTCAGAAGGCCTCCTCGTCCACGTAGGTCACCGCGCCGTCGCAGATGGTGAGGACAGGGCGGATCTCGGGGAATTCCTCGGCATCCGCCGCCTCGAGATCGTCGTCGAGCACCACGATGTCGGCGAGGAAGCCGGGCGCGAGCCGGCCCTTCTCGTGCTCGCGGAACTCGGCCTTCGCACCGGCCAGCGTGTAGCCCTCCAGCGCCTGCAGCAGGGTCTGGCGGTTGTCGGGCTGGTCGTCGTCCCATTTCTCCCGGGTCATCGCGGCAGCAACGCCGGCCAGCGGGTCGACAGGCGACACCGGCCAGTCGGAGGCGAAGAGCATCTCGGCCCCGGCTGCGCGCAGCGCCGCCCAGGGGTAGGCCAGCGGCCAGCGCGCCTTGCCGATGCGCGACAGCGTGGGTTCCAGCGGCAGCCCGGCCTGGCCCGGCGGGTGCGGCGGCTGCACGGAGGCGATGACCCCGAGCTCAGCAAAGCGCGGGATGTCGGAGACGAGCGCCACCTCGATATGCTCCACCCGGTGGCGGCTGTCGCGCGGCCCGTTCGCCGCCCGGGCCTTCTCGAACCCGTCGAGCACCATGTTCACCGCCCGGTCGCCGATGGCATGCACCGCCACCTGCAGGCCCCGCCGGTCCGCCTCGGCGATGATGGCGTGGAAGCGCGCCTCCTCGAAGCGCGGCTCGCCGCGCCAGCCCGGGCGGTCGGCGTAATCCTCGGCCATCAGGGCGGTCCAGCCGTCGAGCACACCGTCGATGAACAGCTTCACCGTGCCCGAGGCGATGCGCGGCGAGGCATAGCGCGCCGCCATCCCGGAGGCCTGCTCCAGCGCCTCGATCTCCATCTCCGGCACGAAGTGGAAGGGCACGCGGGCGCGGCAGGTGAGCTCGCCCCGGCGCTCCAGCTCGGAGAGCAGCTCGAGCTGGTAGGCATTGCCGTCCATGTTCTGGAAACTGGTGATGCCGTGGGCGGCGAGATGCGCGAGCCCCTTGCGCAGCGCGGCGAGATCGGTCTCGCGCTGCGCCGCGTCCGGGGCGGGAACCGGGTCGGCGCCGGTGCCGAGCCCCGCCCCCTCGCGCCCCCCGGTCGGGCCCATCGCCTCCACGGGGCCGAAGGCGGCGGGCTCGCGCAGCTCGCCGGCCGCCAGCCCGTCCTCCCCCATGACGATCTCGTTGCCCGGCGGCAGCGCGCGCCCCTCCAGCAGGCCCGCGGCCTTCAGCGCCGCGGTGTTCGCCCAGGCGGTGTGGTGGTCGGGGGCGACCAGCAGCAGCGGGCGGTCGGGCAGGATGGCGTCGAGCACGTGCCGGTCGAGCGCGCGCCCCTCTCCGAGGATGGTGTAGTCGCAGGCCTTGCCGACCAGCAGGTCGAGCCCCGGGTGCTCCGTGTCGAAGTCCCGCACCCGCGCGCGCAGCTCCGCCTCGCCGCTCACGCCCGCGAGCGAGAGCTGGTCCAGCGCCACCGAGCCGGGGAAGATGTGGATATGCGCCTCGTTGAACCCGGGCAGCACGGTGGCGCCGCGCGCGTCCACCGTGCGGGTGCGCGGGCCGGCGAGGCCGGCGATCTCCTCCGCATCGCCGACGGCAATGATCCGCCCCCCGGAGACGGCCAGAGCCTCGGCGCGGGGCCGGCTCGGGTCCATGGTGAGGAGGATGCCGTTGGTGATGATGATGTCGGCGGTTTCGCCCATTCTTGTCTCCCTGTTGCCCTGCTGCGGCGCTGCCCCGGCTTAGCCAGTGGCGGAGGCGGATTGCAACCACCTGCCGCGGTTTAATTTCTCCCGGGGCCCGCCCCCCGGCCCTGCCGCCTCAGCCCGTCACCCGCGGCAGCCACTCCCGCACGAAGAGCAGCTTCTCGCGCACGCCCGCCGAGACCACGAAGGGATAGAGGTCCGGCAGGCCCATCGACCGGGCCATGTGGTTCATCGCGATGGCAAGGTCGAGGGCGGCGGCCAGAGTGTGCTCGTCGGCCGGGTCGTCGTAGGCATCGCCCTCCACCTGCGAGCGGGGGGTGGCGAGCTGCATGGCCGCGGCACTGTCGAGCATGTCGGTGAGGTGCAGGGCATGGGCCACGGTCTCGGCCCAGTCCTCGTGCGGGTGGGCGCGGGCATATTCGCTCACGTGGCTCTCCTGCCAGCCGGCGGGCGGGCTGCCGGAGGCGTAGTAGGCCTCCAGGGCGGCGCCGTAATCGGCGGTCTCGTCGCCGAACAGGGCGCGGAAGGCGGGCAGGAACCCCTCGCGCGGCTCGAGCCGCAGGAAGAGGTAATGCGCCAGCTCGTGGCGGAAATGCCCGGTGAGGGTGCGGTAGGGCTCGCCGAGCTGGTCGCGCCGCTTCTCGCGCAGGGCGGTGTCCGCCTCCAGGACATTGATCGTGATCACGCCGTCGGCATGGCCCATCATCACCTGCTCGCGCCCCCCGGCCACCAGCTCGGACAGCAGGTCGAACACCGGCGGGCTCGCGGGGTCGCGCGCGGTGAAGATGCCCCAGCGCATCAGGTTGGCGAGCACCCAGCGCTTGGCGGCCTCCGCCTCGGCCCAGAGCGCCGCGTTGCGCCGCACCGAGAGGTCGGGGCGGGTGCGGGTCATCGCGCAGGAGGCGCAGAGCCCGCCGCTGCCGGCCGCCGCCCAGTTGCAGTCGATCCCGGCGCGGTTGGCGCAGCCGGTCACCTGGTCGGCATCGCGAAAGACGCGGGCGCCGGGGTCCCAGACCACCGGCTGGCCGCAGGCACAGGCGAGGTTCTCGAAGTAGAGGGTTCCGGAACAGCTCGGGCAGGCAAAGGTTTCCATCCTGGAACTCCGGGGCAGAGAGGGGGGCAGCGGGACTGTCTGGCTCCTCAACCTAGCGCGCGGAAGCCGCCGCGCAACGGCGCGCGCGAGGTGCCTGTGGCAGCGGCTGCGGCCCGCGCGCACATCGCGAAAAGTTCCCCGGCCGGGGCGAAATTTCCTTGAGAAGAAAATCGGAACTCTCCTCGTGGCGGCACGTTGAACCGGCAGAACACCCGGCACGAAACGCAATACCCGCCGGGAAGGAAACAAAAGGAAGAGGAGATTCGATATGAAACGCCTTATTGCTACTACCGCGATTGCTCTCGTCATGGGCGGGGGTGCTGTCTATGCGCAGGACGTTACCGAGTCTACTTATCTCGAGGCGCCGACTGCCAGCGACGTCTACGCGTCCGAGCTGATCGGCAGCCGCGTCTACGGCTCGGAGACTCCGGCCGAGGCCGACATGGCCCGCCCCGCCGACGGTGACGAGAACTGGGAAGACCTCGGCGAGGTGAGCGACGTCGTGATGGACGAGAACGGCGACATCCGCGCCGTGCTGGTCGATGTGGGCGGCTTCCTCGGCATCGGCGAGAAGACCGTGGCCGTCGAGATGAGCGACCTGTCGTTCCTGCACGAGAACGACGACCCGGACGACACGTTCATCGCCATCAACACCACCCGCGAGGCGCTGGAAAACGCCCCGGCCTTCGAGCGCGAGGACGACACCGCGGCGATGGCCACCGACAGCGACACCGCGGCGGTCGAGGGTGACAGCATGGACAATGCCGACACCGCGATGACCACCAACGAGAACGGCACCGACCAGATGTCGGCGGACAACGTGCCCGACACCGAGATGGCCGAGGCCGACACCGACATGGGCGCCGACCGCACCACCAGCGCCGGCGGCGGCACGATGATGGCGGCTCCCGAGGGCTACACCGAGACCCCGGCCGACCAGATCAAGTCCGACGCGCTGATCGGCGCCACGGTGTACGACCAGAACGAGGCCGAGATCGGTGAAGTGACCGAGATCGTGCTCAACGAGGACGGCACCGCGCAGGACGCGATCGTCGACGTGGGCGGCTTCCTGGGCCTGGGCGCCAAGCCGGTGGCCGTGGACTTCAAGGAACTGCAGGTGATGCAGGGCGAGGACGAGAACGACCTGCGCATCTACGTGCCGACCACCGAGGAACAGCTCAACGACATGCCCACCTACGAGGGCTGAACCCCGACAGATCGGAACGGCCGCTCTTGATCCCCATCCCTGACGGCCGGACCGAGGCCCGCCGACGCCCTCCGTCGGCGGGCTTTTTCCACCCCCCCGCGCCCCCCGCGCGGGGGGTTTCGCTGTTCCGGGCCCCTCCCCCGCCGTATGTCGCCCGAACCGGCCCGCCTCGCGGGCGGAGGCAGAGAGGCAGAGAGGCAGAGAGGCAGAGAGGCAGAGAGGCAGAGAGGCAGAGAGGCAGAGAGGCAGAGAGGCAGAGTCGCGCGGGAACCGCGCCTGGCAAGGGCAGAATTGATCGGGCAGCAGCACCGATGACATGAGCGCGCCCGAGCGGGGTGACCACGTGGCGCGGCGTGTCGACACCTCCCCGCCGGGATCGCCGCGCCAATGCAGCGCCGTCGGTCTGGCCTTGCGCCGGAGGAAGACGTCCTGCCTGCTTCGGCCGGCCTCCCCGGAAGTGGTGGCTGAACCGGAGCCGGGCTGGCGATTGCGCCGCCAGGCCATGCGGCTCACCAGCTGCGGCGGGCCTCCCCGGAGGCGGCGGCAGAGCCGGAGCCGGGCAGGCGACGGCGCGGGGGCGGGCAGGCGCGCGCAGCCGCGGCGCATCCGTCCGTGTCACTGAGCAGCGCGAGCCGGTCCGTCGGCGGAGCCGCGGCGCTCCGCTGAATGCGCAGATCCGGAGCCGGTCTCCCCGGTAGCCGACTGCCGTGTCGACATGAGGAGCGCGCCGGCATCCCCGCCAGGGATTCCGGCCGGGGCCCCGGTTCCCGGGCATCCGGCGCGATCTCCGCCAGTCATCCCCGAGCGCCCGGATGCGGCCGATCGGAACGCTCACGACAGAGCTCCGGCATTGCTTCGGCATCCGCACGCGCAAGGAGGCGACCAGGCCGGCGCACACCGCGCCCGGCCTCGTCTCTAAATCGCAAGGCCGCCCGCCGCCGGCAACACGCGGACGTGACGTTCGGCATCCCCCGAGCAACTCCGCCGCGCGCCCGGCCCCGGGGAAACCGGACGGCCGCCTCCGCTTGCCCGCGCCCGGCGGGCGCGGGGGGAGCCTCAGAAGTCGGTCTTCCAGCCGATACCGATGTTCGAGCTGGTGGTGCCGACATTGCCCTCCGCGGTCACGCCCTCGAAGATGTCGACCTCGACGGTGACAGACTCGCCGCCCTCGCCGCCCACTTCCTTCGAGGCGCCCACGAACACGCCGTCGGCCACGTTCTTGCCCACGGTCACCTCGGCGCCGTCCTCGGTGGGGTCGACCTGCAGCACGTCCACGCCGAGGGCGGAGCGCGCGGTGTCGAGGGGGCCCGCGTCGCCGGTGGTGAGGGTGCGGATGCCGATGGCGAGCTGGATCGCCTGCGCACCGGAGAGCGACTGTTTCGAGGTGCCGAACAGCAGGCGCGGCAACACCTCGTCCTGCGGCAGGGCCGGGGTGGAGTCGAAGCTCACCTCCGGGTCGGAGGCCGGGCCCTGCACCCGCACGCGGCCGGTGATGTCGTTGTCCGAGCGCTCCAGCACCACGTCGAGATCGGGGTCGATGTTGCGGCCGCCGTTGAAGCGCACCTCGCCCTCCGAGAGGTTGAAGGTCTTGCCGATCAGGTCGAACGTGCCGCGCACCCGCTCCACCGAGCCGGTGATCTGCGGCGCGGCGGCGGTGCCGCGCACGTCGATATCGGCCTGCCACTCGCTGTCGAGGCCGCGGCCGCGCACGAAGATGTTGCCCGGTGCATTCACGTCGACGTTCAGCCGCACGGTGCTGCCGGCCTCCGCCTCCTCCTCCGGCGGCTCCTCGCCCTTGATGCGCACGTCGCCCAGCGTGACGATGGAAGGCGGCAGCGCATCGACCAGCCGCACCTCGGCGCGGTCGATGGTCACGTTGCCCTCCACCCGCAGCGCGGTGAAGGGCCCGCGCACCACGATGTCGGAGGAGATCATCGCCGTCACGTCATCGCGGCGCACCAGCACGGCGCGGTCGGCCTTCACCTCGGCGCGCAGGCGCGGCTCGCCATCGCCCGAGAGCAGCCGCACCCGGCCGGTGACCGTGCCCTCGTTGCCGTCCTGCCCGGAGATGTTCAGCACCAGGTCCTGCGGGCTTTCCAGCCGCGAGCGCACGGTGAGATCGGTGAGGATCACGCCCAGGGCGAGGTTCTGGTAGCGGCCGTTCTCCAGCCCGATGCGCCCGGCCACGCTGGGCGCGTCCGGCGTGCCGGAGAGCTCGAGCGCCACGTTGGCATCGCCGGTCACCTCGTGGTCGGCCAGCGGCACCAGCGCCCAGAGCGGCGCGATCTCGCCGCGCCAGTTCACCGAGCCGGTGAGCGAACCGTTGCCCACCACCTGCGGAATGCCGCCCGCGCCCGCGCGCAGCGGCACGCCGGCCTTCACCCGGATGGGCTCGCCGAAGCCGCCCTCCACCCGCAGGGAGACATCGGCCAGCCGGCCGTTCCAGTTTGCCACCAGCCGGCTGCGGAAGGGCTCGGCCTCCGGCGCCACGTCGCGCAGCTTGAGGTTTTCCGCGCGCAGGTCCACGTCGGCGCTGGCGCGGCCGGGGCGGGTGTCGAACACCGCCGTTCCGTGCAGCGTGCCCGACTGCACGGGCGCCTCGCCGAAGTTGTTGGCAAGCGTGAGATCGAGCCGCTCCACGTTGAGATCGCCCGAGAACCCGGCCGCGGAATAGCCCGCGTCGCCGCTCACCCGGCCGCCCTTCGGGAAGCTCAGGTCGAGCCCCTGCACGTCCACCGCCCCGCCCGAGGAGCGCAGGGTGAGCGGGCCTTGCTGGCTCACCTCCAGCTCGCCGTGGCTGGCCTCAAGCCGGCTCACCCGCGCGGTGATGGTGCTGCCCTGCACCGCCAGCGCCGAGGTGAGCCCGGCGGCGAACGGCTTTTCCATGATCTCGCCCGCGGTGTCGGCGGTCACCTGCATGCCGCTGAGCGGGCCGCTCGCGCGCAGGGTGATGGTGTCGAGCCGGCCGGTCTCGCCGAGGTCGAGCACCGCCACGTCGGCGGTGGCGTTCACCGAGGGGGTGCCGAGCGCGTCCGCCACCCGGGCGTCGAGCCGCACCGTCTCGGTGGAGATGTCGGCGGTGCCGATGCCGCGGCCGTTGAGCCGGGCGGCCACGGACTGGCCGCTCTCCGCGGCCTCCAGCGTCACCGTGCCGTCGAGCGCGCCCGCCAGCGGCGTGCCGGCGAAGCGGCCGAGCGGCGCGAGATCGCGGCTCGAGAGCTTCAGCGCGCCGGTGGAGAGCGTGGTGCCCAGATCGGTCGTCATGTCGCCGGTGATCGCGAGGCCGAGGGCCGAGACATCGATGCCGCTCAGCGCCAGCTCCTCGCCCGCGAGGCGGAAGGCGGTCTCGATGCGCGCGTCGCCGATGGCGCCGTTGCTCGCGTCCACCTGCAGCGTGCCCTCCGGCGCCTCGCCCAGCGTCACGTCATGGGTGGCGACGATGTCGCCGTAGCCGGTGCCGGCATAGGCGAGGTCGCGCAGCGCCGCGGTGCCGGCGATGGCGGGCACGGCCTGAGCGAGGGTGAGCGTGCCGTCGGCCTCCACCGCGCCGGTGACATCCTGGTCATAGGCGGCGGCCACGGGGCCGATCTCGGGCGCGCGCAGGGTGTAGTCGAAGCTGCCGTCGGTGGCCGCGAGGTCGAGCGCGCCGCTCACCGAGGCCTGCAGGCGCGGGCCGTCGAGGGCCGCGGTCTCGAGCGTGAGGTCGTCGCCCTCCATCGCGCCGCGCACGGTGAGCTGCGTGGTGCCCAGAACGTCCGGGCCGATGCGGTCGAGGCGCAGGCGCTCCACCGTGCCGTCGGCGGCGAAGGTGAGGCGTTCGCCCTCCTGCGCCACGTCGGCGGTGAGGTCGAAATTCCCGAGGTCGGCCATGGGTGAGCGCACGTCCGAGACCGTGCCCTCCACATGCGCGGTGGGCGCGCCGCCGGCGATCTCCACCCGGCCCTTCACGTCGGCCGCGCCCTCGATGTCCTGGCCATAGGCGCGGGCGAAGGGGCCGAACTGCGGCAGGCGGGCGGTGAAGCTCAGCCCCGCCTCCTGGAAGGCGAGATCGGTGCTGCCCGTGGCCGTCACCTGCATCAGCGGCCCGGCGAGCGAGAGGATGGTGAGGTCGAGCTGCTCGCCCTCCTGCGTGCCCGAAGCGGTGAGGTTGATATCCCCCACCACGTCGGGCTGCAGCTGGTCGAGGCGCACCTGCGTGCCCTGCCCGTCGACGTTGAAGGCGATGCGCTCGCCGGTGCGGGTGACATCGATGTTCAGCTCCAGGTCGCCCGCGTCGGCCGGCGCGGTCTTCAGCGCCGCGAGCGAGGCGACACCGTTGGCCGCGAGATTGTCCGGCGTGCCCTGCACCGTGCCGCGGAAGCCGAAACGCTCGAAATCCACCCCGTCCGCCAGCTTCGCGAGGCCGGACTGGCCGGCGAGGTCGAGCACGAGGTCCATCGCCCCGCTCTCGCGGGCAAAGGTGCCCTGGGCGTTGAGGTTCAGCTCCGGCGAGGTGAGCGCGAGCTCCTGGAAGCGGATCACCCCGGCCTCCTCCGAGACCCGGGCGCGGATGTCGGCGGAGGGGGCGAGCAGGCCGCGCACGTCCTCGGACATCGCCTCGCCGGGCCGCAGGGCGAAATCGGCCGTGACCGAGAGCGGCGCCACGTAGGAGACGGTGGCGGTGCCGTCGGAGGAGAACACCCGGTCGACCGAGGCGTCGAAATCGACCTTCCAGTCCTCCTTCGGCCCGTCGGCGACGAGGCTTACCTGGCTGCGGCTGTCATCGGGGAAGCCGGCGGCGGTGGCGACGATGCCGCCCGGGGCCTCGTCGGCGTCGAGCTGGATGCGCAGCGTGTCGTTGGAGAAGTCGCGCAGGTAGTCCACCGCGATCTTGCCTTCGATCGCGTCGGTGCGGGTGACGTCGAGTTTGAGCGACTGCTGGTCGCCCTCGTCCACCGCCGAGCCGAGCGCGTCGAAGGTGATCTCCTGGGGCAGCACGCCCTCGGCGATGTGGATGTTGTCGAGCCGCATCTCGGAGATGCGCAGGGTGATCGGGCTGCGCGGCCAGTCGAAGGGCGAGGCGTTGGGATCCTCCTCGCCCTCCTTCAGCTCCGGCGCCTCCTGGCCCGGCGCGGGCGGGCGGATCACGTCGAGGTCCTGCACCAGGATCTGCGGGATCTCCAGCTCGCCGCGCAGCAGGCGCGAGGCATTCCACTCCAGCGAGACCACCCCCGCGGTGATCCACACCCCTTCTGAATCGGCCACCTTCAGCCCCTGCAGGCGGGTGACCCCGCTGTCCGGGCTGTCGACCTCCTCCACCGTCACCTCGAAGGATCCGGGCGTGGAGACCTGCTCCAGCAGGAACTGCACGAGCCGGCTGCGCACGTTGAAGATCGAGGTCTGCGCCTGCGCCTCCGGCGCGGCGAGGGCGAGGATCAGCGCGAAGCCGAGGAGGTGGAGAAAGCGCATCAGAAGGCCTGCCCGATGGAGAAGTAGAGCTGGAAGTCGTCGTCGTCGTCCCGCGGGTTCAGCGGCACGCCGATATCGAAGCGGATCGGGCCGACGGGGGAGTAGTAGCGCCCGCCGATGCCCGCCGCGGTCTGCACGCCGTCATCGAAATCCGGGTAGGATTCGGGCGAGACGGAGCCTGCCTCGAGGAAGGCGACCACGCCGATGTCGCCCCAGACCTGCGCGCGCATCTCCGCGCCCACTTCCATGGCCGAGAGGCCGCCCACCGGGTCGCCGTCATCGTCGAGCGGGCCGACCATGTCGGTGCCGTAGCCGCGGATCGAGCCGCCGCCGCCGGCGTAGAGCCGCCGGGTGGGGGGCACGCGGTCGAGGTTTTCCGCCAGGATGCTGGCGAGCCGGCCGCGCAGCGCGAGCACGTACTTGCGCTCCTCGTCGAGCGGCACGTAGGTCGAGGCGTTGCCGTCGAGGGTAAGGAAGGTGGTGCCCTCGTCGTTGTACTCGCCGCCGAAGGGCGTGGCGCTCACCCGGAAGCGGATGCCCTCGCGCGGGTCGAGCAGGTCGTCGGTGTCGTCGTAGCGCACGAACACCGGGATGCCGCCGAGGAAGGCGTCCGAGGTCTCGCCCTCGTCCTTGATGCGGCTGACCTCGACGAGGCCGCCGGCGCCCACCGTCCAGACATCGGAGAGCTCGCGCTCGATGCCGAGGGTGAGCGTGCCGCCCTGCTCCTCGTAGGCGTCAATGTCCTCGTTGCGCAGCTCCAGCCCGCCCACCAGGCTCTGGCCGTCGCGCTTGAACTGCGGCTCGAGGTAGGAGAACTGCAGGCGCTGCGTGTCGAGCCCGGCCTCCAGCGCCACCGAGCCCTGCTCGTTGCGCCCGAAGAGGTTGCGATGCGCGAGCGAGCCCTTCACCAGCACGCCGTCGGTGGTGTCGTAGTAGAGACCGGCCGAGACCGTGCGCGGCGGCCGCGGCTCGCCCGAGACGGTGATCGGCAGGGCGCGGCTCTTCGGCGCGTTCTCCGGCGTGTCGGCGCTCACCGCAGTGAACAGGCCGGTGTCGGAAAGCTCGCGCTGGTAGTCGCGCAGCTTGGCCTGGGAGAAGGTCTCGCCCGGCTCCCAGTTGATGTAGGTGCGCAGGTACTCGTCCTCGACCACGGTGATGTTGTCGAAGGTCACGTCGCCGAAGGTGTAGTGCCGGCCGACCTGGAACGAGGACTGCACCTCGATGGTGTGGGCGGCGGGGTCCGCCACCGCGTCGCGCCCGAGGAAGCGCGCATAGGCGAAGCCGCGGCGCTGCAGCTCGCCCACCGCGGCGTCCTCGGCGGTCACGATGTCCTGGGCCACTGCGGGCCCGCCCACCGGCGAGCCGAGCGCCTTCGCGTCGAGCGGCGGCGGGGTGTCCTCCACCTCCACGAGCTGGAAATCGTGCGCGGCGAGCTCGTAGCGCGGCCCGGGGATCACGTGCAGGGTCACGGTCACCTCCTCCGCCTCGGGGGGCGAGAGCTCGATGGAGGCCGTACCCTCGTAATATCCCTGCGATTTCAGCATCTTCACCAGGGTCTCGATGTCGCCCTCGGCGCGGCGACGCAGGAAGGCGCGGGACTGGGCGCCGTTCTCCTCCAGCCGGTAGACCTGCAGGGCTTCCTCGGCGAGGTCGGAGAACGCCTCGTCCGGGGCGCCGTCCAGCACGATCTCGTAACCTTCGATCTGGGTTTCCGGGGGCGAGGCTTCCGCCAGCGAGAGCTCGTCGCTGCAGCCGCTCGCGAGCCCCGACAAGGCGCAGAGAAGCAATCCGCGCCCCAGCACGTTTCTGTCCAACCGTTCGTCCTGTTCTTCTGTTGGTGAGCCCGCCCTGCGTAGCCGAGGGCGCCGCTCTTGGCCAATCACACTTGGCCACACTCCGCCGGAATTCGCAACAGGTCGGGGGCCGGCTGACGCTACTGTACCAGTTCTTGCGCCGAGCGCGCCAGGGCGAAGGCGCGCTTCTCGAGCAGCACCGGCGTCTCGCAGACATAGGTGAGCGACTGCGCGCGGTCGCGGTAGATGCGCGTGTCCCAGGCGAGCTCGTCCTCCAGCTCCTCGATGCGGTCGGGGTCGCGCTCGGCCTCGGGCAGGCCGGAGAGCCGGTGCAGCTCCTGCTGCTTGGTCTCGATGCGCCCGGTGAGCGCCTGCTGCTTGTGCGCATAGCGCGCGATGCCGCCGATGAGCGCGGCGCGCTCGCGGTCGATGAGCTCGAACGCCCCCTCGAAGGCCAGCAGCAGCTGCGCGCGCCGCGCCGCGCCGCCGTCCTCCACGAAGCCGCTCATCAGCGCCTTCGCCTCCTCCAGGCTGGTGCGGCGCTGCGCCAGCCGATGGGCCAGCGCGGCCACCTCGCGGTCGGCCTTCCAGTCGCCCTCCGGAAGCGGCCCGGCCCACATCTGCCCGATGGAGATATGCCCCACCTTGGGCTGGATGCAGGGCCAGTCGGGGTCCTTGTAATCGGCCGCGGCGGCGGCGCCGGCGAGCCAGATCCCCGCCAGCCCCGCGGCCAGCCCCGGCAGGGCCCGGCGGATCACGTTTTCGCGAGTGATGCTGCACTGCGACATTTCGCACATCCTATATTCATCGCTTCGTGTTTCATATGTTGGAAAGCGCGGATCGAGCGGGGGCCAACCCCGCCGCGCCGGAGCCCCGAAGGGGCATCCACGCTGTCCTGGGGGGAGAGGAAGCCGAACCGTCGGGCGCCAGCCCGGCTCAACAGCCACCGATCCACGGACCTCGTCATGATCGAACTCATCTTTGTCGCCTGCCTCCAGTCCTCGCCGAGCCACTGCGAGCAGAATGCCGTCCAGTACGCCGAGCCCATCAGCGCGATGGCCTGTGCCATGGGCGCCCAGCCCGAGCTCGCGAAATGGAGCGAGACCCACCCGGGCTGGACCATCGCCCAATGGAAGTGCCAGTCCGTGCGCGAGCGGGAAATCCACATCTGAGGCGGGCCGGCTCGGCCGCGCGTCCGGGGCCTCCCGGAGCCCTGCCGCCCCGCCGGACACGGCCCGGAAAGACTGGCCGCGCCGGGGCGCGGCCGTCAAAGCCTTTCGACTAATAAGAGAATCATAAGAATCGGGCCGCTTTCGAGCCCTTCCCCCGAAGTCTCTGGAATCGCGTGCACTTCCCCGCGCCCCGCGCCGGATTCCGGTCGCCCTCGGCGCGGCCCTGTACTAAGGTATGAGGATGGAGGGGGGTGAAAGGACTGGACGCAAAGCGCCCGGTCCGATGAAACTCACCCCAATCCGTCGCGCCCGGAAAACCGGGCCGCGATCCATCTACCAGATCGAACGGGGGAGTACCTCTATGAAGACCCGCGCAGCCCTTGCCATCCAGGCCGGGAAGCCTCTGGAAATCACCGAAGTCAATCTCGATGGCCCGCGCGCGGGCGAGGTGATGATCGAGATCAAGGCGACCGGACTGTGCCACACCGACGAGTTCACCCGCTCCGGCGCCGACCCGGAGGGCATCTTCCCCGCCATCCTGGGCCATGAGGGCGCGGGCGTGGTGGTCGAGGTCGGCCCGGGGGTCACCTCGGTGAAGCCGGGCGACCACGTGATCCCGCTCTACACCTGCGAATGCCGCGAGTGCGAGTATTGCCTCAACCCCAAGACCAACCTCTGCCAGGCCATCCGCACCACCCAGGGCCAGGGCCTGATGCCGGACGGCACGTCGCGCTTCTCCACCCTCGATGGCGACCCGATCTACCACTACATGGGCTGCTCGACCTTCTCGAACTACACCGTGCTGCCGGAGATCGCCGTGGCGAAGATCCGCGAGGACGCGCCCTTCGACAAGGTCTGCTACATCGGCTGCGGTGTCACCACCGGCATCGGCGCGGTGATCAACACCGCCAAGGTGGAGATTGGCAGCCGCGCCGTGGTCTTCGGCCTCGGCGGCATCGGGCTCAACGTGATCCAGGGCCTGCGCATGGCGGGGGCCGACCAGATCGTGGGCGTCGACCTCAACGACTCGAAGAAGGAAATGGCCGAGCGCTTCGGCATGACCGACTTCGTGAACCCCAAGGAGGTCGAGGGCGACATCGTTCCCTACCTCGTCAACCTCACCAAGGGCGGGGCCGACTACACGTTCGACGCCACCGGCAACACCACGGTGATGCGCCAGGCGCTCGAATGCGCGCACAAGGGCTGGGGCGAGTCGATCATCATCGGCGTGGCCGCGGCCGGCGCCGAGATCTCCACCCGGCCCTTCCAGCTGGTCACCGGCCGGTCCTGGCGCGGCACGGCCTTCGGCGGCGCGCGCGGCCGCACCGACGTGCCGAAGATCGTCGACTGGTACATGGAGGGCAAGATCGAGATCGACCCGATGATCACCCACCACCTCAAGCTCGACGAGATCAACCACGGCTTCGACCTCATGCACGAGGGCAAGTCGATCCGCGCCGTCGTCGAATACTGATCCGGAACGGAGAAGCCCCGCGCGAGACACTCGCGCGGGACTTTTCGAACTCGTGCGGGCCGGAACCGGCCGGGTCAGGCCACGAAACTGATGATGGCGCCGACGACAACAACCAGACCGACGAGATAGATGATGGAATGCATTGTTCCTCTCCGTTCTACAGCTTGTATTCGGGTAGGTAACGTCATCGCATCGTCACTGGTTCCACGCGACGCGAAAGGAAGATGATGGAGATCAAATCGGAGAACGCGAGCTTCGGCGGTGTGCAGGGGGTCTATACCCATGCCGCGACCTCGACCGATTGCGAGATGACCTTTGCCGTGTACCTGCCGCCGCAGGCGAGCCGCGGCCCCGTGCCCTGCCTGTGGTACCTTTCCGGCCTCACCTGCACGCATGAGAACGCGATGACCAAGGCCGGCCTGCAGGAACACGCCGCCCGCCGCGGCATCGCGCTGGTCTTCCCCGACACGAGCCCCCGCGGCGAGGGCGTGGCCGATGACGACGCCTACGACCTGGGCAAGGGTGCGGGTTTCTACGTGAACGCCACCGAGGCGCCCTGGGCCGCGCATTACCGCATGTACGACTACGTGCTCACCGAGCTGCGCGCCCTGGTGCAGGCCGAGTTCCCGGTGCTGCCGGACCGCCAGGGCATCACCGGCCATTCCATGGGCGGGCACGGCGCCATCACGCTGGCGCTGCGCAACCCCGGGGCCTACCGCTCGCTCTCGGCCTTCGCGCCCATCGCGAACCCCACCGCCTCGGACTGGGGGCGCAAGCAGCTCACCGCCTATCTCGGCAGCGACGAGAGCAAGTGGACCGGCCACGATTCCACCCTGCTTGTGCGCGACGCCGGCTGGAAGGGCGACATCCTCGTCGACCAGGGCGCCTCGGACCAGTTCCTCGACCTGCTCAAGCCCGAATCGCTGTCCGCCGCCCTGGCCGCCAGCCGCACCCCCTCCGTGTTCCGCATGCAGCCGGGATACGATCACAGCTACTTTTTCGTTCAGAGTTTTGCGGCAGATCATGTCGACTGGCATGCCGACCGCCTGAAGTGAACGCCCGGAAGAAGCCAGAAGAAGGATAACCACATGAAGCGCCTGCTCTTCACCGCCACGCTCCTCGCCCTCGCCACCCCGGCCTTCGCCGATGGCGACCCGGCCAAGGGGGAAAAGGTGTTCCGCAAGTGCCAGGCCTGCCACGCGGTGGGTGAGGGCGCCACCAACAAGGTGGGCCCGGAGCTCAACGGCATCGTGGGCCGCGCCGCGGGCGCGCTGGAGGATTTCAAGTATTCCTCCGCCATGGAGGAAGCCGCCGCCGGTGGCCTCGTCTGGACACCCGAGCACATCGCCGAGTTCCTCGAGAAGCCGCGCGACTTCGTGAAGGGCACCAAGATGACCTTCGCCGGCCTGCGCAAGGAGGAGGAGCGCGCCGACGTGGTCGCCTATCTCGCCACGTTCGAGTAACGGGCCGGCGGCACGCCGCAGACCGCGGGCCCGGCCGGGAGACCGGCCCCGGGCGGCGGGTCCCGAGGGGGAAGGGCGCGCGCGCCCCGAGTCCCAGCGCACAGGCGCCGGAGCCCGTCTCCGGCGCCTTTCGCATGCCCCCCGGCGCCGCCCGCGCGGGCTACTACTTTAGCCCAACAAGACCCTGCTCCCCGTTGACGCAGCGCCGCCGCCCCCGCTCTTATGAAGTCCTTAGGAACGGTCTCGCGGCCGGGTCCGAGCCCGGGGCGCGCGGGTCGCCTCGAATAACAGCGCGGAGGGGAGCCCGGCTCCGATATCCGCGGCCACAAAGGGAGAAAACGATGCGTAACACGCTCATGGCCACTGCGGCGTTGCTGCTCGCCGGCGGCTTCGCGGCCCAGGCGAACGACAAGGTGCTGGAGTTGACGCAAGACCCCGAACAGTGGGTCCTGCAGACCGGCGACTACGCCAACCAGCGCTACTCCAAGCTCGACCAGATCAACAAGGACAACGTGGGAGACCTCCAGGTCGCCTGGACCTTCTCGACCGGTGTGCTGCGCGGACATGAGGGCTCGCCCCTGGTGGTGGGCGACACGATGTACGTCCACACGCCCTTCCCGAACGTGGTCTACGCCCTCGACCTCGCCAATGACGGCGCGATCAAGTGGCGCTACGAGCCCAAGCAGGACACCGACGTCATCCCGGTGATGTGCTGCGACACGGTCAACCGCGGCCTCGCCTATGCCAACGACATGGTCTTCCTCCACCAGGCCGACACCACCGTGGTGGCGCTCGACGCCAACAGCGGCGAGGTGAAATGGACGGCGGTCAACGGCGACCCCACCAAGGGCGAGACCAACACCGCCACCGTGCTGCCGGTGAAGGACAAGATCATCGTCGGCATCTCCGGCGGCGAGTTCGGCGTGCAGGGGCATGTCACCGCCTATGACATGAACTCCGGCGAGCAGCTCTGGCGCGCCTATTCCGTGGGCCCGGACGACCAGCTGATGTTCGACGAGAACACCACCTCGCTGGGCAAGCCGGTGGGCGCGGACAGCTCGATCAACACCTGGGAAGGCGACCAGTGGAAGATCGGCGGCGGCACCACCTGGGGCTGGTATTCCTACGACCCCGAGACCAACCTCTTCTATTACGGCTCGGGCAACCCCTCCACCTGGAACCCCACCCAGCGCCCGGGCGACAACAAGTGGTCGATGACCATCTTCGCGCGTGACGCGGACACCGGCATGGCCAAGTGGGTCTACCAGATGACCCCCCACGACGAGTGGGACTACGACGGCGTGAACGAGATGATCCTGGCCGACCAGGAGATCGACGGCGAGATGCGCAAGCTGCTCGTGCACTTCGACCGCAACGGCTTCGCCTACACGATGGACCGGGTGACGGGCGAGCTGCTCGTGGCCGAGAAATACGACCCCGCGGTGAACTGGGCCACCGAAGTGGTGATGGACCCCGAGTCCGACCAGTACGGGCGCCCGCAGGTGGTGGCCGAATACTCCACCGAGCAGAACGGCGAGGACATGAACTCCACCGGCATCTGCCCGGCGGCCCTCGGCACGAAGGACCAGCAGCCCGCCTCCTTCAGCCCCAAGACCGGCCTGTTCTACGTGCCCACCAACCACGTGTGCATGGATTACGAGCCCTTCCGGGTGAGCTACACCGCCGGCCAGCCCTACGTTGGCGCCACGCTGGCGATGTACCCCGCCCCCGACAGCCACGGCGGCATGGGCAACTTCATCGCCTGGGACGCCACCACCGGCGAGATCAAGTGGTCGCTGCCCGAGCGCTTCTCGGTGTGGTCGGGCGCGCTGGCCACCGCGGGTGACGTGGTGTTCTACGGCACGCTGGAAGGCTACCTGAAGGCGGTCGACGCCGAGACGGGCGACGAGCTCTACCGCTTCAAGACCCCCTCGGGCATCATCGGCAACGTGATGACCTACAGTCACGAGGGCAAGCAGTACGTGGCCATCCTCTCCGGCGTGGGCGGCTGGGCCGGCATCGGCCTCGCGGCCGGCCTGACCAACCCCAACGACGGCCTGGGCGCGGTGGGCGGCTATGCCTCGCTCAACAACTACACGGCCCTGGGCGGGCAGCTCACCGTCTTCGCCCTGCCGGACTGATCCTCCCTGCCGAACAGGCATACGACCAATGTCGGGGGCCGGGCTTCTTTGAAGCCCGGCCCCTTGGCTTTATATTTTGTTTCAGGGTGTTGCCCCCAATCAAACACAAGATTCGCCGCCAAGGCGCGGTCATAGGGAGAGACGAATGCCATCCATTCTTTCACGGGGCCTTTCATCGGGCCGGTCATGGGGCCTGCTCGCGCTCTGCGCGGCACTCGGCGCCGCCGGCGCGGCCCCGGCGCAGGAGGCCGACAATGTCACCGCCGAGTACGAGGACGGCGGCAAGTGGTTCACAGCCGACGACATTCCCACCTACAAGGTCCAGGAGGACGGCACCGTCGACTGGTACACCTTCTCCGGTTTCCGCCGCTACCACGCCGAGTGCCACGTCTGCCACGGCCCCGATGGCGAAGGCTCCACCTACGCGCCCGCGCTGAAGAAATCGGCGCTGAACATGGACTACTACGACTTCATCGACGTGGTGACCAACGGCAAGAAGGAGGTGAACGCGGCGCAGAACCAGGTGATGCCCTCCTTCGGCACCAACAAGAACGTGATGTGCTACCTCGACGACATCTACATCTACCTCAAGGCCCGCGGCACCGAGGCCATCCCGCGCGGACGCCCGGCCAAGAAGGAACAGAAATCCGACATCTATACCGAGAACGAAGATGCCTGCATGGGCGGCTGAGGCGCCGGGCCACGCCGGAGGCACTCCCGGGCCCGCCGGCCGGGCCGCGCGGATGCGCGCGGGGCACATCGCGCGACTGCGCGCGGCAGGCATCGCGCGACTGCGCGCTGGGGGCGTCGCGCTTGCGGCGCTCCTCGGCCTCTGCGCCGGGCCGCTCGCGGCGCAGACCTCCGACCTCACCTCGGAGAGCGCCTTCCGCGTCTGCGCCGACCCCGCCGCCTACCCGTTTTCCGACCGCGAGGAGACCGGCTACGAGAACCGCATCGCCGCCCTCTTCGCCGAGAAGCTCGGCCTGCCGCTGGAATACTACTGGTTTCCCATGGCCACCGGCTTCATCCGCAAGACCCTCGGCGAGGACCGCTGCGACGTGGTGATGGGCTATGCCCAGGGCCACGAGCTGGTGCTCAACACCAACCATTACCTCACCTCGGCCTACGTGATCGTCACCCGCACCGACAGCCCGCTTTCCGCGGTGGACACGCTGTCGGACCCGGCGCTGAAATCGGCGCGCATCGGCACCGTGGCCGGCACGCCGCCGGCCTCGCATCTCGCGCGCAACGGGCTGATGGGGCAGGTCGAGGGCTACCAGCTCATGGTCGACAGCCGCCACGACTCGCCCTCGGCGCAGATGATCGCCGACCTCGAGGCGGGCCGCATCGACGCCGCCCTGCTCTGGGGTCCGATCGGCGGCGCGCTGGCGCATGACGCGCAGGTGCCGCTCACCGTCACCCCGCTGATCAAGGAGACGCTGCCGCCGCGGCTGTTCTACCGCATCACCATGGGCGTGCGGCAGGGCGAGATGGTGTGGAAGCGCGAGCTCAACTCGCTGATCCGCCGCAACCAGGCCCAGATCGACGCCATCCTCGCGGAGTACGGCGTGCCGATGCTCAACGACAACGGCACGGCGCTCAAGGACATCCCGTGAGGCCCGGGGCCGCCCTGCTGGCGCTGCTCCTGGCAGGCCCGGCAGCGGCGGCCACCGAAGCCGCGCCCGAGCCCGAGGGCTACCGGCAGGAGCACTACCGCGCCCCGGTGCCGGCCACCCTGCAGGGCGCCGAGGTGATCGACACCGAGGAGGCGCACCGGCTCTGGGCCGCCGGCGTGCCCTTCATCGACACGCTCCCGCATGATTTCCGCCCCGCGAACCTGCCCGAGGGCACCGTGTGGCGCGACACGCCGCATGACACGATCCGCGGCGCGGTCTGGCTGGCGAACACCGGCTACGGGGCGCTCGACCCCGCCACCGAGGCCTGGTTTCTCGACATGCTCGGGCAGCTCGCCCGCGGCCGGCCGGACCGCAGCATGGTGATCTTCTGCAAGGCGGAGTGCTGGATGTCCTGGAACGCCGCGCGCCGCGCCGTGGCGCATGGCTTCACCGGCATCCGCTGGTACCCCGAGGGGGTGGACGGCTGGGCCGCCGCGAATTACCCGATGGAGCGCGCCACGCCGCTGCGCGGCGCGCCCTGATCCGCCCGCCTCAGGGGCACTCCACCGAGAGCTGGGCCCGGTTGTCCTTGATGGCGTCGAGGGTGAGGGTGCAGTCGGTCTCCTCGTAGCGCACCGGCATGGTGTCGCCCGCGCGCATGGAGGTGAGATCGAAGCCGTTCACCGCCAGCCGCGCGCGGCGGTCGTAGCTGCCCGCGCTGAGGCCGGAGAGGTAGACCCGGATCTTGCCATCCTCGAAATACTGCGCGTGGCCCACCGCCAGGCCCTCGGCATCATCCTCGCCCGCCGCTTCGCCGGCATCGGCCTCGTCCTGCTCCAGCGTCGCGGGGTCGGAGGCGGCGGCATCCTCCGCACTCTCGCCCTCCGGCGCCGGGGCCTGCCCGGAGGAGGAGGACGACGACGCGGTCACCGCGTCGATGCGCCTGCCGATGTCCTCCATCGCGGCATTCAGCGCGTCCTGGCCGGCGGAGGCACCTGCCTCGAGCTTCTCGGCGAGGCCCTGGCTGGTGGCGTCGATCTTGTCGGAGAGCGTGCCCGCCCCTTCCTCGATGCGCGCCATCGCCTCCTCCAGCCCGGTCAGCCGGCCCTCCATCCCGCCCACGCGCTCGCCCGCGCTCTCGGCGGCGGCGCGGGTGGCGGCGAGCTCCTCGCGCAGCGCCTCTTCCGTGTCGCTGCCCGAATCCGTCACCGCCACGCCCACCAGCATGCCGATGATCAGCCCTCCCGCGCCGAACAGAATGCGTCCGATCTCTCCTGACTTCATGTCGTCCTCCCTGTTGGTCAGCCCCGTCTTGATCAGTCTGCCGGCCCGGGGGCCGTGGCGATGAACAGGCCGAAGGCGCGCGGGCCGTCGCCCACGGCGATCTCCCCCACGGCTTCCAGCGCATTCGCGTCGATGAGCGTGAGCGTGTTCGAGGCCCAGTTCGCCACCACCACCCTGTCACCGCTCACGCCGATGCCCTCGGGGTATTCGCCCACCCCGATCTCGGTGACGGGGGCAAGGCTCTCGCGGTCGAACACGCTCACCGTGTCGGCATACTGGTTGGTGACGAAGCCGTGCCGGGCGGTGAGGGCCACGCCGTAGGGCCGGCTGCCCACCGGCACGCGGCCCACCAGGCTCCGGGCGGCAATGTCGATCACGCTCACCGTGTCGTCAGCCACGTCGGCGGTATAGGCGAAACGCCCCTCCGGGCCGATGGTGATGCCGAAGGGCCGCCCGCCCACACCCACCTGCGCCACCACGCGCAGGCTCGCGGTGTCGACCACCGACACCGCGTCCGCGTCGCGGTCCGCGCTGAGCAGGAAGCGCCCGTCCGGTGTCACCGCGAGGCCGGAGGGCGAGGCGCCCACGCCGATCTCCCCGGTCACCGCACCGCTTCCGGGGTCGACCACGAAGATGCGCGCGCCGTACCAGTCACCGACATAGACCGGCGCCCCGGAGGGGTGCACCGCCACGCCGAAGGGCCCGCCGTCGAGCGCCACGGTGCGCAGGGCGCCGCCGGGGCCGATGATGTCGAGGGTCTTCGTCTCCGGGCTCACGGCATAGACCGTGGCACCACCGGGCGCCACGGCCACCCCGGCGGGCTTGCCGGGCACCGGGATCTCGCGCAGCACCCGGGCCGCGTCGAGATCGACCACCGAGAGGCTCTCGGAGAGCTGGTTGGTCACGTAGGCGAGGTCTCCCGCCGCCGCCGGGGCCCCGGTGAGGAGTGCCAGCGCCAGCGGGAGCCCCCTCAATTCAGCGCCCCGAAGCGCTGCTGCAGTGCCTGGAGCCCGGCCTCGTACACGCCGGTCACGGCGGCGATGGCCGCCTCGTCGTTGAGGTTTTCCGGCGGGTCGTTGTTGGGGTAGCCGCGGTAGAAGGCGCCGCGCCATTCCACCTCCGAGCCGCCCTCGACCGCTTTCACCGTGAGATGCGAGGAATAGTTCGTCACCGGCAGCACCTCCACCGCAACCTCTTCGATGCGGTAGGAATAGCTCATCTTCTCGGCGCTGTACTTGTACAGGATCTCCGAGATGGTCGGGTCGCCCTCGCCCTTGAGGTGCAGCACCCGGGTGGCGTCGATCTCGTTGCCGCCCGCGCCCTCCTGGCTTGCCACCGCCGGGTGCCAGCTCATGTCCTGGAAATCGCCGATCGCGGCCCAGACCTCCTCCGGCGGGGCCGCCACCTCGGTGGTGATCGTCACCTTCTGCCGCGTGGGCCCGTGCGCCTCAGCCGACAGCGGCGCGAGGGCCAGTGCCCCCAGCGCCACGATCCATGCCATGCGTTTCATCGCTCCTCCCCTTTCCGGAATATGTTGTTGCGCAGGATGTAGGAAAACCCGCGATGCCAGCTCTCGTCAGTGTTGCCGCGGATATCCACGGAGATGCCGCGCACCTTCGCCCCGCTCTGCGGCTCGCGCACCACGATGTTCATCGACAGGATGAGGTTCGACACCTTCTGCACCTCGGCCACCATGGCGTAATCGGCGCCCAGCTCGCGCGCCATGCGCAGCTCGCAGCCGTTGCAGTCGGCCGGGTTCACCACCCGGTCGAGCTGCGCGCGCACCGGGTCGAGCGCCAGGGTCTCGAGCCCGTGCTCGTGCAGCGCCGCCTCGATCTGGGCGGCCCCGTCCGCCACGCGCTTCGCCTCGTCCGGGCGCGGGCCGTTCACCGCGCCCTCGTGGCTGGTGTCGATGAAATGCACCCCGAAGAAGGCCACCTTCGCGCCCGCCTCCAGCCCCGGGCCCAGCTCGGCCGCGGCAAGCGGCGAGACCAGCGCCGCGAGGGCGATCAGCAGGAGGGTGGCAAGGGCTTTCATGCCCCCAGCGTCCCCCATCGCCCGAGGGCAGGCAACTGCGACCAAGGTCGGACAAGCATCGCCCAAGTCATTCTTATTATTTCCTTATTCGCACTTTTGCGCCGCACTCGGCTTGACGCATGCCCGGTTTACCATCGTTACTTCGGCCCGAGGAGACACGCCCATGAAACGCTTCGCCGGCCCGATTCTCGCCAGCCTCGGCATCGCCCTGCTCAGCCCCCTCGGGGCCATGGCCCAGGACGCGGCCCAGCCCGTGCGCGCCGCCGTCCTGCGGGTGGAACGCGGGCCGGAGCTGCCGATCTCGCGGCTCGACCTGCCGCCCGACGACCTCGGCTTCGCCGGCGGCCGCCTCGCCACCGAGGACAACCAGACCACCGGCCGCTTCATGGGCCAGGACTTCACCACCGAGGACGTGGACGCCGACCCCGACACCGCCGTGCAGGCGCTCGAGACGCTCATCGCCGATGGCACCACCTTCATCGCGGTGATGGCCGGGCCCGACACGCTGCTCGCCCTCGCCGATGCCGCCGGCGACCGGGCGCTGATCGTGAACGCCACCGCGCAGGACACCCGCCTGCGCGAGGCCGATTGCCGGGCCAACGTGATGCATGTCGCCCCCTCGCGGGCCATGCTGGCCGATGCGCTCACCCAGTTCCTGGTGTGGAAGAAATGGACCGACTGGCTGCTGGTGCCCGGCTCCCACCCCGAGGACGCGCTCATGGCCGATGCCTACCGCGCCTCGGCGAAGAAGTTCGGTGCCCGCATCGTGGAGGAGCGGGTGTTCGAGGACACCGGTGGCGCGCGGCGCACCGACACCGGGCATGTGCTGGTGCAGCGCCAGATGCCGGTCTTCACCCAGCGGGCGGAGGCGCATGACGTGCTCGTGGCCGCCGACGAGGCCGATGTCTTCGCCGCCTACCTGCCCTACCAGTCCTGGGATCCGCGCCCCGTGGCGGGCTCCGCCGGGCTGCGCCCGATGTCCTGGCACCCGGCGCTGGAGGCCTGGGGCGCCACCCAGTTCCAGCGCCGCTTCGAGCGCGCGGCAGGCCGCACCATGCGCCCGGAGGACTACCAGGTCTGGATGGCGCTGCGCGTGCTCGGCGAGGCCGCAACCCGCACGAAGGCCACCGATTTCGCCACCTTGCGCGACTACATCCTCTCGCCCGCCTTCGAGCTCGCCGCCTTCAAGGGCCAGAAGCTCACCTTCCGTCCCTGGAACCACCAGCTCCGCCAGCCGGTGGTGCTCGCCGCCGACCGGGTGATCGTCTCGGTCTCGCCGCAGGAGGAGTTCCTGCACCGCGTGTCGCGGCTCGACACGCTCGGGGTCGACGAGCCCGAGACCACCTGCGACCTGAACTGAGGAGATCCGACGATGCGCCGACACGCCCCCGCGCTTGCACTTGCCCTCGCCGCTCTCGCCGCCCCCGGGCCGGCCGCCGCCTACATGGTCTACGTGAGCAACGAGAAGGGCAACACGGTCACGGTGATCGATTCCGAGACGCTGGAGGTGGTCGACACCTTCGACGCCGGCCAGCGCCCGCGCGGCATCACCATCTCGCCCGACGGCACCGAGCTCTACGTCTGCGCCTCCGACGACGACACGGTGCGCGTGTTCGACCCGAAGACCTACGAGCAGCTCCACACCCTGCCCTCGGGCCCCGACCCCGAGCTCTTCGTGCTCCACCCTTCCGGAAACCCGCTCTACATCGCCAACGAGGACGACAACATCGTCACCGTGGTCGACGTGAAGACCCACCAGGTGCTCGCCGAGGTGCCGGTGGGGGTGGAGCCCGAGGGCATGGGCGTGAGCCCGGACGGCGCCTTCGTGGTCAACACCTCCGAGACCACCAACATGGCGCATTTCATCGACACGAAGACCTACGAGATCGTGGAGAACGTGCTGGTCGACCAGCGCCCGCGCTTCGCCCAGTTCACCGATGACGGCAAGTGGCTCTACGTGAGCGCCGAGATCGGCGGCACGGTGAGCGTGATCGACCCCGCCTCGGCCGAGATCGTGAAGAAGATCAGCTTCGAGGTGCCCGGCGTGGTGCCCGAGGCGCTGCAGCCGGTGGGCGTGCGGGTGACGAAGGACGGCAGCAAGGTCTTCGTCGCCCTCGGCCCCTCGAACCGCGTGGCGGTGGTCGACGGCGAGACCCACGAGGTGCTCGACTACCTGCTCACCGGCCAGCGCGTGTGGCAGCTCGCCTTCACGCCCGACGAGAAACTGCTCTTCGCCACCAACGGCAACACCAACGATGTCTCGGTGATCGACGTGGAGGAGATGAAGGTGATCAAGTCCATCCCCGTGGGCCAGCAGCCCTGGGGCGTGGTCGTCGCCCCCGAGTGAGGGGCCGCAACAACACACGAAACGGGAGGATACCATGCCAGCCAGACCCCTTCTCGCCGCCGCGGCGGCCATAGCCCTCGCGCTGCCCGCCGCAGCCCAGGACAACGTGCTCGAGCTCGGCTTCGCCGGCCTGCTCGACCGCAACAACCGCGAGGACCTCGCGCCCATCACCCTCGCCTCCGGCAAGCCGCTGGCCGAGGCGCCCTACGAGCTGCGCTCGGGCGGCTACTACCGCATCAAGATCGTCTCCGACGGCTCGGCCGAGCTCGCCATCGCGGGCCCGGAGTTCTTCCGCAACATCTGGGTGAACGAGGTGGTGATCAACGAGATCGAGGTGCGGCCCATGGGCGTCTCCTCGCTGGAATTCGACGACGAGGGCGAGGCGGAAATCTCCTTCATCGCCATCGTGCCCGGCCAGTACACGCTTGGCATTCCCGGCGCGCGCGGCGACACTCAGCTCGCCCATTTCACCATCCGCTGAGGAAGGGGGCGAGCCCGCTCCGCCCCCGGAGCCAGCCAGCCCCCGACCTGCCCTGCCCGGAGGCCCCGCGTGCCCGTCCCCGAACCAGCCCTCAGCGTGCGCGGCGTGAGCCACGCCTTCGGCCGCGTGCAGGCGCTCGACAACGTCTCGCTCAGCGTCGCCCCCGGAAGCTTCACCGCCCTGCTGGGCGTGAACGGCGCGGGCAAGACCACGCTGTTCTCGCTCATCACCCGGCTCTACGACAATGTCTCGGGCGAGATCCGCGTCTTCGGCCATGACGTGCGGCGCAGGCCCGGCCCGGCGCTCGCCGCGCTCGGCGTCGTCTTCCAGTCCCGCGCGCTCGACCGCGACCTCACCGTGCGCCAGAACCTCGCCTACCACGCCGCCCTGCACGGGCTCACCCGGGCCCAGACCTGGGCGCGCACGGAAGGGCTGGTGGACCGCGTCGGCCTCACCGAGCAGATCGACACCCCGGTCTCCGCCCTCTCCGGCGGTCAGGCGCGGCGGGCCGAGATCGCCCGCGCGCTGCTGCACGCGCCCCACCTGCTGCTGCTCGACGAGGCCACCGTGGGGCTCGACGTGCGCTCGCGCCGCGAGGTGCTGGGCACGGTGCGCGAGCTGGTGGCCGAGGAGAACGTGGGCGTGCTCTGGGCCACGCATCTCTTCGACGAGATCGCGCCCGAGGACGACGCCGTGGTGCTGCACCGCGGCCGGGTTCTGGCCACCGGCACCGCGCGCGACATCGCCCGCGGCGGCGACCTCGCCTCCGCCTTCCTCGACATGACCGGGCTCGAGCCCGCGGAGGGCCGCCTGTGAACCCCGAGCGCAGGCTGGGCTGGCGCGGCCGGATGCGCGCGCTCGAAGGCATCGTGTGGCGCGAGGGGCTGCGCTTCCTGCGCCAGCGCGAGCGCTTCCTCTCCGCGCTGGTGCGCCCGCTGGTGTGGCTGTTCATCTTCGCCGCCGGCTTTCGCGCCGTGCTCGGCATCTCCATCACGCCGCCCTACGAGACCTACGTGCTCTACGAGGTCTACGTCACCCCCGGGCTCTGCGCGATGATCCAGCTCTTCAACGGCATGCAATCCTCCCTCTCCATGGTCTACGACCGCGAGACCGGCGCCATGCGCACCCTGCTGGTGAGCCCCTTCCCGCGCTGGTTCCTGCTCTCGGCCAAGCTCGCCGCCGGCGTGGCCGTGTCGCTGCTGCAGGTCTATGCCTTCCTCGCCATCGCCTGGTTCTGGGGGGTGGAGCCGCCGCCCTGGGGCTATGTCGCGGCCCTGCCGGCGCTGGTGCTCTCGGGGCTGATGCTGGGCGCGCTGGGGCTGCTCATCTCCTCCACCATCCGCCAGCTGGAGAATTTCGCCGGGGTGATGAACTTCGTCATCTTCCCGATGTTCTTCGCCTCCTCCGCGCTCTACCCGCTGTGGCGCATGGCCGAGGCCTCGCCGCTGCTGCACGACATCTGCGCGCTCAACCCCTTCACCCATGCCGTGGAGCTCATCCGCTTCGCCCTCTACCTCGAGGTGAACTGGCTGTCGCTCGCCGTGGTGCTGGGGTGTGGATTGGCCTTTCTCGCTGCCGCGATCTATGCTTATGATCCCTCCAAGGGGATGATCGGCCGCCGCGGCCCCACCCGCTAGGCAGGTCGCGGGCCCGGAAGGATCACGGGGCCGGAAGGGCAACGGGGCCGGAAGGGCAACGGAGCCGGCAGGCTCGCGGAACCGATGCCGGGCGGGCCGGGCCTGCGCGGCGGGAAGGGCCGGAAATTCCGCGCCCGGAAGGGCCGGATCGGAACCTTTTACCATTTGCTTCATTATGGTTGAAAACAGTTAACCGTTTCGTCGCCGCAGGCCGCGGCGAAGCGCCAGAGGGGCCCGGGGTTCTCCCCCGGGAAAGACAGACCGGACACATGCGCAGTACGCTCTTCAACAAGGCGGGCGAGAAGCTCCTCGATCGCATCGCCAGCCCTGAAATGCTCGATGTCATGGACCAGTTCGACTGGTCCGCCACGCCACTGGGACCGGTCAGGGAATGGTCCGGGGCCTTGTGCTACACCGTGCGCATGATGCTCTCCTCGCGCACCGCCATGGCGGTGATGGTGGGGCGCGAAGGCATCCTGCTCTACAACGACGCCTATGCCCGCATCGCCGGCAGCCGCCACCCGGACATTCTCGGCCGCCCGACCGAGGAGGCCTGGCCGGAGGTGGCGAGCTTCAACCGCGACCTGATCGACCGGGTGCTCGAGGGCGAGACGGTGAGCTTCGACAACCAGCGCCTCACCCTCAACCGCGGCTCCGAGCCCGAGGACATGTGGTTCGACCTCGAGTACGGGCCGGTGCTCAACCGCTCGGGCCAGCCCATCGCCGTGCTCGCCCGCGTCATCGACGTCACCGACAAGGTGCGCGCCGAGGATGCGCTGGCGCGCAGCGAGGAGCGCATGGAACTGGCGCTGGAGAGCGCCGGGCTCATCGGCGTGTGGGACTGGGACGTGGTCGCGGACCGCATCGTCGCCGACCAGCGCTTCGCCCGCATGTTCTGGGTCGACCCGGAGGAGGCGGCGCGCGGGCTGCGCGTCGAGGCCTTCCTCGCCGCCCTGCACCCCGACGACGACCAGCGCCTGCGCGCGGCCATGGCGGAGTCGATGGAGCGCGGCAAGAGCTTCGCGGAGGATTTCCGCCTGCGCAGCCCCCGCGGGCAGATCCGCTGGGTCAACGCGCGCGGCGACTGCACCTTCGACGATTCCGGGCGCTGCGTGCGCTTCACCGGCGTGGCGGTCGACCTTACCGACCGCCGCCAGGCCGAGGACGCGCTGCGCGAATCCGAGCAGCGCTTCCGCGCCCTCGCCGACAGCATGCCCCAGATGATCTGGACCGCCCTGCCCGACGGGCGCCACGACTACTACAATGCCCGCTGGTACCAGTTCTCCGGTGGCGAAGACCCCGGCGCCGTCGTGGCGGAGGACCGCTGGGAGAGCCTCCTGCACCCGGAGGACCGCGAGGCGGCGCTGGAGAACTGGGAGCGCTGCCTCTCCACCGGCGAGGTCTACGAGGACGAGTACCGGCTGCGCGACACCGCCGGGCACTACCCCTGGATCCTCGCGCGCGCCGTGCCGATGCGCGACCGCTGGGGGCGGGTGACGCGCTGGTTCGGCACCTTCACCGACATCAACGAGCAGCGCATCGCGGCGGAGGAGCGCGAGGTGATCGCGCAGGAGCTCAGCCACCGGATCAAGAACATCTACTCGGTGCTCTCCGGGCTGATCAGCCTCTCGGCCCGCTCCTACCCCGGGGTGCGCGACTTCGCCGAGCAGCTGCGCCAGCGCATCTTCGCCATGGGCCAGGCCCATGACCTGGTGCGCCCGCATTCAAACGCCTCGCAGCCGCACGTGGGCGACACCACGCTGCACACGCTGATCGCCAAGCTGCTGGGGCCCTTCATGGAAAACAATTCCGCCCGGGTGCAGATCACCGGCGAGGACCTCAAGATCGACGACCAGGCGGCCACGCCCATGGCCCTGCTGGTGCACGAGCTTGCCACCAACGCGGCGAAATACGGCGGGCTCACCCCCACGGGGGGCGGCATCACCGTCGACACCCGGCTGGAGGGCGACCGCGTGCACCTGCTGTGGTGCGAGCAGGCGGTGCCGGGCTACGCGGCCGAGGGCATGGAGGCGGGCTTCGGCTCGCGGCTCATCAGCCTGAGCATCGAGGGCCAGATGCGGGGCCGCTTCAGCCGCGAATGGACCGAGGAGGGGCTGCGCATGTCGGTCGACGTGCCGCTCACCGCGCTGCGCCGCGCCCACCACTTCGGCGCCTCCCCCGCCCCCGCGGCCTGACCCCCCGGCCCCCGGGGACAGCAGGACAGGGAAAAACGCCGGACGGGGGCATCGAGCCCCCGCCCGGCGTGTCGCCGCGTGCCGCGTCTCCGGCGCCCCCCTCTCCCTGCGCGCTCCGGCCCACGCCGCATGTGGCGGGCGAGCGGCAGGCCGGCAACGGGCAACGCGGCGGACCCGACCACAGGGGTGACAACACGGGTGCAGGAGACCACGGGACGCGAAAACAAGACGGGGCGCCGAAAGCAGACGGGGCGCAAAAAAGAAGACGGGGCGCTCAGCGGCGCCCCGACTTTCTCATGCCCGTGTCCCCGGGCGGGGTAACCTGGTCGCGCACGATGGCCAGCGGCCACCGCGATCGGCGCTCACGCCACGGCGGAGAACACCCGCATGCGGCGCGGGGGGGGCATGGTGACCTTCTCGCGCGCGGCCACCGCGTAGGCGATCACATCGCGCATCTCGGTCTCGGTGACGGGCTTGGGCACCACGCCGAGGGTTCCGGGCACGCCTTCGCCGAGCTGCGAGGGGTTGGCGGTCACGTAAAGCACGGTGATGCCGTAGGAATCGCGCAGCTTGCGCCCCAGGCCGACCCCCGTGGGGCCATCGGCGAGATTGAGATCGACCAGGGCGACATCCGCATCGCTGCCCCGCTCCATGGCGGCGGCACTGTCGGCGGCGATACCTGCGGATTCATGACCCAGCTCGCGCACGATCGCCTCGACCTCGAGGGCGATGAAGATTTCGTCCTCTACTATCAGTATCTTCTTTGACATGGATCTGCCTGCATTCTGTTCACTGTTGCCGGATCAACACCCCAACCGGCTCGAGAGTTCCGCCTTTCAGCCCCGGACGGGGGGCATAGCGGCTTTGCGGGAAACAATGGCGTCCGGGAGCCTCAGGTCAACCCGATTTTTGGCACAAACTTGCCGGAGACGGCCGAAACCGGCAATTTGTTGCCGGAAGGTGCCGCGTCACAACGGGTCCAGTTGCAATTTCGCCGGCTGGCCGGACATCACGATCACGTGATCCGCCAGGGCCTCGGCCTCCGCCGGCGCGTGGGTGACGAACAGCGTGGTGGCGCCGCTCTCGGCCACCAGCCGCGCGGTGAGGGCGAGCATCTCCGCCGCGGTGCCGGCGTCGAGCGAGGCGAAAGGCTCGTCGAGCACCAGGAAGTCGGGCCGCGCGGCGAGGGCCCGGGCCAGGGCGAGCCTCCGCTGCTGGCCCAGCGAGAGCCGCCCCGGAAACGCGTCGCCCCGCCCGGCGAGCCCCACATCGGCCAGCGCCTGCTCCGCGAGGGGCGCGGAAATGCCGGTGGTGAGCGTGAGGTTGTCGCGCGCGTTGCGCCAGGGCAACAGGGTGGGCTCCTGGAACACCATCGCCACGCGCCCGGCGCCCCGCACGCTGCCCTCGAAGGCGCTGTCCAGCCCGGCGGCGATGCGCAGCAGGGTGGACTTGCCCACGCCGGAGGGCCCGAGCAGCGCCACCCGCTCGCCGGGCGCGAGGGTGAGCGAGATGTCGCGCAGCACCTCCTGCCCGCCGAAGCGCTTGGAGCGGATGTCGATCTCAACCCGCGCACTCATGGCCCGCGCCAGCGCCGCACATGCGCCTCCCAGGGCTGGAGGAGCAGCTTCTCGATGGCGAGCATCACCGCGATGAAGGCGAGCGCGTAGGCCAGCACCATGCCCACGTCGAAGAGCTGGAAGTAGAGGTGGATCTGGAAGCCCACCCCGCTGGAGCGGCCGAGGAACTCGACCACCAGCACGATCTTCCAGATCAGCGCCAGCCCCGCGCGCGCGGCGGCGGCGAGATGCGGGGCGAGCTGGGGCAGCACCACGTGGCGCAGCCGCGCGGAAGGGCTCATGCGGAACACCCGCGCCATGGCGTCGAGCCCGGGGTCGAGCGCGCGCACGCCTTCGCGCAGCATCACGGTGACCATGGGCACCTTGTTGAGCGCCACGGCGGTGACGGCCGCCGCCTCGGTGAGGCCGATCCAGATGTAGCACAGCACGATGGTGACCAGCGCGGGGAGGTTGAGCAGCACCACCAGCCAGGGGTCGAGCCAGCGGTCGAGCCGGGGCAGACGACCCATGGCCAGCCCCAGCGCCGTGCCGAGCAGCATCGCGAGCCCGAAGGCCGCCGCCACCCGGGCGAGCGTGGCGCCGAGATGCAGCCAGAGCCGGCCCGACACCGCCTCCTGCCACATCAGCGGGCCCACCAGCCAGGGGCCGGGCATCAGCCCGGGGTCCGCCGCCAGCAGCGCCGCGGCCGACCAGAGCGCCAGCAGCCCCGCGAGCGAGGCGGCGGTCACGGCAAGGGAGCCGCGCGCGGGCGGCACGTCGGCGGGCATCGCGGGTCAGCTGCCGGGCTGCACGAAGAGCCCCTCGGGCAGGCCGCGCACCTCGCCCACCAGCTCGGCCCCGCCGATCTCGGCCATCAGTGCGAGCAGGCGGCCGGCCGCGGCCTCGTCCACCGGGCCGGGGCCGGGAATGCCGGCGCGGAAGCCCTCGCGCAGGGCGGCGAACTCGGCCTCGTCCCCGGCGTTCATCATCGGGCGCAGGCGCTCCCAGGCGGCGTCGGAGGTGGCGAGCAGCGCCTTCGCATCGCGCGAGGCGGCCATCATGCCGCGCACCAGCTCCGGGCGCTGCGCGAGGTCCTCGCCGCGGAACACATAGCCCAGCAGCGGCGTGTCGGGGTCGAGCCCCAGCGCCTGTGCGGCGTCCGAGACCGAGACCAGCTCGCGCAGCCCCGCCGCGCGCATCCGCGCCATGAAATGCCAGAAGTTCACCGCGCCGCCGAAGGCGCCCGAGCGCGCCTTCTGGTAGATGAGCGGCGGGGCGCCGAACACCTGCTCGGTGCGGCCCGCGAGGTCGAACCCCTCCTCGGCCTGCGCGTAGGCGCGCAGGATGAGCCAGCTCTTGTCGAGCGGCCCGCCGGCGATGCCGATGGTGGTGCCGGCAAGGTCGGAGAGCCGCCGCGCGGGGCTGTCCCCCGGCACCATCAACCCGCCCACGGCGCGCGAATAGGGCACGAACACATAGTCCCGCCCCGCCGCGCGCTGCCGCGCCACCCAGATGAAATCGGCGACCATCGCCTCGGCCTCGCCGGCCTGGAAGGCCACGCGCGCCGCCTGCTCGCCGGCCATGGGCATCACCTCGAGGGCAAAGCCATGTGCGGCGTCGAACCCCTCGGCACGGATGGTCCGGGCCTCCCAGTTCACCGTGCCCACCTGCAGCAGGGCAAGGCGCAGCACCGGTGTCTCGGCCCGCGCCGCCCCGCCGGCGAGCGCGGCCACCGCCAGCACCGCGAGCGCCCGAATGAGCCGCATGGCGATATCCCCCCTGTTGCGTTTCTTCTCCCGCCCCCGCCGCGGCGAAAGTTGACAGCTGTCAACTCCGCCCGGCCCCGGAGGCCGCCCCTCAGGCTATCACCACGGCCGCGCGGGGAAATACGACCAAGGGCCCATCCCCGCCTCCGCCCTTGGTCGTAGGGCGGGGCGCGAAACGGCTGTGCTAGGCTGTCGCACAGCGACACGAATTACAGGATACTGCCCATGCAACCACCAGCCGCGCACACCGGGAGGAGCCAGGGCATGACCGTCAGCGAAGTTCTCGTCATCGACGATCATCCGCTGTTCTGCGAAGCCCTGTCGATGACCCTGCAGAGTGCGCTCGGTGTCGCGAAGGTGGCCACGGCCTCGCGGCTGTCGGAGGCGCTGGAGCTGCTCTCGGGCGGGCTCTCGCCCGAGGCCATCCTGCTCGACCTCAACCTGCCGGACGTGGCCGGGCTCGACGGGCTCATCCGCCTCAAGGGGGCGGTGCCGGGCATCCCGGTGATCGTGGTCTCCTCGCTGTCGGACAACCGGATCGTGACCTCGGTGGTGCAGGCCGGCGCGGCGGGCTTCGTGCCCAAGGACAGCCGGCGCGATGTCTTCGTCTCCGCCTTCCGCGAGATCTGGAACGGCGGCTCCTACACGCCCGACGGCTACTGCCCGCCGGCCGAGGCCGAGACCGACCGGGGCGCCGAGGCCAATGCCGTCGCCCGCCTCGCCGACCTCACCCCCCAGCAGGGCCGCATCCTGCAGCTCGTGTGCGAGGGCAAGCTGAACAAGCAGATCGCCTGGGAGCTCTCCATCGCCGAGACCACGGTGAAGGCGCATATCACCGCCATCCTGCGCAAGCTCGGGGTGCAGAGCCGCACCCAGGCGGTGCTCATCGCCCAGCAGGCCCGCTTCGCATCCATCTTGCACCCGCCGACAAGCTAGGGCAGCCTTTCCGCAACAAGGGAGGAAAGATGGCCGGTCCGCTGGTGAACCCGGGCGAGAGCCTGGAGCGTCAGAACGAGAAGCTGCGCAAGATCACCGCGGCGCTGATGCGGCGTGTCGAGCAGGAGAGCGAGGCGGGCGACCCGAGCTATTTCCACACCCAGACCGCGATGGCGCTGGAGGCGCAGATCCGCGCCCGCACCCGCGACCTCGAGGAAACCCTCGAGCTGCTCAACCAGTCGAACGCCCGGCTCTCGGCGGCCAAGCTCGAGGCCGAGCGCGCCCGCGCCGACCTCGCCAACGCGCTGGAGGCGGTGCACGAGGGCTTCGCGCTGTTCGACAGCGAGGACAACCTGGTGATGCGCAACTCGCGCTTCTCCATCGCCCTGCCCGACGTGCGCGAGCGCATGCTGCCGGGGCTGCATTTCACCACCTACGTGCATATCGTGGCCGACAGCCCCAGCCTGGTGCTGCCCGAGGGCATGACTCGCAGCATGTGGGCCGAGCGCCGCGCCCGCGCCCACCAGCAGCGCCACGTGAACTTCAACGTCGAGCTCACCGGCGATCGCTGGATCCAGGTCTCCGAGCAGCGCACGCCCGACAACGGCACCGCCATCCTGCAGACCGATGTCACCGAGATGATCCGGCTGGAGCGCCAGGAGCGCGACAAGCTGCTCGACGACCAGTCGCGCCTGGTGCGCGCCACGCTCGACCACATCAACCAGGGCGTGGGCATCTTCGACCGTCGCCACCGCATGGTGGGCTGGAACGACCGGCTGCGCGAGCTGATGCAGCCGCCGCCGCGCCTGCTGCGCATGGGCATCAGCTTCGAGGCCATCGCCGCCTTCTTCTCCACCGACCAGGCCCTGCGCGGCGAGGCCGACCCCGAGCGCCTGCTCGAATGGGTGCGCCGCCCGCCCGGCCGCCCGCCGCTGAAGCTCGAGCTGCACCGGGCGAACGGGCTCATCCTCGACGTGTTCTGCCAGGAGACTCCCCAGGCGGGCTTCGTGATCTCCTTCACCGATGTCACCGCCGAGCGCCAGGCCGTGGCCGCCATCCACCTCGCCAACGAGACATTGGAGGCGCGGGTGCTCGCCCGCACCGAGGAGCTTTCGGCGGCGCGCGACGAGGCGGAGCGGGCCAATGCCTCGAAGTCGCGCTTCGTGGCGGCGGCGAGCCATGACCTGCTGCAGCCGCTCAACGCGGCCAAGCTCTTCATCGCCTCGCTGGGCGAGACCGCGCTCGACCCCCACCAGCAGGCGATCACCGGCCGCATCGAGAACGCCTTCGAGAGCGTGGAGACCATCCTCGGCGCCCTGCTCGACATTTCCAAGCTCGACGCGGGTGCTGCCACCACCGACATCTCCTCCTTCCCGCTCGACCGCCTGCTGCGCCCGCTCGCCGAGGAATTCCGCGAGACGGCGGCGCGCAAGGGGCTCGACCTGCGCGTGGTGCCCTGCTCGGTGCCGGTGGAGAGCGACCCCTCCTACCTGCGCCGCATCCTGCAGAACCTGGTGAGCAACGCCCTGCGCTACACCCGCACCGGCAAGGTGCTGGTGGGCGCGCGGCGCGAGGGGCGGAGCCTGCGCATCGAGGTGCGCGACACCGGCCCCGGCATCCCGCCCGACAAGACCCGCGAGGTGTTTCAGGAGTTCCAGCGCCTCGACACCTCGCCCGGCGCGCCGCCCGGCATGGGGCTGGGCCTCGCCATCGTGGAGCGCGCCTGCACGCTGCTGGGCCACGGGCTCACCCTCACCAGCATCGAGGGGCGGGGGACCTGCTTTGCCGTCACCGTGCCGCTGGGCCATGCCGCCGCCCCCGCCGACGGCGCGCAGCCGCACGGGCCGGGCCCGCTCGCCGCCGATCTCACCGACATGATGGCGCTGATCGTGGAGAACGATGCCGAGATCCGCGTGGCGATGATGACCATGCTGGAGAACTGGGGCGTGAGCCCGTTCGACGCGGCCAATGCCGAAGGCGCGCTCGCCGCCGTCACCGACCTCGGCCTCGCGCCGGACGTGATCCTCGCCGATTACCATCTCGACAACGAGGAGACCGGGCTCGACGTGATCCTCGCCCTGCGCGCCTGCTACGGCCATGTGCCGGCGGTGCTGATCACCGCCGACCGCTCGGAGGAGCTGCGCGCCCTCGCGGCGGGCACCAACACCCTGCTGCTGCACAAGCCGCTGCAACCCCAGACCCTGCGCTCGATCCTCGCCTGGATCCAGGCGAGCCGCCTCGCGGTGGAGGCCGCGAGCCCGGGCTGAGGCTCAGGCGAGCGCGGGCACCTCGGCGCAGAACCAGGCCGTCCCGGTCACCGCGTGCATCCGCGCGCCCTGGCCGATGAGCAGCGCCTCCTCCAAGGAGGCGCCTTCGGGAAGCACGCCGGTGAGGAGCGTGCCGTGGTCCGGGTCGGCGCGGCTCACGAGGTGGAAGCCGGACCTGTCCGGATCGCGAAACGAGAACGGAAACAGGAAGGCCTCCGGCGAGACGGCCAGCGCGTGCGTGGAGCCGACATCGGGTTTGTCGATGCGCAAGCCCAGGTCAGCATCCACCTCGCAGACATAATAGAAACTGTAGTAATAGGCCCAGACCCTGTCCGCGGAGACATTCAGGGCGTAGCAGTCATCGATACAGTTGCGGGCTAGGCTGCCATTGAAGCGCCAGAGCTGGTTGCCCCTGTCGTCGAAGCACACGAGGCCGCCCGCGCCCGGGCCCTCGGGCCCCTTGCACGCCCGGCCCCAGCCGTGATGGCCGAAGACGCCCTCGTCGCAATAGCCTCCCCAGATGCGGCCCTGCCCGTCGATGCCGACATGGTCGAGACCATCGCCGAGCAGGAAGCGTTCCAGACGGCCGGTGGCGGGATCGAAGATCATGACGTTCAGGTCGTGATCATCCGGGCCGCGGTACTTGGAGCGTGCGCCGGCCAGCAAGACCCGACCGTCCGGGAACATGGCGACATGGTCGATGGCCACTTCGAGCGGCGGCAGGTCGATTTGCTGCAAGCCCCTTTCCTCACCGACGCGCAGAAGCCGGACGGCATGGCCCATGTCCATCTTCGGGCGGGGAGGTGCCGCGCCGGCCGGGGAAGGCGCGAGCGGATACAGCACCGGCGCATCGCGCGCGTCGCGCCACAGGAGCAGCAGGTCTCCCTCGCAGGTCACGCCGCGCACCACGCAGCGGAAGCCGGGCTCCGGCGCGGGAAGGCTCCGGACCAGCCGGAAGGGAAGGATGGTCCACCCGGTGGCGGATGCTGGCGATGCCACGTTTTCCATGGCCCGGCGATAGCACGTTGCGCGGGCACGGCGTGAGCGCGCCGGGGCCCCGGCGCGCGATTGCCCGCCCGCGTGGCGGCCGCGCCACGATCGGCTCTGGGCATCGGCGGCGTTTCGCTCCATGGTCGGGCGGCGCGGAGGCGGGAACCGGGTGGCTGCAGGGTTGCGCGCACCGCGCGGCGAAACGGCTTGCACGCCCCGCGTGGCGACACCAGATTGCACACCCCGCGTGACGGCAGGCAATGCACGCCGCGCGGGGCGGCAGCAGAGGGCACGCCGCCCGCCGCGGCGGGCGGGAGACAGGAAAGGGCCGGCGCATGCATGGCGAATACAAGGTTCACGGCGGCAAGCTGGTGGTGGCGGATGTCGAGCTGCGCGACGGGCGGCTGGCCGATGTGCAGGTCTCGGGGGATTTCTTCCTCGAGCCGGCCGAGGCGCTCGACGATATCCGCGCCGCGCTGAACGGCCTCTCCGCCACCGCCTCGGCCGAGGAGATGGTGGCGGCCCTGCGCGCCGGGCTGCGGCCCGATGCGGCGCTGGTGGGGTTCTCCCCCGAGGCCATCGCCATCGCCGTGCGCCGGGCGCTGGGGGTCAGCCGCGGCTGGCGCGATTTCGAGTGGCAGATCATCGACAGCGGGCCGCAGACGCCTTCCATGCACCTCGCGCTGGACGACGTGCTCTCCCGCGCCGTGGCCGAGGGGCGCCGCGCCCCCACCCTGCGCTTCTGGGAATGGGAGCGCCCGGCGATCATCATCGGCAACTTCCAGTCGCTGCGCAACGAGGTCGACCTCGAGGCGGCGGCGGAGATGGGGGTGGAGATCGTGCGGCGGGTCACCGGCGGCGGCGCGATGTTCGTGGAGCCGGGCACCGCGATCACCTATTCGCTCTACGCCCCGGGCGAGCTGGTGGCCGACATGAGCTTCGCGGATTCCTATGCCTTCCTCGACGCCTGGGTGTTGAAGGCGCTCAACGCGCTCGGCATCGACGCGTTCTACAAGCCGCTCAACGACATCACCAGCCCGAAGGGCAAGATCGGCGGCGCGGCGCAGAAGCGCTACGGCGGCGGCATGGTGCTGCACCACGTCACCATGGCCTACGACATGGACGCGGAAAAGATGACCCGCGTGCTGCGCATCGGCCGCGAGAAGATCTCCGACAAGGGCATCGCCAGCGCCGCGAAGCGTGTCGACCCCGTGCGCAGCCAGACCGGGCTGGAGCGGCGCGAGGTGATCGCCCGCATGAAGGAGGTCTTCACCGACCTCAACGGCGGCACGCCCGGCGACATCACGGCCGAAGAGCTGGCCGCCGCCGAGACGCTGGCACGGGAGAAGTTCTCCGACCCCGACTGGCTGCACCACATCCCCTGAGCCTCAGGGGGCCCTGAAGGCCGCCCGGGGGTCGAAGCCGCACCACTCGGAGGCCTTCAGCCATGCGGCGGTGAAGCCGTCGAGCAGCCAGGTGTCGATCACCCGCAGCGCGCCCTCCCGCCTGGCGCCGGCGACGAGGACGTTGCCGGCGCGCAGGGCCCTCACCGCCTCCGGGACATCCGCGCTGCCGAGGCTCGCATCCACCGAGGGCTCGCCGTATTCGTCGGGACCCTCGAAGACCTCCATCGCTCCCGAGAGCGGGCTCTCCTGCCCGTCGAGGAGCAGGACCATCTCGTCGTCGAGGGTGATCGGCTGTTCCATGCCGCGAAACCACACCGGCAGCCAGGTGAGCGCGGCGTCCGAGCCGCCCTCCCCCACGGTGATGCGGAGACTGCCGTTGCCGTCTCCCCCCGTGAACACCTCGCATTGCCGGATGTCGACGCCGACCTGCTCGATCATCGCCACCCGCCAGGAGCCATGTTCCCAGTAGGCGAGTTCGCGCCGCTCCGCGGCCGGGGCGGCGCCGGCAAGCGCGAGCAGCCCGGGAAGCAACAGGGCGGCCAGGACCCGGGAGGGGGCGAGAGCGGCGCGCGCGCCGGCTGCGATGCGGTACATGAAGGCAGGCTCCGTCTCGGGTTTCTCCGCCGCAAGGGTAGCGGAGCGGGGGTGAAAGGAAGGTTGCGCGCCGCGGCCCCGGCCCTGCGGCGCGCAGGGCCCGTCAGGCGGCGCCGGCCGCCAGCGCCTCGCGCACCGCGATCTCGGCCATGGCCATGATCGCCTCGCGGCTCTTCGCGGCGGCGATGAAGCGGCCGTTGTGGCAGAAGCTCGCGCCCTTCACCCCCGAGACGGCCTCGAGCTCGCCGTTGGTGAGCCCGGCCCAGGCGGCGGGCAGGTCGGCGCGCAGCTCGAAGCCCTCGTCGTGCAGGCGGATGCCGCCCAGCGTCCAGTCGCCCTCCCCGCGCGGGGTGACGACGAAGAGCAGGTGGTCGGCGCCCGCCTTGATCACGGCGGGGCGGAAGGGCATGCCCATGGGCAGCACCAGCACCCGGCCCTCGCCCGCCTCCTCGATGGCGGCCTGCACCAGGCCCTCGGCGCGCAGCTTGGCGGCCGAGCGGGCGACGCGCGCCTCGACGAAGGCGCGGGCGATGGCGAGGGCTTCGTGGAAGGTGCGGGTCTCGGCCTCGGGATCGGTCTCGTCGAAGACGGGCTTGAGGGTCTCGAGCAGCGCGGTGAGGGTGAGCCCGGCCAGCGGCCCGGCCGCCGAGGGGCTGAGGGCCCCGTTGTCCACCAGGTCGACCGGCAGCACGAAGCTGCCGTCGAAGGAGGCGTGGACGGTCTCGACATGCGCCTCGGGCACGCCGGAGGCGGCGAGGTAGTCCCGCCCGAAATGCTTCCACACGAGGCCGAAGGAGCTGTAGGGCTGGCCGTCCTCGCGGGTGGGGGCGCCGCGCTGGTGATGGTCGAAGACGCGGGCCTCGGGGTCGTAGGCGCCGCCCACGTCGTAGATCACCCGGTCCTCGGCCGGGGTGATCCACTGCCGATCACGGCTGCGCACGATCTGCGCCTGCGGGAAGAGCCGGGTGAGGATGACGCTCGAGAGCAGCTCATCGGCGTGGAAGCCACCGGAATGGGTGACGAGAAACTCAGGGGTCATGGTCGGTGCGCCTTGCGGAGTGAGATCGCGGTTCGCGCGCAGATAGAGCGCTCCGGTGGCGAAAATCAACCGCGCAGTCGCGCAGACCGGACCCGCGCGGGGAGCGGGGCCGCGCTTTCGGCCGGGGCCGGGGGGCGGGGGCGGCTCACTCCGCGGGGTAGATGGCGACGCCGGTGAGGGTCTGGTTCACGTGCAGCATGTCGAACTGCTCGCCGTAGGTGTTGAACCCCACCACCCCGTGGCGCGCGAGGATGCGCGACACCTCGCCCACGGCCTGGGTCTCCTCCGCCTCGAGCCGGCGCAGGATGCAGTCGCAGCCGATGATGGCGAGCGGCGGCTCGGGCGCCGCGAGGCCGCTCAGCGCCTGGTCGAGATGGGCCGCCATGTCGCGCGCCTCGGCGACGGTGAGCACCAGCCCCTCGTCGACCGGGCTGTAGAAGCGCAAATCACCGTTCGGCTCCACCTTCTGGATGGCGCGGACATGGTGGCTGCCGCCGTGGCGGATCACCACCGGGTGGGCGGCGAAGACCCGGGGGGAGAGCTGGGAGGCCTCGAGCCCGATCATGCGGGCGTATTCATCGGCCGCGGGCTCGGCGTTGATCTCGCGCACCAGGCGCTCGCCGGGCAGCGCCTCGGTCACCACCATCTGGGCGTCGGTGGGGGTGAAATGGTCGAAGCGGAACACGCGGATGCCGCAGCGGGTGCGCACCAGGGTGATGAGGGCGGCATCGGTGTGGAAGCGCCCGCCCTCGAAGACGAAGGTGCGGCGGAAGTCCATGCCGTCGCCCGCCGAGCCGCCGAAGAGCGGCGTGGGCCCGAGGTTGCGCGACAGGGTGGCGACGACCTGGTCCTCCTTCCGGCTCAGCCCGTCGCCGAGGAACATGGCGAACTCGGAGTGCCAGTCCGGCCGCTCGGAGGCCACGCGGGCGCGCAGGTCGAGCACGCCCATCGTGGTCTCGCGGGCGTCGAAGGCGGAGAGATCGGGGATCAGCCGGGTGGCGGCGGTGAAATCGCGCGCGGCGAAGCCCGCGGCGGTGATGCCGCCCTCGCCGTAGCCATGCGCGCAGATCTCGCCGGCGGTGGTGCAGCCCACCACGTGCTCGCCGTCGAACAGCCGGGCGACGGCGGCGGCCACCGCGTCGCGGTCGTATTTCGGCGAGACGAAGAGCAGGACAAGCGCCATCGGGTCGTTCCCGAGCCGGTGACGGATCTCGCGAATGGCAATGAACGCATCGTCCGCATCGGTACAGGCCCGGCGGACGGATTGATGGGTGGGGCGGCTCGTTTCAGAGCCGCCCGGCGCATCGCACCGCAAAAGCATTGGGCGTTTCCTCAAAGTTTATCTGTTTTGTAAAACCGTAGCGCCCGACCCCGGCGCACGCAAGATAATTACACGCATGCCGGGAGTGCGCACGCCACGCCCTCTCCCTCCGGCAGCGGGCCCGCGCGCGGTTCCGGGGGCAAAAGACATCGGGGCCGGGGCGGCTGTCACACCGGCCCCGGCCCCGACGCCGACAGGGAAGGCGTATCGCCTCAGGCCGCGGCCTTCTGCTTGGCGACCTGGCTGGCGATGAAATCCATCAGCGGCGGCGAGAGCACGTCGTAGGGCTCGAGCCCAAGCTCGCGCAGCCGGCCGCGAATCGCGTCCATCTGCGAGGGGTCCGTGCCGGTCTCGATGATCGAGGAGACGAAGGCCGCGAAGGTGGGCGGCGACCAGCCCTGCTCGTCGGAGAGCTCGGTGTGGAAGAAGTCGAACCCGTAGAGCGGGTGGCCGGTGTTCTCGATGCGCCCGTACATGTGGGTGCCGCACTCGCGGCAGGCGTGGCGCTGGATGGCGGCGGTCTCGTCGACCGTGACCAGCTTCTCCGGGTGGGCGGTGACGCTGACGTTCTCGCGCGGGGCGACGGCGATCTGGCTGAAGATGGCGCCCTCGGGCTTCCAGCACTTCGAGCAGCCGCAGACATGGTTGTGCGCGCAGTCGGACGTCACCGTGACCTCGACCTTGTCGGTGGCGCATTTGCAGTGCAGCTTGCCCCCCGAGAACCCCGGCCTGCCCTGCGGCACCCCGTGGTCGACGGAGGGGTGGATCGTTACGCTCATGGTCTGACCTCCCTGGCAAGCGGGTTTGCCCCCGCATTGTTCCGACTGCCAGTGACGCTAGACCCGGCCCGGATTCGGAAGAATTGCCAAATGGTCGTACGACCCCGCCGGGCTTGACAGGCGCGGCGGGGCGGGGCGCGCTCCGCGCGGCACCCCGGGCACCCGCGACGGCGGGGGGCCGACGGGGCCGCGGGCGCCGCGGGTCACTGCGCGGCGTCGTCCGGGGCCGGTTCCTGTGCCAGCAGGCTGCGCCGCAGGGTGTCGAGGTCGCGCTGCAGCTCGGTGAGGCGGTCCTCGCTCATCCCCGTGGCCTCGAGGACGCAGCCCGGCACGGTCTGTGCCTGCGCCCGCAGGGCCCGCCCCTCGGGCGTGAGGCGGATGCGCACCCGGCGCTCGTCGGCCGCGTCGCGGTAGCGCTCCAGCCGCCCCGCCGCCTCCAGGCGCTTGAGCAGCGGCGTGAGCGTGCTCGATTCGAGCGCGAGCTTGCGGCCGAGCTCGCCCACGGTGATGTCGTCGGTCTCCCAGAGCACCACCATCACGAGATACTGCGGATAGGTGAGGCCCAGCGGGTCGAGCAGCGGCTTGTAGAGCCGGTTGAAGGCGTGGCCGGCGGAATAGACCGAGAAGCACAGGAACCGGTCGAACTCGGGGAAGCGCCCCGTGGCGGTATCGGTATCTGACATGTCGCGTCTCCTGGTGGAGCCGGCCCGGCGCCCTGCAGGCGCGCGGTCCGGCGGCTGCCCCATAAAATATTTCGCGCACGACATGATCGCAAGCTCTTGACTCCGGCGTCGGCATGTCTATTTTCAGTCGCACACGATCTAATCGTTCAGCCGATTTTCTCAGCCGCCGGCGCAGCCGGCCCGGAACAAGGACCACAGCCATGACCACCAGCGTTCTCTACTCCACCGCAGCCCGCGCCACCGGCGGCCGCGACGGCCATTCCGCCACGCTCGACGGCGCTGTCGACGTGAAGCTCAGCACCCCCAGGGAGCTCGGCGGCGCCGGCGGCGAGGGCGTGAACCCCGAGCAGCTCTTCGCCACCGGCTACGCGGCCTGCTTCATCGGCGCGATGAAATTCGCCGGCGCGCAGAGCGGCACGAAGGTGCCGGCCGACACCTCCGTGACCGCCACCGTGGGCATCGGCCCGCGCTCCGAGGGCGGGTTCGGGCTCGAGATCGCGCTCGAGATCTCGCTGCCGGGCCTTGAGGCGGGCGCCGCCCGCGCGCTGGTCGACGCCGCCCACCAGGTGTGCCCCTACTCCAACGCCACCCGCGGCAACATCGACGTGCAGCTCACCATCGCCTGAGCCCCGGCCGCCGCGCAGGCCCGCCCCGGCGGGCCTGCCGGTACCCTTCATGTGCCTCCTTGCGTGCAGTGCAGCGGGCTCCGTATGTTCGGGCGAACCCGACCCCGACCAGACTGACAAGGAACCGGACCCGTGACCTCACGCCTGAACATCATCATCGCCAGCACCCGCCCCGGCCGCGTGGGCCCCGCAGTGGGAAAATGGATCGCGGAGGTCGCCGCGGCGCACCCCGGGTTCGAAACCAGCCTCGTCGATCTCGCCGATTTCGACCTGCCGGTCTACGACGAGCCGAAGCACCCGCGTCTGCAATCCTACGAGCACGAGCACACGAAGAAATGGTCGGCCAGCGTGGCCTCGGCCGATGCCTTCGTCTTCGTGACGCCGGAGTACAATTTCGGACCGACCCCGGCGCTGCTGAACGCGCTGAACTACGTCTACTCCGAGTGGAACTACAAGCCCGCGGCCTTCGTGAGCTACGGCGGCATCTCGGGCGGCATGCGCGGCGTCGAGGCCACCAAGCCGACGCTGAACGTGCTGAAGATGGTGCCGCTCATCGAGGGCGTGCTCGTGCCGATGGTGAGCGAGATGGTGAAGGACGGCGCGTTCACCCCCGGCGACATCCAGGTGCAGAGCGCGGGCGTGATGCTCGACGAGCTCTCCCGCTGGGCCGAGGCGCTGAAACCGCTGCGGGCCTGACACCGCCCCGGGCGGCGGGCGTCCGCGCCCCCGCCCCGTCACCGCCGGGCGAGGCGCGCCGGGGCTCCGCCGCGGACCCGCCCCGCCGGCGGCACCTTTGCCGCTGCCGGCCCGCCCCGAGGGCGCCCATGCCGGCGCGGCAGCCTCACCCCGCCGGCGCCGGGCGCGGGCTCACCATCCGGCGGAGAAGTCGAGGGGCAGGTAGTCTCCCAGCCCGACGAAGAACAGGTCGATCTCCAGCGCCAGGCTCACCTCGAAATCGTTGAGCTCCGGCACGCTCCAGCGCTGCTGCTCGAGCCGGTCGAGGAACGCCCGGCGGGTCTGCTCGTCCTGCGGCCTGAGCGGCAGGGCTTCGGCCGCGCGCAGCAGCTCGATGCGCCGGTGCACCTCGCGCATGCCCGAGAAGGCTTCCATCATCAGCCGCGCGAGGCGCGGCTCCTGCCGCCAGGAGCGCCCGCCGAACACCTCCTGCACCACGCGGTTTCCCGCGCCGAGGCAATCGTAGGCCACGCAGCCGCGAAACCCCTCCTGCGCCAGCCTGTCATGGATCGTGCAGCTGTGCCCCGAGAGGTTGCGGCAGGGCTCGCCGGGGTTCTTGTCGAACGCGAAGTCCTCGCCCTTGTCGAAGGCCAGCACGAGACAGCACAGGGCCGCGCACTTGGAACAATCGGTCTGGAGATGATCGGTCTGGGGCATTCTGGCTGTGGTCTCAACGGCTCGCGGGGGGGGAAGCAGCCGGGCTGCGCTGTCGGCCGCCTTATCCCGCGGATGACCGGCCGAATGCAAGATCCGCCCGGGCCGGCGGAGGCCGCGGCCTTCTGCCGGGCCGCGGTGGCGCGCCTGCGCAGCCGCACCGCCGGGCGGGCGCGGGCCCCGCGCTCAGGCGCGGGGCGGGGCGGGAGCGGGCCCCGCGCTGAGGGGCGGGGCGGGGCGGCCGGGGGCGCGCTCCTGCGCCTCCATCGCGCGGCGGAAGGCGGCGAGGGTCTCTTCGCTCACGTGGTGCTCGAGCCCCTCGGCGTCGATGCGCGCGGTCTCCTCGCTCACGCCAAGCCAGTGCAGGAAGGCCTCCACGGTCTCGTGGCGCAGGCGGATGGCCTCGGCCAGCCGCTCCCCCGCCTCGGTGAGGAACACCCCGCGGTAGGGCCGGCGCGAGACCAGGCCCTCCTCGTCGAGCCGGGCCAGCATCTTCGCCACCGTGGGCTGCGAGACGCCCAGCCGGGCGGCGATGTCGACCTGCCGCGCCTCCTGCCGCTCGCGGATCAGCCCGGCGATCAGCTCGACGTAATCCTCCGCCAGCGCGTTGCGCCTTGCCTCGCGGGTCTGGCGGAAGCCCTCGCACTGGGCCTCGGCATCGGGAAGCGGAGCCTCCGGCAACATGTCCTGCGGACGGGCCTGTCGCATGCGCGCACCTCTCTTTCGCGTCCTTCGCGGGTCCCGGGCGGGCAATGCCATGCCCCGGCCCGCCTTCCCGCCCGGATCGGCGGGGATGTCACGTCGTGGCGCTGCAATATATAGCCTGTTGCATACCTTATATACCAGTCGTAATCCTGTGCGTAAGCCATCCCCCGGAGCCAGCATGTCCCGCACCGACCAGCCCGCCGCGCCGCACCGTTCCTGGCACCTCGCCCGGGCCACGGAGGAGGGCGCGCCCAGCCTGGCGGAGGCGAACGCCTCCGTGCGGGTGCCCGTGGGCGGCTCCTGGCTGCGCCGGCTGCTCGCCTTCATCGGGCCGGGCTACATGATTTCGGTGGGCTACATGGACCCCGGGAACTGGGCGACCGACCTCGCGGGCGGGGCACAGTTCGGCTACACGCTGCTCTCGGTGATCATGCTCTCGAACCTGATGGCGATCCTGCTGCAGGCGCTCGCCGCCCGGCTGGGCATCGCCACCGGGCGCGACCTCGCGCAGGCCTGCCGCGACACCTACCCGCCGATCATCAACATCCCGCTGTGGCTGGCCTGCGAGCTCGCCATCATCGCCTGCGACCTCGCGGAGGTGATCGGCACCGCGGTGGCGCTGCAGCTGCTCTTCAGCATCCCGCTGGTGGCCGGAGCGCTGATCACCGGGCTCGACGCCTTCCTGGTGCTCCTGCTGATGAACCGCGGCTTCCGGCGGCTCGAGGCCTTCGTGATCGCGCTGCTGGGCATCATCGCGGCCTGTTTCGCGGTGCAGCTGGTGGCGGCGGCACCGCCGGTGGCGAGCATCCTCGACGGCTTCGTGCCCTCGGCCGAGATCGTGCACAACCCGCAGATGCTCTACATCGCCATCGGCATCATCGGCGCCACGGTGATGCCGCACAATCTCTACCTGCATTCCTCCATCGTGCAGACCCGCGCCTACGAGCGCACCGAGGCGGGCAAGCGCGAGGCCATCCGCTGGGCGGTCACCGACAGCACCATCGCGCTGATGCTGGCGCTGTTCGTGAACGCCGCCATCCTCATCGTCGCCGCCGCGGCCTTCCACGGCACCGGGTACGAGTATGTCGCCGACATCGAGGACGCCCACCGGCTGCTCTCGCCGCTGCTGGGGCTGGGGATCGCCTCCACGCTGTTCGCGGTGGCGCTGCTGGCCTCGGGGGTGAACTCCACCGTCACCGCCACGCTGGCGGGGCAGATCGTGATGGAGGGCTTCCTGCGCATCCGCCTGCCGAACTGGGCGCGCAGGCTGCTCACCCGGGCGCTGGCCATCGTGCCGGTGGTGGTGGTGACCTGGATCTACGGCGACAGGGGCACGGGCGAGCTGCTGATCCTCAGCCAGGTGGTGCTGTCGATGCAGCTTCCCTTCGCCGTCATCCCGCTGGTGCGCTTCGTGACCGACCGGGAGCGCATGGGCGCCTTCGCGGTGGCCCGCTGGGTGGCGCTGCTCGCCTGGGCGGTGGCGGGCCTCATCGTGGTGCTGAACGTGAAACTGCTGTGGGACACGCTGGCGGGCTGAGCCGCCGGCGTGCCCCCGAAGTGACCCCGCGGGGGGCTGCTCCGCGCCGGCGTGCGCCTCAGAAGGTGAGGTCGGTGACCACGCCCACGTCCGGGGTGGTGCCGGTCTCGTTCGCCTTCGCGATCTCGCGGCCGAAGCGCGCGCCGCTCGCGGTGCTGGCCCAGGCGCGGCCGTGCTCGGGGCGCAGGCGCAGCAGGGTGAGGTCGGGGTCGGATTTGCCCTCCGGGTACCAGGCCTCAACCGCCGGCGACCAGAAGCGCTCCACGTGCTCGGGGGAGGAGGCCTCCTCCAGCTTGCCGTCGACACAGGCGTAATAGTCCGCGCCCTCGCCCATCAGGCACATGTGCACCCGGCCGCCGTCCTGCGACTGGCGGACGATGTCGGAGTCGCGGCTGGCGAAGAACCAGATCGCGCCCTCCTCGGGTGCGGGCATCGGGGTCATCGGCTGCATGTGATGCGTGGCGTCCGGCGTGCCGAGCATCACGGCACGGCTCTCGCCGAGCTGGCTCCAGAATCCGGCCTGCGGGTCTGCCTTGATGCGTTCGAGATCTGCCATCGGTCTTCCTCCTTTGCTCTGGCACACCAACACGGGCCGGGGGCGGCGCGTTCCCCGCCGCGGGGCGGACGCCCGATCACGGATGCGTGCGCGGCGGCGGAAAAGCCCGTCCGCACAAGCTCTTGCCGCAGTGCAGGATAAGCCTTGAACCTCGGTGGAATGCGCTGCATCTTCCCCGTGCCCACCCGCTGTTCCCCGCGCGCGTGACGACCCCGACAGAGCCACGCCCCGCCGCCCGCCCCCGGGCCCGGGGGCGTTTGCAGGCACGAAAGGCGGCCGCCGGCCCGGGCGCGCACCCATGGCCCACGGATACCGAAGCATGACCGACACCAGCCCCGCCGCCGCTGCGGCACACCCTCTCCTGCTCACCCTCGCGCTCGCGGTGGGAGGCTTCGCCATCGGCACCACCGAGTTCGCCGCCATGAGCCTGCTGCCCTTCTATGCCCGCGACTTCGGCATCGACGAGCCCGCCGCCGGCACCGCCATCAGCGCCTATGCGCTCGGCGTCTGCGTGGGGGCGCCGGTCATCGCGGTGCTGGCGGCGAAGCTCTCGCGCCGGGTGCTGCTGATCGGGCTCATGGTGCTCTTCGCGCTGGCCAACGGGCTGAGCGCGCTGGCGCCGAGCTACCCGATGCTGGTGGCGTTCCGCTTCCTCTCCGGCCTGCCGCACGGGGCGTATTTCGGCGTGGCGGCGCTGCTCGCGGCATCGCTGGTGCCACCGGGCAAGCGAGCGCAGGCGGTGGGGCGGGTGATCCTCGGGCTCACCATCGCCACCACGGTGGGGGTGCCGCTGGCCAATGCCATCGGGCAGGTGCTGGGCTGGCGCTCGGGCTTCCTGATCGTCGCGGTGCTGGCGGCGCTCACCGCCACGCTGATCGCCATCTTCGCGCCGCACGACCGGCCGCAGCAGGGGGCGAGCCCGCTGCGCGAGCTTGGCGCCCTCGGCCGCCGGCAGGTCTGGCTCACGCTCGGCATCGGGGCGGTGGGCTTCGGCGGCATGTTCACCGTCTACACCTATCTCGGCTCCACCCTCATCGAGTACACCCATGCCGCGCCGCTGGCGCTGCCGGTGATGCTGTCGCTCTTCGGGCTGGGGATGACCGTGGGCACGGTGATCTGCGCCCGCGCCGCCGACCGGGCGATGATGCCCTCCATCGCCATCACCCTCGTGGTGAACGCCGCCGCCCTGCTCACCTTCTCGGCCGTGGCCGGCTCGGTCTGGGCCATGGCGCCGGTGATCTTCGTGATCGGCTGCGGCGGCGGGCTGTCGACCATGCTGCAGGCGCGGCTGATGAGCGTGGCGGCCGACGCCCAGACCCTCGCCGCCGCCCTCAACCACTCCGCCTTCAACATCGCCAACGCGCTCGGCCCCTGGCTGGGCGGGCTCGCCATCGCCGGCGGGCTCGGCTGGCCCTCGATCGGCTGGGTGGGAGCCTGCCTCGCGCTCGGCGGGCTGGGCGTGTGGGCGGTGACGCTGGCGGACGCCCGCCGCCACCCGGCCCCGGCCTGAGGGCGCGCGCCCCCGGCCGGGCGGCGGCGGCCTGCGCGGAAATCCGCCGATGTGCTGGACATGCCGGCCCCTTGCCACACCTGAACTGGCAGAGGGCCGCGCGCCAGGCCGCGCGCCGCGCCCTCACCACTGCCAGGGGATCGCATCATGTACCGCTTCATCGTCGCCCTCCTTGTCCTGCTGCTGGGCATAGCCCTCGCGCTCGGCGGAGCCTGGCTCGCCTGGCTCGGCGGGTCGTGGTTCTACATTCCGCTGGGCGTGGTGCTGGCGCTTTCGGGCGGGCTGTTCATGGCGCGCGAGCCCTCGGCCCTCGCGCTCTACGCGCTGGCGCTGCTCGGCACGCTGGCCTGGTCGGTCGCGGAGGCGGGGTTCGACTGGTGGGCGCTGGCGCCGCGCGGCGCGCTGCTGGTGGTCTTCGGCATCCTGATGCTGGCGCCCGCGATCGCGCTGCGCCTCGCCGGGCGGGGCAGGGAGGCGCGCTCGGGCCAGGGTGCCGCGGGCGGGCTGCTCGGGCTCGCGCTGCTGATCTGCGCCGGCGTGGCCGGCTACGCCGTGAGCCGCAACCCGCATGACACCCCCGGCGCCTTCCCCGACGAGCGGATGGCCGCCGGCGCCGCCCTGCAGACCGCCGGCGTGCCGGACGGCGAATGGCACTCCTACGGGCGCACCCCCTACGGCCGGCGCTACTCGCCGCTCGACCAGATCACCCCGGCGAACGTGGCCGACCTGGAGGAGGCCTGGACCTACAACACCGGCGAGCAGCGCGACGCCGACGACCCGGTGGAGACCACCTACGAGGTCACCCCGCTGGTGGTGGGCGGCACCATGTACATCTGCACGCCCTTCGCCACCGTGATCGCGCTCGACCCCGAGACGGGCGAGGAGAAATGGCGCTTCGACCCCGAGCTGCAGCAGCCGCCGCGCCAGACCACGCAGCACATGACCTGCCGCGGCGTGTCCTATTTCGACGGCAGCCGAAACCCCGCCCCCGCCCCCGCCGCCGCTGCCGCTGCCGCTGACGGCACGGGCGAGGCCGCGGGCGAGACCGCCGGGGAAACCTCGGGCGACGCCGCCGGAGAAGCCGCCGCCGGGACCGATACCGCGCAGGACACCACCGCCCCGCTGGAGCAGAGCGGCACCGCGGTGACCACCGAGGCCGCCGGCGTGCCGCAGAACGTGGTGACCGGGAACGCCCGGCCCGGCGACCCCAACCCGCAGGTGACGCGTGACCGCCCGGGCACCCCGGGCAGCGACGCCGCCTGCGTGCGGCGGCTCTTCGTGCCCACCCCCGACGGCCGGCTGATCTCGATCAGCGCGCAGACCGGGCAGGTCTGCCCCGGCTTCGGCGGGGCGGACGGCACGGTGAACCTCTGGGCCAACATGCCCAACGTCACCCCCGGCTCGGCCTATTCCACCTCGCCCCCGGTGGTGACCGACCGCCTGGTGGTGGTGGGCGGCACGGTGAACGACAACGCCTCGGCCACCTCGCCTTCCGGCGTGATCCGCGCCTTCGACGTGCATACGGGCGAGCTGGTGTGGAACTTCGATTCGAAGAACCCCGACGCGACCGCCCCCATCGCAGACGGCGAGACCTACTCCCCGAACGCGCCGAACTCCTGGAGCGTGTCCGCCTACGACCCCGAGCTGGGGCTGATCTACGTGCCGATGGGCAACGAGAGCCCCGACCAGTTCGGCGGCAACCGCTCGGAGGAGGTGGAGCGCTTCTCCGCCTCCGTCACGGCGCTCGACGCCCGGACCGGGGAGGTGCGCTGGGTCTACCAGACCGTGCACCACGACATCTGGGACATGGACGTGCCGGCCCAGCCCGGCCTCATCGACCTCACCATCGACGGCGAGACCGTGCCGGCGCTGGTGCAGGCCACCAAGCACGGCGAGATCTTCGTGCTCAACCGCGAGACCGGCGAGCCGGTGCTGCCGGTGGAGGAGGTGCCCGCCCCGCAGGGCGCGGTGGAGGGCGATTTCACCGCCCCCACCCAGCCCGTCTCGGCCGTGAGCTTCAACCCGCCGGCGCTCACCGAGGCCGACATGTGGGGCGCCACGCCCGTCGACCAGCTCTGGTGCCGCATCCGCTTCCGCCAGCTGCGCTACGAGGGCCGCTTCACGCCGCCGAGCCGCGAGGGCTCCATCGTCTACCCCGGCAATTTCGGCACCTTCAACTGGGGCGGCGTGGCGGTGGACCCCGAGCGCCAGGTGATGTTCGCCATGCCGGTCTACCTCGCCTTCACCTCGCAGCTCATCGAGCGGCCCGACGACACCACCCGGGTGGTGACCGAGGACGGCGACCCGGTGTTCAACGAGAATTTCGGTGCCCGCTACGCCTCGCGGATGGGCGCCTTCACCTCGCCCCTCGGCCTGCCCTGCCAGCAGCCGCCCTGGGGCTACGTGGCCGGGGTCGACCTCACCACCGGCGAGACGGTCTGGCAGCATCGCAACGGCACGGTGCGCGATCTCTCGCCCCTGCCCCTGCCCTTCGAGATGGGCGTGCCCGGCATCGGCGGCCCGATCGTGACCCGGGGCGGGGTCGCCTTCCTCTCCGGCACGATGGACTATTACGTGCGCGGCTACGACCTGCAGACCGGGGAGGAACTGTGGCGCGCCCGCCTGCCGGCCGGCGGCCAGGCGACGCCCTCCACCTATCTCGGCAGCGACGGGCGGCAGTATCTCGTCGTCGTCGCCGGTGGGCACGGCTCCACCGGCACGAAGGCGGGCGACGCGATCATCGCCTACCGGCTGCCCCGCGGCAGCTGACCGCCGGCCCGCGGCCCCCTTCCCCCCGGGGGGCCGCGCGCGGCCCGAACCCCTCCCCCACCCCCGCTCTTGGAACCGCGGCCCGTTCCGGGCATGATGGCGCCGCCGCGCGCCCGGGCGTGACGGCCCGCCGCCGCGCACCCCGCGGGGGCAGCCGCCCGGCCGGCGGTGCGGGCGGGCACCGCGGCACCAGGGCGCGCATGGCGCGCCGCCGCCGCTCGCAGTTGGGCCGCAATCGGAACGGAGCCCCGGTATGATGATCTCGCGCGAGAAGAAGTTCGTGTTCGTCCACATCTACAAGACCGGGGGCACCTCGCTCACCCGCGCGCTGCTGCCCTTCGTCTCGGCCGACCTGCACCCCGGGAACCCGCGGCACGAGGGGCTGGGCTGGCAGGGCAGCTGGCATTTCCGCAACGGCCAGCACGCCAAGCTCGCCCCCGCCCTGCCGGCGCTGCGGCGCCACGGGCTGGGCGACCTCTCCGGCTACCGCATCGTGACCTTCGTGCGCGACCCCTATTCCTGGGTGCACAGCATCTGGAGGAGCTTCTACACCAGCGGGGGCAGCGAGGGCCGGGCCGCCTTCACCGCCCGCTTCCCCGGCGGCGGGCTCGACGATTTCTGCCGCTTCATCGCCGAGGAACAGGCCCGGCCGCAGACCCGGCACTGGGGCATGAAACCGCAGGTCTCCTTCTTCGAGATCCCCGGCCGCGCGCCGGATTTCATCGGCCGCTTCGAGGAATACGAGGCCGAGGTGGCCCGCCTGATGCAGTTCCTCGGCCTGCCCCCGCTCGAGGCGGTGCCGCACGAGCTCAGGCGCAGGCGCCGGACCTTCGACCTCGGCGTCTACGCCCCGGAGAGCCTCGAGATCATCAACCACGTGATGGCGCCGGACTTCCGCAGCCTCGGCTACCCGGTGACGACCGCGGCCTGACCGCGGCGCGGGCCCCGGCGGGTTGACACCACTTGTCTATACATCCAATCCTTGAGCCGCTCCGCGGGCCCCCGCGGGGGCCTGTCGCGCGCCCGGAGGATGTCCCGTTGCCCCGCCCTACCCGCTGCCTGCTTCCCGGCCGCCGCGCATGAGCGGCACCGCTGCCATCCGCGCCGCCATCGCCGCGGGCGACCAGCCGCGCGCGCTCGCCCTGCTCGGCGGCCTCATCGCGGAGGTGACCGGCATCGCCCCGCAGGCGCTCGCCATCAACGCCGACCGCTACAGCCTGAACTCGGTGAACGGCTTCTTCACCGACGGCGGCGCCCGCGCCTTCTTCTTCAAGTTCCACCAGGAAGAGGGCGAGGAGGAGGGCGTCTCCGAGTATTACAACGCGAAGGTGCTGGCCGAGGCGGGCTACCCGGTCACCCGGCCGGTGTTTGCCGAGACCCGGCCGGGCCGGCAGATCCTGGTCTACGAGCGCATGGAGGTCCCCCGCCTCTCCGACCTCTGCTCGGCCATCGAGAAGGGCGAGGCCGAGAGCGCGGAGGCCGATGTCATCGCCGCCCAGCAGGCCGCCGACAGCGCCTTCGCCGAAATCGCCCTGCGCCACCTGCATGACGACGCCCGGGCCGAGACCGCCGCCCAGCCCCTGCACCAGCTCTTCTACAACCGCCTGGTGGACCGGCCGGGAGACGTCACGCCCGGCGGCCGGGTGGCGCGGTTCTACCTCGGCGCCCAGGTGCGCTGGCACGGGCTCGAGGCGCCGTTCGACACGCTCGCCACCCTGCCCTGGCGCATCGACGGGGTGGACTACGACACGCCGCTGGCGGAGCTGTTCGCCACCGCCATCGCCCGGCTGGCGCCGGCGCGCTTCACCCCCGGCCCGGTGTTTCCCGCCCATGGCGACGCGCATAACGCGAATGTCTGGTTCCACCCCGCGGCCCCGGGGGCGCCGGCGCACCTGAGCCTGTTCGACCCCGCCTTCGCCAATGCCGCGGTCCCCGCCCTGCTGGCCGAGGTGAAGGCCACGTTCCACAACATCTTCGCCCACCCGTTCTGGCTCTACGAGCCGGACGTCTGCGCCGCCCGCACCCGCGCCACCGCGCGGCTGGAGGGCGGGCGCATCGTGGTGGAGACCGGGCACGCGCTCTCGCCCCTGCGCCGGGCCTTCCTCGCCTCCAAGGCCGAGCGCTTCTGGCGCCCGCTCCTCACCGGGCTCGCGCGCCGCGGCGCGCTGGCGGAGGACTGGGAGGCGCAGGTGCGCATGGCGCTCTTCGCCTGCCCGACGCTGGTGATGAACCTGCTGCCGGGCGAGGGCTCGTCGCACAACCCCACCAGCTCGCTCATCGGCTTCGCCCAGGCGGTGCGCGCGGCGCAGGCCCCGGCCACGCCCGGCGCCGAGGATGATTTCACCCGGTTCTTCGCCGCCGCCCGCCCCCGCTGACCCGCCCCTGCCGACCACCGGAGACGCCCCATGTCCACACCCTTCTCGCTCACCGGCCGCCTCGCCCTCGTCACCGGCGCGAGCCGCGGGCTGGGGCGGGTGATGGCGGCCGGGCTCGCGGCCGCGGGGGCCGACGTGATCGCGGTGGCGCGCGACACCGCATCGCTGGAAGAGACGGCGGCGGAGGTGGAGGCGCTCGGCCGGCGCTGCCACCGCTTCGCGGCCGATGCCGCCGCGCTGCCCAGCATCGAGGCGCTCTTCGCCGGGCTGGCGGAGGCGGGGCTTGCCCCCGACATCCTGGTCAACAACGCCGGCACCGAGCAGGTCTGCCCCTCGCTCGACGTGGACGAGGCGCTGTGGGACCGCATCCTCGACACCAACCTCAAGGGCGCCTTCTTCACCGCGCAGCGCTTCGCCCGCGCCCGCGCCGGCCGGCCGGGCGCCATCGTGAACACCGGCTCGCTCACCTCCGCCGTGGGCGTGCCCACCGCCACCGCCTACACCGCCTCCAAGAGCGGCCTGCTGGGCATGACCCGCGCACTTGCGACCGAATGGGCGCCGCTGGGCATCAGGGTGAACGCCATCGGACCGGGCTATTTCCGCACCGAGCTCACCGAGCCCTTCTACCGCGACGACGCCTGGCGCGAGGGGATGCTGCCGAAGATCCCCATGGGCCGCTTCGGCGCGCTGGAGGACGTGGCGGGCACTTGCGTGTTCCTCGCCTCCGACGCGGCGGCCTATGTCACCGGGCAGATCCTGTTCGTCGACGGCGGCTACATGGCCTCGATCTGAGCATGTCCGGCGGCACCCGATACGCGGCGGTGAAGGCGCATATCACCGCCGGCATCTCCTCCGGCCTCTACCCGCCGGGCAGCCGCCTGCCCTCCGAGCACGCGCTGGTGGAGGCGCTCTCGGTGTCGCGGATGACGGTGAACCGCGCGCTGCGCGAGCTCGCGCGCGACGGGCTGGTGACCCGCACGCAGGGCGTGGGCTCCTTCGTGGCCGAGGCGCGCGCCCTGCCCTCGCTCGCCGAGGTGCGCGACATCCGCGCCACCATCGCCGAGCGCGGCGGCCGGCACACCTGCCGCACCGTGGTGGCCGAGCGCCGCCGCGCCGGCGAGGAAGCGGCCCTGCTCGGCCTCTCGCCCGGCGAGGAGCTGCTGCACGTGCATCTCGTGCATCACGAGGACGGCGTTCCGCTGCAGATCGAGCGGCGCTTCGTGCGCGCCGATTTCGCCCCCGACCTGCTGGAGGTGGATTTCTCCGCCGAGCCGATGGCCGATTACCTGCAGCGCTTCGCCCCGGTCTCCGAGCTCGAGCACATCGTGGAGGCGCGGCTGGCCGACGCGGGCGAGCAGCGGGACCTCGGCCTCGCCCCCGGCGCGCCGGTGCTGCGCATCCGCAGGCGCACCTGGGTGGGCGAGCGCACGGTCACGCTGGGCTGGTTCTCGCAGCCGGGCGCGCGCTACCGCGTGCAGGTGCGGGTGCGCCCCGCCGATTTCACCGGCCGGGGCGGCGCATGACGCAGCGCGGCACAGACCTTGTATATACATCCGTTGACAGGCTATGGAGCCGGTGCAAAGCTCGCGCCCCGGGCAAGGGGACTTCCGCCGCACTGCGGAAGGGTGTGCGTGCTGCGGCCGCCGGGCGGCCGCGGGGCCCGGCATGCGGGCGGGCCTCACGATGAACGCGCAGAAGGGTGCATCCATGACGCCGATGGTCGAACTCGACAACGTCACCCGCCGCTTCGGCGACACGGCCGCGGTGCGCGAGGCCTCCGCGCGGCTGGAGCGCGGCGAGTTCCTCACCATCCTCGGCCCCTCCGGCTGCGGCAAGACCACGCTCCTGCGCATGATCGCGGGCTTCGACCGGCCGAGCGCGGGGCGCATCCTGATCAACGGCCAGGCGATCGACGCCGTGCCGCCCTTCCGCCGCTCCATCGGCATGGTGTTCCAGCGCCTCGCCCTCTTCCCGCACATGACCGCGGCGGAGAACGTGGCCTACCCGCTGAAGATGCGCCGCTTCGACCCCGCGGAGATCCCCGAGCGGGTGGAGCGCTACCTCGAGCTGGTGCGCCTCAAGGGCTTCGGCAGCCGCCGCCCGCACGAGATGTCCGGCGGCCAGCAGCAGCGCGTGGCCATCGCGCGCGCGCTCTCCTTCAGCCCCGACCTGCTGCTGCTCGACGAGCCGCTCTCCGCGCTCGACCGCAAGCTGCGCGAGGAGATGCAGCTCGAGTTCCGCCGCATCCAGCAGGAGCTCGGCGTCACCACCATCAACGTGACCCATGACCAGCGCGAGGCGCTGGTGATGTCGGACCGGGTGGTGGTGATGGACGCGGGCCGCATCCAGCAGGCCGACACGCCGGCGGCGGTCTACCGCCAGCCCTCGAATCGCTTCGTGGCGAGTTTCATCGGCATGACCACGGTCTTCCCCGGCATGGTGGCCGAGGCGCCGGAGGGCATCGGCGAGATCATCGTGGGCGACGTGCGCCTGCCCGCCCGCCTGCCCGCCGGCGGCCTCGCGCCCGGCACGGCGGTGGACTGCGGCTTGCGCGCCGAGCAGGTGCGCGTGGTCGCCCCCGGCGCGCCGCGGCCGGAGACCACCATCGGCGGCCTCGTCGAGCGGCGCATCTTCGAGGGCGACCGGCTGGTCTACGAGGTGCGCGTGCCGCCCCTGGGCAATCTCACGCTCATGGTCTTCGACCACGACCCCGCCACCCATGCCGAACACGAGGTCGGCGCGCGTGTCCTGCTGGGCTGGAACGCGCGCGACCTCTTCGTATTCCCGAAAGAAACCACAGAAAACGCCACCCGACAGGAAACAGGACCCGCATCATGACAGACCTCACCCGCCTCGCCCTGCCGCGCCGCCGCTTCCTGCAGGGCAGCGCCGCCGCTGCCGCCGTGCTCGCGGCCCCCGGCATCCTGCGCGCGCAGGAAAAGCCCGCCGAGCTGATCGTCCGCGCCTGGGGCGGCGCCTGGGGCGACGCGCTGAAGGAGGGCGTGGGCGACCCGTTCACCGCCGCCACCGGCATCCCCGTGCGCTACGATTTCACCGAGGACAACGAGATCAAGCCGAAGATCTGGGCCGCGGTGGACCAGGGCCGCATCCCGCCGATCCACGTGAACTGGGACACCACCACCAACGCCACCATCTCCGCCCTGCGCGGCGTCACGGTCGACCTCTCGGACCTCTCCAACCTCGAGGGCCTGCTGCCGCTCGCCAAGCCGGTGGGGCTCGACGGCTACCCGATCGTGAACACCTACGCCTATGTCTATGTCTGCGCCTATCGCCCCGAGGCCTTCCCCGACGGCGCCCCCACCTCCTGGAACGTGTTGATCGACCCGAAGTTCAGGGGCCGCATCGCGCTCTACGACGACGGCATCGGCTTCAACCCGATCTCGGTGATCGCCGGCGGCGGCACGGTGGCGGACATCCCCGGCAACATGCAGCCGGGCTGGGACTTCTACGAGAAGCTCCGCATCAACGAGCCCCTGCTGGGCGAGGATGCCGATTTCACCAACTGGTTCCAGAACGGCGAGATCGACGTGGCCTGCACCATCTCGGTGAACGCCCGCGCGGCGAAGCAGAACGGCATCGACGTGGCCTGGACCGTGCCGCAGGAGGGCTGCAAGGTCGACACCGACGGGCTGTGGATCCCGAAGGGCCTGCCGACCAACGAGGAGTACTGGGCGAAGGAATTCGTCAACTTCGCGCTGTCGCGGGAGGCGCAGGAGAAATGGTGCTCCGCCCTCGGCCTGCCGCCGGTCTTCCCCGGCATCGAGCCGCCGGCCGACCTCGCGGGAGACCCCTCCTACCCCACCACCGAGGCGGATTTCGCGAAGCTCGTGAGCATCCCCTCGCCGGTGCTGGTGGAAAACCAGCCGATCTGGTTCGAGAAGTTCAACGAGATCTTCCAGGGCTGAGCCCGCGCGCGCCGGCCGGCCCCACCCGGCCGGCCACCCCGCATCCCGGCGCCCCGGCCCCCGCGCCGGGGCCCCGACGAGGTAAGAAATGACCGCCGACGCCCCGCGCCCCCCTGCCCCCGCCCACCGCCTGCCGCTGCGCTGGCGGGTGATGGACCGCATCGAGGCCGTGGCCGCGGCGCTCTGGCCCGCAGCCTTCCGCCGGGCCACGCCCTGGGCCTTCCTCGCGCCCGCGCTCTTGCTGGTGGGCATCCTGCTGATCGGGCTGGGCTATGTCATCTCCGACAGCCTGCACGAGCTCAACCCCGCCACCTACCGGCTGCGCGAGGAATACTCGCTGGGCAATTACGCCGCCTTCCTCGACCGCCCGGTCTATCTGCTGGTGCTCTGGCGCAGCCTGCTCGCGGCGGTGCTGGTGACCGCGATCACCCTCGTCTTCGCCTTCCCCTACGCCTACGTGATGGTGCGCACCCGCTCGGGCGCGCTGCGCAAGCTGCTGCTGGTGTCGCTGTTCCTGCCCTTCTTCATCGGCCAGGTGGTGCGGGCCTACGGCTGGCTGATCATCCTGGGCAAGCAGGGGCTCATCAACCAGGCGCTGGAGGGGCTGGGCCTGCCCGCCGCCACGCTGATCTACACCTACCCCGCGGTGATCTTCGGGCTGGTGCAATACATGCTGCCCTTCGCGGTGCTGATGCTGGCCCCCGCGCTCACCGCCATCCACGAGGAGGTGGAGCTCGCCTCCGAATCCCTCGGGGCGGACTGGCTGCGCACCTTCCGCCACATCGTGATCCCGATGGCGAAGCCCGGGCTCGTCGGCGCCTCGGTGGTGGTCTTCACCCTCACCCTCACCGATTTCGCCATGCCCGAGATCCTCGGCGGCGGCACCAACGACTTCATCGCCAGCACGATATACGACATGTTCTTCCAGCTCTCGAACCCCGGCCTCGCCTCCGCCCTCGCCGCGGTGCTGGTGGCGGTGGGCAGCCTCATCGTCGCGCTGGTGTTCCGCGTGGCGGGCACCGGCACGCTGGGCCTCAGGAGCGGGTCATGAGAAGCGCGCGCGGCAAGGCCTGGGTGCTGTGGAGCATGGTCATCCTGGTGCTGGTGACGCTGGCGCTGCCCACGCTGGTGATCATCGGCGCCTCCTTCACCTCCGGCGACATCATCCGCTTCCCGCCCGAGGGCCTGTCGCTGCGCTGGTACCGCGCGCTGTGGGACCTGGGCGGCTTCCGCGCCGCCCTCGGCCGCACGGCTTACGTCTCGGCGCTCTGCACCCTGATCGCCATCCCGGTGGGCACGCTGGCGGCGCTCGCTCTGGCGCGGCGGCGGATGCGGTTTGCCCGCACCATCCAGGTGTACCTGCTGCTGCCCTTCACCATTCCGCTGGTGGTGTCGGGCATCTCGATGATGATGCTCTTCGGCGAGGCGCGGGTGCTCGGCCAGCTCTGGCCGGTGGGCGTGGCGCTGTGCCTGATCAACCTGCCCTTCATGATCTGGGCGGTTTCCTCGGCGGTGAACGCGCTCGACCCCGAGCTGGAGAATGCCGCGATGAACTGCGGCGCGCCGCCCGTCACCGTGTTCCTCACCGTCACCCTGCCGGCGGTGATGCCGGGGGTGATCACCGGGGCGCTGCTGATGTTCATCCTCGCCTTCAACGAGTTCCTCGTGAGCCTGTTCCTCACCGACAGCCGCACCGTCACCCTGCCGGTGCAGATCTACAATTCCATCCGCAATGTCATCACCCCGGATCTCGCCGCGGTGTCGGTCGTCTACATCGTGGTGGCACTCGCCGCGATCTGGGTACTGGACCGGCTCGTCGGGCTCGAGATCTTCCTCAAGTCGAAATGAGCCGCGCCATGACAGACGTCTCCTTCCACCGCCTCTCCGAGATCGACGACGCCGGCCGCCGCGCCCTGATGGGCCGGGCGGAATCCGACCTCACCCCGTTCATCGACAAGGTGCGCCCGATCATCGAGGCGGTGCGGACGCAAGGCGACATCGCCCTCGCCCGCTTCGCGCGCGAGCTTGACCGCGCTCCGGTGGAGGCGAATGCCATCGCCGCCACGAAGGCCGATTTCGACGCCGCCTTCGACGCCCTCGACCCGAAGATGATCGAGCTGCTGGAATTCGCCTGCGACAATGTCCGCCGCTTCCACGAGGCCCAGATGCCCGAGGAGATGTGGATGAAGGAGATGCACCCCGGCGTCTGGGCCGGGGACCGGGTGGTGCCGATCGACTCGGTGGCCTGCTACGTGCCGCGCGGCAAGGGCTCGTTCCCCTCCGTGGTGATGATGACCGCCATTCCGGCGGTGGTGGCGGGCGTGCCCAACCCGGTGATCATCACCCCGCCGGGGCCGGACGGGAAGGTGGACGCCGCCACGCTCGTGGCCGCGCGCATCGCGGGCGTCGAGCAGGTGTACAAGGCCGGCGGCGCGCAGGGCGTGGCCGCCGTGGCCTACGGCACCGAGACCGTGCCGCGCTGCCTCAAGATCGTCGGGCCCGGCAGCCCCTGGGTGGTGGCGGCGAAGAGCCTGCTCTCCGGCCGGCTCGACCCCGGCACGCCCGCCGGCCCCTCGGAGGCCATCGTGCTCGCCGACCACACGGCCAATGGTGCGGCCTGCGCGCTCGACCTGCTCAACGAGGCCGAGCACGGGCCGGACAGCTCGTCATGGCTGGTGACCTGCTCCGAGGAGGTGGCCGAGGCCGCCCGCGCCGCCCTGCCCGGCTACTGGGCCCGGATGGGCGAACAGCGGGTGGAGTTCTCGCAAAAGGTGCTCTGCGGCCCGCGCGGCGGCATCCTGCTGACGGACACCATGGAGGAGGCCATCTCTTGGGTGAACGACTACGCGCCCGAGCACCTGGTGGTGCATTCCGAAGACCCCTACGGCTACCTCGGCCAGCTGCGCAACGCCGGCGAGATCCTGCTGGGCGAGAACACGCCCATCGCGCTGGGGAATTTCGTGCTGGGCCCGAACGCGGTGCTGCCGACGAATTTCGCCGCCCGCACCCATTCGCCGCTCGGGGTGCATGACTATCTCAAGCGCATCTCCGTGGGCCACGTGACCCCGAAGGGCTATGCCACGCTCGCCCCCTGGGCGAAGCGCTTCGCGGAATACGAGGGGTTCGACGCGCATGCAAACGCCGTCTCGGAGCTGCGCGAGACGGCGCTGGGGCGCAAGTGAGCCCGGCGGACCGGGGGCGCGCGGCCCCCGGCCCGGCCGCTACATGATGAGCCAGAGCGAGATCACCGGCAGGAAGGTGATCAGCAGGATCCGCACGATATCCGCCACCCAGAACGGCAGCACGCCGCGGAAGATGGTGGTGAGCGGCACCTCTTTCAGCACCCCCTTCAGCACGAAGACATTCATGCCCACCGGCGGCGTGATGAGGCTGATCTCGGTCGCCACCACCACCACGATGCCGAACCAGATCACCGAGAGGTTGGGGTCGGCCAGCACGCTGTCGCCGAAATCCATCGTGTAGAGCAGCGGGTAGAACACCGGCACGGTGAGCAGGATCATCGACAGGCTCTCCAGCACGCAGCCGAGCAGGAGGTAGATCACCAGGATCACCACCATCACGGTCCAGGCGGAGTAGCCGGTGTCGTAGATGTAGTCCGACAGCGCGTCCGGCAGGCCGGCGAAGTTCACGAAGTTGGAAAACACCTCGGCGCCGATGATGACCGCGAAGATCATGGCACTCGCGCCGGCCGTCTCGATGAAGGCGGCGCGCAGGGCCGCCCAGGTGAGCCGGCGCATCGCGAAGCCGATCACCAGCGAGACGCCCGCGCCGATGCCCGCCGCCTCGATGGGGGTGAAGAACCCGCCGTAGATCCCCACCATGATGACGGCGAAGAGCACCACCACCGCGAGCACGCCCATCAGGTCCGCCCCGGTGAGGGCGATGGGCGCGCCGGTGGCTTTCGGTGCCAGCGAGGGCTTGATGAGCACGGTGACGAACACCGCCGCCACGTAGAGCGCGATGCCGAGCAGCCCGGGGATCATCCCGGCGATGAACAGCTTGCCGATGTCGCTCTCGGTGAGGATGCCGTAGAGGATCAGGATTACCGAGGGCGGGATGAGGATGCCCAGCGTGCCGCCCGCGGCGATGGCGCCGGTGGCGAGGCCGTCGTCGTAGCCGAAGCGGCGCATCGAGGGCATGGCGACCTTCGACATGGTGGCCGCCGTGGCAAGCGAGGAGCCGCTCACCGCCGAGAACCCGCCGCAGGAGAGCACGGCCGCCACCGCGAGCCCGCCGGGCAGCCGCCCGATCAGCCGGTAGGCGGCGGCATAGAGCCCCTGCGCGAAGCCCGAGCGGGCCAGCACGTTGCCCATGAAGATGAACAGCGGGATGACCGAGAGCGAGTAGTTCAGCGCCGTCTCGAACACCGTGCGCCCGAGCATGGAGAAGGCGGGGTCCCAGCCGCGCATGTAGCCGAAACCGGCCACCCCCACCGCCGACATCGCGAAGGCGATGGGCACGCGGGCGAAGATCAGGGCCAGCAGGATCGCGAAGCCCACGAGGGATTCAGTCATTCAGTCGCTCCCTTGGGGGACATCGCGCCGCAGGCCCGCGCCACGGCCGCGGCGGCCGAGAGCAGGCAGCCGAAGGCGGCAAACCAGGCCACCGGCGCCATGGGCAGGCGCAGCGCATTGGTCACCGCGCCGTCGGCCCCAAGCCGCAGCGCCTCCACCCCGAGGCGCCAAGCGAAGACCGCGAGCACGAGGGCCGCGAAGAGGTTGCCGAAGGCGGTGAGCAGCCCGGCCCCGCGCGGGCCCAGCATCATCCCCAACAGGTCCACCTCCACATGCCCGCCGTCACGGGTGCAGAGCGGCAGGGCGGCGAAGACGAGGGCGCCGAGGAGAAGCTCGGTGAGCTCGAAGGCCCCGGCGAGCGGGGTGTTGAACCAGTAGCGGCCCACCACGTCGACACAGGTGACGGCGGTGAGCGCGAGGATCAGCAGCGTGGAGGCGATGGCGAGGACCCGCATCAGGGCCCCCGCCGCGCCGCGGTCGATGAAGCTCATCCACCGACCCCGGTGAGCTCACGCATGCGCTTGAGGGCGGCGGCGCCGTCGAAGCCCTGCTCCTTGAGCGAGGCGTCCCATTCGCCCTCGTACTTGCCCGCGGCGGCCTTGATGGCGTCGACCATCTCGGGCGAGGCCTCGTAGACATCGATGCCGGCGGCGGAGATCTTCTCCTTGGCCGCGTCATCGGCGCCGTCCCACGCCTTGCCGGCCAGTTCGGCGAAGGCGAGGCCGGAGATCTTGTCGATCGCGGCCTGGTCCTCGGGGGAGATCTTCTCCCAGGCGCCCTCGTTCATCACCAGGAACCAGGTGGTGTTGTAGATGCCGCCGGGCACCCGCATGGAGGATTTCACGTAATCGGTGAGGTTGAAGGCGGTGAGCGCCTCGTAGGTGAAGGCGACACCGTCGATCACCCCGCGGGAGAGCTTCTCGTAGACCTCCGGGGAGGACATGAACAGCGTGTTGGCGCCCAGGTCGCGCAGCAGGTCGGCGATGTAGCCGCCGGGCGTGCGGATCTTGAGGCCGGAGAGATCGGCCGGCGCGGTGATCTCGGGGCCGTTGCGGTGCAGGAGGCCCGGCCCGTGCATGAAGAGGCCGAGCAGGTGCACGCCCTCGTGCTCGGAGGCGGCGTCGAGATCCTCGGTGTAGACCTGCCAGAAGGCCTTGGAGGCGGCCTCCGCGCTGTCGCCGAGGAAGGAGAACTGGCCGATGCGCGAGCGCTCGAACCGGTCATCGGTGGTGAAGCTGTGCAGGCCGTAGGTGATGTCGGCCACCCCTTCGGCCGCCATGTCGAAATGCGCCGGCGGGGCGCCGAGCGGCTTGGTGAGCACGCGGACCGAGACGCGGCCGTCGGTCACCTCCTCGACTTCCTTCGCCCAGGGGCGGATGGCGTTCACCACCAGCGGATGGCGCGGCGGCAGCCAGCTCGACAGCACCAGCTCGGTGTCGGCAAGGGCTGCGCGGCCGGAGCCGCCGAGGAGGGCGGAGGCGAGGACGGCGGCGCCGAGCGCGGCCGAGAACAGGCTCTTCATGTTGTAGCTCCCTAGATTCTTGTCGGGCGTTGAGGGCGGCCCGGCAGCCGGACGCGCCCCATGTGCAGGCAGCGGGAAAGGCTCAGCCCTTGCGGGACGCGGCCGGTGCCTCCCCGGGCGCCCCTGCCGCGACGGCAAAGGCAAGGCGGATCTCCTCGGGCGCGCCGAGGGCATTGGCGAGCACGAGCACGAGGCGCGCGTTGAGCGCGGCACTCTCCTCGTCCGAGAGGCCCTCGTGCAGGGCGATGAGCTCGGCATAGATCGCGTCGCCCTCGAGCCCGAGGTTGTAGCTGCGCGGGTCCATCATGCGACCTCCCTCCGGGCGGCGGTGCCGAGGGCGGCCTCGCGGGCCGCGGCGATGTCGGCAGCACTCGCGCCGGGGCCGGCAGACCAGCTCGCGGCCAGGTGCTGGTCCGGGCGTACGAGGAAGAGGCCCGCGCCGTAGCGGGTGGCGAGCGCCCCCTCGCAGGGCAGCGAGACCACCTCCACCGGGCAGTCCGCCGGGGCGGCGGCGCCGATGGCGAGCAGGGTGAAGCCGCCGCCGAGCCGGTTGAGCAGCCATGCGCCGCCGGGCAGCGGCGCATCCGGGCAGGGATCGCCCGGGCGCAGGGGTGCGGAGGCGGCGGCCGGGCTGCCCGTCATCAGCCCCGCAAGCGAGGCGGGGCGCGAGAGACGGCCGGAGTTGATCATCGGGCGGGCGAAGTCATTGCCGTCGGCGAGGCGCAGCAGCCCGTCGCGGAAGCGCCGCTCCATCAGGCTGCGGGGCGACATGAAGTTGGTCGAGCGCGAGGAGTTCATGATGTTCTCGTCCGTCGCGTGGATGCGCTCGGCATTGTAGGTCTCGAGCAGGGCCGGGCCGGCCTCGCCGCGCAGCACGGCGGCGAGCTTCCAGCACAGGTTGTCCACGTCCTGCACGCCGCCGTTGCCGCCGCGCGCGCCGAACGGGCTCACCACATGGGCGCTGTCGCCGGCGAAGATCACCCGGCCGTGCACGAAGCGCGCCAGCCGCGCGCAGCGGAAGGAGTAGACCGACACCCAGTCGAGCTCGAAGGGCCGCCCGCCCACCGCCTTCTCGATGCGGGGGATGACGTTTTCCGGGCGCTTCTCCACCTCGGGGTCGGCGTCCCAGCCGAGCTGGAGGTCGATGCGGTAGATGTCGTCGGGCTGCTTGTGCAGGAGCGCGGTCTGGCCGGGGTGGAACTCGGGCTCGAACCAGAACCAGCGCTCGGAGGGGAAATCCGCCTTCATCTCCACGTCGGCGATGAGGAAGCGCTCCTCGAACTCCTCGCCCTCGAGCGCGAGGCCCAGCATGTCGCGCACCGGGGAGCGCGAGCCGTCGCAGGCCACGAGGTAGCGGCCGGCGAGATCGTAGGCCCCTTCCGGCGTCTCGATGGTGGCGGTGACCCCGGTGTCGGACTGGCTGACGGCGGTGACACGGCTCTTCCAGCGCAGGTCGATGAGCTCGGGGAACTCGAGCGCCCGCTCCACCAGGTATTGCTCGACGTAGTATTGCTGGAGGTTGATGAAGGCCGGCATGCGGTGGCCGGCCTCGGGCAGCAGATCGAACGAGTACACTTCGCGGGGCCCGTGGAACAGCCGGCCCACCTGCCAGGTGACGCCCTTCTCCAGCATGCGCTGGCCCACGCCGAGCCGGTCGAAGATCTCCAGCGTCCGCTTGGCCCAGCAGATGGCGCGCGAGCCGACGGAGACCACGTTGCTGTCATCCACCACCACCGAGGCGATGCCGCGGGTGGCGAGGTCGATGGCGGCGGTGAGGCCCACGGGGCCGGCGCCCACCACGATCACGGGGGCGTCGCGGCCGGGCAGCCCGTCAAGCTCCGGCGCGCGGCGCGCCTCGAACGGGGCATAGGTGTAGCGTGCCATTGTGTTTCCTCCCGAACAGGCGGCGGGCCGGGCCCGGCCGCGTCTTGCAGGCAGGCGCCAGCCCCTTCTTCGCGGGGGCCGGCGCCGGGGTATCAGGCCGGGCTCAGCCCTGCAGGGCGGCCCACATCTGCTGGTCGCGCTCGGCGGTCCAGACGCGGGGCGTGTCGATGCCGCGGGCCTCGTCCCAGGCGCGGGCGATGTTGAAGGGGAAGCAATGCTCGTAGATCGCGTAATCGCCGAACTTGGGGTCGCAGATCTCGCGCACCTTCGCCGCCGCTTCCTTCATCGTGCCGCCGCGGGCGGCGACGATCTCCACCGCGCGGTAGATGCTCTCGACGAAATCGCGGGTGCTCTCGATCGCCTCGTTCACCATCGCCTCGCCCACAAGCGCGTCGCCGCGGCCCGGCGCGATGGCGGCGGGGGAGAAGGCCTTGATGCGGTCGAGCGTGGCGCCCCAGTCCCTGAAATGGCCGTCGCCGCAGTAGCAGGCGGACTTGTATTCCACGATGTCGCCGGTGAACATCACGCCCGCGTCCGGCACCCAGGCGACGATGTCGCCCGCGGTATGGGCGCGGCCGAGCTTCATCAGCTCCACCTTGCGCTTGCCGAGGTAGACGGTCATCCGGTCGGAGAAGGTGAGCGTGGGCCAGGTGAGGCCGGGGATGCTCTCATGCCCTTGGAACAGGCGGGGGAAGCGGCCGAACTCGCTGTCCCAGTCCTCCTGCCCGCGCTCGGCCACCATGGCGCGGCAGATGTCCGAGCCGATGATCTCGGAGGCGCCGTAGGCCGAGGCGCCCAGCACCCGCACCGCGTGGTAATGCGAGAGGGTGACGTACTTGATCGGCTTGTCGGTGACGGTGCGGATCTTCTCCACCACCATGTTGGCGAGGCGCGGGGTGGCCTGGGCGTCCATGATCATCACGCTGTCGTCGCCGATGATCACGCCGGTGTTGGGGTCGCCCTCCGCGGTGAAGGCCCAGAGATCGGGGCCGATCTCGGTGAAGCTGACGGTTTTCTCGGCCAGGTCGCCCTGGGATGCGAATGCTTTCGCCATGTTTTCCTCCTCATTGCGCCCCGGCCGGAACCGCGCCGGGGGCTGCAGCAAATCCCGGGGCCCGGGATTCGATGCATTTGCAACGACTTTGCGCCGCGGTTTTGTAACTATCAAGCGGGCCGCGGGCGACGCCCCGGCTGCACAAATGCCGGGGCAAGCCCCGGGGGCCGCTCAGTCCGCCTCGTCCTCGGGGCGGCGGATGGGGCCGCAGGTGCCGTAGCGGCGCTCGAGGGATTCCAGCCCGGAGAGCAGGCGGCCGAAGGCGCCGGCGCCCACCATCTCCTCGAGCTCGGCCTCGTAGGCGCGGGCCATGGCCATCAGCTCCTCGAACACGCGCCAGCCCTCGCGGGTGAGGGTGAGCACCTCGGAGCGGCCGTCGCTCTCGTGGCCCTCGCGGCGCAGCCAGCGGCGCTTCTCCATCGCGGCCACGGCGCGGCTGACCTTGGTCTTGTGCATGGTCGAGTCGTCGCAGATCTCGCGGGCGGTGACCGCGCCGCGGGTGCCGATGATGGCGATGGCGCGCCACTCGGGGCGGTTCATGCCGTAGCGGGCCTTGTACTCGCGCGCGAAGCGCAGGCTGATCTCCTCGGAGATCCGGTTCAGCCGGTAGGGCAGGAAATCCTCGAGGTCGAAGAGCCCGCGCGGCGCCGGGGCCGGTGCGGGCGCGCCCTCCCCGACGAGCCGCAGGCCCGAGCGGCTCACTTCGCCCCCCAGGGGCCGGGCACCGCGGGCAGGATGCGGCCCGTGCACTCGCCGAAGCCCACGCGGTAGCCCTCGCCCAGGGCGGCGCCGCGGAAGGTGAGCCGGTCACCGTCCTCGATGAAGGAGCGGGTCTCGCCGCCGGCGAGGGTGATCGGCTCCTTGCCGCCCCAGGACAGCTCGAGCAGCGAACCGAAGCTGCCCTTCTCCTCGCCCGAGATGGTGCCGGAGCCGAGCAGGTCTCCCACCCGCATGCCGCAGCCGCCCACGGCGTGATGGGCGAGCTGCTGGGCGGCGGAGTAGTAGAGGTTGCGGTAGTTGGTGCGGGTGATCACGGTCTCCTGCCCTGCGCCCTCGGGCTGCATGCCGACTTCGAGCGCGATGTCGTAGAGGCCCGGCAGGCTCTGGTCGAGATAGGGCAGCAGCGGCTTCTCGCGCGGGGGCACCGGCACGCGGAAGGGCTCGAGCGCGGCGCGGGTGACCACCCAGGGGCTGATCGAGGTGCCGAAGGCCTTGCCCTGGAAGGGGCCGAGGGGGGCGTATTCCCAGGCCTGGATGTCGCGGCTCGACCAGTCGTTGAGCATCACGTAGCCGAAGATCATCTCCTCGGCCTCGTCCACCGTGATCGGCTTTCCCATGGGCGAGGGCACGCCGACCACGGCGCCCATCTCCAGCTCGATGTCCATGCGGCGGGAGGGGCCGAAGCTCGGCACCTCCTCGTCCGGGCCCTTGCGCTGGCCGTTGGGGCGCAGGATGTCGGTGCCCGAGACCACCACGGAGGAGGCGCGGCCGTTGTAGCCGATGGGGATGTGCAGCCAGTTCGGCGGCAGGGCGTTTTCGGGGCCGCGGAACATGGTGCCCACGTTCATCGCGTGGCGCTTGGAGGCGTAGAAATCGGTGTACTCGGCCACCCGGAACGGCAGGTGCATGCGCGCGGCGGCAAGCGGCGAGAGCGCGTCCTCGACCGGGGTGGTGGCGCCTTCGGCGAAGAGCGCCTGCAGCTGGGCGCGTACCGCGGCCCAGGCGGCGGGGCCGCGCTCCATGAAGGGGTTGAGCTCGGCCGCGCCGAACACCGGGGCGCCGGCGTCGATGCGCCCGTCGGCCTCGAGCACCGCGAGATCGACGATGCGGTCTCCCAGCGCGGTGGCGGCGCGCGGCGCGGTGCCCTCGGTGGAGAAGATGCCGAAGGGCAGGTTGTTGAGCGGGAAATCGGTGTCGGGGGTATTCGCGCTCTCCACGCGGCTTTTCAGCAGGGTCATCGGATGGGGCTACTTCCTGTGGGTCTTGTTCAGGTGCCGGCCGTGCCGCGGGGGCGGCGGCCGGGAGGCCCCGGGGCAGGCCCGGGGCGCGTCGGGATCGGGCGGCGGGGGGGGTTACTTCACCCCCGGCGTGCCGTCGAACTTCTTCTCGAGGCCCGCCCAGCAGTCGATGTAATCGTCCTGCATCGGGGCCTCGTGGGCGGCGAAGCGGGTGAGGTGCTGGGGGAAGCGGGTCTCGAACATGAAGGACATGGTGTTGGTGAGCTTCACCGGCTTCTGCTCCTCGTTCGAGGCCTTCTCGAAGGCCTCCACGTCGGGGCCGTGCGGCAGCATCATGTTGTGCAGGCTCATGCCGCCGGGCACGAAGCCCTCGGGCTTGGCGTCGTAGATGCCGTGGATGTTGCCCATCAGCTCGGACATGATGTTCTTGTGATACCACGGCGGGCGGAAGGTGTTCTCCGCCGGCAGCCAGCGCTCGGGGAAGATCACGAAATCGATGTTCGCGGTGCCCTCCACGCCGGAAGGGGCGGTGAGCACGGTGAAGATCGACGGGTCCGGATGGTCGAACAGGATGGCGCCCACCGGCGAGAAGGTGCGCAGGTCGTACTTGCAGGGCGCGTAGTTGCCGTGCCAGGCGACGATGTCGAGCGGCGAATGGTCGATCGGGGTCTCGTGGAACTGGCCGCACCACTTGATGATCACGCGGCCCTCGCAGGCCCGGTCCTCGAAGGCGGCGACGGGGGTCTTGAAATCGCGCGGGTTGGCGAGGCAGTTGGCGCCGATGGGGCCGCGGCCGGGCATGTCGAACTTCATGCCGTAATTCTCGCACACGAAGCCGCGGGCGTGGCCGTCGGGCAGCTTCACGGCGAAGAGCATGCCGCGGGGCATGATGGCGATCTCCAGCGGCTCGAGCTCGATGAGGCCGAGCTCGGTCTCGATGCGCAACCGCCCCTCCTGGGGGACGATCATCAGCTCCGAGTCGGCCGAGTAGAACCACTCGTCCTCCATGTCGGCGGTGGCGAGGTAGATGTGCGCGGCCATGCCCACCTGGGTGTTCACGTCACCCGCCGTGGTCATGGTGCGCATGCCCGAGACGAAGGTGAGCGGCGCATCGGTCATCGGCACGGGGTTCCAGCGGTACTGGCCGAGGCTCTGGATGTGGTCCTCCACGCAGGGCGCGGACTTCCAGTAGGGCATCTCGATGCGCGAGAACCGGCCGACATGCTTCACCGAGGGGCGGATGCGGTAGCACCAGGTGCGCTCGTTCTGGCCGCGCGGCGCGGTGAAGGGCGTGCCGGAGAGCTGCTCGGCGTAGAGCCCGTATTCGCATTTCTGCGGCGAGTTGCGGCCCTGCGGCAGCGCGCCGGGCAGCGCTTCGGTCTCGAAATCATTGCCGAAACCGGGCATGTAGCCCTCCGTGGTGCCGGAATGGGCCTTGGCACGGGTGAGGGTTTCGAGGTCAACTTGGCGGTTCATGAGGTCTCCCCTTCTCCGGGTCGGATGCCCGTGTGTTCTGTGTCGCCGGCGGCGTTTGCGCCTGCCGGCCGAAATCTGTCGCGGCGGGTGACCCGCCGTCACCTGCGAGGCGGGCCTGCGCCCGCTTGCGTCTTATCGGAATGAAACGTATCATTGCAAATGAAATGAGTCAAACACACGACTTCGACCTCGACGAGTTCCTGCCCTACCAGCTTGCCGTGCTCGCGAGCCGCATCAGCGCGGAATACGCCGAGATCTACGGCAAGCGCTTCGGGCTGAGCCTGGCGGAATGGCGGATGCTGGCGCATCTGGCGAACGCGGAGAAAGTGTCCACGCGCGAGGTGTACCGGCGCGTGGACCTCGACAAGACGCAGGTGAGCCGGGCCGCGGCAAGGCTGGAGCTCACCGGGCTGATCGAGAAGCAGCAGAGCGCCACAGACCGCCGGCTGGTGGAGATGAGCCTCACCGCGAAGGGCCGGGAGCTGATGCAGGAGCTCACCCCCATCGCGCGCAGCTTCGAGGCGGAGTTCATCGCCCGGTTCGCCGATGGCGACGGGGCGGAATTTCGCCGGCTGGTGAAGGAGGCGCTGGCCTCGGCCCGCCCGCCGGAGTGAGCGGCTAGTCCGCCTCCCGCCCCCGTGCGAGCAGCGAAAGCCCGCCGGCCAGCGCCGGCAGGGCCGAGACCGCGAAGGCGAGCGCGTAGCTGCCGGTGAGCGCGATCACCCCGCCGATGACGAGCGGGGTGATGACGTAGCCCGCGAAGATCACGAAGGTGCCGGCGGAGGTGACCTCGGCCACCCGCCCCTCCGGCGCCGCCGCCGCGAGGCCGGCGAGGAACACGCCGTTCCACGACACCACCGCGAGCCCGGCCAGCGCCGAGACCGCCAGCACCACCCAATGCGGCGTGCCCGCGCCGATGAGGGCGACGAGCCCCATCGTGGCGGCGGAGGCGAGGGCGAGCCAGGCCAGCGTGCGGGAGGCGGAGCCGATGCGGTCGGCCAGCCAGCCCATCAGGATGCGCCCGCCGATGCCCGTGCCCTGCAGCACCGCGAAGGCGAGCCCGGCGGCGGCGAGGCTGAAGCCCGCAGCGGCCGAGAGGAACACCGGGTAGTAGCTCAGCAGCACCCCCTGCGCCACGCCGAGGCCGAGCCCGGTGACGGTGATCGCCCTGAGCCGCCCGTCTCCCAGCAGCACGCGGAACAGGCGGACGGGCGCGGTGAGCGCCTGCGCCAGCCCCTGCGGCGCGGGCGCCCGTCGCGGCGGGGCCTCCGGCGCGCCGCGCAGGAAGAGCGCGAGGCCGAGGGCCGCGGCGAAGGCCACGGCGGCGGAGGCCGAGAGCGCGGCCCCCAGCCCGCCATGCAGCAGCACGAAGGGCAGCAGCAGCCCGGCCGCGAGCCCGCCCAGCGGCACCCCCGCCTGTTTCACCGAGAACACCACCGAGCGATGCGCCTTGGGCACCGCGGTCATCAGGATCTCGCTGCCCGCCGGCGCCGAGGGGCCATAGCCCAGCCCGATCACCAGCGAGGCGGCGATGAGCAGCGGCCAGCTCGGCCAGGTGGCGGCGAGCATCGCGAGCCCGGCCACCACGCAGCCGCCCATGAGCAGGCGCATCGCCGGGGTGGCGGAAAACAGCGCCACGCCCCAGAGGAAGAAGATCATGCTGCCGAAGCTGGTGGCGGCGGCGAGCTGGCCCACCGCCTCGGGCGGCATGCCGGCGGCGGTGGTGAGCGGCAGGCCCATGAGCGGCAGCGAGCGGATCATCAGCGAGAGCACCGCCTGCGCCAGCGTCACCGCCGCGATGACCCCGATCCAGCGCGGGGCGGGGCCGGTCACATCACCCACTGGAACCCGTCCACCGTGATGTCCTGCCCGGTGATGAAGCAGGGCTCGGAAAGAGCGAGGAAGGCCACGAGCTGGGCGATGTCGGCCGGCGTGCCGGTGCGCCCCAGCGCGATGCCGGCGGCAAGCTCGGCCTCGCGCGCGCGGATCATGTCGTTGCTGCGCTCGGTCTTGATCACGCCGGGGCAGATGGCGTTCACCAGCACCGCGGGGCCCAGCTCCTTCGCCAGCGCCCGGGTCATGCCCAGCAGCCCCGCCTTCGCCGCGGCATAGGCGAACTTGCTCACCGCCGAGGTGACCCCGCCGGTATGCGCGTTGAGCGAGGACATGTTGAGGATGCGCCCGTGCCCGGCCGCCATCATCAGCGGGGCGGCGGCGTGGGAATAGTTGAACGCGCCCTTTAGGTTGATGGCGATGGTGCGGTCGAATTCCGCCTCGGTGATCTCCAGCAGCCCGCGCGCCATGGAGCGGCCGGCGTTGTTGAACAGGATGTCGAGCCTGCCCCATTCGGCATGGACGGCCGCCACCACCTGCGCCGCGCGGGCATGGTCGGAGACGTCGGCCTCGAAGGTGAGGGCGCGGGCGCCGAGCCCCTCCACCTCCGCCGCGGTGCGGGCGAGGTCTTCCGGAATGAGGTCGACCAGCGCCACGTCCACCCCGCGCCGGGCAAGCTCCAGCGCGCAGCCGCGCCCGATGCCGCGGCCGCCGCCGGTGACGATGGCCGCGCGCGGCGGGGCGGCGGGCGGCGGGGGCACGGGGCTGGCGGCGGTCATGGCAGGGCTCTCCTGATGGGCGCAGGCGGGCTCACCTCGCCGGCGAAATGGCAGGCCGCCGCGCTGCCGCCGGCGCCGCGCAGGGCGGGGTCGTCGGAGAGGCAGATGGCGGTGGCATGCGGGCAGCGGCCCTGGAAGCGGCAGCCCTTCGGCAGGCGGCTCGCGTCCGGCGGCTCGCCCTTGAGCCAGAACGTGTCGACCACCCGCGGGCCGCCGATGCGCGGGATCGCGGCGAGGAGCGACTGGGTGTAGGGGTGTTTCGGCGCGGCGAAGATCTCCTGCGTCGGCCCGATCTCGACGATGCGGCCGAGGTACATCACCGCCACGCGGTGGCACATCATCCGCACCACGGAAAGGTCGTGCGAGATGAACATGTAGGTGAGGTCGAACTCCTCGCGCAGGTCGCGGAACAGCGAGAGCACGGTCGCCTGCACCGAGACATCGAGGCCGGAGGTGGGCTCGTCGAGGATCACCACCTTCGGGTTCAGCATCAGGATGCGGGCGAGGCCGACGCGGCGCTGCTGGCCGCCGGAGATCTCGTGCGGGTAGCGCTCGAGATGGCTTTCGGGCAGGCCCACGGCGGCGAGGATGTCGCGCACCTTCCGGCCCCGCTCGGCCGCGCCGAGGCCGGTGTGGATGATCAGCGGCTCCTCCAGCGAGCGGCCGATGCGCCAGCGCGGGTCGAGCGAGGCGCCGGGGTCCTGGTAGGCGTATTGCAGCCGGGCGCGGCGGTCCTTCGCGGCGCGGGGCGAGGCACCGGCGATCTCGGCACCCTCGAAGGTGATGCCGCCGCCAGTGGGGGACTGGATGCCCATGATGGTCTTGCCGAGCGTGGACTTGCCGCAGCCGCTCTCGCCCACGAGGCCGAGGATTTCGCCGGGCATCAGCTCGAAGGAAATGCCGTCGAGCGCGCGGATGGCGCCCACCTGCCGGCCGAAGGCGCCGCGCACGGGGAAATGGCAGTGCAGGTCACGCACGCTGAGGATGGGCTCGGTCATGGGCGGGCTCCTGTCCGGGCGGAGGTGCGGGAAGCGCCCGCCGGTCCGCGGCGGGGGCCGATGACGCTCGGCACCGCGCCGGGCGGGCGGTTGGCGCCCGGCGCCATTGCGGCATGGCGAGGGTGTGCGGCCGCGCCCGGTTGGCGGAACTGCCCGCAGGGCCTGCTCAAGGCCGCTCCGGGGCGCCGGCGCGGCGCCGCGTGCAGCACAGCGCGCCCGATCTGCCCCCGTGCAGTGCCCGGGGCGGATAGGCGGCGGACAGGGCGACGCGGGGCGCTCATGCCTCGGCCTCCGCATGCACGGGGGCGGCCACGGGGTGGACGCAGCGCACGAGATGGCCGGGGCCGCGGGGCGTCTGGGCGGGCCGCGTGGCGCAGGCGGCGCTGGCGCGTTCGCAGCGCGGAGCGAAGCGGCAGCCGGGCGGGGGGGCGAGGAAATCCGGCACCTCGCCGGGAATGCCGGTCATCGCGCCGCCGCCCTCGGCATCCGGCAGGCTGGCGAGCAGCTTGTTGGTGTAGGGATGGGCGGGGGCGCGGAAGAACTCGGTCACCGGGGCGGCCTCCACGTCCTGGCCCGCGTACATCACCGTGATCGCGTCGCAGATCTCCCAGGCCGAGCCGAGGTCATGGGTGGTGAGCATCACCGCCACGCCGCGCTCGCTCGCCAGCCGGCGCAGGAGGCCGAGGATCTGGGCCTGGATGGTGACGTCGAGCGCGGTGGTGGGCTCGTCGGCGATGATGAGGTCGGGCTCGGGCAGCAGCGCCATCGCGATCATCAGGCGCTGGCGCTGGCCGCCGGAGACCTCGTGCGGGTATTTTCGCAGCAGCCGCTCGGGCTGGGGCAGCTGCACGGCCTCGAGCGTCTCGATCACCGCGGCGCGGTCGGCGGCGCGGCGGCTGCGGCCGTAGGGGGCGAGAAGCGCGGGCCAGCGCCCGCCCTCACCCCGGCGGGGAGATTTCCACTTCATCAGGTCGTCGATCTGCTCGCCGATGGTGAAGACCGGGTTGAGGCTGGAGAACGGGTCCTGCGGGATGAAGGTGATGCGCCGGCCGCGGATGGCGGCCTGTGCGGCGCCGTCGGCCAGCATGTCGGTGCCGCGAAAGCCGATGGCGCCGCCGCGCAGCTCCAGCGCCGCGCGCGGCAGCACGCCGAGGATGGCGCGGGCGAGCGTGGTCTTGCCGCAGCCGCTCTCGCCCACGAGGCCCATGATCTCGCCCGGCCGCATGGTGAGGTTCACCCCGTCGAGGATATGGGCAAAGCCCGCCTCGCCGCGAAAGCCGAGGCTGAGGTCGGAGATGGTGAGCAGCGCGTCGGTCATTTCGCCCCCCGGCGGATCTTGGGGTCGAGGATGTCGCGCAGCCCGTCGCCCAGCAGGTTGAACCCCATCACCACGAGGAAGATGGCGAAGCCGGGGGCGGCGGCATACCACCAGGCCTCGGGCAGGAACTCGCGCGCCTCGGAGATGGTGCGGCCCCATTCCGGCGTGGGCGGCGGCGCGCCGAGGCCGAGGAAGCCGAGGGCGGCGGCGGTGAGGATGGTCGCCCCCATGCCGATGGAGGTGCGCACGATGATGGCCGAGGCGATGTTGGGCAGGATGTGCAGCACCATCACGCGGAAGTCGGAGGCGCCGAGCGCCTGTGCCGCCTCGATGAACACCTGCCCCTTCATCGCCCGGGTCTCGGCATAGACCAGCCGGGCCCAGAACGGCCAGTAGGTGGCGGAGAGCGCGAGGATCACGTTTTCCACCGAGGGCCCGAGGGTCTGGGCGATGGCGATGGCGAGCACGATCTGCGGCACGGCGAGGAAGATGTCGGAGGCGCGCATCAGGAGCCCCCCGGACCAGCCGCCGTAATAGCCCGCGACGAGCCCGATCGGCACGCCGATCGCCACCGACACCCCCACCGCGATCACCGCGATGGCGATGGTGATGCGCGCGCCGAACAGGATGCGCGAGAACAGGTCGCTCCCCATCCGGTCGGTGCCGAAGAGATGCGTTGCGTCGGGGGGCAGCAGCCGCTCGGTGAGGTGGAACTCGCTCACGTCGCCCGGGAAGGGCGCGAGCACGGGTGCGAGGATGGCGACGAGCACGAGAGCCGCGATCAGCCCCGCGCCGATGGCCGCCGCACGGTCGGCGAGAAGGCGCTTCAGGCCGGTCATTTCAGCGTCCTCGGGTCGATGAAGGTGTGCAGGATGTCGACGATGAGGTTCACCACGATGAACACCACGCCGACGAGGATGGTGAAGCCCAGGATGGCCTTGTTGTCGGACTGCAGGATGGATTGCACCGCGTAGGTGCCCAGGCCCGGCCAGTCGAACACCGCCTCCACCACCACGGCGCCGGAGAACAGCACGCCGAAGATCAGCCCGATCTGGGTGACGGTGGAGATGAGCGCGTTGCGCAGCACGTATTTCCAGATGATCAGCCCGCGCGGCAGGCCCATCGCGGTCTCGTAGAGCACGAAGTTGGAGTTGATCACCTCCAGCACCCCGGCGCGGGTGAAGCGCAGGATGGTGGCGGCGGCGGGCAGCGCCAGCGTCACCGCCGGCAGCAGCAGGTGGAGGAGCGCGCCGCCGAGGCTCTCCATGTCCCATGTCAGCAGGGAATCGAGCACGAAGAAGCCGGTGATCTCGTCGGGCCCGAAGCCGGAGATGCGGCCGTTGAGCGGCGTGAGGCCCCAGCGGGTGGAGAACAGCATCTGCAGCTCCATCGCCAGCCAGAAGCTCGCGATGGCAAGGCCCGAGACCGAGAGCACCCGCAGCACCTGGTCGGTGAGCGAGTTGCGCTTTACCGCCGAGACGACGCCGAGCGGGATGCCCAGCCCGATGGCGATGATGATGGCGGCGAAGGTGAGCTCGAGCGTGGCCGGCAGCCGGTGGGCGAGGTCGTCGGCGATGGGGCGCTGGGTGTAGAGGCTGCGGCCCATGTTGCCGGTGGCAAGGTCGCGCACGTAGATGCCGAGCTGTTCCCAGAGCGGGCGGTCGAAGCCCAGCTCGGCGCGCAGCGCCTCCACCTGCTCGGTGGTGGCGTTCTCGCCGGCGATGATGCGGGCGGGGTCTGTCGGCACCACGTTGGCGATGAAGAACACCACCACGACGAGCCCCACCAGCGTGGGGATCAGCCACAGCAGCCGGGACAGGATGATCTCGATGCGGCGCATGGCGCGGCTCTCCTCTGCCTGGGCCCGCGGCCGGAAAGCCGGCCGGCCGCGGGGATGGGGAGGGGGGAAGGGATCAGTCGGCCGGGTGGGCCCACCGCATGTCCTGGGCATTGCCCACCGGGGAGAAGCGGATGCCCGCGGCCTCGGTGGAATAGGGCCCGTACCACTTGGTGTTGTAGATCCAGATGCCGGCGGCATCGTCGTAGACGATCCTCGCCGCTTCCTCGTAGAGCGTCTGGCGCTCGGCCTGGTCGGTGGAGACGAGGGCCTTCTCCAGCCGCGCGTTCACCTCCGGGTTGTCGTAGCCCGAGACGTTGCGGGTGGGGATGTAGCGCGCGCCGTAGAGCTCGCCGATCCAGTTGTTGGGGTCGGCGTAATAGGTGCTCTTCCAGTAGGGCACCATGTCGTACATCTGCTCGGGGTCCTGCATGCGCGAGTTCACCACCGGCCAGGGCGCGCTCTCGATCTCCGCCGTCACGCCGATCTTGGCCAGCGCGTTCTGCAGCAGCGAGGCGGCCTGCTCGGTCTCCGAGAAGCCGGCGAGCGTGCCGATGTGGATGGTGCGGATCGGGCCCTCCACCTTGTCGAGATATTCCTTCGCCTTCTCGAGGTCGAAGGTGTAGCCCTCCACGTCCTTCGGCGCGCCCCACATGTTGTTGGGGATGATGGTGGGGTTGCGCACCACCGAATCCTGCAGGATGGAGCCGATGAAGCCCTCGTAGTCGAAGGCGTGGGCCATCGCCTTGCGGAAGTTCACGTCATCGAAGGGCGGGCGGCGGTTGTTCATCGCGAAATGGAACACGCGCATGGATTCCTGCTCGATGATCTGCACGTTGTCCGAGTCCCGCAGCCGGGCGATCTGGTCGGGGGCGAGATAGCCGTCGAGCCCCTGGTAGTCGCCGCGCATCAGGCCCTGCACGCGGGTGTTGGTCTCCAGCACGGTGCGGAACTCGATCTCGTCGTAGTAGCTCTCGCCCCAGCCGGCGAAATGGTCCTCGAAGCGCTCGCCGATGAAGCCCACGGCGGGGTCGTAGCGGTCGAGCATGTAGGAGCCGGAGCCGGCGACATGGTCGGTGAGCCAGGCCTGGCCCCAGTCGCCGTCCACCTCGTTCTCCTTCACCAGGTCGGAATTCATCACGTAGATGTCCGACACGATGGAGCCGAAGATGGCCGAGGGGGTCTTGAGGGTGAATTCCACCGTGGTGTCGTCGAGCGCCTTGGTGGCGCCGGGGTCGAGCACGGGGAGGAACAGCGTGCTCGCGCCGCGCTTGAGCGCCAGCATGCGCTCGACCGACCACACCACGTCCTCGGCGGTCATCAGGCTGCCGTCGTGGAAGGGCACGTCGTCGCGCAAGGAGAAGGTCCACACCAGCCCGTCGTCGGAGACGGTGTGGGAGGTGGCGAGCCAGGGGATGAGCTGGGGCGGGTTGTCCACCCAGCGGTAGAGCCCGTCGTAGAAGTTGAGCCGGGTGGCCACCCGCGCCACGTCACCCACCACATGGGGGTCGAGCGTGTCGTAGGCGGAGTTGTTGGCATGGACGTAGCGATCGGCGGCCGCGGGGCCGGCGGCGCCGGTGAAGGCGAGTGCCGCGGCCACGAGGGCCAGGGGAAGTCCTCTCATCGTGCAGTACCTCTCTGTTGGTGGTGCGGACCCCGGGTTTTCCCGGGTGTCATTGGCGCCGTTCGGGCCGGCGCGGCCCTCGTCTTGCTCAGTCGGCGTGCGCCTTCGCGTGCCTCACGATATCGGCATGGGTGGCGAACCAGGCGCCGCCCTTGGCGCGGATGTGCTCCACCAGCGCCTCCAGGATCCAGATGCGCGAGCGGTAGCCGGTGACATGCGGGTGCATGGTGAGCTGGAACAGCCCGCCCTCCGCCCAGGCGGCGTCGAACTCGCGGCGGAAGATGTCGAACACCGCCTCGGGCGGCGTGTAGGGCCGCAGGGCGGCGAAGCGGGCCATGTTGAAATAGACCGCGTCATCGCGGATCCACTCCACCGGCAGCTCCACCACGCCGGTGTTCTCGCCGGCCAGATGCAGCTCGTAGCAGTCCACGTCGGCCATCAGCGAGCTGTCGTAGAGGAGCCCCATGTCGCGGGTGATGGCGAGGGTGGCGTCGGAGAAATCCCAGGACGGCGTGCGGATGCCCACCGGCCGCGCGCCGGTGATCTTCTCCAGCGCATCGGCCGAGCGCATCTGCAGGTCGCGCTCCACCGGCTCGGGCAGCACCGAGTTGCGCTCGTGGATCCAGCCGTGGATGCCCACCTCGTGGCCCTCGGCCACGAAGGCGCGGGCCTCCTCGGGGTAGAGCATCGCCACCACGGCGGGCACGTAGAAGCTCGCCGGAATGTCGTGGCGGCGCAGCAGGTCCATGATGCGCGGCACGCCCTGGCGGTTGCCGTACTGGCCCTGGCTGAGCCGGCCGATGGACTGCGCGCCGTCGCGCAGCTCGTTGGTCTCGTGGTCGACGTCGAAGGAGAGGGCGACGGCACAGCGCGCGCCGCCCGGCCAGCTCTCGGGGCGCAGGGCGCGGCCGGCGCGCACGTGGTTCACCCGGCCGCGCCAGGTGTCCTCGCTCCATTCCCAGGGGTTGGTCTCGGTGCTCATCTCGTGCCTCACGGAAAGGGGTTGCCGGTGACGGGCAGAACCTGCCCGGTGATCCAGGACGCCTGCGCCGAGGCGAGGAAGAGCACCGCGTGCGCGATGTCCTCCGGCTCGCCCTGCCGGCGCATGGCGATGCCCGCGACCATGCGGGCCTGGCCCTCCGGCCCGTAGGACTGCCATTGCCGCTCGTAATCCGGGCTGGTGCGCAGGAAGCCCGGCGCGACCGAGTTTACCGTGATGCCGAAGCGCCCCAGCTCATGCGCGAGCTGCCGGGTGAGGCCCACCAGCCCGTGCTTGGCCGAGCAATAGGCCTGGATGCCGGTGAGGCTGGGCCGCAGCCCCGCGCCCGAGGAAATGGTGACGATGCGCCCTGCCCCCTTGGCCTTCATCCCCGGGATCACCGCCTGCGCGGCGTGCAGGGCGGAGAGCACGTTGCCCTCGTAGATCTGCATCCAGTCGGCGTCGCCCACCTCCTCGATCGGCTTCGGCGCCTGCCCGCGCACCCCGCCCGCGGCATGCACCAGCACGTCCGCCCCGAGGGGGGAGAGGGCGGCGGCGGTGGCCGCACCGTCCGCGAGGTCGAGGGGGATGCGCTCCACGTCTTCGGGCAGGGTGGCGAGGGTGTCGCCGTCGATGTCCACGGCCACCACGCGGGCGCCGGCGTCGCGAAACCCCTGCACGATGCCCTGGCCGATGCCGCGGGCGGCGCCGGTGACGAGCACGGTCTTTCCTGTGAAATCGATGCGCATCACTCCGCCGCCTCCGCGAAATAGGGGGCGAGCTGGGGCAGCTTCGCGATGGCCCCGGCAAGGGCGGCCTCCACGTCCGAGCCGTCGCCGCGCCGGGCCTCGGCGGGCATGGCGGCCACGGCGTCGAACACCGAGCGTTTCACGAAGGGCCGCCAGTGCACCGGCACCCGGGCGAGCACGGCCGAGAGGGCGGCGTAATTCGCGTCCGTCCACACCGCCTCGAAGGCGATGCGGCTGGCGTTGAGGCCCGAGTGCGGCGCCTCGCCCGCCCGGGCGGCGCGCAGGGCCTCGGTGGCGGGGATGTCCACCGCGCCGTCTGTCAGCACCACGCCGTAGTCGCGCTCCGCCGCCTCCGGGCTCACCTTGTGGCGGGCCACGTCGCGGGCGACGGCATGGGGGTCGCGCGCCAGCGGGCTGCCCCAGCCCGCGCCGCCGCCGGAGGTGAGGTTGATCACGTCGCCGGGGCCAAGGTGCACCACGTCGGTGTTGCCGAGGTCCTCGCGCCCGCCGCCGGCGGGAAACCGGGTGAAATGCGAGGTCTGGCCGGCCATGCCGCCCTGCACCCCCCAGGCCGCGAAGATCGAGCGGTCGCGGTTGCGCGCGGTCACCACCGTGTCGGGGGAGAACACCCGCACCTCGAGCTCGGTCGCGAGCCCGCCGCGGAAGGTGCCGGGGCCGCCGCTGTCGGGCACCAGCCCGTAGCGCAGGAACTTCACCGGCGCCTCGGTCTCGTTGATCTCCACCGGCGTGTTCTTGAGGAAGGAGGAATTGGCGCCCGAGCCGTCGGTGCCGTCGCCCTTCGCCGAGCCGCCGGCGCCCCCGGTCACCGGGTCGATGGAGGCCATGGTGAGGCGGCCGGTGCGGTTGTCGAAGCTCTTCACGTTCACGATGCCGCCGCCCCCGGCGGGGCCGGCGGGCAGCCTGTCGGGGGCCGCGGCCTGGAAGGCGCCCATGATCACGCCCTGCAGCCGCCCGGTGGTGAGCGAGCGCATGCCCACGGCGGCGGGGGCCGCGGGGTTGAGCACCGAGCCCTCGGGCACCACGCAGCGCGCCGCGCGCAGGATGCCGCCGTTGAGCGGGATGGTGGGATCGAGCGTGTAGAGGCAGTAGTTGTAGCCCACCATCAGCAGGATGTGGCGCGGGTTGCCGCCCGTGGGCATGTTGAGCGAGGAGTTGAGCTGGGGGTCGGAGCCGGTGAAATCCATCACCGCCTCGTCGCCCGCGATGGTGAGCGTGAGCTCGAGGCGCACCGGCACGCCGCCGGGCCCGTCCTCGTCGAGATAGTCGACGAAATGGTAGCGCCCGTCGGCAAGCCGCGAGATCACGTCACGTGCGCGGGCCTCGCCGATGTCGAGCAGGTCCTCGATGCCGGCGCGCACGGTCTCCACGCCGAACTTGGCGATCATCTCGTGCACCTTGCGCTCGCCGGTGTTCACGGCGGCGATCTGGGCCTTCAGGTCGCCCCAGTTCTGCTCGGGCATGCGCACGTTGAGCATCATCGTGTCGATGAGCTGCCGGTTCAGCACCCCGCGCGAGACGAGCTTTGTGGGGCGGAAGCGCACCCCCTCCTGGTGCACCTCGGTGTTGGCGCGCGAGAGCGAGGCCGGCACCGCGCCGCCCATGTCGGTGTTGTGGATATGGCCCACGGCGAAGGCGACGATCTCGCCCTCCCAGAAGATCGGCTTCCAGATGTGCAGGTCGGGCGTATGGGTGCAGACGAACCCCGAGTAGGGGTCGTTGGTCACGCAGATGTCGCCCTCCTCGTAATCGTCTATCATGTTGATCGCGCCCGAGTAATCGAGCCCGATGAACCATGTGGCGCCAAGGTCGCGGGGGCTGGCGAAGGTCATGCCCGAGGGGGTGGCGAGGCCGGTGGTGAAATCCTCCGTTTCCTTCACGAAGGTCGAATGCGCGGTGCGGAACAGGGTGTAGGCCATGCTCTCGGCCACGGCCTGGGCGTGGTTCTCCAGGATGCGGAGCTTGAGGGGGTCAATGCGCATCGGCGCCTCCCTGGGTGAGCAGCATGTTGCCATGGGCGTCGACGGTGCCGGCAAAGCCCGCCGGCACCACGGTGGTGGTGTCGTCCTGCGCCACCACGCAAGGGCCCGCGAACCGCGCGCCGGGGGTGAGCGCCTCGCGCCGGTAGAGCGGCACCTCGCACGCCGCGCCGTCGAGATGCACGGGGAGGTGGCCGGCGGGCGCGGCCTCGTGCGGGGCCGGCTCGGCGCGGGGCAGCACCGGGCGGGGCGAGGCCGCACTCACCACCATGTTCACCGCGATCACCTGGATGGGCGCGGTCTCGTCGGCATGGCCGTAGAGGCGCAGGTGCTCGGCATCGAAGGCGCCGCGCAGGGTGGCGATGTCACCGGCCGCCAGGGCCTCCGCCGCCAGCTCCACCTCGATCTCGAAGGACTGGCCCTTGTAGCGCATCTCCGCCGAGGCGGTGAGCAGCGCCGCCCCCGCATGGCCCTGCTCCTGCTCCATCCAGTGGCGGGCGCGGGCGCTCAGGGCCGCCACGCTCTCGCGCAGGGCGGGCAGGGTTTCGGGGCCGAGCTCGTAATAGGCGGTGGCGGTGAAATCGTTGCGGATGTCGGCGGTGAGCCCGCCGAGCGCCGAGAGCACGCCGGGCGTGCGCGGCACCAGAACGCGCTTCATGCCCAGCTCGCGCGCGAGGAAACAGGCCATCATCGGCCCGCCGCCGCCGAAGGCGAGCAGGGTGAACTCGGCAAGGTCGATGCCCCGGCGGGAGGCGAGCTTGCTCACCTCGCGGAACATGCCCGAGACCGCGATGCCGATGATGCCCTCGGCGGTCTCGGCCAGGCTGCGGCCCAGGGCGGCGGCGAGCGGGGCGATGGCGGCCTCGGCCGCGCCACGGTCGATGCTCACCATGCCGTAGCCGAGCGCGCCGAGGTCGACGAGGCCGAGGGCCACGAAAGCATCCGTTATGGTGGGCTCGGTGCCGCCGCGCCCGTAGGCGGCCGGCCCGGGGGTGGAGCCGGCGCTCTCCGGGCCCACGGCGAGCAGGCCCGCCGCGTCGATCCGCGCGATGGAGCCGCCGCCCTCCCCGATGGAAGTCACCGAGACCGTGGGCACGAAGATCGGGAAATCCCCCACCATCTCGGCGGCGCCGAAGCCGGGCGCCCCACCCTCGATCACCGCCACGTCGGCGCTGGTGCCGCCGATGTCGAGCGAGAGCACGTTGGCCTCGCCCGCCGCGCGGGCCACGAAGGCCGCCCCCATCACCCCCGCCGCGGTGCCCGAGAGCAGCATCTCCACGCAGGCGGTGCGGCCCAGCTCGGCCGACATCACCCCGCCGTTCGACTTGGTGATCATCGGCTCGGGGCCGACGCCGATGCCGCCGAGCGCCCCCTTCAGCGCGCCGATATAGTCCGACACGCGGGGCTGCACGTAGCCGTGGATCACGGCGGTGGAGCTGCGCTCGTACTCGCGGATGATCGGGCGGATGCGGTGGGAGCAGAACACGTGCAGCTCGGGCGCGAGCTCGGCGATCAGCTCCGCCGCCTCCGCCTCATGCGCGGGGTTGCGGTAGGAGTGGAGGAAGGAGATCACGATGCCCTCCGCCCCCAGCGCGCGGGCGCGGGCCACGCCCTCGGCGAGGCTCTCGCGGCTCAGGGGCACATCCACCGTGCCGTCGGCCAGCATGCGCTCGGCGATGCCGATCACCCGGTCACGGGTGACCAGCGGCTCGGGGCGGGAGGAGAGCAGGTCATAGGGGTCCGGCATCTTCAGGCGCGCGAGTTCCAGCACGTCGGTGAAGTTCTCGGTGGCGAACAGGCACAGCCGGATGCCCTTGCGCATGATGATGGAGTTGATGCCCACCGTGGTGCCGTGGGTGAAGTAGGTGATGTCGGACGGCGCGATGCCGAAGCGTTCGTGCAGGGCGCCGAGCCCGTCGATCACCTCCTGCCCCGGGGTGGCGGGGGTGGAGAGCACCTTCACCGTCTCGATGCGGCCGCTCGCCTCGTCGAAGGCGCAGAAATCCGCGAAGGTTCCCCCGATGTCGACACCCACACGATAGCCCATGCTGTCCTATCCTTCCTCGCTTGCGGGGTTGTGGCCGAGCCGCCGGCTGAGCCGGGCGGCGCCCTCGAGCACCGCCGCGAGCAGGCCCTCGCGCGCCGCGGCGTAGCGCTGGCTCACGGTGGCGATGTCGAGCACCGCCACCACGCGGCCCGAGCCGTCACGCACCGGGGCGGCGATGCCGCAGCCGCCGGGGGCGTATTCTTCCTCGATCGAGCCGTAGCCGCGCGCGCGGATGCCGGCGAGCACCGCGCGGATCTGCGCCTCGGTGGTGAGCGAGCGGCCGGTGTGCGGCGCAAGCTCGGTGCGGGCGAAATAGGCGTCGACCCGGGCCGGTTCCTCGAAGGCCAGCAGCACCCGGCCCATCACCGTGGCATAGCCCGGCGAGGGCGCCTCGTGGTCGACGTCGTAGCGGATGTGCTGCGGGCTCACCGCCTTGCAGATCACCTTCGCGTCGCCCTGCCCGGTGCGCACGGCGAGGAACACGGTCTCGCCGGTGGCGTCGCGCGCATCGAGCAGGATGGGCATGCCCACCGCCTTGAGGCGCGATTCGAAGCCGCCCACCCAGCCGAAACCGTCGCGGAAGGCGGTGACCACCTGGTAGCGGTCCGCGCTGTCCTTCACCACGTAGCCGCGGTCGATCAGCGTGCCGAGCAGCCCGTGGGCGCTGCTCTTCGGAAAGCCCAGGTCGCGCACGATCTCGTGCAGCGCGACAGCCCGCTCCCCGGCGGAGAGATACTCCAGCAGGTCCAGCACCCTGTCGGCGGATTTGACGCGCTTATCGTTCATGTATGTGAACACCGTTCATGACTGGAAACAGGCTGCATTTGAATCATTGCCGGGTCAAGTATTTCCTCCGGAAATATCTCGCAGATGCGAAAAGGCCCGCGCTCCTGTCCGGATCGCGGGCCCTTGCGGCGGGTGGCGGGGGAATGGAGGCTCAGGCGCCCTTTTCGTCGAGCCAGGCGCGGATGAGCGCACGGTGGCGCTCGCGGCCGAAGCTGGCGAAATGCCCGCCGTGGACCACCCGCACCGGGATCTCCAGCAGGTGCTTCATCGAGGCCACGTAATCGGCGGCGTTGGCGTGGTAGGTGTCCTCGTAGAGCGGGCCGTCGTAGAGGATGTCGCCGGAGAAGAGCACGCCGCTCACCGCCTCCCAGAGGGCGATGCCGCCGGGGGAATGGCCGGGGGTGTGGATCACCTCGAAATGCCGGTCGCCGAGGTCGATCACGTCGCCGTCCGCCAGCAGGCGGGTGGCGGGGGCGGATTTCACCGCGTAGGCGGTGGAGGCGTAAGGCGCGGGTGGCAGGCGGGTGAAGATCTCGTCGCGCACCGCGGTGTCGGCCAGGGTGGCGGCGCGGGTGGGGTCGGCGAGGATGTCGGCCTCGGCGGCGTGCACCAGCCGGCAGTTGAACTCGTGATGGCAGCCGATATGGTCGTAATGCGTGTGGCTCGCCACCGCGTCGAGCGGGCGTTCCGTCACCAGCGGCACCCATTCGCTGAGCGAAACCACGCCCATGCCGCTGTCCACCAGCATGTCGCGCTCGCGCCCGCGCACGTGCCAGATGTTGCAGCGGTAATACTCGGTGATGTGCGGCTCGCAGATGTAGGTGATGTCGTCGGCCAGTTTCGTGAGGGCGTACCAGTCTTCCGGGCGGGCGTGGTCCATGCGGGTCAGTCTCCTGCTGCGGGAAGGGCGACGAGGGCCTCGGGGGCGGCCCGGAGGGCGATGCTGTCGCCCTCCCGGGCGGTGGAATTCTGCGGCAGGGCGACGATGAGCGGGCCCGTGGCGCCGGAGACCACCGCCCGGGTGTGGGCGCCGAGGAAGGCCAGCCGCTCGATGCGCCCCTGCCCCAGCGGGATGCCGCCGGGCCCGGGGCCGAGGTGCTCGGGCCGGATGCAGAGCGTCACCCGCGTCCCCGGCGCGGGGGCGGGGCCGATGAAGGCCGCTTCGGGCAGGGTGAGGGGCCCCGCGGGGCCGGAGAGCGCCAGCGCCCCCTGCCCCGCCGGCCCCTCCACCCTTGCGGAGAGGAAGTTGCACTCGCCCATGAACCCGGCGGAGAACAGGCTGCGCGGGCGCAGGTAGATCTCGGCCGGGGTGGCGAAATCCTCGACTTTTCCAGCATTCATCACCACGATCCGGTCGGCGATGGCCATCGCCTCCTCCTGGTCGTGTGTGACATGGATGAAGGTGGTGCCGACGCGCTTCTGGATCGCCTTCAGCTCCTCCTGCATCTGCCGGCGCAACCCGAGGTCAAGGGCGCCGAGCGGCTCGTCGAGCAACAGCACGTCGGGGTCGACCGCGAGCGCGCGGGCGAGGGCCACGCGCTGGCGCTGGCCGCCGGAAAGCTCGTGCGGGCGGCGCTTTGCCGAAGTCGCGAGGCCGACCATCTCCAGGCACTCCATCGCGCGGGCATCGCGGGCGCGGCGGGGCTGGCCGCGCATGCGCAGGCCGAAGCCCACGTTGTCGATGAGGCTCATGTGCGGGAAGAGCGCGTAGTCCTGGAACATCGTGGTGGTGGGGCGCTTCGCCGGCGGCAGGCCGTCCATGTCGCGCCCGCCGATGAACACCTGGCCCGCCGAGGGCGAGACGAAGCCGCCGAGGATGGAGAGCAGCGTGGTCTTGCCACAGCCCGAGGGCCCGAGCAGCACGATGAACTCGCCGGCGGCGATCTCGAGCGAGACATCGGCCAGCGCCGCGGCCTCGCCGTAGAAGCGGCTCACGCCGCGGACGGAGACGGGGGCGGTCATCGGCGGCCTGCCTTTCGGAACACGGTCGCCTCCAGCACCAGCAGCAGGGCGACGGAGACGAGGAAGACGAGGCTGCCGATGGCGTTGGTCCTGGGGCTGAGGCCGGAGCGCAGCAGGCTCCAGATCTCCACCGGCAGGGTGACATCGAAGCGCGACAGCAGGAAGGCGATGATGAACTCGTCCCAGCTGAAGGTGACGGAGAGGAAGAAGGCCGCGAGCAGGGCCGGCATCAGCATCGGCGCGGTGACCAGCCACATCACCTTCCACTCCGGCGCGCCAAGGTCGCGCGCGGCGCGCTCCATGCTCACCTGGTGGCCGCCCATCGAGGCATAGATGATGGCAAAGCACAGCGGCAGGTTGATCACCACATGCCCTGCCCCGACGCTCCAGAGCGAGAGCGGCAGGCCGGCGGCGTTGAGGGTGGAGAGCAGGCCGAGCGCGATGATGAGATAGCTCACCGTCATCGGCGCGATGAGCACCCCGCGCAGCAGCGCCGAGCCCGGCAGGCGGTATCGCGCAAGGCCGCAGGCGGCGAGAAAGCCCAGCAGTACCGAGAGCGCGGAGGAGCCGAGCGCCACGAGGAAGGAATTTCCCAGCGCCGCCATCAGCCGGCTGTCGGAGAGCACCTCGCCGTACCAGCGCAGGGTCGGCCCCTGGAAGGGCGGCACCGGCAGCCGGCCGTCCTGGAAGGAGAACAGCACCAGCACCACCACGGGCAGGAAGATGAAGGCGTAGAGCAGCGCGAGGTAGAGCCAGGGCAGCGCCCGCAGGAGGGCGCGCATCACGTGCGCTCCATCTTCATCCAGCGCGCCACGGCGATGTAGACGAGGGTGACCACCGCCATCAGCACCAGCGAAAGCGCTGCCGCCATGGGGAAATCGGCCCGCCGGCCGAGCTGCAGCATGATCACCTGCGGCAGCACCAGCTCGTTGTTGCCGCCGAGGATCTGCGGGGTGATGTAATCGCCGATGCAGAGCACGAAGGTGAGGAAGGCGCCCACCATGATGCCCGGCCGGGTGAGCGGCAGGATGACATGGCGGAAGGTCTGCCAGCCGTTGGCGCCGAGGTCGGCCGCCGCACGGCGCAGGTTGGGCGCGAGCTGCACAAGGTTGGCGTAGATGGTGAGCGTGAGCAGCATGACGAAGAAATGCACGAAGCCGGTGACGGTGGCAAAGCGCGTGCTCGCCATCTCCAGCGGCTCGGAGACGAGGCCGAGCGAGAGCAGCGTGTCATTCACCACGCCATTCCGCGACAGCAGCAGCACCCAGGCGTAGGAGCGCACCACGTAGGAGGTCCAGAACGGCAGCACCGCGAGGATGAGCGCCGTGCGCTGCCAGCGGGCGGGCACCCGCTCGGCGATGATCCAGGCGAGCGGATAGGCGAGCAGCACCGAGATCACCACCACCAGCGCGGTGATCTCCAGCGACACGACGAGGCCGCGCAGCAGGAAGCTCTTCTCCACGAAATCGACGTAGTTCTGCAGGCTCCAGGCCAGCACGATCTCGCGGCCCTCGCGGCGGGCGAAGCTGGTCACCACCATCACCGCGAAGGGCAGGAGGAAGAACAGCCCGGTCCAGCCGAGGGCCGGCAGAACCAGCCCCCAGGCGCGCCGGCGCTCGCGCTGCTCGATGCGCCCGCTCATGCCCGGCTCACTGCTGGAGCATCTCGGTCCAGGCGTCCTGCATCTCGATGTCGAGATCCTCGTCCGCCACCGGGTAGAGCTGGGTGTTGGCGAGATAGGCGGGCTGGTCGTCCCAGCGCAGGATCTGCTTCTGCTCAGGCGTGAGCACCTCGCCCGCCTTCGCGTTTGCCGGCATGCCCCAGTAGCAGGAAGAGGTGGCGAGGCGGGCCTGCCCCTCCGGGCTGAGGATGTATTTCACGAACTCGACCGCGAGCTCGGGGTTGGCCGCGTCCCTCATCACCGCGATGGACTGCGCCCAGCGAAGCGCGCCCTGCTCGGGCACCACCCAGTCCAGGTCCGGGTTTTCCTGCGCGAGCACGGCCGTGACCCACTCACCGCCGCCCACGAGGATGTCGACCTCGCCGGTGGCAAGGGCGGTCTGCGAGGAGACCACCTCGCCCACCGAGCGCGCCACCTTCTTCATCGCGAAGAGCTTTTCGCGGATGGCCGGGATGTCCCCGGAGGAGAGCTCGGCGGTGGGGATGCCGAGGCCGAGCGCCACAAGCCCTTCGATGGGCACGTAATAATCGTAGATGGCGATGCGGCCGGCGTATTTCTCGGACCACATCATGGTGAGGTCCTTCATGTCCTCCGGGTCCACCTTCGCCTTGTTGTAGGAGATGGTGTTGTAGCCGAATTTCTCGGTGGCGGCGTAGAAGGTGCCGTCGACGGCGTTGCTCTCCTCCATCACCACCTCGGGGAAGAGATCGGCCATCGGCAGGGCGTCGTCGGGCAGCGGGGCCAGCAGGTCGAGCCCGACGAGGCGCGGCACGTCCACGCCGTCGACCACCATCACGTCCCAGTCGCCGGGGCGGGACTGGTCGAGGATGGCGAGGGCGGCGCCGGTGCCCTCGTATTCCTTCACGTTCACCTTCACGTCATGCGCCTGCTCGAAGGGCTCGAGCAGCGCGGGGTCGGCATGGTCGCACCAGATCAGGGCGTTGAGCTCACCCTCGGCGAGGGCCGGGCCGGCAAGGGCTGTGGCGACGAGAGCGGCGGCAACGCGGGCGGGCGCGCGGGAGAGGCGGGGCATGGCGGATACTCCTTGCTGGACGGGGTGCAGGCTCTTCGCGGCCTGCCTCGGGCATCAGACTGGCTTGCGAACTTTTTCCAGTCAATGCTAACTTTGAAACCCATTCAGTTTTTCGACGGAGCATGCATGGCCGGCCTGAGAGAGAAGCAGAAGGCCGACAGGCGGCGGCGCATCCTGCAGGCGGCGGGGGAGCTGTTCCGCAGCGCGGGCTATGACCACGCCCGGATAGAGGACATCGCCGAGCGCGCGGGCGTCTCTGTCGGCACGTTCTACAACTACTTCGGAAACAAGGGAGATATCCTGCTCGAGACCGTCTCGATGGAGGTGGAGGAGGTGCTGGAGGCCGGCAATGCGCTGGTGGCCGAGCCGCCGGGCGCGGTGCCGGAGGCGATCCTCGCGCTCATCCTGAGCTACTACGAGCACTCGCTCACCTACCTGAGCAAGGAGATGTGGCGCACGGCTATGGCGGTGTCGATCCGCGCGCCGGAGACGCCCTTCGGCCAGCATTACACAGCGCTCGACCGCAGGCTCTCCACCCAGGTCTGCGCGATGATCGCGGGGCTTCAGGCGCGCGGGCTGGTGCGGGCCGAGCTCGACCCGCAGGCGGTGGGGGAGCTGCTGTTCAACAACCTCAACATGATGTTCATCGAGTTCACCAAGGACGAGGCGATGAGCATGGCGGCGCTGACGGCGGCGGTGGAGCGGCAGGTGCGCCCGCTCGCGGCGATGATCTCCGCGCCCCCGGCCGGCTGAGCGGGGGGACGCGGCGAGGCCCCGGGGCAGGCCCGGGGCACGGCAGCGCGGGCTGGCTTCAGAGCGCGCCGGCTTCCACCGCCACGGCGGCGGAGGCCACGATGGCGCCGTAGCGCACCGCGGTCTGGATGGTCTCGGAGGTGACACCGGCCTTGCGCAGCACGTCCTCATGGGCGTCGATGCACATGCCGCAGCCGTTCATGGCCGAGACGGCGAGCGACCAGAGCTCGAAATCGACCTTGTCCGCGCCGGGGTTGGCGAGGATGTTCATGCGCAGCTTGGCCGGCATGGTCTTGTATTCCTTGTTCGAGGCCAGGTGCACGAAACGGTAGTAGACGTTGTTCATGCCCATGATGGCGGCGGCGGCCTTCGCGGCGTCGATGGTGGCGGCATCCACCTTGCCCTCGGCCTCGGCCAGCAGCGCCTTTGCCACGGTCGCGTTGCGCGAGGCGACGCCGCAGGCCACCATCAGCCCGTATTTCTGCGCCGGGGTCAGGGTTTCGTCGTTCCCCATCGAGGAGAGGTTGAGGCGAACGTCCTTGGCGAAGGCGGGGATCTCGCCCTTCAGGGCATCGATGGTCATGTCGGTCGGTCCTGTGGCTTGGCGGCGCGGCGGCCGCGGAATGCGGTATCGGCAGCGAAAAGGCGGGCCCGCGAGCCCGCCTTCCGTGTCATGTCAGAGCTGATCGCGCGATCAGGCGGCGAGGGTGTTGCCGCCGACTTCGCGGTTGCAGGGGCACAGCTCGTCGGTCTGCAGCGCGTCGAGCACACGCAGGGTGTCCTTCGGGGCGCGGCCGACGTTGAGGTTGTTCGCGTAGACGTGCTGGATGGTGTTGTCCTGGTCCACGATGAAGGTGTAGCGGTAGGCCACGCCCTCGGGCGAGCGGATGCCCAGGCCGTCGACCAGCGCGCCGGTGGTGTCGGCGAAGGACCACATCGGCAGCTTGTCGAGGTCGGGGTGCGAGCGGCGCCAGGCCAGCTTGCAGAACTCGTTGTCGGTGGAGCCGCCCATGACCACGCAGTCACGGTCCTCGAACTCCTCGTTCAGGCGCGCGAACTCGGCGATCTCGGTGGGGCAGACGAAGGTGAAGTCCTTCGGGTAGAAGAAGATGACCTTCCACTTGCCCTCGAAGCTCTTCTCGGTGATTTCCTCGAAGGCGGAGACGCCGTTTTCCTCGTGGTTGTTGAAGCCGGGCTTCACACCCATCACGGTGAATTCGGGGAGCTTTTCGCCAATTCCGAGCATGTTGATATTCCTTGCAAATCCAGGGGTTCAGGGGAGGCCGGCCTTTCCCGCGGGACCCCGGTGAGTCTGCCGACCTTGGGAATTTAATAAGAGGGTCGAATGCTTAGGTCAAACCGATTATACCAAAGTGGAGCTTCGGTTTAATCGATGGGATTGGTCCGCCATGCTGAACGTGAACCTGCGCCACCTGCACTACCTCGTGACCCTCGCCGAGACGGGGAATTTCGGCGCCGCGGCGGCGCGCGCGGGCATCACGCAATCCACGCTCAGCGCCGCCATCCGGGGCCTGGAGGAGGAGCTGGGCGCGCCGCTGGTCGACCGCACGGGGCGGCGCATGCAGCTGCTGCCCTACGGCGAGACGGTGGTGGAGCGGGCGCGCGACATCATCGCCCAGGTGGGCGAGCTGCCCGAATATGCCGCCGCCTCGGCCCGCCCGCTCACCACCCGGCTGCGGCTGGGGATGATCCCTTCCGTAGCGCCCTTCGTGCTGCCCAAGCTGCTGCGCTCGCTCAGGGCCGCGCACCCGGATCTCCCGCTCAGCGTGCGCGAGGGGCTCACCCAGTCGCTGCTCTCCGAGATCCGCGCCGGGCGGCTCGACGCGGCCTTCATCGCCCACATGCCCTCGGTGGAGGAGTTCGACTACGCGCGCGTGGCGGATGACCCGTTCCTCGTCGCCCTGCCCCCGGGGCACCGGCTGGCGGCGCGGGCGAAGCTCTCGCTCGCCGATCTCGCCTCCGAGCGGCTGCTGCTGCTCGACCAGGGCCATTGCCTGCGCGAGCACGTGCTCACCGCCCTCGGCCGCGACGGGCTGGTGGACGAGCACGACGTGCGCGCGGCCTCGATCATGACCCTCGTCCAGCTCGTCGATTTCGGCACCGGCATCACCCTGCTGCCGCGCATCGCGGTGGACGCGGGCGCCATCGCCGGCACCGGCATCACCCTCGTGCGCTACGACAGCCCGAGCGCGGCGCGCGGCCTCGTGGTGGCCTGGCGGGCGCGCAGCTACCGGCGGCCGGACTACCTCGCCCTCGCCGAGCACATCCGCCGCCATTGCCTGCCCGGCAGCGAAGCGAAGTTAACAAAGGGTTAAGTGGCGACGTGGCGGAGACAATGCCACTCCAGTTCCCGCATTCGTTTCCGCTGCATCTGCGAAATACTCCGCGCACCCGCACAGCATGCGCCGCAACAATGCGCCGGATTTTCTTTTGTATTCAACCCTGAATACCCTTGTGCAGTACTTTATGCCAACGTGGGTTGTATCGAATCCGGTCATGCGCCTACGATTTCTGCACGCCGGCTTCCTGCGGGTGTTGTTTACGTGTTCTGCAGGTGGCCCGCGCGTGTGAATGCTTGTGCGTAACCTGTGAGGAGCGATCTTATGGCTCACGAACCCGACGGCGTCATCGATTTTGGCGCCACCCCGGACTCGACCTTCACCGTCGGCTCCGGAAACCAGGCCATCGACGGGCTGCTCAGCGGCTCGAAATGGACCGACCCTTCCCTCACCTACAGTTTCCCGGACAGTTTCACCCTCGACTACCCGCTGCTCTACCCGAACTCGGTGGCGCACACGCTCACCTACTCGCCGTTCAGCGCCACCCAGGCGGCGGCGGCGGAGAGCTGGCTGTCGATGTATGCCGCCGTCTCGGGCCTCGGCTTCGCCGAGCTCGACGGCAGCGGGAACAGCGATGACGGCGAGGCGACGCTGAAGTTCGGAAACTCGGACGACCCCGGCAAAGCCTATACCTACGGCCCGGCGGGCGATGCGAAGGCCGGGGACATGTTCTTCGACCCGAACGGCACCAGCCCGCAGCCCGGCGACGAGGACTGGCATTCCATCGGCTCCGAGCTCGGCCACGCCCTCGGCCTCAAGGACGCCGACGGCGCGGGCGGCATCGCCGGCGCCGTGCCCGCGGGCCGCGACGCGATGGAATACACCATCATGTCGGAGCGCTCCTTCGTCGGCGCCCCGCTCGGCCTTACCAACGCGCCCGACAGCTACGCCCAGTCGCTGATGATGCTCGACATCCGCGCCATCCAGCAGGCCTACGGCGCCGATTTCAGCCACAACGCCGGGAACACCACCTACAGCTTCTCCGAGACCACCGGCGAGATGTTCGTGGACGGCATCGGCCAGGGCGCGCCCGCGGGCAACGTCATCTTCCGCACCGTCTGGGACGGCGATGGCTACGACACCTACGACTTCTCGAACTACAGCACCGGCATGGACATCAACCTCTCCGCCGGCGGGCACGTGGATGTCGACAGTGCCGGCACCTTCCAGGCCGCGGACCTCGGCGCGGGGCAGTTCGCCTCCGGCCAGGTCTACAACGCCCTGCTCTTCAACGGCGATCAGCGCTCGCTCATCGAGGCGGCGATCGGCGGGAGCGGCGATGACACCCTCTCGGGCAACAACGCCGACAACGACCTCCGCGGCGGGGCGGGCGCCGACACGCTTTCGGGCTTCCGCGGCGAGGACCGGCTCTTTGGCGGTGATGACGACGACGTGCTGCGCGGCCAGGGCCGCGACGACCGGCTGCACGGCGGCGGCGGCGACGACATGCTCTACGGCGGCGCCGCCTTCGACAGTCTCTACGGCGGCTGGGGCGAGGACACGCTCATGGGCGGCAAGCGCGGCGACCTGCTCGTCGGCGGCGGCCGGGCCGACATGCTCTACGGCCAGGGCGGCAACGACGTGTTCATCGCCGGCCATGGCAACGACATGATGTTCGGCGGCCAGGGCAAGGACCTCTACGATGCCTCCGGCCATGACGGCGCGTCCTCCGGTGTCACGGTGGACCTCCACGCCGGCACCGCCACCGGGCCGGACGGCTGGACCGACACGCTCGACAGCTTCGAATCGGTCATCGGCACCGCCCAGGCCGACATGGTGACCGGCAGCGGCCGGCAGAATGTCATCCGCACCGGCGGCGGCGACGACATGGTGATGGCCGGCACCGGCGACGACACGCTGTTCGGCGGCGCCGGCAACGACACGCTCGACGGCGAACTGGGCGACGACGTGATCGGCGGCGGCAACGGTTCGGACACGCTCTTCGGCAGCGCCGGCAACGACCGGCTCACCGGCGGCGGCGGGAATGACCTGCTCGACGGCGGCATCGGCGATGACGTCTTCGTGTTCACCGAGGGCTTCGGGGTCGACACCATCACCTCCGGCGGGTTCGAAACCGGACCGGCGGGGGGCGATGTGCTCGATTTCAGCGCCATGGGAATCGGCGCCGGCATGCTCTCGATTTCGGACACGGCGCAGGGGGTGCAGATCACCGTCGCCCCGACGGGAGACGTGCTGTTCATCGAGGACGTCACGTCAGCACAGCTTGACCTGAGCGACGACTTCCTGTTCTAGGCCGCTGTCCGCATTTCCGGACCACGACTGGCCTGACTGCTTTGATCGGATGAGCCCCCCGGCCCGGCCCGGTTCCGGACGGGGGGCCCACGCCTTTCCTCTTCCCGTCGGATGGAACGCTGCGCGCCGCCCGCCCGTTAAGCCGGCGAGACACCGCGCAACGAGGAAAGGACCCCCGGCCTGATGACAGACAGCACATCCGACACGCAAAGCGACAGCGGCGAGCCCCATTCCCTCACCGAGGTGCTCGACACCTTCGCCGATGCGGGCGAGGGGGACCAGGTGCGCGTCGACGACATGCTGGGCAGCGTGGCCGACCGATCGCTGGGCGTGCTTCTGGCGCTGTTCGGGCTCGTCGCGCTCATACCGGTGATCGGCAGCATTCCCGGCGCCTCCATCGCACTGGGCACGCTGGTGCTGCTCGCGATCGCGAATTCCCTGCTGGGGCGCGGCGCGCTCCGGGTGCCCGGGTTCATCGGCCGCCGCGAGGTGCAGCGCGACAAGCTCGAGGCCGGGGTGGAGCGCGCGCGCCCCTGGGTGCGCAAGGTGGACGCGGTGCTGAGCCAGCGGCTGGAGCTGCTCGCCGTCTCGCGGCCCGCGCGGGTGGTGATCGCGCTCTGCGCGGCGGCGCTGGCGGTGGCGATGTACCCGCTTGCGGTGGTTCCCTTCGGCGTCACGGCCCCGGCGGCCGGGCTGCTCGCCTTCGGCCTCGCGCTCATGGCGCGCGACGGGTTCTTCGCCCTCGCGGGCTACGCGCTCGCCGCCGTCACGCTGTGGATGGGCCTCACCCTGGTCTGAACCGGGGCAAGGCCCCGCCCGGCCCTATTGCGGGCAGGCGGCGCCCGCGTCGACCCAGGCCCGGGTGAGGGCGCCGAACTGCGCCTGCGTGCCCGGCACGGGCGTGCGCCCCGCCCCCGGCTCCCAGCCCCAGCCGACCAGCTCGTCCTCGGCGTTGTGGGTCACCAGCTCGTCGAGCGACATGCCCCCGTTGCGCTCGGGATCCTTGATGGCGGCGCAGATCTCGGCCACCGAGAGCCCGATCCAGCCCATGCTGATCGGCGCGAGGTGCCAGGCCGGGTTACCGGGGATGGAGCCGGGCCCGTTCACGAAGGCCACGTTCTCCTCGCCGTGGCAGGTGTTGCAGCGCATGCCGGGGGCGCCGAAACCGTCTTCGGTGCGCATCACTGGCGGGCTGTGCACCGCCATGTCGTCGCCCTGGCGGGGCGTGTCGTCGCGCGGGTGGCAGTTCATGCAGCGCGGATGGGTGAGCACGCGTCCCATCTCCTCGAAGATCGCCGCCGCCCGGGCGCCGTCATCGGTGATGGAGGCGAAAGCGTCGGGCGCCTTCAGTGCTTCCTGGGCCATGAGGGGCGCGCAGAGGAGGGCGAGAAGCCCCGCCGCGGCCGCGCCGCCGCGGATCAGAATGCTGGTCATGTCTTCCGCCTTTCCTCAGACGCCGCGCAGGGGCTCGAAGGGCAGCCGGCGCGGCATGTCGCCGGTCAGCGCCCGCCAGGCATTGCCCACCGCCGGGGCCACCGGCGGCACGCCCGGCTCGCCCACGCCGGTGGGGGGCTCGGCGCTCTCGATGATCGAGACCTCCACATGCGGCATCTCGGAGATGCGCAGCATGCGGTAGGTGTCGAAATTGCCCTGCACCACCTCGCCGCCCTCGGCCAGGGTGATGGCGTTGAACATCGCGGTGCCGAGGCCGAAGCCGATGCCGCCCTCCATCTGGGCGCGGATCACGTCCGGGTTCACCGCCACGCCGCAATCGACCGCGCACCACACGCGCTCCACCTTCGGGAAGCCGCCGCGCTCCGACACTTCCGCCACCATGGCGACATAGGTGTTGAAGCTCTCGTGCACCGCCACGCCGCGGCGCAGCCCCTCGCCCCCGGAGGTGCCCGACCAGCCGGCCATGTCGGCGGCGCGCTCGAGCACGCCGCGGTCGCGCCCCGCGCTGTCCTTCGTCATCAGCGCCAGCCGGCCCTCCACGGGGTCCTTGCCGCCGATCTCGAGCAGCTCGTCGAGGAAGGTCTCCGTGGCATAGCCGGTGTGGGTGTGGCCCACCGAGCGCCACCACAGCGGCGGCACCTTGCTCTCCATCCGCGCCCAGGACACGCGCGAGGCCGGCCAGGCGTAGGGCATCTTCGTCGAGCCCTCGTAGGAGGTGGGGTCCAGCCCGTCCTCCATCATCGCCTCGAAGGGCGTGCCCGCGATGATCGACTGGTTGGCGACGGTGTTCTCCCAGCCGGTGATGTCGCCGTTCGCGTCCAGCGCGCCGCGCAGCCGGTGCACCGTGAGCGGGCGATACCAGCCGCCGCGCAGGTCGTTCTCGCGGGTCCAGACCAGCTTGTAGGCGCCGTCGCCGCCGGCCTTCGCGATGGTGGCGAGCTCGGAGGCGAACTGCGAGGAGGCCTGGGCCCGGCGGCCGAAGCTGCCACCCGCCAGCATGGTGTGGATGGTGACCGCTGCGGGGTCGAGCCCGAGCACGCCGGCCACGGTCTGGTGGTCGATGGTCTGCATCTGCGAGCCCATCCACAGCTCGGCCCCGCCCTCCTTCAGCTCCAGCACCCCGTCGAGCGGCTCCATCGGCGCATGGGCGAGATAGGGGAACACGTATTCCGCCTCGTGCGTGGTGGCGGCGGCGGCGAAGGCGGCGTCCACGTCGCCCACCGCCTCGGCCACCTTCGCGGGGGCGCGGGCGGCCTCGGTCCACTCGCGCACCATCTGCTCGGTGGAGCGGGTCTCGGCGGCGCTGTCGTCCCACTCGGCGCTCAGCGCGGCGCGGCCCCGGAAGGCGGCGAAGGTGTTGCGGGCATAGACGGCAAGGCCGCTGGGCAGCTCCTCCACCCGCTCCACCCCGTCGATGGCGAGCGCGGCCGAGGTGTCCGCCGAGCGCAGGGTGGCGCCGAATTTCGGCGGGTGCAGCATGGCGACGGTGAGCATGCCGTCACGGTAGACATCGAGGCTGAAGCGGGCCGTGCCGTCCGACTTGCCGGCCGAGTCGAGCCGCGGCACGCTGGTGCCGATCAGGGTGAAGGCGGAGGGGTCCTTCACCGCCGGGTCCTCGGGCATGGCGCTGTCGCGCGCGGCCTCGGCGAGGGCGCCGAAGCCGGAGCTGTTGCCCGAGGGCTCGTGGGCGATCACGCCCTTCGCCACGGTGATCTCGCCCTCCGGCACGCCCCATTCGCGCGCGGCGGCGGCGACGAGCATGGCCCGCGCCGCGGCGCCGGCCTTGCGCATCTGCATGTACGAGTTGGCCATGGCGGTGGAGCCGCCGGTGCCCTGGATGCCGAAGAGCGTGTTGGCGTAGAGCGCGGCATCGGCGGGGGCGGCCTCGGCGCGCATCTGCGCCCAGTCGGCGTCGAGCTCCTCGGCCACCAGCGTGGTGAGGCCGGTGTAGGGCCCCTGCCCCATCTCGAGATGCTTGATGAGCACGGTCACCGTGTCATCGGGGGCGATGCGCACGAAGGCGTTGGGCGCGAAGCTGCCGGCGGCATCGCCGCGGATCACCGCCGCGGCGCCGGACTGGGCGCGGGCGGCGAGCGGCAGGCTCAGCCCGATGACGAGGCCGGAGCCGAGGGCGAGGAAGCGGCGGCGGGAGGGGTTGTGCACGGTCATGGCTCAGCCCTCCAGCGTGGTCGCGGCTTCGTGGATGGCGGCGCGGATGCGCTGGTAGGTGGCGCAGCGGCAGACATTGCCGGCCATCGCGCTGTCGATATCCGCGTCGCTGGGCTTCGGGATCTCCTGCAGGAGCGCCGTGGCCGAGACCACCTGGCCTGACTGGCAGTAGCCGCATTGCGGCACGTCGATCTTCACCCAGGCGGCCCGGACGGCCTCGGCCTCCGGGCCCTCCAGCGCCTCGATGGTGGTGACGGAGGCGCCGTCGATCGCGCCCACGGGCGTGACGCAGGAGCGGCGGGTCATGCCGTCCAGCAGCACCGTGCAGGCGCCGCATTGCGCGACGCCGCAGCCGAACTTGGTGCCGGTGAGGCGCAACTCGTCGCGCAGAACCCAGAGGAGCGGAGTGTCGGGGTCGACGGAGAGCCGGTGCTCGGTGCCGTTGACCGTGAGCGTGACGGACATGGTGAAACTCCCTGGCTTCGGCACGTCTGCGCGTGCCTGGCGGCGGAAAGGGGGGCTTTGCGCGGTGGCTGCCCCCCGGAGGGGCGCGTCGGGATGATGCCCGCGAATCCGTGCGGGCGCAACCATTCCCGCCGGTGGTCCGCCGGCCGGCGCCGGGCCTGCGGCTCAGCGGTGCTCCACGAAACCGTCCGGCGTGAGCACGAGGCCCGCGAGATCGACCCCGGTGTCGAGGATGGCGCCGTGCAGCCCCTCGCGCAGCCGCGACAGCTCCTGCTCCTGCCCCCGGGCCTCCATCCGGGCCCTGGCGATGCCGGCAAGGGTGGCGAGCAGCCCCATGGCCTCGGCGGCCTGCTGGAGCTCGGCCGGGGTGAGGGCGGCGATGTGGGGGTCGACGCACAGGATGGCCACGATACGGTCGTTCACCGCGGCGATGCCCTCCGGCGTGAGGCCCGCGTCGCGGTCGTTCACCACTTCCCAGGAAATCACGTACCAGGCTGTCATCACGTCGGCGAAGTTGCCGGAATCGTATCCTGCCGAGGCGAGCAGCTCGGTGAACCCGTCCCAGACCTCCCCGCCGTGCAGCGCCTCGCGCAGGCTGTCGCGGGCCTGCGAGCCGGCGGGGGCGATGCTCTCCACCAGCGCGGCGTGCACCTCCTCGGACACGGCCGGATCGCGCTCGAAGCCGAGCTCGCCACGGCCGTGCAGGCTGTGCATGGCGATTTCCTCCGGCGCGAGGTCGTTTTCCAGCACGGCGCGGCGGCCGGCTTCCAGCGCCGGGTTGGCCATCATCGCCACACCTTCGCGGAAGGCGCGGATATCGTATTCGGCGGAAATGCTGTTGCTCAGGCCGTGGAAATCCTGCGCCGGGCTGGCCGCCGGCAGCAGGGCGGCGGCGAGAAGCGTCAAAGGAGTGGCCCGCAGACGATGGACGAGGCGCATGCTCTTCTATCCTCCAGTATCCCCCCGCTGTTGCCCCCGCGCCCCGCCGGGCGAGGCGGGAGAACCGCAGGGCTTCCGAGGAGGAAGGATACCATGCGCGGGACCGGCCACAACCGGGCCCGCACAACTTTAGGTATTATCGGGGACAGCACTCCTGCCCCGCCGGTTGCGCCCCCGGTGTCAGGCCGGCTCGGCGAGGCTGCCGGCGTGCATGATCAGGTTGGCGAGGCCCTGCGCGTCGGTGTCTCCGGCGCGCAGCACGCGCGCGGTGCGCCCGCCGGAGAGGATGGTCACCGTGTCTGCGATGCGCACCACGTCGTTCATGTCGTGGCTGATGAGGATCACGGTCACGCCGACGGCGCGCAGGCTGCCGATCAGCTCCAGCACCTGGGCGGTCTCGCGCACGCCGAGCGCGGCGGTGGGCTCGTCCATGATGATGATCTCCGCGTCCCAGCGCAGGGCGCGGGAGATGGCCACCGCCTGGCGCTGGCCGCCGGAGAGCCGCTCCACCGGCTGGTCCATGTCGGTGAGGCGGGAGTTGAGCCGGCCGAGGTAGCCCTTCGCCATCTCCTTCATGCGCCGGTGGTCGAGCAGCGGCAGGCCGAGGCGGCGGGTCACCAGCTCGGAGCCCATGAAGATGTTCTCGGCGATGGTCATGCGCGGGGCGAGGCCGAGGTCCTGGTGGATGGTGGCGATGCCGGCCTCGAGCGCGTCATGCGGCGTGGCGAAGGAGACCGGGCGCCCCTTCACCGTGATCTCGCCGGAGGTGGGGGTCTCCACCCCCGAGATCAGCTTGATCAGCGTCGACTTGCCGGCGCCGTTGTCGCCGCACACGGCGTGCACCTCGCCGCGCGCCACGGTGAGGTCGGCGCCGCGCAGCGCGGTCAGCGCCCCGTAGGCCTTGGTGGCGGCGCGCACGCTCAGGATCGGGTCCATGCTCACTCTCCCTCGCCCCGGCGCGTCACTGGCCGAGGAACTGGTCGACGTTGGAGGCGTCCACCAGCACCGCGTCCTGGTAGAGGTAGGGGCCGGCGGTGATGGCCTCCTTCGGCTGGCCCTCCACGGCGATCTTCTCCATCGCGTCCACCGCGGCGGCGCCCATGGCCTCGAAGGGGATCGAGACGGTGGCCTGCAGCATGGAGGCAGGATCGGCGATGCGGCGGAAGGCTTCCTCGCCGCCGTCGACCGAGACCAGCGCCACGTCGCCCTTCTGCATGCCCTCGGCGGAGAGCAGGTCGTCGATCACGAAGGCCTGGCCGTCGAAGGAGGCCCAGATGCCCTTGTAATCGCCCGAGTTCTGCAGCATCAGCGCCTGCATGCCGGCGCGCACGTCATCGCGCCAGGACTGGGTGCGGGCCATGGAATGCGAGCCCACCACGGTGACGGCGGGGTTTTCCGACAGCACCACGTCGAGCACCTTGCCGCGGATGCGGGTGCCGGCGTTGGATTCGAAGCGCTCGGTGAGGATGTTGCCCTCGTAGCCGATCTCGCCCAGCAGGTAGAGTGCCGCCTGCGCGCCCACGGAATACTCGTTCACCTGCACGTCGAAGAGCGCGTTCGGGCTCGCGCCGCTCATCACGGTGATGAGGGGGATGCCGGCTTCCTTCGCCTCGGCGAACTGGGCGTCGAACTCCACCGGCTTGGACATGGCGAGGATGATGCCGTCCACCCCGCGCTGGATGAGGTTCTCGATCTGCTCGGCATGGCTAGGCAGGGTGCCGTTGGAGTTGAGCACGGTCACGTCCCAGCCCTTCTCCTTCGCCGCGGCTTCCACCGCGTTGGCCACGCGCGCATGGGTTTCCGACGACATCTGGAAGGCGACGACGCCCACCTCGAACGCATTGGCCGAAAAGGCCGTGACAATCGCGACTGCCGCGGCAGCACAGGTTCTGAACATGTCCTTACCTCCTTGTTGGCGGGGCCTCGGCCCCGGTTTTCCCTGTGGTTGGGGGCGGCCTTCAGAGGGCCGCCTTCTTGAGCACGCTGGCCGAGAGGCTCACCGAGCCAATCACGATCACGCCCAGCATGATGTCCTGCAGGTAGTAGGGGGCGCCGAGCAGCACGAGCCCGTTGCCCAGCACCGAGATGATGAGCGCCCCGGTGAAGGTGCCGGCGATGTTGGGCCGGCCGGGGTCGTACATGGTCATGCCCAGCAGCACGGCGGCGATGCCGTTGAGCAGGTAGTCGCCCGCCATCTGCGGCGCGGCGGAGGAGAGGCTCGCCACCAGCAGCACCGCGGCGATGCCGGCGGTGACGCCCGAGAGGGTGAGGCCGATCACCTTCATCCGCCGGGTGGCGATGCCGGCGCGGCGCGCGGCCTCCTCGGCCTCGCCGGTGGCCTGCATGTGCCGGCCGGTGCGGGTCTGGCGGCTCACCAGCCAGCCGGCCAGCACCACGACGGCCATGAAGAAGATCAGCACCGGGATGCCGGCCACGGTGGCGCGGCCGAGGGCGAGGAAATTCGCGTCCCACCGCCCCACGAAGCCCACGCCACCGGTGAGCATGAAGGCGATGCCGTTCGCCACCGAGGCCGTGCCCAGCGTGGTGATGAGCGAGGGCACCTTGGCGCGGGTGACGATGAGCCCGTTCACCAGCCCGCCCGCCGTGCCGATGGCGAGTGCGGCGATGACCGCGAGCGGCCAGGCCACCCCGCCATGGATCATCCCGCCGCAGACCACCGCCGCCAGCGAGCAGATGTTGGCGAAGGAGAGGTCGAGCTCGGAGGTGATGAGCGCGAAGGTGAAGCCCACCGCGAGGATGGCGAGGAAGCTGGTCTGCTTCAGCACGTTGGCGAGATTGCCCACCGAGGCGAAGTTGCGCGCGAAGACCAGCAGCACGAGCACCACCAGCAGCCCGGCCAGCGCCGTGCCGTATTTCTCGATGACCCCTCTCACCCTCAGCTCCCCTCGATATTGCCGATCGGCGGCACCAGCTCCAGCCCACCTGTCACCGGTATCACGGTGCCGGTCACGAATCCCGCCCTTTCCGACATCAGGAAGGCGGCGACATCGGCCACGTCCCCGGCCCGGCCCAGCCTGCGCAGCGGCGTGCGGGCCGAGGCGGCGCGCTCCAGCCGGCCGAATTTCTCGCCCGGGAAGGCGCCGCGCACCATGTCTGTGGCGATGATGCCCGGGGCGATGGAATTCACCCGCACCCCGTGCGGCCCCAGCGCCTGGGCCATGTTGAAGACGAGCGTGTTCACCCCGCCCTTCGCGGCACCGTAGGCCGGGTTTGCCCCGCCGCTCATCCAGGCGAGCGAGGAGATCATCACCACCGCGCCGCCGGTGCCCTGGGCGATGAGGTGCCGGCCCACCGCCCGCGCCACCCTGTGGGCGGCGGAGAGGTTGATGTCGATCACCCGGTCCCAGCCCTCGTCATCCTGCTCGGGGAAGGCGGCGACATGGGAGGTGCCGGCGCAGTGCAGCAACCCGTCGAGCCGGCCGAAGCGCGCCAGCGCGGCGGCCACCACGGCCTCCGGCGCCGCGGGGTCGGCGAGGTCGGCGGGGAAGAAGGCGAGGGCGTCGCCTTCCGCGCACTCCGAGCCGGGGCGGTCGGTGGCGGCGATGCGCCAGCCGTTGTCCATGAGGGCGGCAACGGAGGCACGGCCGATGCCGCCCCCCGCGCCGGTGACGAGGCAGACCGGCCCGCTCATGCCGCCATGGCGCGCACGAGGGCGTCGGCCCGGGCGGGGTCGACGGCGTTCAGGGTCTGCTGGTCGATCTTGATCGAGGTGCCGATGATGAAGGCATCCGCCGCGGTGGCGAGGCGGTTGATGTTCTGCGCCGACACCCCGGTGCCGACGACGACCGGCGTGTCCGGCACCTTCGCGGCCACGGCCTCGATGGCGGCGAGATCGGCCTCGACCCCCGCGGCGGGGCCGGAGACGCAGACCGCGTCGGCCAGGCCGAGGAACACCGCGCCGGAGGCGGCACTGGGCACGGGCCGCGTGTCGAGGTTGATGGAGAAGCCGGGGGTCACGTTGCAGATCAGCGCGATGTTCTCGGCGGCAAGCTCGGCGCGCAGGCGCAGGGCGCGCGCCCCGTCCGGCACCACGGCGCCGAGGTCGCCCACGTAGGAGCCGGTGAGGAAGCAGCGCACGAACTCGCCGCCCGTGGCATGGGCGATGGCCACCGAGGCCACGGGGTCGATGAGCATGTTCACGCCATGCGGCAGGCCCAGCCCGTCCTGCGCCTCGGCGATCACCTCGGTCATGGCGGCGATGGTCTGGGGCTGCATCACGCTCTCGTAGGGCATGTCGGATTCGTTGCAGTACATCACCGAGTGGAAGCCGGCCTCGCGCAGGATGCGGGCCTCGGCCCTTGCCTGCGCCACGATCTTGCGCATGCCGCCCGTGCGGTCGTAGAGCGGCGCGCCCGGCAGGGCGAGGGTGTGGACCATGCCGATCAGGAATTTCGGCGTGTTGTAGCGGCTTTCGAACAGGGTCTTCATCTCGCCCCGGCTCCTCGTTCTGTTGGAGTGCTGAAATCTTCGCGGCCGATGGCGGCCAGCGCGTGGGAGGCGCGGGCAAGCGCGTCGCGTGCCTCGCGGTAGGTTCGGAACAGGGCGTCGGCCCGGGCCCTTCGGGCGGGGTCGGGGCGGAAGGCTTCGGTCTCGCGCGGGGCGGCATCGGCGGCGGAGGCGAAATCCGCCGCCTCCCCCAGCCCCACCCGCGCCACGGCGAGGCAGCCGAGCAGGCCCAGCTCCGCCTCCGCCGAGGCGATGACCATGCGGCCCAGCATGTCGGCGCGGATGCGGTTCCAGGGCGCGGAGCGCGCGCCGCCGCCGGCGATGCGGAACTCGGCCGCCTCCTGCCCCGCCGCGGCCTCGGCGCGCGAGAGCACGTCGCGGTTGGCAAGCGCCACGCCCTCCATCACCGCGCGCACCATGTCGCCGGGCCCGTGCTCGGGCGTGAGGCCGAGGAAGGCGCCGCGCAGGTCACGGTCCCAGTAGGGGGTGCGCTCGCCATTGAGCCAGGGCGCGAAGAGGAGCGGCTTGCCGGAGGGGCGGGCGGCGAGCAGCCGCTCCAGCCGCTCGGCGAAGGGCGCGGGCCCGGGGGCGAGCAGGTCGGTGATCCAGGGCAGCAGCGTGGCGCCGTTCTGCCCCGGGCCGCCCACCTGCCACAGGCACTCGCCCCATTCCATGGTGATGAGCCCCTCGGCGCGCGCGGGCGTTCCGGCCATCAGCCCCACCACCTCGGAGGTGCCGGAGATGCAGTAGGCCCGCCCGGCGCGCAGCCCGCCGAGGCCGGCGACGGCTGTCCAGGTGTCGGTCGAGGCCTGCACCACCGGCGTGCCGGCGAGCGCGCCGAGTGCCCCGGGCAGGCCCGCGCTCACCCGCCCCACCAGCCCGCCCGCCGGCACCGTGGGCGGCAGCCGGCCCGGCGCGAGGCCGCAGGCCGCGGCGAGCGAGGCCGAGCCGCCCGCCATCGCCCGCGCCAGCCAGTGCAGCGAGATCGGGTCGGAGGCGGGGGCGCCGGTGAGGCGCAGGTTGAGATAGTCCTTCGGCTCGACCACGAGCTGCACCTGCTCCCAGGCCTCGCGCTCGTGATGGGCGAGCCAGAGCAGCCGGGCGAGCGGGTGGAAGGGGTTGAGCGCGCCCGCGTCCTCGTGCGCCGCCACGCCGGGGCGCTTCAGCGCCGCTTCGGCGGGGCCGAGGGCGCGGCTGTCGCGGAAGCTGATCGCGGGGCGCACCACGCGGTGGCCGCGGCCGAGGAACACCTGCGTGCGGGTGAAGCCGCAGACCGAGATGCAGCCGAGGGCGCCCGGCCAGCCCGGCCCGGCGGCGAGCTCCTCCACCGCCGCGCAGAGCGCGCGCCACCACAGGGCGGGGTCCTGCTCGGAGCGGCCGGAGCGGTCTTCCTCGAAGGAGACCGGCACGGAGGCGAGGGCGATCTGCGCGCCGTCGGGGCCGAAGAGCCCGGCCTTGAGCGAGGAGCCGCCGAGGTCGACGCAGAGGACATGTGTGCCGGTCATTGGCTGAACTCCGCGATCGAGCCTTCGAAGGTGAAGTAGTAGCGGTCGGCCCGCACGGCGTTGTGGGACAGCTCCACCACCCGGCCGGCGGCGTCACGCGCGATGCGGTTGGTGTTGAACAGGGCGGCGCCGGGCTCGATGCCGAGGATGCGGGCCACCTCCGCGCTGGCCGTGGTGGCTTCCAGCGTCTCCTGCATCGCGGTCACGCGCAGGCCGAAGCGGCGCTCCAGCAGCCGGTAGAGCGAGACGTTCTCGAAATCGGGCCGGGCCAGCGCCTCCAGCCCCGGGTGGCAGAGCACGGAGGTCTGGAACACCGAGGCGCAGCCGTTGAGCAGGCGCAGGCGGCGCAGCTCCACCACGCCGCCGCGCGCCTCCGGCCCGAAGACCGTGCGCTCGGAGAGGCTGGCGGGCCGCGCGGCGAAGGAGAGCGCCCGGGTGGCGGGCGTCTGGCCGTGGGCGCGGCCCTCGGTGTGGAAGTCGAGTTCCCGGGCGAGATGCTTGGCGATGCGCCCGGAGCGGTAGAAGGCGCCCACGCCCTGGCGGCGCTCGATGAGCTTCTCCTCCTCCAGCAGGGCGAGGGCGGCGCGCACGGTGGTGCGGCTCACGCCGTAGGCCTGCCGGAGCTGCGCCTCGGAGGGCACCGCGTCGCCGTCGCGCAGCGCGCCGGAGCGGAACTCCGCCCGCAGCTGTTCGGCCAGTCTGAGATACAGTCGCGTCATGCGCCCTCCTTGCGAATCCATCTTGTGACAGGTTCCAAGGACAAGCCTACAGGCAAGCGCGGGGGTTGTGGGCAGGGATAGCCCTGAAATCGCGGCGTTTTCCGCCCGGCGGCCCGGACCGCCTGTATCCGCTTTCGCAGACAGGCCGGCGCTGCCGCGGGGACAGGCGCTCCGCGCGAGAGGGCCGCATTGCCAGCCCCGGCGCGCGGGTCTATCCTCCCCGCAATGCGAAGGCACCCGCTGCGACAGCATGCGTGCCGGTTGAAAAAGAGGCAGGCCCGCGCGGCCGTGCGCGCGCCCCGGAGGGATACCAGTTCTGTCGTCTGATCCGACCCTGAGCGACGAGCCCGCGCGGCTTGCCGCGCTCCATCGTTACCAGATCCTGGACACGCTGCCCGAGGGCGGGTTCGAGCAGATCACCACGCTGGTTCGCCGCATCTACGGCGCGCCCATGGCGCTGATGACGCTCATCGACAGCGACCGGCAATGGTGCAAGTCCGCCCTCGGCATAGAGCCGGGCGAGCTGCCGCGCGACCTCGCCTTCTGCGATCGCACCATCCGCAGCCGCGATGCGCTGGTGATCGACGACACCCTGGCCGACCCGCGCTTCGCCCGCCACCCGATGGTGGTGGGTCCGCCGGGCATCCGCGCCTATCTCGGCGCGCCGCTCTGCACGCCGGAGGGCTACAATGTCGGCGCGCTCTGCGTGATCGACACCCGGCCCGCGAGCTTCAGCGAGGAGCAGGTCGCCATCCTGCACGGGTTCGCCGGCCTCGCGGTGGAGCAGATGGAGCTGCGCCTGATCGCCTCGCGCGACAGTCTCACCGGGGCGCTGAGCCGCCGCGCCTTCGAGGAGCACCTGGGCAGCGCGCTGGCCCGGCATCTGGGCGAGGGGGAGCCGAGCCGGCTGGCGCTGGTGGACATCGACCACTTCAAGACGGTGAACGACAGCCACGGCCACGCGGCGGGCGATGCGGTGCTCGCCGCCGTATCGGCCCGGCTGCAGGCCGGGCTGCGGCGCGGCGACGCGCTCGGCCGGATGGGCGGCGAGGAGTTCGGCGTGCTGCTGCGCGACTGCGGGCACGAGGAGGCGCTGGCCATCGCCGAGCGCCTGCGCCTGGCGGTGGCGGACATCGCGCTGCCCGCCCTTCCGGGGGTGCAGGTGACCGCGAGTTTCGGCCTTGCCCCCTGCGCGGCGGAGACCGGGTCGGTTGCCGGATGGCTCGCCGCCGCCGATGCCTCGCTCTACCGCGCCAAGCGCAACGGCCGCAACCGCTGCGAATTCTGAGGGAGGCCGGCCGCCCCCGCCGGTCCCGGCAACGGTCCCGCCCATCGGCGCAGCCCGGCTCCCCGGCATTCCCGGGGCGGAGGCAGGGGCCGGCGGTGCGCGCGGCCCGCGCCCCCGCCTCCGCCCCGCGCCGGGCCCGGGGCAGCCGCGCACGGCCCGAGGGGGCTCGATGCCCCCGAGGGACGTCTCCCGCGGTGCGGGTTCAGGCCGGGGCGGTCTCGCCCGGGGCGATGGCGTTCAGCCGCGCATAGGGGCCGGGGCGGGAGAGCAGTTCCGCGTGGGTGCCGCAGTCGCGCACCTCGCCCTCCTCGATCACGAAGATGCGGTCGGCGTCGCGGATCGTGCTCAGACGGTGCGCCACGATCAGCGTCGTGCGCCCGGCCGAGAGCTCGGCCAGCGAGGCCTGGATGGCCCGCTCGGTGACGGAATCGAGCGCCGAGGTCGCCTCGTCGAGGATCAGGATCGCGGGGTCCTTGAGGAACATCCGCGCGATGGAGATGCGCTGCTTCTGCCCGCCCGAGAGCTTCACCCCGCGCTCGCCCACCACCGTGTCGAGCCCCTGGGGCAGCCCGGCGATGGTCTCCTCCAGCCGGGCGCGGCGCGCCGCCTCCAGCACCTCTTCGTCGCTCGCGCCGAGGCGGCCGTAGGCGATGTTCTCGCGCAGCGTGCCGCCGAACAGGAACACGTCCTGCTGCACCACGCCGATCTGCCGGCGCAGCGAGGCGAGGGTGACGTCGCGGATGTCGATGCCGTCGATCTCGATCGCCCCGGAGGTCACGTCATAGAAGCGCGGCGGCAGGGAGCAGATGGTGGTCTTGCCCGCCCCCGAGGGCCCGACGAAGGCCACCGTCTCGCCCGGCGCGATCTCGAGGTCGATGCCGTTGAGCTGCGGCCGCCCGGGCTGGTAGGCGAAATGCACGTCGCGGAAGCGGATGCCGCCGCGGAAGGCGGGGGCGGGCCTCGCGCCGGGGCGGTCGGTCACGTCGGGCTCGGTGTCGATCAGCTCGCAGTAGCGGCGGAAGCCGGCGATGCCGCGCGGGTAGAGCTCCATCATCGTGGTGATCTTCTCGATGGGCCGGAACAGCACCGACACCAGCAGCAGGAAGCCCACGAACTCGCCGGCGGTGAGCGAGCCCGCGATGACGAAATACGTGCCCGCCACCATCACCGCGGTCTGGGTGAGGCGCATGGAGAGGTAGTTGAGCGTCATGCTCGCCGCCATCACCCGGTAGGCGTCGAGCTTGGTGCGGCGGTAGTTGCGGTTGTTCACCGCGAAGAGGTCGCGCTCGTGGCCCTCGTTGGTGAAGGCCTGCACCACGCGGATGCCGCCCACGTTCTCCTCCACCCGCGCGTTGAACTCGCCCACGCGGCCGTAGATCGCCTGCCAGGTCTGGGTCATCCGGGTGCCGTAGCGCATGGCCACGAAGGCCGTGGTCGGCACCACGACGAGGGTGATGAGCGCGAGGTCCTGGTTCACCATGAACATCAGCACGAAGGCACCGAGGAAGGTCATCACCGCGATGAAGATGTCCTCCGGCCCGTGATGGGCCACCTCGCCCACCTCCTCGAGGTCCTTGGTGATGCGCGCCACCAGGTGGCCGGTCTTGCGCTCGTCGAAATAGGAGAAGGAGAGCTTCTGGATGTGGTCGAAGGCGCGCCGGCGCATGTCGGTCTCGATGTTGATGCCCAGCATGTGGCCCCAGTAGGTCACCACCACCATCAGCCCCGCGTTGAACAGGTAGAGCGCCACCAGCCCGGCGGAGGCGAGCAGGATCAGCGCCCAGTCGCCCTGCGGCAGCAGGTGGTCGACGAACATCTGCACCGCCATGGGGAAACTGAGCTCCAGCAGCCCGCCCAGCACGGCGCAGCCGAAGTCGAGGCAGAACAGCCCGCGGTAGGGGCGGTAGTAGGAAAAGAAGCGCGCGTACATCGGGGCTCTCCGGGAAGGCGGTGTCCCTGGCGGGGGCCCGGGGCGGGGCCGGCGGGCTGGGAACGGGGGGAAACGGGGGCGCCCCCCGTCCTGGCTCCGCTCTTAGCCCGCCGGGCGGCGCATCTCAAGCGCGCGGTCGCGGCCGCCGCGCAGGGGTCGGTGCGGGGGCAGGTGCGGGGGCCTGTGAAGGGGCCGGCGCCGGCGCTCAGCCGAGCGCGCGCAGCCCGGTGCGCAGCGCGTCCGCGCCCGGGGGCGGCAGCTCCGCCTCGAGCGCGCCGTGCTCCGCCTCCCAGACCGGAAGCGCCCGGGCCAGCAGCGCCCGCCCCTCGGCCGTGAGCACCAGCAGCCGCGCCCGCCGGTCCCGCGGGCTCACCTCGACCTGCACCAGCCCGCGCCGCGCCAGCGGCTTCAGCGCCGCGGTGAGCGTGGTCTGGTCCATCGCCAGCAGGCTCGCCACCGGCCCCATGGGCGGCGGTTCCGGCCGGTTGAGCGACATCAGCAGCGAGAACTGGCCGTTGGTGAGCCCGAAGGGCCGCAGCGCCTCGTCGAAGCGCCGCGCCAGCGCCCGCGCGGCGCGCTGCGCGTGCAGGCACAGGCAGCTGTCCCGCACGCGCAGGGTGGTCTCGAAGGGAAGGATGGCATTCTTTGACATGCCGGAATAATATTGATATCAATATGAATCAGCAAGACCAAAGCGCCCCGGCCTGCCAGGCAGAGCACGGTGCGCGGGACAAGGGCCCCGGCAGGGCCCGCCAAAAGGGAGGCTGCCGCCATGACACGGATCGCATCGCGGGATGACTGGCTCACCGCGCGCCGCGCGCTTCTGGCCCGGGAGAAGGAGCACACCAGGGCGCGCGACGCGCTGGCGGCGGAGCGTCTCGCCCTGCCCCGGGTGCGCATCGACACGCCCTACCGCTTCGAGACCCGCGAGGGCGTGACCGATCTCGCCGGGCTCTTCGCCGGGCGCAGCCAGCTCATGGTCTACCATTTCATGCTGGGCCCGGGCTGGGAGGCGGGCTGCACCGGCTGCTCCTTCCTCGCCGACCATTTCGACGCCATGCTGCCGCATCTCGAGGCGCATGACGTGACGCTCACCGCCGTCTCCTCCGCGCCGCTGGCCGGCATCGAGGCCTACCGGGCGCGCATGGGCTGGCGCTTTCCCTGGGCCTCCTCGGCCGGCAGCAGCTTCAACCGGGACTTCCACGTGAGCTTCACCGAGGCCGAGCTCGCCTCCGGCGCGGTGGACTACAATTTCCGCGCCACGCCGGCGGAGAACGCGGCGCGCGAGCTGCCGGGCATCAGCGCCTTCGAGCGCGGGCCGGATGGCGCGGTGCTGCACAGCTATTCGAGCTACGCCCGCGGGCCGGAGGAGCTGATCGGCACCTACATGATGCTCGACCTCGCGCCGAAGGGCCGCAACGAGGCAAACATCATGGACTGGGTGCGCCGGCACGACGAATACGAGACCGCCCCCGCCGCGGCCTGCTGTCATGGCGGCTGAAGCGGGGCTCGCCCCCCTGCCCGCGCAGGCCCTGGCCGATGCCCTCGATGCGGAGGTGGCAGGCGGGCGGGCCTGGGGCGCGGTGGCCCTGGTGTCCGGGCCGGACCGCGCGCATCATGTCTTCTGCGCCGGGCGCATGGGGCCGGGCGGCGCCCCGCCGATGCGCCCGGACACGCTGTTCCGCATCGCCTCGATGACCAAGCCGGTGCTGGCCGTGGCGGCGCTGGCGCTGGTGGAGGAGGGGGTGCTCGCGCTCGATGCCCCGGTCTCGCGCTGGCTGCCCGAGCTCGCGGAGATGCGCGTGCTGCGCCACCCCGACGGCCCGCTCACCGACACCGGGCCCGCCGCGCGCGCCATCACCCTCGACGACCTGCTCACCCTGCGCTTCGGCCAGGGCGCGATCATGGCGCCGCCGGGAAGCTGCCCGATGCAGGCGGCGCTGGAAGCGGCCGGGCTCGCCCCCGGGCCGGACCCGATCCGCACCCCGCCCGACGCGTGGATGGCCGCGCTCGGCGCCCTGCCCCTGCGCCACCAGCCCGGCGCGGCCTGGGCCTATCACACCGGGTTCGACGTGCTCGCGGTGCTGCTGGCCCGGGCCGGGGGCGCGCCGCTCGAGGAGGTGCTGCACCGCATCGTGTTCGGCCCGCTGGGGATGGCGGACACCGGCTTCCACGCGCCCCCCGACAGGATCGACCGGCTGTCCTCGGCCGCCCGGCCCGGGCCCGGCGGCACGCTCGCGCTGCACGACCCCGGCGCGGGCGGCGCGCACGCGGCGCCCCCGGCCTTCCCCTCCGAGCTCGTCTCCACCGCGGCCGACTACGCCCGCTTCGCGCGCATGCTGCTCGATCACGGCGCCTTCCCCGGCGGCCGGGTGCTCTCGCGCGCGAGCGTCGACGCGATGCTCACCGACCGGATCACCGACGCGCAGAAGGCGCGCTCGCCCTTCTTCCCCGGCTTCTGGGAGACGGGGGGCTGGGGCTTCGGCATCGGCATCGGAAAGGGCGGGCGCCACGGCTGGGAGGGCGGCTTCGGCACCAGCTTCCGCATCCACCCCGAAGCCGGCCGCCTCAGCATCCTGCTCACCCAGCGGATGATGACCTCGCCGCAGGATGTCGCCGCCTTCGAGCGCTTCCACGACCTCGCCCTGAACCGCTGAACCCCGCTTCACCGCCCCGCTGACCCACCGAGGAGACTGCACGTGACTTCTGCCAACCGTTTCGTCTGGTACGAGCTGATGACCAGCGACCTGCCCGCCGCCGCCACCTTCTACACCGGGGTGCTGGGCTGGGACATCCGTGACGCCGGCATGCCGGACTTCGACTACCGCCTCGCCTCCTCGGCGGGCGGCATGCGCGCCGGGCTGATGGGCACCCCGTCCGAGGCGCAGGGCATGCCGCCCTTCTGGTCCGGCTACGTGGGCGTGACGGACGTGGAGGAGATGTCCGACCGGCTGAAAGCGGCCGGCGGCGCCGTCCACCGCCCGGCAACCGACATCCCCGGCGTCGGCCGCTTCGCCGTGGTGGCCGACCCGCAGGGCGCGATCTTCTGCCTGTTCCAGCCCAATGACGGCACCGATGGCAGCGGCCCGCCCGCTCCGGAGGACGAGGCCGGCACCGTCGGCTGGCAGGAGCTCTACGCCGAGGACATGCCGGCGGTGACCGGCTTCTACGAGACCCTGTTCGGCTGGCGCCTCGACACGCTGATGGACATGGGCGAGATGGGCGGCTACCAGATCTTCCTCCAGAAGGACGACGTGCCCGGCGGCATGATGACCCGGCCGGCCGCCGTGCCCCGCCCCTGCTGGCAGTACTACTTCCGGGTGAGCGCGCTCGACGCCGCCGCCGCCCGCATCACCGAAGGGGGCGGCACGGTGCTGATGGGACCCCACCTCGTACCCGGCGACACCTGGGTGCTGCAGGCGACCGACCCCCAGGGCGCGCATTTCGGCCTGCTCTCCGCCTCGCGCTGAAACGCTCTTCACGATCCGCCTCTCCCCTGTTGCAACGGCCGGGGAAGGCGCCTAACCTCCTGCTCATCCGTTGGGGTGCCCGGGCACGGGCTGAGAGATGCGATCAGCGCATCAACCCATCGAACCTGATCCGGTCAGTACCGGCGTAGGGAACGGGTTTCAGAGCGGCAGCAGCCCCCGGGGCGCAGCCCATCGTCTCACCGCCTCCTTTGCCAGACCCGGATCGCGCAAAGGAGGAAAGGTCATGACTGACCCCCTGAGGACCAACGCCGTGGCCCGCGGCCAGGCACCGTCCCGCGCCCCCGCCCCGCCGGCGGCGCGGCGGCCGGGGCGCACCGAGCCTGTGGCCGGTCCGGCCCGCGGGCCGGGGACCGTGCGCGGCGCGCGGAGCGGCGGCGGGCGCCGCGCATGAGCGTCCGCGCCACCATTCTGGGTGCCGGCGTGGCCGGGCTCACGGTCGCGAGCGAGATCGTCGCGCGCGGGGGCCGGGTCGAGATCATCGACCGCGCCGGCCCGCCCGGCCCGCATGGCTGCTCCTGGTGGGCGGGCGGCATGCTCGCCCCTTGGTGCGAGGCCGAGAGCGCCGAGGAGCCGGTGCTGCGCCTCGGGCAGGAGGCCATCGGCTGGTGGGAGCGGCACGCAGGCGGGGTCACCCGCGCCGGCACGCTGGTGCTCGCCCTCTCGCGCGACGGGGGAGAGCTGGAGCGCTTCGCCCGCCGCACATCGGGCCATGAGCGGCTCGACGCCCCCGGCATCGCGGCACTCGAGCCCGACCTTTCCGGCCGATTCCGCCGCGCCCTGTTCTATCCCGGCGAGGGCCATCTCGCGCCCCGCGCCGCCCTCGACGCCCTGCGCGCCCGGCTGGAGGCGGCGGGGGTGGAGATCCGCCGCGGCACCGCGCCCGACCCCGCCACCACCCTGATCGACTGCCGCGGCCTCGCCGCGCGCGATGCCCTGCCCGACCTGCGCGGCGTGAAGGGCGAGATGCTGGTGCTGCGCTGCCCGGACGTGAGCCTCTCGCGCCCGGTGCGCCTCCTGCACCCGCGCATCCCGCTCTACATCGTGCCGCGGGGCGACGGGGTGTACATGCTCGGCGCCACCTCCATCGAGAGCGCCGAGCGCGGGCGCATCACCGCGCGCTCCATGCTCGAGCTGCTGAGTGCCGCCTATGCCCTGCACCCCGCCTTCGGCGAGGCCGAGATCCTCGAGATCGGCGTCGACGCCCGCCCCGCCTTTCCCGACAACCTGCCGCGCCTGCGCCGCCGGGGCGACACGCTCTTCGTGAACGGGCTCTACCGCCACGGCTTCCTGCTGTCGCCCGCCATGGCGCGCATGGCCGCCGACCACCTGTTCCACACCGAAACCCGACCGGAGATGATGGATGAAGATCTTCCTCAACGGTGAGCCGCGCGAGATCCGCGCCACCCGCCTCGACGCGGCCCTCACCGAGCTCGGCTACGGCGACGCCCGTGTCGCCACCGCGCTCGACGGCGCCTTCGTGCCCGCCCCCGCCCGCCCCGATACCGCCCTCGCCCCCGGCTGCGCGCTCGAGGTGCTGGCCCCGATGCAGGGAGGCTGAGCATGCGCACATTCTACGGAGAGACGCTGGAGAGCCGGCTGATGCTGGGCACCGCGCAATACCCCTCCCCCGCCATCATGGCCGAGGCCTTCCGCGCCAGCGGCGCCGGGGTGGCCACCGTGTCGCTGCGCCGCGAGGCGGGCGGGCCCGGCGGGCTCGCCGGCCAGGATTTCTGGGCGCTGGTGGAAGGCATGGGCACCCGCATCCTGCCCAACACCGCCGGTTGCCACACGGTGAAGGAGGCGGTCACCACCGCCCACATGGCGCGCGAGATGTTCGGCACGCCCTGGGTGAAGCTCGAGGTGATCGGCCATACCGACACGCTGCAGCCGGATGTCTTCGCGCTGGTGGAGGCGGCGGAGATCCTCACCGCCGAGGGCTTCCGCGTGTTCCCCTACACCACCGAGGACCTCGTGGTGGCCGAGCGCCTGCTCGCCGCCGGCTGCGAGGTGCTGATGCCCTGGGGCGCGCCGATCGGCTCGGGGCTGGGGCTATCGAACCTGCCGGGCCTGCGGGCGCTGCGCGCGCAGTTCCCCGAGGTGCCGATGGTGATCGACGCCGGCATCGGCCTGCCCTCGCACGCCGCACAGGCCATGGAGATGGGCTATGACGCGGTGCTGCTCAACACCGCCGTGGCGAAGGCCGGAGACCCCGCCGCGATGGCCCGGGCCATGGCGCTCGCCGTCGAGGCCGGCCGGGCCGCCTTCGCCGCCGACCCGATGGAGCCGCGCGACATGGCCGCCCCCTCCACCCCGCTGATCGGGAGGGCCTTCCTCGCATGAGCACGCTCGACCGCTTCTACCCGATCTTCGACAGCGCCGCCTGGATCGCCCGCATGCTTCCCCTCGGCATGCGCCTCGTGCAGCTGCGCGTGAAGGACGCCGGGCCCGACACCCTGCGCGCCGAAATCCGCACCGCGCGCGACCTCTGCGCCGCCGCCGGCGCCGTGCTGGTGGTCAATGACCACTGGCAGATCGCCATCGAGGAGGGCTGCGATTTCGTCCACCTCGGGCAGGAGGACCTCGATGAGGCCGACGTGCCCGCCATCCGCCGCGCCGGCCTGCGCCTCGGCCTCTCCACCCATGACGAGGCCGAGCTGGAGCGCGCCCTCTCGCATGGCCCGGATTACGTCGCCCTCGGCCCGGTCTACCCCACCATCCTCAAGAAGATGCGCTGGGAGCAACAGGGGCTGGAGCGGGTGGCCGAGTGGAAGGCCCGCGTCGGCGCCACCCCCCTCGTCGCCATCGGCGGCATGAGCGTGGAGCGCGCGGAGGGCGCCTTCGCCGCGGGGGCGGACATCGTCTCGGTCGTCACCGACATCACGCTGAACGCCGACCCCGAGGCGCGGCTCGGCGCCTGGGTGGAGGCGACGCGATGAGTGCGCGCTACGCCCGCCAGCAGATCCTGCCGGAGGTGGGGGACGCCGGCCAGGCCCGCATCCGCGCCGCCCATGCGCTGGTGATCGGCGCCGGCGGCCTCGGCGCGCCGGTGCTGCAATATCTCGCCGGTGCCGGCCTCGGCCGCATCACCCTGTGGGACCCCGACCGGGTGGAGACCGGAAACCTGCACCGCCAGGTGATCTTCTCCGCCGCCCATCTCGGCCGCTTCAAGGCCGAGGCGGCGGCGGAGGTCTGCGCGGCACTGAACCCCGACTGCACGGTCACCCCCGTGATCGGCAGCATCGACCCCGGCACGGTGGAGGCGGCGCTCGAGGGCACCGACCTCGTGATCGACTGCGCGGACAGTTTCGCCGCGAGCTACACCGCCTCCGACGCCTGCCTCGCGCGCGGGCTGCCGCTTTTCAGCGGCTCGGTGCTCGGGCTCTCGGGCTACGCGGGCGGCTTCTGCGCCGGCGCGCCCTCGCTGCGCGCGGTCTTCCCCGACCTGCCGGAGCGCATGGCCTCCTGCGCCACCGCCGGCGTGCTGGGCCCCGCGGTGGGGGTGGTGGGCTCGCTCCTCGCCCAGCTCGCGCTCAGCCATGTGCTGGGCCTCAGCCCCTCCCCCCTCGGCCGGCTGGTGAGCTGGGACGGCAGCGCCCTGCGCCTCGGCGGCTTCCGCTTCGACGGCGCGCCGGAGCCCGCGCGCGCGCCCCGCTTCATCGCCCCCGCCGCCATCGCGAGCGGCGATTTCGTGGTCGACCTGCGCGAGGCGGAGGAAGCCCCCGTGCCCGCCACCCCCGGCGCCCTGCGCCTTACCGTGCCCGATCTCGGCGCGAGCGGCCCGCTGCCCGGCCCGGGCCAGCGCGCGGTGCTCTGCTGCCGCTCCGGCCTGCGCTCCTGGCAGGCCGCCAGCCGCCTCGCCGCGCGCTGGGACGGCGAGATCGTGCTCGTAGCCCTCGGCGAAGCCACCCCCGAAAACACCTGAAAAACCGGAGAAACGCCCCATGAAACCCCTCGTCCTCGCCCTCGCCCTGCTCGGCGCCGGCCCCGCCGCCGCGGCCGACCATCTCACCCTCATGCTGGACTGGTTCGTGAACCCCGACCATGGCCCGATCATCATCGCGCAGGAGAAGGGCTATTTCGCCGAGGAGGGTCTCGAGGTGGAGGCCATCGCCCCGGCCGACCCCTCGGACCCGCCCAAGATGGTCGCCGCCGGCCGGGCCGATATCGCCGTCTCCTACCAGCCGCAGCTGCACCTGCAGGTGCACGAGGGCCTGCCGCTGGTGCGCGTCGGCACGCTGGTCGCGACCCCGCTCAACTGCCTGCTGGTGAAGGCCGACGGCCCGATCGCCAGCATCGCCGACCTGAAGGGCCGGCGCGTGGGCTTCTCCGTGTCCGGGGTGGAGAGCGCGCTGCTCACCGCCATGCTCGGCTCCGGCGGGCTCACCGCCGATGACGTGGAGATGGTGAACGTGAACTGGTCGCTCTCGCCCTCGCTGATGTCGGGGCAGGTGGATGCGGTGATCGGCGCCTTCCGCAATTTCGAGCTCAACCAGATGGCGCTGGAGAACGTGCCCGGCCGCTGCTTCTACCCCGAGGAGGCGGGCGTGCCGGCCTATGACGAGCTGATCTACGTCGCCAACCCCGAGCGGATGGACGCAGGCCTGATCTCCCGCTTCCTCGCCGCCACCGAGAAGGCGGTGCAGTTCATCGTGAACCACCCCGACGAGGCCTTCCGCATCTTCGCGGCCACCGCGCCCGAGCTCGACGACGCGCTCAACGCCCGCGCCTGGGCCGACACGGTGCCGCGCCTCGCCCTGCGGCCCGCGGCGCTCGATTCCGGCCGATACGCGCGCTTCGAGGCCTTCATGGCCGAGGCGGGGCTGATCGAGGGCACGCTGCCGGCCTCGCGCCTCGCCCTCGACCCCGGCGCGCTGGCGGAGGCGGCGGAATGATCCCGGTGCACGCAGTCGCCCCGGGCATCTCCGGCCCCGTTTCGCTGGTCGCCGCCCGGGCGGCCCTCGTCCCTCGCGCAGAGGGGCCCGGCCGATGAGCACGCATCCCGATTACGGCGCCGCCTTCGCGGCCTGGCGCGCGGCGGCGGGCGCGGACTGGGAGCGCTACGTGCGCCATGCCTTCGTCGCGGGGCTGGGGAACGGCGCGCTGCCCCGGCCGGCCTTCCTGCACTACCTCGCGCAGGATTACGTGTTCCTGTTCCACTTCGCCCGGGCCTGGGCGCTGGCGGCGGCGAAGGCGGAGCATCTCGACGAGATGCGCCTCGCCGCCCGCACGCTCGACGCGCTGGCCAATGACGAGACCCGCCTGCACGTGGAGCTCTGCGCCGCCGAGGGCATCGACGCCGCCGCCCTCCTCGCCACGCCCGAGGCGCCGGAGACCCTCGCCTACACCCGCTACGTGCTGGAGGCGGGCTGGTCGGGTGATCTCCTCGACCTGCTCGCCACGCTGGCGCCCTGCGTGCTCGGCTACGGCGAGATCGGCGTCCGGCTGGCGCGCGAGGCCGCGCCGGGCACGCCCTACCGGCCCTGGATCGACACCTACGCCGGCGAGGCCTACCAGCAGACCTGCCGCGAGGTGGGCGCACTCACCGACGCGGCCATCGCCCGCCGCCTCGGCCCCGGCGCCACCGCGCTGCCGCGCTGGCAGGCGCTGAGCGCGCGCTTCACCACCGCGACACGGCTGGAAGGCGCCTTCTGGGACATGGGCCTGCGGGGGCATCCGTGAGGAGTGCGGCATCCCCGAGCCGCGCACGCGGCCGCCCCTCTCACCGCACGCCGGCAGAAGCGCAGCGCCGCCGCTCGGCCGGAACGCTCCCTCCCGGGCATCGGACTGCGGTGACACCCGCGGCGCAGGCGGCATGGGGGGGGCAGCGGCACGAGCGCCTCGCCCTCCGCACGCCGGCAGAAGCCCCGAATCGCCACCCCGCCGGAACGCCCCCTCCCGGGCATCGGACCGCGGCGAAACCCGCGGCGCAGGCGAGATCAGGGAGGCGCGCCGCTCTGCGTGCGGCGGCAGGAGCACGGCCTCTGCACCCGGCCGGAAAGCGCCTTCTGGAAGGTCTGTCCGTGGGGGCACCCGTGACGCAGTGGGACTGCGGGAGCACGGGAGACAGGCGCAGGAGCCTCCGCGCGCCGGTGGAATTGCAGCGGATGACCGCCCCGGGCAACCGCCTCGGTGACGGTCCGGCCGGCCGGCGGCAGCGCGCTGCCACACCGGCCACGCCCTCTGCGCAGACCAGCCGGGCCACCGGGGGTGCGGCGTGACGGCGCAAGGCATCACCCTCGCCGGCCGGGAGCGCCGGGTGGCGGCGCCCGGGCTCACCCTCGAGGGGCGCGGCGTGCTCGAGGAGCGGGCGCTGTTCGGCCCGCTCACGCTGGCGCTGCCGGCCGGGCGCTGGACCTGCCTGCTCGGGCCCTCGGGCGCCGGCAAGTCGACGCTGCTGCGGCTCATCGCCGGGCTCTCCACCGCCGTGCGGCTGGAGGGCACGGTGCGGGCGGAGGACAGCGCCCCGCTCGCCGGGCGCATCGCCTACATGGCCCAGACCGACCTGCTCTGCCCCTGGCTCGACGTGCTGGGCAATGTCACCCTCGGCGCCCGGCTGCGCGGCGAGCGGCCGGACAGCGCGCGGGCCCGCGCGCTGGTCGACGCCGTGGGCCTCGCGGGGCGCGAGGCGGCCCGGCCGGCGGCGCTCTCGGGCGGGCAGCGCCAGCGGGTGGCGCTGGCGCGCACGCTGATGGAGGATTGCCCGGTGGTGCTGCTCGACGAGCCCTTCTCCGCCCTCGACGCCCGCACCCGCGCCGAAATGCAGGCGCTCGCCGCCCGGCTGCTGGCCGGGCGCACGGTGCTGCTCGTCACCCATGAGCCGGGCGAGGCCGTGCGCCTCGCCGACCGGCTGCTGCTGGTGGAGCGCGGCGGGCTGAGCGACATGCCCCTGCCTGACGCCCCCCCGCCCCGCGCACCGGACGATGCGGGCACGCTCGCAGCACAAGGCCGGCTGTTCCGCGCCCTGCTCGGCGAAGGGGCACCGGCATGAGCGCCGCACCCGGGCTCGCGCGCCGCCTCGCGCCGGCGGGGCTGGCGGGGCTCGGCATGCTCGCGCTCTGGCAGGGGGTGGTCTGGGCCGCGGCCCCGCCGCCCTTCATCCTGCCCGGGCCGGAGGCGGTGGTGCGCGCGCTCGGCGGCAACGCGCGGCTGATCGGCGGCCACGCCCTCGCCACGCTGTGGGAGGTGCTGGCCGGGCTGGTGCTGGGCGCGGGCTTCGGCGCCGCCACGGCGGTGGCGCTCGCGCTGTCGCGACCCGCGCGGGTGCTGGTGATGCCGGTGCTGGTGCTGAGCCAGGCGGTGCCGGTGTTCGCTCTGGCGCCGCTGCTCACGCTCTGGCTCGGCTACGGCATGCTGCCGAAAGTGGCGATGGCGGTGCTCATCGTCTACTTCCCCGTCGCCTCCGCCTTCCTCGACGGGCTGATGCGCACCGACCCCGGCTGGCTCGACCTCGCGCGGATGATGCGCGCCCGGCCTGCGCGGGTGATGTGGCACCTGCGCATCCCGGCGGCGCTGCCGGCGCTGGCCTCCGGCCTGCGGCTCGCGGCGGTCTACGCGCCCATCGGGGCGGTGATCGGCGAATGGGTGGGGGCCTCGCGGGGGCTGGGCTACCTCATGCTGCTCGCCAACGGGCGGGCGCGGATCGACCTGATGTTCGCAGCCCTGCTGGTGCTGGTGCTGCTCACCCTCACCCTGCGGCTGGCGGTGGGGGCGCTCTGCCGGCGGCTGGGCTGACGCGGCTCAGCGCCGGCGCAGCGCGCTGGGGGCCACGCCCTCCACCCGGCGGAAGGCGCGGGAGAAATCCGAGAGGTGGCGGTAGCCCAGGCGCTGCGCGATCTCGCCCAGGGCGAGGTCGCCGCGGCGCAGGTACTCGCGCGCCGCGGCACTGCGGGCGCGGTCGAGCTCGGCGCGGAAGCTCAGCCCCTCCGCCCCGAGCCGGCGGCGCAGCGAGCGCTCGGAGAGGCCGAGCCCCGCCGCCACCCCGGCCTGGCTGAGCGGGCCCCGGCCCATCGCCTCCAGCAGGGCGGCGCGCAGGGCGGCGGCGAAATCGGCCTCGCCCGGCGGGGCGCCCGGGCTGAACGCCGCGCCGCGCGTGAGCGCCCCGGGCCGCAGCGCCAGCGCCATCGCCGCCTCGGGCCAGGCGAGGTAGTTGCTGCCGCCGCCGTAGACGCAGGGCAGGCCCGCCACCCGGTCGACCCGGCCGAGCGCGCCGGCGGGCTCATGCTCGAAGACCACCGCCTCCGGCCGCAGCGTGCCGCTGCCGGCAGCGCGGGCGAGGCCGTCGAGAAAGCCGAAGGTGAACTCCACGTCACGCGCGCGCGGCCAGATGGCGGGGTCGAGCACACGGTACTCCACGGTGACCAGCCCCGCCTCGACCCCCAGCCGCACCACCGCACCGGACTGCAGCCGCCCGATCTCGCCCACCACACCGGTGAGGGCGGCGCCCAGCGGGAGGCCGGGGCGCAGCATGGGGAACATGCCGGCGGCGGAATTGCGCGCGAAGGCCCGGCCGCAGCGCCAGAGAAACCCCGGCCCTCCCTCGGCATCGCCCGCCGCCTCGAGCAGGCGGACGAACTGGCCGAGCTCGTGCGGACCGCCGGCCTCGGGCCCGGGCAGCAGCCCGACGCCCGCACGCGCGCCGAGGGCCGCCATGTCGAGCCCCGCGGCGCGGAACTCGCGCGCGAGCCCGGCCAGCACGCGGGCGTCTATCTCTCCGAAGAGCGGCGGGGTGGTGAGGTCTCGCATGGCAAAGCCCCCGGTGTGTGAGAGGCCGAGCCTAGGCCGGGGCCGGCGGAGCGGTCAATCTCCGGTGCCGCGCGCAGGCCAGCGGACGCCGGGGGTGCCGCGACGCCGCTCGTGCCGGGCGCGGCCGGCCGGAACGCCTTCGGCAGGTCGGGGCCGCGCGATGCTGGTGCCGCCCGCGCGGTCTTGCGCATTCACCGGAAGCGCATCCGGCCCGCGCGTGCGAAATCCGGCAGTCGGGTCGCCTGTCCTGTCGGCGGGGCCGGGAATCGCATGCCGGGCCGGCCGCGGCGGAGACGGCTCATCGCCGGAGGTCCCCCGCGCAGGGTCCGGCCGTCGGACGGTCACCGGCCCGCGCGACGGCACGCCCGGGGGGATGGGGCGCCGGCTCGGGAGGTGACCTGAGGCAATCTCCGCCGCGCCCGCAGGAAGACGCCTGCCGTCCCATCCCGGCTGCGCCGGTGCGGCGCGACCGCGCGCCGACGGGACTGCACCGGGCGGACACGTGCGGATTGCCTCGGCGCAGGCCGCCCGCCGCGGCGGCGCGGATGCATGACCTCACCCGAAGTCCCCGGTTCCGGCTGCGCGCGCCAGACGGTCACCGCCTTTCGCGACGGCGGACCCGGGCAGTGCCGGGCGGCGACCAGCGGGCCGCCGCGATGAAGGCGAAGGGGCCATGCTCCCCGGGGCGAACCGGGCCAGGGGGCGTCCCCCGGGCGGCGCGAGGCCGCCCGGGGTGTCGTGTCAGGACGGGTCGCGCACCGTCATCGAGGGGTTGTGGGCGAAGAAGTTGAACGGCATCAGCGTGAAGCCCTTCCACATCGTCGGCATCACCGGCCAGTCCTCCATGCGCGGCACGTGGTGGAAGCCCATGGTGAACCAGGTGACGATGTCGGTGTCCACGATCGGCCGGTCCTGCGCCACCCAGGCGCCCAGCGTGTCGGAGCCGTCGGACTGGAAGGCGTATTCCCCGCCCGCGTAGCGCTCGGCGGCGGAGTAGGGCGTGGTCCAGATCGTGTAGTCGATGTAGGGGTTGCGCCGCGCCGGGGGGTCGTTCTCGGTGTCGAGGGGCGAGTAGGCCACCGAGTTTCCGGGGTTGATCATGTAGCCCGGGTGATGGCCGAGGCCGCTCTCCCTGCCCATGTTCGCCACGTGGTACATGGCCGGCGTGGAGGGGTTGATGCGGTAGCGGCCCTCGAGCTCGGTCTTCGGCATCACCGTCTCCGTCACCCACATCGAGCGGCGCGGCAGGCCCTCGGGCATCTCGGCGGGCACGAGGCCGGTGCGCATGAAGCTGTTGGACTGGCCGTCGATGTCGAAGTCGAGGCGGAAGTTGAAGAAATGGTCGTGGTTCGGCGCCACGAGGTTGGGCGCGATCAGCGTGCCGTAGCGCGTGTCCGCCTCCGCCGTTTCGGAGGACATCGAGGTGGCGGCCACGCCCTTCACCGCGTCGAGCCCGGTGGCGCCCACCATCACCCGCATGTTGCCATTCTGCTCGAACACGTAGTCGATCAGGTAGTCGTAATTGCCCACCTCGGAGGCGGAGCGGACCACGAGTTCGCTGGCCGGGCGGCCCTCGGCGGGGGTGAACTGGTCCGGCGTCTGGGCGAAGATCTCGAAATGCCGCCACACCGGGTCGCCGATGTTGCGCTCGAAGATGCACACCGCGTCGGGGATCTCGACCGGCGAGCCGTCATCGGCATGCACCACGGCCGGCAGGAAGGTGGCATAGGCCGGGCAGTCCACGCCCGCGTGCAGCGGGCTGAGGAAGATGCCGAAGCCGTATTCGCCGCTGTCCATGTAGGTGCGCCAGTACCAGCCCTCGTCGGGGTCCATGTAGGGCACGAACACTTCCGAGAGATGCGCCTGGTAGAGCACCTCGCGCCAGGTGCCGGCATCGGTCACGCCGATCTCGGAGAGCACCACGCCGGGGCGCTTGTCCACCCGCCAGCGGAAGCTCCACATGTCCCAGGTGACCTTCGAGCCCTCGATCTCGTAATTCGGCCCGCCCTCCTGGCCCAGCATGGCGGGGCGGGTCTCGGGGCGCAGCTCCATGTCCTCGCGCGCGGCGATCTCGTCCTGCGTGTAGCCCCAGCCGTCCTGCGGCACCGGCACGGCCCCGGTGTCGACCACGTCGACCACTTCCTGGCCCTTGAGGTCGACCACGGCGAACAGGCCCTCCACCGGCTTTGCGTAGAAGTTCGACGAGGTGGGGTTCACGTAGCAGGGCACCTTCATCAGGCGGCGGCCTTCCTCCTCCGGCAGGCCGAAGGCGCCGGCGGTGAGCGGCAGGCAGAACACGTCCTCGGGGGTGAGGTCGCGCTTCGCCAGCCCCTCCACGAATTCCGGTGCGCCGAGGGCGAGGTCCATCGCGCCGATGAATTCCTCGAGCAGCAGCATGGTCTCCTCGGTGGCGGGCTCCCAGTCCGAGACGGTGCCGGCGGCGATGTCGACCACGCCGCGGAACATGCCCTCGGCCGTGGTGACGTTAACCAGGGCGGCGCGCGGCTCGGCATCGCCCTCCGACCAGGCCATGACGACGGATTTCTCCGGCTCCTTCAGCTCGATGAGCGGGTAGCGGCTCTCGGGCGTGGCCTTGCCGTCGGCGTTGAGGATCTCGACGACGCGGGTGATTTCCTCGGGGGTGAGCCCGTCGAGCGGGTGGGCCTGGGCCGTGCCGGCGGCAGCGAGAGCCAGCGCGGCGGCGGCGCCGAGCCGGGTGATTGCGGGAAGGGTCATGGGGTGCCTTTCCTGTTCTGATGTCCCTGTTGGCGGCGCGGGCCGGGGCACGCGCCGGAAGGGCAGTCTAGCAGCAGGAGGCGCTGCGGATTTAGCATTTCCGGCCAGCGGAACGGCATGTCGCCGGCAGCGGGACGCCCGGGGAGACAGGGAGGGGCGAGCGCCCCGGGCGAGGGTTTGGATGGCACCGCAGGCTGAAATCAGATGGCGCCTCAGGCAATTATTAAGATGGCGCCTCAGGCGAGGTCCCTGGATGGCGCCTCAGGCGCCAAGCTCGGCCATCGCCTCGGCAAGCTGGCGGATGCCCGGCGCGATGCGCTCGGTGCGGATGTAGGAAAAGCCGAGGCGCAGCCGGTCGGCCGCCGGCGCCGGGCCGAGGTAGTGGATGTCTCCCGGCTCCACCAGCACGCCGCGGCGGGCGGCGCGGCGGTTGAGGTCCCAGGCGGAGAGGCCCTCGGGCAGGCGGCACCACACGGAAGAGCCGCCGGTGGTGGGGGTCACGTGCACCCCCGGCATGTGCTCGGCAAGTGCCGCCATCAGCCGGCCCCAGTTGCGCGACATGCGCTCGCGCAGCCGGCGGCCATGCGCGTCGAGCTGGCCCTCGGCGATGAAGATCGCCATCGCCCGCTGGTCATGCGCCGACGGGTGGCGGGTGACGAGCCGGCGGTAGGCGCGCAGCTCCGCGATCAGCTCCGGCGCGGCGACGACGAAGCCCAGCCGCACGCCGGGAAACAGCGTCTTGGTGAGGCTGCCGACATGGATCACCCGGCCGGAATTGTCATAGCTCGCCACCGCGGCGCGCGGCGCGCCGTGGAAGGAGAGCTCCTGCTCGTAATCATCCTCGATGATGAGAAAGTCGTGGCGCCGCGCCGCCTCGATCAGCGCCAGCCGCCGCTCCAGCGCCAGCGTCACCGAGGTGGGAGACTGGTGCGAGGGCGTGACGTAGACGAGGTCGGTCCCTTCCAGCGCGGGCGAGATCACCAGCCCGTCGCCGTCGACCCTGAGCGGCACCAGCTCGGCCCCGGTGGCGGCGAAGATGTTGCGCGCGTCGACATAGCCGGGGTCTTCCAGCCCCACCCGGCGGCCCGGGGCGCAGAGCAGCCGCGCGAGGATGTAGAGCGCGTTCTGCGAGCCGGTGGTGACCAGCACCTGCTCCGGCCCCGCGAGGATGCCGCGCTGCGGCAACACCCGGGCGAGGATCTGCTCGACCAGCATCGGGTCGTCCGCGTCCACCTGGTCGGCCATCCACACCGGCGCGTGGTGGCCGGTGCCGGCGAGGCGGGTGGCGTCGCGCCAGCGGGCCAGCGACAGGCGGTCCGCCGCGGTCTGGCCGTAGATGAAGGGATAGGCGAAGTCGCGCCAGTTGGACGGTTTCACGATGTTGGGCGCGCGCGAGGGCGTGCAGGCCAGCAGCCGCGCCCAGGGGGCGGCCTCGGCCTCCGGCGCGAAGAGCGAGGCGGTGCGGGTTTTCAGCGGCTTGCGCAGGTGCTGGCGGATGTACTGGTCATGGATGAAATGGCCGCGCCGCTCGACCGGGCGGAGGTATCCGTCCTCGGCGAGCTTCTGGTAGACCAGCACGGCGGTGTTGCGCGAGACGCCCAGCATGCCCGCGAGCGCCCGGGAGGAGGGCAGCGGCTCGTGCGGTGGCAGCGCCCCGTCGAGGATCGCGTCCACCAGCCGCTCGTGGATGTGGTGCTGCAACGTGCGCCCGGGCTCGGGCGGCTCGCGGAAATAGGTCTGCAGCATCGGGTTCATCGCCGGCTCCCTGGCACCATAGATATCCCGCCGTGGATCTAACAGGGTTTTGCCGCAGCGCGGTAGCGTTTTCGGCAGGACAACAGGCCAGGGCGGGCGCGAGACCTCCCGGCATTCCCGACAGGAAGAGGTGAACGATGACCAAGCGCATTCCCGGCCTTACCCGCCGCAGCCTGCTGAAGGGCGGCGCCGCGGGCGCCACGCTGCTCGCCGCCCCCGCGATCGTCAGCCGCGCGGCGCTGGCCTCCTCGGGCGAGATCAACATCCTGATGTGGTCGGACTACCTGCCCGAGACCTTCCTCACCGCCTTCACCGAGGGCACGGGCATCAAGGTGAACTTCACCGGCATCGGCTCGAACGAGGAGATCATCAACAAGCTCAAGGCCACCCGCGGCCGGGGCTTCGACATCGTCTCGCCCACCAACAACCGCTCGCTGCAGTGGAAGGACATGGAGCTGCTCCAGCCCTTCGACATGAGCCGCGTCTCGCTCGACACGGTGAACCCCGCGATGGCCAAGATCGGCAGCACCGACTGGGCCTTCACCCCCGACGCGGTGTTCTGGCTGCCGCATATCTGGGGCACAGAGGGCATGGCCTGGCGCACCGACCTGTTCACGCCCGGCGGCGAGTTCCCCTCCTACGGCGACGTGTGGAAGGAGGAGAACGCCGGCAAGACCATGGGCCGCGACCACTCGATGATGCTCGGCGCCGGCCTCTACATGGAAACGATCGGCGACCTGGAGCCCGGCGACGTCTGGAAGGCCTATACCTCGCCCGAGGAGATGACCCGCGTCTGGACGAAGATCACCGACTGGTGCGTGGCCCGCAAGGGCAACATCAAGCTGTTCTGGAACGACGCCGACAGCCAGAAGAACGGGCTGCTGAACGAGGGCGTGATCGTGGGCCAGACCTGGGACGGCCCGCCGCTGGCGCTCAAGACCGCCGGCGAGCCGGTGATGTACCGCGCCCCCGCCGAGGGCGCGATGGCCTGGGTGGACGGGCTCGCCATGCCGGTGGGCGCCGAGAACACCGACGCGATCTACGAGTTCATCAAGTACGCCTTCACGCCCGAGCTCGCCGGCGAGGCCATCGACCACCACGGCTACAACTCCCCCGTGCTGGGCGCCGACAAGTTCGCCGGCGAGACCTACGCGAAGAACTTCGCCGATGCCTACCCCGGCGATGCGCTGGCGATGCTCAACCCCTGGCCGGCCGAGCCGCAGTGGTATGCCGACGCGCGCACCGAGTTCAAGAACCGGCTGCTGAGCGCCTGAGCCCGCCTGCCCGCGCCGACGGGTCCCGGGCCTGACCCGGGACCTCTGCCGCCCCGCCCGGGAGGCCCCGGGTCAGGCCCGGGGCGCCTCGGCGCGGGGCCCCTCCCCTTCTCGCAACAGGACAGGATGACGATGACCAAGGAGGTCGGGCTTTCCCATGTCACCGTGGAATTCGGTGACTACACGGCCGTCGACGACGCGCATCTCACCATCGCCGGCGGCGAGTTCTTCTCCTTCCTCGGCCCCTCGGGCTGCGGCAAGACCACCATCCTGCGCTGCATCTCCGGCTTCCAGGAGCCCTCCTACGGCAAGCTGCTGATCGGCGGGCGTGACATGCGCGGCATCGGGCCCAACAAGCGCCCCACCGCGCTCATCTTCCAGAACCTCGCCCTGTTCCCGCTGATGAGCGTGGCCGAGAACATCGCCTTCCCGCTCGAGGTGCGCGGCGTGGGGAAGAAGGAACGCCGCCGCCGCGCCGACGAACTGCTGGAGCTGATCGCCCTGCCCGGCCAGGGCGACAAGCGGGTCGATGCGCTCTCCGGCGGGCAGAAGCAGCGCGTGGCCATCGCCCGGGCACTGGCGGTGGAGCCCGACATCCTGCTGCTCGACGAGCCGCTCTCCGCCCTCGACCTCAAGCTGCGCCAGCACATGCGCACCGAGCTGCGCGCCATCCAGAAGCAGGTCGGCCTCACCTTCATCTACATCACCCATGACCAGGGCGAGGCGCTCACCATGTCCGACCGCGTGGCGGTGATGAGCCGGGGGAAAATCCAGCAGGTGGCCGACCCCGCGACGGTCTACAACGCCCCCGCGACCGGCTTCGTCGCCTCCTTCGTGGGCGAGAACAACATGTTCGAGGGCCGGATCGCCGCCCCCGCCGGCCCCGACGGCACGGCGGAGGTCGACCTCGGCCTCGGCGCCAGGGTGCGCGTGCAGGCCGCCCCCGGCCTCGGTGCGGGCGAGGCGGTGCAGGTCTTCGTGCGACCCGAGGCGCTCGAGCCCGGCGGCACCGCGCCGAACCGGCTCACCGCCCGGCTGGAGAAGGTGGAATTCGAGGGCGCCATGCGCCACCTCCTGCTGCGCGCGGCCGACGGCACGGCGCTGCGCGTGTCGCAGGTCAACACCGGCGGCGATGCCGGCCCCGGCCCCGATGCGCCGGTCGAGCTGGGCTTCGCGCCTGCGCAAGCCATCGCCCTGCCCCCCTCCGAACTGGCGCGCGCCGGATGAAGCCGCGCGGCAGCCTCTCCGCCTTCGCCGAGCGCAACGGCATTCCCGTCACGCTCTACCTGCTCACCTGCGTGGGCATCTGGGTGTTCCTGCTGGTGCTGCTGCCCCAGGTCACCATGCTCGACTACTCGTTCCGCGCCAACCTGCCGCCCTCGAAGGTGGGCGGGCCGGAGGATGTCTACACGCTCGAGCATTACCGCTACTTCCTGCTCGGCTCCTCGGCAAACCCCGACGGCTGGAACGCGCTCGACATCGGCGTGCTGGTGAAAACCCTCGTCGCGGCGCTGTTCGTCACCCTCTTCGACCTCGCGATCTGCTACCCCGTGGCCTTCCTGCTCGCCAAGGGCGTGCGCGGCGGCGGCGCGCGGCTGCTGATCCTCGCCCTCATCGTGCCCTTCTGGGTGAACGAGATCCTGCGCGCCTTCGCCTTCCGCATCCTGTTCGGCGCCACCGGCGTGCTCAACGAGACCGGCATGATGCTGGGCCTGTGGGAGGCGCCGATCGACTTCATCGGCTCCGACGTGGCGCTCTACGCCGGCCTCGGCTATGCCTATATCCTGCTGATGATCTTCCCGCTCTACAACGCCATCGAGAGCCTCGATTCCAACCAGCTGGAGGCGGCGCGGGACATGGGGGCGAGCTGGGCCCAGGTGCACCGCCGCGTGGTGATCCCCTACGCCAAGCCCGGCATCGCCTCGGGCTGCACCATGGTGTTCATGCTCTCGGCCGGCGCGCTCGCCGCGCCGCAGATCCTCGGCGGGCCGTCGAACCTGTGGTTCACCCAGCTGGTCTACCAATGGTTCAACTCGGGCGGAAACTGGCCGCGCGGCTCGGCCTATGCCATCATCCTGCTGGTGGTCTGCGTGGGCTTCGTGATGTTCATGATGCGGGTGTTCCGCGTCTCCATCGGGGCGATCGGACGATGAGGGGCCGGCTGCTCACCGGGGGTTACCTGCTCCTGTTCTTCGCCTATCTCTTCGGGCCGCTGGTGATCATGATCGGCACGGCGTTCAACTCCGCCGGCTTCCCGCGCCTCAGCCCGTGGGAGTGTTTCACCACCAACTGGTTCGGCCGGCTGCTGGCGGATGACCGCCTGCTCACGGGCCTGGGAAACTCGCTCCTGATCGGGCTCGGGGTGGTGATCGTCTCCACCCCCATCGGCCTCGCCGCGGCGCTGATGCTCTCCCAGGTGGGGGCGAAGCTGCGCGCCACGCTCTACACCATCTTCATCGCGCCGATCCTCGTGCCCGGCGTGGTGATCGGCCTCTCCACCCTGATCTTCTGGGACCGGGTGGGCGGCGCGCTCGACGCGGGCTACGACACGCTGTTCTACGACGGGTTCTTCCTCACCATCCTCGGCCAGGTCACCTTCATCTCGGCCTACTCGATGCTGGTGTTCCTCTCGCGCCTGCAGCGCTTCGACCCCACGCTCACCGAGGCGGCCCTCGACATGGGCGCCACCCCGACACAGGCCTTCGTGAAGATCCTGCTGCCCTTCGTGGCGCCGGCCATCGGCTCGGCCGCGGTGCTCGCCTTCCTCGCCTCGATGGAGAACTACAACACCACCGTCTTCACCGTGGTCTCGGAAAGCACCTTCACCACCGTGCTCGCCTCCAAGGTGCGCTACGGCATCGACCCCTCGATCTCCGCCATCGCGGTGATCATCGTGGGCCTCACCCTGATGGCCGCCCTCACCTACGAGGCGGCCCAGCAGCGCACGGCACTGGCCGGGCGCATCGCCGGCAACCCCGTGCTGCGCCGGCTGATGCACCCCGCGCCGGTGGGGCTCTTGCTCGTGGTGCTGGCGGGCGTGGCGGTCTGGGGTGGCTCGAGGGTGGATTCCTCGGCCTGCGAGGCACAGGTGCTGGAGGAGAAACGCGCCCTGCAGGAGCAGTACCGCACGGCCCCCACTCCTTCCAGCCCCGCGCCCGACACGCCGGCTGCGCCGCGTGACGGCGGGGCCGCCCCGGCCTCGCCCTTCAGCCCGGGCAATCTCGCGCCGGGCGGCGATGGCGGGGAGGCCCCCTCCCCTGCCGCGCCGGCATCGCCCTTCGCCCCCGGCAACCTGGCGCCGGGGGGCGGGGAGGAGAGCGAGGCACCAGCCTCGCCCTTCGCGCCGGGCAACCTCGCCCCGGGCAGCGACTAGGCGCCGAGCCCGCTGCGTGCCGCCTCGGCCTCGTGGTCGAGGTGGTCGCGCAGGCCGGCGGGCAGGTCGAGCTGCCGGGCGAGATCGTCGAGGTAGCGCCGCTCCTCCGGCGTGTCCGGGTCCACCGCCAGCACCGAGGCGAGGTAGATCTCGGCGCGCTGCTCGGTGGTGCGGGCCAGCCGGGCCACCGAGGCGGGGTCCGACGGTTCGGAGAACAGGTCGAACAGCGCCGCCTTCTCCTCCGCCCCGAGGCCGAGCTCGCGGATCTGGTCGCGGATGCGGCCGTGCTCCTCGCGGTCGATGTGATCGTCGGACTTCGCGGCGGAAATCATCGCGCGCATCAGCGCGATGCGGAAATCCTGGCCGCCGGCATCGCTGTCGTTGTCCACGTCGAAGCCGCTGCCTGGCGGCGGCGCGGGCAGGCTGCGCGGCTGCTCCTGCGGGGCGGCGGCCTTGTTGCCCTGCCAGTCGCGGTAGGCCTTGTAGGCAAGCCCGCCCACCGCGGCCATTCCGCCGTATTTCAACGCCTTGCCGCCCAGCTTGCGGCCGGTCTTGGTGCCCAGCACGAGGGCGATCAGCCCGCCTGCCGCCGCACCCCCCGCCAGCCCGCCGGGCAGGCCGGAGCCCTGGCCGCGCCCGGCCGCGGCATCCTCACGCCCCGCGCTGCCGCCCTTGCCGCTGCCCGCGCCGAGGAACCCTTCAAGAAGCCTGTTAACGTCCATGAGCAAGTCGCCTCCCGGTTGTTGAACATGCAGGGGAGTTATGGAGCACCCCCCTGCCCCGCAAGGGAAGCTCTTGCCGCACCCCGGCGCGCGGGATGCGGCCCAAGGCCCCGGCCGCTCAGGCCGCGCGGGGCAGCGCCACCGCGTCCGAGAGCAGCTCGAAAGAGCGCAGCCGTGCGCCGTGATCATGCACCGGGCCGGAGACGATCACCTCGTCCGCGCGGGTGCGGGCGATGAAACCGTCGAGCCCGGCCTTCGCCTCGGCCGGCGTGCCGATGAACGAACAGGACAACGTGTGCTCCAGCAGCCGCAGCGCCGAGGGGTCGAGGGTGGAGAGGTAATCCGCCTTCGGCCGCGGCAGCAGCCCGGGCCGGCCGGAGCGCAGGTTCACGAAGGCCTGCTGCTGGGAGGTGAAGAGCTCGGCCGCCTCCGCGCCGCTCTCCGCGGTCACCACGTTGCAGGCCACCATCACGTAGGGCTCGGCGAGGTACTCCGAGGGCTGGAAGCGCTCGCGGTAGAGGGCGATGGCGTCGTCCAGCGCCTGCGGGGCGAAATGCGAGGCGAAGGCGTATGGCAGGCCCAGCAGGGCGGCGAGCTGCGCGCCGTAGAGGCTGGAGCCGAGGATCCACACGTTCACGTCGAGCCCCGCACCGGGCACGGCGCGGATCGGCTGTCCGGGCGCGGCCGGCTTGAAGAAGCCCAGCAGTTCCACCACGTCGTCGGGGAAACGGTCGGCCGCGGCCATCAGGTCGCGCCGCATCGCCATGGCGGTGCGCTGGTCGGTGCCCGGCGCGCGGCCCAGCCCGAGGTCCACCCGGCCGGGGTGCAGGGCAGCGAGCGTGCCGAACTGCTCGGCGATGATCAGCGGCGCATGGTTGGGCAGCATGATGCCCCCTGCCCCGATGCGGATGGTCTTCGTGCCGGAGGCGACATGGGCCAGCGCCACGGCGGTGGCGGCGCTGGCGATACCGGGCATGTTGTGGTGCTCGGCCATCCAGAAGCGGTGATAGCCCCAGGCCTCGGCATGGCGCGCGAGGTCGAGACTGTTGCGCAGGGCCGAGCCGGCATCGGAGCCGTCGGGTACAGGCGCGAGATCGAGGATCGAGAGACGGGTCATGAGATGAGAGTAGTGTGCATACGCACGCTTTTCCAGAGCCCGCTGCACCGCCGCCGCACGCGTGCTATAGCGGTGGCGAAGAGCGCCGGCGCTCCGGGCCCCCGGGCCCGGCCGCCCCGCCGAGCCGGAGAGGACGCATGCAGAGAATTACCGTTTCGCTCGATGACGAGATCGTCGAGATGATCGACCGGTTCATGACCCGGCGCGGGGCCACGAACCGCTCCGAGGCGCTGCGCGACATGGTGCGCGCCGCCGCCGCGCAGGACACGCTGGAGGACACGGCGGACGACAGCCCCTGCGTGGCCACGCTGAGCTACGTCTACGACCACGAGCGCCGCGACCTCACCCGCCGGGTGAACACCGCCCATCACCACCGGCACGATCTCTCGGTGGCCACCATGCACGTGCATCTCGACCACGGCACCTGCCTGGAGGTGTCGGTGCTCAAGGGCCCGGCCGCCGAGCTGCGCGGCCTCGCCGACGAGGTCACCAACGAGCGCGGGGTGCGCCATGGCCGCCTGCACGTGCTGCCGCAGGAACTGGAGCCGGGGGAACCGCACAGCCACGCGGAAACCGAGAAACGAAACTGAGGCGCGACACGCTTTCGCCAACGCATGAAGGCACGGGATTTTCTCACGAATCCCGGCCGGCCGAATTGACCCCGATGCGCAGGCGAACGGCCTCTTCCGCGGCATCGGAGGCCACGCGCTCGAGCCTGTCGCGCAGGTGGATGTCGACATAGCCGGCCACGAAGGCCGAGGGCGCGCCGAGGCGCAGCTCCCCCGCTTCCATCGCCTCGAAGCGCAGCCCGGCGAACCAGCTTCGGAACAGGCCGGGGTCTTCCTGGCGCAGGCGGCGGCAGATGCCGGCCCAGAACGGGTCCTGCCCCTCTTCCGCCGGTGCCTCGCCCTCGGCCGGGAAGAGCGGAACCACCTTGGGCGCGGGGGCCGCCTCCGGCGCCGCTCCGCCGCGCGAGGCCTCCATGCGCTCCACGTAATCCGTGCCCACCTTGTGCCAGCCCTCGGCCGTCACCCGCTCGATGCCGGTATGGTCGAGCCGGTACACGGCCACCCTGCCCCGGGCCGCCGGGCGCTTCACATCGATCAGCCCGGCCTCGCGCAGCCGCTTCAGCTCGCGCTTCGCCGTGCGCTCGTCGACCGACCACAGCCGGGCGAGATCGCGGCAGCCGATGGAAATCTCGTCGGCCTGCCAGTTGTAGCGCGCCGTGATCATCGCGATCAGGCGCAGGGTCGTGGTGCGTCGCGCCGGTGCGCCGGACAGACCGAGCACGGCAAGCGCCGTGAGAAGGTCGTATTTCCGCACCGGGGCCGTGCTGCCCGTCAGTCGGTTCGTCGTCATGCCTGTACCTGCCCGCGCCGGGCTTCATCGGCCCGGTCGTTCCTTGGTGCGCCGCATCGCCCCCGGGCCCTGCCCTTGCGGGCCGGCCCCTCCGTTCCACCTCTGTCTGTCCCTGGCGGGACGGGCGGTTCTGCTCTGCCGGAGAGCGGTTTGGGGCTAAACTGGGGCCCTGACCGTCCCGAGGATTCGCGGCATCTCGTTTGTTGGCAAAATTAGGCGGGTTTTCCCGTTCTTTGTCAACAGGCATCGGAAAACGGGTTTTCCCGCTCTTTCCAAAAAAGATCGAAAAAATCAGGATTATTGGTAATGGGGGACAGGCTGCGTGTCACCTTATCAATGGTTTGCTGTCACCTCAACAGGGTCGATCCCGCCCGGCCTGTCACCTCATCTGCGGCGAATGGCAGTTTTCTCCCGTATTTTGCCGTGATGAGGCGAAACGCGCGAAATTTGCATTTTCCCGTTTGGCCGAGAGTCGATTTCGCGTTATTGCTTGTGCGAGCAGAAATAACACGAGGCACCCTCCGATGCAGGACCATTCTCATCTCCTGGCCATGAATGCGCGCTCGCTCGCGCAGCAGGCCGCCGTGCGCCGCGCCACCTTCTCACCCCAGGAAGTGAAGACGCTGAGGCCCTTCTCCATATGGGAGATGAGCCAGTTCATGTTCGACGTGCCGGCGGACACCATCCGCAAGAAGCTCGCCGACGACCCCTCCCTGCCCCAGGGCACCACCTTCGAGGACGGCGGCCGCCAGCGCTGGTACTCGCTCGAGGAGATCAACGAGATCCGCCGCCGGGTGCGCTTTCGCGGCAAGTCGCTGTTGCCCGAGCGCCCGGGCGGCCGGGCGATCCGCATCGCGGTGTCGAACTTCAAGGGCGGCGTGGGCAAGACCGTGGTCGCCCAGCATTTCGCCAATGCCGCCGCCCTCGACGGCTACCGCGTGCTGGTGGTCGACTTCGACCCCCAGGCCACGATGACCCATTCCATGGGCCTCACCGAGGTGCGCGAGGAAAACACCGTCTGGGGCATCATGTGCCGTGACCTCTGCCGCGAGGCGGACCGCATCATGGCGAGCTACGACGACCCCGAGGAATGCCCCTACCCTTCCGCCGACGAGCTGCCGCGCGACGTGGTGGCCGTGGGCGCGCATCGGGTGCAGGATTTCATCCAGCCCACCTGCTGGCCCACCATCGACATCATCCCCTCCTGCGCCAACGCGGCCTTCGTGGAGTTCGCCTCCGCCCAGTACCGCTCGCTGCACAAGGCCTGGTCGTTCTTCGGCTGCGTGGCGCGCTACCTCGACGAGCTGCCGGACGACCAGTACGACATGATCATCTTCGACTGCCCGCCGGCCATCGGCTACCAGTCGCTCAACGCGGCCTTCGCGGCAGACATCCTCTACATCCCCTCGGGCCCCGGCTACTGGGAATACGATTCCACCACCAGCTTCCTCGGCCAGCTCGGCGACGCGATGGAGGACATCTCCACCGGCTTTGCCCAGATGGCCGAGGAATCCGGCCTCACCCTGCCCAAGCAGTTCATGGACGTGCGGGTGCTGATGACCCGTTTCGAGCCCTCGAACGACCTGCATGTCGCGATGCTCGGGGCCTTCCGCAACGTGTTCGGCGCCGATGTCTGCGCGCACCCGATCGAGATGACCCGGGCGGTCGAACAGTCCGGCCGCTTCCAGATGTCGGTCTACGAGCAGGACTACCGGCAGATGACCCGCGAGACCTGGAAGCGCGCGCGGCTCTCCTTCGACCAGGCCTACTCGGAATTCCGCGACACGGTGCTGGCCCGCTGGCGCGAGGTCGGCCAAGGCAGCGCGGCGCGGAGGGCGGCACAATGAGCAGCAAGAACCGTTTCGGCTTCGACGTGCCCTCGGCTCCCGGCAGTTCCGGCGGCGTCTCGCGCAACCGCGGCGTGGGCCCGATGTCGGCGGCCGTGCGCGACGCGGCGGAAAACCTGCAGGAGAGCACCGAGGCCAAGATGGAGGCCCGCCGCCGCAACGCCGCCGAGGCCAAGGAATATCGCGCGGCGCTCGAAGGCGGTCTGGTGCTGTCGCGCATCCCGCTCGACGAGGTGCGCCAGGACGACCTGCCGCGTGACCGCCTCGACCTCGAGGCCGTCGCCAGTTCCGACGAGATGGACGAGCTGAAGGCCTCGATCCTCGCGCATGGCCAGAAGGAACCGGTGGAGCTGTTCCGCAAGCATGACGGCACGCTGCAGCTCAAGAAGGGCTGGCGGCGCCTCACCGCGCTGCGCCAGCTCCACGCCCATACCGGCGACGAGGCTTTCGCCACGGTTCTCGCCCGCGTGGTCGACCGCTCGGAGGAGCGCACGGCGCTCTACATCGACATGGTCGAGGAGAACGCGATCCGCGAAGACCTGACCTTCGCGGAGATGGCCATGCTCGCCATCTCCGCGGCGGCCGATCCCGCCATCGCCGAGACATCGCCGGAAGCGCTGGTCGGCACGCTCTACGCCTCGCTGCACAAGATGAAGCGCTCGTACATCCGCGCTTTCGTGCAGCTTCTCTCGGCGCTCGGGGATGACCTGAAGTGGCCCAAGGCGGTGTCGCGAAACCTCGGGGTGGAAGTGGCGCGCCGGCTGCGCGACAACGCCGACCAGCTTGCTGATCTGCGCGCGCGCCTGGCAAGTGCGCAGGGCATCGACGAGCAGACGCAGATCCTGCTGGAGTTCGGCGCGGCGCCCGAGACGCCGGCTGCGGCCCCCGTGCGTGCGAAGGGTGCCGGCCGGGAAAAGTACGAGTTCCACCTCGGCAGCACCAAGGTGACGGCTCGCAAGGGCGAGTGCCGGATCAAGGACGATCTCGACTTCGCCGACATCGACCGCGACGTGCTGGAGGAGGCGGTTGCCGCCTTCAACGCCGTGGTGCGCTCGCGCCGGCAGGGGCGGTAACCCACGGGTTACCCGGGGTGCGGAAAGGCGCCCCGGGGCGTCCGGGCAGGCGGGGTAACCCGCGGGTTACCCCGCAGGACAGCCGGAGGCCGACGAAACAGGGGCCGTGCAGCAGCGCGGCCCTTGTTCTTTTGCGGCAAGAACATTATAGGAACAGGATTTCACTCCCATTCCAGCTCTCCTTGTAGGCGGCGGTGGCGTTCCTGGGGTTGTAGAGCGGGAACAATTCCCACGCGCCGGAGAGCCCCGCGCCGAGATGACGGGTGGCCTCCGTCATGCTTTCACCGGCGGCGAGTGCGGCGCGGGTCTCGGCCACGAGGGCCGAGAGGTAGTCCCGCGTCGGCGCAAGGCCCTCGGGCCAGGGCAGGGACACCGGCCCGTGGCCCGGCACCATCCTCGCGCCGGGCCGACTGCCCAGGTCCTCGAGGACCGAGAGCCAGCCGAGCACGCTGCCGTCCAGCACCGGGGTGTGGCGGGCGAAGGCGAGGTCGGACAGCCAGAGCGTGCCGGTCGCCTCGTCCGTCACGATCAGGTCGTTGTCGGTGTGCGCGGTGGGCATCGCCTCGAGGCGCAGCACCCGGCCGCCAAGGTCGAGCGCGAGCGGCGCGCCGGGGCTGACGTGCAGCGCCCCGGGCGCCGAGGCCAGCGCGGCGGGCACGCGCGTGGCACCCCAGGCACGGGGCCCCACCTGTGCCTCCCAGCCATGGGCATAGCTCTCCGCCCGGTTGCGCAGGGCGTCGGGCAGGCGGGCATGGGTGACCAGCCGCGCGCCCGCCTCGGCGAACACTTCGGCGCCCAGCACGTGGTCCGGGTGCATGTGGGTGAGGATCAGCCAGCGCACCGGCAGGTCGGTGCGCGCGCGTATGGCGGTGAGCAGCGCCTCGCCCATGTTGCGCGAGCCCCCGGCGTCGATCACCGCCACCGCCCCGGCGCCGATGACGAAGCCGACATTCGCCTGGTCTCCGCCGTTCGCGGGCGAAGGCTCCTCCACCGGCCCGGGATGAACGAAGAGCCCGGGAGCCACTTCCGTCACCTCCAGCGCGGGCAGGGTGCCGCAGCGCCAGCCTTGCGCCCGCAGGGCAGGGCGGTCCGCCACCCAGGCGCGGACTGCCGCCTCGGCGCCCGCGGGGCAGGGGGCGGCGGGCAGCATGTGCTCGGTGCAGATGTCGGGCCGGGCAGCGAGGCAGAGCGCGAGCAACAGATCGAGCATGGCAATGGTCCTCCCCGGGGGTCCTCCCGGCGGCGATCCTAGGCAGGGCCTCGCGCCGCCCGGCATGGGACCATCGTCGGATGGAGTGCGGCCGTCCCCGCGCTATACTGGCGCTCCGCCCGCGCAAGAGGCGAACAGGGGAGATCGGAGCCATGCGCACCAGCAGGATCCTCGCGGCCGCCCTGGCGGTGGCCCTCGCCGGCCCGCTCGCCGCACAGCAGGCCGACAATCCCATGCAGCCGAGCGAGAGCTGGGACGCGCTGCGCCCCGATATCGCCGGCGATGCCGAGCTGCTGGACGGGGCAGGGGTGTTCAGCCTCGATGCCCCCTACCGCGCGCATGACGCGGCGCTCGTGCCGGTGCACGTGGTGCAGGAGGGCGGGGCCCGCATCGTGAAGCTCACCCTGGTGGTGGACGAGAACCCCGCCCCCGTGGTGGCCGAGTTCCGCTTCGGCCCGGCCATCGGCAGGCTCGACCTCGAGACCCGGGTGAGGGTGAACGAATACTCCAACATCCGTGCCCTGGCCGAGACCGAGGACGGCAGGGTCTACATGACCGGCCGCTTCGTGAAGGCCTCGGGCGGCTGTGCGGCGCCGGCGATGAAGGATTCGGTGGCCGCCGGGAACGCCCTGGGCCAGATGCGCCTGCGGGCCTTTGCGCCCGAGGCGCCGGGCGAGCGCGGCCTCGCCCAGGTGATGCTGCGCCACCCCAACTACTCGGGCCTGCAGCGCAACCAGGTCACCCAGCTATACATCCCGGCCCGGTTCGTGGACATGCTCGAGGTCCGACAGGGCGAGGAGACGCTCTTCACCATGACCGGCGGCATCTCCCTCAGCGAAGACCCCACCTTCCGCTTCGCCTACACCGACAACGGCGCCCCCTTCATCACCATCCGCGCCACCGACACCGACGGCGAGGTGTTCCAGGAGGCTTTCCCCTCGCCGGCCTTCAACGGCTGAAAACGCCGGAATCGCAAAATCGCGATTCCGGGATTCGCGAAATTCTCGGATTTCGGAATTTGCACCCCAGGGGCGTCAGAAGCAGCGCACCTCGGCCTCGGCCTGGGCCCGGCGCAGGTCGGCCACCACGCCCTTGGCCTCGGCGGAATTGCGCAGTGCCGCCACCCGCTCGCCGCCCATCTGGGTGACGGAGAGCACCGTCTCCGCCTCCTCGTAATCGGTGAAGGGCAGGATGGTGGCGATCACGTCGATCGAGCAGGAGCAACGGCGCAGCATGTCCCGCGTCTGGCCGTTCGCGGCCATGCAGGCAAAGACGTAGTCGGCCCGCGTCTCGGTCGGGTAGTCGTTGAGATCGGCCGGGCTCTGCGGCAGGGCAGGGGCCCCGGCGAAGGCCAGCAGGCAGGCAAGGGCGGGGGCTGCAAGGCGGGGCATGCTCAGTTCTCCTCGACACGTTCGAGCGTGGCGCGCTCGCGGTAGGTCACCGGGCCCTGCGCCGGCTCGGGCGTGCTGGCCGAGAGCAGCAGCATGCCGCCCGGCACCGCGTCGGACACGATGAAGCGCAGCTCCAGCCCGGCGAAATCGCCCATCCGCTCGCGGTTCGGGTCGTCGGCGAAAGGGGTGAAGGTGAGCTCGGTCGCGGCCAGCTTCCGGCCGTCGAACTCCGCCTCCACCGGGCGGGCGCTGCCGCCGCGGAACAGCGCGTCCTTGAAGCGGTTGCGGATGTAGAACGGGCTGCCGCCGGTGACCGAGGCCATGGCGCGCAGGCTCGATTCGAGGAAGGTCATCAGCACCGGGTTACCCCCGCTGCCAGGGAAGGGGTTCAGCTCGCGCAAGCCCGTGCCCTCCTGCAGGGTGAGCAGCGCCTCGCGGCCCGTGGTGCCCGCGTCGCCCGGCGGCGCGTCGCGCAGCGCGAGCGCGATGCTGCCGGTGTCGAAGGGGCGCAGCTGCTCCTGCGGCCCGGTGCCCTCGCGGGTGAAATCGTAGTGCAGCGTCGTGCCCACCGCCACGGGCGCGAGGGCGTCCGCATCGAACAGCAGTTCCCCCGCTTCGTCGCCGGATGCGGGCGAGCCGAGCGCGAGCGCCGCGGCAAGGGCGAGGATGGCCGGTCTGATCATTCCGAAGTCTCCATGAGCACGAACCCCCTTCCCCTTACCGTTCTGAGGTCGAGGCCGAAATCCGACATTGGTGCCAGCTTGCGGCGCAGGTAGCCGATGTAGACATCGACAACATTCTCCGAGCTGCCCCCGGTTCCGGCCCAGAGCGTGTCGAAGATCTCGCCGCGCGAGAGGATCCGGCCGCGGTGCTCCATCAGCAGGCCCAGCAGCAGCCCTTCCCGGTCGGTGAGTTGCACGCTGCGGGTGGGGCCGATGGCGAGGCGGCGCTCGGGGTCGTAGCTCAGCCGCGGCCCGGGAGAGGCAGGGCCGGCGCGGCGGCGGGCCTGCACGCGGATGCGCGCCGCGAGGTCGGCGAGATCGAACGGCTTGGCGACGTAGTCGTCGGCGCCCGCCTCCAGCCCCTCGGCCCGGTCGTCCACGCCGGAGAGGGCGGAGAGCATCACGATGGGCGCGGTCATGCCGGCCCGGCGCAGGGCGCGCACCAGGTCGCGGCCGTCCTCGCTGCCCAGCATCACGTCGATCACCGCGGCGGAGAAGCCGCGCTCGCGGCCCATGCGCAGGGCGGTGCCCGCGTCATGCGCCACCATCACCTCGAAGCCGGCCCGCCCCAGCCCGCGCTGCAGGGCGGAGGCGATGTCCTCGTCGTCCTCGGCCACCAGCACCGGAAGCTCGCTCATCGCCCGCCCTCCGCGCCGGCGGGGGGCAGGGCGAGGGTCACCCGCGTGCCGCGCCCCTCCTCCACCGGGCTCTCGAGCGTGATCTCGCCGCCGTGCTGCTCCATCACCCATGCGGCGAGCGCGAGCCCCACGCCGAAGCCGGTGCCGGCCCGGGCATCGCTGCCGCGCGCGTGGCGTGTGAAGATGCGCTGCTGATCGGACATCGGCACGCCTTCCCCCCTGTCGGTTATCGTTGCCTCCATCCTATCGCCTCGCGGCCCCGCGGCAACGGTGATCGTGCTGCCGCGCGGCGCGTGGCGCACCGCGTTGTCGATCACGCCGGAGGCGACCTGGCGCAGCCAGTCCCGGTCGCCCTCCACGGTGAGGCCGGGGGCGAGCCGCGCCTCGATCTCCACCCCCTGCCGGCGGGCGAGGGGGCTCGCGTCCTCGATCGCGTCGGCGAGGGCGGGGGCGAGGTCGAAGGGTTCGCGCACCAGCTCGATGCGGCCGCTCTCCGAGCGCGCGATGCGCAGCAGGTCGTCGATGCGCCGCGCCAGCCGCCGGGCGCGCTGGCCGATCAGCCGGAAGCCGGCCTTCGCCTCCGCCTCGGGCAGGGGGGGCTCGGCCGCGCCGATATCGGCCTCCGCGAGGATCACGGTGAGCGGGGTGCGCAGCTCGTGGCCGACGTCGGAGAAGAAGCGCCGGCGTTCGCTGTCCACCCGCTCGAGCCGGGCGTTCGCGGCGCTCAGCTCGGCCGTGCGGTCCGAGACCAGGGTCTCGAGCCGGGCGCGGTCGCGGTCCACCGCGGCGCGGCGGCGGCGCACCCGGGCGGCGGCGCGGTTGATCTGCGCGAGCACGAGGCCGAGCTCGTCGCGCCGGTCGGGCGGCAGGAGGCGGGCGTCGGAGCGCCCGATCGCTGCCGCCGCGTCGGCCACGCGCTGCAGCCGCCGCGACAGCGGGCGCACCAGCAGCACGTAGAACCCGGCGAGCGCGGCGGCGGCGAACAGCGCCGCCCCCGCCGCCAGCCGGCGCAGGCGCTGGCCCAGGGCGGTGATCTCGCGGCCCACCTCGTCACGCGCGCGGCGGTCTTCCTCGATGGCCTGGTTTAGCAGCGGCGAGAAGCGGGTGGCGAAGCCGTCGAGCAGGCTGCGCATGGTCCCGCTGTCGGCGGTGCCGGCGGCCTCGCGGGCGAGCGCGGCGAAGGTGGCGCGCATGCGTGCGAGCCCGATGCTGCGCGAGGCGCGGCGCATCTGCTCCACCTCGGTGCGCCCGGCGGCGACATCCGCGCCCATGCCGGCCGCCACCCGGGCGAAGGCCGCGTCCACCACCGTGCCGCGGGTCTCGAGCCGGGCGCGGCGCTCGGCCTCCGGCGTGGGCACGGTCACCCCCTCCATCGCGACCACGGCGAATTCCCCCACCCGGGCGGAGAGCATGGCCAGCGAGTCGAGCCGCGCCTCGGCCGCCTTGTCGAGGGCGATGAGCGTGCTGATGCGCCCCACGCCCCAGGCCGCGAGCCCCGCGCCCGCGAGCGCCGCGAGCGCGATCAGCCCGGCCGCGGCCACCAGCCGCATCCTCAGCGACAGCCGCCATCTGCGATGCATCGGCCGTAATCCTCCCCGTTTTTCCGATCACAGAGCATGAAATCGGCCGCCGGGGAAGGGGCAGGCGCCGAAGTGCTTGGCTTTCGCCCGCTTTCCCGCGATTGTGCGCGCCCGGATGACAGGAGGCAATGCATGCAGAAGCACAGCGAAAGCCGGAGCCCGGACCGGACACAGACCGGCCCCGTCCTCGTGCCGATGAGCCCCGCGCGGCTGGAGGGCGCGGTGGCGCTGTCGCGCGCGGTGGGCTGGTCACACCGCGCGGAGGACTGGGGGCTGGTGGCCGGGCTGTCGCAGGGGCTGGTGGCGCTCGAGGGCGAGCGCGTGGTGGGCTCGATCCTGCGCACCGCCTTCGCGCCCGGGCATGCACGCATCTCGATGGTCATCGTCGACCCCACGCGCCAGGGGCGCGGCATCGGGCGCAGGCTGCTGCGCGGGGTGATGGAGGGCGACACCAGCTCCTACGGCCTCACCGCGACCGACGAGGGCCTGGCCCTCTACCGCTCCGAGGGGTTCGAGCCCACGGACCCGGTGCACCAGCACCAGGGCGCCGCGCCGCGCGCCCTGCCGCCCGCCGGCCCGCGCCGGGCGGCGCCGGGGCAGCTCGCCGCGCTCTGCGCCCTCGACCGCGCCGCGACCGGGCTCGACCGCTCCGCCCTGCTCGGCCTGCTGATGCAGCGCGGCGAGGTCTTCGTCGAAGGACCGGAGGAGGCGCCGGAGGGCTATGCCGTGCGCCGCTGCTTCGGGCGCGGCACGCTGGTGGGGCCGGTGGTCGCCACCGCGCGCGAGACCGCCTTCCGCCTCGCCGCCCATGCGCTGCTCTGCGGCGGGCCGGGCGGCTTCGTGCGCATCGACTGCACGCGCGCCGGCGGGCTCTCGCCCCTCGTCTCCGGGCTCGGCCTGCCGGGCAAGGACGGCGGCACGCAGATGATTGCGGGCCCCGGGGTGCTGCGCCCGCAGCCCGCGCGCGGCGCAGGCGCGCCGCGGGTGTTCGCCCTGTCGAGCCAGGCGCTCGGCTGAGCGCGGCTTGCGCGCCGTGGCCTGCCGTGGCACCCATGGCTCCCCGGCCGCCCAGGCCCGGCAGGAGAGGCAGTGATGAAGAGCTACGAGATTTCGGTGATCCCCGGTGACGGCATCGGCAACGAGGTGATGCCCGAGGGCATCCGGGTGCTGGAGGCGGCGGCGAAACGCTTCGGCTTCGAGCTCCGCCAGACCTGGCACGAGTTCGCCTCCTGCGCGTATTACGCGAAGCACGGCCGGATGATGCCGGAGGACTGGAAGGACCGGCTCTCGGGCACCGACGCGATCTTCTTCGGCGCCGTCGGCTGGCCGGACACCGTGCCCGACCATGTCTCGCTCTGGGGCTCGCTGCTGCAGTTCCGCCGCGAGTACGACCAGTACATCAACCTGCGCCCGGTGCGGCTGATGGAGGGCGTGCCCTCGCCGCTCGCGGGGCGCAAGGCCGGCGACATCGACTTCTGGGTGGTGCGCGAGAACACCGAGGGCGAATACACCTCGCTCGGCGGGCGCATGTACCCCGGCACCGAGCGCGAGATCGTCATCCAGGAAACGGTGATGAGCCGGCACGGCATCGACCGGGTGCTGAAATACGCCTTCGAGCTGGCGATGACCCGGCCGCGCCGCCGCCTCACCTCGGCCACCAAGTCGAACGGCATCTCCATCTCGATGCCCTACTGGGACGAGCGGGTGGAGGAGATGGCGAAGGCCTACCCGGACATCACCTGGGACAAGTACCACATCGACATCCTCACCGCGAATTTCGTGCTCCACCCGGACCGGTTCGACGTGGTGGTGGCCTCGAACCTCTTCGGCGACATCCTGTCGGACCTCGGGCCGGCCTGCACCGGCACCATCGGCATTGCACCCTCGGGCAACATCAACCCCGAGGGCCGCTTTCCCTCGCTCTTCGAGCCGGTGCACGGCTCGGCGCCCGACATCGCCGGGCAGGGCATCGCGAACCCGGTGGGACAGATCTGGTCGGCGGCGATGATGCTCGAGCATCTCGGAGAGCCGGAAGCCGCCGCCGCCATCATGGAAGCGGTGGCCGAGGCGCTCAGAACCCCCGCCACCCGCACCCGCGACCTGGGCGGCTCCGCCTCCACCGAGGCCTGCGGCAAGGCGATCGCGGAGATGCTGGCCTGACGGCCGGCAGCGCCCCCGGGGCCCCGGGGGCGCGCGCCTTCAGTCTTCCAGCTCGTGGTGCACCTGTCCGTAGGCGAGCAGGGTGAACAGCGCCGTGCCGCCGAGAATGTTGCCCACAAGCGTGGGCAGCAGGAAGGCGAACACCGAGTGGCCGATCGAGACCGTGCCCTGCAGGATGAGCACGCTCGCCTCCACCGAGCCGGCGATGACATGGGCGAATTCGCCCAGCCCGATCAGGTAGGTGATCAGCACGATCACCAGCGTGCGGGAGTTTTCCGCGCTTGGCAGGATCCACACCACGGAGGCGATGAGCCAGCCGGCCGCCACGCCGCGTATCACCAGTTCCAGCGGCCCGGGCGAGAGCGCCTCCTCCGACAGGCCGGTGAGCGCGGTCATCATCTCCTCGCTCAGCACGCCCGTGCACACGAGGAAGGCGGCAAACAGCATCGCCCCCACGATGTTGGCCACGAAGACCGTGCTCCACAGCCGCAGCATCTTGGCGAAGGCCCGGCGGGTGGGGTTGGCGCAGATCGGCAGCACCGCGGCGATGGTGTTCTCGGTGAAGAGCTGCTGGCGCGCCATGATCACGATGAGAAAGCCCACCGCGTAGCCGAAATTGTCGATGAGCGGCCGCCAGTCGGTGTCGGGCAGGTGCGAGCGCAGCAGCGCCTCGCTGAGCGGCGAGAAGCCGATGCTCAGCCCCGCCGCCACGCCCGACCACCACAGCGAGGTGAGGGGGCGGTCCATCTCGTCCTCGCCGTCGCGGCGGATGATCTCGTAGACGATGGGGGCGCGCAGCCGCGAGCGGTCGCGCACCTCTTCCTCCTCGCGGCCGTCGCGCACGCGGGCCTCGCCGCGTGCCGCGCCCTGGCGGCCGGGCAGATGGCCGGTCAGATCCGGGGGGGTCCCGTGCGGCGTGGCGCCGGAGCGGGCGGGGTGGTCTTCGGGGGTCGTGTTGTCGGACATGCGAGCACAAACGCCCCCCCGCCCGAAAGGTTGCATGCCGCCGGCGGGAATTCCGGTGGGCGGAAATGTCCGTTCCGTGCCGAACGTGATCGCCGCATCGCTTGCCCCGGGAGCCGGCCGGGGTATCTGCTGCACTGGGCCACCCCCCGCGCGGCACCTGCCGGGCAGGGGGTGGGGCCGCGGCCTCCGTGCCGGAGCGGTCCGCCCCCTCACGCCGACCCTGAAAGGAGACCAGTGATGAAGACCAAAGCAATGACCCTGCTCGCCGCCGGCGCGTTCGCCGGCCTTTGCGCGCTGCCCGCCGCGGCGGCCGACGCGACGGCCAGCTTCGTGAATGCCGAGGGCGGGGAGGCCGGCTCGGCCGAACTGACCGCCACCGGCTCCGGCGTGCTCATCGAGGCCGAGATCACCGGCCTGCCGGCAGAAAGCTGGGTGGCCTTCCACATCCACGAGAACGGCGCCTGCGATGCCGCCGACGGCTTCAAGTCCGCCGGCGGACATTTCAACCCCACCGGCGCCGAGCACGGCTACCTCTCCGAGGGGGGCCCGCACGCCGGCGACATGCCCAACCAGTACGTGGGTGCCGACGGCGTGCTGCGCACCCAGGTGCTCAACCCCGCCGTGACGCTGGGCGAGGGCGAGGCGGACATCGCCGGCCTTGCCATCGTCATCCATGACGGCACGGACGACTACAGTTCCCAGCCCTCGGGCGATGCCGGCAGCCGCATCGCCTGCGCGGTGATCGAGTAAGCCTCCGCGCCCCGGCCCGCCGCCTTCGCGCCGCGGGCCGGGGCCGCCACCGGCCCTGCCGCGCCGGGCGTGACGGCAAGGGAAAAGGCGGGGTGGCAAATGCCTGCGGGGGTGTTAAGCGTTACCCGGAAGAAAATCCTTTCGGAATCGGGCCCGGCGTTAGTGATGATGAGCACCCTCCACAGGATAGGCAGTCTTCTGCCCTTCCTGTTTCATCCTGTCACCATGGCGATTAAGGGCGCGCTCATAGCGCTCCTGGCCACAATGGCCATCGCATGGAACATCGGCATCGGAAACTGGACGGAGGAAACCCGTCGGCTGTCCGCCATCGGCACGTTCTACGAGCGCTTCGGCGCCGGCGAACTGCCGGATGCCGACGCCCGTGACCGCACCTCGATCATGCTGTCGCCCGACCTCTCGCTCACCATCGACACGCTGATCTTCCCGGAGGGGGCGGATGCCGGCGCCTGCCGGGCGCGCATGGCCGGCTTCATGACGGGCGTCGCGTCGCTGGGCAGCACCGACGCGGGCGCCGCCGCCATCGACCGGCTGTGCACCGAGCGGCGCTATGCGCTGCTGCGCACCGAGGAGGGCGGGCCGCTGGTGTCGCTGCTGCCGCTCGTCTCCGCGCAGGGCGCGCTCGCGGGCGCTCAGGTGAATGTCATCGCGGCCCGGCCCCGGCCCACCCTGCTGAGCGTGCTGGCCGAGCCGCGGGTGATGGCGCCGATCCTGGTCGCGACGGCCCTCGCCGCGGTGCTCGGCGGTCTGCTGGGCCGGGCGATGAAGGGCCATGTCGAGCGGCTCGGACAGCGCGCCAGCGTCGACGGGCTGACCGGGGCGCTGCGGCGCGAGGCCTTCTTCGTGCTCGGAGAGCGGGCGATGCGCCGGGCGCGGCGCAAGGACGCCGCCGTGGCGGTGCTGGTCGTCGACCTCGACCGGCTCAAGCTGATCAACGACACCCGCGGCCACGCCGGCGGCGACGCGGCCCTGGCGATCACCGCCACCGCCCTGCGCTCGGCTCTGCGCTCGGGCGACCTCCTGGGCCGGCTGGGCGGCGACGAGTTCGCGGCGCTGCTGCCCGGCGTCACCGGGGCCGCGGCCGAGGCGGTGGCGGAGCGCGCCCGCCTCGCGGTGGAGGAAAGCAACGCGGCGGCCGATTTCGGTGGCATCCGCCTCTCGGTCAGCGTCGGGCTGGTCAACGGCGCGGGCGGCGAGAGCCTGCGCGAGATGGTCGACCGCGCCGACCTGCGCCTCTACGAGGCCAAGCGCAGGCGCAACGCGGTGGCGAGCTGACCCGGCTTCCGCCAGGGGGCCGGCCGGCCCCGCGGCGCTAGTTGCGCGACAGGGCGGCCACGGGGTCGAGCCGCGAGGCGTTGCGCGCCGGCAGGTAGCCGAAGGCGATGCCGATCAGGCTGGAGGAGACCACCGCCATCACGATCGAGGCTTCCGAGTAGATCAGCGTGAAGCCGGTGCCCGCCATGTCGAACAGCACCCCGAAGCCGAGCGCGAGCCCGATGCCCAGCCCGCCGCCGATCAGGCACACCAGCACCGCCTCGATGAGGAACTGCTGCAGGATGTCGCCCTGCCGGGCCCCCACCGCCATGCGCACCCCGATCTCGCCCACCCGCTCGGAGACCGAGACCAGCATGATGTTCATCACCCCGATGCCCCCCACCAGCAGCGAGATCAGCGCGATCGCCGCGATGAGCAGCGTGAGCGTGTCGGTGGTGGCGGTGATGGTGGCGCGGATGTCGTCGGTGTTGAGGATGAAGAAGTCCTTCGTGCCGTGCCGCTGGGTGAGCAGGGCGGTGACAGACTGGGCGGCGAGGTCGGGCGAGGTGTCGTCGGCCACGCGCAGGGTGATCGAGCGCAGGGTGGAATCGCCGGTGAAGCGGGTCTGCACCGTGGTGTAGGGCAGGTAGACCGAGAGGTTGTTCGAGGCGCCGAAGCCGCCCTGGCTGGCCGAGACCACGCCCACCACCCGCACCGGCGTCGCGCCGAGCAGGATCACCTGGCCGATGGCGCTCTCGCCGGGGGCGGTGAACAGCGTGTCGCGGGTGTTGGTGTCGATCACCGCGTCCTGGCCGCGGGCGGTCACGCTTTCCTGGTCGAAGAGCCGGCCCTCGAGCAGGCCGAGCCCCTTGGCCTCGAAATACTGCGCCCCCACACCGTTGATGAGCGCGCTCGCCTCCGTGGCGCCGAAGCGCGCGGTGCTGGAGGTGGAGACGGTGGGTGTCACCGCGGCGGCATAGGGCTGGGCCTCCAGCGCCGTCGCGTCGCCCACCACCAGCGTGGTGATGCGGCCCGAGCGCAGGTCGCCGAAATCCTTGCCGGGGAAGATCTCCAGCGTGTTGGTGCCCAGGCTGGAGATATTGGCCAGCACCTGCTGCCGCGACCCCGCGCCGAGCGCCACCACGCAGACCACCGAGGCGATGCCGATGATGATGCCCAGCATGGTGAGGAAGGTGCGCAGCCGGTGCGCCTGCATCGACAGCAGCGCCATGCGGAACGCCTCGCGGAACCGGTCGGCCGCCGCGGCCGCGCGGTTGCGCGCCGCCCCGCGCGGGGCAGCCGCCTCCGGCGCGATCTCCGCCTCCCCGGGGGCGCTGCGCTCGACCTTCCGGTCGGAGAGGATCTCGCCGTCGCGGATCTCGATGATGCGCTGCGCGCGCGCAGCCACCGCCATGTCATGGGTGACGACGATCACCGTGCGCCCCTCGCGGTTGAGCTCCTCGAGGATGCGCAGCACCTCCTCGCCGCTCTGGGTGTCGAGCGCGCCGGTGGGCTCGTCCGCGAGGATCACGTTCGCGTCGTTCACCAGCGCCCGGGCGATCGACACGCGCTGCTGCTGCCCGCCGGAGAGCTGGCCCGGCCGGTGGCCGGCGCGCTCCTCCATCCCCAGCCGGGCGAGCAGGGCGGCGGCGCGTTCCTGCCGCTCCTCCGCGCTGCGCCCGGCGTAGATGGCCGGGATCTCCACGTTCCCCAGCGCGGTGAGCTCGGAGAGCAGGTGGTAGCGCTGGAAGATGAAGCCGAAATGCTCGCGCCGCAGCGCGGCCAGCGCGTCGGTCTCCAGCGCGCCCACCTCCCGGCCGGAGACGCGGTAGCTGCCGGCGCTCGGCCGGTCGAGGCAGCCGAGGATGTTCATCAGCGTCGACTTGCCGGAGCCGGATGCGCCGACGATGGCCACCATCTCGCCCTCCGCGATGGTGAGGTCGATGTCCTTGAGCACGGTGAGCGTGCCTTCGCCGGCGGGAAACTCCCGGCGCAGGCCCTCCAGCACGATGAGCGGTTCGGCCATGGCTCAGAGCCCCATCGGCGGGCCGCGGCGGCCCTGCGTGGCGGTGTCGGCGGCGGCGGTGGTGAGCGCGCTGGTCACCACCCGCTCGCCCTCCTCGAGGCCCGAGGTGATCTCGGCGCGGATCTTGTTGTTGAGCCCCACCTCGACCTCGCGGGTCTCGATGGCGCCGCCGGGGCCCTGGACCCGCAGCGTGTAGCCGGAGGCCTGCGAGCCGGAGAGAGCCGAGGAAGGCACCAGCACCGCGTCATCGGCGGCGCCGAGCACGATATGCACCTCCGCGGTCATGTAGGTGCGCAGCCGGCCCTCGGGGTTGGGCACGTCGAAGATGCCGTTGTAGTAGATCGCCGAGGAGCTCGAGCTCGAGGAGGAACTCGTGCTGCTCGAGGAGGTGATGGCACTGTCGGAGGTGATCGACTCGGGCGCCGGTTCGATCGACTGCAGCGTGGCGTCGTAGCGGGTGCCCGGGTCGCCCAGCACGGTGAAATACACCGGCTGGCCGGGATGCACGTTCACGATGTCGGCCTCCGAGATCTCGGCGCGCACGGTCATGGTGTCGAGCTGGCCGAGCACGATGATCGTGGGGGTGGACTGGGCGGCGTTCACCGTCTGGCCCTGCTGGCTGACGACGGCGAGCACGGTGCCGTCCATCGGCGCGGTGATGCGGGTGTAGGCGAGGTTGGCCTGCGCGGTGGACACGCCCACCTCCGCCTCCTCAATCTGCGCGTCGAGCGCATCGATCTGCGCCTCGGTCGTCGCCACATCGGCCTCTGCGGTGTCGAGATCGGCCTGCGAGCCGGTGCGGGCCTGCACCATCTTGCGCTGGCGGGCGAGGGTGGTCTGCGCGAGGCGCAGGGTGGCCTCTGCCTCGGCCTTCTGGGCGCGGACGTTGGCGAGCTGGGCCTGGGCGGTGCGCAGGTCGTTCTCCTGGGTCACCGAGTCGATCTCGGCCACCAGGTCGCCCTCCTTCACCTCGTCGCCCAGGGCGACATCGAGCGCGGTGATCTGCCCGGAGACCTGCGCGCCCACCGCCACCAGCTTCACCGGCTTCAGCGTGCCGCTGGCGAGCACGGTCTGCTCGAGGCTGCCGCGGGTGGCGACGGCGGTCATCACCTGCGGGGCCTCCTCGGTCAACACGGAGGCCCGCACGTACCAGGCGATGCCGGCGCCGAGGGCCAGCACCACGAGAACCGGCAGCAGCCGGATGCGCCGGCGGCGCGGGGTGGGGTGCGCGTTCATGAAAGGGACCTCCTGCGCGCCGCGGCGGGCGGTGCGTAGCTTACGCTGGTCTTGGGCAATTCCGTCTCCTGCGGTCCGGGGGGGTACGCGGGGCCGGAGAGGCCGCCGGACCATTGATGTGGCTCTGCTTCCTAAACGCCGCAACCTCCCGGTTCCGTCGCGCGGGGGCCCCGCACGACCGTGGCGGGGAAAAAGGAAACGGAGCGGTACCGCAATATTGTGCGCGCGCGCGGGAAGTCAATGAAGGGGGGATGCGGCGCCGGCCGGGGCGGGTGTCGTGGCGCCGCACGCCCTTGCGGACGGCAGGCGGGCACCTAGGTCAGGGGGGACCCCGCAACAGGAGACCGCTTTGGAACAGCCTGCCACGGCACGGCCACCGGCACGTGCCCCCGAAACCGAGACCGCGCCGCGCCTGTCGGAGCGGCTCGCCCGGCTTGCCGGCGAGGTCGGGCCGGAAGGCTCGGTGCGCGTGGGCGCCGTGATCGACGGCATGGGGGCCGCCGGGGTCGGGCTGATGCTGGTGGTGCTGGGCATCCCGGCCATGCTCCCCTCGCCGGGCCTGCCGGTGGGCATGCTGTTCGGTGCGGCGATCACGCTGGCCTCGGTGCAGCTGCTCTTCGGCGCCCGGCGGGTCAGCCTGCCGGAATGGCTGCGCCGGCGGGCGCTGCCGCAGGTGATGGTGCGGGCCATGTCGGGGCGGGCGGCGCGGGCGCTGGCCCGGGTGGAGCGGCTGCTGCGGCCGCGGCTGCGCGCGCTCACCGGCCCGGCCGCCCGGCGCCTGCTCTCGCTCGTGCTGCTCGCGATGGGGGTGATGATCCTGCTGCCCATCCCCTTCGGCAACCAGCCGCCCGCGGTGGCGGTCATCGTGATGGGTTTCGGTTTTGCCTTCCGTGACGGCGCGGCCGTGGCGGTGGGGCTGGTGCTGAGCCTGCTCGCGGCGCTCTGGACCGCCCTTGTCGTGGTCTTCGGGGTGGAGGCCGTGGCCTGGGCCTGGTCGGCGGCCGGGCTGGGCTGAAACGCGAAGCGGCGCCCCCGGGGGAGGGGGCGCCGCGGTGTTGCCGGGTCTGCCGTGGCCGGCTCAGTCGGAGGTGGAGCCTCCCGCGTCGCGGCGCATGGCCATGCGCCGGCGCAGCACGCCGCCGAAGATGATCGGCAGCACGAAGCCCACGATGGCGATGGCCCAGAGCACCAGTGCCAGCGGCGAGGACACCAGCACCGACCAGTCGCCGTCGGAGATGGTCATGGCGCGGCGCAGGTTCGCCTCCATGTCGTTGCCCAGCAGGATGCCCAGGATGATCGGCACCAGCGGCACGTCGAGCTTGCGCAGCACCCAGCCCAGCACCCCGAAGATCACCATCACCAGCAGGTCGAAGCTGGAGCCGGAGATGCCGTAGATGCCCACGAAGGACACCATGGCCACGATCGGCATCAGGATGCGCGGCGGGATCAGCAGCACCCGCACGAACATGCCGACCATCGGGATGTTGAGCGCCAGCAGCATGAAGTTGGCGATGAACAGCGCCGCGATCAGGCCCCAGACCACGTCCGGGTTCTGGCTGAACAGCAGCGGCCCGGGGGTGATGTTGAGCGCGAGCAGCATGGCGAGCAGCACCGCCGTGGTGCCCGAGCCCGGCACGCCGAGGGCCAGCATCGGCACCAGCGCGCCGCCGGCGGCGGCGTTGTTGCCCGCCTCCGGGGCGGCCACGCCGCGCGGATCGCCGGTGCCGAAGGTGCCCTTGCGGTCGACCATCTTCTTCTCGAGCGAGTAGGAGATGAACGAGCCCAGCGAGGCGCCCGCGCCCGGCAGCACGCCGGCCACGAAGCCGATCAGCGACGAGCGCAGCATGGTGGGCGTGCAGCGCCCCAGCAGCCCGAGCGGCGGGGTGATGCGCCCGATGCCCACGCCCTTCGCCTTCTTCGCGCCCTCGTCCTCGCCGCGGTGCTCGAGGAAGATGAACACTTCCGACAGCGCGAACAGCCCGACGATGGCGACGAGGAAGTCGATCCCGTCGTAGAGATGCACCTCGCCGAAGGAGAAGCGCGGCACGCCGGTCTGCCCGTCGACACCCACCATGGCGATGCCGAGGCCGAGCGCCGCGGCGAAGGCCGCCTTGGCCTGGTTCTTCGAGGAGATGCCGCCCAGCGTGGCGAAGGCGAGGGTGAAGAGCGCGAAATACTCCGCCGGCCCGAACAGCAGCGCGAGTTTCACCAGCTGCGGCGCGAGGAACACCAGCCCCCAGGTGGCGAAGAAGGCGCCCACGAAGGAGGCGATGCCCGAGAGGGCCAGCGCCTCGCCCGCCCGGCCGGCCTGCGCCATCGGGTAGCCGTCGAGCGTGGTCATCAGCGCCGGTTCGTCGCCGGGGATGTTGAGCAGGATGGAGGAGATGCGCCCGCCGTACATCGCCCCGTAATAGACCGAGGTGAGCAGGATCAGCGCCGGAGTGGCCGGCAGGCCCAGCGTGAAGGCGAGCGGGATGAGGATGGCGACGCCGTTCGAGGGCCCGAGGCCCGGCAGCGCGCCCATGATCGTGCCCAGGAAGCAGCCGATGAGCGCGAGGAACATGTTCTGCCAGGTGAGGGCGACGAGGAAGCCGTCGCCGAGGGAGGCGAGTGTGTCCATGATGTCTGTGTCCTCAGAAGCCGAGCGGGCCGCGGGCCAGCGACAGCCCGAGCACGAGGTGGAAGATCACGTAGATGCCCACCGAGGTGCAGGCGCCCACCACCAGCGACCACGCGGGCGCCGTGCCCAGCCGCCAGGTGAGGAAGGCCGAGGCGAGGGCGGTGGCGATGACGAAGCCCAGCTCGGGCAGCAGCACCGCGTAGGCCACCATCACCGCGACCGAGACCGCGATCTCGAACAGCCGGCCGAGGGCGGGCCATTCCGGCGCCGTGTCGGGCTTGAGGAGGATGACGAGGCTCGCCAGCCCCAGCGCCACGCCGATGATGATGGGGAAGGTCCGCGGGCCCACCGGGTCGGAGATGAAGCTCAGCTCGATGAGGCGGGCCTGCCAGATGAAGAAGACGGCGAGCGCGAGCCCGATGCCGCCGAAGATGCGATCACTCATGATGGGTCTCCCGATGATCCGGTCCGCGAGGGGCCCCGCGGCGGCGCCGGGCGGCGCGCCGCGGGGAGGCGGATTACTTGATCAGGCCGATCTCGCGGGAGATGTCGGTGATCGAGGAGACCGAGTCGGCCACGAATTCCTGGAATTCCGGGCCGCGCAGGTCGAGCGGGGCGAGGCCGCTGTTGGCCATGATCTCCTTCCACTCGTCGGATTCGTAGACCTTGCCGATCGCGTCCACCCAGTAGTCATAGGCCTCGTCCGACATGTCGCCGGGGGCGTAGAAGCCGCGCCAGTTGGCGCCGATCACGTCGATGCCCTGCTCCCTCGCGGTGGGGAAGGAGGCGAAGTCACCCTCCAGCCGCTCGGGCGCCAGCACCGCGATCACCTTGATGTCGCCGGAGTCGACGAAGCCCTTGGCCTCCGATGCGTCGCCCGTGAAGGCCTGCACCGAGCCGGCGAGCAGCTGCGTCACCGCCTCGCCGCCGCCGTTGAAGGCCACGTACTTGATCGAGCGCACGTCGGTGATGCCGGCGGCCTGGGCGGCCATCAGCACCTTGAGGTGGTCCCAGCCGCCCACGGCCGAGCCGCCGGCCACGGCCACCGAGCGCGGGTCGGCCTTCATCTGCTCCATCAGCTCGGGCAGCGTGTTGATCTCGCTGTCCTTCGCCACGGCGATGATGCCGTAATCCGCGCCCACGGAGGCGAGCCAGCGCACCTGGTCCATGGTGTTGCCGGGGTAGGCGCCCTGCGCGAGCCGGGTGGAGGTGGCCGAGGAGGCGGCCACGATCAGGTTCGGGTCATCGCCGCGCTTGGTGACCACCGAGGAGAAGGCCACGCCGCCGCCGCCGCCGGCGATGTTGGTGACCTGCACCGTGCCGGGCACGAGGCCGAGGTCCTGCATGGCCTTGCCCACCTGGCGGCAGGTGAAGTCCCAGCCGCCGCCGGGGTTTGCCGGGGCGATGCACTCGGGCGTGGACGGCTCGAAGGCGAGGGTGGGGGCCGCGGCGGAGCACAGCACCGCGAAGGCGGCCAGGCTGCGGCGGATGAGAGGCGAGGTGAACATCGAGATCCTCCGTTTGTATTCTCGTTTGTTGTCTCGTTCTGCCCGGGGCGCCATCGCGTGGCACACGGGGGCCGGGACCCGAGCGCCTAACGTGTAAAGCTTTCGCGAACCTTTCAGCGCCGCGCGGCGATGCCTTCACCCCGCCCGCGCGCTGGTCTATGGTCGGCGCCCCGCCAGCCCGCCTGTTCCGGTGCGGAGGAGCCCGATGCGCGTTCTGCTTCTCGAAGACACGAGTGACGTGGCCGAGGCCATCGTGGCCAGCCTCGCGCGACGTGGTGCGGCGGTGGACCATGCCGACACGCTGGCAAGGGCGCGCGACGCGCTGGCGGTGCAGGATTACGACGTGGCGATCCTCGACATAAACCTCCCCGACGGATCGGGCACCGAGCTGCTGCGCGAGATGCGCGGCGCGCGCAACGCGACCCCCGTGCTGATGCTCACCGCCCGCATCGAGGTGGAGGACCGCATCGCCGCCCTCGACACCGGGGCGGACGACTACCTGGTCAAGCCGTTCGACCTGCGCGAGCTCGAGGCGAGGGTGCGCGCCCTCGCCCGCCGCGCCACGCCGGACCGGGGCGGCGAGATCGCCTTCGGCGACCTTGCCTTCGACCCCGCGGGCCGCACGCTCAGCGTGTCGGGCCGGCCGGTGGCGCTCACCCGCCGCGAGCTGAGCCTGTTCGAGGTGCTGATCGCGAACCGCGGCCGGGTGATGTCGAAGGAGCGCATCTTCGAGCGCATGTTCCCCTTCGACGAGGAGGAGGTCGGCCTCACCGCCATCGAGATCTACGTCGCCCGGGTGCGGCGCAAGATCGAGGGCAGCCGTGTCTCCATCCGCACCCTGCGCGGGCTCGGCTACCAGCTCGTCGCCGATGAGTGAGGCCGCCGCCCCCCCGAAGCTGCGGCCCCGGGTGGCCTCCATCGGCACCCGCCTCGCGCTCGCCGTGGCGCTCATCCTCTCGGGCGGCGGCGTGGTGGTGACCTTCGCCGCCCTCGCCTACGGGCGGGACGCGGCGCACGAGGCGTTCGACCGGCTGCTGGTGGGCGCGGCAAACCAGATCGCCGGCGCCATCCGCATCCAGGGCGGCGAGGTGATCGTCGACATCCCGGTCTCGGCCTTCGAGCTGATGGCCCTCGCCCCGGAGGACCGAGTGGCCTGGCGCGTGGTGGGGCCCGGCGGCGTCACCCTCACCGGCTACGACGAGGTGGGCCGCCCGGCCCGGGCCACCGCCGACACGGTGTTCTACAACGGCGAGTTCCGCGGCGAGCGGGCGCGCTACGTCTCCGTGCGCCGCCGCTTCGCCGAGCGCGCCTTCTCCGGCACGGTCGACGTGATCGTGGGCCACACCATGCGCGCGCGGGACGCGCTGGCCTGGGACATCACCAGCAAGGCGCTGCTGGTGCTGGGCCTTGCCGGGGTGCTGATGGTGGGGCTCGCGGTGTTTGCCATCCGCTCCGCCCTCGCCCCCCTGCGCCGCATCGAGGCCGCCCTCTCCTGGCGCGACCCGCACGACCTCACGCCGCTGGAGGTCGACCTGCCGCGCGAGACGGCGATCATCGTCACCGCGATCAACCGCTTCATGGCGCGGCTGAACGACCAGATGCAGGGCCAGCGCCGGCTCATCGCCGATGCCTCGCACCAGCTGCGCACCCCGGTGGCCGCCCTGCGCGCGCAGGCCGAGCTCGCCGCCGAGGAGGAGGACCCCGCGCGCCTGCGCGCCATCCTCGCCCGCATCCGCGACCGGGCGGTGGGCCTGTCGCGCCTCACCAGCCAGCTGCTGAACCACGCGCTCATCATCCACCGCGCCGAGGCCGAGCCCGCCGGGCTCATCGACCTGCGCACCGTCGCCATCCGCACCGCGGAGGAGAGCGACCACGAGCTGTTCTCCTCCGGCGCCGACCTGGCACTCGATGTGCCCGAGGATCCGGTCTGGGTGCGGGGCGATGCGCTCTCGCTCACCGAGGCCTGCAAGAACCTGGTGAACAACGCCTTCCGCCACGGCAGCCCGCCGGTGGTGCTGCGCGTGGCGGCGGCGCAGGGCGGGCGGGTGCGCATCGGCGTGCGCGACCGCGGCGCCGGCCCGCCGGAAGACCACTGGCGCGACGCCGGCGCCCGCTTCTCCCGCACCGCGGGGGTGACACCGGACGGCGCGGGCCTCGGCCTCGCCATCGTCCACGCGGTGGCGAAGGCGCATTCCGGCCGGCTGGTGTTCGAGGCCGGCGCCCGCGGCGGCTTCGAGGCCGGGCTCGACCTTCCCGCCGCCGCCGGCCCGGCGGGGGAGGCCGAGCCATGAGCGCCCCCCGTTCCGGTCGCCACGCCCCCCGCCGCGGTGTTCGCCCGACCCCGCGCCGGCCCGGCACCGCGCCCGTCCGCTTCCGGGCCGCCGCCTGTCCCGTGCCCGGCCCGCGCGGGGGCGGGGCGCAGCCGCTTCCGGGCCTGAAGGGCCGCGCGGAACGCCCCTTTCCCGCGCCGGCGCGCGCCCGTCCGGAGGCCTGTCGATGACGCGGTTCGCGGCCCTGCTCTGCCTGCTTGCCCTGGCCTGCGCGGGCGCCGCCGCCCGGGCGCAGGACCACCCGCCGGAGCCCATAGGCCGGCGCGGGCCGGAGCCTGTCGCGCCGGAGGCGGTGGCGCAGTTCGGCGATCTGCGCGACCCGATCGTGATGCGCGGCGCGGTGGACATCGGCGCGATCACCCCGGTGCTGCGCGCCTTCCTCGCCACCCGGGCCGACCTCGGCATCCGCTACGAGCAATGGGGCTCGAACCCGCTGGGAACCGAGACGCGCGCGGGCTGCGCGGGCCGCGCCCCCGCCGCCGACCTGGTGATGAGCTCGGCCGCCGACCAGCAGGTGAAGCTGGTGAACGACGGCTGCGCCCGCGCCCATGTCTCGGAGGCCACGGCCCGGCTCGCCCCGGCGGAGAACTGGCGCAACGAGCTCTTCGGCATCACCCGCGAGCCGGCGGTGATCATCTACAACCGCCGCCTCGTGCGGCCGGAGGAGGCGCCGCGCTCACGCGATGACCTGCTCGACCTGCTGCGCCCCGACCCCACCCGCTTCGCCGGCCGCGTGGGCACCTACGACATCGAGGCCTCGGGCCTGGGCTATCTCTTCGCCTTCGCCGATTCGCAGCAGGCCACCACCTTCGGCAGCCTGCTCGAGGCCTTCGGGCGCACCGGGGCCATCGCCACCTGCTGCTCCTCCGAGATCACCGATGCGGTGATCTCCGGGCGGCTGCTGATCGGCTACAACATCCTGGGCTCCTACGCCCTCGCGCGCGCGGCCACGAACCCGGACCTCGCGGTGGTCGCGCCGCAGGACTACACGCTGGTGCTCAGCCGCGCCGCCTTCATCCCGCGCCAGGCCCGCCACCCGGAGGGGGCGGCGGCGCTGCTCGACTTCCTGCTCTCCGACCGGGGCCGGGCCGAGCTCACCCGCGCCCGGCTCATCGTGCGCTTCGGCGCGCCGGAGGAGGCCGACCTCGACATGCCGGACGGCGCCTCCTCCATCCTGCGGCTGATCCCGCTCAGCGCCGCCCTGCTCGCCGCCGACGACCGGCAGAAGAAGCGGCTCTTCACCGAGCGCTGGCGCGACAACCTGCGCACGGAGTGAGCGGGGCGGGGCAGGCCTACTCCGCCGCGGGCTCGGCGGGCCGCAGCTCCTGCCAGCGCGCGAGGGTCATGGAGGGAAGCTCGAACCGGTCGCGGATGGTGGCATAGCCCTGGCCGCCCATGCGCCCCACCGCATCGAGCCGCGCGGGGTCGATGTGCAGCCGCTCGTTCAGCAGGTCCTCGCGCACATGCATGGTGAGCACCTCGCCCAGCACGATCTCGCGCGAGCGGCCGATGTTGAGCGTGGTGTGGTTGCGGCACTCGAAGGCCACCGGCGCCTCGGCGATGTAGGGGCTGCCCACGCGCACGCCCGGCGCTGCGGTGAGCCCGGCCTCGGCCAGCTCGTCCACCTCCGGCGGAAACGGCAGCGCGGTGACGTTCATTGCCTCCACCGTGGCGAAATCGACGATGTTCACGGTGAATTCCTGGGTGGCGCGGATATTGGCCGCCGTGTCCTTCATGCGCATGTCGGCGTGGTTTTCCACGCCGATGGCCAGCAGCGCGGGGTCGTGCGAGAGCACGTTGAAGAAGCTGTAGGGGGCGGCATTCACCCGGCCTTCGGTGTCGACCGTGGTGATCCAGGCGATGGGGCGGGGCACCACGGAGCCGATCAGCAGCTTGTAGCGCTCCACGGGGGCGAGCGTGTCGAAGTCGAAGCGGCGGCGCGGGGCGGCAGCACTCATGGCGGGGTCCTCATCGGTCTGGGCGCCGCGGCGGCGGCGGCATCACTGTGGCCGGCCCCCCGGGCAGGGGGTGGCAGTACCGGCCCGGTTCTGGCCCGTATGCAAAGGATTGTCAAGATTGTATCCAATATGATGGCCGGAATGTATCGGATCCGCGCCCCATGCCTCATGTCGCTTCCGGTCGATCGGGCCGGGCCCCGCCGCACAGTCCGTCCCGATGGCAAGCTCGATTGGCAGCGCGCGCTGGCGCCCGGAGATCTCCGCCCGCGCGGTGCGGGGGGGGGGGCGGACCGGGCCCGGCCGGACCTGCCTCCGGCAGAGCGGCATCGGCGAGCCGTGGAGCGCCCGCTCGACAGGCGCCTCGCCGGCCCGAAAACGCGGGGCGCGCAGGCGACCGCCGGGGTGCGGCGGAACCGGGGATCCTGCCGGAAGCCCCCGGTTGAAGGGCGCACCCGCGCCGGCCCGTTCCGACCCGACGAGACCGGCCCCCGGGGCGTCCGGCGCCGGAGCGGGGGAGGCTCAGCCGCGGGACAGCGCATCCCAGGCGGCCACGGCGGCGCGGGCGCGCGCGCCCACCTCGGCCGCGGTGTAGCCGGGCTTGTAAAGGCTCGAGCCCAGGCCGAAGGCGCCGGTGCCCGCGGCCACGTACTCGGCGAAATCGGTCTCCGACACGCCGCCCACGGCGCCCACCACCGTGCCCGCCGGCAGCACCGCGCGCAGGGCGCGGATGCCGGAGGGGCCGAGCACGCTCGCGGGGAAGAACTTCAGTGCCGAGGCGCCGGCCTTCAGCGCGGTGAAGGCCTCGGTGATGGTGAACACCCCCGGCATGGTGACCATGCCCAGCGTGGTGGCGCGGGCGATCACCGCGGGCTCGACGTTCGGGCTCACCACCAGGTTGCCGCCAGCGCCGTGCAGCCGGTCCACCTCGGCGGGCTCCAGCACCGTGCCGGCGCCCACGAGGCAGCCTGCCGGGGCCAGCTTTCTCGCGAGCGTGATGGAGCGGAACGGGTCGGGCGAGTTCAGCGGCACTTCCAGCGCCTCGAACCCCGCCTCGACGAGCGCCTCGGCGATGCCCTCGATCTCGTGCGGGGCGACCCCGCGCAGGATGGCGACGAGCGGGCGGCGCGGGGCGGGCCAGGGGGTGCTTGGGGTCATGTCTCGGGTGTCTCCGGTCATCGGGTCTGCCACAGGCGCGTGGCGGCGGCGAAGAGCCCGGCACGCGCCGCGGCGTCCGCATCCACGCGCCGCACGCCGCAGCCGGCAAGGGCAAGGGCTGCCGCGTAGCGCGCGGCGATGGCGCCGGAGGCGATCAGCGTCACCTCCTCCGGCAGGGGAGCGGCGGCGCGGGCCGCGGCGATCTCGGCGCCGATCAGCAGGCCGGAGAGCGTGGCCCCGCCGCTGCCGGGCGCCGCGAAGCCCAGCAGCCCGCCGGCGCGGATGCGGAAGAACTCCGCCACCAGCGCCTCGGGCCGGGCCAGCGCCCGGCGCACCGCGGCCTCGAAGGCCGCCTCGGCCTCCTCGCCTTCCCCCGCGGCCTCCATCGAGTGGCTCAGGATGGTGTGGCGGCTGATCGCCGAATAGAACTCCCCGGTCATCACTGTGGAGAAGCCCTCCACGCGGTCGCCGTCGAGCCGCACCCACTTGGAATGCGTGCCGGGCATGCAGGCGAGGCCGGGGCCGCTGGCGCCGGCGAAGGCGCCGAGAAGCTGGGTTTCCTCGCCGCGCATCACGTCTGGCGCCGCCGGGTCGCGCTGCGCCATGCCGGGCAGGATGCGCACCTCGCGCGCGGCATGCCCCGGCCGGGCCGAGACATCGGCCACCGCGTGCAGCGCCGCCGGCGTGTCGACATAGGGCGCCTCCACCCAGCCCTGCCGCGCGCCGGCCATGCCGCAGACCACCACCGGCAGTCCTTCCGGCGCGCCGAGGGCGGCGAGATGCCCCTCCAGCACCGCGCCGAAGCCTCCTGCCGCGACCTGCGACATGCCCTCGCCGCTGCGCCGCTCGGCCAGCGGCGCGCCGGTGCCGTCGAGCAGCCATATGCGGAAGCTCGAGGTGCCCCAGTCCGCCGCCGCGCAGAAGGCCGCGCTCATTCCGCCGGCCTCCGCGGCGCTTGCGCCGGCCCGTGTCCTGCCCTCACCATGGCTCTCGCTCCCCCGGCTCCGGAGGGAGTCGCGCAAGCGACAGTTCCACTATCCGGAATTGACTTCTGTTATCCGGAACGATAGAAACCTGCGGTGGTGCCTGTCAAGCCGCGGCCCGGGGGGGCGCCGCGGCGGATGTGACGGGGGAGGGGACGGCAGCCTGCCCCGGCGCAGGCCGCCGGCAGGGTGCGGAGCGCGGTTTCGGGCAGGGCCCGGGGCCGGGCGCAGGCGGGAGCGGACATGGGACGACGCGCAGCGGGCGACAGTGGCCCGGAACGGCAGACGGGCACGCTGGGCAAGGCCGTCGAGGTGCTCGAGATCATTGCCTCGGCCGAGGGGCCGATGCGCTTCACCGACATTCTCGCCCGCTCCGACCAGCCGCGCGGCACGCTGCACCGCCAGCTCACGAACCTCGCCGCCGAGGGGCTGGTGACAGCCGACCGCGGGCATTCCTACTCGCTGGGCCTGCGGCTGCTGAAATTCGCCTCCCGCGCCTGGGCCGACAACGCCTTCCGCGCCGTGGCCGAGCCCTACCTGCGCCGCCTGCACGAGGCCACCGGCGAGACCGTGCATCTCGCGGTGCTCGCCGGCGACGAGATGATCTACCTCGACAAGGTGGAGAGCCGGAAGGCGGTGCGCATGCACTCGCAGATCGGCAACACCGCGCCGCTGCACTGCACCGGCGTGGGCAAGGCCGCGCTCTCCACCCTCGAGCCCGACGAGCTGGCGCTGGTGGTGGGCCGGCTGAGCTACGAACGCTTCACCGAGAACACCCTCCCCGGCCCCGGCCCCCTGCTCGACGAGCTCGCCCGGGTGCGCGCCGAGGGCGTGGCCTATGACCGCGAGGAGCACGGCCCCGGTATCCGCTGCGTCGCCGCGCCCATCCCCTCCTCCGGGCGCAGCCGGGCGGCGGGGCTCTCGGTCACCGGCCCGATCTTCCGCGCCGGCGAGGAGCGCATGCAGCTCTGGGCCGGTCTCGTGCGCGATGTCGCCGCCGAGGTGACCGAGGAACTGCGCGCCCGCCTCGGCCCCCGCGCCTGAGGGTGCTTCACGCGATGGACCGGCTCGGCCGGGCGGCACCCCCGCCGTGGCACGGGCCGGGAAGCGGCCCCGCGCGCGGCGCTGCACGGTGCCGCGGGCGCGGGCCGATCCGGCGCCCCCGGGCGAGGGATGCCGACCACCGCTGCGGCGGGAGCGCGGGCGTTCCGGCGCCGGCTTCCCGGTAGCAGGGGCGGCCGGAACCCGGGCGTCAGGCGCCGGGGTGGCAATCGGCCTCGCCTGCGCATGGCTTCCGGCCTGGCCGGATGCCGTCTGCATCACGGTGACGCGACGCGGCCTGGCCGCGGGTGCCGGGTCCGTCCGGCCCGGTGCCCGGGCCTGTTCCGCATGCGGGACGCCGCCTGGCCTGCGTGATGCCCCCCCGATGCCGGCGTGATGCCGGCGGCCGGCGCCCTTCCGGCCCATGCGGACCCGGACCTGTCTCCGGGGCGCCCCGCCCCTACGGGAAGCGCGCAGACGAGGCGGCGCCCGCGCTCGCCCCGGGGCTTTTGCCCGGCGCGTGCCCGTGCCATCAAGGGGCAGGCCAGCAGGGGGACAGAATGGAGTTCGATCTCGTGATCTCGGGCGCGCGCATCGGTGCGGGCCCGCCGGTGGACATCGGCATCCGGGCGGGGCGCATCGCGGCCATCGCGCCGGCTCTCCCGGGGGAGGGGCCGCGCGCCGGGGCCGGCGGGGCCTTCGCCTTCGCCGGCTTCGTGGAGAGCCACATCCACCTCGACAAGGCCTGCATCCTCGAGCGCTGCCCCGTCTGCGAGGGCACGCTGGCGGAGGCGATCTCGGGCACCGCCGCCGCCAAGGCCGCCTTCACCGAGGCGGACGTGGCCGCCCGCGCCGACCGGGTGCTGGAGATGGCCGTGCTGCAGGGCACCACGCGCATGCGCAGCTTCGTCGAGGTCGACCCCCGCGCCGGGTTGCGCTCCTTCGCCGCCCTGACCGCCCGCAAGGCCGCCTGGGGTCAGGCGATCGACCTCGAGCTCTGCGCCTTCGCCCAGGAGGGGCTGACCAACGAGCCCGCCACGCTCGACCTGCTCACCGAGGCGCTCGCCGCCGGGGCCGGCGCCGTGGGCGGCTGCCCCTACACCGACCCCGACCCGGTGGCCCATGTCACCGCCATCCTCGACCTCGCCGAGCGCTTCGACGTGCCGGCGGATTTCCACGCCGATTTCGACCTCGACCCCGAAGGCTCCATCCTGCCCGGGATCATCGCCCAGACCCGGGCCCGCGGCCTCGGCGGACGGGTCTCGGTGGGGCATGTCACGAAACTCTCGGCCATGGCGCCGGAGACGGTGGCGCGGCTCGCGGAGGGGCTGGCGGAGGCCGGCATCGCGGTGAGCATCCTGCCGGCGACCGACCTCTTCCTCGGCGGTCGCGGGGCCGACCGGCTGGTGCCCCGCGGCCTCGCGCCCGCCATGGCGCTGCGGGATGCGGGGGTGACCGTATCGCTCGCGAGCAACAACATCCTCAACCCGTTCACCCCCTTCGGCGACGCCTCGCTGGGCCGCATCGCGAACCTCTACGCCATCGCCGGCCAGGTGGCGACGGACACGGGCCTCGAGGCGCTCTTCGACATGGTGAGCGGCGCCGCCGCCCGGCAGATCGGCGCCGCGCACGGCCTCGCCGAGGGCGCCCCGGCCGACATCGTGCTCATCGACGCGCCCGACGCTGCAACCGCCCTGCGCGGCCCGGCCCCGGTGCTCGCCGGGTGGAAGGCCGGCCGGCAGACCTTCCGGCGCCCGAAGGCGCAGCGGCTTGCCGGCCCGGGGCGCTGACGCATGGGCGCTCCGGCCCGCCGGGTGGTGATGCCGGGCGGTCGGAGCGGGTCTGCGCGGGGCTGTACGGAGACTTCGTCAGACCCCGTTGCGCAACGCGACGCGGAGCAGCGAGGCACGCGGGATGTCGCGGTCACGGGGCCTCACCGCGCGGGCCACGAGGGCGCGGCTCGCTCCGCGCCCTCGGTGCCGCTCCACCCGAGCAGTGCGCGGCGGGGCAGGGCCGGCATGGCGGGGCGCGGAAGGCGCGGCGGGTGATGCCGGTGCCGGGCGCCCGGCCTCAGTCCTCCCGCGGGAAGGCGTCGTCGGGGTAGGGGTACCACCAGTCCTGCACCGCGGGGGCATGGTCGATGATGACCATCTTCGACTGGCGGAAGGCGTCGAGCCCCTGGCGGCCGAGCGCGCGGCCGAGGCCGGAGCTCTTCCAGCCGCCGAAGGGCAGGGCGTCGTTGTCGATCAGCGGGTTGTTGACCCAGACCATGCCGGCCTGCAGCTCCTCCGCGGCCCGCATCGCCTCCGCGAGCTCGGTGGTGAAGACCGAGGCGCCGAGGCCGAACTCGGAGGCGTTGGCAAGCGCCAGCGCCTCCTCGAAACTCTCCACCCGGCAGATGGCGGCGACGGGGCCGAAGACCTCCGTGCGCACGATCTCCATCTCCGGCCGCACGCCGGTGAGCACGGTGGGCTCGTAGAACCAGCCCTCGGGATGCGCGGGCGGCACCCGGCCGCCGCAGACCAGCGTGGCGCCCTCGGCCACGGCCGCGTCGACCAGGCGCATCACCTTCGCGCGCGCGGCCTCCGACACCAGCGGCCCGATCTCGGAGACGCCGGTGCCCGGGCCGATGCGCAGGGCGCCGGCGGCCTTTGCCAGGCGGGCGACGAAGGCGTCATGCACCGCTTCGTGCACGAAGAACCGCTCGGCCGAGGTGCAGATCTGCCCGGAGAGGTGGAACGCCGCGGTGACACAGCCGGGCACCGCCACGTCGAGCGGGGCATGGGCGGTGACGATCATCGCGTCCGAGCCGCCGGCCTCGAGGATGCAGGGTTTCATCCGCGCGGCACAGGCCACGCCCACCGCCTTCGCCGCCGCCACCGAGCCGGTGAAGGCCACGGCATGGGTGTCGGGCGCGGCGATGAGCGCCTGTGCCGTCTCCGCCCCGCCGGTGAGGCAGGAGACGAGGCCGGGCGGCAGCGCGCCCGCGAAATGTGCCATGAAGCGCAGGGTGCACAGGCTGGTGGCCTCGGCCGGCTTCACGATGCAGGCGTTGCCGGCGGCGAGCGAGGCGGCCACCGTCCAGGCCATCAGCAGGATGGGGAAGTTGAACGGCAGGATGTGCACCGACACGCCCAGCGGCTCGTAGCGGGCGAACTGGAAGGAGCCGGCCTGCGTGGTGCCGGCCACCTTGCCGGCCTCGTCGCGCGCCATCTCGGCGAAATAGCGGAAGGCGCCGGCGACATTGGCAAGCTCGCCCTCCGCCTCCGGGTAGGGCTTGCCCATCTCCAGCACCATCTGCAGCGCCACCGCGCGGAAGGGGGTGCGCTCGATGCTGTCTGCCACCCGGTGCAGGGCGGTGGCGCGGGTTTTCGCGTCACACCTCCCCCAGGCGCGCTGCGCGGCCCGGGCCTCGGCGGCCACCTCGGCGGCAAGCTCCGCGCCCACCTGCGCGATGCGGCCCTCGGGGGCGAGGGTGGCGGGGTTCACCACCTCCGTCACCGGGCAGCCGGGCGCCGGCACCCAGGCATTGGCGCGGAAGATCAGGGCGGCATGGGGGTCGAAGCCGGGCATTTCGCTCATCCGATCATGTAGACCTTGCGCACCGTCTCGTGCACCCGGCAGGTGCCCTTCCAGCCCCTGGGGAAGAAGGCGGCAGTGTCGGGCGTGATCTCGATCACCTCGCCGCTCTCATGGGTGTAGGTGCAGCGCCCGGCGAGGAAATGGCAGAACTCGTCGGCGGTCACGTGGCATTCCCAGAAGCCGGGGGTGCATTGCCAGAGGCCGGATTCGGGCCGCCCGCCCGGGCCCTTGTGCAGCAGGATGCCCGAGGTGTGGCTCTGCCCCTCGATCATCGTGGGCACCGGGCCCCAGTCTGTCAGCTCGCGCTGCGCGAGCGGGTCGCGCAGGGTGGGGGCGGAGGAGGGCGTGTCGGTCATGGCGGGATCTCCTGAGGGGGTCATTCAGGTGCTGGGCAGGGTGTCGTGGACGGTGACCACCCCCTGCCAGCCTTCGTGGAAACGGATCACGGCGCCGGGGGCCGCCGCCGGCGGAGCACCCGTGTCGGGGGGTGTAGGTGGCCCGGCCGGCGAGCACGTGGCGCAGCCGCGTCGCGCGGCAGGTCGAGCCGCCAGGAGCCGGGGGTGCAGATCCACAGGCCGGCCTCCCCGCCCTTCCACGTCAGGCGGCCGGAATTGGCCGGGCGCCCGTCGACCGGGTCGAGATGGCCGCCCCGGACCGCGAGGTCCTTGGCCCGGAGGGCGGCGGGCGAGGGATGCGGCGCGCAGGAGGCGAGGCGCGTTGACATCTGTCAACTTTCCAGCAGGCCGTCGATCAGCCCGGCGGCGCGGGTGGGCCCGTGCCGGCCCTGCATGTGCGCCGAGGTGGCGGCAAGGCGGGCCTGCATCGCCTCGTCGGTGAGCATGGCGGTGATCTTCTCCGCCAGCTCCGCCTCCGTCCAGTCGTAGCGCGGCATGCGGAAGCCGTGGCCGGTTTCCTGCACCCGGGTGGCGTTGTCATGCCCGTCCCAGACATAGGGCATGATGATGGCGGGCTTGCCGAAGTAGAGGCACTCGGTGAAGCTGTTGTTGCCGCCGTGGTGGATGGCGCCGTCGATGAGCGGGATGACGGAGGGCTGGGGGTACCAGCTCGCCAGGTGCACGTTGGGTGGCACCGCGCCGTAGCTCTCCATGTAGTCGCCCACGTTCACCAGGGCGCGGATCTCCATCTTGCCCACCGCCGCGATGATACGCTTGAGCAGCTCCGTGTCGCCCGCGCCGAGCGAGCCGAAGCTCACGTAGATCAGCGGCGTGCCTTCGTAGCCGGGGAAGGGCGGCAGCTCGAAGGCGGCGTCCTTGCGCACGCAGCCCTCGAGATACTGGAAGCGCGCGGGGTCGAGCGGGGCGGCGCGCTCGAATTTCACCGGCTCGGGGTAGAGCAGCAGGTTGAGGAAGGGCGAGGCCTCGAAGAACTGGCCCGGCGGGTAGGCCGCCTCGCCGCACTCGGCGAGGAAGGCGTTGAAATCATCGTGGATCGGGCCGATCACCTCGTTGAAGCGCGCGCGGAAGGCGGCGTGGCAGGCCGTGTCCTTCGCGCCGCAGCCCGAGAGATGCGGCGGGATCGCCTCGTCCTCGATCTCGTTTTCCGAGCAGGAGATGATGCGCACCCAGGGGATGCCGGCCTCCGCCGCATGGCGCTTGATGGCGGGGAAGAGGACAACGTTGTCGACGCAGATCAGGTCGGGCTTCAGGCGCGCGAGCAGGGCGGGCAGGTCCTTCTCCGCCCAGCGGGCGCTGTCCACGATCGCCTCCCAGCACTCCTTCACGTAGGTGTCGAGCTGCTCGATGGGGGATTTGCGGAAGTTGGGGATATGGCCGTTGATGAAGTCCTCCCAGAACTTCGCCATCTGCTCGGGCGGCATCGGCTCGGAGAGGTTCACCGGGTGGGCCTCGAAACCGTAGCCCTCGTAGACCCCGGTGAACCCAGGGTCGGAGAGGAACACCGCCCGGTGGCCGAGCGCCTCCACCGCCTGGGCGATGCCCACCGAGTTCAGCGCCGGGCCGAAGGCGGCCTCGGGGAAGAATGCGACGGTCTTTCGGCTCATGTCCTGCTCTCCTCTCCTGTCATGCGGTGAGCACGCGGGCGTCCTCGGGCGCCCAGGTGCAGCTCACGATCTGGCCGGGCGCGAGGCTGGCGGCCTCCGGCGCGCCGGCGGGCAGGCGCACGAGCAGCGCCTGCGCCTGCCCGGGCAGCGCCACATGCAGCCCGAGGTCCTGGCCGTGATAGGCGATCTGCGCCACCGTGCCCGAGAGCGCGCCGGGCCCGAGGCGCAGGCGCTCGGGGCGCAGCGACAGCGCGCAGGGCAGGCCGAGCGGCGCATCGGCGGCGGGCAGCAGGCCCAGCCCCTCCACCGCCACCCCGCCGGGGGCGCCATGGCCCTCGAAGAGGTTGGTCGCGCCGATGAACCGCGCGGCGAAGCGGGTGGCGGGATGCTCGTACAGCTCGCGCGGGCTGGCGACCTGCTCGATGCGCCCGGCGTTCATCAGGGCGATGCGGTCGGCCATCACCAGCGCCTCCTGCTGGTCATGGGTGACGACGACGAAGGTGATGCCCAGCTCGCCCTGCAGGCGCTTCAGCTCCAGCTGCATCTGCCCGCGCAGCCTCGCGTCGAGCGCGGCCAGCGGCTCGTCGAGCAGCAGCACCCGGGGGCGCTTGACCAGCGCGCGGGCCAGCGCCACCCGCTGGCGCTGCCCGCCGGAAAGCTCGGCCGGGCGCCGGGTGGCAAGGGCGGTGAGCTCGGCGGTCTCGAGGATCTCGTCCACCCGCCGGGCGATCTCGGCGCGCGGCAGCCGCTCCATCTCCAGCCCGTAGGCCACGTTTGCCCGCACGCTCATGTGGGGGAAGAGCGCGTAGCTCTGGAACATCAGGTTCACCGGCCGGCGGTGCGGCGGCAGGCTGGTCATGTCCGCCCCGTCGAGCGCGATGCGGCCCGAGGTGGGGCTCTCGAAACCGGCGATCATGCGCAAAAGCGTGGTCTTTCCGCAGCCCGAGGGGCCGAGCAGGGCGAAGAACTCGCCCTCCTCGAGGTCGAGACTCACGTCGGACACCGCCTCGTAAACGCCGAAGCGCCGGCCGAGCCCGCGCAGCGAGACCACCGCGCTCACGGCCGCGCCCCCTGCGGCTGCAGCCGCTGGGAGGCGAGCACGAGGGTGAAGCTCACCAGCATGATGAGCGTGGCCATGGCGTTGATCTCCGGGGTCACGCCGAAGCGGATCATCGCGTAGATGCGCATCGGCAGGGTGGTGGAGCTCTCGCCGGCGCCTGCGGTGAAGAAGGCGATGATGAACTCGTCGAACGACAGGGTGAAGGCGAGCAGCGCGCCGGCGAGCACGCCGGGGAAGATCACAGGCAGGGTGATGCGCCGGAAGGTGGTGAAGGGGGTGGCACCGAGATCGGCCGAGGCCTCGGTGATCGAGTGGTCGAAGCTGCGCAGCCTCGTGCGCACCACCGCGCAGACGAAGGCAATGTTGAACACCGCGTGCGACAGGATGATGGAGTGCAGCCCCAGCGTGACCTCGAGCAGGGTGAAGAAGGAGAGCAGCGCGATGGCGAGCACGATGTCGGGGATGATCATCGGCGCGAAGAGCAGCGCGTCGAGCAGCCCGCGCCGGGCGCGCGCCTCCACCCCCAGCGCGAGCGACGTGCCCAGCGTGGTGGCGATGAGCGTGGAGGCGGCGGCGACGACGAGCGTGTTCAGGGCCGCGGAGAGGATCTCGGGCCGGCGGGCGAGTTCGCCGTACCAGTGCAGCGAGACGCCGGTCCAGGCGGTGGGCAGGCCGGCGCGGTTGAGCGAGAGCACCATCAGCACCGCGATCGGCCCGTAGAGGAACAGGTAGGTGAGCCCGAGATGGGCGCGCAGCAGGCGGCCGGGGGTGCTTCGGTCAGACATCGCGCCCCTCCCGGCCCGCGCGGTTCACCAGCGCCGCCTGGGCGAAGAGCAGCAGCATCATCGCGAGGATGAGGAGGAGCGCGAGTGCGGCGCCGAAGGGCCAGTCCCGCGCGGTGAGGAACTGGTCGTAGATCAGGTTTCCCGCCATCTGGATGCGCCCGCCGCCCAGCAGCTCGGGCGTGATGAAATTTCCCACCGAGAGCACGAAGACGAACACCGCCCCCGCCGCCACCCCAGGCAGGGTGAGCGGCAGCGTGATGCGCGCGAAGCTGCGCCAGGCCGGGGCGCCGAGATCGGCCGAGGCCTCGACCAGCGACCAGTCCATCCGCTGCAGCGAGGCGTAGATCGCCAGCACCACGAAGGGCAGGTAGTTGTAGACCAGCCCGGTCACCACGGCGAACTCGTTGTAGAGCAGGCTCAGCGGCGCCTCGATGAGGCCGATCTCGGCGAGGCCGCGGTTGATCAGCCCCTCGCGGTTGAGCAGCACGATCCAGGCATAGGTGCGGATGAGGTAGTTGCTCCAGAACGGCAGCATCACCAGGAAGAGCAGCCCGGTCTGGCGCCGCGCCGGGGCGCGGGCGATGGCATAGGCCGCCGGGTAGCCGATGAGCAGCGCGACCAGCGTGGCGAGGCCCGCGATGCGCGCGGAGAGGGCGAAGATGCCGAGGTAGAGCGGCTCGGCCGCGCGGGTGAAGTTCTCGGTGGTCAGGACGGGGTCGATTCCGCCGTAGAGCCCGCGCTGGTAGAAGGCGAAGACGAAGACGATGCCGCAGGGCACCAGCATGAAGGCGGTGAGCCAGCCCAGCCCCGGCGCCATCAGCGCGAGGCTGCGCAGCCGCCCGCGCGCGGCCCCTCCGCCGGGCGAGGGCCGCAGGCGGGGGGAGGGGCGCAGCGGGCTCATGCGCGGGCCCCGCCGGACACGGGCCGGCATGAGATCGCGCCGGCCACGGGCTGGGATGACGTCTCGCCGGCTGCCGGTAGGACTGGGGTTTCGTCGGCCGTCGGCCGGCCCGGGGTTGCGCCGGCCAGGGGCCGGCCGGGGGGTGTGCCGGGCCGGCGTGGGGTGCCGCCGGCCGCCGTCCGGCCCGGGCCTCTGCCGTCGGCTTGCCGACACGGGGCGCGCTCGGCCTCCGGCCGGCAGGACCTTCCGGCGGTGGCCGCCCGATATGAGATACTCTCCGCCGCCGCTCGGCATGAGGCTCGGCCGGCCGGGGCCCGGCACGGGGTTCCACTGTCCGGTGCCCGGTGTGGGATTGCGCCCGCCGCCGGCCGGCATGGGGTTTCGTCCGCCACCGGCCGGCATGGGGTTCCGCCGGTCGCGGCCCGGCATGGAGGTTCACCGGCCGCCGGCCGCTCCGGGGGTCCACTCGCCATCGGTCGGCATGGGTTACCGCCGGTCGCGGCCCGCCATGGGGTCTCACCGGCCGCCGGCCGGCAGGGGCTGCGCGCGGGCGGGCACGGCGGCCTGCTGTCAGCTTCGGGCCGCACGGGGGGTCAGTTCGCGGCCATGATCTCGGTGACGGCGCGGGAGTAGAGCCGCTGCCCCTCGCCGAGGTCGCGCAGCGCCTCCTGCCTCATCAGCTCCGAGGGCTGCATGCCGAGGTTGGGGAACAGGTCGTAGAGGCCGGGGTCCGCCGCCTCCATCGCCGCGCGGTTGGGCACCTTGTAGAGGATGTTCTCCACCACCCAGGCCCCGGTCTCGGCGCCGAGCACGTAGTTGATGAAGGCCTGCGCCGCCTCCTTGTTCTCCGAGGCCTCGGGCACGACCATGGTGTCGACCCAGAGGTCGGTGCCCTCCTCGGGGATCACGTAGCGGATGGAACGGTCCTCGGCGATGCCGTAGTTGCACCAGCCGTCCCAGGCATGCACCAGGCTCGCCTCGCCGGAGACGAGCTTGGAGTAGAAGGTCGTGTCGTCGTAGGAAAGCAGGGTCTTCCTGGCCGCGATCAGCGTCTCCTTCACCTCGGCGATGTGCCCGGGGTCGGTGTCGTTCACCGAGAAGCCCTTCGCCAGCAGCCCGGCGGCCATGAGCCAGCGGTCGGTGGAGAGCATGGTCACCCGGCCCTCGAGCTCGGGCGCGGGGGAGAGCAGGTCGTTCCAGCTCGAAGGCGGGTCCTCAACCAGGTCGGAGCGGTAGCACAGCCCGGTGGTGCCCCAGGCGTAGGGCGCGGAGAAGGTGTTGCCCGGGTCGTAGGGCAGCTCCATCGCCTCCGGGTAGAGATTGGCGAAATTCGGCACCAGCCCGGGGTCGAGGGGCGCGAGCAGGCCCATCTTCCCGAGCGCCTCGGCGAAGGGCGAGGAGACGAAGAGCACATCGTAGCCCCGGCCGCCGCCGGCAACCACCTTGCCCATGATCTCCTCGTTGGTGGCATGCAGCGCCACCTCCACCGCGATGCCGGTCTCGGCCTCGAACTTGTCCGGCAGGTCGTCGGGCATGTAGCCGTCCCAGTTGGAGATGACGATCTTCTCCTGCGCCGGGGCGGGGGCGGCGGACAGGGCGACGGATACGGCGGTCAGGGCCAGCGCAGAGAGGCCGGCGGCACGTGCGAACCGGGTCATGCGGCTCTCCTCCTTGTCGTTGCGGCCCCTGTTCTGCGGACCTGTTGCGGCAGGTGCACGGACGGGCCTCGGCGCCCCGCCCCGTGCCCTGCCTTGTGCCACGAGCTTGTCCATTATCCGGAAGTCAGACAATCCGGTTTCTTGCTGCGAGCGCGTAAAATCTGCCCCGCTTCGGGCGCGGGGCGCGCGCGCATGCCCCGGCCGGGCGGCGCCGGGGAGGAGGCGAGACCTGTTCCGCCGCCGGTTTCCGGCCATCGGCGCGGGGATGACGGGATGCCCGCCGCGGAAGGTCGCGGCCCCGGTGCGCGCGGCATCGCTGCCGCGATCCGGGGCCGCGTGCCCGGGGGGCGGCGGTCGCGGGCAGCCGCCCGCGTGGCGGGAAACGGCCGTGCCAGGAGCCCCGGGGAGGGGAGCGCGCGGCGGCTTCAGGGCCCCGCGCGCCGGCGCGCGGGGAGCATGGCCGGGACCATGGGCGCCGTCCCGCCGGCGGCGCCTCCGCCTGCCGGTTCCGCGGCAGAGGTCATACCGCGTGCCAGGCGTCGAATTCCTCGGCCGGCATGGGGCGGGCGACGAAATAGCCCTGCACCATGTCCACCCCGAGCGCGCTCACGCGGTCCCAGTCCTCCCGCGTCTCGGCGCCCTCGGCGACGATGGCGAGGCCGAGGGCCCGGGCGAGCGAGACGCTCGATTCCAGGATGGCCCGGGCGGCGGTGTCATGGGCGGCGCCGGTGACGAAGGCGCGGTCGACCTTGAGCTCGGTGAAGGGGATGCGGCGCAGCTGCTCGAGGGTGGAATAGCCGGTGCCGAAATCGTCGATGGCAAGGCCCACCCCCTTCAGCCGGAGCCGGGTGAGCACCTCCAGCGGCCGGCGCAGGTCGCTCATCAGCCGGCTCTCGGTGAGCTCGATCACCAGCGCGGTGGGGTCGAGCCCGGCGGCGACCGCGGTGTCGACGATGTATTCCGGCAGGTCGAGCCGCTCGAGCGAGAGCACGGAGAAATTGACCGATATCTTGATGTTGCGCCCGGCGGCGAGCCAGCGCGCCCCCTGGCGCACCGCCTTGTCGAACACCACGTCTGTGAGCGCGTTGATCAGCCCGTTCTCCTCCGCGCAGCCGATGAAGGCGGTGGGCGGCACGGCGTGGCCCCGGTGCGTCCAGCGCGCCAGCGCCTCCACGCCCATCACCCTCCCGTCGGACACCCGCACCTTGGGCTGGAAATGCACTTCCAGCGCCCGGCCGGAGATGGCGCCGGCGAGGTCCTGCGCGGTGAAGTCGGAGGTGCCGGTGCGCGGGGCGGCGGGAGGGCCGGCCTCCCCCGCCGCGTCTGCCGGCACCGCCTCCAGCATGGCGCGCAGGGCGTCGGGGGTGATGGGCTTGGCCAGGGCGCCGAGCACCCGCAGCCCGTGCGCCCGCGCGAGCGCCACCGCGGTGTCGAGGATGCGGGCGTCCTCGCCGCTCATCAGCACCACGCTGCCGCCGAACCCGGCCTCCGCCAGGCGGCGGAGAAACTCCGGCCCGTCCATGCCGGGCATGTTGAGATCGCACAGCACGAGGTCGACGCCCGCGATGTCGTTCTCCAGCGCCGCGCGCCCGTCCTCGCAGGTGAGCACCGAGCGCGCGCCCATCACCTCGAGCAGCCGCGTGACCAGCGAGCGCATGAAGGGTTCGTCGTCGACGACAAGGACCGTGAGGCCGAGCATCAGGGACATGGGGCTCTCCGATCGCCCGGGCAGGCGGCCCGGTGCAGGGGGCTGGCGGAAACCATGGTGCGAACGTGCCTCCGGGTCATGAGCTGTACCGTGCGGCGTCCGCGCCCGTCCCGGCGTGCGGGCGGGCCACCCGCGCGTCGATCTCGGCGAGGGCCCCGGCGAGGGCGGGGTCCAGCCGCTCCTGCAGCACGGTGAGGGCCGGCCAGTCGCCGCGCCGGCCGGCGGTCTCGAGCTCCTGGCAGAGGTCGGCGAGCGCATGGGCGCCCACCGCCCGCGCAGAGGAGCGCAGCTTGTGCGCGGCCTTGCACACCGCGTCGGCCGAGCGGGCGGCGAACCCGGCCGCGATCTCGGCCACGATGCCGCGGGCCGGGGCCACGAATTCGCGCAGGATGTCCCGCACGGTGGCCTCGTCGCCGAACATCTCCTGCAGGGCACTGGTGTCGAGGGTGCGGGGCGCGGGGGCCTCGGGCGCATGCAGCATGCCGCCGGGGGCGGGCGCGGCGGCGGGGGGCGGGCCGGTGCGCGGCGGGGGCGCGGCGATCTCGCGGCCGATGGTGCGCGCGAGGTCCTGCAGGCCCGAGAGACTGCCCTCCGGCGGCACGGCGGCGGCGGCGTCCTCCAGGGCGC
>NZ_QRGC01000040.1:0-35127 GCF_003448965.1 Oceanicella sp. SM1341
GGCGCGCGGAACTCCCCGGGGCGGCTCCCGCGGGCCCGGGCGCGCAGCGCCATCGCGGCCCGCCCCGTGCCAGCCGGTCCGGCCGGCGACCCGGGCGACGGGACACGCCCCCGGCCGCTTGCCAAGCCGGCGGGGGCGTCGCAGGATCGACGGCATCCGCCCGGGGACGGCCCGTGGCCCCCGGCCCCCCCCCCCCCCCCCCCCCTCCCGCCTTCGGGAGACCCGATACACATGCTCCGGTTCCGCCTGCCTTCCCGCCGCTTCGGAGACGCCCCGTGAGCGTCTCCGTCCCCGCCGCCGCCGCCATCCTGCGCGAGGCGATGCGCGAGAGCGTGCGCCGCCATTCCTTCTGGTACATGGTCCAGGGCGGGCTCATGGCCCTCGCCGGGCTCTGCGCCCTGCTCTTCCCGGTGTTCTCCTCGCTCGCCATAACCCTGGTGCTGGGCTGGCTGCTGGTGATCGGCGGGGTGATGCGCGCCATCGGCCTCATCGCCAGCCGCCACCTGCCGTATTTCTGGCTGCAGGCCATCTCGGTGCTGCTGTCGTTGCTCGTGGGCCTGTTCATCCTGCGCAACACCGGCGAGGGGCTGCTGATGCTCACCCTGCTGCTGATCATCCTGTTCCTGATCGGCGGCATCTCCCGGGTGATCTTCGCCCTCTCCATCCGCCCCTTCCCGAACTGGGGCTGGGTGCTGCTCAGCGGGGCCGCCTCGGTGGTGCTGGCCTTCTTCCTCTACGCCAGCCTGCCGGTGACGGCGCTCTGGCTGCTGGGCGTCTGCCTCGGCATCGAGCTGCTGGGCGAGGGCGTCTCGCTCGCCTGGCTGGCCTGGAAGGTGCGCCAGCGCCCCCCGCCTGAAGCCGCGCGCGCTTAACCGGGTGTTAAGACTGGCGGGCCACTCTCGGGTCTTCCTTCCGAAGGGGAGACCCAAGCATGCCCGACCTTCCCATCCCGGCGCTGCCGCTCGGCCCGGCCGACCTGCTCCTCGCGCTGGCCACGGTGCTCGCCGCGGCGTTCTGCGGCCTGCTGGCCTGGCGCCTGTCACGGCAGGAGAAGGCCGGCGCCGCCGCCATCGCCGGGCTGAAGGTCGAGATCGCCGGGCTGCAGGAACGGCTCGCCGCCTCGGCCGAACTGCAGGAGGCCGAGCGCGAGGGCACCCGCCGCTTCGTGGAGGAGACGGTGCGCGACGCCGCCACCATCACCGCGACCGAGGTCATCACCCACGCGCGCGACGAGATCGGCAGCCGCACCACCGCCCTCTCGGAGGAGCTGCGCGACGCCATGTCCGAGGCGCTCGCCCGCCACGGCGCCGAGCTGCGCGGCGAATTCGCCCCCACCATCGAGGAAACCCTGGCCGAGCAGCTGCCGCCCGCCTTCGAGGCCGCCTTTGCCGGGGCCTTCAGCGATGCCTTCGCCGAGGCCTTCGAGACCCGCTTCCCGACCGCCTTCGCGGAGGCTTTCAGCCCCGCCTTCACACCCGCCTTCGCCCCCGCATTCGAGGAGGCGCTCGACCGCGAGCGCCTGGCCGACGAACTGGCCGGCATGCTCTCCGGCGCCCTGGCGGAGACCTTCGCCGAGGCCTTCTCCGGCCGGATGGCCGAAACCGTCTCCGCCGCCGAGGAAGCCGCCCGCATCCGCATCGAGGCCGAGATCCCCGGCCTGCGCGCCGCCCTCACCGAAACCCTCGCCCCGGTGATCGAGGCGCGCATCGCCGCCTCCGCCGGCGAATTCCTCGACGAACGGCTGCAGGGCGAGATCGGGGCCCGCCTCGCCCCCGCGGTCGACACCGCGATGGACCGGGCCGAGAAACTGCTCGCCGCGGACCTGCACGACATGGCCGAGGCCGAACTCGCCCGCGCCCTCGCCCGCACCCCGCTGCCCGCGGCGCCTGAACACCCCCGGGCCGACCCCGGCCCGGAGCCGGCCCCCGGGCGTCCGACACCCGAACCGGCGCCCCGCGCCTTCACCACCCCTCCCGCCGGCCCGCCCCCCCAGCGCGGCGGCCTGATCTCGGTCCACTCCGGCCGCCGCTAGGCCGCTAGGCCGCTAGGCCGCTGAGCCGGGAGCCGGGAGCCGGGAGCCGGGAGCCGGGAGCCGGGAGCCGGGAGCCGGGAGCCGGGAGCCGGGAGCGCGCATGCCCTGTCCCCACCCGGTGCGCAACCCCCAGGCCCATCCCTTTCACACCGCCTCTCCCAGGGATTCCGCCAGGCGCGAAGGGCCGCGCCCGACCCTGGGTGGGCGCAGGAACACCTGTGGTCAGCGGTTTATCGTGAAAGCCCCGGACGCGGGCTGTGCGGCAACCGGCATCGCCATCGCGCCCTCCCGGGGGGAGGGTCGGGCGCGGCCCGGGCTGGTCGCCCGGGCGGAAGGGGGAAGCCGGGCGTCCTGGCCGCGCCGATCAGGCAATCACGATCCCCGGAGCAACGCCCGGGCCCCGCGCCGGCGGAGGCCCTCCGGGGCCTTCGCCACGCCCGGCGAGCTGCGGGGGCGCAAGCCCCCTCGGCGAGGCGGGCGTCCCTCCGCCGATGCGGCACGCCCCCCGCCCGTGGACCGCGCTCCACGAGACAGCCCTCGGGCCCGCAAGCGGCATCATCAGCACGCCCCCCGCCCGTGGAGCGCAGTACGGGAGTTCAACCCGACACATCCGCGGGACACATGCCCTCGGCATGCCGCTCCGCGGGGCGGGAGATGACGGCCCGGCGATGGCTCTGCGCCGAGGCGGACCGTCAGCCGAAGGCACCGGACCCCGGCAGATCAGCCGTCGCCCCGCTTCGCGGCCGCGGGTTTCGCCGGCCGGTCCAGCAGGTCGGTGGCCGGGTTCACCGCGATGTCCACGTCGTCGTAGTAGCGCTGCGCCTGGGCCATGGAGCGGTGCAGCGACAGGCGCATCGCCGCCTGGATCGGCGCCCCGTCCAGCGCCGCCTGGGTGAGGAAGCCCGAGCGCAGCCCGTGCGCCGAGGCAAAGCCCGGCGGAAACCCCGCCCGCGCCAGCCGCAGCCGCAGGATCGCCCGCACCCCGTCCGGCGACAGCCGCCGCTCCAGCACCCGCCCGGATTTCGAGATCGGCCGGAACAGCGGCCCCCCCGTCACCCCCGCGGCATCGATCCAGGCCACCACCGCCCGCGCCGCCCGGCCCTTGAGCACCAGCCGCGGCGTGGCCCCGCGGCCCGTGGTCTTGGTCTCGAGCAGCGACAGCCAGACCAGCCCCTTGGCGTCGAACTCGGAAATATCGACATCCTCGCGCATCAGCCCGGAGATCTCCGAGCGCCGCCGCCCGCCCGAGGCCCAGCCCAGCATCAGCACCGCCCGGTCGCGCAGCCCGCGCAGGCCGGGCCCGCAGGCGGCGAGCATCGCCTCCAGCACCGGGCGGGTGATCGGGTTGGCCGAGCGGCGCTGCGGCCGCCGCGCCTGCGCCCGCCGCCCGCGCGCCCGCGCCTGGGCGATGAGCGGCGCCTCGAAGGGCGAGGGCAGGTTGCGCATGCGGTGGAAGGCCCGCCAGGTGGCGATGCGCCGGTCGAGCGTGGCCGGGCTGGGCGGAGCGGTGTCGCGGCGCAGCCCGCGGGCCACCAGCGCCCCGGCCACCGCCTGCGCGGCGGGCCCGGCATCGCCGGTATGCTCGAGCACGAAGCGCAGCGCCACCGCCTCGCTCTCCGGCCAGGCGAGAGCGGCCCCGAAGGCTTCCTGCTTCCAGGCGGCGATATAGGCGAGATCGCGCTCGTAGGCGCGCAGCGTGTTGGGGGCGGTGCCGCGGATGTAGAGCTCGGTGAGCGCCGCGGCATCCTCGGCCGGGAGCCCCGCCACCGGCAGGCTCAGCGCCCCTGCTGCCGCCACTTCGCTCATCCTCGCCCCTTCCCGTGCCGCCCGGCCCGGGCCAAGGCTGCCCGGTTTCGCCCGGCGGCGCAACTGCCGCCGGGCCGGGAGCCCGGGCGTCGCGCGGCCCCGGCCGGGCCGGAACCGCGTCTGCCGTCTCCGGCGCGCGTCAGTTGCGCGCCTGCCGGCCCGCCACGTACTGCAGCGCGGGCTGCACCCAGGGGGCATGCTGGTAGGCGATCTCCGCCCAGTGTTCGTCCAGCGGCTTCAGGTAGCGCGGGTCCAGCCCGTTGACCAGCGCCCGGATCGCCTGGCCGTAGGCGAAGGCATGGTCGTGCGAGACGCTCTCCTCGCACCATTTCAGCAGCTTGAAGGCCGAGGCCAGCACCAGGCTGCGCAGCACCACGTCCTGGAAATACTCCGAGAAGGAGAACAGGTGCAGCGCGTTCGTCGCGGTGGAGATCGCGTCGAAGCGGGTGGTGGAGGTGCCGGAGGTGATCTGCGGCCGGCCGTAGCGGCGGAAATAGGTGAAGGTGGGCAGCTCGGTGAGCGCGTAGCTGCGCATGTTGGTGAGCAGCCCGTAATGCATGATCATGTCCTCGAAGAACAGACCCGCCGGGAAGCGCAGCTTGTGCTGCTCGAGGAAGCCGCGGCGCACCATCTTGTTGGCGCATTGCGGCTCCACGCAGGCCAGCTCGCGCATGGCCGAGACCCAGAGCTTCGGGTCGCCCGAGGAGACCATGCGCGCCATGCGGTTGGTGATCAGCCGCTCGAAATGGTCCTGGTCGTAGAAGGAGCCGGTCTCCTTGCGCACTTCCTGCAGCACGCCGGGCGAGAACACCACGTCCACGTCGTCCTTCGCCGCCGCCATCATGGTCTGGAAGGCCCAGGTCGGGCGGGTGTCGTCGGCATCGAGGAAGCAGACGTAATCGCCCCGCGCCACGTTCAGCGCGCGGTTGCGCGCCGAGGACAGCCCGTCATTGGCCTGGCGGATGTGCAGGATGCGCTCGTCCTTGAAGGTGTGCAGCGTCTCGCGGGTTTCCTCCGAGGCGCCGTCGTCCACGAGCAGGATCTCGAAATCCCCGAAGGACTGGGTCAGCAGGGATTCGATCGAGACACGGGCGAGCGGGCCTTCGTTGTAGGCGGTGACGATGCAGGAGATGCGCGGATTCTTGTCTTCGGCCATGCCTTAGCTTGCCTTTCTCATGGACTGACGCATGCGGAGGATGTCCGGATGGTACAGCTCCCCATTGAAATACGCCCAGAACGCCCCGGCGCTGATGCCTTCCAGCTTCCTGGTCTCGTCGCGGTAGTAGAAATCGAAATCCGGGTGCTTCACCCGCGGCAGCAGGTCCTCGATGGTCTCGCGCCCGTAGGTCTTGGCGATGCCGACGCAGAAGCGCGCATTGGCGCGCAGGAAGCTCTCCACCAGGTCGGCGCGCAGCACGCTGGCCGACCAGGAGACCGAATCCACGATCGATTCCGCGTAGGGCCGGAAGTTCGGCCAGCGCTCGGCGATGGAGCGGCGGATGAGCATCTGGAACATGAACAGCATGTAGAAATGCCGCTCGTCGCCCTGCTTGATGTCCTGGGCCGCGTGCTGGCGGTAGTGGTACTTGTGATGCGGCAGCATCATCACGTCGCGCGCCGCGGTGAGGGTGAACATCTGGAAGATGTAGTCGTCGTAGGCGCGGACGTTCTCGGGGAAGTAGATGTTCTTCGCGTCGAGGAAGTCGCGGCGGTAGACCTTGCGCCAGATCGAGGGCTGGCCCTTGATGATCTCCCAGGACTGCAGGCGGATGAGCTCCTGGCCCTTGAAGGAATCCCGCGGGTAGTCCTTGAACAGGTCTTCCTCGTAGCTGTCGTAATAGGGGGTCTTGAGGCTCTCGTCGTAGAAGTCGAAGCCTGCCTGGGTCATCTCGCAGCCCGAGTAGAGCGCGAGGTCGTAGAGATCGCCGAAGAAGCCGGGGGTGACGAAGTCATCCGCGTCCACGAAGGCGATATGGGTGGCGTCCGAGACCAGGCGGCCGTAGTTGCGCGCCGAGGCGCAGCCGCCGTTGGGCTTGCGCTCCACGCGCACCCGCGGCTCGTTCTTGAAATGCTCGGCCGCGGCCTCGCCCGAGCCGTCGCTGGAGCCGTCGTCCACGATGATCACGCGCACGTCGTCGCGGCCCTCGCACAGCAGCGATTCCGCGCAGGGGATGAGGTATTCGCCGGTGTTGTAGGCGGCCACGGTCACGTCCACGCCGTGCCGGCGCCCGGAGACGTCGATGGCAGCATTGTGGTTCAGCGTCCAGTTCGGCGGCGACCAGATCTGCGCGTTGGCGCAGGGGAACACCCGGTTGCCCGGCACGATCTCCATCGCCGCGGTCCACAGCGACAGGTTGGCCCGGCGCGCCTCGCTCAGCCCGTCGATCACGTCGCCGAGCACCTCGAAGGCGAGCCCGCCCTGCACCAGCACCGCGCCGCGGCCGTTCTGCAGCACGCGGGTGATCTCCTCCTTGGTCGCGATCTCGACCTTGGAGATGTTGTTGGCCTTGGCGATGGCCTCCATCGCGCTGGCGGTCTCCTTGTTCGGCGCGAGCTTGAGCAGGCGCACCTCCGGCAGCAGCACCTTGGCGGTGAGCGCGAAGAGCAGCGTGTTGGGCTCGATGTCGATGATCACCAGCGGCTTGCCGGCCTGGGCGATCGGCCGCGAGGTCATGAAGCGCACGTAGACGCCGGGGTCGTTCTTCGCGGCCTCGGCGAGCTTCTTGCAGGTCTCCTCCTTCACCTCGGCCGGCAGCTTGAGATCGCGGTGCGCGATGCGCACCGTGCTCACCCGCTCGGGCTTCACCTCGATCTCGGAGGTCTTGACCTTCTTGGGGCGGAAGGCCTCCCAGGTGGCGTGGTTGCCGTCCGGCTTCAGCTCCACCTCGTTCTCGGAGACATACATCTCGAATTCATGCACCTTGCCGAGGATCGAGACCGAGGCGATGCGGTCCTTCACCGTCACCTCGAAGTCCTGGACCTGGTCCATGGGCACGGGCAGCTCGAAGACCTCCTCCTCGCCCCAGTCCCATTTCTCCATCGAGTTGAGGCTGTAGGTGTTCTCCGCGCGGCGGAAGGTGATGTGGAACGGCCGGTCGCCCTCGCTCACGCGCAGCTCGAAATGCGCGTTCGGCCACAGCCCCTGTTCCAGTCTGGTCGTGAATGTCGCTGTCATCTTCGGATACCGCCCCTTAGCCCTTGCTGCCGCGCAGTTCGAGGCGGGGGCCGCTTGCACGTCCCCCGGCCTCGCCTCGTCCTGAAATTCGATATCTGTTCATCATCATCCCCCGATGATCGCCGAAATCGCCGAAGGGCTCCCGCCGGCGGGAGCCCGATGCCAGGCCGGAGCCGGCCGGTTCATTGAGCCGGGACGGCGGCCTGCTTGAGGCCGGTCAGCGGATCGATGTGGAAGGCCGGTGCCGGCGCGCCCGCCTCGACATGCGCGAGGAACTCCCCGGCGGTGTCGAGCGCCTCGCGGATGGTCACGTCCATGTCGAGGTAGCGATAGGTGCCCAGCCGGCCGACGAAGGTGACCCCCCGGGTCTCCCTGGCGAGATCCACGTACTGGGCCAGCAGCGCCTTCTCGTCGACCATGCGGATCGGGTAGTAGGGAATGTCCTCGGGGGTGCAGCTGCGCGAGAACTCGCGGTAGCACACCGTGCCCTCGTGCTCTTCCCAGGGGCTGAAGTGCTTGTGCTCGGTGATGCGGGTGAAGGGCACCTCGCGGTCGCCGTAGTTCATCACCGCGCAGCCCTGGTAGTCGCCGGTGTCCGAGAAGCGCTCGAAATCGAGGGTGCGGTAGCCCAGCCGGCCCAGCTTGTAGTCGAAATAGCCGTCGAGCGGGCCGGAGTAGAACACGTGGTCATACTCCGCCCCCATCTCGGGGGTGAACCAGGTCTCGAGCTTCACCTCCAGCCCCGGGTGGTCGAGGATCGCCTCGATCATCGGCGTGTAGCCGTTCTCGGGCATGCCCTGGAAGCGGTGGAAGAAGTAGTTGTCGTCGTAGTTGAAGCGCACCGGCAGGCGCTTGAGGATCGAGGCGGGCAGCTCGGTGGGCGAGCAGCCCCACTGCTTCTCGGTGTAGCCCTTGAAGAAGGCCGCGTAGAGGTCGGGGCCCACGAAGCGCAGCGCCTGTTCCTCGAAGGTCTGCGGGTCGGTGATCGAGGTGTCGGCCTGTTCCTCGATGAAGGCGCGGGCCTCGGCCGGGCGCAGGGTCTTGCCGTAGAACTGGTTGATCGTGTGCAGGTTCACCGGCAGCGAGTAGACCGCGCCCTGGCTCGTGGTCTTCACCCGGTTCTTGTAGGGCATGAAGGTGGTGAAGCCGTTCACGTAGTTCCACACCTCCTCGTCGTCGGTGTGGAAGATGTGCGGACCGTAGACATGCACCATCACGTCGGTTTCCGCGTCGCGTTCGGTGTGACAGTTGCCGCCCACGTGCGCGCGGCTGTCGATGAGTGTCACGCTGTGGCCTGCCTCGGCCAGCCGTCGTCCGATAACCGCGCCGGACAGGCCGGCTCCCACGAAAAGAATCCGCAATTCACCATCCTCAAATTGAGCGCCAGATCGTGGTCGGAATGGGGCGTCCCGGACCACCAAGGCTAGATTGTTAGTGCATGCTTCTCCGGGCTGCTACCCCTGATGGATACACTTCACGCGGGAAATTGACATCACTGACCAGTACGAAAGATTGTGTCGCCCGAAACGCGTTCATTGAAAGTGAACTCCCGGGCTTTCCGCTGGCCATGCGGTGATACGTCACGCGCCCCCGGTCCGGGTGCATTCATGACAACGATACACGTTCCGGATGAATATGCACGGGATGTTGCGGAGTTACGGGGTCGGCCTACCATACCTGCATTGGGAGAGAACGCGATTCGAGACTGTCGCTCGCATCGCGCAGCAGGCGGGCCCCCGGCCCGCCAGACCGGCAGCACGGGGTCGGGCCGGCCCGCGCGCGCGTGCCGGCAGAGGGAAGCATGGCATGAAAGACCGTAATGCGCTGCACAACCGGTGCGCGCAGCCTCGCGGGCCGGTCATGCCCGAGGAAGGAGAACGCAATGGCATCCAGGCGCTACTCGGCAGAGGAGATCCGGGCCAGGCTCGACGAGGTCACCGCCCTGCTCGGCAGGGGGGTTCCGCTGGCCGAGGCGGTGCGGAGCATCGGCGTGACCCAGCCCACCTACACGCGCTGGCGCAAGCGCGCGGAGGCCGCCGCCGCCGCCCCGCCCCGCCCCGCCCCGGCGAGCGGCGCCCCGGCCCGGGCGCCGCACCGGCTGTTCTACGCCTCCGCCGCGCCCGAGGCGCAGGACCGCGCCGTGAACGCCACGTTCGAGGCCTTCCCCGAGCAGTTCCCCGACCGCGCCGCCGCCTGGGGCTTCCTGTTCCAGGTCATCCTGCCGCCCTCGCTGCGCTGGGGCTTCATCTCGGTGGGCAAGAACGCCTCCTCCTCCACGCTGCGGCTGCTGTTCCGCGCCGAGTTCGGCTGCGACATGAGCGTCCGGGCCACGCCGGAGCATGACATAAACCCCTCCGCCGCCCTGCACATGCTGGTCGACCACGGGGTGTTCTCGCGCGCGGTCTGGCAGGGGCATTCCGCCCAGCGGCTGATCGGCTCCAACGGGCCGAAGGAGCGCATCTGCGTGGTGCGCGAGCCCTTCGGCCGGGCGGTCTCGGGCTTTCGCTACCTGTGCAAATCGCACCGGGCGAAGAGCCTGTGGTTCGCCCGCGACCGTTTCCGCATCAACGCCGCCCTGGGCTTCGACTGGGACCGCCACCCCGACACGGCGGAAGGGTTCCGGCTGTTCCTGCGCTACGTGCAGTGGCAGGCCAAGACCGAGGGGCTCGACGCCATCGACGCCCACTGGCGCCCGCAGGTGACCTTCATCAAGCCCGAGGTGTTCCGGCCCAGCATCACCGGGCGGATGGAGGACATGGAGAGCTACTACCGCACGCTCTCCGAGCGCCTCGACATCGCGCTGCCCGACGAGGGCATCTGGGAGAACCGCCAGTCCGCGGCGGCGGACGAGCTGCTGCAGGACCGGGAGGCGCACAAGCTGTGCCAGTCGATCTATGCCATCGACTACGAGGCCTTCAGCTACTGAGCCGCGCACCGGGATTCCGCGGGTGCGGCAGAAAAACAGGCGATTTTCCGCCTGTTTTTTGATTTCCTCCGGGCCTGAATCTCAAAAATGGCCCTGAATCGGCATATTTTCGTACAATACACTTGATACACCGCAATGGCGCGCCTACTGTGAGTCGCATCGAACACCCCTAGTAGCGAGGTCTACAAATGGCTGATACCGAACCGAAGAAGCCCGTCCTGGCTTTCCGCCTCGCCCGCGCCGAATGGATGACCGACATGCGCGGCAAGTCCAAGGAAGAGCGCGAGGCCGACTGGGAGCTGACCCACAAGGACCGCATCATGAAGGCCCGCAAGATCCTCCGCGTTCTTGACAAGAAGGGCTTCTCGCTCATCCAGGTCGAGCCCGAAGCCGAGGCCGCCTGAGCTTCCGACGCATCGCGCGTCCTGACGCCTGCCGGCGGCCTTCGCCCGCCGACAGGCGCCCGCGCCGGGGGGCACCGCCCCCCGGCCGGCCGAGGGCCCCCGGCCCTCCCTCTCCCGCCCCTTTCCGGAACCGACCGCACCCGCGCCCCGGGTGTCTTTTCGTGCCCGGCGCGCGGCTTGCGGCAATGTCACCGGGCCAGCCGGTACGCGCTCCGATCCCCCGACGCCTTCGAAGACCGGCCCCGGACCGCCGGCAACCGCCTCCGTCCGGGCCGCCAGGGCCGTTCGGCTCCGGCTGCGCTGCCGGACCGGGCGCGGAGAGCCGACTGCCGACACCGCCTGGCCGCTGCCGCCAAGCGCGCCGCCTTCCGCGACGGCGACAATGGCACGCCGCCTCCGCCCCGCGCCCGGCCGCATCCGCGCGGGCGCCGCGGTCCCGGCCGGTGGGCTGCGCGGCGGTTTTTCCGGCGCTTCGGCGTCATTCCCGATAATGGCATATTACCGGGAGTCCTCCCCCCGCCCCGCGCCCCCGCCCGGTGCCGGGCAGAGCGCCCCCGGAACGCGCGGCAGCGGCGCAACCCCCCGGATCCCATGAAAAATCCCGGCACGCGGGCGAGCGTGCCGGGATCTCTGCTCCCTCCCGAGGGACAGACGGGAGGGGGGCCGGAATGTCGTCTCCGGAGGGGCGCTCAGTCGGCGCCCACCGTGGCGCCGAGGGCGCGGCGGGCGGCGCGTTCGCCGCTCAGGAAGGCCGCGTCGGTCCAGATGTAGCCCCAGTTGCCGAAGCGCCCGCAGTAGCCGATGCCGATGTCGTCGAGATAGCCGTGCACCGTGTCGAGCGCCGGGCGCCGGTCATGGTCGAAGATCACGTTGGCGAACGGGATCCAGATCGCCGAGCGGTGGATGATCTCCTCCCGGTCCTGCACCAGGCCGCATTTCAGCAGCCCCTCGATGGCAGGCTCGATCCAGTCTTCCGGCGTGCCGGTGAGGGGGCGGTACTTGTCGGAGAAGTAGATCTCCGCCTGGTAGGCCGCACAGCCCTCCGGCACCGAGGCGCGCGCGAGGGCGCGGCGGTAGCTCACCCGGGCGAAGGGGATGTCCTCGTCGTAGAAGTAGGACCACTGGGCGCGGCTCTCGGCGGGGCGGTTGATGCCGATGTTCACCACCACGGATTGCGAGCAGGCGAGCTTGCCCGCCGCCTCCAGCACGTCCGCCGGCGCGCCGGCGATCAGCGGCACCAGCTTCGGCAGCGGGATGGAGGAGATCAGCTTGCCGTATTCCGCCGCCCGGCCGTTGGCGAAGGAGAGCCGCTTCGCCACCGGGTCGATGCGGGTCACCTCGTGGTCGCAGTGGATGTCGGCGCGCCCGTAGAGCCCGCGCACGAAGCCCTCGAAGCCGCCCTCGCTGGGGTAGCGGTACTCGTTCACGTAGAACACGTCGAGCGGCTCATGCGCGAGCGCCCCGCGCAGCACCTCCTCGAGGTTGGGCCGGTAGAGCCGCGGGCCCAGCCAGTCCGTGGTCATGTTGGCCGCCTCGGTGGTGTGGTACTTGCGGGTGTAGAGCATCGGGAAGGTGTTGGCGAAGGTGGGCCCGAAGGCCGCCATCAGCCAGTCCTCGTAGTTGCGGATCTCGGGCTCCGGCCCGGTGGAGGCGGCGACGAAATCGCGGATGCAGTTCACCACCAGGTCGGTGGGCAGCCCGTGCAGGTTCACCTGGGCGGGATGCTTGATCCAGTGCCCCTGCCAGAAGTTGTTGCAATAGACCTGGCCGGTCTCGAACTGCTGGCCGGTGGAGGCGGCGAAGAGCTCCTTCACCCGGTCGCTCTTGGTGAAGGAGATGTGCACGCCCTCGTCGAAGGTGAAACCGTCGCCGGAGCCGAAGCTGGAGGTGAGCCCGCCGGGGCGCGGGCGCATGTCGTAGAGCTTCGGGCGGATGCCGTGCTCGGAGAGCTGGTTCGCCGCCCCCAGCCCGCCCACGCCGCTGCCCAGGATGGCGAAGCCGCCGTCCTCGCCCCCGTCGTTCAAACCCATATCGTCCATGACCGGAACCCTTTCGAGAAAATGACTTGTGAAAACCCGGGATCCGCGGGGCGTAACGCCTCCCCGCGGCGGTGCGGTGTCGGGGGCCTCAGGCGGCCCCTTCCTCGGCCATGCGCCAGCGCAGGTCCGGCGAGAGCCGCTCCGCCTCGAGATGGCGCTCGAGGGTGAAGAGGCGCACCGCGTCGGAGCGGCGGAAATCGGTGCCGATGTCATGGGCGCGCAGGATGCCGTCGCGCAGCCGGCTCACGCTGTCCTCCAGGCCCAGCCGCGGCTGGTGATCGGGCGCGAGCCCGCGGAACAGGGTGAAATCCACCTGGTAGGAGCGCTTGTCGGGCGGGGCGTCGCGGTTGATCGACACCTGGGTGCCCGGCACCGCGCGCGCCACCGCCTCGGCGAGTTCCGAGACCTGGTAGTTCCAGCGGTCCGAGCCCGCGTTCACCGACAGGCAGCGCCCGCCCTGCTCCGGGCTGCGGCCGCAGGCCCATTCGATGGCCCGCGCCATGTCCGCCACGTCGATGAGCGGGCGCCAGGGCGTGCCGTCGGAGAGCACCTTCACCTCGCCGGTGATGAGGGCGGCGGCGACGAAATCGTTCAGCACCAGGTCGAGGCGCAGGCGCGGCGACATCCCGCAGGCGGTGGCGAAGCGCAGGCAGGTGATGGTCATGCCCGGCGCGTCGAGCGCGTGCAGCCCCTCCTCGGTGCCGATCTTGGAGCGGGCATAGGCGGTGAGCGGGTTGAGCGCGTCGCCCTCCCGGCGCGGGCCGCCCTCGGCAAAGCCGTAGACACTGCAGCTCGAGGCGAAGACGAAATTCGCCACGCCCGCGTCGCGCGCGAGCGCCGCGAGCCGCAGGCTGGCCTCCTGGTTGATGTCGATGGTCGGCGCCTCGAAGCGCTTGCCCATCGGGTCGTTGGAGATGGCGGCGAGATGGACCACCGCGTCCACCCCCTCGAGCAGGCAGGGGGAGAGGTCGCGCATGTCGCCGAACACCTGGCGCGAGAGCAGCCGCTCGGGGAAGGGGTCGTCCGTGGTCAGGTGCGGCGCGAAGAAGCCGCTGTCGTAGCCGATCAGCTCGGCCTCGGGAAACCGCGCCCTGAGATGGGCCACCACGACCGGGCCGACATAGCCCATGTTACCGGTAATGAGGATGCGCATGGAGGGATCACTTTTCACGAAAATCAGCCGGCACCGATGCCGCCGGCGGGCGAGGACTGCAATTGCGAGGGGCGGTAGCGAAACCGGGTGACCGAGCGCAGCAGCATGCCGAGCGCGGTCTTCTGGGTGCCGTAGCGGGCGCGCACCGAGCTTGCGGCGCGCAGCAGGTGCAGCCCGTTGAGCGTGTTGGTGAGCAGGCTGCCCACCTTCGTGCCCGAGGCGAGCACCCCGCCGTAGACCCGCTTGGCCCCCGGCAGGCCGCGGAAGCTGGCGCGGATCTCGGAGAGATCGTGGCGCGGGTCCATGCCGAGCTTCTCGAAATGCCGGTAGATGTCGCCGGTGTAGAGGGGCCGGGTGTGCAGCACCGGCACCGCGTCGATCACCGCGGCGCGGAAGGCGGGCTCGGGCATCAGCAGGGTCCAGATGTCGTCCTGGCCCCAGCCGGTGGGCCAGCGCTCGAGATAGGGCAGCAGCACCTTGAAGTAGCTCGCCCGGATCACCGGGGTCATCGGCTCGACGTAATTGGTGTAGCGCAGCCGGAAGCGCGGGCATTGCATCACGATCGGGTAGGAGACGTAGCTCGAGGGCAGCAGTGCGGGCTGGGCGATGTCGAGCCCCTCCTCGGAGCAGAGCGCGAAGAGCCGGGTGATGTTGCCCTGGTCGAAGAACAGGTCGTCGTCGGGGAACATCACGAACTCGTAGCGGTCGAGCAGCCAGGGCCGCTCGCGGAAATGGCGGCAGATGCTGTCCCACTTGGTGCCGCGGTCGACGGAGAGCGGGAAGTCGCCCTCCTCCAGCCCCGGAGCATCGGGGTCGTAGGTGGAGAGCTGCAGGTCCCAGTTGCGCTCGGCGGCGGGCTCGCCCAGCCAGTGGCGGTAGAGCGAGTTGCGCCCCACCCGGGCGAAGACCAGGTTGCGCCGGGCCAGGCCCGGGGCGGGGGCGGCGCGCTCGGCCGCGGTCCCCCGGGCCCGGCCCGGCGCGGTGCTGCCGGCGCTCACCGCCAGCACCCGGCTCGCGGCCGGGGCGGGGGCCGCAGCGGGGCCCGGACCCGGAGTGGCGGCGGAAGCCGGAGAGGCAACCGTCACCGGCGCCTCCCCGGCCCTCGCGCCCTTCGGCGTCTCCCCCACCGCGAGCCCCGGCGGCACCGCCGCCGGGGTATTGTGTGCCGGGAGCATGGCTCCCGCCTGCGTCCCGGCCCCGGCCGGAGTTGCCCCCGGCGGCAAAGCCGCCAACTCGAAACCGTTCGGCGGAGCCGCCATCTCGAAACCGCGCGGCGGAGCCGCCAGTTCGGTCCCCCGCGGCGGAGCCGCCAGTTCGGTCCCCCGCGGCGGAGCCGCCAGTTCGGTCACCGGCGGCAGGGCCGCCAGATCCGTCTCCCCCGGCCCTGCCGCCATCACGGTCCGGGGCGGCTCCGCCATTGCGAAAGTCCGGGGCGGCGGCGCTGTGACGGTCCGGGGCGGCGGCGCTGTGACGGTCCGGGGCGGCTTCGCCGTGGCGGAAGCGAGCGGCGCTTCCGCCGTTGCAGAAGCGAGCGGCGGCTCCGCCGTGGCAAAAGTGAGCGGCGGTTCCGCCGTTGCAAAAGTGAGCGGCGGTTCCGCCGCGGAGGCCGCGCCCGGCGCGGCATCGGCCGGGCCGTAGCCCGCGGCGGGCGGCAGGCCGGCGGCCCGGGCCTGCAGCGCGGCCAGGGTGGCCAGGGGGGTGCCGGAAACGGGGGCGACCATGGCGCTCAGGCCGGCGCGGGGATGATCCGCGGATGCGGAATCGCGCATAGGAAGGTCCCTCCCTGGGAGCTGTAGGCCGCCTGCTGGGCCACGATTTCATCGGCGAAATTCCACGACAGGATCAGCAGCGCCTCCGGCTTCGTCTCCAGCAGCGCCTCCACCGGCCGGATCTCCAGCCGCACCCCGGGCATGTACTTGCCCACCTTGTTGGTGTTGCGGTCGACCACGTAGTCGATGGTGCCCTCGGGCAGCCGGGCGAAGTTGAGCAGCGTCGCCCCCTTGGCCGCGGCGCCGTAAGCGGCCACGGTGCGGCCGCGGGCGCGCATCTCGCCCAGCATGGTGCGCAGGTCGGCGCCGATCTTCTCCACCCGCGCCCCGAAGCGCTGGTAATAGTCGAGCCCGCCGATGCCCAGCAGCCGCTCCTCCTCCTGCAGGGCCAGCAGCCGCGCGCTCTTGCCGCGCAGCCGGCTCACCCGCAGGCGCAGCGAGCCGCCGTGAATGGGCAGGCGCGTCACGTCGTTGAGGTGCAGCCCGTGGCGCTCGAACAGGGGCTCCAGCGCGGTGAGCGAGTAGTAGAACACGTGCTCGTGGTAGATCGTGTCGAAGGCGCATTGCTCGACCAGGTCGCGCACGTAGGGAAACTCGAACTCGGCGATGCCGTCCCCGGCGAGCAGCACCGCGAAGCCCTCGACGAAATCGTTGATGTTCTCGACGTGTGCGAGCACGTTGTTGGCCAGCATCACCGAGGCGCGCCGCCCCTCGGAGACGAGCTGGCCCGCGAGGGCCGCGCCGAAATAGTCCTGGATGGTCTCCACCCCCACCTTGCGCGCCGCCGCCGCCGGGCCGTCGGCCGGGTCGATCCCCAGCACCGGCACCCCGGCCTCGACGAAATTGCGCAACAGGTAGCCGTCGTTGGAGGCGATCTCGACCACGAGGTCGTCCGCGCCCAGCCGCCGCTCCTCCATCAGCGCCAGCGCATGCTCGCGGCTGTGGGCCAGCAGGGCGGGGATGAAGGAGGAGTAATAGGGGTAATCCATCCCGAACAGCACCTGCGGCGGGATGGTCTCGCTCACCTGCAGCAGGCCGCAGCCCTCGCAGATCATCACCTCGAGCGGGAAGACCGGCTCCTCGTGGTCGAGGTCGGCGGGCTCGAGCAGGGCGTTGGCCAGCGGCTGGGCGCCGAGGTCGAGCACCATGGTCAGCTCCGCCCCGCCACAGGAGCGGCAACAGGTGATGCGGCGCGCGTCGCGCAGGCCCGCGTGGTCTTCTGTCATCTGGTCGTCAGGCATGAGGGAAATCCTTCGCACCAAGAGGAGTGTCACCAATGAACTCGTCTGAAACAGTCACGCGGGCCACCAGCCCGGCCGCCTCGGCCAGCCGCGCCGCGGCCTGCAGGCGCGCGAAGGGCACGCCGGCGCGCTCGGCCATGTCGAGCAGGCTGTGGGCGCCGTCGGCGAGGTTGAGGAACCACATCAGGTCCATCTGGCTCGCGGCAGCGGAAGTGGTCTGGCCGGAAATCGCCCGGTAGAGGCCGCGGCGGCCGAGCTGCGGCTCGCCCCGCCCGTCGGTGCGCACCCAGGTCACGTCGCCGTCGATCACGTCGAGGGCCGCCTGCGCCACCGCGAGCGAGCGCTCCAGCGCCGCTTGCGTGATGAAATCGCAGTTGTCCTCACTGGTGTGATACTCGGGGAAGCGCCCGTGCACGCCGCGCATCAGGCAGCCCACCGGCAGGTCGAACCCCGGCGAGCAATACTGCCGCTCGTCGTAGCCGTCCGGGGTGAAGGGCAGCAGGGCATGCGGCGTCTCGCCCCCGCCCAGCACATGCGCCACCGCCCGGTCAACGAGCGCGGTGCCCTGGCGGGAGCGCTTGTAGTGGAAGGGGCCCGTATCGCCGAGGCAGGTCAGCACCAGCCCGGCGCGGATCGCCCCCAGCCGGGCCTCGTTGCGCGCCAGCCAGGCGATGGTGCCGATGGTGGCGGGCACGAACAGCAGCCGCAGCCCCAGCCGCCGGCGCGCGCCCGCCTCCCGTGCGGCGATCCCCAGCGCGGTCGCCACCGCGATGCCGGAGAGATTGTCATTGGCCAGCGAGGGGTGGCAGACATGCGCGCTCACCAGCACCTCGCCCTCCTCCTCGCCGGGAAAGAACGCCTCGCCATACGTGAGGCTGCCCGGCGCCAGCGTGCTGTCGATCTCCACCCGGTATTCGGCGTCGCGCATGCGCTCCCAGGTCTCGTGGGCCATGCAGAAGCCCCAGTCGCGCGCGTAATAGCCGGTGCGGTAGGGGATGATGCCGGGCCGCTCCGGCAGGGTGTGGACATGGGCCGCCAGCGCCTCGCGCGAGAACACCCCGCTCACCGGCACCGAATAGCCCATCACGTGCAGCGAATGCGCGGCGAAATCGACCAGCACCTCGCCCGAGAGGCTGCGGATGGTGGCGGCGCGGATGCTCCATTCCTCCGGCACATGCCAGTCGAGCACCGGGGTGCCGCTCGCCACCTCGTGGATCTCGAGCGGCACGTGCCGGGCGACATGGGCGAGGGTCTCGCGCACGCCGGGGCCGGTGATGGAGCGGGCGATGGGGTAGAGGCTGCGGCAGAAGCCGTGCAGCTCGAAGCCGCCTGCCCCTGCCCGCGTGGCGCTGCGGGTCTCGTCGCGGTCAAGCATGGGTGCCCTCCCGGCTGGAGGCGAGCCAGGGGACGCGGCCGGCAAGCGGCGGCCAGGCGCGGTCCTTCTCCGACAGTCCGCGCACCGGCAGCGGCCAGGCGAGCCCCAGGGCGGGGTCGTCGTGGCAGAAACCGTCGTAGAGTTCGGGCACGTAGACCTCGCCCATCAGGTATTCCACCATCGCCTCCTCCGAGAGGAGCTGGAAGCCATGCGCGAAGCCGCCGGGCACGCAGAGCAGCTGCGGGCGCGCGCCGTCGAGCACATGGGCAAAGGCCTGGCCGCGGGTGGGCGAGCCCTCGCGCAGGTCCACGATCACGTCATGGATGCGCCCCAGGCTGCAGCGCACGATCTTCGGGTCGGGGCGCGGGGCGCGCTGGAAATGCATGCCGCGCAGGGTGCCGGCGCCGCGGGTGAGCGAGACATTGCCCTGCAGCGGCGTGAAGGCAAACCCGGCCTCCCGGACGCTCTGCGCGCACCAGGACCGGGCGAAGAAGCCGCGGTCGTCGGCATGCAGCACCGGCTCGAGCAACCGGGCGTCGCTGTCTCCGACGGGAAGGATCCTCATGCCGCCTCCCCTCTCGCGAAGGCGACCTCCTGGCGGGTGCCGGTCTCGCTTACCACACCCGCCATGGCGCATCCCCGGCGTTCCACAGATCGTTGAGCACGGTCTTGTCGCGCAGGGTGTCCATGGGGTGCCAGAACCCGTGGTGGCGGTAGGCCACCAGCTCGCCCTTCTCGGTGAGCTTGCGCATCGGGTCGTGCTCCCAGATCGTGGCGTCGCCGTCGATCAGGTCGAGCACCTCGGGCTGGAGCACGAAGAAGCCGCCGTTCACCCAGGTGCCGTCGCCGTTGGGCTTCTCGTGGAAATTGTGCACGGTGGGGTCGTTGCCGGCGAGATACATGGCGCCGAAACGGCCCGTGGGCTGCACCGCGGTGACGGTGGCCAGCTTGCCCTGGGCGTTGTGGAAGGAGAGCAGGTCGGTGATGTCGATGTTCCCCACCCCGTCGCCGTAGGTCATCAGGAAGGGTTCGTCATCGTCGAGAAAGCGGCGGATGCGTTTCAGCCGCCCGCCGGTCATGGTGTTGAGCCCCGTGTCGACCAGGGTCACCCGCCAGTCGTCACGGGGCTCATCGATGTATTGTGCCGTCGACCGGGAAAGATCGAACGTCACGCTGGAGTTTCTTATGTGGTAATCCTGAAAATATTTCTTGATCAAAAAGCCCTTGTATCCGCAGCACACGATGAATTCCTTGGCGCCGAAGCGTGCAAAGATCTTCATGATGTGCCAGATGATCGGCTCGGATCCGATTTCGACAAGGGGTTTGGGAAGGACAGAGGTTTCTTCCGAGAGTCTTGTCCCCAGTCCACCTGCAAGAATAACGACTTTCATGACTTTCAATGACCTCGAACGGGAGTTACACGCGCTTCCGATAGAGTATTAAATTTTTTCTAAGTACTTGCGTATCACGCCACTCAAAACATGACGTCTTTTTCGAAAAAGGGCTGGAGATATTTTTATATCCGGCACCGCGTCTTGGTAATCGCCACTGTGCACCGCACCACAACCCTCCTTAATTGGGTACTCGCAGCCTCAAAGTATGTCAACGGCAATAATTACTGCCCATTAACCATTCGAAAAGTTGCGTATTCAAGGTTTAATTAACCTGTGGTTGAGTCATTGAATACCGCCATTGAACGAGCACGCATTAATGGTTGCATCCATTGGGGATTACGCATCCGCGGTTGCATTTTTTCGGCAGATTTCGGCAGGAACCGGCGGATTTTCACCTTTTCCGGCCCGGTTTCGCGCATGATTCCGGCAGTGACGTGGTGATTCCCCTCCGCGGTTGTGTTGCAGAGTGCTGAAAGACCAATGATTTGCGCGCCCGCCCTTTCCCGGCCCCCCGCCCCGCGGCACGCCCGGGTTGCGCCCGCCGGCCCCGGCGCCGGGGCGGGCCGCCCCTTCCACGTCCCGCGGGCACCGTGCTCCCCCTCCCGTTCCCCGCGCCTTTTCGCAGCGCAGCATCAGCCGGGCTCCCTCCCCCGCGCCGCTGCCCCCCGTCATTTCCCGTTTCATTTCCCGAGGAGTTTGGTTTCATGATTCATCCGGTCATCCTGTGCGGCGGCTCCGGCACGCGGCTCTGGCCCGTCTCGCGCAAGAGCTACCCCAAGCAGTTCAGCCCGCTCATGGGCGAGGAGAGCCTGTTCCAGGCCAGCCTGCGCCGGCTCTCGGGCCCCGGTTTCGGCGCGCCCATCGTGCTCACCAATGCCGAGTTCCGCTTCATCGCCACCGAGCAGCTCGCCTCGCTGGGCATCTCCGACGCCCAGGTGCTCATCGAGCCGGTGAGCCGCAACACCGCGCCCGCCATCCTCTGCGCCGCCCTCACCCTGCAGGACACGCCCGAGGCGCTGATGCTCGTCGCCCCCTCCGACCACGTGATCGCCGACACGGACGCCTTCCGCTCCGCCGTGGAGCAGGGCGCTCAGGCCGCCGCCGAGGGCCGGCTGGTGACCTTCGGCATCCGCCCCGACCGGCCGGAGACCGGCTACGGCTATCTCGAGCTCGGCCTGCCCGACGCGACCGGCCCCCAGAAGCTCGAGCGTTTCGTCGAGAAGCCCGATGCCGCCGCCGCCGCCGAGATGCTCGCCTCCGGCCGCTTCCTGTGGAACGCCGGCATCTTCCTGTTCCGCGTCGGCGACATCCTCGCCGCCTACGAGACCCATGCCCCCGGCCTCATCGGCCCCTGCCGCAAGGCGCTCTCCGAGGGCCAGAAGGACCTCGACTTCTTCCGCCTCGGCACCGCCGCCTTCTCCGCCTGCCCGGACATCTCGGTGGATTACGCGGTGATGGAGAAGAGCGACGCGCTCTCCGTGGTGCCCTTCTCGGGCGGCTGGAACGACCTCGGCTCCTGGGACGCGGTCTGGCGCGAGCTCGGCCCCGACGCCTCCGGCATGACCACGCAGGGCTCCGTCACCGCCATCGACTGCGCCCAGTCCATGCTGCGCTCGGAGGACGAGAACATGCATCTCGTGGGCATCGGGCTGAAGAACATCGCCGCCATCGCCATGCGCGACGCGGTGCTGGTGGCCAATCTCGACGAGAGCCAGCGGGTGAAGGAGGTGGTCGCGAAGCTCAAGACCCTCAACGCCCCCCAGGCCGAGGGTTTCCCGCGCTGCCACCGGCCCTGGGGCTGGTACGAGACGCTGAGCCTCGCGCCGCGCTTCCAGGTCAAGCGCATCATGGTCCACCCCGGCGCCAAGCTCTCGCTGCAGAGCCACGTGCACCGGGCCGAGCACTGGATCGTGGTCTCGGGCACCGCGAAGGTGACGGTGGACGACGAGGTGAAGCTGCTCACCGAGAACCAGTCCACCTACATCCCGCTGGGCGCCGTGCACCGCATGGAGAACCCCGGCAAGGTGGAGATGCATCTCATCGAGGTGCAGACCGGCGTCTACCTCGGCGAGGATGACATCATCCGCTACGAGGACATCTATGCCCGAAGCTGAGCGGCGCCGCCGGCGCAGGCGGCACGGCCGGAAGCGGGGGCAGGACGCCCCCCCGGCCGGGCTGCGGGCCCGGGCCTTCCACCTGCTGCAGGGGGCGCTGCTGCTGCTGCTGGCGCTCTGCCTCGCCGACATCAGCGCCGACAGCCCGGCGCTGAACCCCGCGAAGCGCGTCGCGGGCCCGGACGGGGACTGGCGGCTGAGCGCGCTCGAGGATCTCTACGATCCCTCCGCCTACCTGTTCCAGAAGGGCTACGGCTTCCTGCTCGCCGGCACGGAGGAGGAGGTGTTCGGCGCCCCCGAATCCGCCCCCGAGGAGGCGGCGCGGCAGGAGGCGGCGCAGGAGGAGGAGCTCTTCGCCGCCCTCACCGGCATGGTGCCGGGCCGGGTGCGCGCCCCCGACCCCGCGCCCGGGGCGGCCCCCGCGCTCACCCCCGAGCAGCAGCGCGCGCGCATCCTCGCCGAGCTGCGCGCCGAGATCGAGGCCGAGGAGGACGACCCCCTGGCGCAGCACGCCGACCGGGCGGTGCGCCACCTGCGCGCCAGCCTCGCCCATGCGCCGGGCAACATCTATGCCTGGGATGCGCTCGGCAATGCCGAGCTGCTGCGCGGCGATGCGCGGGCGGCCTGGCAGGCGCTGCGCCGCTCCTGGGAGCTTGCGCCCTACAGTCGCCCCGTGGCCTTCGAGCGGCTGCGCCTCGCCTCGCGGCTGAGCCTGTTCCCCCAGCCCCCCGGCCCGGCGGATCTCGACGCCATGACCCGCGACATCGCCGTGAGCCTGCATTTCGACCGCTGGTATTACCGTGCCTGGGTGCAGCCCGATCTCGCGCCGCTGCTGCAGGGGCTCGACACGCTCTACCGCGCCGACCCGATGGATCCCGACGCCCCCGCCCTCCCCGAGGCCTCCCCCGACGTGCCCTCGGGCTGAGCCCTTCGCACATGGCCCCGCGCATGGAGATGCCGGCCGGGGCGCCCTGCGCCCCTGCGGCGGATATCGGCAGGACGGGGATTTCGGGGGGTGTTCCCGGCCGGGCACAGGCAGGCAGGCCGATTGCGCGGCCTGCCGCTGCGGGCGGTTGCCCTGCCCCGCTGCGGGGCCGGGCGGAAACCCGGTCCGGATGGCCGTTCGGCCGCCCGGCTCAGGTCGCGGAGACCTTGCGCCCGGTGATACGCTCGTATTTCTGCACCAGCCGGTCCTCGCGCAGCACGTCGACGTACTGGAGCTGGCGCTGGAGGTTTTCCAGCCAGATCGTGGCGCGGGCGATCTTGCGCGACAGCTTCTCCTGGTACACCGTGCGGTTGGTGTGGGCATAGGCGTCCTGCCAGGCGGAGATGCGGCCCTGGGCCTTGGCGATCCGCTCCTCGATGGCAGCCTTGAGCGCGACCCGGAGCTCGGCGCGGGCTTCCGCGCTGTAGGTCCGGACACCATCCCCGGCCGCGAAGGCAGGAGATACACTTATTAAGGGAAAAGTAACAAACGCTGCAACCAGCAGGATTTTAACGCCAGACCTTGAAATATTCCCGAACATTATTGCAAACCTCCTGAATAACGTGCTCAAATTACCATTCTCATGGCTTGCATGTCAATCAAAGACCCCTGTTCGTCCGACGCCGGAACCACCGGCGGGGGCGCGGGTGCGGGGGCACGGCACGGCCCCGCGAAAGCCCCGGAAGCAGCCCCCGAAACAGCCCCCGAAACAGGAGGAGTCTTCGCGTCGTGACACTGCGTCTGCCGCCCCGAGGGGCCCTGAAGCTGCGAGGCCCGCGGTGAGGTTCTTCCGCCGCAGCCCCCCGCCACCGCCGCCTGCCCGCCCGCGCGTCGCGGCCGACCGGCGGGTCTATGCGGTCGGCGACGTGCATGGCCGCTCGGACCTGCTCATCCGCCTGCTCGAGACGATTCTCGCCGATCACACCGCGCGCAGCACCGCCGAGGAGGCCGCCGGCCGGCCCGCCCGCCGGCTGCAGCTCGTGCTGCTGGGCGATTACGTCGACCGCGGCGACCAGTCGCGCGAGGTGCTCGACATGCTCGCCTCCCTGCGCGCCGAGACCCGCGACGACGGGCTGGTGCTGCTGCGCGGCAACCACGAGGCGGCGCTGCTGGAGTTTCTCGACGACCCCTCCGGCGGCGCGGCCTGGCTGAGCTTCGGCGGCCGCCAGACCCTGGGCAGCTACGGCATCACCCTGGGGATGCGCCCGGGCGGGGCCGAGCTCGACGCCGCCGCCGCCGCCCTGCGCGAGGCCCTGGGCGCCCGGCTCGGGCTGCTGCGCACCACGGTGATGCTACACCGCTCCGGCGACGTGGTCTTCGCCCATGCCGGCATCGCCCCCGGCCTGCCGCTCTCCGCCCAGCCCGAGCAGGCGCTGCTCTGGGGCCGCTCGCGCTTCCTCGAGGAGGGCCCGCCCGAGGGGCTCGTGGTGGTCCACGGCCATTACGACGCGCCCGAGCCGGTGATCGCCCCGGGGCGGATCTGCGTCGACACCGGGGCCTATTACACCGGCCGGCTCACCGCGCTGCGCCTCGACGCGGAGCAGGGCTTCGTGCATGTCGACGCCGGGGGGGCGCCATGAGCCGGCCCCCGGGCGGGCCGACGGGCGCACAGGTCCTCGCCCGGGTGCTGGGCTGGCGGCGCTTCTGGCAGCTCGCCGCGCTGGTCACGCTGGGGCTGGTGGCCTGGCTCAGCCTCACGCCCTCGCCGCCGCAGATCCGCCGCGCGCCGCCCGAGCTCGCCTACCTGGTGCACGTGCTGATGCATTTCGGCATCGGGCTCACGCTGCTGCTGGCCGCCGGGCCGCGGCGCCGCCGGCGGCGGCTGGCCTTCGCGCTGATGGCCGGGCTGGTGGTGGGGCTGGAATTCGCCCAGACCCGGGTGCCGCACCGCAGCTTCGACCCCGCCGACATGGCCGCCAACGCCCTCGGCGCCCTCGCCGCCACGCTCGTGGTCCACACCCTCGCCCGCCGCGCCCGGAGCCTGCGCAGCTGAGGTGCCTGCGACACGGCCTGAGTGCCTGCGGCACGGCGGACTTTGCGGCGCCTGCGCCCGGCCTGACTCCGCACCGCCTCCGCCAGGCACGGAGGGCCGCGCCCGACCCCGGGTGGGCGCAGCTCCGCTTGTGGTCAGCGGTTTATCCCGAAAGCCCCGGACGACGGCTGAACGGCTGGTGACATCGCCATCGCGCCCTCCCGGGGGGAGGGTCGGGCGCGGCCCGGGCTGGTCGCCCGGGCGAAAGGGGGAAGCCGGGTGCCGCGGGCAGCCCGCGCCGGCACATGGCCCGGGAGACCACCCGTCTCACCCCGGCCAGACGCCTGCGACACGCCCCGTAGCGCTCCCCGTCTCGCTCCCCGTCGCGCGCGCCGGGCCACCTCCGGCACCGCGCCCTCCCGGGCGCAGGCCCGGCACCGCGCCCTCCCGGGCGCAAGGGACGGGTCTCACACCCCGGGGCGGTTGCGGCGCAGGGCGGCGGCGGTGGCCCAGAGGATGGCGAGGTCGAGCCAGAATCCCGCCTCGCGCCGGTAGCGCGCGTCGAGCCGCATGCGCTCGGAATAGGGCAGCGCCGAGCCGCCGGAGACCTGCCAGAGCCCCGAGAGCCCGGGCCGGCAGGCCTGGTAGGCGGCAAAGCCCGGGGCGGCGGCATAGGCGCGGTCGGCCGGGTAGCCCGGCTCCTCGGGCGCGATCACCGGGCGGGGGCCGACGAGGCTCATCTCGCCGCGCAGCACGTTCACCAGCTGGGGCAGTTCGTCGAGGCCGAAGCGGCGCAGCACCCGGCCGATGCGCGTCACCCGCGGGTCGTGCGCCAGCTTCTGGTGGCGCGCCCATTCGGCCCGGGCCGCGGGGTCGGCGGCCAGCAGCGCCGCGAGGCGCCCGGCCGCGTCCACCTGCATGGTGCGGAACTTCAGGCAGCCGAAGCGCCGGCCGGCGCGCCCCACCCGCGACTGCACGTAGAACACCGGGCCGCCGGCAAGGGCCAGCGCCAGGACGGCCGCCAGCATCAGCGGCGCTGCCAGCACCAGCCCGGCCAGCGCCCCGGCGATGTCCATGCCGCGCTTGAGCGGCGCCGAGACCCAGGGCGAGGCCGGCGCCACCTCCGCCTCCCGGGTGAGGGCGGGAAACAGGAAGGCGCGCGGGGCCCCCGCCCCCTCTCCTGCCGGCAGCAGCGGCGGCAGCGGCGCGGGCCGGCTCTCCGCCGGCCGGGGCCGGGCGGCCGCGGGCCCCCGCAGCGGGTGCAGCCGCGCCCGGGCCCGGGCGAGCAGGGCAAGCGGCACGAAGCCCCCCCAGGCCAGCGCCGCGGCCAGGCCCTCGGGCGGGGTTTCCGCCGCCCAGAGCAGCAGCAGGCTCCACAGGCCCAGCAGCCCGGCCATGCCGGTGACACCGCGCAGCTCCTCCGGCAGCGCCAGCCCGGCGCGGTAGAGCCCCGCCAGCCGCGCCAGGACCGGCACGCAGGCCAGCAGCGCCAGCGCCGCCGGGGCCGCGGGACCGCCCGCCAGCCCGCAGGCGAGCGCCGGCAGCGCCCCGGCCGCGACATCTCCGAACATCAGCAGATGCGCCCGGCGCCCGTCCTCCGCGGCCGCGGCCCCGGGCGCGGCAAGCGGCGGAAGGACCGGCAGCGGCTGCAGCGCGCCGCGCTCTTCGAAGCCGGGCCATTCAAGGCCGTGATCGCGCATTCTCGCCCCCTTCCCGTCACCCCGGGCGGCCTCCCGGGCGGGCCGGCCGGACTGCCGTCACTAAGGACAGATCAAGGTAAACAGAGTGCTAATCGCCCTTGCCGCCGCCGGAGGCTCCGCTGGCGCGGCCGCACGAAACCGGCACCCCCGGAACATCCGGTGCCCGGCAACAAGGATGGTGCCCCCGGGCACCCCGAAGGCCCGGGCACCATCAGAAAGGCGCCTCCGGAGTATCCGAAGGCCCGAGCTGAAAAAATGGCGCCTCCGGAATCTCCGGAGGCCCGAGCTGAAAAGATGGCGCCTCCGGATATTCCGGAGGCGCCGGGGGGGGGGCCTGCCTGCCGGCGAGACGCACCGGCCGCGGCAGGCTCAGGCAGAGCGGCCTCAGGCCAGGCGGCGGTGCAGCGCGCCGGTGGCCGAGTTCACGTAAGCCTCGCCCACCGCGATCACGCCGGCGGCCGCGGCGGCGGCATCGTCGGCGTAGCTGGGCAGCGAGGAGAGGTCGAGGCGCAGCGCCGCCCCCACCCGGTCGAGCTTCAGCCCGCCGTCGGCATGGGCATAGATGCGCGTGGCGCCGCCCTCGTTCTCGGTGGTGGTGCCGGCGAAGGAGATGCAGTTCTGCACCCCGCGCGCCGAGATGTGGATGGCCGCCGCCTGGTCGGTCACCCCGCTGGTGGGCAGGGGCGAGACATAGATGCCCCAGGCGTGGTTGCACGAGCCGGTGCCCAGCGTCACGTCCTCGGTCTTGAGCGCCATCACGTGGTTCACGTGGCCCGAGGAGGTGATCTCGGCCTGGGCGCGCACGCCGTAGAGCGAGCCGAAGCTGCCGCCGTTGCCGCTGCCGCTGTAGCGGGCGCGGCCCCAGATGCCCATCAGCGTGTTCATCAGGCCGGTGTTGGTGGCCTCGCCGATGGCGCGCACCGCCCAGACATCGCCGCCGCCCTGCTGGGTGGAATTGTAGCGCGCCGTCACGTCCATGCCGCCGTACTGGCCCGAGCCCGCGGCCGAGGGCACGGCGTTCATGAACACCTGGGAGCACAGGTTGAGCCCGCTCGCCCCCGAGGGGTTCTGCTGGATGTGCAGCGCATAGGCCGGCGTCTCGGTGCCCAGGCCCAGGTTGCGGGTCTTCGACCAGAACTGGCTGGTGGTGTAGGTGAATCCGAGCTCGGCGGAAACCGCCGGCCCGAGAACGGTGGCGAGTTCCTCTGCCACATCGGCAACTTCGACCATGTCGTTACTCCGTGAGGGTGATCAGGGCGCCCTGGTGGGTGAGCGGCTCGCCATCGAGGCGCAGCGCCGTCTGCGGCACCGGGTCGGGCCAGGTGAGCCAGAGCCCGCCGAGCGCGAGCGGCTGGCCGTTCAGGCGCAGCACGTCGCCGGGCAGCGGCGGCGGGCCGCCGGCCGGAAACAGCCGCGGCGGCGCGGCCGCGGTGAGCGAGAAGCCGAAGGCGATCATCATGCGCCCGCCCTCCCGCCGGAACCCCGGGGCCGGGAGACGCCCCCGCAGGCCGGGAACGTCAGGCGCGATGACAGGCGGAAAGAGACTGGACTGGACAAAATACGGGCCCCGGGGCTGCAATAAACCGGCTTCATGCGAATACGTCTCAAATATCAGCAATTCTTTATTAAAAGGTTTATGAGTTCTGTTCAGGGGACAGGAAACGCAGAACCACGGGAGAAGGCCGCGCATGTCCGCCCCCCGGCGCAGAAATCCGGATGCCGATCCGCCCCCCCGGGCCAGGCCGCTGCAGGTGCTGGTGGTGACCCCGCTGGGCCCCGGCGGCCGGGGCGGCATCGACCGGATGACCGACACGCTCGCCGCCGCCCATGCCGCCCGGCCGGTGCCGGGGCTGCGGCTGCGCTTCGCGGTCTCGCGCGGGCCGGGGGCGCTCGCGCTCTCGCCCCTCCACCTCGCCGCCTGCCTCGCGCGCCTGCTCGCCCTGCGCCTCGCCGGGCGGGTCGACCTCGTGCACGTGAACCTCTCGGGCGGCGGCTCGATCGCGCGCAAGCGGCTGGTCTGCGGCCTCGCCCGCGCCCTCGGCCTGCCTTACGTGGTCCAGCTGCACGGCTCGCGCTTCCGCCAGGACTGGGCGGCCGCCCCGCCGCGCCGGGCCGCCGCCATCACCGCCCTGTTCGAGCGCGCCGCCGCGGTGCTGGTGCTCGGCCGGGCCTGGGAGGCGCATCTGCGCGCCCGCGCGCCCCGCGCCCGGCTGCACGTGCTGCCCAATGCCACCCCGGCACGGGCCCCGACCGCCCCGCCCGGGGCCCCGCCCGTGCGGCTGCTCTTCCTCGGCCGGGTGGGGGCGCGCAAGGGGGTGTGGGAGCTGATCGACGCCCTCGCCCGCCTGCCCGCCAGCCCCGCCTGGGAGGCGGTGATCGCCGGCGACGGCGCGCTCTCCGAGGCCCGCGCCCGCCTCCGCGCCGCCGGGCTGGAGGCCCGGGTCTCCCTGCCCGGCTGGCTCGGCCCCGAGGCGGTGGAGCGCGCGCTCGCCCAGGCCCATGTCCTCGTGCTGCCCTCGCATGACGAGAACCTGCCGATGTCGGTGATCGAGGCCATGGCCGCCGGGCGCGCCATCGTCGCCACCCCGGTGGGCGCGGTGGAGGACATCCTCCTGCCCGGCGAGACCGGCCTTCTCGTGCCCCCCGGCGACACCGACGCCCTCGCCGCCGCCCTCGCCCGGCTCGTCGCCGAGCCCGACCTGCGCGCCCGGCTCGGGCAGGCCGCCCGCGCCTTCCACGCCCGCCATCTCGAGATCGACGGCTGCCTCGCCCGGCTCGCCGCCATCTGGCGCGCGGCCGCCCTGCCCCGCGCACCCCGGCCCGCCCCCGGGCCTTCGGCGGGCGCCCCCGCCGCAGGCCTCCCGCCCCTGCCGGGCGACACGGCCGGCCCCGCCATCCCCCCTGCGAACCCCGCACCCGATCGGCGCGCGCCCCTTCCCGGGCCGACTCCCCGGGCCAGCGCGGGTGCCTCCGGCCAGCTCGCGCCCCTTCGGGAGCCGCCTTCCCTCGGGCCCGCGAAGCCCGTTTCCGAAGCGATGGCGCTCCTTCGGGATTCCCTTCCGACACCCCTTCGGGGTGATGCACCCCCACCCCCGCCGCAGCCCCGCATCACCGCCCATGTTTCGCGCGCGAAACGCTTCGCCCATCCCGTCGCCCGGTCCCGGCCGGCAGAGCCGCGCCGATGAGGCCGGGATGGATGCTGCGCCGGCTGGCCTCGATGTCGCCGGCCGAGGTGGCGCACCGGCTGCGCGAGGCCGGACTGAAGCACTCCGCCCGCCGGCTCGAGGGCTGGGAGCGCCACCGCGGCCCGGCCCTCGAGCCGCCCGACGCCCCGGCCCTGCGCTGCCTCCACGAAGCCTCCCCCGCCCTGCGCGCCGCCATCGCCGAGGCCGCCACCGCCACGCTCGAACGCCCCTTCGAAGCCCTCGGCCGGCGCTGGCCCGCCCCCGGGCCGGGCCCGGCCTCGCCGCAGCACAGCTTCGCCACGGACGCGCCCCCCCGCGCGCCGGGCGGCGGCCTCTCCTCACCCGGAGCACCCGCCGCGGCCGGCCCGGGGTCACCCGGCACCGGCCGCGCCCCGGCGCCGCCGCCTGCCGATGCCCGCGCCACGGGCGCCTCCCCCGCGCAGAGCCCGCCCCCGGACGCCCGGCTCCCCGGACCGCCCGGGGCGGAGGACGGCGCCTTCCCCCCCGGGCTCTGGTCGCTCGACCCGGTCTCGGGCCGGCACTGGCCGCGGCACTGGTGCTTTGCCATCGACCACCGCCACGCCCCCGGCTTCGGCGACGTGAAATACCTCTGGGAGGTGAACCGGCTGCAGATGCTGCCCGCCCTCGCCGCCCATCACGCGCTCACCGGCGCGCCGGAGGCGCTGGCCGGGCTCGAGGCCGCCCTGCGCGGCTGGCACGCGGAAAACCCGCCCTGGCGCGGGCTGGCCTGGTCCTCGGGCATCGAGCTGGCGCTGCGGGTGATCTCCCTCGCCCCGGTGGCGCAATGGGCTGGGGCGGCGCTCTCGCCCGCCGCCGCCGCCTGCCTGCGCGAGATGCTCTCCGCCCACCTGTTCTGGCTGCAGCGCTTCCCCTCGCGCTTCTCCTCGGCCAACAACCACCTCGTGGCGGAATGCGCCGGGCTCGTCACCCTCGGCACGCTCTGGCCCGCCCTGCCCGGCGCGGCGGAGGCCGCCAGCCGCGCCCATGCCGGGCTCTGCACCGCGCTCCTCGCCCAGATCCTCCCCGACGGCGCCCCGGCCGAGCAATCGCCCTCCTACGGCGCCTTCACCACCGAGCTCGGCCTGTTCGTCCACCGGCTGCGCCCCCTGCCCGGCCCGGTGCGCGCCCGGCTCGACGCCTTCGCCCGCTTCATCCGGGCCGCCGACCTGCCCCTGCCCGCCCTCGGCGACGATGACGAGGGCCGCGTCCTCACCCTCGGCCCGCCCGAACCGGGCCCCGCCCACGCCCGCTCCGTCGCCGCCTGCGCGGCACTGCCCGGGGCGGGCCACGACACCGCCGCCCCGGACGCCGCCCCGGACGCCGCCGCCCGGCCGCCCGGCAACGCCGCCTTCCGCGCCCTGCTGCTCGGCGCCCCGGGCAGTGCCCTGCCGCCAGCGGCCCCGGGCCTCGCCGTCTTCCCCGAAGGCGGGCTGAGCCTGCTGCGCGCCGGCCGGATCGCCCTCAGCCTCGACCACGGGCCGCTGGGCTATCTCTCCATCGCGGCACACGGCCATGCCGATGCGCTCTCGCTCACCCTCGCGGTCGACGGCGCGGCGGTGCTCGTCGACCCCGGCACCTGGGCCTACCACGCCGGCGGCGGCTGGCGGGACTGGCTGCGCTCCACGCCCGCGCACAACACGCTCAGCATCGCCGGCGGCAACCAGAGCCGCATCACCGGGCCGTTCAACTGGGGCCGGCACGCGCGCAGCCGGCTCGTGAGCGCCCGGGCCGAACCGGCGGAACTGCTCGCCGAAACGGACGCCTGGCGCCGCCGGCACGGCTGCCTGCACCGCCGGCGCATCCGCCTGCTGCCCGAGGGTCTCGAGATCCGCGACAGCCTGCCGGGCGCGCGGCCGGGCCTGCCGGTCTCGCTCACCTTCCAGCTCGCGCCGGGCTGCGAGGTCGCCCTCTCCCCCACCGCCGCGAGGGTGAGCCGCGACGGCACCTCCCTGCTCACCCTCACCTTCCCCCCCGGCTCCCTGCGCGCGCCCTGCGGCGCGGCGGGCCCCGACGGCGGCTGGGTCTCGCCCCGTTTCGGCGCGCTCCTCCCCGCCCCGCGGCTGGTCTGGAGCGGGGCATCCGGCGCCGATATCACCACCCGGCTGACGCTCGCCTGAGCGGGGTGTTTCGCGCGCGAAACACCCCGCTTTCGGCACACCCCATGTGGCGCGCAAAAGGGCGGGATTTGTCCTCCTATAATGCGCGATGGGTTCCCGTATCGAGGATTTCGGCCGGGGAACAGCGCCCCTGTCGGGGAGGGGCAGGCCCCTCCGCCTCCAGGGTCGCGTCGGGCCCTTGCGGTCCCTCCCGCCCGGGGGCGCCCGGCCGCGCCCCGGAGAGGGCGCGGCGAGCGCCGAGCGGGGGCTCGATGCCCCCCGAGGCGCTGCCTGCGGGGAGATGTTTCGCGCGCGAAACATCGGCGTCGGGGCGGTGGCGATAGGCGGCGGGATCGATGTCGCGGCGGCGGATGGTGGCGGGCTGGCCGGCGACGAGGCAGCGCGGCGGCACGTCCTCGCGCACCAGGGCATTGGCGGCCACCACGGCGCCGGCGCCGATCTCGACCGGGCCGAGCAGCTTCGCGCCCGCCAGCACCACCGCCCCCGCCCCGAGGCGCGGCGCGCCCGGGCCGCGGCCGTTGCCGCCCAGCACCACGTGCACGCCGAGCTCGCAGCCCGGCCCGATCTCGGCGGCGCCGTTCACCACCAGGCCGAGGCCGGAATGGTGCAGGAACACCCCCTCCCCCAGCCGCGCCCGGCCCGGCAGGGCGGCAGCGAAGGCGAGGCGGATCAGCCCGTCGATCAGCCGCGAGGCGCCCCGCAGACCGCGCCGGTGGCAGGCATGCGAGAGCCGGTGCAGCCGCAGGATCGCCTGCATCACACCCGCTCCCGGGCCGCAGGCGCCATGCCGGGCCGGCCGAAGGGCCCCGGCCAGGGCCCGCCGCTGCCCACCAGCAGCGCCGTGAGCCCGGCCCCGCGCAGCACGGTGGCCGCGAGCACCCCCAGGGCGACGGCCGTGGCGAGCCCCGCCCCCGCCCCCAGCGCGGCCAGGGCGGCGCAGGGAAGGCTCGCCGCCGCCGCCAGGGTGAGCCCGAGAACCCGCCGCGCCGCGCCGCGCTCCGGGCGGCCATGCAGGATCACCAGGGCGGAGAGCCCGGTCGCGCCGTCCACCGCCGCCGCGGCGAGCAGGATGAGCGCCGGGGTGGTGGCGGCGGCAAAGCCCGGGCCGAGCACCGCCACCATGCCGCCCTCCCCCGCCAGCGCCAGCAGCCCGAGCAGCGCGAGGGCCGGGGCGGTGGCGAGGCGGCAGCCCAGCGTGAGCGCGGCCTGCAGCCCCGCGCCGTCGCCCCGCGCCCCGAGCGCGGAGACCTGCGGCGCCAGCACCATCCCCGCCGCCCAGCCCGCGAGCCCGGGCAGCAGCGCGAGGCGCAGGCCCGCGTCGAGCCAGGCGACCTCGGCCATGCCCCCGGCGGCAGTCATCGCCCCGCCACCTCCGGTGGCCGTCATTATCCCGCCACCTCCGGTGGCCGTCATCACCCCCCCGGTCGCCAGCGCCGCGGCGAGCCAGAGCGCCGAGCGGTTGAGCAGCAGCGTCGCCCCCTGCACCGCCCAGAGTGCCAGCGCCTCCCGCCAGAGCCGCAGCGCCGGCAGGTGCGGGCGCAGCCGCGCCCCGCCCGCGAGCCAGGCCAGCTGCAGCACCAGCCCCGGCAGCGCCGCGCCGATGAGCACCGCGAGGGCCGCACCGGGCGTGAGCCCGCCGGCGGCCGAGAGCAGCAGCAGCCCCGCCAGGGTGAGGCCGGGCGCGAGCCCGCCCTCCGGGAAGACGGCGCGGAACACCTCGCCGCGCGCGCGCTGCACCCCGGCCGCCGCCCCGCCCAGGGCGCCGAGCCCGGCGAGCAGCAGCGCCGGCGCCGCCGGCGAGAGCGGCAGCAGCACGAGCCCGGCCGCGAGACAGGCGCTCCCCGCGGCGCAACCGCCGCCGAACAGCGCCCCCTCCAGCCGCCGGGCCATCGCCGCCCGCCCGCCCGCGCGCAGCCGCGGCAGGTGGCGCAGGGCGAGCTGGTCGAAGCCCAGCGGCCCGAGGTAGCGCCCCAGCGTGCCCGCCGCCATCGCGAGCGACAGCCCCGCCACCTGTGCCGCCGGCAGCGTGCGCGCCAGCACCACGAAGGCCAGCGCCAGGCAGGCTACCCCGCCCAGCCGCAGCCCGAAGGCGCCCGCCGCAGCCCCGAGCATCCCCGCCCCGGCGCCCGCGCCGCGCCGCCTGAACCCTTCCGCCATGCTCATGCCCTTGCCTCCCCCCGATCCGCTCTCGTGTCACCTGTCCTGCCGGCCGTGCCGTCCTGCCGCACACCGCGGCCCGGCGGGGCGGGCGGCCGCGCCCCCTGCCCCATCCGGTGTCGTGCCTGCGCCCGCCCGGCCCGGGCCGCGGCGTCGGCCGCCAGTGCCCCGGCGAAGCCGAGGGCGAAGAGGAACCCCGCCAGCGGCCGGGCCAGAAGCCCGTTGGAGACCGCCCCCATCACCAGCACCGCCAGCAGCACCGCCACCGCCCGGGGCCCCGCCCCGCGCAGCGCCAGGGCGAAGAGCGCGAGGAAGCCGGCGAGCCCGATCACCCCGTGCTCGATCACCAGGCCCAGCAGGTCGTTGTGGGAGTTCTTCTCCTCCCACCACCAGACCGCGCTGGAGCGCAGGTCGGAGCCCGCACCGCTGCCCACCAGCAGCATGTCCCAGGAGCGGGTGGCGAGCAGGTCGAGCCGCTCGGCCCAGACCGCGACGCGCCCCGAGCTCACCGCCGCGAGGTCCAGCTCGCCCGAGAGCGCCACCGCCAGCCCGTAGGCCGCCGCCGCCGCCAGCATGGCCAGGATCAGCCGGCTCTCGGCGGTGAAGCGCGCCCAGGCCAGCACCCCGATCCAGACCAGGCAGCCGAGCTGCACCGTGCGCACCCGGTAGAGCAGGATGAGCAGCAGGCAGAGCCCCACGAAGGGCCAGATGCGCCGCCAGCCGCCGCCGCCATGCACGAGGCAGACCAGCACGCCGAAGATCACGTAGGCCGAGAGATGGATGCCCTGGCTGTCGAGGAAGGGCGCCGGGCGCAGGATGCCGCCCACCTCCACCGCGGGCCGGGCGAGCGCCATGCCGAGCGCCAGCAGCGGCACCGCCTTCAGCCCCAGGCGCAGCGCCGGCGGCAGGCAGACCCGGGCCGGGCCCGGCGGGGCGCGCCGCCGCGCCCGGCCGCCCGATTGCGCGGCCGGCCGGCGCGCGCGCACCAGCCCGGGCGCCGCGATGAACCACAGCGGCAGCGAGGCCTGCTGCAGCCGCACCGGCAGGTCCTGCGGCGGGCCGGCCACCATGAGCCCGGCCAGCGCGCTCAGCCCCAGGCCGAGCAGCAGCAGCACCGGCCCGCCGGTGCCCGGCGCGCGCAGGCGCAGCCGCATCAACGCGGCCACCAGCACCAGCCCCAGCCCGGCCCCCGCGAGGGCCAGCCGCAGCGGCACCGGCATCACCTCGAAGCCCAGCACCTGGGCCATCTGGCACAGCACCGCCGCCCCGGCCACCCGGGCCTGCGCCCGCGCCCCGCGGCGGCGCGCCCGCGCCTGCACCCGGCCGAGCACCCCCGCGATCCCCCGCGACACCGGCCGCAGCACCTGGCCGCGCAGGTCGCGCAGCGCGGCGCCCGGGCGGCGGACGGCGGGAAGCGCACCCGTCCCGGGTGGCAAGCCAGCACCCGTCCCGGGCGACACGACAGCGCCCGTCCCGGGCGACACGACAGCGCCCGTCCCGGGCGACACGACAGCGCCCGTCCCGGGCGACACGCCAGCGCCCGTCCCGGGCGCCAAGCCAGC
>NZ_QRGC01000040.1:35152-36371 GCF_003448965.1 Oceanicella sp. SM1341
CCCGTCCCGGGCGACAAGCCAGCACCCGTCCCGGGCGACAAGCCAGCACCCGTCCCGGGCGACAAGCCAGCACCCGTCCCGGGCGACAAGCCAGCACCCGTCCCGGGCGACAAGCCAGCACCCGTCCCGGGCGACAAGCCAGCACCCGTCCCGGGGGACACCGCAGCCCCCCGCCCCCCCGGAGAGACCGGCCCCCGGGCGGCTGGCATGCCAGCCTCCGGACCCGGCGGGGAGAACCTGTCCGGGGAAACCGGGAGTGAAGCGGGCGCAGCCGCGCGCGACGCGACCGGCACCGACCTGGCGCCATCCTCCGAAGCCCCGGCGGCCGGGCGCGGAACCGGTGCCGCGCCAGCCTCCGTTCCGGGACGGACCGGCGCAGCCGGGCCCGCCTCTGCGGGCCGGGGCATACCGGACGCTCCCCCGGGGCGGAGCACCGCGGCCGCGGGACGGAAGGCCGCCGGCGCCTCGGCAAACCCCGTCACCGGGCGCGGCCGGGCGGGCGGCGCGGGGCGGGGGCTGCCCGCCAGAACCGGGCAGTCGACCGGGCAGGTGAGCACCGGCCCCGCCGGCCCCCTCCGCGGCGGCGAAGGGCAGGTGACCCCGGCGACACGCTCCGCCGCCACCGTGCCGGGCATCAGCTCCGGCAACCGGCAGCCCGGCCCGCCGCCGGGTTTCGCGGCGGACGGGCCGGGCGGCATGCCCCCGGCCGCCCCGGAAGACCCCGCGCCGGCCTGCTCGCCCGGCAAGGCCCCGGCCGGTTGCCCCTGCGGGACCGACGCCCCGGCCCGGGGCGGTATCGCCTGCTGTCCCGGCCCGGCGGGAGGCGCCGCTGCGGGACCGGTCCCGGCGGTGCCCTCTCCTGCAGCGGCCGCAGCCCCCGCGGCGTCCGCGCGCCTGCGCGACGGCCGGCGGCGCGGCGCCGCGGGGGCCGCGCCGGTCTCCGGAGCGGGTGTCCCGGAGACCGGCGTGGCAGGCGCGGCCGCGCCGGGGGAGGCGCCCCCCGTACTGAATGTCGTATTGCCCGCCAGGCCGGTGTCCGGGAGAGGGGCAGTCGCGGGCCCGGCCGCGGGGGCGGCCCGGCCCGAGGTTTTCGCCCGCGTGCTCCTGCTGCGGCGGCCCGGCGTCGGCGTCGGCGTCGGGGGGGCGGAAAGCAAGGCCGCGCTGGCGGCAAACCCGCGCGGCTGCGATTTCGTCGCGCTGCGCGGCCGGCGCGGCGGCT
>NZ_QRGC01000041.1 GCF_003448965.1 Oceanicella sp. SM1341
GGCCGGCCGCCATGCGCCGGCAGGGCGGAGACGGGGCGCTCGCGGCAGGCTGCGCCCGATGCGGACACCGCGCTCCGGGCCCGGGCGTGGCGGCCGGCCGGCACCGGGATGTCGGGGCGGGAGCCGGAGGGGCGCGCGCCGCTCATGCCCCGGCCTCCCGGCGGGCGGAGCGCTCGGCGAGGAACTCGATGGTGAATTCCGCGTCCGGCGTGTGGTGCAGCGCCTTCAGGAAGCGGGTCTGGAAATGCATCGTGTGGGCATGGGCGAGGGTGTCGGCCGCGTCGGCGTCGCGCGCGGCGATGGCCTCGATGATGTCGGTGTGCTGGTTGTTGAGCACCTGCGTGCGGTCGACCTGCAGCAGGAACTCGAAATGCAGGTGCAGCAGGCGCCGGGCCTCGTTGAGCAGCTCGCCGTACTGGCGGGTGACCCAGGGGTTCCGCCCCGCCTCGGCCACGGCGATGTGGAAATCGTAGTTGGCCTGCGACATCTCCAGCGGCTGGTAGCCCTGCACGGTCTCGTCGAAGCGCGCGGCGCAGGCGCGCAGGCGGTCGAGATCGGCCTCCGAGCGGTGGCGGGCGGCGAGCCGGGTGGCAAAGCGCTGCTGCAGGTCGAGCGCCTCGACGAAGCGCGGGAAGCCGGCGATGTCGATCGGCGCCACGATGGTGGAGCGGTTGGGCAGCATCTCCACCAGCCGCTCGGCGAGCAGCCGGCTCAGCGCCTCGCGCACCGGCGAGCGCGACAGGCCGAAGCGCTGGGAGAGCTGGGTCTCGTCGAGCGGCGTGCCCGGGCGCAGGGCGAGCGCGAGGATCTCGCGCCGCAGCGTCTCGTGCACCCGGCCGGCGGAGCCGCCGCGCTTGGCCTTCTCGCTGTCATCCACCGGCATCGCCCACCTTCTTGTCGTCTCGCTGTCGACAAGGTAAGCACATTGTGGACAGGGTGTCGACACCCGAAACAGCGCAGGGAGCAGGCCGATGACCGACGAGACCCACACCACCCATGACGCCGAGGACGACCCGCGCAACCGCGACATCCTCATCTACGTGAACGGCGCGCTGAAGCACCGCGACGAGGCGGTGGTCTCGGTCTATGACAGCGGCTTCCTGCTGGGCGACGGAATGTGGGAGGGCATGCGGCTCTGCAACGGCCGCTGGGCCTTCTTCGAGGAGCACATGGACCGGTTCTTCGAGGCCTGCAAGGCGGTGGCGCTCGACCCCGGGACCGACCGCGCCGGCATTCTCGAGGCGCTCACCATGACCGCGCAGGCCAATGGCATGACCCATGACGTGCATTGCCGGCTGATGCTGACGCGGGGCGTGAAGGTGAAGCCCTTCCAGCACCCCTCGCTGTCGCGCTCCGGCCCGACGCTGGTGATCATCATGGAGCATTCGAAACCGGTGGACCGGCTTGCCGAGCGCGGCATCCGCCTCGCCACCGTGCCGCAGGTGCGCGGCCTGCCGATGAGCCAGGACGCGAAGTACAACAGCCATTCCAAGCTCAACTGCGTGATCGCCTGCCTGCAGGCCGAGCAGGCCGGCGCCGACGAGGGGCTGATGCTCGACCCGCACGGGTTCGTGAACACCACCAACGCCTGCAACTTCTTCATCGTGCGCCGGGGCGAGGTGTGGACCTCCACCGGCGACTACTGCATGAACGGCGTGACGCGCGGCAAGGTGATCGAGCTGTGCCGGGCAAACGGCATCCCGGTGCGGGAGAAGAACTTCTCGCTGGTCGAGACCTACGGGGCCGAGGAGGCCTTCCTCACCGGCACCTTCGGCGCCCAGACCCCGGTGGCCGAGATCGACGGCCGGCAGATCGGCTCCGGCGGCGCCGGCCCGGTGACCCGCCAGATCCGCGCGCTCTACAAGGCCGCCGTGGAGGTGGACACCCGGGGCTGAGCGGCGCCCTGCCCCGGGGTGTCGGGCGCAAGCGGCTGTCGCGCCGGGGTGCCGGGCGTGATGGCCTCGGGCGGCTTCGATCCGGTTGCAGGGGATCGCCATCCCGCCGAGACTGGGTGCAGGTGCAGCGCCGGGACGGAGCGGAGATGGTGAGCGAATTGCGTCGAAGCCTCGTTCTGCCCACGCGGATCGGGGCCTTGTCGATCGGGGCGCGGGTGACCGGGCCGTCCCTTGTCGAGGCCGACTTGTCGCTGCGCGCCCTGGCCTTCGCGCCGAGGCTTCCGCCGGGCATGAGCACCGCGACCTGCACCGCGGTGCTGCTGCGGATCGCGCCGGGCAGGGAGGTGCGGACCATCCGGTTGCATCCGGAGCTGGAGACCCCGGCCAACGCGAGCCCCTGCACCGGTGAGTGCCTCGACGCACAGGAGTGGAGCGACGGGGGGAACCCGTCGTCATCGGCACCGAGGACAGCCTGGCGCTGGAGGCCCGTTATCCCGGCATGGGCTTCGCCGAAACCCGTGTCGTGGAGTTCGCGCCCCGGGCGATGACGCTCGACCTCGACCACGGGCGCATCCCGGACGGTGCGTCCTTCCACTTCATCGTGGCCGGGAACCCGGATCCGGAACCGGTCGATGCATCGGCCTGGTTCGCGGTGGATCAGCCGCACGAGGCCCTGCTCCGACTGCGGTAGCCAGCGCCCGCGCGCGTTTGCTTCCGGCGTTTCGGGTGCCCGGCGGCGTCTTCATCCCGCGCCGGGGGCGAGGCGGGGATCCTTGCTGCATGAACGGCGTCACCCGGGGGCATGTTAATCGCGCATCGGGGCACGGTCCGGGTCACGAAAACCCTGCCGGCACGCCGATGCCGGATGGCCCGGCGGCCACGCCGATGTCACGCAAGCCCCGGTGCCGGCCCGAAGGCACAGGCCATCCCGCGCGCCTGCCGCGCCGCAGGCGCGGCCCGGCCCAAACCGCAGGAGACGGGCCCGCAGGGCGCGTCGACGCAGGACGGGAGGGCTCCTTTTGCGCTGGTGCAGGGCCTGTCGGCCGGGGCTCTCCCGTGAGGCGCCCACCTGCCGATGTGCGCCCCTTTGGGCCGGGCCGGGTGCTGCGCACCCGGCAGGGGCGCGAGCGCGGACCCCAAGGCAATGTGCGGGCGCGGGAGACGCTGGCCCGGTGGCAGGCCCGGCGGGGATCTTCTTCGCCTTCGGACCGGCGAGCGGTGTCTGTCGGCCCGGCGGTGCGGCGCCGGGCCCGGGGCCGAGGAACGCAGCGTGTAAGGCCGGCGGAGCGGGAAGCGCAGGGCGGTGGGCGATGTGGGCCCGCGCTGCGCCGGCTGTCCGAAGCGGTACGGGTATTTTCGCGCTGGTGTCGGTTGCTCCCACGTGCTGCGCTTCGTCGGTGTCGGTGTCGGTGTCGGTGTCGGTGTCGGTGTCGGTGTCGGTGTCGGTGTCGGTGTCGGTGTCGGTGTCGGTGTCGGTGTCGGTGTCGGTGTCGGTGGCGCTATTGCAAGCCGAGGACGCGTGCGGCCCCTTGCCCTTTGCCCTTTGCCCTTTGCCCTTTGCCCTTTGCCCTTTGCCCTTTGCCCTTTGCCCTTGCCCTTGCCCTTGCCCTTGCCCTTGCCCCTGCCCTTGCCCCTGCCGCTACCCCTGTCCTGTCCTGTTCCGGGCCCTGTCTTCCTCCCTGCCCGGAGCGCGGTTTCCGGTCGATGCTCCGCCCTGCCGTCAGCCCCGGGAGGCGGCCCAGTCGGCGAGGATGGCGGCGGCGTCTTCGGCGAGGTGCTGCTCGGCGGGCAGCGCGCGGGCGTGGATCGGGGCGACGCATTCGGCGCGCAGGTGGGCAACGTCGATGGGGTGGCGCGACTCGTGCGGCAGGGCGCCGAGGTGCCGGCCGCAGTCGCCCTGGTCGGCGGCGTAGTAGAGCCTCGCGATGCCGGCGATGGCCATGGCCGCCACGCAGAGCGCGCAGGGCTCGGCGCTGGTGTAGAGGTCGCAGCCCGCGAGCGAGACGGTGCCGAGCCGGCGGCAGGCGTCGCGGATCGCCTCGGTCTCGCCGTGGGAGGTGGGGTCGAGGCGGGCGACCGAGCGGTTCAGCCCCTCGCCCACGATCACCCCGTCGCGCACGATCACGGCGCCGAAGGGCTCGGTGCCGGGGGTGGTGAGCGCCTGCGCCGAGATGGCGATGGCGCGGCGCATGAAGGTCTCGTCGTACATCAGTGGCTTTCCCTTTCGGCGGCGAAACAGGCGACGCGGCCCGCGCGCAGGCGGGCGTCGCGGACGGGGCGCTCGGAGCGGCAGCGGTCGTGGGCGAGCGGGCAGCGCGGGTGGAAGGCGCAGCCGGGCGGCGGCGCGATGGGGCTGGGCACCTCGCCGCCCATCGGCGCGCGGTCGCGCCGCGGGTTCTCGAGGTCGGGGATCGTCTCGAGCAGGAGGCGCGTGTAGGGGTGCAGCGGCCGGGCGAAGAGATCGGCCGTGGGCTGGATCTCGACGATGCGGCCCAGGTACATCACCGCGATCGTGTCGGCCATGTGGCGCACCACCGAGAGGTCGTGGCTGATGAAGAGATAGGTGAGGCCGAGTTCGCGCTGCAGCCGCTTCATCAGGTTGAGCACCTGCGCCTGCACCGAGACATCGAGCGCCGAGGTGGGCTCGTCGCACACCAGGAACTCCGGCTCGCCGGCGAGCGCGCGCGCGATGGAGATGCGCTGGCGCTGGCCGCCGGAGAACTCGTGCGGGTAGCGCGCCGCGTCGGAGGCGGCGAGGCCGACGGTGGCGAGCAGCTCCTCCACCCGTGCGCGCACCTGTGCCGCGGGCGTGCCCGGGCGCAGGGTGACCAGCGGCTCGGCCACGATGCGGCCGACGCGCCAGCGCGGGTTGAGGCTGGCGAACGGGTCCTGGAAGATCATCTGCATGCGCGTCGCGTCACCGTGGAAGCGCACCGCGCCGCCCGAGGGCGGGTAGAGCCCGGTGACCAGCCGGGCCACGGTGCTCTTGCCGCAGCCGCTCTCGCCCACGAGGGCCAGCGTCTCGCCGCGGCGGATGGTGAAGTCGATACCGTCGACCGCGCGCAGGCTGCGGCGCGGCTTGCGCTCGATCAGCCGGTTCAGCCACGGGGCGGAGACGTCGAAACGCCGCTCCAGCGCGTCGACCTCGAGGATGGGGGTGCTCATGCCGGGAGGTCCTTTCGGGGCGGGAGGTGGGGGCCGGACGGACACCGGCGGGGGGCCGGCTTCGCCCGGAGGCCCTTGCCGCCGGTGGCGGGATGCGCGGGGCGTGCGCCTGGCCCGGAGGGCGCGGCGCGCAGGGGCCGGGCGGCGGGGAACGTGTCCGGGGTGCGCGCCTTGAGGGGCGATGAGCACACGGCAGAGCATCGTGCGGGATGCCCGGGTGCGGTTGCGCTGGTGCGGGACCGGCGCGTGCGCGCGGCGCGGGGACCGGGACACACGGAGTGCGGGGCCAGGGCGGTGCCGGGATGGGTGCTGACGGGCGTGCTCATGCGAGCGCCTCCTCGCGGGCGAGGAAGCAGGCGGCGCCGGGGCCGGTGAGGCGGGGGGTCTCGCGGCGGCAGCGGGGGCCGGCGTGGGCGCAGCGCGGGTTGAAGGCGCAGCCGGGGGGGATGGCGTCGAGCCGGGGCATGGCGCCGGGGATCATCGCGAGCTCCTCCACGTCGTGGCGCAGGCCGGGGATCGCGCCCATCAGGCCGCGGGTGTAGGGGTGCGCGGGGCGGCGGATCACCTGCTCGACAGGGCCGGTCTCGGCAAGGCGGCCGGCGTAGATGACTGCCACGCGGTCGGCGGTTTCGGCGATCACGCCCATGTCGTGGGTGACCAGCATCACCGCGGTGCCGCGCTCGCGGCACAGGCGCTTCAGCAGCGCCGTGACCTGGGCCTGGATGGAGACGTCGAGGGCGGTGGTGGGCTCGTCGGCCACGATCAGCTCGGGCTCGGCGCTCAGCGCGAGGGCGATGACGATGCGCTGGCGCATGCCGCCCGAGAACTGGTGGGGGTAGCTGTCGATCCGCTCCTCGGCCGCGGGGATGCCGACCTCGCGCATCAGCTCCAGCGTGCGGGCCCGGGCGGCGGCGCGGGAGAGGACGGTGTGCAGGCGGATGGTCTCGGTGAGCTGGTCGCCCACGCGGAACAGCGGGTTGAGCGAGGTGAGCGGGTCCTGGAAGATCGCGCCGATGCGCCGGCCGCGGATGCGCCGCATCTCGCGCTCGGGCAGGCCGTCGATCCGGGTGCCGGAGAGGCGGATCTCGCCGCCGGCGATACGGCCCGGCGGCTCGAGCAGGCCGAGGATGGCCATGCCGGTCATCGACTTGCCGGCGCCGCTCTCGCCCACCACGCCGAGGATCTCGCCGCGGCGGATGGTGAGCGAGATGCCGTCGACCGCGGTGAGCACCCCGCGGCGGGTGGGAAACTCGACCCGGAGGTCGGAGACGTCGAGAACGGTGTCACTCATCGGGCCGGCTCCTTGGGTAAGAGGGGCGGAAGATCTCGGAGAGGGGCGGATGGCCCAGCGTGCGCTCGGGGTAGCGCGCGACGAGCCGGTCGAACTGGGCCCGGGCGCGGGGCCAGGCGGCGGCAAGGTCGAAGCCCGGCAGGCGGCCGTCCTCCAGCACGCGGCGGCCGTCGACCCAGACCTCGCGGACATCGCGGCCGGAGGCGCCGGTCATCAGGCTCTGCACCGGGTCGGGGCCCTGCAGCAGGCCGGCGAGGGAGATGACGGTGATGTCGGCCGCGGCGCCGGGCGCGAGGCGGCCGAGGTCGGGCCGGCCGAGGGCGGCGGCGCCGCCGAGGGTGGCGGCGTCGAACATCGCCTCCGAGCGGAGGGCCTCGGCGCCGCCGAGCATGCGGGCCATCATCAGGCCGGTCTGCATGTTGAGGATCATGTCGGGGGGTGCCGTGTCGGTGCCCAGGCCGATGGTGAGGCCCATGGCGCGGCAGGCGGCGAAGCTGTCGAGCACCGAGCCGTGGCGGGCGGAGACCAGCGGGCAATGCACCAGGCTCGCGCCCGCGTCGCGCAGGATGGCGAAATCGCGGCCGCGCGCCTGCGTGCCGTGCGGCAGCAGCCAGCGGGGGGAGAGCACGCCGAGGCGCTCGAGCCATTCGACCGGGGTGCAGCCGTGCTGGCGGGCCACGAGCGCCACCTCGGTGGGCGATTGCAGGCAGTGCAGGCGCACCGGCGCGTCCATCTCGGCGGCGAGGGCGGCGGTGCGGGTGAGGAAACCGGCGGTGCAGGTCTCGATACGGTCGGGGGCGAACATGGCGCGGATGCGGCCCCCTGCCCGGCCGTCGATGCGCGCGGCGAAACGGGCGGCCTCCTCCAGCCCCGCCATGCCGCGGGCCTCGTCGTAAAGCGTGCCGATCTCGCCCGGGGCGGTGACCACCTGGCCGCCGGTGCGGCAGGCGGGGCCGAGGTAGACGCGCAGGCCCAGCTCCTCGGCCGCATCGGCCGCGGCCTCGAACTCCGCCACCGTCTCGCCCCAGGCGCGGTAAAAGAGCGAGGCGATGGGGAGGGCGGTGGTGATGCCGTTGCGGATGAGCTGGGCGAAGGCGAAGCGCTTCTGGAAGGCGAGCTCGTCGGGCGTGTACATCTCGTACGGACCGCGCTCGACGTAGCTCATCGGCCAGACGCGGCCGGTGGCCCAGGCGGGGCCGTTGTCGAAGCCAAGGATGGTGGTGTCGAGGTCCGACAGCGCGTCGAGATCGATGAAGCCGGGGGAGATCAGCGCCTCGCCATGGTCGATGCGCCGGTCGACATGGCCCTCGAAACGGGGGCCCGCGTGGAGCACGCGGCTGCCCTCGATCACCAGCTCGCCATGCTCGTGCAGCACGTGGGTGCCGGCCTCGTGGCCGACCAGCCAGCGGGCGGTGATGAGGGTGCGCGGGCTCATGGCGCGGGGCGCAGGGCTGCGCCGGCTCGCGCCACCACCCGGCCGCCCTTTACCACCAGCGGGCGCGGGGCGCGGGTGACGATGGCCTCGGCCAGGGTCTCGCCGGAAAGCAGCACCGCGTCGGCCCGGTCGCCCGGCGCGAGGCCGTAGCCGGGGAGCGCCATGATCGCGGCGCCGCCTCTGGTGCAGATGTCGAAGGCAAGGGCCAGCTCGTCATCCCGGCGCAGGTTGTTGCGCAGGCCGACGAGCATGGCGCGCTCCAGCATGTCGGCGTTGCCATACGGCCCCCATGTGTCGCGGATGCCGTCGGAGCCCGCGCCGGTGAGCACGCCCGCGGCGGCGAGTTCCTTCACCGCCGGCACCGCGGTGGAGGCCGGCGCCGTGGTGATGATGTGCACCCGCGCCTCGGCCAGCGCCTCGGTGAGGGCGGCGGCGGCGGCGCGGTCGGCCATGCCGAGGCAGAAGGCGTGGGAGACGGTTACGAGCCCTTCCATGCCGAGGGCCTTCGTGCGCTCCAGGATCAGTTCCATGGAGAAGGCGCCGAGGGCGTCGCGCTCATGCAGGTGGATGTCGACCGGTTTGCCGTGCTTTTGCGCCAGGGCGAAGACCACGTCGAGATGGGCTTTCGGGTCACGGTCGATGCCGCAGGGGTCGAGCCCGCCCACCACGTCGGCGCCGGCGGAGAGGGCGGCATCCATCAGCTCGGCGGTGCCGGGGCGGATCATCATGCCGGACTGCGGGAAGGCGACGATCTCGATGTCGACGATGCCGGCGAGCCGCGCGCGGGTTTCGGCCACGCCCTCGATGCCGGCGAGCCCGTGCTCGGTGTCCACGTCGACATGCGAGCGGATATGGGTGGTGCCCCTGGAGACCGAGAGCAGCGCCTGGCGCTCGGACTGTACCTGCGGGTGGAGGCCGAGGGAGACCTTCACCGCGCGCTCGTTCTCGATCTTGTCGATCAGGCGGGGGCCGACCTCGTTGCGGTACCAGGGCAGGCCGAGGAGCGACTTGTCGAGATGGGTGTGCGCCTCGACGAGGCCGGGGGCGAGGATGGCGCCTGCGCAGTCGATCACCTGCGTGCCCTCGGGCAGCGGGGCGCCGGGGGCGGCGAAGCGCCCGTCGAGGATGGCGATGTCGGTGGCGGCGGCGCCCATCGGGCGGGTGTTGCGCAGGAGCAGGCTGGTCATGGCGATCATCTCAGTTTCGGGTTGAGGGCGTCGCGCAGCCAGTCGCCGATCATGTTCACGCAGAGCACGATCAGGCAGAGCTGCACGGAGGGGAACACGACGATCCACCACAGGCCGGAGAACAGGTACTGGTTGCCCACCCGGATCAGCGTGCCGAGGGAGGGCTGGTCGGGCGGCATGCCGACGCCGAGGAAGGAGAGGGTCGCCTCCGACAGGATCGCGAGGCCGAAGTTGAGCGTGGCGGCCACCATCACGGGCGTGAGCGTGTTGGGCAGGATGTGGTGGAGCATGATGCGCCAGGGCTTCACCCGGATGAGCCGCGCCGCCTGCACGTATTCGCGCCGCCGCTCCACCATGGCCGAGGCGCGCACGGTGCGGGCGTATTGCACCCAGGAGGGCACGGCGATGGCGATGACGAGGATGGGCAGCGCGAGCAGCCCCTTCAGCCCGGCGGGCAGCGCCGCGGTGGCCATCGCCGAGATCAGGATGGCGATGAGGATGAAGGGCATGGAGAGGAGCACGTCCCCCGCCCGCATGATGATGTTGTCCACCCAGCCGCCGAAATATCCGGCGACGAGCCCGAGCGTGAGCCCCACGGCGAGCGCCGCCACCACCGAGGCGAGGCCGATCACCAGCGAGACGCGCGAGCCGTAGAGGATGGCCGAGAGGATGTCGCGCCCTTGCGTGTCGGTGCCCAGCAGGTAGGGCCATTGCCCGCTCTCGGCCCAGAGCGGCGGCAGCTCGGCGTTCCACAGCTCCAGCGCCGCGAGGTCGTAGGGGTTTTGCGGCGCGATGAGCGGCGCGAACAGCGCGGTGAGCGCGATGAGTGCCAGCAGGCAGGCGGCGAAGACCGCGCTGGGGTGGCTGCGGAAGGAGAACCACAGGTCGCTGTCGGCCCAGGCGGCGGGCAGCAGGCGGAAGCGCCGGGAGGTGGGGGGCATGGCGGTGTCCTCGCGGGCGGGGGCGTCGGGGTGGGAGATGTCAGCCATTGCCGCCTCCGGCCTTCGCGGTGTCGTCGCGCAGGCGGGGGTCGACCCAGGCGTAGGTGATGTCGACACAGGTGTTGAGCAGCACGAAGATGAAGGAGACCAGCATCAGGTAGGCCGCCATCACCGGGATATCGACGAAGGTCACCGCCTGGATGAACAGCAGCCCCATGCCCGGCCACTGGAATACGGTCTCGGTGACGAGGGCGAAGGCGATGAGATTGCCGATCTGCATGCCGGTGAGGGTGATGACCGGCATCAGGCAGTTGCGCAGCGCGTGGCGCCAGTGGATGCGGGCCGCGGGCACGCCGCGGGCGCGGGCGAACTTCACGTAATCGGTGCGCAGGGTCTCGAGCATCTCCGCGCGCACCAGCCGCATCACCAGCGTGACCTGGAAGGTGGAGAGCGAGAGCGCCGGCAGCACCAGCGCCGCCCGGCCGGAGGGGGTGAGCAGCCCCGTGCTCCACCAGCCGATGTCCACCGTCTCGCCGCGCCCGAAGGCCGGCAGCCAGCCCAAGCTCACCGAGAAGGCGAGGATGAGCAGGATGCCCGTGACGAAACTGGGCAGCGACACCCCCACGATCGAGCCGATCTGCAGCGCGTCGGCCAGTTTCGAGCGCCGGTAGACGGCGGTGATCACCCCCAGCGGGATGCCGAGCACGAGCGAGATCACCGTGGCCACCAGCACCAGCTCGAACGTGGCGGGGAAGCGCTCGCCGATCAGGGTCATCACGTCCTGCTGGTTGCGGTAGGAGATGCCGAAATCGCCCTGCGCCGCGTGTGCGACGAAGCGCAGGTACTGGGTGGCGAACCCGTCGTTGAGGCCCAGCCGCTCGCGCAGCTCTGCCCGGTCGGCCTGGGTGGCCTGCTCGTTGACCATCATCTCCACCGGGTCGCCGAAGAACCGGAAGATCAGGAAGGCGAGCAGGGCCACGGCGAGCATCACCAGGGCGGCGTTTGCCGTGCGCTTGATGAGAAAGGCGAGCATGGCTGGGGTCTCCTCGGGGCCGGGGCCCTTACATCTGCGCGTACCAAAGGCGCGGCTTGTTGTCGGGGAAGAGCGGCATCTGCTTCACCGCGTCGGTGGTGGCCCAGGCCATCGGCTGCTGGTGCAGCGGCAGCATGATGAACTCCCGCTTCACGATGGCGAGCGCCTCGGTCTCCATCGCCAGCCGCTTTTCGGTGTCGAGCTCGGAGCCCGCGGCGTCGATCAGCGCGTCGAGCTCGGGGAAGGACCAGCCGCCCCAGTTGAACACGCCGGCATTGCCCTCCTTGGTGTGGAAGATCTGCAGCAGGGGCGAGTAGGCGTCGAGCATCGGCAGCGTGGCCCAGCCGAGGGTGTAGATGTCGGTCTGGCCGTTGGTGCGCTTCGGCGTCTGGACCGCGCGGGGGGCGACGTCGAGCTGCGGTTTCAGGCCGATGCGCGCCCACATGGCGGCGATGGCCTGGCAGAACTGCTCCTCGTTCACCAGCCCGTCGGAGACGCAGTTGAACTGGAACTCCAGCCCCTCGGGCACCCCGGCCTCGGCCAGCAGGGCCCTGGCCTTCTCCGGGTCATAGGCCGGCACGGAGTCGAGCTCGGGCGCGTAGCCGGGGATCTGCGGTGCCACGGTGGCGCCGGCCACGCGGGACTTGCCGCGCATCACCCTGGCGTGGATCAGCTCGAGGTCGATCGCGTCGTAGAGCGCCTCGCGGGCGCGGATGTCGGAGAAGGGGTTGGGCGCGCCGCTGGCCAGCGTCTCGCGGAAGGGAAAGCCGATCATCACCGTGCGCAGGTCCACGCCCTCGAGCACGTTCACGCCCGGGGCGGCCTCGAGCCGCGGCAGGTCCTGCACCGGGGCGTCGTTGGTGAAGTCGATCTCGCCGGAGAGAAGGGCCGCCACGCGCGTCGCCGCCGAGGTGACCGGGGTGAACTCGATGCGGTCGATGTTGTGCTGCGGCGTGTCCCACCAGCCCGGGTTCTTCACGAAGACGGTCTTCGCATCGGGCTGGCGGCTCTCGACCATGAAGGGGCCGGTGCCGTTGGCGTTGTAGGTGGCATAGCCCTCCACGCCGGCGCCGATGTCGGTGGGCTTCTCCGCGCCGTGCTCGACCAGCCATTCCTTGTCGAAGATGTGGATGTTGGTGAGGTCGTTGAGCAGCAGCGGGTAGGTGCCGTTGAGCGTGATGTCGATGGTGAGCGGGTCGACCACCTCGGCGCTCACGTAGGCCGGCAGGTTGCCCTTGAGCGGCGAGGCGGGGTCGCTCACCCGGGCGAGGGAGGCGAGCACGTCATCGGCGGTGAAGGGGTTGCCGTTGTGGAAGGTGACACCCTCGCGCAGGTGGAAGCGCCAGGTGACGCCATCCTCGAGGATCTCCCAGGAGGTGGCGAGGGCGGGCTCGATCTTCAGCTCGCGATTGTAGCGCACCAGCCCCTCGTAGACGTGGTTGAGCACGTTGATGGTGAAGCTGTCGCCGTAGGAATAGGGGTCGAGCGAGCCGATGTCGCGGTTCGCGCCCCATTTCAGCACGTTCTCGGCCTGCGCGGCCGCTCCGCCCAGCATGGTCGCAAGGGCGAGCGCGGAGGCGAGGGCCAGGTTTTTCGGTGTCATCGCGGGCTCCCTGTTGCTGCGAATCGTATGTCACTGCTTTGGTTAATTGGATACGATCCGACTCCTACGCCGTGTGGATGCGATCTGGCAAGCAAATTGTATCCAATTGACAGATTTTTTGGGATACACTAGAAAGGCGCTCCCTCGGACCGCGAAGTGACCCCATGAGTGAAGCGCAGAAGAACACCCTGAGCGATGCCGTGTATGACCTGCTGCGGCGGGCGATCATCGAGCAGGCGCTGCAGCCGGGCATGCGCCTGCCGGAGGACACGGTGGGCGACCAGTTCGGCGTGAGCCGCACCATCGTGCGCCATGCCTTCGTGCGGCTGGAAAACGAGGGGCTGATCGTGACGAAGCGCAACCGCGGCGCCTTCGTGGCCGAGCCCTCGCTGGAGGAGGCGCGGCAGATCTTCGAGGTGCGCCACTGCCTGGAGCGCGAGGTGGTGCTGAAGCTGATCGACCGCATGCCCGCCACCGGCTACGACGCGCTGGAGGCGCATGTGCGCTCGGAAAAGGCGGTGCTGGGCAAGGACGGGCCGGTGTCGATCCGGCTCGCGGGCGAGTTCCACACGCTGATGGCCGAGCTTACCGGCAACGCGGTGCTGGCGCGCTATGTCTCTGAAATCGTGACGCGGTGCTCGCTGATCATCGCCACCTTCGGGCGCAGCCACTCCTCGGATTGCGCGGTGGACGAGCACTCCCAGATCATCGCCGCCATCCGCGCGGGCGACGCGGAGCGGGCAACCGCGCTGATGGCGCATCACCTCGGCGCGGTGGCCGACAGGGCGGATCTCGAGGAGAAGAAGGACAGTATCGAGACGATACTCTCCCGCTACGGGCGCGTGGCGGCGCCCTGAAACGCAGCGGGCCGCCCCGGGGGGCGGCCGCGCGTTGGTGTCGGGCCCGTGGCGCCGGGGCTCAGAAGATGAGCGAGCCGGCGAAGGCGAGGGCGAAGCCCACCACGCCGATGATGGTTTCCATCACCGTCCAGGTTTTCAGCGTGGTCTTCTCGTCCATGCCGAGGAAGCGGCCCACCAGCCAGAAGCCCGAATCGTTCACGTGGCTCAGCGCGGTGGAGCCCGCGGCGATGGCGATCACGATGAAGCACAGGTCGAGCTGGCTGAGGTCGGTGGCGGCCGAGACCGTGGGGGCGATGAGCCCGGCGGTGGTGGTGAGCGCCACCGTGGCCGAGCCCTGCGCCACGCGCAGGCCGAGGGCCAGCACGAAGGCCGCCACGATGATCGGCAGGCCGAGGTCGGACAGGCTGCCGGCCAGCGCGTCACCGATGCCGCTGGCACGCAGAACGCCGCCGAACATGCCGCCCGCGCCGGTGACCAGGATGATGGCGCAGACCGGCCCGAGCGAGGCGTTGCACAGCTCCTCGATCTCGCCGAGGCTGCGGCCCTTCGCGAAGATGAAGATCGCCGCCAGAACGGTGATCAGCAGGGCCACGGGGGTCTGGCCGATCATCAGCAGGAAGTCGAACACCGGGCCGCCGCCCTCAATGGCGCCGGAGGACTGCAGGGTGGAGAGGCCGGTGTTGAGGAAGATCAGCACCAGCGGCAGCAGCAGGATGAACAGCACCGTGCCCAGCGTGGGGGCGGGCACGCCGCTCGCGGCCGGGGCGTCGAGCTTGGGGATCTCGACATTCACCCGGCGGCCGATGGCGGTGCCGAAGAGATAGGCCGAGATGTACCAGGTGGGGATGGCGAGGATGAGGCCCACGATCACCAGCAGGCCGATGTCCGCCCCGAGCAGCGTGCCCGCGGCCACCGGCCCGGGGTGCGGCGGCACGAAGGCGTGCATGATGGCGAAGGCGCCCGCCGCCGGCATGGCGTAGAGCAGCAGCGAGCCGCCGAAGCGCCGGGCAACCACGAAGATCACCGGCAGCATCACCACGAGGCCCGCGTCGAAGAAGATCGGGATGCCGAAGAGCAGCGAGGCGACGCCGAGTGCCAGCGGCGCCCGCTTCTCGCCGAAGAGCCCTACCAGCCTGTCGGCCAGCACCTGGGCGCCGCCGCTCACCTCGAGCAGCCGGCCGATCATGGCGCCGAAGCCCACCAGCAGGCCGACGCTGGCCAGCGTCTTGCCGAAGCCGTCGAGCAATGTGGGAACCACGTCCGCGAACGGCACGCCGGTGACGATGGCCACCACGAGGCTCATGAGCACCAGGGCCACGAAGGCATGCATGCGGGCGTAGAGAATGAGCGCCAGCAGTGCGAGGACTGACAAGAGCGCGATGATAAGCAAAGTGGCGGTTCCCATGGTCGGATCCATACCGCTTCCCTCCCTAGGTCTCGGGCGGCGGGGCAGCCCGCGCGCGCAGATTCATTTGTCCGGAGGGCGTCTCTGGGCAGACTCGGAACATGGCCATGACGCCGACCGGAATGGTCGACAACGCCCCCTTCCGGCGGTCTCCCCCCTCCCAGCCGGGGGCCGCCGGGCTCCGGCTCGTTGGCCGGAGGCGTCGGGTGTGTACTGTGGTGCACCGGAGGGGAATGTCCATGCCCCTCGTCGCGTCGCGCGGGAAGTTTTTCCGTGACGTCAACGTGTGCGTGCAGTGCAAGTAGCTGGAGCAAAAGGCAATTCCGGCCCCGTCCAGCCGGGCCCCCGCGCGGGGCGGCCGGGCGCCGGGGCGGGGCGGGCGGCCCTCGCCGGCGCGGAAACCGGCGCGACTCACCCCTTTCCGGCGCGGCGGGCCGTTTCGCGTGTCGCAGTCGGTAGACCTCCGGCGCGGCTTCGGTTAGCTTTCGCCAGCTCTAGAAAGGCTTGGAACTCATGGCTGAACCGAACACCCCCGATATCGTGTATACCAAAGTCGACGAAGCGCCGGAGCTTGCCTCCGCCTCGCTGCTCCCGATCATCCGCAGCTTCGCCGCCGCGGCCGGGGTGAGCGTGGGCACGCGGGACATCTCGCTCGCCGGCCGCATCATCGCCGCCTTCCCCGAGGCGCTCACCGAGGCGCAGCGCCAGTCCGACGACCTCGCCGTGCTGGGCGAGCTGGTGAAGACGGCCGAGGCCAACGTGATCAAGCTGCCGAACATCTCGGCCTCCGTGCCCCAGCTGGTGGCCGCGGTGAAGGAACTGCAGGCCCAGGGCTATGCCCTGCCCGACTACCCCGAGGCGCCCGCGACCGATGCCGAGAAGCAGGCCCGCGCCCGCTACGACGCCATCAAGGGCTCGGCGGTGAACCCGGTGCTGCGCGAGGGCAACTCCGACCGCCGCGCCGCCGTGGCGGTGAAGAAGTTCGCCCAGGCCAACCCGCATTCCATGGGCAGCTGGAGCGCCGATTCGAAGACCCATGTCTCCTCGATGTCGGGCGGCGACTTCTTCTCCAACGAGAAATCCGCCACGCTCACCGCCGCCCAGGCGGGGCCCGCGAAGATCGAGCTGGTGGGCGCCGACGGCTCGGTGACCGTGCTCAAGGAGGGCGTGAGCTTCCCCGAGGGCACGGTGGTGGACGCCACCTTCATGTCCGCGAAGGCGCTCGATGCCTTCCTCGCCGAGCAGATCGCGGCCACCAAGGCCGAGGGCATCCTGTTCTCGCTGCACATGAAGGCCACGATGATGAAGGTCTCCGACCCGATCATCTTCGGCCACGCGGTGAAGGAATTCCTCAAGCCGGTGTTCGAGAAATTCGGCGCCGAGCTGAAGGCCGCGGGCGTGAACCCCAACTCCGGCATCGGCGACCTGATGGCCCGCATCAAGGGCCAGCCGGAGCTGGAAGCGGCGGTGAAGGCGGCCATCGAGGCCGGCCCGCCGATGTACATGGTCAATTCCGACAAGGGCATCACCAACCTGCACGTGCCCTCGGACGTGATCATCGACGCCTCGATGCCCGCGCTGATCCGCGCCGGCGGCAAGGGCTGGGGCCCGGACGGCAAGGAAGCCGACACCAATTGCGTGATCCCGGACAATTCCTACGCCCCGGTCTATGACGAGACCATCGCCTACTTCAAGGAAACCGGCGCGCTCGACCCCGCCACCGCCGGCACGGTGCAGAACATCGGCCTGATGGCGCAGAAGGCGGAGGAGTACGGCTCCCACCCCACCACCTTCGAGATCCCCTCCGCCGGCACGGTGCGCATGGTGCTGGCCAACGGCGACGTGCTGCACGAGCACGCGGTGGAAGCGGGCGACATCTGGCGCTCGGCCTCCGCGCGCCGCGCCCCGATCGAGGACTGGGTGAACCTCGCCATCGAGCGCCAGGCCGCCGAGGGCTGCCAGGCGATCTTCTGGCTCGACGCCGCCCGCGCGCATGACGCCGAGCTCATCGAGCTGGTGAAGCCGATCCTCGCGGCGAAGGGTGTCGCGGACAAGTTCCTCATCCTCGCCCCGCGCGAGGCGACGCGCCTCACCCTCGAGACCATCCGCAAGGGCGAGACCTCGATCGCGATCACCGGCAACGTGCTGCGCGACTACCTGACCGACCTGTTCCCGATCCTCGAGCTCGGCACCTCGGCGAAGATGCTCTCCATCGTGAAGCTGATGCAGGGCGGCGGGCTGTTCGAGACCGGCGCCGGCGGCTCGGCGCCCAAGCACGTGCAGCAGCTGGTGGAGGAAAACCACCTGCGCTGGGACAGCCTTGGCGAGTTCTGCGCGCTCGGCGAGAGCCTGAAGTTCCTCGCCGCGGCGAAGGGCAACGCGAAGGCGAAGGTGCTGGGCGAGGCGGTGGACATCGCGACCCAGGGCATCCTCGACGACAACCGCTCGCCCAGCCGCCGCGTGGGCCAGCCCGACAACCGCGACAGCCACTTCTGGTTCGCGCTCTACTGGGCCGACGCGCTGGCGCAGCAGGGCACGGACGCGGAGCTGGCGGCGCATTTCGCCCCCATCGCCGCGGCGCTGAAGGAGAATGCCGACAAGATCGTGGCCGAGCTGGCCGCGGCACAGGGCAAGCCGGCCGATCTCGGCGGCTACTTCCACACCGACCCGGAGAAGACCGCGGCGGTGATGCGCCCCTCGGCCACGCTGAACGCCATCATCGGCTGAACGCCCGGCCCCTCCCGGGCCCTGACCTCGCGACGCGGCCTCCCCCCGGGGGGCCGCGTTGTTCATTCCCGCCGGGCGCTGTGGCGCCTGGTGTTCCGGCATGCAGAACGCGCGCCCACGCTCACCGGAGGATGCGATGACCGAAGCTCACTGGCGCCGCGCCCTGCCCGGCGAGATCGACGCGGTGGAGGCGGTGCTGACCGACCCGCAGTTCTTCGCCGTGCTCGAGGCGGTGCCGCGCGACCGGCTGGAGGAGGCGCTCACCGGCACCGACCGGCGGCTGTTCGTCTGGGCCGAGGGGGCGGAGCCGATGGCCTTCGCCTATCTCTCGGGCTGCAACGGGCCGCGGCCGAAGCTGGAGGAATTCGCCACCCTGCGCCGCGGCGCGGGCGTGGGCGGGCGCGCCCTGCCCGCCCTTGTCGCGCTGATGGCGGCGGAGAAGCCCGGCGGCTGCCTCTGGCTGCACGTGGTGCCTGAGAACGCGGTGGCGATCCGGCTCTACCGGCGCTGCGGCTTCGGGCGCGACGAGATCATCCCCGCCGGCTGGACCACTCGCCTCGGCGTGACCACCGACCTGCTGCGCCTGCACCACGACCTCTGAGCCCGCCCCGCGCGCGCGGGCGCTCGGCAAGCGGCGGCGCAGGGCCGGAGACCCGAGGGAGGGGCCGCCCCCGCCGGGGCCTCGGGCGCCGCTCAGGAGGGGGGCCGGGTTTCGCGGGCGATGTCGAGCCAGGCCCGGGCGGCATGGGGGATGTAGGCGCCCCGGCGCCAGAGCATGGCCATGTCCCAGTCGGTGCCCGGCTGGTCGAGCGGGATGCGCGCCACCGGCAGGTGGCCGCGCTGGCCGGCGATCATCCGCGGCAGGAAGGCCACACCCAGCCCGGCGGCGGCGAGCTCGGCGATGAAGTCGATCTGGCTGCTGCGCGCCGCCACCTCGGGCTCGAACCCCTCGCGGCGGCAGGCGTCGAGGATGATGCGGTTGAGGGCGAAGCCGCTCTCGAACAGGATGAAGGGCATCGCGCGCAGCTCCGACAGCGTCACCCGCGCGCGGCCGGCGAAGGGCGAGCCCGGCGAGACCAGCGCCTCCAGCGGCTCGCGGCGCACCGGCTGCCAGTCGAACTCCTCGGACACCGGCAGCAGCGAGGCCGCGAGGTCGATCTCGCCGGCGCGCAGCAGGTCCTCCAGCCGGTCGGAGCCGTGCTCGACGAGGCGGATCTCCACGCCGGGGTAGCGCTGGCGGTAGGTGGTGAACACCGGCGCGAACAGCAGGCTGGAGCCGATGGGTGGCAGGCCCAGGCGCAGCGCGCCGCGGCTGAGGCCGGCGAGCTCGCGCAGCTCGGTGAGCAGCGTGTCGCGGTCCGCCAGCAGGGTGAGGCCGCGCTGGTAGACCACCTCCCCCGCCGCGGTGAGGCTGCTGCGATGGCCGATCCGGTCGAGCAGCGGCAGGCCGAGCTCGTCCTCGAGCTGGCGCACCGCCTTGCTGACGGTGGATTGCGTGGCGTTGAGGCGCGCCGCGGCCCGGCTGAAGCCGCCGGCGCGCACCACCTCCACGAAGGCCCTGAGGGTGCGGAATTCCATGAGTATTCTCATATGGAATGAAATCCAGTCAGACAAGTCATTTGAAGAATGCATGCCGCGGTGCCATGTGTGGAGCCAAGGGGGAGGAGCCGGAGACCCATTCTCGGAGCTGCCTTATGTCCACAAGATCCGTCTCGATCCGCCTGCGCCGGGCCGCGCATCGCAGCCGGCTGCTGCAGGTGGGTATCCTCATCGCCTTCTGGGCCGCCGGCGAGGCGCTGGTGCGGCTCACCGGCCTGCCGCTGCCCGGCAGCATCGTGGCGCTGGCCGCGGTGCTGGTGCTGCTGGCGCGCCGCCGGCTGTGCGTGTCGAGCGTGCGGCGCGGGGCGAACTGGCTGCTGGCGGAGATGCTGCTGTTCTTCGTGCCGGCGGTGCTGGCGGTGCTGGAGCATCGCGAGTTCCTCGGCCTGCTGGGGCTGAAGGTGCTGGCGGTGATCCTGGTCGGCACGCTCTCGGTGATGGCGGTGACCGCGCTCACCGTCGAGCTCGGCTATCGCTGGAGGATGCGCCATGAGCGGGCTGCTGTCCTCGCTTGATCCCTGGGCCGCGGTGGCCGGCTGGTCGGCGGTCACCATCGGCTTCTACCTCGTCTCGCGGCAGGTGTACCGGCGCTGGCCGCGCTGGTGGCTGATGCCGCTCGCGGTCACCCCGGCGCTGGTGATGCTGGTGGTGCTGGCCCTGCACGAGACCTACCGCGACTATATCGGCGGCACCGGCTGGATGATCATGATGCTCGGCCCCGCCACCGTGGCCTTCGCCGTGCCGATCTGGGAGCAGCGCGCGCTGATCCGCAGCCACTGGCCGGTGCTGGCCCTCGGCATGGTGGCGGGCAGCGCCACGGCGATCGGGGTGAGCTGGGGCATGGCGAGCCTGCTCGGGCTCGACGACACGCTGCGGCTGAGCCTGCTTCCGCGCTCGATCAGCACGCCCTTCGCGATGGAGGTCTCGGCGGATATCGGCGGGGTGCCCGACCTCACGGCGGTCTTCGTGGTGATGACCGGGGTGCTGGGGGCGGCGCTCGGCGATCTCGTGATCGCCTGGCTGCCGCTGCGCTCGGCGCTGGCGCGGGGTGCCTTCCTCGGGGTGGGGGCGCATGGCGCGGGCACGGCGCGGGCGCACCAGCTGGGAGCCACCGAGGGCTCGGTGGCCGGGCTCGTCATGGTGCTGGTGGGGCTGCTGAACGTCGCCCTCGCCCCGGTGCTGGCCTGGGCGGTGCACTGAGCCTCCGGGGCTTGCCGGGGCGGGGGCCGCCCCGGGACCGGCGGGCTCAGGCCTCCACCACCGGGATGAAGCCGCCGAAGATCATCCGCTTGCCGTCGAAGGGCATCGCGGCCATGTCGGCGTCCATGCGGGGGTCCTCCATCACCGCCTTCATGCCGGCGTCGCGCGCGGCGCGCGAGGGCCAGGTGATCCAGCTGAACACCACCGCCTCGCCCGGCTCCAGCTTCACCGCCATGGGGAAGGAGGTGAGCTTGCCCTCGGGCACGTCGTCGGCCCAGCACTCCATCACCGAGAGCGCGCCATGCTCGCGGAAGATCGTGGCGGCGAAGCTTGCATGGGCGATGAACGCCTCGCGGCGGGCCAGCGGCACGGCGAGGACGAAACCGTCGACATAGCTCATGCCACGCCCTCCGCCGCCGCCGCGGCCTCGAGGGCGGCGATGTCGATCCGGCCCATGGCCATCATCGCCTCCCTCACCCGGGCCGAGGCCCCCGGCCCCGGTGCCGCGAGCAGGCGCGGCAGCGCCTCGGGCACGATCTGCCAGGAGAGGCCGAAGCGGTCGCGCAGCCAGCCGCAGCGCCCCAGGCTGCCGCCATCGGCGGTGAGCGCGTCCCAGAGCCGGTCGGTCTCGGCCTGGTCCGGCGTGGTGACGGCGATCGAGGCCGCCTCGCCGTGGCGGAACATCGGCCCGCCGTTCAGCGCCTGGTAGGGCGTGCCGGCGAGGGTGAAGCTCACCAGCAGCGCCGGGGCGTCGGGCGCGGGCGGCACCCGCCCGGTGATGCGCGAGCCGGGGATGAGCGCGGTGTAGAGCGCGGCCGCCTCCTCGCCGGTGCCGTCGAACCAAAGGCAGGTGGCGACGGAGACGGTGGGGGCGGCGGGGGCCGGGCCCGTCGCGGTCGCCGGTGGCGGGGCGCTGCGTGGCGGGCGGCCCGGTGCGGCGGCATCGGGTGGGGTTGCAACGGATATCGGCGTCATGTTCGTCCTCCCTTGGGGGTGCCGCGGCCGGATGGCGCGCGGGTCCGTGCCTGTGGTGTGGACCCCGGGGGGCGATCTTGCCGCCGCCTGCCCCGGGGGCCGTCTCAGAGCGTGGCGGCCAGGGCCTCGAGCTGGTCGGCGCTTTTGCCCCAGCCCTCGTGGAAACCCATCTTGTCGTGGGTCTCGCAATCCTCCGCGCTCCAGTGCCGGCCGCGGGCGATGTAGCGGGTGCCGGCGCCCTCGTCGGCAAGGGTGATGATGCCGGTGAAGAAGGGCTTGGCCGAGGGCACCCAGGCCTCGGTATAGGCGTCGGTGAACACGAGGCGGGAGCCCTCCTCCACCTCGAGGTAGACGCCGCGGTTGGGGAACTCCTCGCCCTCCGGGCTGCGCATCACGATGTGGCTGGCGCCGCCGGGGCGCAGGTCGACCTGGGCCGAGGCGATCGTCCAGGGCGCGGGGCAGTACCACTGCTTGAGCAGGTCGGGTTCGGTCCAGCAGCGCCAGACGGCGGCGCGCGGGGCGGCGAGGAGGCGGTCGAGCACGAGCTCGTGGGCCGGGGCGGTCATGGCGTTTCTCCCTGGGTTTTCAGTATCTTGTCCGGGCTCTCGTCGGTAAGGAGGAGGCAGAGATAGCGCGAGAGGTGGTCGATGCTTTCCACCGCGCGGGCCGGCTCGCCGCTGGCCTTGGCGAGGATGAAGGCGCCCTGCAGCACCGCCTGGGTGTGGAGCGCGAGGCTCTCGGCGCTCTCGCCGTCCCTGCCCCGGGCGGCGAGGGCGGCCTCGATGTCGGGGACGAGCGTGGCGGCATGGCCGGAGATGCTGGCCCAGCAGGCGGCGCGGATGGCGGGGCTCGAGTCGAACGCCTCCTGCGCCATGGTGCCGACGAGGCAGGTGAACTCGGCCAGCCCGCCGGAGATCAGCGCGCGCCGGAAGCCGACATAGGCGAGCACCCGGGCCGCGGGGCCCGGCGCGTCATGGTAGGCGGCGGCCTCGAACAGCGCGCCGGTGACCTCCGACCAATGCGCGGCGGCGGCGACGCCGAGGTCTTCCTTGGAGCGGAAATGGTGGAAGAAGGCGCCCTTTGTCACCCCCGCCGCGGCGCAGAGCGCGTCGACGCTGGTGGCGGCGAAGCCCTGGGCGCGGATGAGGGCGAGCGCTGCCTCCAGCAGTTTCTCCCGCGCGCCCCGGCGCGCGCCCTGTCGAAGTGCCGTCCCGGCCATCGCATGCCTCCCAGTGTTGCGACTCACCATACCAACCGGTCGGTATTGCGGTCAAGCGTGGCGAGGGGAAGCATGCGGACCGCCGCCCGGGGGCGGCGGATTCCTCCTGAGCTGCGGCTGGCGCCTCCGCGCGTTTCAGGTGGCGGGGTGGGCTTTCATCACGCGCTCCGCCGCCTCGTGGCGCACGGGGCCGTAGCCGCGGATCTCGGACGGGGCGTCGAGCAGGGCGCGGGAGGGCTCGGGGTCGGCGGGGTCGAAGCTCTGCTCGACTTGGGTGAGCAGGCGCTCGTACCAGGCGAGGAGGTCGCGGTCGAGCCGGCGGTCGGCGCTCAGGGCGAAGGGGTCGAACGGGGTGCCGCGCAGGGGCTTGAGGCGGGCGAGCAGGCCGAGGGCGGGGCGCAGCCAGGGCCCGAAGCGGCGCTTGCGCGGGCGGCCGGCCGCGTCGCGCCCCAGCGGCAGCAGCGGCGGGGCGAGGTGGTAATGCACCTTGTAGTCGCCCTCGAACACCTCGGCGAGTTCGGCCTCGAAGGTGCCGTCGGTGTGCAGGCGGGCGACCTCGTATTCGTCCTTCACCGCCATGAGGCGGTAGAGCTGGCGGGCGGCGGCGGCGATGAGCGCGTCGTCCGCATCCGGCAGGGCGGCGCGCAGCCGGGCGATGCGGGCGGTGTAGCGGGCGGCGAAGGCGGCGTTCTGGTAGGCGGTGAGCCGGGCGGTACGGTCGGCCAGAAGCGCATCGAGGGTGGTGGCAGGCGGCGGGGCCTCGGCCAGCGCCTCGGCGAGGGCCTCGGGCGTGGCGGCGAGCACGCGGCCGAGGTCGAAGGCGGTGGCGTTCTTCTCCACCGCGACGGCGTTGAGCAGGATGGCCTGTTTCAGCGCCGCCTCGCTCACCGGCACGAGGCCCTGCTGGAAGGCGGCGCCGAGCAGCAGGATGTTGGCGAAGACCGCGTCGCCCACCAGCCGCTCGGCGGCGGCGTTGGCGTCGAAGGCGAGGACGTGCTCGGCGCCCACGGTGGCGGCGATCAGCGCCTCGCGCTCGGGCAGGCGCAGCGAGGCGTCGCGGTGCAGCACGATGTCGCCGGTGGGCATCTCGGCGCGGTTGAGCACCACGCCGGTGCCGGGGCGCAGGTGCTGCGAGGCTTTCGGCGAGGAGAGCACCACCGCGTCGCAGCCGATCACCGCGTCGGCGGCGCGGGCCTCGATGCGCACCTGGTGCAGCTCGTCGGGCCGGGCGGCGATGCGCACGTAGCCCAGAACGGTGCCGAACTTCTGCGCGAAGCCGGTGAAATCGAGCACGCTCGCCCCCTTGCCCTCGAGATGGGCGGCCATGGTGACGAGGGCGCCGACGGTGACCACGCCGGTGCCCCCTACCCCGGCCACCAGCAGCTCGAAGGGGCGGGAGAGGTCGGGGCGCGCCGGCGCGGGCAGGCCGGTGCGCAGGGTGTCGAGGTCGAGCCCCATCGGCGCGGGGCGGCGGCGGCGCCCGCCCTCCACGGTGACGAAGCTGGGGCAGAAACCCTCGAGGCAGGAGAAATCCTTGTTGCAGGACGAGAGGTTGATGCGGCGCCTGGCGCCCAGTGCGGTCTCGCGCGGCTCGACGCTGAGGCAGTTGGAGGCGACCGAGCAGTCGCCGCAGCCCTCGCAGACCTCCGGGTTGATGTATGCGAAGCGCGCGGGGTCGGCCAGGGTGCCGCGCTTGCGGCGGCGGCGCTTCTCGGTGGCGCAGGTCTGGGCGTAGAGCAGCAGCGAGACGCCCTCCACCTCGCGCAACTCGCGCTGCACGGGGTCGAGATCGGCGCGGTCATGGAAGCTGGTGCCGGGGGGGAACTCGGCGCGCGGCAGGGCGGCGATGTCGTCGGAGACCACCGCGATGCGCGCCACGCCCTCGGCCCGGGCGCTGCGGGCGATGGCGGAGGGGCTCACCGGCCCGTCCACCGGCTGGCCGCCGGTCATCGCCACGGCGTCGTTGTAGAGGATCTTGTAGGTGATGTTCGCCCCCGCCGCCACGGCCTGGCGGATGGCGAGGGAGCCGGAGTGATACCACGTCCCCTCCCCGAGGTTCTGGAACATGTGGCGGCGGCCGAGGAAGCGCGAGGCGGCGGCCCAGGGCACGCCTTCGCCGCCCATCTGCGCGTAGCCCAGCGTGTTGCGCCCCATCCAGCCCGCCATCACGTGGCAGCCGATGCCGGAGGCGGCGACACTGCCCTCGGGCAGTTTCGTGGAGGTGTTGTGCGGGCAGCCGGAGCAGAAATACGGCGTGCGCGTGGCGCCGGGCAGCGAGAGCAGGGGCGCGGGTGTTTCGGTGAGGGCGCGGGCGCGGGCGGTGAGCCCCTCGCCGGGGAAGAAGGCTTCCAGCCGGGCGGCGACGACGGGCACGAGCGCTAGCGGGCTCAGCTCGCCGGTCCAGGGGATGAGCGGCTCGCCGGCGGCGCGGTGCTTGCCCACCATCTTCTTCGGCTTCGCGCCGGGCCAGTCGTAGAAATATTCCTTGAACTGGCTCTCGATGATGCCGCGCTTCTCCTCGACGACCAGCACCTCCTCCTTGCCCTTCACGAAGGCGAGCGCGTCGCGCCTCGCCAGCGGCCAGACCATGCCGACCTTGTAGATGTCGATGCCGAGACGCCGGCAGGCGGCCTCGTCGAGCCCGAGCAGGCGCAGGGCCTCCATCAGGTCGAGATGGCCCTTGCCGGTGGTCACGATGCCGAAGCGGGCGTCCTCGATGTCGTAGATCCGCCGGTCGAGCGGGTTTGCCTCCACGAAGGCCTCCACCGCGGCGAGCTTGGCGCCGATGCGCGTCTCGATCTCCGGGCTCGGCAGGTCGGAATGGCGCACGTGCAGGCCGCCGGGGGGCGGGGTGAAATCGGGGATGGTGAAGGCGCGCTCGGGCGGCAGCTCCACCGACTGGCCGGATTCCACCGTCTCCGAGATCGCCTTGAACCCCACCCAGGTGCCGCTGAAGCGCGAGAGCGCGTAGCCATAGGCGCCGAAGGAGAGGTATTCGGCCACCGAGGCCGGGTTCAGCACCGGCATGAACCAGCTCATGAACGCGACGTCGGACTGGTGGGGCATGGAGGAGGAGACGCAGCCGTGGTCGTCTCCCGCCACCACCAGCACGCCGCCCTTCGGCGAGGAGCCGTAGGCGTTGCCGTGGCGCAGCGCGTCGCCCGAGCGGTCGACGCCGGGGCCCTTGCCGTACCACATGGCGAAGATGCCCTCGGCGGTGCAGGAGGGGTCGAGGGCCGCCTGCTGGGCGCCGAGCACGGCGGTGGCGCCGAGGTCCTCGTTCACCGCCGGCAGGAAGTCGACCCGCGCCTCCTCCAGCAGGGCTTTCTGCCGCCAGAGCTCCTGGTCGAGCCCGCCCAGCGGCGAGCCGCGGTAGCCGGAGACGAAACCGGCGGTGTTCAGCCCCGCCTCGCGGTCGCGCCGGGCCTGGTCGAGCAGGATGCGCACCAGCGCCTGGGTTCCGGTGAGCCAGACCCGGCCGGCGCTGCGCGCGTAGCGGTCCTCGAGCTGGTAGGTATCGAAGCTGCTGCCCTGAAGGGTCATGCGTTTCCTCCCGCGTTTTTCGCAGTATCCCACGGGGCGGCTGAAAATTCCGGTCAGACTGCTTGCGCTGCGGCGGTGATCTGGAGGAAGCTGCCGCAAAACAGCATGGGGGCGGAAAATCATGCCAGAGCTGGCCCAGGCCGACAGGCTCATCCTGAAGGCGCTGAGCGAGGACAGCCGAATCTCCAACGCCGACCTGGCCGAGCGCGCCGGCCTCTCCGCCTCCTCCTGCTGGCGGCGGGTGCGGGCGCTGGAGGAGGCGGGGCTGATCCGCGGCTACACCGTGCGGCTCGATGACACGAAATGCGGCCTCACCTTCCGCGCCATGGTGCATGTGCATCTCACCCGGCACGACCCCGAGCAGCTCACCGCCTTCATCCGCGCCATCCGCGACCGCGAGGAGATCCGCGCCTGCTACGCCACCACCGGCCAGGCGGACTACCACCTGCACGTGGTCTGCGCCGATCTCGACGCCTACAACGCGTTCCTCGAGCGCTTCCTGTTCCGCATCCCGGCGGTGGCGAGCGCGCAGACCAACGTGATCCTGCGCGCCATCAAGGAGTGAGGCGCCCCGGCGCGGGCGGCTCAGTCGAGCAGCAGCTGGGCGTCCCAGCGGCCCTCCTCCACCTCGCGGCGCACGAGGGAGAGCACGAGGGCGCGGATGGCGTCGGAGGCGAAGGTGGGCGGCCGGGCGGCGAGGTGGCACAGGTAGAGCGTGCGCGAGAGGGTGGGCGCCTCGATGGGCCGGGCATGTACCGTGCCGGCCTCGAGCTGGTCCTTCATGAACAGCCGCGTGCCGATGAGACAGCCCAAGCCCGCCTCCAGCGAGCCGACGATGGCCTGCACCGAGTTCATCTGCAGCCGGGCGCGGGCCTCGATCTTCTTCAGCAGGGTCACGTCGTCGAGCAGCGCGCGGGCCGAGACGCCCTGGCGCAGCAGGATGATCGGCAGTTCCAGCAGCTCGGTGAAGGTGAGCGGCCCGTCCCCCGCCCCGATCAGCTCCGGCCGGCCGACGCAGACCATGCGCTCCTCCAGCACCGGCTCGAGGCGCAGCGCGGGGTCGGCCGGGGGGTTGTAGATCAGCGCCATGTCCACGTCGGAGGTGAGCAGGTGCGGCAGGGCGGCACCCGAGAGGCTCTCGGTGAGGGCGAGCTGCACCTGCGGGTAGTCGCGCAGCACCCGGCTCACCAGCTCCACCCCGATCGCCTTCACCCCGGAATAGGACATGCCCACAGAAACCGGGCCGCTCACCCGCTCGCCGCTCTGGCGCAGGTCGGCCTCGGCCGCCTCCATCGCCTTGAGGATGGAGCGCGCGTGCTCGTAGAGCCGCCGGCCCGCCGCCGTGGGCTCCATGCCGCGCGGCTTGCGCCGGAACAGCGCGCAGCCCAGCTCCGCCTCCAGCCGGGCGAGATGGTGGCTGAGGGCCGAGGCCGCAACCCGCTGGGTGATGGCGGCGCGGGCCAGCGAGCCCTGCTCGTGGATGGCGGCGAAATAGCGGAGCTGGCGCGAGTCTAGCATTCTGGTTTCCAGAAGGGTTGCTTCGGAAGATTATGATATTCCGCTGTCGCCTCTCTGGCTATGGTCGCCGCGGGAGGAAACGAGAATGACACAGGACTTCAGGCCGCTCGCCGGGCTGCGGGTGGTCGAGATGACCCACATGATCATGGGGCCGTCGAGCGGGATGTTCCTCGCCTTCCTCGGTGCGGAGGTGATCAAGGTGGAGCCGCCGGAGGGCGACAAGACCCGCGCGCTCACCGGCATGGGGCGCGGCTTCTACCCCACGTTCAACCGCGGCAAGAAGAGCATCACGCTGGACCTGAAGTCCGACGCCGGGCGCGACGCGCTGCACCGGCTGCTGGGCACGGCGGATGTGTTCATCGAGAATTTCCGCGACCAGTCGCTGGCGAAGATGGGCCTCGACCCCGAGAGCCTGCGCGCCCGCTACCCCGCGCTCATCGTCTCCTCGCTCAAGGGCTTCCTCAAGGGCCCCTACGAGAACCGCACCGCGATGGACGAAGTGGTGCAGATGATGACCGGCATGGCCTACATGACCGGCCCCACCGGCCGGCCGCTGCGCATCGGCTCCTCGGCCACCGACATCATGGGCGGGCTCTTCGGCGCCTTCGCGGTGCTCGCCGCCCTGCTGCAGCGCGGGCAGGACGGCGCGGGCCACGCCCTGCGCACCGGGCTGTTCGAGAACTGCCTGTTCCTCGTCTCCCAGCACATGGTGCAGTTCGACATCGAGGGGCGCGAGGCCCCGCCCATGCCCGAGCGCGAGTTCTCCTGGCCGGTCTACGACATCTTCGAGACCGCCGAGGGCCGGCAGATCTTCATCGGCGCGGTCACCGAGGGGCAATGGGTGACGCTGTGCACCCTGCTCGGCCTCGACACCCTGCTCGAAGACCCCGGGCTGCAGACCCGCATGGCCCAGATCGAGGCGCGCGCGCGCACCATCCCCGTGGTGGCCGAGGCGGTGCGCCGCCGCCGCTTCGACGGGCTGGTCGCCGCCTTCGAGGAAACCGGCATCCCGTTCTCGCCCATCCACCGCCCGGCGGAGATGTACGACGACCCGCATGTCACCCGCCCCGGCGGCCTCCTCACCTCGCGCCTGCCCGAGGGCGGCAGCTACCGCGCGCCGGGCTTTCCCTTCGAGGTCGACGGCGCGGGCGTGGCCTGCGGCGCGGTCGACATCGCCGCGATAGGCGCGGACACCGAGGAGGTGCTCGCCGGGCTCGGCCTCTCGCCCGGCGCCATAGGCGCGGCGCGGGGCGTGCCGGCATGAACCGGCTCACGCGCATCTACCCCGAGGGGCGGGTGACCCTGCGCGAGGTGGGGCTGCGCGACGGGCTGCAGCTCGCGAAGGCCCTGCCCTCGACGGAGGCGAAACGCGCCTGGCTCGCGGCGGAGGTGGCCGCGGGCGTGCGGCATTTCGAGCTCGGCTCCTTCCTGCCCGCCGCCCACTTCCCCCAGTTCGCCGACCTCGACGAGCTGATCCCCGCCTGTGCCGCCGCGGGCGCCCATTCCGCCGCCCTCACGCTCAACGAGCGCGGTATCGAGAGCGCGCTTGCCACGGACGTGGGCGAGCTGGTCTGCGTGGTCTCCGCCACCGAGGCGCACAGCGAGGCGAACATGCGCCGCTCGCGCGCCGCGGCGGTGGCGCTGGTGGCCCGCGCCGCGGCCGAGCGCGAGGCCCGCGCGCCGGGCAAGCTGGTGAACGCCGGCATCGCCATGGCCTTCGGCTGCTCGCTCTCCGGCGACGTGGCGCAGGACGACGTGCTCGCCCTCGCCGAGGCCTGCCTCGCCGCGGGGGCCGATATCGTCGGCGTGGCCGACACGGTGGGCTATGCCGGGCCCGCGGCGGTGGGGGCGCTCTGTGCGCGGCTCTCCGCGCTCTGCGGGCCGCGGCCGTTCATCATCCACCTGCACGACACCCGCGGCATGGGCGTGGCAAACGCCGCCGCGGCGCTGGAGAACGGGGCCCGGGTGGTCGACGCCTCGCTGGGCGGGCTCGGCGGCTGCCCCTTCGCCCCCGGCGCCACCGGCAACGTGGTGTTCGAGGACATCGTGTTCCTGGCCGAGAGCCTGGGCCATGCCACCGGCATCGACCTCGAGGGCCTGCGCGCCGCGCGCGCCATCGCCGAGGCCGCCATGCCGGGCGAGGGCTTCCACGGCGCCCTGCACCGCGCGGGCCCGCCGGCAAACGCCGCCTGGCGCGCCTGAGCGCGCCCTGCCCGGCCCCCCGGGGCCGGGCGCAAGAGGTGTCGGCCGCAAGGCCGTCCGCATGATACGCGTAACGCCGCGGCCCGCGGGCCCGGCGAACTGCACGAGGAAACACCCCGAGCCGGCGCCAAACGCCGGCCGGACCACGAAGACGGGAGGAAAAACCGATGAAACTTCTTCTGAACGGGGCCCTGGGCCTCGCGCTCCTCGCCGGCATGGCGTCGGGCGCTTCCGCCGCCACGGTGATGCGCTGCAGCCATCAGCTGCCCCCCGGCCACCACATCGCCAAAGTGGTCGACCGCTGGGCCGCGGAGGTGGAGAAACTCTCCGAGGGCGAGCTCGACGTGCAGGTCTTCGGCGCCGACAGCCTGGTGGGCGCGCGCGAGAACATCGTCGCCACCGCGAAGGGCGACATCGAATGCGCCTTCTCGCTGAACTTCCAGTGGGGCCGCACCCTGCCGATCATGAACGTCACCGTGGCGCCCTTCGCCTTCGGCGACCTCGACATCTGGCGCAAGTGGCCCGAGTCCGAGGCCGCCGCCTTCCTCGAGGAGAAGCTGCTCGAAAAGGGCGTGAAGAACGTGGTCTGGATGTTCCAGACCAACACCAGCGTCTTCACCTCCAACGGCAAGCCGCTGGTGGCCCCGGCCGATTTCGAGGGGCTGAAGATGCGCGGCCTCACCCCGCCCTTCGACGCCGCCCTCGCCGCCCTCGGCGCCACGCCCACCGCCATGCCGGGCTCGGAGGTCTACCAGGCGCTCGCCACCGGGGTGATCGACGGCGCGATCACCGATGTCGCGGCGGCCGTCTCGCGCAAGTACTACGAGGTGCAGGACGCCTTCACCGTGGTGCCGGTGCTCTCGGCCTACCTGCACGGCTACCTCAACCCCGGCTTCTACGACAGCCTGTCCGACACCTCGAAGGCCGCCCTTGAACAGGCCGGGCTCGAGGCCGCGCAATGGGCGGTCGAGGCCTCCGCCGAGGCCGGTGCCGAGGGCCCGGAGCAGCTGCGCGAGAAGGGTGTCACCGTGCACATCGCCACCCCGGAGGAGATCGAGACCCTCGAGGCGGTGATGCGCCCGGCCTTCGACAAGGCCTTCGGCGAGGCCGACGAGGACAGCCAGACCCTGCTCGACCTCCTCGGCAAGATGTGAGCGACCGTCCGATGCAGGATTCTGCGCCAGGAGGCTCCCCCGCCCCCCTGTTCCCCGACCGCCTGGTCGGGGGGCTCATCCGTGTCTGCGGGGCGCTCAGCGCCGCCCTCATCCTCTGCGTCTTCGTGCAGATCGTGGTGGCGGTGTGCCGGCGCTACATCCTCGGCCGGCCGCTGCAGTGGAGCGACGAGCTGATCGGCTACGTGCTGGTGGCGATCGTGATGCTGGGGGCGGCCGAGGCCCTGCGCCGGGGCGACCATATCGGCATCGACCTCGCGGCCAGCCGGCTCCGGGGCCGGATGGCGCAGGCCCGGGCCGCCTTCTCCAGCCTCGCCGTGCTCGGCTTCGCCGTGGTGATGGGCGTGTCGATCTGGCATTCCATCGCCTTCGCGCGCAGCTTCGGCTCCTACTCGGTGGGCTATATCGAGATCGAGACCTGGATCCCGCAGCTCCCCGTTCTCGCGGGCGCGGTGCTGCTCGGCCTCGCCGCGGCGCTGCGGCTGTGGCAGGTGCTGCGCGGGGGCGCGCACGGGCATGACGGCGGGCAGAACGGGGGGCATGGCGCATGACCCTGTTCCTCGTCTTCGCCGGGCTCATCGTGCTGCTGCTCACCGGCATCCCGATCTTCGCCGCCCTCGGCCTCACCGCCGCGGCCATCATGCTCATCGCGGAGGGCGACATCGACGGGCTGGGCGATGCGGTCTTCACCCATATCGACAAGCCGGTGCTCTCGACCATCCCGCTCTTCGTCTTCATGGCGCAGGTGATGATCCGGGCACGGGTGATCGACGATCTCTACGATTTCGCCCACACGGTGATCGGCCATGTGAAGGGCGGGCTCGGCGTGGCCACCGTGCTCGCCTGCACCATCTTCGCGGCGATCTCGGGCTCCTCGGTGGCGACCGCGCTTTCCATCGGCTCCTCGGCCATCCCGCAGATGAAGCGCTTCGGCTACCCGGAGCGCGACGCGCTCGGCGTGGTGGCGGCGGGGGGCACGCTGGGCATCCTCATCCCGCCCTCGGGGCCGATGATCCTCTACGCCATCGTCTCGGAGGCCTCGATCGGGGCGCTGTTCCTCGCCGGGGTGATCCCGGGGCTGCTGCTGGCGCTGGTGTTCTCGGTGTTCTGCATGCTGCAGGCGCGGGCGCGGCGCGGCGTGGACGAGCCGGAATGGGCCGGCTGGCCGCGCGCCGCCGCCGCCTTCCGCCGCTCGGTCTGGGCGCTGCTGGCACCGCCGGTGGTGATGGGGGGCATCTATTTCGGCGTCTTCACCGCCTCGGAGGCCGCGGCCGCCGGCTCGCTCTACGCCCTCCTGGTGGCGGTGCTGGTCTACCGCAACTTCGGCCTGCGCGACCTCTGGGCCTGCGCCCATGCCACGATGCGCACCTCGATGATGGTGTTCATGATCATCGCGGGGGCTGCGATGTTCGGCCATGCGATCACGCTCATCCGCCTGCCGGTGGGGGTGACGGAGGCGGTGACCGGGCTCGGTCTCGGGCCGCTGGGCTTCATCCTGGTGGTGATGGGGCTGATCTTCGTGCTGGGGATGTTCCTCGAATCCATCGCCATCATCCTCATCACCACGCCGATCCTGATGCCCTCGCTCACCGCGCTCGGCATCGACCCGATCTGGTACGGCGTGCTGCTGATGATCAACCTCGAACTGGCGATGATCACTCCCCCGGTGGGCATGAACCTCTTCGTGATCAAGGGCATCACCGATGCGCCGCTCAGCGCCATCGTGCGCGGGGCGAGCCCGTTCGTGCTGCTGATGGTGGCGGGGATCTGCGCGCTGATGGCAATGCCCGAGCTTGCCACCTGGCTGCCGTCCGCGGCCGGCTTCGGGCGCTGAACGGAGGCACGGGGCGGAGGCGCGGGGCGGCGCCACGCCCCATACCAAGGGCGTGCGCGGCGGCGCGGCGGCGGCGCCCGCACCCCCTCGCCGCCGCGAGCCCCCGGCAGGGGGGAGCAACGCAACTCCCTGAGATAAATAGGGTTTCCGTAAGCGGTGCCCGAGCTTGCGCCGGGCCGGGCGGGCCCCCGGGGCTGCATACCAAGAGATGATCGACTTCACGGCCCCCCGGCGCCAGTTTCGGCCTGCCGCATCCCGCGGCGCCGGAGCTCACCGCCATGGCCCTGCCCGTCCCGGACTATCACTTCGCGCCCGAGGATCGCCCGATCTTTCCCGGCGCGCCGCACACGCCGCGCCAGCTCGCGCGGCGCCGGGCCGCCTATCTGGGGGTGGCGCTGGTCTGCGCGATGACCTGCGCCTTCGCCAATGCCTTCCTCACCGCCAATCTTCCGGTCATCGCCGGCGATGCCGGGCTCGACGTGGCCGAATCGCGCTGGCTGCTCGCGGTCTACGTGGCGTTCAACGCCACGGCGAACCTGCTGCTGGTCAAGGCGCGGGTGCAGTTCGGCATTCCGCCGGTCACCCGGGTGCTGTTGCTGGTGCTCTGCGCCTCGCAGCTCCCGGCGCTGGTGCTGCCGGGCTTCGGCACGCTGCTGGTGGCGCGCGGCGTGGCCGGGGTGGCGGCGGCGGGAATGACCACGCTGTCGCTCTACAACGGCATCCAGTCGCTGCCGGGGCGCTTCCGCCTGCAGGCGGTGGTCATCGGCTTCAGCCTGCCGCAGCTCGCGCTGCCCCTGGCCCGCATGGCGCCGATCGAGCCGCTGGCCGCCCGGGGCTGGGCCGGGCTGCACCTGCTCGAATGCGGCATGGCGCTCTGCGCGCTGGCGCTGCTGCGCCTGGTGCCGCTGCCGCCCAACCTGCGCGAGCCCGCCTTCGAGTGGCGCGACTTTCTCACCGCGGGCCTCGCCGTGCCGGGCATGCTGCTGCTGTGCGGGGCGCTGGCCGAGGGCCCCTACCTGTGGTGGACGGATGCGCCCTGGATCGGGGTGGCGCTGGCGCTCGCACCGGTGTTCTTCGCCGCGGCGCTGCTGCTGGAGCGCCGCCGGGCCCGGCCGCTGCTGCAGGTGGCCTGGATCGGCAGCTCCGAGATCCTGCGCTTTGCCGCCATCGCGCTGCTCGTGCGGCTGGCGCTGGCCGAGCAGAGCTACGGCGCGGTGGGGCTGCTGGCCTCGGGCGGGCTCACGTCGGACGAGATGCACGGGCTGTTCCTCTGCGTGCTGCTCGCCATGCTGGCGGGCACCGGCACCGCCGTGCTCACCCTGCGGCCAGACGGGCACATGCACCGCATCATGGTGGCGGCGCTGGTGATCGCCTTCGGCGCCTGGCTCGACAGCCACGCCACCAACCAGACCCGGGCGCCGCAGCTCTGGCTCAGCCAGGCGGCGATCGCCTTCGGCACCAGCCTGTTCCTCGGCCCGGCGCTGCTGCACGGCATCGGGCGGACCATGGCGCAGGGGCCGCAGTTCCTGGTGAGCTTCATCGAGCTGTTCAGCATCAGCCAGAACGTGGGCGGGCTCGCGGGCTCCTCGCTGCTGAGCAGCGTGCACACGGTCTTCACCCGGCTGCATGCGGGCGTGCTGGCCGAGCGGATGACCGCGGGCGACCCGGAGGTGGTCGCCCGCCTGCAGCAGGGCGCGGCCGCGCTCGCCGCCCATGTCACCGACCCCGCGCTGGCCGCGGCCGCCGGGGCCGGGCTGCTGGGCCAGGCGCTGCAGCGCGAGGCGGCCATCCTGGCCTTCAACGATGCCTTCCGGCTGGTGATGTGGGTGGCGCTCGGCGCCGCGGCCTTCACCGGCTGGTTCATCCTGCTCGGCCTGCTGCGCCGTGGGCGGGCCGCGGGGCGCGCGACATGAGCGATGCACCCACGCCCGCGACGCCGGGCAGCGAGATCGACCGTTCGCCCGACGCGAGCCGGCCGCCGCCGGTCTCCGGCCCGCCCTGGCAGCCGCCGCGCCTTCATCCGCTGCGGCGCGCCCTCGTGCTGCTCCTGCTGGTGGCGGGGGTGGCGCTGGTGCTGCGCGCCTGGGGGCTGCCCCCCTTCGACGGCGCGCTCGAGCGCAGCTCCGACGCCTATGTGCGCGGCCGCACCACGGTGATCGCCCCGCAGGTGAGCGGCTATGCCGAGACGGTGGCCGTGCAGGATTACGACGAGGTGCGGGCCGGCCAGCTTCTGGTGCAGATCGACCGGCGGGTCTACGTCGCCCGGGTCGACCAGGCGCAGGCCGGGCTCGACGAGGCCCTGGCCCGGCTCGAGGCCAGCACGCGCGCCCGCGCCGCGGCCCGCGCCACGCTCTCCGGCGCCGAGGCGGGGGTGACCAACGCCCGCGCCCAGCTCGACCGTGCCCGGGCCGACATGGAGCGTGTCGGCGCCCTCACCACCGAGGGCTTTGCCAGCCGCCAGGCGCGCGACGCGAACCGCGCCGCCCTCGCCGCCGCACAGGCCGGGCTGAGCCAGGCCGCCGCGCAGGCCGAGGTCGCCCGGCAGGATCTCGACACCGTGGACGTGACCCGCAAGGCGCTGCAGGCGACGGTGGAGGCCGCCCGCGCCGCGCTGCGCCTTGCACGCATCGACCTCCGCCATACCCGGATCCGCGCCCCGGAGAGCGGCCGGCTGGGCGAGATCGGCGTGCGCGCCGGCCAGTATGTCACCGACGGGACCCAGCTGATGCAGCTCGTGCCGGCCGACCGCTGGGTGATCGTGAACTTCAAGGAAGCCCAGATCGCCGACATCGCCCCCGGCCAGCCGGCGCATTTCACCGTCGACGCCCTGCACGGCGCGCGCCTCGAGGCGACGGTGGAGCGGATCTCGCCGGCCGCGGGCGCGGAATTCGCCGTGCTCAAGCCCGACAATGCCACCGGCAATTTCGTGAAGACCCCGCAGCGCATCGGGGTGCGGCTGCGCATCGCGCCCGGCCAGCCCATGGCCGAGCGCCTGCGCCCGGGCATGTCGGTGGAAGCCGCGGTCGACACATCCGCGCCGCCGCGCCCCACCGGCACGGCCCCGACGCCGGCCCCGGCCCCGGTGGCCGTGGCGCCGCTGCCCTCGCCCGCGCTCCCCCCGGCGGCGGAGACGCCTGCGCCCTCCGCGCCCCGCGAGCCGGGGTGAGCGGT
>NZ_QRGC01000042.1 GCF_003448965.1 Oceanicella sp. SM1341
CGCGGGGCGGGCCCGGGCCGGCGCAGGCGGCGCCGCCCGCGCCGCCGCGCCCGCTGCCGGGCCGGCCGGAGTTCTGGCTGCTTGCCCTCGCCTTCTCGGCGATGACGCTGGGGCACGGCATGGTGGTGAACCACCTCCTCCCGCTGCTGGCCGACCGCGGCCTCACGCTGGCCGACGCGGTGCTGGCCGCCTCGATGATCGGGCCGATGCAGGTGGCCGGCCGGGTGCTGATGATGCTCACCGAGCGGCTGGTGTCGAACCGGCTGATGACGGCGGGCTGCTTCCTGTCGCTCAGCCTGGCGGCCGCCTGCCTGCTGCTGGCGGCGAAGGTGCCGGCGCTGATCGTGTTCTTCGTGGTGCTGCAGGGCAGCGGCATCGGGGTGATGAGCATCATGAAACCCGTCGTCACCCGCGACGTGATGGGCGAGGCGCGCTTCGGCACGGTGATGGGGGCCCTGGCGCTGCCGGTGCTCGCCTCCGGGGCGGCGGCGCCGCTGGCGGGGGCGCTGCTGTGGCGGCTGGGCTCCTACGACCTGCTGGTGGAATGCGTGCTGGGGCTGAGCCTCACCGGGCTGGGCGCCATCCTCTGCGCCACCCGGGCCCGGGCGCCCTGGCAGGGCAAGGCGCTGCCCTGAAGCGCCGGGCCGCGGCCCGCGCCGGCTGCGGAAAGCCGCAGAACGGTTGCAAATCAGCCACTTCGGGCTAGGCTGTAGCCCGGAGGCGGAACGCGCGGAACCGCAGAAGAGATCTGCCCCGGGGAGGAACTCATGAGGAAGGTCGCGACCCTGGCGGAGGTCCGGGCCATCGAGGCGGAAATGCCCGTCTCCGCGCGCTGGCAGGCCCGCACGGTCTACCAGCAGCTCTCCGAGACATCCGCCCGCTGGCCGGAGCGCCCGGCGCTGTCCTTCCAGCTGCGTTCGGGGCGCCGGGCGCTGGCCCGCACGTTGAGCTGGGCGGCGCTGCACGACCGGGTGACCCGGGCGGCGAACCTGTTCCACAGCCTCGGCAGCCCGGGCGAGGAGGTCACGGTGGCCTACCTGCTGCCCAACTGTCCCGAGGCCGCGATCACCTTCCTCGCTGCGGCGACCGCGGGCGTGGCCGTGCCGGTGAACCCGCTGCTCTCGCCCGAGCACATCGCCGCCATCCTGCGCGAGACCGGGGCGCGCGTGCTGGTGACCCTCGCGCCCTTCCCGCAGTCCGATGTGGCGGAGAAGGCGGCCCGGGCCGCGGCCCTCGCCCCGGGCGTGCGCACCATCCTCGAGGTCGACCTCGCGCCCTACCTGGAGCTGCCCACGCGCTGGCTGCTGCCCCTGCTGCGCCCCAGGGCGGTGCCGGCGGGCGGCGCGGACGCGCCGGGCGCCTCCGAGGGCACGGCCGCCCCCGAGCGGCGCGCCTTCGGCCCGGAGCTGGAGCTGCAGCCCGCCACGCTCGCCTTCGCCGAGGAGGAGGATGACGAGGTCTGCGCCATCTTCCACACCGGCGGCACCACCGGCCTGCCCAAGCTCGCGCTGCACCGGCCCTCCGGCATGCTCTACAACGGCTGGTGCGGGAGGGAGCTGCTGTTCTGCGAGCAGGACGTGATCCTGTGCCCGCTGCCGCTGTTCCATGTCTTCGCGGTCTACCCGGTGCTGATGGGCGGGCTGTTCTCCGGCGCGCACATGGTGCTGCCCACGCCGCAGGGCTATCGCGGCAAGGGGGTGATGGAGAATTTCTGGCAGATCGTGGCGCGCTGGCAGGCGAATTTCCTCGTCACCGTGCCCACGGCGGTCTCGGCGCTGATGCAGCGGCGGGTGGATGCCGACGTGAGCAGCCTGCGCTACGCGATCTGCGGCTCGGCCCCGCTGCCGCTGGAGCTGCTGCGCCGCTTCGAGGCGGCCTGCGGCATCCGGGTGCTGGAGGGCTACGGCATGACCGAGGCCACCTGCCTCGTGGCCTGCAACCCCGCCTTCGGCGAGCGGCGGCCCGGCTCGGTCGGCCTGCCGATGCCCTACACGCAGGTGAGCATCCGCCGCTTCGGCGCCGGCGGCGAGGAGCTCGGCACCTGCGGGCCCGACGAGGGCGGCGAGATCTGCATCGCCAACCCCGGCGTGCTGCCCGGCTACCGCGACGCGGAGCGCAACGCCCGGCTGTTCTGCGCCGACGGCGCCCTGCGCTCGGGCGATCTCGGGCGCATCGACCCGGAGGGCTACATCTGGATCACCGGCCGGGCCAAGGACATGATCATCCGCGGCGGGCACAACATCGACCCCGCGCTGATCGAGGAGGCGCTGCTGGGCCACCCGGACGTGGCCTTCGCCGGCGCCGTGGGCCAGCCGGACCGCCACGCGGGCGAGCTGCCCTGCGTCTATGTCGAGCTGGTGGCGGGGGCCGATGTCGGCGCCGCCGATCTCGCCGAATACGCCCGCGGCCGCATCGCCGAGCGCGCCGGCGTGCCGCGGCATGTCGAGATCCTCGACGAGCTTCCCAAGACCGCGGTGGGCAAGGTGTTCAAGCCGGAGCTGCGCCAGCGCGCCATCCGCCGGGTGCTCGACGCGGCGCTGGCCGAGGCCGGTCTCGCCGCCCGGCTGCGCGAGGTGCGCGAGGACCGGCGCCTCGGCCTCGTTGCCGTGGTGGTCGCCGAGGCGCACGAGCGCCGGGCCGTCACCGCGCTGCTGGGCCATTTCCCCACCGCGTTCGAGCTCGTCTGAGCGCCGCGGGGGCAGGGCGCCGTCAGACCGCCGCCGCGGTTCCGCGGTCGGCCGCGCAGCGGGCCGCGTGGCGCAGGATGCGGCGGCAGGCTTCGGCCAGCCGGGCATCGGGCACGGTGAGGCTGAGGCGCAGGAAGCCCGCTCCGCCGGCGCCGAAGGAGCTGCCGGGCATCACCGAGACGTTCTCCCGTGCCAGCAGGCCGAGGGCGAAATCCTCGTCGGTCACGCCGGTGCCGCGGATGTCGAGAAACAGGAACATCCCCGCCTCGGGCGTCATGGGCACGAGGCCGGGGCCCCCGGCGAGCAGGTCTGCCGCCATCCCGGCGCGGGCGCGGTAGCTGGCACGCATGCGCGCGGCGATGTCGCCCGGCGCGGTGAGGGCATGGGCGGTGGCGTCGGCGATGAAGGGCTGGTTGCCGAAGAGCATGGTCTCGGCCACCGGCAGCAGCGTGTCGACGAAGCCGGCCGGCCCCGCCGCCCAGCCGCTGCGCATGCCCGGCGCCGCGTTCGACTTCGAGATGGAGGAGACGGCGACGCTGCGCCCGGCGAGGGCGGGGTCGTCGAGGGGCGAGGCGAAGCGGCCACGGTGCAGGAGCAGCTCGTAGACCTCGTCGGAGAGGATCCACAGGTCGTGCGCGCGGGCCACCTCGCCGATGGCGGCGATCTCGGCGGCCGAGAGCACCGCGCCGGTGGGGTTGTGCGGGGTGTTGAGCAGGATCACCCGGGCGCGCGGGGTCACCGCGGCGGCGAGATCGGCGGCGGCGAGGTGGAACCCCGCCTCCGGCCTGAGGCGCACCGGCACCACCGTGGCGCCCGTGGCGCGGATCACCCCCTCGTAGGTGGCGTAGTAGGGGTCGCCGACCAGCACCTCGTCGCCGGTCTCCACCAGCCCCTGCATCACCACCGAGAGGGCGGTCTGCGTGCCGGGGAAGCACATGAAGTTGTCCCGGGTGAAGGGCCGGCCGGTGCGGGCGGTGTAGCGGGCGGCGAGGGCGTCGAGCAGGGCGGGCTCGCCGCGCCCGTCCGAGTAGCGGATGCGGCCGGCGAAGAGCGCGTCCGAACAGGCGCGGAGCATGGCGGGATCCGGGGCGATGTCGGGCTCGCCGATGGTGAGCTCGATCACGTCATGCCCCTCGGCCATGCGCCGGCGCCCGGCCCGGTGCACCGCCCATTTGCCGGACCCGAGCTTTTCCAGACGTTTCGTGATCGACGCATACCGCATCGCATGCTCCTCCTGGCATCTGCGGGACCGCCCGCGGGGCGCGAAGCCGGAACCGATCCGCGGGCGCCGCCCCGCGCCGGCCTTCTCCCGGCTCATACACGCCACGCGGGCAATGCCGCAACCCCGCCGGCCCGGCGGCCGGCCATGGCGCCTGCCCGGCCGGAGGAAGGGGAGGCAGGCCCGGCTCGACCCCACCCTGCGGGAGGGGCGCTCGCCGGGCCCCGGTCCGCCCTGCGGGTCGGACCGGCCCCCGCCCGGCCCTGCCGGGCACTCCTGTACCCGCCCGGTCCCGCCGGGCATGCCTGTACCCGCCCGGTCCCGCCGGGCATGCCTGTACCCGCCCCGGTCCTGCGGGCAGGCCTGTACACGCCGGCTCCTGCGCGCAGGCCGACACCAGCCCGGTTCTGCGGGCACGGCCGTCGCGGCCCGGCCCTGGCGGGCAGGTCCCGGAAGCGGCCCCTTTCCGCGGCGAGACATCTCGCGCTGGCCCCCTGCGCCGGGGTAGACTGGCGCGACTCTCCCTCCCCTCGTGACCCGGACCCCCGATGAGCCTGATGCCCGAACCGAGCCCCGCACCCGGCGAGACCGCCCGCGCCACGCCGCGCAACGATCTGCCCGCCCTCACCGCCATCCGCCGCCGGCTGCACGCCATGCCGGAACTGGGGCTGGAGGAGACCCGCACCTCCGCCTTCATCGCCGAAGCGCTGGAGGAGATGGGCTACGAGGTGCACCGCGGCCTCGCGCGCACGGGGGTGGTGGCCACGCTCACCCTGGGCAGCTCGCCGCGCCGGCTCGGCCTGCGGGCCGATATCGACGCCCTGCCGATCACCGAGGAGACCGGCGCCGAATGGGCGAGCCGGACCCCCGGCCTGATGCATGCCTGCGGTCATGACGGGCACACCACCATGCTGCTGGGCGCGGCCCGGCGCCTCGCGGAGCGGCGGGCCTTCGACGGCACGCTCACGCTCATCTTCCAGCCGGCGGAGGAAAACCACGGCGGCGCGCGCATCATGATCCGGGAGGGGCTGTTCGAGCGCTTTCCCTGCGATGCGGTCTTCGGCCTGCACAACGACCCCGCCATGCCCTTCGGGCGCATCGCCCTGCGCGAGGGCCCGATCATGGCGGCGGTGGACGAATGCACCATCACCGTGCAGGGCCGCGGCGGCCACGGCGCCCAGCCCGAGGACACGGCGGACCCGATCGTCGCCGGCAGCGCCATCGTGATGGCGCTGCAGAGCATCGTGTCGCGCAACGTGCATCCGCTCAGCCCGGCGGTGGTGACCGTGGGCGCCTTCAACGGCGGGCGGGCGAGCAACGTGATCCCCGACCGGGTGGAACTGGTGCTCAGCATCCGCTCCTTCGAGCCGGAGCTGCGCGACCTGCTCGAACGCCGCATCCGCGACATCGCCCGGCTGCAGGCCGAGAGCTACGGCTGCCGCGCCGTCGTCGACTACACCCGCGGCTACGACCCCACGGTGAACCACGCCGCCGAGACCGGCTTCCTGCGCGCGCTCGCCACCCGCTTCGCCGGAGCGGAGCAGGTCGCGGAGCTGGACCGGCCGCTCATGGGCAGCGAGGATTTCGGCTACATGCTGGCCGAGCGGCCGGGCGCCTATTTCTTCCTCGGCACGGCACGGACGGAAAACGACCCGCCGCTGCACCACCCCGCCTACGACTTCAACGACGAGATCCTGCCGGTGGGCGCCGCGCTCTGGACCGAGCTCGCCGAGGCCTGGCTGGCCCCGGGACGCTGAGCAGAGGGGCAGGGCCCCGCCCGAGCCCGCGCCCGGGGGCTCAGGCGTTCTCCTCGACGATGAGCCCGACGATGCGCGCGTTGCGGTGCTCGGGCCCGGTGTCCTTGCCCTTGAAGCCCATGTCCTCGAGCACGTTCTCGGCGCTGTCCGCCCAGCGGGCGGCGAAGCGCGAGCCCGGGCTGACGGCGAGGGGCTCGTGCAGCAGGTTCTCGAGGGTGAGGACCTTGAGCATCGGCCGGCCGAAGCCGCGCTCGTCATGTGAGAGCGCCACGCGGAGGCTGCGGTCGTCGACCGTGAGGTCCATCACCCCGCCGTCCGGCGCGGCGAGCACCGCGACGGAGGTGAGCCGACCGGCGTGCTTGAACCCGTCGAACACCAGCTCGCCGTCCTCCGGGTCCCAGGCGGCGATGGAGAGCCGCCGGTTGGCGAAGCGGCTGCGGCTGCCGCCGGTGAAATGCGAGTAGAACCCCACCATCGCGCTGCGTGTCACGAACAGGGGAAGCGCGCGCTGCGGAATGTCCAGCACGCCGGTCTCGACCCTGTCGGCGATGCCGCGGGCGACGAACTGGACCACGTCGCCGCGGGCGGCGAAATGGCTGGTGCCGTTGAAGTGCTCGGCGCCGATGCGCGTGATCCCGTTCGCCTGCCGGAAGGAATGCGACACCTCGAAGGGCCGTACGCCGTAGTGGCTGAACATGTAGAGCAGGCGGGAGCGGTAGGAATCGAGCCCGTGGCTCTGCTCGCGCGGGCGGGGGGTGAGGATCACCGGCAGGAAGTGCAGCTTGCGGTTGGCGCAGAAGCGGATCTGGTATTCGAGGAAGCGCAGCAGCAGATCCTCGTTGTAGCCCTTCAGGTCGATGTGGTTCATGTCGTTGAGGGCATATTCCCAGATCAGCAGGTCGCCCGGCTCGAAATCCGCCGCGAACTTGCTGCGGTAAGCCCCCATGATCGACGGTGCCGCGCCGATGGAGACATTCTCCACCTCGTGCCGGCCGGCGAGACGCTCCTCCAGCAGCGGAACGTAACCGTCCTTGTCGATCGAATTCGAACCACCGCAAACCACGATCTTCATCAGAACTCCTGAATGTCTATAGCTTCGTACAATCCATGCGACCGCACCCGGCCGTGCGAGCAGGCCGTGACCGGGGCCGGTCCAGCGGCAGATTAGGGGGATACAACTCACGCGGCAATGGTGCTTCGGGCCTCGCGTGGGGGTTTGGCGTCCGAAACCCGCGCCGCCGCTCCGGCCGGCACCGGCCCCCCCTCGGGACCAGGCCGCAAAGGGCGCGGACGGCCGCGTTGCGGGCCCTCCTCCCCCCGGCCGGAGCGCCCGGTCCCCCACGCGCCCGGTCATCGTTTCCGCCGCATCCGGGCTGCGGCAGGCCCGCGATGGCGGAGCGCATCTCTCCCGGGTCCGGGCCGGCGGGCAAGGCGGCGAAGAGCACCGGCCACGCCTCCACGGCAGGGCAGGCGCCCGGCTTTCGCCCGCTCCGCGCCGGCCCGGCGGCGGGTGCCGCCCGCGCGCGCGGGACCGGCACGGGGCGCAGGCCGGCCGCCGGCGGGGCCGTGGCGGAATGTCGCGGCCGCGGCCAGCCGCTTGAGGGCCCCCGGGGGCGGCGCTATCGCTCCGGCGTCCCGACACCGCCCCTTTCCGGGCAGCCCGGAGGTCACCCCAGATGATACTGCGCAAGCGCCCCGGCATCTTCGGCCTGTTCTTCGTCCTGAGGGGGTCGGTGATCCAGGTGATCTGGAAGCAGCTCGTGGCGGTGATGCTGATCGCGGTCGCGGTGGTCTGGGCGCATCAGCGCATGCCCGGCACGGTGCCCGCGCTCGACTTCGCGCCCTTCGGGCTGATCGGCATCGCGCTGTCGGTGTTCCTGAGCTTTCGCAACGGCGCCTGCTACGACCGCTGGTGGGAGGCGCGCAGGCTGTGGGGGCTGATGATCCAGACCGCGCGTGACCTGCTGCGCCAGACCGTGGTGCTGGACGGCACGCCCGAGCGCCGGAGGCTGCTGCTCGCCGTCGTGGCCTACGGACATCGCGCGGCGCGGCAGCTTCGCGGCCGCCCGGGGGAGGAGAGCGCGGACGCCGCGCTCACGGAGGCGGGCCGCATCGTCTCCGGGCTCGAGCGGGAGGGCCGGCTCACCGGCACCGAGGCGCTGGTGCTGCACGAGAGCCTGTCGCGCATGGCCGCGGCGCTGCTGGGCTGCGAGCGGCTGGCGAACACGCCGGTGCCCTTCGCCTACACCCTGCTGCTGCACCGCACGGCCTACATCTACTGCACCATCCTGCCTTTCGGCTTCGTCGACGAGCTGGGCTGGGTGACGCCCTTCGCGGCCGGGCTGATCGCCTATGCCTTCTTCGGGCTCGACGCGCTGGCCGACGAGCTGGAGACGCCCTTCTCCGACGACCAGAACGCCATGCCCCTCACCGCCTATGCCACCGCGATCGAGATCGCGCTGCGCGGCGGGCTGGGCGACACCGACCTGCCGCAGATGCCGCGCCCGGTGAATTTCGTGCTGAGCTGAGGCAGGCGGCGGCGCCCCCCCTCCCGCACGCGCTGCGCCCGGGGCGGCGGCGTCCGGTGGTCGCGGGCGCCGCCGCATGTCGGGCCGCGAGGCGGAGCCGGATCGGGGCCGGCCCGCGCCCCCTGCCGCGCGCGGCTTACCCGGCCGCGACGGGGACCGGGGTGTTGAGCAGCTGCTGCTCCCACAGGAAGGCGATGCCGCTGCCGCCGGCGTGGTCCCGGATCACCGCGGTGAGGTCCTCCGAGTGCTCGGTGCGCGCCCAGTCGCGCTGCCACTCGGCGGCGAGGGCGAGCCAGGTCATCACGTTCGCGCCGGCCGCGACCATGCGCCGGATGGCGACCTCGTGCGCCTCGACCGACACGCCGCCGGAGGCATCGGTGATCACGGTCACGTCCCAGCCCTCGCCGAGCGCCTGGATGGCGGGCATGGCGACGCAGACCTCTGTCCAGAGCCCGGCGATGACGAGCTGCTTGCGCCCCGTGGCCTTCACCGCGTCGACGACCGCCTGGTCCTGCCAGGTGTTGATGAAGGTGCGGTCGATCACCTCCTGGCCCGGAAACACGTCGGTGACCTGGGGGAAGAGCTTGCCGCCGCGATCGGCGATCACGGTGGTGAGGATGGTGGGCACGCCGAAGGCCTTGGCGGCCTTGGCGAGGCCGGTGGTATTGTTTACCACCATCTGCGGCTCGTGGCTGTTCAGGTTCGCGAGCTGGTAGGGCTGATGATCGATGAGGACCAGCACCGAATCTTCGGGGCGGAGGAGCGAGTCGAGTCCGTTGCGGGGGGTCATGGGCGCTTCCTTTGTTGCCGGGCTTCCCGGCATCGGTTTCAGTTGCGGGCAGGCGGCCGGGCCGACCTGGCCTGACAAATGTATGATCGTTCCCGGGGCGGCTTAACTAGCACCTCCCTGGGCGTATCTGTGTCGCAGAAAGGGGAACGCCGGCGTGGACATCGAGGAGTTGCAGACCTTCGTGGAGGTTGCGGATGCCGGCGGGGTTTCGGCTGCGGCGCGCCGGCTGGGCCTGTCGAAGTCGATCGTGAGCCGCAGGCTGTTCCGTCTCGAGGCCGAGCTGGGCGTGCAGCTGCTGTCGCGGACCACCCGCGGCGCCGCGCTCACCGAGGCGGGGGTGACCTTCCGCGACCATGCCGCGCGCATCGCCGCGGAGTTCGAGATGGCGCGCGAGACCCTGCAGCCCACGGGCGAGCTGCGCGGGATGCTGCGCGTCGCCATGCCGCTGTCCTTCGGGCCGACGCATTTCGCCCCGGTCGCGGCGCAGATGGCCCAGCTCCACCCGCGGCTGCGCATTCACACCGCCTACAGCGACCGCTTCGTCGACCTGATCGCCGAGGGGTTCGACTGTGCCATCCGCGTGGGCTACCTGCCGCCCTCGAACCTGATCGCCAAGCGCATCGGCCCGATCACCGGCCAGCTCGTGGCGAGCCCGGACTACATCCGTGCCCACGGCGCCCCCGAGACACCGGACGACATCCCGGCCCACGAGGCGCTGATGCAGGGCACCGAGGCCTGGCAGTTCATGGACGGCAACCGCACCGTCTCGGTCCAGCCCCAGGGCCGGTTCAAGGCGGACAACGGCACCGCGCTCACCTCCGCGGCGGTGGCCGGGCTCGGCATCGCCTGGCTGCCGGACTGTCTCACCCATCCGCACCTCGCCTCGGGCGCGCTGGTGCCGGTGATGACCCGGTATCCGCCGCCCGTGGCCGGCATCTACGTCATCCGCCCGCCGGGCCAGCACCCGGCGCGCAAGATGCGTGTCTTCACCGAACTGCTGATCGCGCATTTCGAGCGGAACCCGGGGCTCTGGGGCCGGGGGGGCTGAGGCGCCCGGGGGGCGTTCCCCCCTGCGCGATACAGTTATGCGTCCGACGGGGCTAGCCGGGCCGGCGCCGGAGGGGCAGTGTCGGGGAAAGTCGGCCCCGACGGTGCAGCGCGCCGCGGGCCGGGCGCACGGCAGGCAGCCGGCACCGCCGGACGGCACGCCCAGAGCACAGGGAAGACGCATACGCATGAGCTGGAACCCAGCAGTACAACCGGGCTGCCCCGACGAGGTCGGCACCGACGCGATCGAGACGCTCATCATCCCCCGGGCCCGCGACCTCGGAGATTTCGAGGTGCGCCGGGCCCTGCCCGCGCCGAAGCGGCAGATGGTGGGGCCCTTCATCTTCTTCGACCAGGCCGGGCCCGCGGAGTTTCTCACCGGGCAGGGGGTGGACGTGCGGCCGCATCCGCACACCGGCCTCGGCACGGTGACCTATCTCTTCCGCGGCGACTTCCACCACCGCGACAGCACCGGCGCAGATCAGGTGATCCGGCCGGGCGAGCTGAACTGGATGGTGGCGGGCAGGGGGGTCACCCATTCGGAGCGCACCTCGGCGCAGGGGCGCAGCGGCCCCAACAGCCTGTTCGGCATCCAGACCTGGCTCGCGCTGCCCGACAGCCACGAGGACATGGCGCCCACGTTCGAGCATCACGGCAAGGCGGCGCTGCCGGTGATCGAGGACCAGGGTGTCTCGGTGCGGCTCATCCTCGGCCAGGCCTACGGCGAGACCGCACCGGCGAAGATGCTCTCGGAGACCTTCTACGCCGATGTCACCCTCGCGGCCGGGGGGCTGCTGCCCCTGCCCGACAACCACGAGGACCGCGGCATCTACGTGGTGGAGGGCTCGATCCTCGTCGCCGGGCAGGAATTCGGCGCCGCGCAGATGATGGTGTTCCGCCCCGGCGACAGCATCACCGTCTCGGGCGGCGCGCGCGGCGCGCGGCTGATGGTTCTGGGCGGCGCCACGCTGCCGGGCCCGCGTTTCATCTGGTGGAATTTCGTCGCCTCCTCGCGGGAGCGCATCGAGCAGGCGCGCGAGGAATGGCGGGCCGAGAAATGGGGCGTCGGGCGCTTCGACCTGCCGGTGGACGACCGGGACGAACACATCCCCCTTCCCGGCTGAGCCCCGCGCGCGCGGCGCCCGGCGCGCGCCTGAATCCCAGGCGCGCCCGTGCGCGCGTGAACCGACGCACTTGCAGAGCATCAGGAGCCCTCGTGTTGCCACTCGTCATTCCGCCTCGCGGCCCCCGGCGGGCCCTGCCGCTGCGCACTGCCGCGCTCGCCGCGGCGGCGTTCCTGGCCGGCTCCGGCGCGGCGCCGGCCCAGGCACCGGACTGGGAAGGCACGTTCGAGGGCCGGGTGGAGCCCTCGCGCACCGTGGTGGTGGCGAACCACGTGAACGGTGTCCTCGAGACCCTGCGCTTCGCCGGCGGGGAGCAGGTGGAGCAGGGCGCGCTGCTCGCGGTCATCGACGCGGCGGAGTTCGAGATCGCGCTGCGCATGGCTCAGGCCGCCCTCGCCGAGGCGGAAGCGGCGCTGCAGCTCGCGATCGACGACGCCGGGCGGCAGACCGAGCTCACCTCGCGCGGCACCGGCTCACGCGTGGCGGCCGAGCAGGCGGAGGCCGGGCGGCGCAGCGCCTCGGCCCTGCGCGATCTGCGCCGGGCCGAGGTGGACGCGGCACGCCTGGCGCTGGAGCGCGCGCGGATCAACGCGCCGATCAGCGGGGTGATCTCGCCGCCGATGGTGAGCGAGGGCGCCTTCCTGGAAACCAAGGCCGGCACGCGGCTCGCCGAGATCCTGGTGCTCGACCCGGTGCGCGTGGCCTATCTCGTGCCCTACGGCCAGCGCAACACGGCGCTCGCCGCCGCAGGGCTGCGCAGCCCGGCGGAGCTGTTCGAGCGTATCGAGCTCACGCTCCTGCTGCCCTCGGGCGAGGAATACCCCCACGCGGGCCGCCCGCATTTCGAGAGTGCCGCCATCGACCCGGATACCGACACGCTGGTGGTCTGGGGGCGCTTTCCGAACCCCGACAGGCTGCTCGTGCCCGGCCTCGGGGTGCGCGTGCGCGCCACCCTGCGGGACGAGGACGGCTGAACGCCGGCCGCGCAGCACCGCGCTTCGAGGCCGGTGCCCGCGCCGTGCCCCCCCCGGGGCGCGGCATGCCATTCTCCCGGGGCCCGCGCCCTGCGCGCGCGCCTCTCCGACACCTGTCCAGCACCCGTCCAACAGGAGGTTCGCCGATGAACTCGCTCCAGCCCTACCTGATCTCGCTCGCCGCCGGCCTCGGCATCGGGGTGATCTACGGCCTGCTCACCGTCCGCTCGCCCGCGCCGCCGATCATCGCCCTGCTGGGGTTGCTGGGCATGCTTGCCGGCGAGGCCGGGGTGCAGTGGCTGAAGGGGCACAAGAATTTCCTGCAGTCCTGCCTGCACGAGAAATCCTTCGCGCTCGACGCCCGCTCCCGGCCCACCCGCGACAGCGATGCCGGCTGATCCGGCCGGATTCCTACCAGAAAGGCTGCACAGATGTCTCAGAAAACCATCGAGATCACCTACGAGGACCAGCAGAGCAAGGGCCGCTACGTGGCGCGTATCCCGGGGGTGGAGGGCGAGGGCGAACTCACCATCTCCAAGGTCTCCGACACGCTGATCATCGCCGACCACACCGCCGTGCCCGACACGATGCGCGGCAGCGGCGCGGGCAAGGCGCTGGCGCTGCGGCTGGTCGAGGACGCCCGGGCGAAGGGCCAGCGCATCATGCCGCTCTGCCCGTTCGTGCGCGCGCAGTCCCTGCGCCACCCGGAGTGGGCGGATGTCATTCAGCATTGACCCCGCCGGCCCGGTCTCGCGGGCGGTGCGCCTCCTCGCCTGCCTCGGGCTCTGCGCGGCCTACATCCAGGGCGGCCTGGTGAAATGGACCGACTTCGACGGTGCCCTCGCGGAGATGGCGCATTTCGGGCTCGCGCCGCCGGCGGTCTTCGCCGTGGCGGTCATCGTGCTGGAGCTGGTGGCCTCGGCGATGGTGCTCACCGGCATCCTGCGCTGGGCGGGCGCGCTGGCGCTCGGCGGCTTCACCCTGCTCGCCACGCTGCTCGCCCTGCGCTTCTGGGAAATGCCCCAGGGGCAGGAGCGCCTCATGACCGCGAATGCCTTCTTCGAGCACATCGGGCTCGCCGGCGGCTTCGTGCTGGTGGCCTGGCTCGACCTGGCGGGCGCCGCTCGCGGGCGGGGGACCGGAGCCGGGCCGCTGCGGGAGCCCGCGCGCTGAGCCCGCCGTGCGGCGCCTGCCCGCGCGCCCCGACATGCTGAAACCCGCCGCCGCCACCCTCCCCGCCAGGGGCGGGCGCAGGAGCCGCGGCGCGGGGGCGGAGACCGCCGCGGATGAGTGCCCGCGCCGGCCCCCGCGCGCGGGCTCACTCGCCGGCGGTCATGAAGGTGATGTCGCGGATCGCCGCGCCGCCCGCGCCGCTGATCTCGCGGCTCTCCTGCACCGCCCCGCTCTCCAGCGAGACGGTGTGCAGCCGGCCCCCGGCCACGAGCCAGGCGGTGTTGGTGCCCTGCGCGTCCGTGGCGATGTCGAAGGCATATGTCTCCGCCGCATCGATGCCGAGCTTGCCGACCGCGGCCAGGGTGCCGTCGTTGGGCGAGGTCTGGCGGATCAGCGCGACGATGGTGGCGTCGATGTCGTACATCGCGGTGGCCCCGGGCTTGCCGTAGCTGTTGATGTAGGCCGCGGCGACGATGGCGGGCGCCTCGCCGGCATGCATGTCCGAGCCCTCGAAGGCGAGCGAGCCGTCCACGGTGACCTTGCCTGACTCGATGTCCACGCGATGGTTGGTGGTGCCGGACATGAAGCGCAGCTTGTCCGCCATCGGGTTGAAATCGACGATCACCGGTGCGCCGTCCGCGAGCGGCAGCGGCGTGTCCATGCCGGAGACGACCGTGGCGGCGCCGGTGGCGGGGTCGATCTCCACGATGTCGAACCCGTCGGTCACGCCGATGAGCTGGCCGTTGGAGGGGCGCAGGTCGATGCCCAGCAGGCGCCCGACCCCGGTCACCTCCATCGAGCCGGTGACGCTGGCGCTGCCGGCGTCGATCATGTGCAGGGTCCTGTCGCCGCTGAGGCCGATGGCGGTGAGCTTGCCATGCTGGTCGGCCAGCGCGGCGCCGGTTGTCGTGGTGGCCAGCATCAGGGTCAGAGCTGTGAGGCGCTTGATCATGAGTTCGGTCTCCCTGTGGTTTCGGGCGCAGCCAGTCCGCGGCCTCGATGTGCTGACGACACGGGGCAATGGCGCTTCGGATGCACACGGGAGATCGCGTTTGCGTGACCGGGGCGGAGCGCGCGCCGCCGCCGGGGGCCGGGCCGGGAGACCGCATCACCCGGATCGGGGGATCCGGGTGACCGTGGCGACAGCGCGGGGGCAGGGGCTCACTGCGGCGAGGGGGCCGCTTCCATGATCTGCTGCGACATGCTCTCCACCGAGGCCGAGAAGCTGGCGATGCGCGGCGGGAACTCCTCGAAGGAGGCGACGAACCTGTTCACCAGCCCCAGTGCCGGGCCGATGGCCCAGGAGCGGTTCTCCTGCCATTCGTCGAAGCCGCGCGCCTCGTGGAAGCGCTCGAACGGGTCGAGGTCGAGCCGGGTGATGAGCGGCGTGGTCATCTCGTATTGCTGGCCGTTGAACCAGCGGTCCTGGTGGGTGAAGAGGAACTTCCACTCGCCGTAGCGCAGCCCGTGGAAGGTGGTTTCGGTGAAGTAGAAGAACTCCATCCGGTTCGAGGGGCCGCTCCGGGTGAGGATCGGCGTCTGGTCGTAGCCGTCGAGATGCACGCGGTAGGTCCTGTCGCCGATGGTGGTGCCCTCGAGCAGCTGCTGCTTCAGCTCCGGCGCGCCGAGCTGCGACATGATGGTGGGGATCCAGTCCTCCATGGTCATCAGCTCGCCCGTGGTGGTGCCCTCGGGGACGAGGCCGGGCCATTTCACCATCATCGGAACCTTGAAGCCGCCCTCGTAGCCGCCCACGCCCTTCTCGCCGCGGAACGGCTGGTTGCCGCCGTCGGGCCAGGAGTTCGAGGCGGCGCCGTTGTCGGTGGAGAACATCACCATGGTGGTGTCGGCCACGCCGAGTTCGTCGAGCAGGGAGAGCAGCTCGCCCACGTCGTCATCGAGCTCGACCATGCCGTCGGCATAGACGTTGCCGGTGCCGGTGATGCCGTCGTAATGCTCGTCGAGGTTGGTGCGGTAATGCATGCGGGTGGTGTTGTGCCACACGAAGAAGGGCTCGTTCGCCTGCACCGCCTCGGTGATGAAGCGCTTGCTCTCCTCCAGCACGTCCTGGTCGAGGTGGCGCTGCACCTCGGTGCCGAAGGGGCCGAGGTCCTCGATGGTCTGGCCGCCGTCGGCGGTGGCGAAGCTGTGGATCATGCCGCGCTGGGCGAGGCCGGCTTCCTCGAAGGCCGTGGTGGGGTAGTCCGCTGCTCGGGGTATTCGCCGGCGTTGAGGTGGTAGAGGATGCCGAAGAACTCGTCGAACCCGTGGTTGGTGGGCAGGTGCTCGTCGCGGTCGCCCAGGTGGTTCTTGCCGAACTGGCCGGTGCGATAGCCCAGCGGCTTGAGCATCTCGGCCAGGGTGGGGTCCTCGGTGGAGAGGCCCTGCACCGCCCCCGGCAGGCCCACGGTGGAGAGGCCGACCCGCAGCGGGTACTGCCCGGTGATGAAGGCGGCCCGCCCGGCCGTGCAGGAGGCCTGGGCGTAGTGGTCCATGAAGAGCATGCCCTCGCGCGCGATCCGGTCGATGTTGGGGGTCTCGCCCGCCATCATGCCGCGATGGTAGGCGGAGATGTTCCACATCCCCACGTCATCGCCCCAGATCACCAGGATGTTCGGCCTGTCCGGTGCCGCGCCGTCCTGCGCCTGCACCGCCGCGCCGCTGCCTGCCACGAGCGCTGCAAGCGCCAGAAGCCGGGCGGCTTTTCCTGCTGGTCCCGTCATTCCTTCTCTCCTTCCGTCGCGCGGGCGAGGCCCGCAGAACCCGTCGCGCGGGCGAGGCCCGCAGATTCCGTCGCGCGGGCTATATCCGGCCGAAATCGCGAAAGGAATTCGAAATAGAATACATGAAATCCGTAGGCACGGAAAGGCAAACTCAAGGCAGATCAAGAAGAGTTTCCGGCGCCTCGCATCGGGTTCGGGAAGGGGCGGGCTCCTGTACCTTCGCGCCTGCCCGGAAGTCGCGGCTTTTCGCGGCGCAGCATGCCTGGCCGCCGACAAGGCCCGGACCGGGCGGCGCGGCCGGCGGTTGCACTTGGTCCGACGGGGTCTTACGCCTATATGCCAAGGCCCCTGCGGTCGTGCCGCACTTCAGCAAGGAACCCGCGATGCCCATTGCCGCAGACGCCTTCCGCCACCACCCCGGTCTGGCGGGCAAGATCCGCGATCCCGAGCAGAGCTTCTTCCGCGATCTCGACCTCGACGCGATCGACCGCACCTGGACCGCGAACGGCCTGCGCCAGAGCCCGCGCTACAGCGACGCGCTGCGCGAGGCGATGCGCCGCGAAACGCTGGCGCCGTTCGAGGGCATGGACATCTGGGTCTTCGCCTACGGCTCGCTGATGTGGGACCCCGCGGTCTATTTCTCCGAGGTGCGCCGGGCGCGGCTGCCGGGCTACCGGCGCAGTTTCTGCCTGGTCGACCGCTCGGGGGCGCGCGGCACGGCCGAGGCGCCGGGCCTGATGGCGGCACTCGACATCGGGCCGGCCTGCGACGGGCTGGTGTTCCGCCTCGATGCCGGAACGGCGGACCGCGAGTCCGAGGTGATCTGGCGGCGCGAGATGATGGCGCCCTGCTACAAGGCGCTGTTCCTGCCGGTGGAGACCTCGCACGGGGTCGTGCAGGCGATGTGCTTCGTGGCCGACCCGGAGGCCGACATGATCGACACCGGCATCAGCTACGCCGACCAGGTGCGCTACCTTGCCACCGGCACCGGGCAACTGGGCACCAGCCGCGAGTATCTCGAGAATGTCATCGCCGGCTGCCGCGAGCTGCGCATCGAGGACCCCGACCTCGAGGCCCTGCTGGCCGAGGTCGACGCCTGGAGCGAGCCGGGCGCCGTGCCGGGGTCGCTGGCGGGCCGGCGCGGCTAGCGCTGCAGGTCGGCCGCGGGCGGGCTGCCGAAGCGGCCCTTGTACTCGCGGCTGAACTGCGAGGGGCTCTGGTAGCCCACCCGGTAGGCCACGGCCGCCACGCTGGTGCCGCCCGCCGCCAGCAGCCGTCGCGCCTCCAGCAGGCGCATCTGCCGCTGGAAGGCGAGCGGGCTGTACCCGGTCACCGCCTTGAAATGCCTGTGGAACGAGGTGACGCTCATCCCCGCCCCGGCGGCGAGATCGGCGATGGCCACGGGCGCGCTGCTGTGGCTGCCCAGCCAGTCCGCCGCCGCCCGGATCCGGCGGCTGCGCGGGTCGCCCGGGGCGAGCTGGCGCAGCGTGGCCCCCATCGGGCCCTGCAGCAGCCGGTAGCACAGCTCGCGCTCGTAGAGCGGTGCGAGCATGTCGATGTCGCCCGGGCTGTTCACCAGCCCGACCAGCCGGGCGAAGGCCTCGCCGGCAGCGCCGCCCAGCTCGGCCGCCGCCACCGCGCAGGCCTGGCCCTCCTCCTGGCGCGGCATGTCCTGCGCCACCCGGGCAATGCGCTCCGCCTCCAGGTGCAGGCTCACCCCGACATAGGGCAGGCCGGGGCTCGCCCCGGCGAGCTGGTGCGAGTAGGGCAGGCCGAAGGAGGAGGCCGCGCAGGTGCCGGGCCGCAGCTCGAAACGGTTGGCACCCATGGTGAGCACCTTCCGGCCGCGCAGCACGACGTAGAACATCGGCTCGAACACCGCCGCGACAGGCGGTGTCGGGGTCGTGCTCGCCCAGACGGTCAGCCGCGGCACGGGGGTCGCCCGCCCCGCCGGGCCCGGCAGCCGGGCGACGAACGGGGCGAGATCCTCGAGCAGGCGGCGGGTGAGATGCTCCTGCGTGTCCATCAGGGCCATATGGGGATCTGGAAGGATCAGGCAAGCCTGAGGCACGATCGGGAATGCCGCGCCCTGCCGGACCGCCTATCTCCCTGTCGCGACGGAGACCCGGGACGGCGCGCGCGCCCCGCGGCCCGCACCCCGCCACCGGGCACGTGCCGCCTTGCGCCTGCACTGCTGCGACGGCGGCGCGGGAGGGGCGGGCGGCCAGCCCTCCGGGGATCTCCGTCGCGTGGCTCACCCGGGCGCCCAGCGGGCCCCGCCGGCACCGTTCGCCGGCAGGGGCCCGTGGCGGCGCCCGGCAGACATGGCAGGAAAGGACAGACCATGATCGATCTCACCGGCAAGCGCGCCCTGGTGACCGGCGGCTCGCGCGGCATCGGTGCCGCCATCGCGCAGACGCTGGCGGAAAACGGCGCCGACGTCGCCTTCACCTACCGCAATCCGGCCGGCGAGGTCGAGGCGGTGGCCGGGGCCATCCGCGCCGCCGGGCGCCGCGCCGCCGTCATCCGGGCGGACGGCGCCGACCCCGCGCAGATCGCCCGTTCGGTGGAGGAGGCGGTCTCGGCCCTCGGCGGCCTCGACATCCTCGTCAACAACGCCGCGACCGGCCACTACGGCATGATCGCCGATCTCGACCCGGACGACTGCCAGACGGTGCTCAACACCAACGTGCGCGGCCCCGCGCTCTACGCGAAGGCGGTCATCCCGCATCTCGGCCGGGGCGGGCGCATCGTCACAATCGGCTCGGCGGCGGGCGAGCGGCTGCCCTTCGCGGGCATCACCCTCTATGCCATGTCCAAGGCGGCGCTCGGGGCCTTCACCCGCGGCCTCGCGCGTGAGCTGGGCCCCCGGGACATCACCGTGAACCTGGTGCAGCCCGGCTCGACCGACACCGCCTCCAACCCCGCCGACGGCCCCGCGGCCGAGGCCCAGGCGGCCGCGACGGCGCTCGGGCGATACGGCACGCCGCGCGAGGTGGCGAACGCGGTCGCCTTCCTCGCGAGCCCCTCGGCAAGCGTGATCACCGGCGCCACCCTCACGGCCGACGGCGGCGCGATCGCCTGACCGGCGGCGCAGCCCGCGCCGGGGCCCTGCGGCGCGGGGTCCCGGCGAGCGTTGCGCACATGGAAACACCGCCTCCACGGCCTGCGGGGTTGGCGCGGGCCGCGCGGGTCTCTAGGTCGGGGGCAACGCGCGGCCAGGGGCCCGCCACAGGAGGTATCCATGAAAAAACTCGGCTTTCTGTCCTTCGGGCACTGGAATCCTGCGCAGGGCTCGCCCCTGCAAACCGCGGGCGAGACGCTGATCCAGTCCATCGAGCTGGCCGTGGCGGCCGAGGAACTCGGCCTCGACGGGGCGTATTTCCGCGTCCACCACTTCGCGCGGCAGCTCGCCTCGCCCTTCCCGCTGCTCGCGGCCATCGGCGCGCGGACCTCGAGGATCGAGATCGGCACCGGCGTGATCGACATGCGCTACGAGAACCCGCTCTACATGATCGAGGACGCGGGCGCGGCCGACCTGATCTCCGGCGGGCGGCTGCAGCTCGGCATCTCGCGCGGCTCGCCCGAGCAGGTGATCGACGGCTGGCGCCACTTCGGCTACCGCCCCGAGGAGGGCGAGGACGGCTCGGAGATGGCCCGCCGCCACGCCGAGGTGTTCCTCAGGCATCTCGACGGCGAGGGCTTCGCCATGCCCAACCCGCGGCCGATGTTCCCCAACCCGCCGGGCCTGCTGCGCCTCGAGCCGCATTCGCCGGGGCTGCGGAACCGCATCTGGTGGGGCTCTGCCTCCGACGCCACCGCCGTCTGGGCGGCGAAGATGGGCATGAACCTGCAGAGCTCCACCCTGAAGGTGGACGAGGGCGGCCAGCCCTTCCATGTGCAGCAGGCCCGGCAGATCCGCGCCTTCCGCGACGCCTGGAAGGAGGCGGGGCACGCGCATGAGCCGCGCGTCTCGGTCAGCCGCTCGATCTTCGCGCTGATGAACGACATGGACCGGGCGTATTTCGGCCGCGGCGAGGACCGCGACCAGATCGGCCAGATCGACGATTTCCGCGGCATCTTCGGCCGGGGTTACGCGGCCGAGCCGGACCGGCTGATCGAGGAACTGAAGCGCGACGAGGCGATCGCCGAGGCCGACACGCTGCTGCTCACGGTGCCGAACATGCTGGGCGTGGACTACAACGTCCACGTGGTGGAGAGCATCCTTACCCACGTGGCCCCCGCCCTCGGCTGGCGCTGAGCGGAGCGGCCGCCGGGCGCCGCCGCCATCCGGCGGGGCGCGCGCCACAGGACCCGGCCCGGCACTGACACGCCGGGCCGGACGCGAGCCCGCCCCCCGCGATACCGGCCCCCGTCCCGGGCCTGCGGGCGGCGCGGCCTCCGTGCCGCCCGGCCGGCGGAGGCTTCGGCGAAGCGCGAGAGGCCGGGCCGCCGGTGGGGCCGATCGGGGGCCATCTGCGCGGCTCCGCCCGCGGAGCCCGGCGCCCCGGACATCTTCGCCCCGGACACCTTCGCCCCGACCGGCGCGCCGCGCGCCCGCACCGCCGGGCCACCGGCGCGCCATCGGATGCTGGCGAGCGGGCCGGCCAGCACGGGAGCCTGCATCGATGTCCGCGCCCCCGGCGCGGACGGGGCCGCGGCGCGCGAGATATTCTGCCGGTATCGGGCGCGGGCTGTCTTGCATCCGGCGCGCGGCTCGCCATTTCCCCGCGACAACCACCGCTCGGCGCAAGGGGAGCATCGGAAATGATCGAGGCATGGGGACCGCTTCTCGGGGGGCTGGTGCTGCTCGTGGCGGGGGGCGAACTGCTCGTCCGCGGCGCCGTGCAGGCGGCGGAGCGGCTGGGCGTCTCGCCGCTGGTGATCGGGCTGACGCTGGTCGGCTTCGGCACGTCGATGCCCGAGCTGGTGACCTCGGTGCAGGCAGGGCTCGGCGGCTCGCCGGGCATCGCCTATGGCAATGTCGTGGGCTCGAACATCGCCAACATCCTGCTTATCGCCGGCGTCTCGGCACTGATCTGCCCGGTGGTGGTGGCCCGCTCGGCCCTGCGGCGCGACGCGGTGGTGATGCTCGCGGTCGCGCTGGCGTTTGCCGTTCTGGCGCCGCTGGTGCCGATGGGGCGGGCGGCGGGCGGCGTGCTCCTGCTGTGCCTCGTGGGCTACATCTGCTTCGTGATCCGCGAGGAGCGCGGCGCATCCGGCGCCGGCGCGCTGCATGACAAGGGCGCCGCGCTGGCCGGGGCCGACCCCGGGCTGGCCCCCTCGCGGCGAGGGCGCAACCTGGCGCTCGCGGTGGCCACCGCGCTGGCCGGGCTGGCACTGGTCATCCTGGGCGGCTCGCTGCTGGTGAGCGGCGCGGTCGACCTGGCGCGCGGCTTCGGCGTGTCGGAGACGGTCATCGGCCTCACCATCGTCGCCGTGGGCACCTCGATGCCCGAGCTCGTCACCTCGGTGATCGCGGCGCTGAAGCGGCAGGGCGACGTGGCGTTCGGCAATGTCGTGGGCTCGAACATCTACAACATCCTCGGCATCGGCGGCACCACGGCGCTCATCGCCCCCTCCCGCGTGCCGGAGGAGATCGCGGCGTTCGACGCGCCGGTGATGGTGGGCGTCTCGCTGCTGCTCGTGATCCTGGCCGCGACGGGGCTGCGGATCGCCCGGTCCGAGGGGCTGGTGCTGGTGGCGGGCTACGCCGGCTATGTCTGGCTGATCTGGCCCTGAGGTCCGGCGCCTCCCGCCGCAGGGCGGGGCGCGCCGGGCACTCCGCGCCATGCCGGAGCCGGGCGGGGGCCCGGCCCGGGGGGCGCGCTTGCGCTCGGTGATTCGCGACGAGCGGCCGGCCGCTTGCAAGGGCCGGGGAGGGCGGGCTTGCGCCGGGAGATGTCCCTCCCGGGGACGTGCGACTGTCGGCGCCGCTCCGGGCCGCAGCGCGGCAACCTCAAGCGCCCGTGGCGGGGCGGCCCAGGCCGTCTGCCCGGCCGGCCGCAGCACTCCGACATCGCGGCCGGCGCGCGAACAGGCCACATGCACCGTGGCCGGGGGGCGGCACGATCTCGATTCAGCGTCTGTAAGGGATTGTTTTCATGGTGCTGCCGGAGAGATTTGAACTCTCGACCTCTCCCTTACCAAGGGTTGATTGGGTGCGGCCCTGTTACCCGATGATTTCTAGGCAAGTGGAGGAAATATCAAGATTTTTCAGTTATCGCAGGGCGCTCAGTCGGGGGTGTGTCATCCGACTGCGCACGTTTTGTGTCAGCCGATAGCGCTGCCGCAGCCCGCTTTCCGCTGTCTTTCGGATGGGTATACCGCTGCGCAACGAGGGCCCTGGACTTCCAACCTCCTGCGTCGGCGATCTCTGCTGGCGAGAAACCGAGTGCGTCGAGAGACGTGGCAAAGCTGTGTCTGCCGGGCTGGTGCGTTCCGAGGTACTCAAGGCCCGCCTCGGCCGTCGCCTTCTTGAGGGCCCGATACACTCCCTGTTTGTTGACGTACCCGAACACCAGCCCTTCGCGCGGCGGAAGCTCCCGCAGATCCTCCACGATTTCCGCCGTCAGGTTGATCAGGCGCGACTCGCCGTTCTTCGTCTCGTGCACGTAAGCCGTGGCGGCGTCGAGATCCACGTCTTGGGGCTCGATGGACAGGGCTTCGCCGAGCCTCGCTCCGGTTTGGTGCAGGAACAGCATGAGCGCCGCGAGATGCTTCGGTGCCCATGGCCGGGAAAGGCAGTGCGCTCGCAGCGCATCGATGTATGCCCGGTCGACCGCCTTTCTTCGCGGCGCCTTTGTGCGCTCCGCCTTCACTCTGATCGCGCCGCACCAGCCCTTGTCATGGGCGTGGTTGATGACAGCCACTGCCGGAGTAATGGCCTGCCTCCGGCGCGTGGCTGGGGATGCGCTCGGGTAGAGCTTCCGGGACGCATCGCGGATGTGGCCCGGTTTGATACTGGACAGCACCCACCCCCTGAAGTGGCGGATCAGCGGCGCGAGGAAGCGCCCCTCACCACCGCCTTGCAGATAGCTGAGGGCTGCATCCTCGAAGGTGCGCACCGCCTCATCGCCGTAGAGGCCTAGCTTCCAGAGCCGAGCCTCGAGCGCCGCCCTGGCTTCCTCTGCTTGGACCGGGTCGCGAGTTCCAAGGCTTTCCCGAACGCGTCGGCCCTTAACGGTTCCTTGTGCGTAGGCTGTTCCTCCACGCCACACGATTTTGAGGGCCATGCTTCTTTCCTGATGCGTTCAATCTGGTCGGGGTAAAACACGCGCCTGCGCCCTCTCTGGTCGTAGTGCCGACCGGGCTCAAGCTTCTTCACGATATCGATCATGGTGCGGTAGCTGACGCCAAGCGTTACGGCAGCATCAAGCATCGAGATGGGAGCGGTTGGCATCGCTATTCCTCCACCGACCTAGACATTGAGCGCGGCGGCTTCATGCATCGCCGTCATGTTGAGCAATTTCCGTGCAGAGCTCCTCTGCAGCGTCGGCTGCCCAAATGAGTGCCTCGGCGAGAGCACGCGCGTCCTCGAGAGCGATCGATACTTCGATGCGCTCTTCAATCGGCCTCGTGATCGCCATCCCCACGATGGGAATTTCGTCAACCCCGTCGGAACCCGCGCAGTAGTGCACGACTGCCATGCCATCCGGGACGGCGGGGCCTTCCATGAGGTCCGGATCGGAGAACAGAGGGATAATGCGGTGGTCGGGGGTGGGCATTTGGTGTCCTCTCGACTGGAACTGTATCTGATCTCATTCCGGGGAGCGGCTCGCGCTCCACGGCAGGAGGTCAGGCGGCGAGCTGGTCGCGAAGGCGGAAGCCGAGCAGGGGCCAAATCTTGTCGCGGGCATTCCCGCGCGCGATTTTCCGGCCGATCCCCTCGTTGAAGTTCTCCGGCGAGGCGCAGGCGCTCTCACCCGTGACGGTGAAGCCGTTCTGCAGGGTGAGGCAGCACACGGTCAGGCAGGAGCCCGGGAACACGTGGTAGTCCTCACCTGCGATCTCCGCGTCGATCATGTCGGGCGCGATGCTCTTGCCAGTCAGTCCCTTCGCCTGGATCTCGGCTGCGATGGCCCGTTCGTCTTTGTTCACAGGGTTCTCCTTTTGGGTTGGGGCGATTGTTCCGGCGACTGGCCCAGCGGGCTTGCGATCCTCACCGGCCAGCCGCATCGCGTGTTTGGCAGCATCCTGCTGGGTCGCGTGTGTTCCTCGGTGGATCATCTCGTAGGTGCTGAACGTGCCGTCGCGGTTCTGGCGTGTGGTGAAGCTGCTGCTCATGCTGCGGCCTCCTGCATTGCGTGCTCGCCCCACTGGCCGGCCATCGCGGCGGCGATGCCGGGGAAGAACCGCGAGCGCTCGCGCCAGCGGTCGGGCCCGGGCGGCATGCGGTGCACGCGCGCCTCACGGCCAGCGACGATGTCGGTCGGCCGCAGCAGCGGCAGGTTCTTCAACCACAGGCAGGTGCGCTTGCTCTCGCCGTGCCCGTACTGCCACGGCTGCACGCTCTGCGCCGGCGGGGCGTAGTTCGCGATGCGCTCCTTCGCGTGCCGGTGCATCACCGGGTTCTCGACCGCGACGCGCTCGACGGGAGCATTCCAGAAGGCGGAGAACAGCGCGGCGCCCTCGTCCAGCTCCGCCCACATCTCGGCGCGCGTGCGGCCGGCTGGCGGCTTCGAGAGCCACCGCACGCCGCTGTTGCACAGCCGGGTGCAGGGCGGGTGCGCGACAATGAGCAGATCCCAGCCATCGTTGAGCAGGTCCCGGGCATCTCCCCTGATGTGCTTGTTGGAGCGGTCCTCGGCCGGCAGCAGGTCGCAGGACCATGCGTCATGCCCGCGCGCCGCGAAGGCGCGACGCACGATGCCGGAGAACTCGCAGGCGACCAGCACGCGCATCTCGGTCATGACAGCCACCACAGGACCGCGAGGCCGATCAGCAGCCAGCCGAAGCCGCCCAGCGTGGCGGCGAGCATGAAGGGCCGCAGGCCGCGCAGGCAGACGCCGTGCGCGTCGGCCACGATGCTGGCGGCTAGCAGGCCGGCGCTCACGCCGCAGACCGCGACGAAGGACAGGGGCATGGCGAGGGTGAGGTCGATCATGCCGGCGCCCTCAGATCGGCCCGCTTCACAGCGATCTCGGCGCGCATGCGGGTGAGCGTGTCGTGTTCAGTGGCGGCGGCGTGCTGGCCATTGATCGCCAGCCGCTCGGCCTCCTGCAGCACCCGGCCCGCGAGATCGCGGTCGCCGTTGTGATCGTGCATCGCGGCCTCGTGGAGAAGCTGCGAGACCTGCGCGGAATACTCTCCGAGACGCATCGTGTGTGCTCCTGATCGGGGTTAATTGCGCCCGCCGGCATAAGGGGGGGTGATGCCGGCGGGCTGGCTGCTCGGCCTGGGGGATAGGGGCCGGGCAGATCTCGGGATGCTTACCGATGGCTACCGTAGAAGAGCGGCAGCTCGGTGGCTTCCTGAGCGAAGGCGCCGGCGCCCTCGAGGGCGTCACGGCGCGCGAGGTCGGCGCGGTGCATGTCGTAGGACCATGTCACCTTGCCCTCGCGCACCCGGTAGCGCAGGTGGGCGGCGATGGCGTAGCGCGGGCCGTTCTCGAACACCGGCAGCGAGAGCAGGAACAGATTGGGGATTTCGAGCGGCGCCCCGCTGCTGTCGAGGTGATCCTCTTCCCACGCCATGCCGACGCGCCCGCTCTGCAGGCTCACCTTGCCCTTCACCCGGGCATGCGCACGGATCTCGATGCCCTCGGCAAACTGCATCATCTGTGCCCGCGTGGCGAGCCGGCCACCGATGGCCTGCCGGTACTGCCACAGGCGCAGCACGTCTTCCGGCACATCCTCCTCCTTCGCGGCCTCGAGCCCGGGCAGCGGGTCGATGATGTCGATGGCGTTGTCGGTGAGATGCTGGGCGAAAGCCTCCTGCGACATGGCCGTCTTGTTGCCCTCCGACCAGGCGCGCCATTCCGGCGCCAGCGGGAAGGGATAGGACACGGTGTGCTCGCAGAATGCCGGGGTGCCGCCGTTCGGCGCGTGGTAGTCGATCACTGCCAGCAGCTCGGGCGCATCGCCGCTCGACAGGAACAGCGCGGAGTGCGCCTCGCGGTGGTGCTTCACCATCGCGACGAAGGCCGCGAGCGTCTCGGCGCGGGCCTTGCGGCGGATGCGGCGGGGATGCAGGGCGAGTGCCTCGAGATCGTCGGAGACGTTCTTCGCCCGCACGGTACCGTGCTCACCAGGGGTGAGCAGATAGCGGGCGGGGGCATCGTGGCGAGCGCTGTCGCCCTGCACCTCGACCACGCGGGGCGTGTATGCGCCCCGCATCTCGGTGAGCAGTGCGGCTATGCCGGGCTCGTGGGTGTCCATGTCGGTGATCTCCTCAGACGGTGCGAGGCGCGGCCTCGCCGGCGCCTCCGTTGGTGGTTGCGAAGTTGAGCCGGCCCTGCCGCGGATCGTGGGCGGTGGGGTTGCCCTCGCGCGACAGGAAGAGCGTGGCCTCGGTGGCCGGCGGTGTGGGGGTCTTGGTGGAGATGGCGGCCTTGGCCTTGAGCATCCCGCGCTCGAGGGTGAGGTCGATCTTCACGGTGATGGAGCCCTTGGCGCTCACCTGGTTCTCGGCCGCGTGGTTGCGCAGGGTGTCGAGAACGTCGCGCAGGCGCTCGGACGCCGTGATTTCCGCGTCACCGTGATTGATGAGCTGCAGGAAGTCCGAGAACGTGGTGGCGCCGGTGTCGGCGGGTTCGGTCATTGGGAAGTCTCCCGGGGTGAGGTTGGTGGAAAGCGCACTTGAGGCGAGCGGCGGCTATCCGAGGTGCGTCACCAGAAAACCGATGCCGACGAGGATCAGGCCGACCGTGGAGATGGCGCCCGCGATGATGGACGACTGGCGAAGCTGCCGGCGGCGCTCATGCTGCACGCCAGCCTCGAAGGCTTCGTCATAGGAGCCGACCTGCGGGACATCGGACGCGCGATCCATCACGCCACCCGCCGGCTTGCGAGGATGCACCAGCGGCGCAGGGCCCCGTGTTCGTCCATCGCGTGAACCTCAAGGCCGAGGATGGAGAGGCGCAACCAGCCGGCCACGCGCTCGAGGCGTGCCTCGCCGTCACAGCGGAGTGTTTCGAGCAGGTCGATCTGGTCGGCCTTGCTCTTGCGGCGGCGGAAGTCCTCCACCAGCACGAGGCGCTGGTCGGCCGGGCGGGTGAGGCAGTCGCGCGAAATGCCGATCATGCCCGGGCCTCCTCATAGCGGGCCGTGCCGTCGGGCGCGGTGACCATGCGGAGGGCGGGCAGGGCGCCGCCGTGCTTCAGGGTGAGCAGCGCGAGGCTGGCGAGCGAGGGGGTGTGCGGGCCGGCGCCGGTGAGGATGGCGCGGGCTTCGGAAAGGATGTGCATCGGCGTCTCCCGGTTGGTGTTGGGGAGAAACTCAGGGAGAAATTCTCCACTGTCAATTCAAAAAGGAGAAAAACTCCACAATGGGAATGTGCAAGGATGGCGATGGCGCCCGTCCTGAGATTCGGCGGGCGTGACTGAGATCAGAGGAGGAAAGTCTGTGGAGTACCCACTTGGAACCTATTGCGTGCTGCTCGTTGCAACAATCACCAAAGGCAGTGTTGGCAAGATTTACGGCTTCTGCAGAAAAACCGCTCCGCGTACCTTGCTAGCAAGGTTGTCTGGCAGGTCTCGAAAATCGCCTCGGTAAATAAAGTCGAGGCCAATACCGTATAAATCGCACATGATTTGAGCATAGCGGAGGGATAAGCCTTCCTTTCCACTTTCAACCTTCGAGTAACTGGACCTGTCATGCCCAATCGCATCTGCGAATTGGGACTGGCTGATGTCCAGGGCCTCTCGAAGGGCGCGCAGGCGCAGTGACACGCGCTCGCGGCTCATCTCTGGGCTGAGAAGTGATTTAGAGGGCTTTCGCATAGCGCCACAATGCCAATCGGGGAAATTTTCTCCATTGGGAAAATCTCCATCTTGTAAAAAGGAGAAATTCTCCATTATGGTGCACCCATGAAGCCATGCTCCGTTAAATCGTTGATCGATGCGTGGCCGACCCGCGCCAGTTTGGCCGGAGAGGTCGGGGTGAAACCACACGCCGTACACAAATGGGCTCAATCGGGCTCCATTCCGGCGAAGTTTCACTTTTTGATCGTGATTGCAGCGCGGCGGCGGGGGATTGAGGTCTCTTCGGAGGATATCGACAGCTGGCACTGTCAGGCAGGCCACCCCCTGCTGAGCCAAACCCCAGCAATTGCGGGGGCGAAGTAATGCCCGCCCCCGCATCTCCTGCTGAAACCCTCTCACCACCTTCCATACGATCCCGTCCGCCCCTCTCTCTGCGGCCTTCATCTCATTGCTGGGCTGCGGGAAACAGGAAACATCACCAGAAAGTCATGCCATGACCTTGCCGCGCCCCCAGCGGCCCGGGTCGTTTGTCTCGATGGTCGCCGATCTGGTCGACGCCATCGGGCGCAAGCGCGTCGAGGCCGAGACCAGCCGTTCACAGTCGACCATCTCGCGGTGGTGCGACAACACCGAAGAGCACGCGCGCCCGATCCATGGGCCGATGCTCGACCAGCTCTGTCGCATGTTCCCGGCGCAGGCCCGCCTGCCCGCGCAGTACTTCGCGGCGCTCGCGGGCGGGGTTTTCATCCCGCTTGAGAGCGAGGGCGGCGACCTGGCGGAGGCGGGCGGTGACGTCACGCTGTGTTGGGCGGAGACGCAGGCGGCGTTGATCAGGGCGCTCAGCGCGGCGTCGGACCTGCCCGGTGATCTGACCGAGGCCGAGGCAGACGATATCGAGCGGAAGATCCTCGGCGTGATCGAAGAGAGCGGCGAGCTGCTCGGCCAGGTGCGGCTCCGCAAGCGGCCCTCGGCCTCACGCATTTCGGCGGTGGCGGCGGAATGAGCGCGCTCCGCATCATGAGCTTCGGCCGGCTGGGGAGTCGGCCGCAGGCGCGCCGGGCGCTTCCCGGTAACCTCCCTGTTGGACTTGGGCGCGGCGCGGGCTTCGGCCCCGCCGCGCCCCTTTTCGTCGGGAGGGTGGCGCCGTGACGTTCTCCGCCTTCACCACCTACGACGATTACGAAGCCGAAGTGCTGCTGGTGGCCAAGGGCGCCACCTGCAAGCAGGCGGCGGAGGAGGCCGGTGGCAGTGGCTACCTGTCATCCTGGCTCATCAAGCGCGGCGTGAGCGTGAAGGCGGTGCGGGCGGTCGGCCCCGACCGGGCCGCGCTGCGCGCGCTGTGCGACCGCGAGCCGGTGAGGCGCCCCTCGGCGTCCCGCGCCCTGCACAAGGTCAAACCCAAATCCAAACCGAAACCCGAGCAGGCCCTCGACAGGCGCTCCAAGAAAGCGCTCGAGGAACTGCGCCGCGGCGCGCTGCCACTCACCGTCGCGCGGCTGGTCAACCTCGACCCCGCCCGCGTGGCCGAACTGCGCGCCGCCCTGCAGAGAGGCGAGTACCGCAATGCATGATCTCCCATTGTATCCTGTCGCGTCGGGCCTGCGCCTGCGCGGCGATTGGGTGCCGAACCACTTCCGCCGCTTCCTGTCCTCCCGATTTGTCGCGACGGTTGACTACGCGGCGGGCTTCGCCGGCGTCATCCTGTGGTCGCGAGCCTGCGACCAGGACCCCGTGGGGACGCTCCCCGATGATGACGCCGAGCTGGCGCACCTCGCCGGCTTCGGGCGCGATCTCGATGCCTGGGGTGCGGTGCGCGAAGGCGCGCTCTACGGCTGGCGCCCCTGTGTGGCCGAGATCGACAGCGAGCTGGTGCGGCGCCTGGCTCATCGCACGGTCACCGAGGTGGTGACGGAGGCCCTCGCGCGCATGGAGCAGTCCCGCCAGAAATCCGAGGCGGGTGTCGAGCGCATGATGAATTCGCGGCTCCGCCGCCGGATGCGCGAGGCCGGTGCCTCCGCGCGCGTCACCGAGCGGGAGGACTTCGTCGAGGCGGTGCTTACCCACCTGCGAGGTGCCGGGCTCCGCTGGACGCTCGGCAACGTCCGGGCGGCAATGGATGAGGTCACTTTGCGCTTCGACATGGACGATGGTGTTGCGGATTTCGAGGCGGCCCGGAGCCGCGGGAACGTGCCGTGAGAACTGTTGCGCGAGTGTTTCGCGAGTGTTGCGCGAAACTGTTGCGCACTTACAGGACATGAAATCACAGGAAAATCCCCCTTACACCCCCCGCAACAGTTGAGCCTGTGGATAACTCCGGGCCATGCAGAGAGAGGGCGAGCAGATGACCACCGACAGCGCAGACCCCAAGACCGAGACCGGCAAGGCCGCCGTGCGGCGCATCGTGATCGACCGGCTGAACGCGGCCGGCTTCCAGCGCCCCACCGGCTGCGCGGTCGAGGCGCATCGGGCCGAGCTCGAGCGCGTGGTGGGGCGGCTGGCCTACCTCGAGCCCGGCGAGCTCGAGGTGCTGGCCGAGGCCCTGCTCGAGATGGGCGAGGGCAAGGGCGGTGACCGCTGGCCGCGCGAGGTGCGGATCGCCAATCAGGCGCGGGCGATCCGCCAGCCGCCGCCGGGCTTCTCCGGCAAGGTGGTGCGCTTCATGCGCTGCGAGGTCGGCCGGCAGGCCTTGGCCGAGGGCTGGGCCGGTCCGCTGCTCACCTACCTGCAGAAGCGCCCCGGGGTGCCCTCGGGCGACTACGTGGTCGGCCAGCTCCGCGAGCAGGCGCGCGACCAGCGGCGGCGCGTGCAGGTGATCGAAGAGCGGGCCGCCGCCGGCATGAGGTTGGCGTCGGATGACGAGCAGTATCTGCGCGGCTGGCGGCGGCGCGAGCAGGAAGCGCGCGCCCTGGTGCAGGGCGATATCGAGGAGGAACGGTGATGCGGCACAGGCTGGAACGGATTGCGCAGAAACTCCCCAAGGGGCTCGACTACGAGCTCAACGGGGCTGTGGTGCGGGCCCGCTGCCACCACTGCCGCAAGACCGACACCGTGCAGTCGTCGGGGGCGCGCGGCCACCTGCCGCCGGAAGCGGTGCAGAAATTCTTCATCAATCGTGGCTGGGCGGGCATCGGCGGCAAGAAGCCTGCCTGTCCGGACTGCATGGCGAAGTTCAAGGTGGTGAGGGCGCGTGAGCGCGAGAAGGAGGCGGCAATGCAGAAAGTGACCAGCGCAGAGGAGGTCGAGGTGTCGACGAAGAGGGAGGCCGTGCCGGCCAAGGCCACCGCGGCGCAGATGAGCCGGGCCGACCGCCGCAAGGTGTTCCGGGCGATCGATGACGCATACTCGGAGGACGGCGGCGGCTATGTCGGCGGGGAGACGGATCACACCGTCGCGTCGGCTGCCGGCGTGCCTGTGATCTGGGTGGAGCGCATCCGTGAGGAGGAGTTCGGGCCGGCGGTCAACGAGGATGCGCGGAAGCTCGAGGCCGACCTGGCCGCCATCAGCACGAAGGCGCGCAAGGCGGAAGAGGACGCGCTTGCCGCGGCGACGCTGGCGGAGGAAGCGTCGAAGGAGGCGTTGGCCTGGGGCAAGCGGTTCGCGCGGCTGCGGGACGCGATGGGCCCGAAAGGGGCGCGCGTCTGATGGCGGCTGGTCGCAAGCGCAAGGTGGCGACGACGCTGCCGACGGTGGAACTCGGCGGGCCCGACCAGGACTTCGGCGCCGGGGTGACCCGGCCGGTGCCGGTGGCCCGTGGCAGCGTCTGCCGGGTGAAGGTCACGCGGGATCCGGCCACCGGCGCCACCCGCATGGTTCCCCGGGACACCGAGCAGCGCGAGGTGGGCGCCCGGGCCCGGCTGCGCATGGTCACCGAGCCGGTGCCGGAGGATGCGAACGGGCGGCGCCGCCGGCGCGTGCTGCACCCGGTGGAGGACATGTTCGTGCGCGGCATCCTCGACAAGCAGCAGCGGGCCGCGGGCCTCGCCCTGGCCGATGCCTGGGAGGGCTGCCAGCGCACGCCCTCGGTCGACCTCTCGCAGCCTCGGGTGGACAGCTCGCCCCGGCCCGACGACCGGATGATGATCCTGCTGGAGGCGCAGGACCGCTACGCCCGGCTCGCGCGCCAGATCCCGAAGGAAGCCCGGGCCGTGGTCGAGCATGTGTGCTGCGAGGGGCGGTACCTCTGGGATGGGTGCGTGACGGGCGGTCGGAGCATGTCGATCTCGGTGGAGCGCCTCCAGATGGCGCTCTCGGTCATCAGCGTTTAGCGGACAGGGCTTTCAACTTCGCAAAAGGGAATTGACAGCGGCAGGTTAACAGGGCACATAAATGCACAGTAGAGAAACCCCGCCCGGAGATCCCGGCGCGGGGTTTTCCATTTCCGACCTCA
>NZ_QRGC01000043.1 GCF_003448965.1 Oceanicella sp. SM1341
GATCGTGAGCGTGCCGCCGAAGGACGCGTCGCCGCCGATGGAGAGCAGGTCGCCGCGCTGGCCCATGAAGTCGACGTCGGCGACCAGTTCGCCCGTGCCCATCTGGCGGAAATCGCCCTCGATGCGCGCGGTGCGCAGGCGCGGCTCGGGCCCGAGCACGATGCGCCCGGCGTTCAGCACATGCGCCTCGGCGAGGCTGTCGATCACCCAGGTGCCGCCTGCCGTGTTGTGCACCGTGCCGGCGATGCCCGGCGTGGCCACGGCCGCGGCGGACACGGCAGCGGCGGCCGAGACCGAGCCCGCGTCGTCGGAGTCCGCGTTGACGAGGCTCACGTCGCCGTTGATCGTGCCGTTGTTGGTGACCGTGAGGGTGGTGCCCTCGGCGGTGGTGAAGGAGCCGCGATAGACCACGGCGCGCCCGCGGGTGCCGTCGTCCGAGGAGCCGCCGGCGCTCACCGAGCCCCCTGCGGCGATGGTGAGCGTGTTCGTGTCGCCCTCGCTGATGTAGACGCCCGCGCCGTCTTCCGAGCCGCCGGTCACGTCGCCGTTCACCGTCACGTCGATCTCGCCGAAGGAGAGCGTGCCGACCGACTGGGCGAAGATGCCGATGGAGTTGCGCCCCGTGGCCTGGATCAGGCTGCTCTGGTTGACGGTGACATTGCCGCCGTCGCCGTCGGCCGCGCCGGTGGTGCCGGCGTGCAGCACGCCGTCCTGCCCCCAGAGCCCGCCGCCACCGCCGACCGACTGGGCGATGATGCCATGGGCGCTTTCGCCGGAGGTGACGATGTTGACGTTGGCGTTCACCGTCACCGGGCTGCCCGAGCCCTCGCCCGAGGAACTGTCGGTCTGGTAGAGCGGGGCGAAGCTCGCGTCGAGCGTCGGGCTGCCGAGGTCGCCCGCGATGCCGCCGCCGCCGCCGATGGCCTGCACGATGAGCGCGTGCGAGCCCTCGCCGTGGGTGTAGATCTGGCCGGAGGTGATGGTGACATCGACCGGGCTGGAGCTGCCGGAAGAGCCGTTCTTCGAGGTGAAGGTGATGTTGGCGAGATTGTCGTCGGAGGTCGCCCCGCCCACGCCGCCGCCACCGCCGATGGACTGGGCGAGGATGCCGAAGGCGCGGTCGCCGTGGGTGTGGATGTCGGTGCCGGTGTTGATGTTCACCGCGCCGCCGGTGCCGGACGAGCCGCCGGAGCCGCCCACGGTCACGTCGACGTCGATGTCGAGCACGTCGTCGTTCTGCACCGAGGCGCCGACGCCGCCGGTGCCGCCGCCGCCGCCGATGGACTGGGCGAAGAGGGCATAGGCGTCGTCGCCCTGGGTGCTGGCGGAATAGTAGCTGCCTTCCGCGATGGTGATGGTGCCGCCGTTGCCGGCCGCGCCGCCGTTGCCGCCGTAGCCGCCGCCCACCGAGAGCCGGCCGGTGGCCGTGTCGGTGCCCACCGCGCCCTGGCCGCCGCCGCCGCCGATCGACTGCGCCAGCACGCCATGCGCCGCGTAGCCGCTGGTGTTGACGGACAGGTTGTGGTTGTCGATCAGCTGCAGGGTGACACTGCCGCCGTTGCCCCCGGCACCGCCGTTGCCGCCGATGCTGAAGTCGACCGAGACGGTCTGGTCGCCGTCACCGGTGTTGGCGCCGCCGCCCGTGCCGCCGCCGCCCCCGACCGACTGGGCCACGATACCGTCGGAGAAATCGCCGGTGGTGGTGGTCGGGCCTTCGGCGGTGACATTCACCGCGCCGCCGTTGCCGCCCGTGCCACCCTTGCCGCCGATGGAGGCAGTGATGCCGTAGGAGGTGTCGACCGCGATCTCGAGCCGCGGCAGGCTGGGGCCGGAGCTGTTGCCCGACGAGCTGCCCGCCGAACCCGCGAGCCCGCCGCCGCCGCCGATGGACTGGGCAAAGATGCCGTCGGCATCGTTGCCGGTGGTGGTGATCGCGCCGTTGCTGGTGACGTTCACCGTGCCGCCGGTGTTGCCGGTGCCCGTGGTGGCGCCGACGTTGAGCGTGACGGCCGCCGCGGCGTTGATCTTGAGGATGTTGTCGGGCTTGGCGCCCGCTTCCTGGCGGATGTCGATGGCCTCGAGCGGGGTGAAGCCGGAGGCGGAGAAGCCCACCGAGCCGCCCTGGCCGGTGCCGCCGCCGCCGCCGACCGACTGCGCCACCACCCCGCGCGAGCCGGAGCCCGCGGTGGTGATGGTGGTGCCCGGATCGAGGGTCACGGTCACGGTGTTGCCGACGCCGCCGCCGCCGCCGGCGCCGCCCAGGCCGATGTCGGCGGAGAAGTTCATGCCGCGGCCGATCTTGTCGTTCGTCGCATTGCCGATGCCGCCGTCGCCGCCGCCGCCGCCGACGGACTGGGCGGTGATGCCGTTGGAGTTCTCGCCGAAGGTGGCGATGCCGGCGCTGTCATGCAGGGTCACGGTCACGGTGTCGGCCTGGCCGCCGCTGCCGCCGTAGCCGCCGAGCCCGGCGGCAACGTCGGCCGAGACCGTGTCGGGCACGCCGATGCTGCCGGAGGCCGCCGAGGCCGAGCCGCCGTCACCGCCGCCGCCGCCCACCGACTGGGCGAGGATGCCGTGGCCGCCGTCGCCGCCCGTGGTCACCACTGAGGTGCCGCTCAGCGTGGCCTCGACCGTGCCGCCCACGCCGCCACCGCCGGCGACGCCGCCCATCGAGAGGGTGCTGGAGAAGGCGACGGACACGCCTTCGCCCGTGGGCACTGCCGCGGTGAGCGCGTCGGCCGCCGCCGTGCCGCCGGTGCCGCCGCCGCCGCCGATGGACTGCACCGAGATGCCGTGCGAGGAGGCCGCATCGGCGCCGAGCGCGTTGCCGTCGGCGTCGAAGCCGGTGGTCACCGCGGTGTCGGTGAGGGAGACGGTGGCATTGGCGCCGTCGCCGCCGCCCGCGCCCCGGCCGCCGATGGCGGTGTCCATGGTGAAGCCCAGCGAGGCATCGGCGCCGAAGGCCGAGCCGCCGGAGCCGCCGCCGCCGCCCACCGACTGGGTGAGGATGCCGGAGGCGTTGGCGCCCGAGGTGGCGACGGAGGAGCTGTTCAGCACGGTCATGGCCGTGCCGGCACCGCCGCCGCCGCCGCCCGAGCCGCCGATCTGGAAGTCGAGCGGCACGCCGGCGCCGAGGGCCGAGGAATTGCCGCCGTTGCCGCCGCCGCCGCCGAGCGACTGCACGATCAGCCCCTTCGCGTTGGCGCCGGTGGTGGAGAGGGTGAGTGCGTGGAACGCGGCCTTGGCCGAGCCGCCGATGCCGCCGCCGCCGCCCGAGCCGCCGACCTGGAATGCCGCGAGGGAGGCGACATTGGCGCCCGTGGCACTGCCGCCGTTGCCGCCACCGCCGCCGATGGACTGCACGATCACGCCATGGGCGAATTCGCCGGTGGTCGCCACCGTGACGCCGTCGCCCTGCGGCGCGGCCGAATCCGCGTCGGAGACGGCGGCGCAGTTGTTGTTGTAGGTGTTGGTCGCGCAGGCGGTGCCGCCGCTGCCGCCGGAGGAGGAGGAGCCGCCCACGCCGAGGCCGAAGCCCACCGAGACGTCGTAGACGTCGCCGCCGTTTCCGCCGCCGCCGCCGATGGACTGGGCGAGGATGCCGAAGGCATGCGCGCCGGCGGTGCTCACCGTGCCGTCCACGGCATAGACATTCGCCGTGCCGCCGTTGCCGCCCGCCGTGCCGCCGCCGCCCACGGTGACCATGCCGGCCGAGCCGCCGCCGTTTCCGCCGCCGCCGCCGATGGACTGCATCACGATGCCCACGGCCGCGGCGCCGGTGGTTGTGACGTCGCCGGAGTTGGTGACATAGGAGGTCGCGGTGTTGTGCTGCCCCGCCGAGGAGGTGCCGCCGACCGAGAGCAGGCCGCCCGCCGCACCGCCCGCGCCGCCGCCGCCGGAAATCGACTGGCCGAGGATGCCGACGGCGTAAGCGCCCGAGGTGGTGATGCTGCCGGTGTTGTTGAGCTCGACCACGCCGGCCGCGCCGCCGGCGCCGCCCTCGCCGCCGAGCGCGAGCACCAGGCCCGCGCCCACGCCGCCGGTGCCGCCGGCGCCGCCGATGGACTGGCCCAGCAGCCCGTAGGAATGCTCGCCGCTGGTGGTGATCGTGGCCGCGGTGGTGAGGGTCACCTTCTCCGCGTCGCCGCCGTTGCCGCCGTTGCCGCCGGAGCCGGCCAGCACGCCGGTGAAATCATCGCCGGTGCCGCCGCCGCCGCCCACCGAGTGGAAGGTGAGGGCCGCCGAGTAATCGCCATGCGTGGTGATCGAGGTGCCGGCGGCGGTATAGACACCCACCGCGCCCGCATCGCCGCCGCGCCCGGCGGTGTTCGCGTTGCTGCCGCCGATGCCGCCGACGGACTGGGCGAGGATGCCGTAGCCCTCGGTGCCGGAGGTCTCGATGCTGCCCTGGTCGGTGAGGTTGACCTGGATCGCGCCGCTGCTGCCGCCCGCGCCGCCGGTCGAATCCGAGTCGCCGTTGCCGTCGCCGCCGTTGCCGCCGGAGCTGCGCGCGACGATGCCGCGGATGCCGTCACCCTGCGTGAAGATCGACGCGTCGGAATGGGTGATGGTCAGCACGCCGGCGGTCTCGTCGGTGTTGATGCTGGCGCCACCGCCCACGCCGCCGACGGACTTGTTGGCCGAGGCGCCGCCGTTGCCGCCCTGCGACAGGGCGTAGATGCCGGCGCTCTCGCCCACCAGGGGGTTGCCGGAAGTCTCGATGTGGATGTCGCCGGAGTTGTGGATGGTGATCACCCGGCCGGACTCGCCCTTGCCGCCATCGTCGGAATTGTCGAAGGAGGGCTGGCCGTTGCCGCCCCGGCTCACGGCATAGATGCCGCCGAGCCCGTAGGTGCCGTCGCCCACCTCCTGGTAGTACATGTTGATGGCGCCGTCATTGGTGACACCGATGGTGCCGCCGGTGCCGCCCGAGCCGTTGTCGGTGCCGCCGTCATTGCCGTGCGACTGCACGAGGATGCCGCGCACCGAGTTCGCGCCGCGGATGTGCGAATCCGCCTCGCCCATGGTGATGGTGGCGTGGTTGTAGACCTCGATCTCCTTGCCGTCGCCGGAGTTTCCGCCGCTCTGCTCGCCCAGGTCATCGTCGCCCTGCGCGCCGCCGGTGCCGGCCCGGCCATAGGCGTAGAGGCCGTAGAGATTGGCGCTGAGGTCCTGGGTGGCGCTGCTCTCGATGGTCACGGCGGCGTTGTTGGTGAGGGTGATGATGGCGCCGTCGCCGCCGCGGCCGCCGTTGTCGTCGCCGTCGTCGGGCTGCACGCCGGTGCCGCCCTCGGAGCGCAGGTAGATGCCGGCCACGTTGCTGGGCTGGCTATCCTGCGCGGAGGTGCCGGTGAGGGTGATGGTGCCGTTGTTGGTCACGGTGAAAGTGCTGCCGTCGCCGCCGTCGGGCGAGCTGCCGGTGCCCTCCGCGCCGATGAATTCCATGTAGATGGCCGCGTTGGCGCTCCCGCCCGTGTTGTAGTCGGTGTTGTACGTGCGGTTGACATCGTTGGTGAGCGTGTAGTCGACCGTGGCTGCGCTTCCGGAGAGGACCACGTAACCGTCGCCGCCACCGTCGAGCGTGCAGGTGTAGGAGCCGCCGCTCGCCGCGGGCGCGGGGCAGCTTTCATCCGCCAGGGCGGGCACGCCGACGAGCAGGGCCGAGGTGGAAACGGAGGCGTAGAGCGCGCGGCTCAGCCTGCGGCGCAGGCGGGGGGGAACGGAAGTGTACGAGAGCATGGGGCTGCCTTCTTCTGCTTCTTTTGCCGTGACAGGGCGCGGGGGAACCGCGCGGGGCAGGGATGGGGATCGCCGGCTGCAGGAGGCGCTGCCGGGAAGGGAGGGGAGGCTATTGCGACAGGCTGGCGGTGCGTTCGAGCGCGGCGGAGAACCCGGCGAGCGAGACGGTGAAGTTCACCGCCCGGTCCGAGCCGTTCACGGTGGCCCCTAGGGTGAGGGTCCCGGCGTCGCGCAGGGCGGCGAGGGTTTCGGCGTCGAATTCGAGCGGCACGAGGCAGCCCGCCGGCAGGCAGGTGCTGAAGGGCAGCGGCGCGCCGGGCTCCGCCTCGCCGATCCGCAGGGTCACGCCCTTGCCGAGCGCGAGGCCGAAGGGCAGCAGCATCGCCCCCCTGGCGCCGGCGCTCGCGTCGGAGCTGGTGAGCTCGACGGTGAGCACGTTCTGGCCGTTGTCCTGACGCTGCTGCTGGGAAAGCGCGCAGAGCGGCGTGCCCTCGCGCGGGGTGCAGGTGACCTCCCAGTCGGTGAAGGTCTCGCGCAGCGAGGAGGCGCCGCCGGGCAGCGTGGCCGGGGTATCCTGGGCCAGGGCCGCGGCACTGGCGGCGGCCCAGAGCGCGCAGCCCAGGGCGGCGGACGGGATGGAAATGGTCATGGTCGGCAGGGCTCCCCTTCATGGTCCGGCGTGGCCTGTGGCACCAGAAGTATCGGCCTGCGCTGCGACGGATGACGCGGAGACGCCCGGCCTCCTCGCCGCATTTGCGAGAAAACCGGATATGACTTCGTGAAAACAAACGAAGTAATATCAATCATGGCAGGAATAAGGCAGCAATGTGGCACGCTCTCAGGACAACTTCATTTTTTCACTTTTGTACTCGCCCGGCTGATACGCCATCAATTGAAGCTCAATTCAACAATTTTTCGGCCGATATTGAAAAATGTGATCGGGATCCGGGCGTGGCGCCCCCTGCCGCGCCCGGGATCGCGCGGGGTTTGGCCCCGGCGGGGTTACGCGCTAAAATGCTCCGGTCCGGCAGGGGGCCGGGCCCCCGGGGGCAGGAGGCGCGATGGCAGACGGCACCACTTACGGCGAGCGCTTCGACCGGCACTGGCAGGGCAGCCTGCGGGCGAGCATCCTCGTCAACCGCGCGCTCGGCGCCCGGGCCGCCGTCGCGCGCATCTCCTCCGGCCCGGGCCACGGCTTCGTCGACCCCGTGCCCCCGGAAGACGGTTTCGCCGTCTCGCTGCAGCTGAGGGACTACGCGGACGGCGAGATCTGGTACGGTGGCCGCCCCGGGCGCCAGACCGACCTGCGCCGCAACAACACGGTGTATTTCGACCTTCGCGAGGGAGTTGAGGCGCGACTCCTCGATCCGTTCGACTTCATCCAGCTCGGCATTCCCTTCCGCTACCTCAACCGCCTCGCGCAGGAGCACGGGCATGACCGGGTCTCCGGGCTCGAGGTGACCTCCGGCGCGGGGCATTCCGACCCGGTGATGATGCATCTGCTGCGCTCGCTCGAGCCCGCTCTCGCCCGTCCGCAGGAGGCGAGCCAGCTGTTCGTCGACCATGTCGTGCTCGCCGTCTGCGCCCATCTCTCGGCCGCCCACGGCCGGCCGATCGAGCAGCGGACGGCGGCGGACGGGCTTTCCGCCCGGCAGCTCCGCCGCGCGATGGAGCTGATCGACGAGCGGCTCGGCGGTGCGCTCACCATCACCGAGCTTGCCCGCGCCTGTGGCCTGTCGCCGAGCTACTTCGCCCGCCAGTTCGCCCGCGCGACCGGCATGACACCGCACAGCTGGCTGACGGCCCGGCGCATCGAGCTGGCGAAATCCATGCTGCGCGGCAGCCGCCGCCCGCTGTCGGAGATCGCGCTCGCCTGCGGTTTCGCCGACCAGAGCCACTTCACCCGCGCCTTCTCGGCCGCGGTGGGCACCACGCCGCAGCGCTGGCGCGCCGCGCAGCACGGCTGAGGCTGCGCCGCGTTCTTCTCCGCATATCTTCAAGCGGTGTGGCAGATCCTGCAATCCGCCTGCCGCCGGGCCGCCTATCCTCGGGGCTCCCGGAACGTGGCCGGGGCGCGGCGGGCGGCGGCCCGCGAGGCGCGCCCCGGCAGGAGGCGAGGCAGAGCGCATGCGCGACCAGCTTGACGAGGGTGCCCGGAGCGGGGCCGGCCCTCTTCCCGATGCGGCGGCCCCCGTGGTGGCGATCGTGGACGACGACGAACAGGTGCGCCGCGCGATGGACAGCCTGTTGCGCTCGGTCGGCCTCGGCACCCGGCTCTACGGCTCGGCGGCCGAGTTCCTCGCGCGGCCGGCGCCGCAGGACGCCGATTGCCTGGTGGTCGACGTGCGCATGCCCCGGGTGAGCGGGCTCGAGTTCCAGGCGCGGCTGGCGGAACGCGGCTCGCGGATGCCGATCATCTTCGTCACCGGCTTCGGCGACATCCCCCTCACGGTGCACGCGATGAAGGCCGGGGCGCATGACGTGCTCACCAAGCCCTTCCGCGAGCAGGACCTGCTCGACTCGGTGTCCGGCGCGCTCGAGCGCTCGCGGGCCCTGCGCGCGGCCGGGCGCGAACGCGCCGCCCTCGTCGCGCGGCACGAAAGCCTCACCACGCGTGAGCGCGAGGTGATGCAGGGCGTGGTGGAGGGGCTGCTCAACAAGCAGATCGCCGGGCGGCTCGGGCTCAGCGAGATCACGGTGAAGCTGCACCGCGCCAGCATGCTGCGCAAGATGGAGACACGCACGGTCGCCGACCTCGTGCGCATCGCCGCCGTGCTGGAACGCGACCCCTGAGCGTGCGTTCGGCCGGCCGGGGCGAGGCGATGTCCCTTTCCGTTTCCGCGCCCCCCGCCGCCCCTCGGGGCGCGCGGGCCGGTGCGGGTCTCGCGCCCTGGCAGCTTCGCCGCGTGGCGGGCTTCATCGAGGACAGGCTTTCCGAGCGCATCACCGTCGCCGATCTCGCGGCCCAGGCCCGGCTCAGCCGGGCGCAGTTCTTCCGCGCCTTCACCGCCACGCTGGGCATGCCGCCGCACGGCTACGTGATGGCGCGGCGGCTGCGGCGCGCGGAGATGCTGATGCTCACGACCTCCGAGCCGCTGAGCCGCATCTCCGCCGCCTGCGGCCTCGCCGACCAGGCGCATCTCACCCGCCTGTTCCGCTGCCACGCCGGCACCACGCCCCACCGCTGGCGGCGCAGGCACCGCGCGCCGGGGGGCTGAGGCCCGGAGCCGGGTTCGTCGCCCCGGGGAAGCGGCGGCACCCCCGGCCCGCCGCCAGTCCCTCGCGGTCGGGGCGGGAGCTTCCCGGGGGCCGCGCGGCAGGCGCCTCGTCCGGCCGGGCGCGCTCCGAGGTCCGCGCCGGGGCGCAGCCCGCGCCTCCTCGGCCGGGAGGCGGACGGCACGGTTGCGGCGAGCGGCCCGCAAGCCGGCGGCTCCGGGGGAGGGCGGCAGGCGGTCAGACCAGCTGCGGCTGCCCGTTGCCTGCCGTCACCCCGCCATCGACCGGCAGCGCCACGCCGGTGATGAAGCTCGCGTCGTCGCTGGCAAGGAAGGCGATGGCCGCCGCCACCTCGCCGGGCTCCGCGATGCGCCGCAGCGGGATCGCCCGGCGGAAAGCCGCGATCTGCTCCGGGTTTTCCTCCACCCGGCGGCTCATCCGCGTGCGGGTGAGGGTGGGGCACACGGCGTTTGCCCGCACGCCGCGCGCGCCGAGGTCGATGGCGAGTGCGTTCGTCAGCCGCACCGCGGCGCCCTTGGCCGCGTCGTAGGCCGCCATCGCCCTGTCGCCGCCGAGCCCGGCCACCGAGGTGGTGTTCACGATGTTGCCGCGCCGCCGCACCAGGCTGGGCAGGGCCGCGTTGCAGACCAGCCGGAGCCCGTGCACGTCGGTCTCGAAATGCGCCCGCCAGGTCTCGTCGGAGATCTCGTCCGTCGCGTCGGTGACCGGGTAGCCGGCATTGTTCACCAGCACGTCGATGCGGCCGAAGCGGCGCAGGGTGGCCGCCACCATCTCCTTCACCTCCTCCGCGCGCGAGACATCGCAGCGCACCGCGGCGCTGCGCTCCGCCGGCAGGGAGCGGGCACGGGCGAAGACCTCGCGCGAGCGGTCGGCCAGCATCACGCAGCCGCCCTCCCGGCTGAAGCGCCGCGCCGCGGCGGCCCCGATGCCCGAGGCGGCTCCGGTCACGAGAATGCAGCGGTCTTCGAAACGTCGCATGAGGTGTCCTCCCCTGCCGGGCGGGCCGGCCCGTTCCTCGCGGAACTCCGGAAGCCCGGCCGTTCCGGCGTGTCGGCAGCGCCCGCCGGTCGCCCCGGCGCGGCCGCTCGGGAGGTCAACGAACGGCGCCGCGGGTCGTTCCGCCCGCGGCCCCGGGCGCCGGGCCCGGAACATCTGCCGCCCGCCCCGGTTTACCTCCTTCACGCTTCAGGGCCCGGCGCCCGGAGATGGCAGGATCCACCCCCGGCGGGACGCCGGAAGGACGGAGGCACGCATGCCCGGCACCGCGCTTTGCATGAACGCAGGCTCTTCCAGCCTGAAGGCGGCGCTGTTTGCCCTGGAGGGCGACGCGCCGCGCGAACTGTTGAGCGCCACGCTCGATCCCTCTTCCGGCGAGCAGCGCCTCGTCGTCACGGAGGCGGGGCGCAGCCGGCCCCTCGCCGGGCCGGAGCCCCGCAGCGCCGCGGTGGGCCGGTTGCTCGATCTCGCCCGGGCGCGGGCCGGCGGAGCGCTCGCCGTCGGCCACCGGGTGGTGCACGGCGACGCAGAGGAAGGCCCGCTGCGGCTCGATCGCGGCTGCATCGACGCGCTGCGCCGGCTCGCCCCGCTCGCGCCGCTCCACCAGGACCCCGCGCTCGACCTCGCCGAGGAGGTGCTGCGCCTCGACCCCGAGCTGCCGCAATTCGCCAGCCTCGACAGCAGCTTCCACACCACCATGCCCGGGAGCGCCCGCCGCCTGCCCCTGCCCGAGGCGGCGACGCACGGGCTGGAGCGCTACGGGTTCCACGGGCTCTCCTACCGCTCGGTTGCCCGGCGGATGCGGGAGCGCGCGCGGCATGTCGTGGCGCTGCATCTCGGCGGCGGGGCAAGCGCCTGCGCCATGCGCGACGGGCGCAGCCTCGACACCACCATGGGCGCCACGCCGCTGGCCGGGCCGATGATGACCACGCGCTCGGGCTCGCTCGACCCCGGGGTGATCCTGTTCCTGATGCGCCACCGCGGCTGGACGGTGGGCGAGGTCGAGGACCTGCTCTGGCGGCGCTCCGGCCTGCTCGGCGTCTCGGGGCTGAGCAACGACCTGCGCGACCTCGAGGGGCTCGACAACCCCGACGCCCGTGCCGCGGTGGAGCTGTTCTGCGCCGACCTGCGCCGCCATGCCGGCGCCATGGCCGCGAGCCTGGGCGGCATGGACGCGCTCGTGTTCACCGGCGGGGCCGGCGTGGACCAGCCGGCCGTCCGCGCCGCGGTCGCCGAAGGCTTCGCCCGCTCCGGCCTCACGCTGGACGAGGGGGCGAACCGCGCCGCCACGGCCGGGACGGTTCCCGCCGGCGGCGTGGCGATCTCCGCCCCCGGCAGCCGCATTTCCGCCTGGGTGCTGCCGCTGGCCGAGGAGGCCGAGATCGCCCGGGACGTCCAGTCCTTCACAGAGGAGACCGCATGACCGACATGGCCGCAACCGACATCTGGTGGCGGGCGGCGAACTACCTGTCCGTGGGCCAGATCTACCTGATGGACAACCCGCTGCTGAGCCGCCCCCTCGCCCCTGAGGACGTGAAGCCCCGCCTGCTGGGCCACTGGGGCACCACGCCGGGGCTGAACTTCATCCACGCGCATCTCAACCGGGTGATCCGCGCGCGGGGCCGGGAGATGCTCACCATCACCGGCCCGGGCCACGGCGGCCCGGCGACGGTGGCCAACGCCTGGCTGGAAGGCAGCTACACCGAGCGTTTCCCGGAAGTGGACTGGTCGGAGGAGGGCATGCGCCGGCTGTTCCGGCAGTTCTCCTTTCCCGGCGGCGTGCCCAGCCACGCGGCGCCGGAGACGCCGGGCTCGATGCACGAGGGGGGCGAGCTGGGCTACGCGCTCTCCCACGCCCATGGCGCGGCCTTCGACAACCCCGACCTCACCGTGGCCTGCGTGATCGGCGACGGCGAGGCGGAGACCGGCGCGCTCTGGGGCTCCTGGCAGGCCTCCCGCTTCGTCGACCCCCGTCGCGACGGCGCTGTGCTGCCCATCCTGCATCTCAACGGCTGGAAGATCGCCGGGCCCACGGTGCTGGCGCGCATGGAGGACGCGGCGCTCACCGGCCTGTTCTCCGGCCTCGGCTACGCGCCGATTCTGGTCTCGGGCGCCGAGCCCGCGCAGATGCACCGCGACATGGCCGCCGCCCTCGACACCGCCTTCGACGCGCTCGCCGCCATCCGGGCGGAGGCGCCCGCCGAGCCGCGCTGGCCGCTCATCCTGCTGCGCAGCCCCAAGGGCTGGACCGGCCCGGGAGAGGTGGACGGCAAGCGCATCGAGGGCACGTTTCGCGCCCACCAGATCCCGCTCACGGGGGTGCGCGAGGATGCCGGCCACCGCGCCCGGCTCGAGGAATGGATGCGCAGCTACCGCCCGGACGAGCTCTTCCCCGGCGGCGCCCCCGCGCCGGCGCTGCGCGACCATTGCCCCGAGGGCCCGCTGCGCATGACCGCGAGCCCGGTGGCCGAGGGCCGGCGCGGCAGCCCGCTCGAGCTGCCGCCCGTGGCGCCGCACGCGCTCGCCCTGTCCGCACCGGGCGCGCTGAGCGCCGGGGCCACCGGGGTGCTCGGCACCTGGCTGCGCGAGGTGTTCCGCCACAACCCCGGGCGCTTCCGCCTCTTCGCCCCGGACGAGACGCGCTCGAACCGGCTGGGCGCGGTCTTCGAGGTCACCGCCCGCCGCTCTCCCGGCCCGGTGGGCCCGCAGGACGAGGACGTGGCGCCGGACGGCCGGGTGATGGAGGTGCTCAGCGAGCATCTCTGCCAGGGCTGGATGGAGGGCTACACCCTCAGCGGCCGCCACGGGCTCTTCACCAGCTACGAGGCCTTCATCCACATCGTGGATTCGATGTTCAACCAGCATGCCAAGTGGCTGCGCACCGTGCGCCGGCTGGACTGGCGGCCGCCGCCGCCCTCCTTCACCTACCTGCTCTCCAGCCATGTCTGGCGGCAGGACCACAACGGCTTCTCCCACCAGGACCCCGGCTTTCTCGACCACGTGGCCAACAAGAAGGCCGAGGTGGTGCGCCTCTACCTGCCGGCGGATGCGAACACCCTGCTCGCCACCGCCGAGCATTGCCTCGCCGGGAAGGGGCGGATCAACGTGATCGTGGCCGGCAAGCAGGAGGAGCCGCAATGGCTCGGGCTGGAGGCCGCGCGCCGCCACCTCGCCCTGGGCTTCGACACCTGGGAGTGGGCGAGCGCGCCGGAGCCGGACGTGGTGCTGGCCTGCGCCGGCGACGTGCCCACCCAGGAGACGCTGGCCGCCGCCGACCTGCTGCGCCGCCACGCGGGCCTCAGGGCACGGGTGGTGAACGTGGTCGACCTCATGGCGCTGCAGCCGCCGGACCGGCATGCCCACGGCGCCCCGGAGGCGCATTTCACCGCCTGTTTCACCGCCGACAAGCCGGTGGTCTTCGCCTTCCACGGCTACCCGGGGCTGATCCACCGCCTCGCCTACCGCCGGCCCAACCACGCGAATTTCCACGTGCACGGCTACCAGGAGGAGGGCACCACCACCACGCCCTTCGACATGGTGGTGATGAACCGGGTCGACCGGTTCCACCTCGCGCTCGCGGCGATGGAGCATGCCGGCGTCGAGGTGGCCGGGCTGCGCAGGGCCTGCGAGGACGCGCTCGCCCGCCACCAGGCCCATACCCGCGCCACGGGCGACGATCTGCCCGAGGTGCGCGACTGGCAGTGGCCCGGCTGACCGGTGGCGGCGACCGACCGGCGGGTGACGGCGGGCCGGAGGGACCGGCCCGCCGCCCCATCCGCGGCCCCGCGCCACCGGAGACCGCCCCGCGGCCGCCCGAGGGCCGGCCGCAGGGCCGCAGGGCCCGCGCCTTCGGCAACGCTTCGGGTGAGCGGGCCGGCGGAGGGAATTCGCCTTGCCGGGGCGGAGGCGGGAACCATTCGCTGCCGCGTTCATTCTATCCTTATGCTCCGTGTGCCGCGGCTCCACATTTCCGGTGGTCGGCCCGGGCGCCGGGCCGCCCCGGCGTTCCGCAGGCGGCGTTGGATGACCGCGCTGGCCTGTGCCGCCCTGCCGTGGCTTGCCGGCTGCGCCGGACGCCAGTCTGCCCTCGCCCCGGCGGGGGAGGATGCAGCAGCCCTCCACACCCTGTTCATCGTGATGCTCGCAGGCGCCGTGGTGCTCTTCGTGCTGATGAACGGGCTGTTCTTCTACCTCACGCGCATCAACCCCGTCGCCCTGCCGCTGCGCCACGCGCGCCTGCTGATGGCGGTGGGCGGCATCCTGTTTCCCACGATCGTGGTGGGGACGCTGCTGGTCTGGGGCCTGTCCCTGCTGCCCGACCAGCGCCGGCCCGGCGACGGGCTGCGCCTGCACGTGACCGGCGAGCAATGGTGGTGGCGGGTGGAGTACCAGCCCGCGGACGGCGGCCCGCCCGTGGTCTCGCCCAACGAGATCCGCCTGCCCGCCGGCCAGCGCGCCGAGCTCGCCCTCACCTCGTCCCACGTGATCCACTCGCTCTGGATCCCGGCGCTCGGCGGCAAGATGGACATGTTCCCCGGCCGCGAGACGGTGATGAGCCTGCGCCCCACCGAGCCCGGCAGCTACCGCGGGCAATGCGCCGAGTTCTGCGGCGCGAGCCACGCCTGGATGGCCTTCGAGGCCGTGGTGATGGAGCCCGCCGCCTTCGAGGCCTGGCTCGCCGCCGAGGCGCGCGACGCCCGCGCCCCCGCCACGCCCGAGGCCCGCCGCGGCGCCGACATCTTCGCGCGCGAGGGCTGCGGCGCCTGCCACGCGGTGCGCGGCACCGATGCGCAGGGCAGCCTGGGCCCCGACCTCACCCACGTGGGCAGCCGGCAGAGCCTCGGTGCCGGCCGGCTGGGCACCGGGCTGGAGGATTTCGCCACCTGGATCGCCCATGTCGACGCGCTGAAGCCCGAGGTGGAGATGCCCGCCTATGACCATCTCTCCGAGCCGGAGCGCCGCGCGCTCGCCGCCTACCTGAAGGGGCTGGAATGACGAAAGAGCCATCCGACACCGCCCCGCGCGGCCCCTTCCCGCCCGAGGAAGCCATGCTGGCCGAGCCGGTGCCGCCCGAGCTCGATGCCGCGCGCACCGCCCGGCTGCGCGCCGCCTGGAAGGCGCCCACCGGCTGGCGCTACTGGTCGGCGGTCAACAACACCGAGGTGGGCAAGTGGTATTCGCTCACCGCGCTGTTCTTCATGCTCTGCGCCGGGGTGATGGCGCTGATCATCCGCCTGCAGCTCGCGGTTCCGGAAAACGAGCTGGTCTCCTCCGACCGCTTCAGCCAGCTCTTCACCCTGCACGGCTCGGCGATGATGTTCCTCTTCGCCGTGCCGATGTTCGAGGCGATCTCCATCCTCATCCTGCCGGGCATGCTGGGGGCGCGGGACATGCCCTTTCCCCGGCTCTCGGCCTTCGGCTACTGGTGCTTCCTGATCGGCGGCGTCTTCGTGATCGGCTCGATCCTGTTCGACGCCGCCCCCACCTCGGGCTGGTTCATGTACCCGCCGCTGGCCACCCAGGCCGAGGGCCCGGGCTCGGACATCTGGCTGCTCGGCCTCTCCTTCATCGAGGTGGCCTCGATCGCCGCGGCGGTGGAGCTGATCGTCGGCACGCTGAAATGCCGCCCCCCCGGCATGCGGGTGAACCTGATGCCGCTCTACGCCTGGTACGTGATGGTGGTGGGCGGCATGATCCTGTTTGCCTTCCCGCCACTGATCGCGGGGGATTTCCTGTTCGAGCTGGAGCGCAGCTTCGACTGGCCGTTCTTCGACCCCACCCGCGGCGGCGACCCGATGCTCTGGCAGCACCTGTTCTGGATCTTCGGGCACCCGGAGGTCTACATCATCTTCCTGCCCTCCATCGCCATCGCGGCGATGATCATCCCCACCGCGGCGCGCCGGCCCATCGTGGGCTATTCCTGGATCGTGCTCTCGGCGGTGGGCACCGGCTTCCTGAGCTTCGGGCTCTGGGTGCACCACATGTTCACCACCGGGCTGCCCAACATCTCGCTGGGCTTCTTCTCGGCCGCCTCGGAGGCGGTGGTGATCCCCACCGGGGTGCAGCTCTTCGCCTTCCTCGCCACGCTGATGGCGGGCCGGGTGAAGATGAGCCTGCCGATGCTCTGGATCGCCGGGGCGCTGGCCATCTTCACCACCGGCGGCCTCACCGGGCTGATGCTGGCCATCGCGCCCTTCGACTTCCAGGTGCATGACACCTACTTCGTCGTCGCCCACCTGCACTACACGCTGTTCGGCGGCATGATCTTCCCGGTGATGGCGGGGGTCTACTACTTCTACCCGTTCATCGCGAAGAAGCTCTTGTCCGAGCGGCTGGGGCGGTGGGCCTTCTGGCTGATCTTCACCGGCTTCAACGTGACCTTCCTGCCCATGCATCTCACCGGGCTGCTGGGCATGCCGCGCCGGGTCTACACCTACCCCACCGGCCTGGGCTGGGACGGGCTGAACCTCGTCTCCAGCCTCGCGGCCTTCGTGATCGCGGCCGGCTTCGCCGTGTTCGTCTGGGACCTGGTGCGGCCCAAGGGCGGCCAGCCCCTCGCCCCGCGCAACCCCTGGGACGCGGGCACGCTGGAATGGACCCATGACGTGCCGGAGGAGACATGGGGCGTGCGCTCCATCCCGCATGTCACCAGCCGCTACCCGCTCTGGGACGACCCGGCGCTGCTCGCGCGCATCGACGCGGGGCGCTACTACCTCCCCGATGCCGAGACCGGACGGCGCGAGACGCTCATCACCAGCGTGATCGACGCCGAGCCGATGCAGATCCAGCGTGTCACCGGGCCGAGCTGGATCCCGCATGTCGCGGCGGGCTTCACCGGCGGGGCGTTCATCTTTCCCACCTTCCACCTCTACTGGCCGGCGATCCTGTGCGGCATCTGCGCGGTGTCGGCCATCCTGTGGTGGCTGTGGCGCGACACGGCCCGCCCGCCCGCGCCGGAGGACGAGATGCGCGACGCGGGCCTGGGCCTGCGGCTGCCGACCTACGCCGCGGGGCCCTCCTCCGCCGGCTGGTGGGCGATGTGGATCACCATGTTCGGCGATGCGACGGCCTTCTCCTCGGTGATCTTCGGCTTCTTCTTCTACTGGACGGCGCAACCCGACTTCCCGCCCCCCGGCGCCGCGCATGCCGACGGAACCGGCACCGCCCTCGCCGCCCTCGCCTTCGCCGCGGCCTGGGGGCTCGCGCGCGCCGCGCAGCGGCTCAACCGCGGCGGCCGGCGCGAGCCGGCGCGGCTGGCGCTCGGCGCCGGGGCGGTGGCGGCGGCGGCGGGCATCGGCGGGCTGCTGCTCGCGGTCGCGCCGCTCTCGCCGTCGAGCCATGTCTACCCGGCCATCCTCTGCGCCATCGCGGTGTGGATCATCGCGCATGCCGGGCTGGGCATCGTGATGCTGCTCTACTGCCTCGCCGGCAGCCTGGCCGGCAAGCTCACCCCCCGGCACGACGCGGACCTGCAGAACGTGATGCTGTTCTGGCATTTCCTCGCCGCCTCCGCCCTCGTCGCCTGCGCGGTGCTGGGCCTCGCGCCGGGCCTGATGACAGGAGGCGCGCCATGAGCGAGGAGCACGCTCCCCGCCCGGAGGAGGACCGCCGCGAGTTCGCCGAGGAGACCGAGAGCCTCTGGCGCGTCACCTTCGCACCGGCGCTCTGGGCCCTGCATTTCCTCGCCTGCTACGGGCTGGTCTCGCTCGCCTGCGCGCGCGGGCTGTTTCCCATCGGGGCCACCCGGGCGGGGCTGGTCGGCCTCACCCTGCTGGTGCTGGCGGGCATCGCCTGGCTGGGCTGGCGCGGCTTCCGGCAATGGGACGTGCACAGCACCGGGCGGCGGGCAAACCCCGGCGGCCATGCCGAGGACCGGCACCAGTTCCTCGGCCATGCCGCCTTCCTGCTGGCGATCATCTCGTTCATCGGGGTGATCTTCGTGTCGCTGCCGCTCATCATGCTGGAGGGATGCCGGTGAGGAGGCTGCCGCTCATCGCCGGGCTGGCGCTGCCGGTGCTGCTCTGGGCCGCGCCGCTGGAGGCCTGGTGGCCGGCCTTCCCCGTGCACATGCTGCGCCACATGGGGCTGGTGGCGGTGGCCGCGCCGCTGCTGGTGCTGGGCGCGCCGCGGCTGGCGGCGGCCTGCGCGGTCTCGCCGGTGGCGGCCGCGGCGGCGGAATTCGTGGTGGTCTGGGCCTGGCACCTGCCGGCGGCGCACGGGCTGGGCCGCGGCGGGGGCGCGGGCTTCGCGCTCGAACAGGCGAGCTTCCTCGGCGTGGGCCTGCTGGTCTGGGCCGGCTGCCTGCGTGCCGACCAGCCGCTGGCCGGCGCGCTCGGCTTGCTGCTCACCTCCATGCACATGACGCTGCTGGGCGCGCTGCTCGTGCTCGCCCCGCGCGACCTCTACGCCGACTGGTGCGGCACCGCGCCGAACCTTACCGGCCAGCAGGTGGGCGGCATGCTGATGCTGGGCATCGGCACGCCGGTCTATCTCGTGGCCGGGCTGCTGCGCGCCTCGCGCGCCCTGGAGACGGGAGGCACGGCATGAGGCGGCGCCTGCGCATCATCCTGCTCACGCTCGCCGCCTGCGCCGGCGCGGGGGCGGTCGGCGGCGCGGCGGTGGTGGGGCTGGGGCTCTACAACGTCTCGGCCAGCGCCGGGCACCTGCCGGGGGTGAGCTGGCTGCTGCACAGCGCATTCCGCGCCTCGGTGCGGCTGCGCGCCCCCGCGGCCGAGGAGGTGCCCGACCTGTCCGACCCCGCGCGCGCCGCCCTGGGCGCCGGGCATTACGCCACCGCCTGCGCCCCCTGCCACGGGGGGCCCGACGCGGCGGCGATGGCCACGGTGCGCCACATGGTGCCCGAGCCGCCGCCCGTCGCCGCCGCGGTGGCGCAGTGGCAGCCCCGGCACCTGCACTGGATCGTGGAGAACGGCGTCAAGATGACCGGCATGCCCGCCTGGCCGGCGGAGGAGCGGGGAGACGAGGTCTGGGCCGTGGTCGCCTGGGCGGAGGCGCTGAAGCGCGGCGAGGCCCCGCCCCTGCCGCAGACCGCGCAGGGCACCGCGCCCGGGGCCGGCCCGGAGGCCCGCGCCGGCTATTGCCTCGCCTGCCACGGCGCGCCCGGCGGCGGCGTGCCGCGGCTCGACATCCAGGAGCCGGCCGTGCTCGCCGCCGCGATGCGCGACTACCGCTCCGGCACGCGGCAGAGCGGCATCATGGCCCAGGCGATGAGTTTCGTGCCGCCGGAGCAGGACGCCGCCCTGGCCGGGCTTCTGGCCGGAACCGGGCCGGAGCGCCTGCCGCGGCCCGCCCCGCCGCCGGAGGGCGCCGGCGCGCTCGCCACGCGGGGCACGCGCGACGTGCCGGCCTGCACCGCCTGCCACGGCCCGGATGCGGAGGGCGACAGGCCCGGCCGCTTCCCCGCCCTCGCGGGGCAGGACGCGACCTTCCTCGCGACCGAACTGCGCCTCTGGCGTGACGGGGTGCGCAAGGGCTCGCCGCTGATGCGCGCGGCCGCGCGCCGGCTGACCGAGGCGCAGATCACCGCGCTTGCCGCCTGGTATGCGGCCCGGGAGCCCGCGGCGGAGTGACCCCGGCACGGGGCCCGGGGGGAACGCCCGGGCGGCGGGGGCGTTGCCCTCTCATCGGGGGGCGCGAGGCGCCCCCGCGCACCACGCCCCGAGGGGGGTGCGGGGGAGAGCGGCGTCGCCCGCGTCCGCGCCGCCCGTCCCGCCACGGGGGTGCCACGCATGTCCCGATTCACGCAGCAACTCCGGGGGGAGAGGAGAGATGAACCGTCCGCTCAAGCGTTCCGAAGCCGCGCAGGCGCCCGCAGTTCACTGGTGGCGCGGCGCGATGATCTACCAGGTCTATGTCCGCAGCTTCCGCGATACGAACGGTGACGGCATCGGCGATCTCGCGGGCGTGCTCGAGGGGCTCGACCACATCGCCAGCCTCGGGGTCGACGGCATCTGGCTGTCGCCCTTCTACAAGTCGCCGCAGAAGGATTTCGGCTACGACATCTCCGACTTCCGCCTCGTCGACCCCTCTGCCGGCAGCATGGAAGACTTCATGGCCCTGCTCGAGGCCACCCACGAGCGCGGCCTGAAACTGCTGCTCGACTTCATCCCCTGCCACACGTCCGAGGAGCACCCCTGGTTCGCCGAGAGCCGCCAGAGCCGCGACAACCCGAAGGCCGACTGGTACGTCTGGGCCGACCGGCAGGCCGACGGCATGCCGCCGAACAACTGGCTCTCCTCCTTCGGCGGCCCGGCCTGGGAGTGGGAGCCGCGCCGCTCGCAATACTACTTCCACCCCTTCCTGAAGGAGCAGCCGGCGCTGAACCTGCACAACGAGGAGGTGCTCGAGCAGGTGATCGCCGAGATGCGCTACTGGGTGGACCTCGGCGTGGACGGCTTCCGCATCGATGCCGCGCAGTGCCTGTCCTGGGACGAGGGGCTGCGCTCGAACCCGCCGGTGGGGCCGGAGGGCTCGAACGCGCTGATCGGCGGCGGGCCGACCAACCCCTTCGCCGCCCAGCACCACCAGTTCGACCGCCATGCCCATGGTGCGCAGCACATCCTCACCCGGCTGCGCCGCTTCGCGGATCGCGCCGGCGTGGTGCTGATCGGCGAGATCGCCGACATGGACACCGCCCGGGCGGCGGGCGATTTCAGCGCCGAGGGCAGCGGGCTGCACGCGGTCTATGACTTCAGCCTGATCAACTGCCACCCGGAGGTGGACTCGGTGACCGAGCAGCTCGCCCGGCGCGAGCGCCACATCGGCGACGGCTGGCTCTACAACGTCTTCACCAACCACGACACCATCCGCGCGGTGAGCAACCTCACCCATTTCGCGGTGGACGCCCGGCGCGTGCAGGCCGCGAAGATGCTGCTCTTCATGCAGATGACGCTGAAGGGCGGCTGCATCATCTACCAGGGCGAGGAGCTGGGCCTGCCGCACCCGCAGCTCGGCTTCGAGCAGATCGTCGACCCCTGGGCCAAGGCCTTCTGGCCCACCTTCGAGGGGCGCGACGGCGCGCGCACGCCCTTTCCATGGAGCTCGCGCGGCCCGCGCGGCGGCTTCAGCCGCGCCGAGCCCTGGCTGGCGATGCCCGAGGAGCACCTGCCCCTCGCCCTCTCGCGCCAGCAGAAGGACGAGGGCTCGGTGCTGAGCTTCCTGCGCAGCTTCGCCCACTGGCGGCGCGACAGCGCCGTGCTGCGCCACGGCGAGGAGCTGATGAGCAGCGCGGAGCGCGCGCCGGTGATCACCTGGCGGCGCAGGCTCGAGGGCGAGGAGCTGCAGGCGATGGTGAACTTCAGCGAGGACGAGGCCTTCATGCCGCTCGGCGAAGCCTGCGAGCTGGTCGCGGCCCCCGGCTGCGTGGCCCGGCGCGGCGCGCATGGCGTGAGCCTCGGTCCGCTGGAATTCGCCCTGGCGCGCCCCGGCGGCTGAGGCTCGGTGCAGGGCGGGGCGGAGCGCTGCACCGCCGTCCGGCATTCGGCATTCCCCCGGGCCGGGCCGGTGCCACGAGACACCCGCCGCCCGAGCGCAGACGGCGAGGTGCCGCTGCGGGCGGGCCGCCCCCGGCCGCTGGCGGCGGCGGTTTCGCGCCCCGGCCGCGGGCCCGGGCCGGGCGCCGGGCGACATCCTGCGGGGTGGCGGTCCCTCGGGGCGGAGGGTCAGGCGGGGGCTGCCCGGCCGGAGCGGGCCAGCAGCACGGCGGCACAGGCCATGAGCCCGGCCGAGGCCCGGTTGAGCAGCCGGCGGCGCAGCGGCGTGAGGGCATGCGCACCCAGCAGCGCGCCCGCCGCCGCCCAGAGCGTGGCGGCGAGCCCCTCTGTCACCAGGTAGAGGCCGCCGAGCAGAATGAGCTGCGCGCGCGCCGGGGCCTCGTCGCCGAGGAACTGCGGCAGCACGGCGGTCAGCAGCAGGTAGGCCTTCGGGTTTCCCAGCAGGGTCAGGAACTCCCGCCGCGCCAGCGCCGCGGTTCCCGGCAACTCAGGCGGCCGCGCGTCCTCCGCCTGCCAAAAGCGCCAGGCGAGGAAGGCGAGAAACGCGACCCCGAGCCATTTCAGCGCCACGAAGGCAGCCTCGGAGGCGCGCAGCAGCGTGTCGAGCCCGAGCGAGACCAGCACCACCAGCACGGCCCAGGCGGCGAGCCGCCCCAGCACGCCCCCGGCGGCGCGCCGCCACCCGGCAGTTGCCGCCGAGGTGAAGGCGAGCAGGTTGTTCGCCCCGGGCGAAATGCCCAGCAGGAAAGCCGCCGGCAGGAAGGCGAGGATCTGTTCCGGTGTCATCTCATGGGCCCCGTTTCGCAGGTGATGGTAACGCGCCACCCGCCGGGCGGGAGACCCGTGGCGCCGGCACGCGGTCCCCCTGCCGCAGGCGGAGACCCCCGGCAGTCGCGACACGCCGGAGCGGACGCGGCCCCGCCGCGCTGCGGCATGCCGGGGCGGCGGCGCCGCGCCCCGCTTCGGGCAGGCCCCGGAAGAGCGCCCCGTGTCGGGTCGCTCTCTTCGCGGGCAACTTCCGGCGCGGCCCTGCGCCCGGGCGAAGGCCGGGGCCCTGCCGGGCTGCGCCGCCCCCTCAGGCCGCGGCGGCGAAGAAGGCGCCGTAGCCGGGGAGGTGGATCTCCCCGCCCCGCCGCACGCCGCCGAACCCGTGGCCCTCCAGCGCGGCGCCCACCGCTGCCTCGGGCATGTCGAGCACCATCTCGTCGGGGGTGAGGTTGAAGGCGCAGGTCACCTGCTCCTCGCCCAGGGAGCGGCGGAAGGCCAGCACGCCCTCGGGCGCCTCGACGAACTCCATGCCGCCGCGGCGCAGGGCCGCGATGTCGCGCCGCCAGGTGAGGAAGCGCTGCATCCGGTTCAGCGTCGAGCCCGGCAGGGCGCGCTGCGCGTCCACCGCGAGGGCGAGATGCGCTTCGGTCACCGGCAGCCAGGGCGCGGCATCCGAGAAGCCGCCATGCTCGGCGTGCTCCTCCCAGGGCATCGGGGTGCGCGCGCCGTCACGGCCCTTGTAGGCGGGCCAGAATTCACGGCCGTAGGGGTCGATGATCGCGTCATAGGAGAGATCGGCCTGCGGCAGGCCCAGCTCGCTGCCCTGGTAGAGGCAGCAGGCGCCGCGCAGGCAGGTGAGGGCGGCCTGCAGCACCGTCACCGCCTCCGGCGCGTCCTCCCTCCCCAGCCTCGTTACGGCGCGCGAGAAGTCGTGGTTGTCGAGCGCCCAGCAGGGCCAGCCGCTGTTCTCGTCATGGCCGAGGTCGGCGGCCACGCCGCGCAGCATGGCCGGGGTCACGTCATGGGCGCCCAGCAGCCAGTAGCCATAGGCGAGCTGCAGGCGCTTCACCGTGGTGTACTCGCGGTGGATGCGCACGGCATCGCTCTCGTTCAGCTCGCCCAGCAGCGCCCGGTCGCCGTAGCCGTCGCACAGCCGGCGCAGCCGCTCGAGGAAGGCCACCGTCTCCGGCTGCACGATGTCGTGCACGTGGAGCTGGCGCGAATAGGGGTTGAAGCGGAAGGCCTCGCCCTGCGGCACATGCGGGTTCGGCGGGTTGTCGCGCAGCTCCCGGTCATGGGCGTAGAAGGTGCAGACATCGAGGCGGAACCCGTCCACCCCCATGTCGAGCCAGAAGCGGCAGGCGTCGAGCACCGCCTCCTGCACCTGCGGGCAATGGTAGTTCAGGTCCGGCATCTCGCGCAGGAAATTGTGCAGGTAATACTGGCCGCGCCGCGGCTCCCACTGCCAGGACGAGCCGCCGAACACCGAGAGCCAGTTGTTGGGTGGCGTGCCGTCGGGCCGGCTGTCGGCCCAGACGTACCAGTCGGCGCGGGGGTTGTCCCGGCCCTGCCGGCTCTCGAGGAACCAGGGGTGCTGGTCGGAGGTGTGCGAGAGCACCTGGTCCATGATCACCTTCAGGCCCCGGGCGTGGGCGGCGTCGAGAAGCTCGCGGAAATCCTCGAGCGTGCCGAACATCGGGTCCACGGCGCAGTAGTCCGACACGTCGTAGCCGAAATCGAGCATGGGGGATTTCACGAAGGGCGAGATCCATACCGCGTCCACGCCGAGGGCCGCGATATGGTCGAGCTTCGCGGTGATGCCGCGCAGGTCTCCCACGCCGTTGCCGGTCGTGTCGCGGTAGCTGCGCGGATAGATCTGGTAGATGACCGCGCCCTTCCACCAGTCGGTCTGAGGTTGCGTGTCCGTCATGCTGCCTCCTAGGGGGTTGTGAGGGTCAATGGCATGCGGGGGGCGTGAGTTCCCTCGATCCTGCAGAAGGCTTTGCCCCTCCCCGGCTTTTCACCCGGTCGCACGGGCCGGGAATCGGCCTCCCCGAGCAGGGCGCCGGCCCGGCTTAGAATAAAAACATTGTAAATCCGCGAAATTATGAAATACATGTCGCCCAAAATCCGAGAACATGTGTAGGGCGGAGTGTGAAAATGTGTTGCGATAGCCATAATGTCTTTGGATTTGCCACGAACTCGCCACATTTCCTCCGAAAATTCTGCCGCGCCGTGGCCCCGGCCGCCGGCGGGACGCCCGCGTCCCGCGTCCCGCCCGGGCAGCCCTGACCCCCCCGGCCCTCATCGTTCCGCAAGTCCAGGCAGGAGACCCGCATCCATGTCCCGTCATGTCAGCATTTCCGTCCGTTCCGCCGATGTCTCCCGCCCCTGCCGCAGCGGCGGCCTCCGCGCCGCGCTGCTCTCGGGCACCGCGCTCTCGATGACGCTGTTCATGGGCGCCGGGCCCGGCCGGGCCGACCCGGTGGACTGCCCGGCCACGGCCACGCTGGTCGGGGTCGTCCTGGAGCCCGTTTCGGGTGACCAGACCTGCACCGTGACGGACGACACCCCCGGCGACACGGTCAACGTCAAATTCCCCTATGACCCGGGCACGCCATTCGTCGATTCCGAGGACATGCGGGAACCGGACAGCTACACGGTGGACAACCAGAAGCTGCTCAGCGACCCGGATCTCAGGCTCATCCTGGTGCTCGATTTCCTCGCCATGCCCGGCGGCACCCACGATTCGGACGGAAACGGCTACCCGGGCCAGAACGGCAACCCCCTCGTGGTCACCAACAGCGGCACCGTCTCGCTCTCGCAGCACACGGGCACCGACAACTACGACATCGACGGGTACGGCGACGTGGAGAACGACAACGGGATCGGGCTGTTCGACAACAGCGGCGTGGTGATGGGCATCGCCGTGCGCAACCAGGGCGGCACCGGCGACAACGCGCCGGAGACCACCGTCGGCGGCGGCAATGGCGGCGACGGCGGCAACGGCGGCAGCATCACCATCACCAACTCTGGCTCGGTGCAAAACGGATACGGCACAGCCACCTCCGGCGCGGTGGGCATCTACGCCGGCGCGCTCGGCGGCATCGGCGGCAAGCAGGACAAGTCGGCCACCTATGCCCAGAAGGGCGGTGACGGCGGCAACGGCGGCCCGTCCGACGGGCTCGCCGTCGACATCACCAACAGCGGCACGGTCGATCTCACCTACACCGCCTCGCGCTTCGTCTACGGCATCGGCGCGGAGAGCCTCGGCGGCACCGGCATCGTCCACGAGTACGACGGCAACGGCGCCGTGGGCGGCAATGGCGAGGCGGTCCGCGTGGCCAACAGCGGCAGCGTGACCCTCACCGTCAGCCGCGCCACCACGCCCGATCACACGGCCCTCGACCTCGGCGTGCGCGGCATCAGCGCCGTGTCGCAGGGCGGCGTCGGCAACCCCTCCAACGACGGCGACCGCAACGGCGCGAACGGCGGGCACGGCGGCTCGGTGCTGGTCGTGAACACGAACGCGGTGACCGTGTCCGGCTCCGGCATCGCCGAGATCAACGACAACGACGGCGTCTCCGGCGCGCTGGTGGGCATCTCGCAGGGCGGCGCGGGCGGCGGCTCGGACAACACCCGCACCAACACCACCGACCAGACCGGCGGTCTCGGCGGCGCGGCCTCGGGCGTGCAGGTCTACAGCGCCGGCCAGGTCAGCACCACCGGCGACAATCTTTCGCTTCCCGGCATCACCGCCATGTCCGTCGGCGGCGACGGCGGCGGCGGCAACGGTGACGGCTTCGGCGGCAACGCGGGCCAGGGCGGCACGGTGAAGGTGGCGGTGACCGGCTCCATCTCGACCGGGGGCGCTTACGGCCACGGTGTCTATGCCCTCAGCCAGGGCGGCACCGGCGGCATGCAATGGACCGACGACGGCCCCACCGCGCCCAACCACGCCGTGGCCGGCGCGGGCGGCGCCGCGGGCGATGTGCGCTTCGTGACCGGCGACGCGGCGGACCAGATCGACACCACCGTCACCGGTTCCATCTTCACCAGCGGCGCGCATGCGAACGGCGTGCTGCTGCAGAGCATGGGCGGGCTGGGCGGCTACGCCTCGCCCGGCTTCAAGATCGCCGGCAAGACCAGCACCGACGCCGGCATCGGCGGCGATGCGGGCACGGTGACGGTGGACAACACCGCCGCCATCACCACCACCGGCGCATTCTCCAACGGCATCCTCGCCCAGTCCATCGGCGGCGGCGGCGGCAACGTGGGCGAGAGCAGCGGCGGGCTCACCGTCTCGGGGGACGGCGGCACCGGCGCCGCCAGCGGCACGGTCGATGTCACGCAGCGCGGCGACATCACCACCACGCAGGACAGCTCCGTGGGCATCCAGGCCCAGTCGATCAGCGGCGGCGGCGGCCGGGTGGCAGGCAGCACGGGCGTGATCTCGGTGGGCGGCACGGGCGGCTCCAGCCCGAAGGCGGGCAACGCCTCCGTCACCCTCGCGGAGGCGGCGGTGCTCACCACCTCGGGCGACTATTCCTATGGCCTGCACGCACAGTCCGTCGGCGGCGGCGGCGGCGATGGCGGCTCGGTCTTCGACGTGAGCGCCGGCCTGCCCGCGGTGGCCGTGGGCGGCTCCGGCGGGGCGGCGGGGGACGGCGGCAATGCCACCGTCACCGTGCAGGACACGGCGCGGGTCGTCACCCATGGCATGAACGCGCATGGTATGATGGCGCAGTCGGTGGGCGGCGGCGGCGGCTCGGGCGGCGACGCGAACGCCTACAACATCGGCCTCGGCAGCTACTCGATCGCCGGGGGCGGCGGCTCGTCCGGCGATGCCGCGACCGCGCAGGCGGTGATGGACGGCGGCGCGATCACCACCACCGGCGGCCATGCGAACGGGGTGGTGGCGCTCTCGGTCGGCGGTGGCGGCGGCTCGGGCGGCAGCGCCACCTCCTTCTCTGCGGACGCGATGTTCACGATGGCCATCGGCGCGGGCGGCACCGGCGGTGCTGCGGGCAAGGGCGGCGCCGCGGTGCTCGACCTCAGCGGCGGCACCATCCTGACCGGCGACGACACGGACCTGAACGTGACCGACGCGCATGGCGCGGTGGCGATCTCGGTGGGCGGCGGCGGCGGCATGGGCGGCTCGGCCAGTTCCAAGGCGGTGAGCGTGTCGATCCCCAGCGACGAGCCGCAGGTCGACGGCGAGGTGAGCCTCGCGGTCGGCGGCGATGGCAAGGGCGGCGGCGACGGCGGCAACGTGACCGCCACGCTCACCGGGCAGACCATCACCACCCTCTCGGACAGTTCCACCGGGCTGGTGGCGATCTCGGCGGGCGGCGGCGGCGGCATGGGCGGCGATGCCTCGGCCGCGGGCACCACCCTCACCCTGCCCAAGACCGGCGAGGAGAAGATCCAGCTCAACATCAACATCGCCGTGGGCGGCAGCACCGAGGGGGGCGGTGACGGCGGCGATGTCACCGCCACGCTCGGCAGCGGCTCGACCATCACCACGAGGGGCGATTTCTCCAACGGCGTGCACATGCTCTCCATCGGCGGCGGCGGTGGCGCCGGCGGCACCGGCAGCGCGGAGAAATTCACCCTCGAGATCCCCTCCGGCAACCAGGAGGGCGAAAAGAACGAGAAGAAGCTCTCCGGCTCGGCCTATTTCACCGCCGGCGTCGGCGGCACCGGCGGGGCCGGCGGCAACGGCGGCCACCTCACCTACTCCCAGTCCGCGGACAGCACGGTGCTCACCTACGGGCAGGCCTCGAAGGGCGTGTTCCTCAACGCGGTGGGCGGCGGCGGCGGCGCCTCGCAGAGCGCCACCGTGGGCTTCGGCACCGACAAGATCCCCGCCACGGTCGACCTGTTCATCGGCCGCACGGGGGCGGGCGGCGGCGATGGCGGCGAGATCGACAGCGCCGATCTCGCCGGCACCATCGCCACCTACGGCGCGGATTCGGATGCGGTGCTCATCCACTCGGTGGGCGGCGGCGGCGGCGCGGGCGGCTCGGCCGGCGGCGCGGGGGCCGACGAGAGCGGCCTCATCAAGGAGCTCAACGAGATCAAGGAAGACCTCGAGGCGCCCGTCGACATCCGCTTCACCATGGGCGGCAAGGGCGGTGCGGGCGGCATCGGCGGGATGGTCTCCGGCGTGACCTTCTCGGGCGACATCGCCACCTACGGCGATTTCTCCGAGGGGATCGTGCTGCAGTCGATCGGCGGCGGCGGCGGCACGGGCGGTGCCGCGCAGGCCACCACCTCGATCTCGGTGGTGCGCAGCTTCGTGGGCGTCGGCGGCTCCGGCGGCACGGGCGGCAGCGGCGGCTTCATCCGCGCCTCGCTCGACGGCGGCACGATCGTCACCGGGGGGGTCGCGGCGCACGGGCTGGTGGCCCAGTCGGTGGGCGGCGGCGGCGGGCTCGGCGGCGATGCCTCGCGCGCCTATTGCAAGAAGCTCAACCTCGGCGGCGGCTATCTCGCCAAGGGGCTTGCCGATCTCGCCGGCTCGGACGTCGAGATCACCCCGAACGATCTCTGCGCCGAGCTGCCCTCCATCTACACGCTGGACGGCGAGGGCGGCGCGCTCGGCAACGGCGGCGCCATCGAGATCACCGGCGACGCGGGCATCGGCATCGCCACCACCGGCGCCTTCGCCCATGGCGTGCTGCTGCAGTCGATCGGCGGCGGCGGCGGCTCGGAGGCCACGGGCAATTCCTATGACCTCGACCCCCGCCTGCGCGAAGGCACCGACAACCCCAACGCCGGAGATTTCAGCTACCTCGACCGCAACACCGTGCAGATCGACCTGGGCGCGGCGGGCACGGGCGGCGACACGGGAGGCTCGGCCGGTGCCGGTGGCTCGATCACGCTCGACAGCGTGCTCCAGGTGTCCACGGCGGGCGATGGCGCGGCCGGCGTGATCGGCCAGTCGGTGGGCGGCGGCGGCGGTGTCGGCACGGTGAACGGCATCGCCGGGGTCGGAATGGGCGGCCAGGGCACGCGCGATGCGGCGGGCGGCAGCGTGTCGCTCACCTTCGAGACCGGCAGCACCATCGGCACCTCGGGCAATGCAGCCCCCGGCATCCTCGCGCAGTCGGTCAGCAACGGCGGCGGCTATGCGGCCGGCGGCCTCGCGGCCGAGGGCCCGGACGAAAACGGCAACAACATCCGGGTCGGTCTCGGCGCCACGGCGCGGGAAAACCAAAGCGGCGGCACGGTCGAGGTGGTGTTCCACGGCCGGGGCGAAAACCCGGTGGTCTCCACCCGGGGCATGTTCTCCCGCGCGATCATCGCCCAGTCGCTGGGCGGTGGTGGCGGCCTGTTCTCCATGATCGACGGCGTCACCAGCGGGCCGCAGGGCGTCGACACCGATGTCTCCATGGGGACCGGTGCCAACGGCGCGGGCATGAACGGCTCGGGCACCGGCGGCGGCGCCACGGTCACGCTCTACGGCAGCGCCTACACGCAAGGCGACGGTGCCGACGCGGTGCTGGTGCAATCGGCCGGCGGCGGCGGCGGCATCGTCGATCTCGCCCCCGCGGCGGGCGCGGCGGACACGCCCTCCTACGCCCTCGGCTCCACGGGCGGCAACACGGTGAACGCGCTCGGCGGCGCGGCCAGGCTGGGGCTGCAGGGCTCGGAGGGGGTCTCCGGCCTGCACAGCTCGGGCGATGCGGCCTATGGCGCGCTCGTGCAGTCGCTCGGCGCCGGCGGCGGCGTGCTCACCAGCTTCCAGTCGGTCGGCCGCGGCGCCGGGCTGGTGCTGGGCTCCTCCGCCAGTGCCCCGACGGACAACGGCGGCGCGGGCACGGCCACCGTCTCCAACTTCACCTCGCTGCACACCACGGGCGACGACGCCCACGGCATCGTGGCCCAGTCGGTGGGCGGCGGGGGCGGCGTGATGCGCCTCTCCGACGTGATGGGCGGCGACGCCCGTCTCGGCTCCGTCGCCACCGCAAACGGCACCGGCGGCACGGGCGGCGCGGTGAGCGTCACCATGGGCTTCTATGACGCGAGCGGCACGAGCGGCGACCGCGCCATCGGCATCCTCGCCCAGTCGGTCTCCAACGGCGGCGGCATCCTCTCCACCGGCGGCGGGGCGCTCGACTCCATCACCTTCGGCTCCGCCGGCACGGCGCGGCACGGCGCCGGCAACGTGGCCGTGACGCTCACCGCCAACACCGGCCGCCTCGCCACCTCCGGCAGCGGCGCGCACGGCATCGTGGCGCAGTCGGTGGGCGGCGGCGGCGGCATCGGCGGCGACATCGACTTCTCCGACGGCATCTTCCTCACCGCCGGGGACTGGGAGCTCTACAGCGGCCGGTTCGTCGGCGACAGGACGCTCAGCAACGTCGGCCTGGACACCGGCAAGCAGGCCATGGGCAGCGGCGGCGACGTGACGGTCAGCGTGAGCGACGACGTCACCACCACCGGCAGCGGCGCCTACGGCGTGATCGCCCAGTCGATCGGCGGCGCCGGCGGCTTCGGCGGCAGCGGCACCGGCGGGGTCTTCGCCGGCAAGCTGTCAAACTACGACGTGGACGGCGGCTCGGTCACCAACGCCGGCGGCTCGGTGACGGTGAGCGTGGCGGCGGGCGCCACGGTCTCGGCCACCGGGCGCAACGCGGTGGGCCTCTTCGCCCAGAGCCTCGGCGACATCCAGAGCAGCACCGGCGTGTTCGATCCGCGCCAGAACCTCGCCGTCTCGGTCGAGGGCACGGTGGTGGGCGGCACGGGCAACGCGGCCTACGGCGTGCTGATGCACGGCGGCAGTGCGGGCAACACGCTCGATGTCGGCGCCGGGGGCTACATCGGCACCACCCTCGTGCCCGGCCAGGAGCAGATCGCGGTGCGCTATGTCGGCGAGACCTCCGACACGCTCACCGCGCTCGCGGTCACCAACGCCGGCCATATCCACGGCAGCGTGCTGGGCAGCTACGCCAACGGCGAGACCTTCATCGACCAGGCCGATGCCGATGACGCGGCCGGCCCGGCGGCGGCCTCCTTCGCCGTCGCGGCGGCGCCCGCCCGGCGCCGCGCGGCCCTCACCCTCACCAATGCCGAGGGCGGGTTGCTCACCGGTGCTGCGCGCTACGAGGCCGATGTGGTGAACGCCGGCACCATGCATATCGGCGCGGTGGGCGGCATGGACACGCTCGCCATCGCCGGCGACTACACGCAGGCCGACAGCGGCGAGATGGTCGCCGCGGTCGACTTCATGGGCCTGCGCGGCGACCTGCTCTCCATCGGCGGCGACGCGTCCTTCGGGGGCACGCTCACGATA
>NZ_QRGC01000044.1 GCF_003448965.1 Oceanicella sp. SM1341
CGATATGCGAAGTTCCTCTCGTCGAAACGAGCCGAACACCCCGCATATCCCTTCTTCTTCCAATCATTTCAAAGAGCTGCGAACCGTCCCAGATCCGCTCCCGTTCCCGCCGGCGTCGCCGCCTCGTCTCCGGTGAGGGCGGCTTATAGGCAGAATCAAAAACACCCGCAACAGGGAAATGCAGCCGGGCGGATTTTTTTCCGCCGCCCCCTCAGGACGGGGCGAGCGCGCTGTCGGAAAGGGCGGCGATGCGGCCCGCACTCAGGGTGAGGCGGATCGCGGGCGGAGCGCCGGGGGTTTCGGGCCAGTCGAGCAGCAGCAGGTCGGCGCGGGCGCCGGGGGCGATGCGGCCGCGATCGTGCAGGCCGAGCGCCGCGGCCGGGGCCCCCGAGACCGCTGACCAGGCGCGCGCGGGGCCGAGGCCCATCGGGCCGGACAGTCTCGCCGCGGCGGCCAGCATGGCGGGGTAGTAGTAATCCGAGGCGAGGATGTCGCAGAGGCCGTCGGCGATCATGCCGGCCGCATCGACCGCGCCATTGTGGGAGCCGCCGCGCATCACGTTCGGTGCGCCGAGCACGACGGCATCCCCGGCGGTGCGCGCGGCCTCGGCGGCGGCGCGGGTCATCGGGAATTCGGCGATCCGGACGCCCAGTGCGGCGAAACGTGCTCTGGTAACCGGTTGGCAATCGTCGTGGCTCAGCATGGGGGCTCCGGCGGCCCTGCCGAGGGCTGCCACCTCGGCGATCATCGCCTCCGCCTCGTCGCGCCGGGCCCAGCGGGCCATGAGCAGGTCAATATAGCTGGCGGGGGAAAGGCCGCTGCGCGCCGCCGCCTTGGCGAGGCGGACGGCCAGGGCCGGGTCGTCGGGCGATGCGGTCTCGGTGAGGGGGTCGGGGCGGTCGGCCACGGCCATGCCGATGGGGCGCAGGACCATGCTCGTGTGGTCGTTGAAGGCGATGGAAGGAGTGAGCGGGCCGTCGAGGGCGCGACGGATCAGGGGCAGAGCCTCGAAGCAGAAGGTTTCCCAGCGCAGCTGCACGCGGTGCTCGACCGTGAGGCGCGGGGCAAGCCGCGCCAGGGTGTCGAGCACCTCCCCGGCCATCGCGAGAGAGCGCAGGCCGGGCTCCCAGCTGAGGGTGAGGGCATGACAGGCGGTGGTGATCCCGTTCGCGGCGAGTTGGCGATCGGTCTCCAGGAGCGCGATGGCGGTGTCGACACGCACCCCGGGGCGCGGCTCGATCTGGCGCTCGAAGGCATCGCCGTGGATGTCGACGAGGCCTGGGGCGAGCAACCGGCCGGCGGCGTCGATGACACGGGCTCCGGCGGCGGAGGCATCGCCGACGGCGGCGATACGGCCGTCCTCGATGCGCAGGTCGCCACGCATCGGGCCCTCGTCGAGAAGGAGCATCGCGTCGCGGATCAGAAGGGCAGTCATCACGTACCTCGGGGCGGGCTTGAAGGCGGAGCCGGGACGGCACGGTCTCGATGCGCGAGATCGGCGACCGGAAGGTAACAGCTGCATGACGCCGGCGTGACAGCGCGGTGCCGCACGCGCGCGATCCCGGCAGTCTCGCGGCGGCAGGCGGCGCGCGCTGAGCGCAGACAGGCGGCCGGGGGGGGGGGGCCGGGCGAGGGGCGACGGGCCGGAGGGCAGGCAGAGGGGGGGGGCCGGGCGAGGGGCGACGGGCCGGAGGGCAGGCAGAGAGGACGATGGCCCTCCCTGCCCGCAGCGACACGCCCCGGTGAGGGCGCAGCCTCAGGCGGCCACCGCGGCCTCGGCCGGCAGGGTTTCCAGCGTGCTGCGGGCGAAATAGCGCGCGTAGTCGTGCATGGTGACGAAGAAGATATCCTCGGCCGTGAGCCGGTTCCGGCGGCGCGGCAGTGCCACGCGGTCCTCGGTCGCGCCCCAGCCGGCGTAATAGGCGGCGCCGAAGCACACCACCCGGCAGCCGCGCAGCGCTGCCTCGAGCCCGGCGCCGGAGGTGAGCACGTAGACCGTGGGGCGCAGGTGGGCGACCTCCGCGAAGGAAACCGCGGGGCCCAGCATGCGCACATCCGGAAAGCGCCGGGCGATCTCGGCGCATTCCACCGCGTTGAACGGGTTGAACGGGTGGCCCTTGTACCAGATGCGCGCGGAGCCGGCCTCGGCCACGGCGCGCTCCACCAGGCTCACGTTGTCGGGCACGGCGAGGGTGGTGGCCCGCAGGGCCATGTCGCCGGTCACCTGCCCCACCACGACGATGTCCTCCGGGCGCACCGGCTCGTCGAGCGCGGCGCTGGCGCCGGCGTATTTCTGGAAGCGCGAGGCGCGGGCCTCCTCCACGAAGCGGCGGGTGGCGGGATCTTCCGCCCAGGCGCCGGAACGATAGGCGCCCAGCATCGCCTCGAGATCGGTCTCGCGCCGGCCGTCGAAATAGGGCGCGCGGGCGTCGACCACGTAGGAGACCACCGAGCCGCCCTGCGCCGCGCCATGCCCGAGCAGCCCGGTCTCGAGCCGGTAGACCGGATGATCGGGGCGCGAGAGATCGGCGCCGAGGATCTCCACGTCGGCATAACCCCAGCAATAGATGCGCAGCCGCTCCGGCGCTCGGGCGAGCAACCCTCGCGCCACGCGGCCCGCGAGGCGGTGAAACAGGGTGAGCGCGGGGTCGCGCGCCTTCAGCACACGCGCGCGCAGGTGCAGCGCCCGTGGCGCGTGATGGGCCAGGATGAGCCCCTTGTTGGCGCTCACGAACAGACCGAGCGCCACCTCGCGGCGCAGGGGACCGGCAGCGAAGCGGGCGAACAGCAGGGTGACGGAGAAACCGCAGAGCAGGAGGGCGTCGCGCAGGCCATAGGCGGCAAGGCGAAGCGGCCGGACGCGCATTTCGTACCCTCCGTGACGCGCCGCCCCGCGGGCGGCGCGTCAGATGTAGGCCGGCAGGGCCACGCAGGCAAGGGCCGGCGTGACTTCCGCCCCGCGGTTCAGTTACCGGCGGTTTCGGCCTTGATGGCGGCGACATCGTCAGCCGACATCTCGCCGGTGGTCTCGATCTCGCCGCCGGTGATCTTCCAGAGGCGGAAGGGGCCGGTGATGTCGCCGTTGCCGTCGAAGCTCACCGGGCCGATGACGCCCTCGTAGCGGATGGGCTGGCCGGCCTTGATGAGTTCGAGCGCGTGGGCGAACTGCTCGGGGCCGGCGTAGATCGGCTCGCCGCCCTCGGCCACCACCTCGGGGATCGCGGCCTTGATGGCCTCCGGCTCGGCCGAGCCCGCCTTGGCGATGGCGAGGCCCACGATGGCGCCGGCGTCGTAGGAGCGGTCGGCCGCGGGGGCGCTCGGCTCGATGCCGCCGGAGAAGTCCTTGTAATTGGCGTAGAAATACTCGGTCGAGGCGGTGGGGCTGGTGCCCGAGGAGGTGCCGTAGGCGTTCTCGAGGTATTTCGCCCCCACGGCCTCGATGAAATCGGTGGAGTTCATGCCGTCGTTGAGCAGGAAGGTCTGCGGGCCGCCCTGCGAGATCCAGGCCCGGGCGATGGTCGCACCGTCGACCGGGTAGGAGATGAGGTAGAGCGCCTCCGGCTCGCCCGCCATGGCGGCGGAGGCCTCGGCGGTGTAGCTCGCCTGCTTCTCGTTGTAGGGGGTGACGGAGGTGATGGTGCCGCCGAGCGCCTCGTAGGTGGCGGCGAATTCCTTCGCCATGTTCACGCCGAAGTCGTTGTTCACGTTGATGATGGCGAGCTTCGTGAGCCCCTGGTCCATCGCGTATTTCGCCGCCGCGGTGCCCTGCAGGGCGTCGGAGGTGATGGTGCGGAAGAACAGCCCGTTGGTCTTGCCCTGGCGGGCGAGCTCGGTGAGCGTGGGCGAGGAGGAGGCGGGCGAGACCTGCACCACCCCCGCCGGCGCGGTGACCGAGGTGAGGATCGGCAGCGACACCGAGGAGATGATGCCGCCAATGATCACCGGCACCTTCTTGATGTTCACCAGCTGGGTCGCCTGGTCGACCGCGACATTGCCCTGGCTCTGGCTGTCGCGGGTGTCGGCGAGGATGGTGCAGCCGTTCACGCCGCCGGCCTCGTTGAGGTCGCGGAAGGCCATCTCGACCGATTTCGCCCCCGCCTGGCCGTACTGGCCGGCCGGGCCGGTGAGCTCGAGCACGAGGCCCACGGTCACGTCGCAGGCGCGCGCGGTCCCGAGGCTCAGCGCCGCGGCGAGGGTGCAGGCCGCAACGGTGGCGGCCGCTCTGGTTCTACTCATCGTCGTTCCCTTTTCGAGAGCCGGGCGCCGAGGGCCCCCGGGCGGAGAGCGCGGCTGCGCCTCCCTGTTGCGGTGCTGCCGGTTTGCCCGGCTGTATCCGGGCGCCTGTCATCGCGCCCCTGGACGGCCCCCCGGGGGCGCCGCCATACACGATCCAGCTTTCCTGGACGAAGAGCCATGCCGCGCCGGAGGGGGCGCCGGCGCAGGGTATCATCAGGGCGGAGGCGCGGCGCGGGCCCGGTGCCCCCGGCCCGGCCTGCCGCTCCACGTAGGTGAAGAGGGCCGCCTCCGCCCCGCTCCAGTGCAGGGCGATCTCCTCGGCCGCGATGGTGCAGCCCTCGGGCCGGCAGCCATGCGCGGCGGCGAGGCTGGTGCGCAGCGCCGCGAGGTCCTGCACCTGCCCGTCGGGCCCCACGCGGCGAAAGCCGGGGGCGAAGGCGGTGAGCGCCTCCGTCAGCGCGGCCACCGGCGCGTGGCCCGCGAACCACTCGGCGAAGAACGCATGCCGGCCGGCGATCTCGGCCCGCGCGGCCTCGGGGAAGCTGCCGGCCGCGCCCATCAGTGCGGCTCGTCGTTGAGGTTGTATTTCATGATGGCGCCGTGGCGGCCGTGGCGGTCGCGCTCCAGCGAGTAGATGTCGCCGGTGAGCTCCGCCCGGCGGGCGAGAACAGCGTCGATGGCCCCGCGCTCCGCCTCCGTGAGCTGCAGCGCCATCACCGAGAGGTTTCCGGGCAGGTGCGCCCGGTTGCGCGCCCCCACGATCACCGCGGCCACCCCCGGCCGGCCCAGCATGTAGGCGCTCGCCACGGTGGCGATGTCGGCGCCATGCGCCGCGCCCACCGATTTCAGCACCTGCAGGATCTCCTGGAAGAAATCCCAGCCGCCGATGTCCTCGATGATGAGCTTGTACTTGGTGAGCGAGCGGTTCTCGAGCGGCTCGGCGGGCTCGCCCGCGCCCAGCCAGCGCTCGGAGAGGAAGCCCCCCGCCACCGTGCCGTAGCACAGCAGCGAGAACCCGTGCTCCGCCGCCAGCGCCGCGAGCCGCTTCTCCGGCCGCGCGTCGAGCACCGAGTACTGCACCTGGGCGGAGGCGACCGGCACGCCGGCGAGGCAGATGGCGCGCAGGTGATCGGTGTCGAAATTCGTCACGCCGATGTTGCGGATCTTGCCGGCGGCGCGCAGCTCGCCCAGCCAGCAGGCCACGTCGAGCCAGCCCGGCGCGTTGTAATCCCACCAGTGGAACTGCACGAGGTCGAGCCGCTCGGTGCGCAGCCGGGAGAGCGAGCGGTCGATGAGGCTCTCGATATAGGCGCGGTCGGCGGTGAACAGCCGCGAGAGGTCGGGCACCATCTTGGTGTGCACCCGGATGCGGGCCAGCGCCTCGGCCCCGCGGCGGTTGGCGTATTCGGTGCGGAAACGGCCGATCAGCTCCTCCACCCCGGTGTAGATGTCCGCGCAATCGAAGGTGGTGATGCCGGCATCGGCGAAGGCGATCATGTCCTCCACCGCCGCGTCGCCGTCGATGGCGCCGTGGCCGCCCGCCAGCTGCCAGCCGCCGCGGATGACGCGGGAGATCTCGTGGTCGGGCGTGAGGGTGAAGCGGCTGGCGGTGTCGGTCATCATTCGGTCTTTCCGGGAAGCGGTACGGCGGTGGTGGCGGCGTGGCTGAAGCGGCGGATGCCGGTGCGGGTGATGCGCAGCCGCGAGGGGCAGTTGGGATCCGGGCAGGCCACCTCGGCATCGGTGGACATCCAGTCATGCGGATGGGTCACGCGCTGCTTGGCGGCGAGCAGCGGCAGCACCGCGGCGAGCGAGTAGATGGAGAAGCCCTGCCCCGGCGGCAGGTGCAGCATCTCGCCGTGCAGCTCGAAATGGTCTCCCGGCTTCGCGCCGCAGTAGATCGTGGCGCCCTCGGGGGCCACCACCTCCACCCGCAGGTCGTAGAGCTCGAACGTGTCGTCGCTCATGCCTCCTCCTCCCCGAGGTGCCGGCGCAGGATGCCGAAGGCCCGGCCGATGTCGGCGCGCAGCGCGGCACGGGCCGCCGCCGCGTCGCCCGCGGCGATGGCCTCGGTGATCTCGCGGTGGAAATGCGTGGCCGAGCCGTCGATCCCGGCCTCGTAGTAGCGGGCGGAGGCGCGCAGGTAGGGGCCGGACTGCAGCCAGAGGCTCTCGATGATCGGCAGCAGCACCTCCGAGCCCGCGGCGCGGTAGATGGTGAAGTGGAAGGCGTGGTTGAGGTCGGCCGCCTCGCCGGACATCTCGCGGTCGGCAATGGCGAGCACGGCGTCGCAGGCCTCGGTGAGCTCGCGCAGGCGGGCGATGTCCTCGGCGCCGATGCGAGTCATCGCGAGGCCCAGCACCTCCGCCTCGATCATCGCGCGGGCGCGGGCGAGGTCCTCCAGCCGAGCGCGGGTGATGAGCGGCACGCGGACGGAGCGGTTGGGCATCGCCTCCAGCGCCTGTTCGGAGATCAGCCGCGCCAGCGCCTCGCGCACCGGCATGGTCGAGGTGCCCAGCCGCTCGGAGAGATCGACGATGCGCAGCACCTCGCCGGGGTCGAACAGGCCCTGGATGAGCGAGCGGCGCAGCTCGGCATAGACCCCGTCCTGCACCGTGCGCCGGCCCACCGGGCTCAGCGGCTCGCGCGCCGGGGCGGCCCGGTGCGGTGGGGCGGAAAGCAGTTCCTTCACGCGTGGCATGGCCGGGCCAGCCTCCCCTCTCGTGGCTGCGGCGCCGCTCGGGACGCCGCGTCAGGAAAGACTTTACATAGCGGTTTGATTTGTGATCAAGATTATTTTGATCAAACATCAAACCTGGGCGAAACACCGCATGACACAGGGTTTCCCTCCCCTTCCCGCCGGGCACCGGGGCGCATGAGCGCGACCGCGCAACAGGCCTCGCCGGTGCTGGAGGCGCGCAACGTGGTGCGCCATTTCGGCGGCAACCGCGCGGTGGACGGCATGTCGCTGTCGCTGCACGCCGGCGAGATCGTGGGGCTGATCGGGCCCAACGGCGCCGGCAAGACCACTCTGTTCAACCTGATCGCCGGCAGCCTGAAGCCCGATGCGGGCGAGATCCTGCTCGGCGCCACGCCGCTGCACTGGCTGCCGGCCACGGCGCGCATCGGCGCGGGCCTGGGGCGCACCTTCCAGATCCCCCGCCCCTTCGCCGGGATGACCGTTCTGGAAAACGTGCTCGCCGCGGTGCAGGGCCAGAGCGGCGAGCGCATCGCGATGAACTTCCTGCGCCCCGGCCGGGTGCGGGCCGAGGAGCGCCGGGCCGAGGCGCGGGCGCTGGAGCTCATCGAGTTCGTCACCCTCTCGCATCTCGCGCATGAGCCGGCGCGGGTGCTCTCGGGCGGGCAGCGCAAGCTGCTCGAGCTCGCCCGCGCCATGATCGCCGAGCCCTCCGTGCTGCTGCTCGACGAGCCGGCGGCGGGCGTGAACCCCGCCCTGCTCGAGGTGATCATCGAGCGCATCCTCGAGATCAACCGCCGCGGGGTGACCATCCTGCTCATCGAGCACAACATGGACATGATCGCCCGGCTCTGCGGGCGCATCGTGGTGATGGCGGCGGGCCGCGAGCTGGCCGCCGGCACCCCCGCCGGGATCCTCGCGAACCGCGAGGTGATCGAGGCCTATCTGGGCGAGGTGGGCGCATGACCCCGCTCGCCACCGCCGCCCTCGTCGCCGGCTACGAGCGCGACCTGCCGATCATCAAGGGCATCGACTTCACCCTTGCCCCGGGCGGTTTCGTGGCCGTGCTGGGGCCGAACGGCGCGGGGAAATCCACCTTCGTGAAGGCGATCGCCGGGCTGGTGCCGGTGCATTCCGGCGCGCTGAGCCTGCGCGGCGCCAACGTGACCGGCCTCGCCCCGCACGAGCTGCTGCGCCGCGGCCTCGCCTTCGTGCCGCAGACCGAGAACATCTTCGCCACCATGACCATCCGGGAAAACCTGCAGCTCGCCGCCGCCGTGCTGCCCCGCCCCGCCCGGGCCGGGCGCATCGGCGCGATGCTGGAGATGTTCCCCGACCTCGCCCATCGCTCCGGCGCGCTCGCGGGCGGGCTCTCGGGCGGGCAGCGGCAGATGCTCGCCATCGCCCGCGCCCTGCTGGTGAAGCCGCAGGTGCTGATCCTCGACGAGCCCTCGGCCGGCCTCTCGCCCAAGGCGGTGGGGCAAGTGTTCGAGACGCTCGTGCGCATCAACGCCGCCGGCACGCCCATCCTGCTGGTCGAGCAGAACGTGCGCGCGGCGCTCAAGGTGGCCGCGCGCGCGGTGATCCTGGTCGACGGGCGCCTGCGCCATGACGCGCCGGCGGCCGAACTGGCGGGAGACCCCGAGATCGGCGCGCTGTTCCTCGGCGCGGGGCATGGCGAGGGAGCACGCGCATGATGATACCGCAGATCCTGCTCGAAGGCGCGCTCACCGGGGCGCTGATCGGGCTCGGGGCCATCGGCCTCACCCTCACCTATTCCATCCTGCGCTTCGCGAATTTTGCCCATGGCGAGCTGCTCACCTGGGGGGCCTATCTTTCGCTCAGCGTGGCGGGGCTGATCGGGGCGGCCACGGGCGCGAGCCTGCCGCCCATCGACCCGTTCAGCTTCACCTGGGCGCTGCCGGTGGCGGGGCTCATCGCCATGCTGCTCACCGCCGCGCTGGCGCTGGCGGTGGACGCGGCGCTGTTCGGCCGGCTGCGCGGCCGCGGCGCGAGCACGATCATCGTGGTGATGGCGAGTTTCGGCGCCTCCATGGCGCTGCGCTCCGGCCTCGAATTCCTCTACACCTCGAAACCCGCCTACTACACCACCGAGCTGCAGATCGCGATGCGCCTGCCCGCCGGCATGCGCGCGACACCTGACCAGCTGCTGATGCTCGGGCTCACCGCGCTGGTGGTGCTGGCGGTGCACCTGATGCTTACCCGCACCGGCATCGGCCGGGCCATGCGCGCGGTGAGCGAGAACCCGGCCCTCGCCGGCCTGACAGGCATCGACACGCGCAAGGTCATCCGGGTGGTGTGGATCCTGGGCGGCGCGCTCGCCTGCGCGGCTGGCACCATGTCGGGGCTGCTGGTGCAGATCCGGCCCTACATGGGGTTCGATTTGCTGCTGCCGCTCTTCGCCGCCGCCATCCTGGGCGGCATCGGCTCGGTGCCCGGCGCCATGCTGGGCGGGCTGATCGTGGGCATTTGCGAGGCTTTCGCGGTGCATCTCATCGGGGCGGAATGGCGCGCGGCGGTGGGCTTCGTGCTCATCATCCTCGTGCTGCTCGCCCGGCCGAGCGGGCTGTTCGGGAGGGCCGCGTGATGCTGGAGCTGGTGAGCTACGGCGCCTTCTTCCTCACCGTCGCGCTCACCTACGCGGTGATCGTGCTGGGCCTGAACGTGCAATGGGGCCAGACGGGGCTCTTCAACGTGGGCGTGGCGGGCTTCGTCGCCGTGGGCGCCTATGTCTCGGCCTTCCTCACCGCGGCGCCGGCCACGGGCTGGCTCGGCGGCTACGGCCTGCCGATCTGGGCAGGCTGGGGCGCGGGTTTCCTCGCCGGCGGGCTCGTGGCCGCGGGCGTGGGCCGGCTCACCATCCGCCTGCGGGCCGATTACCTCGCCATCACCACCTTCGGCGTATCGGTCACCGTGCAGCTCGCGGCGCTGAACCTCCAGCCGCTCACCGGCGGGCCTTTCGGCGTGAGCCAGATCCCCCGGCCCTTCGCCGCCCTCGCCGGCGAGGCGCTCGCATTCGGCCTCGCGAACCTCGGCCTGCTCGCCGCCTCCGTGCTGGTGCTCTACCTCGTGCTCGAACACCTCGCCCGCTCCCCCTGGGGCCGCGTGCTGCGCGCCATCCGCGAGGACGAGACCGCCGCCGAGGCCCTGGGCAAGAGCCCGCGGCGCTTCCGCATCGAGGCCTTCGCCCTCGGCGGCGCCATCATGGGGCTGGGCGGCGCCATGCAGGCGCATTTCATCGGCTTCATCGCGCCGGAAAACTACCTGCCCATGGTCACCTTCCAGGTCTGGGCGATGCTGATCGTCGGCGGCTCGGGCAACAACCGCGGCGCCATCCTCGGCGCGGTGCTGGTCTGGGCGATCTGGGCGGCCTCCTCGGTGCTGGTCGAGGCGCTCGCACCGGCGGGCGAGCAGGCCCGCGCCGCCGCCCTGCAGACCGTGATCATCGGCGTCGCCCTCTGCGCCATCCTGCTGCTGCGCCCGCAGGGCATCCTGCGCGAGATGCGCCGGCTGCGCCCCGCCCCCTCCTCCAAGACCGACGCGCCCTGAGCGCCCCAATCCGGACAGCACCATGGCCGACAGACCCGACACCACCCGCCTCGGCGACAGCCTCACCATCAGCCGCGCCCTCACCGGGCTGTGGCAGGTGGCCGACATCGAGAAGGACGGCGCAGCACTCGACCTCGACACCGCCGCCACCCATCTCGAGGCCTATGCCGCCGCCGGCTTCACCACCTTCGACATGGCCGACCATTACGGCTCGGCCGAGCTCATCACCGGCCGCATGCTCGCGCGCCACGGCGCGGGCGAGCGCCCCCTCGCCTTCACCAAGTGGTGCCCCGAGCCCGGGCCGATGACCGCGGAGGTGGTGCGCGCCGGGGTGCAGGAGCGGCTCGACCGGCTGGGCGTGGCGAAGGTAGACCTGCTGCAGTTCCACTGGTGGACCTTCGAACACCCGGCCTGGCTCGACGCCCTGCACGAGATGGCGAAGCTGCGCGCGGAGGGGCTGATCGGCGAGATCGGCGTGACCAATTTCGACGCCGCCCACCTCGGCCTCGCCCTGGCCGACGGCATCCCCATCGTCTCCAACCAGGTGTCCTTCTCGGCGGTGGACCGGCGCGCGGCCGGCGCGCTCTCCGAGCTCTGCGCCCGCACCGGGGTGAAGCTGCTCGCCTACGGCACGCTCTGCGGCGGCTTCCTCTCCGAGCGCTGGCTGGGCCAGCCGGAGCCGGCGGAGATCGCCGACTGGAGCCGGATGAAATACAAGCGCTTCATTGACGCCGCCGGCGGCTGGGAGCCCTTCCAGGCCCTGCTGCGCGCGCTGCACGCGGTGGGCCAGCGCCACGGCGTGTCGCTCTCCAACGTCGCCACCCGCTGGATCCTCGAGCACCCGGCGGTGGCCGGGGTGATCATCGGCGCGCGGCTGGGCGAGAGCGAGCACCGCGCCGCGAACCTGCGCCTCTTCGACTTCGCCCTCGACGACGCCGACCGCCTCACCCTCGGCGAGGCCTTCGCCGGCCTCTCCCCCATCCCCGGCGATTGCGGCGACGAGTACCGCAAGCCGCCCTTCCTCACCGCCTCGGGCGACCTCTCGCACCATCTCGACGCCATCCCCGGCGTGTTCAGCGCCGAGGAGATCCCCGGCCGCCCGGGCCGGCTGCGCGTGTCCTCGGGCAGCGTGTGGGAGCCGCTGGCCGGCTTCTCCCGCGCCATGCGGGTGGGCAACCGGGTGCTCGTCTCCGGCACCACCGCCACCCACGGGGCCGACCGCTGCGTGGCCCCGGGCGACGCGGAAGCCCAGACCACCTACATCCTCGACAAGATCGCGGCCAGCCTCTCCGCCCTCGGCGCCTCGGTGGAGGACGTGGTGCGCACCCGCATCTTCCTGCGCGACGTCTCGGCCTGGGAGGGCCCCTCGCGCGCCCACGGCCGGGTGTTCGGCGAAATCCGCCCGGCCAACACGCTGGTGGCCGCCGGCGCCCTGGTGGGCGACTACGAGGTCGAGATCGAGGCAGAGGCCATCGTCGACTGACAGCCGGCCCCGGCAGGCGTCGGGCCGCGCGCGCCGCGCGCGGGCTGCCGGGGCATGCAACCGCCGCGTTGTGCCCGAACCAATTACGTGATTTTATCCGTGCAGTTCTTCGTTCGGTCTTTGAACGGCCCGTCCGGGCCGGGGCATTTGCAATATGGATCTGCAGCTCAACGTCGCGATGCTCGTGCTGGAGGCATTGCTGTATTTCGGCGTCATGGCTGTGCTCTTCCGGGTGCGGCACTGGCTGGGCAGCGGCATCTTCTTCTGCACCCTGGGCTCGATGCATTTTCTCGAGACCTACCTCGCCGCCACCTTCTACGTGAGCGTGCCGGGGGGCTTCCTGCTCTCGCCCGGCTCCACGGTGCTGTTCTCCGGCAAGCTGGTGCTGCTCCTGCTCGTCTACCTGCGCGAGAACGCCGCCGTGGTGCGCCAGCCGATCTACGGGCTGCTGGTGGGCAACCTGTTCCTCGTCGGGCTGGTGTTCGTGCTGCGCCTGCACGCGGCGCTGAACGCGGGCGCGGGCGCCCCCCTCCCCGACATCGCCTTCCTCGACGACATGGGCTGGCTGATGATCTGGGGCTCCACGCTGCTCTACATCGACTGCCTGATGATCATCCTGCTCTACAACAGGCTGGGCACACTCATCGCCACGCCGGTGCTGCGCATCTGGGCGGCCTCGAGCCTGGTGCTCACCTTCGACCAGCTGGGCTTCTTCGCCGCCCTGCACCTGCTGATGGACATGCCCTATTCGGTGCTCGCCGGGGGCTGGATGGCCAAGATGGCGGCGGCGGCGCTGTTCTCTGCCCTCGCCGGCGCCTACCTGCGCTGGATCGAGCCCACCACCAAGGTGCCCACGCCCCTGCGGCTGGGCGAGGTGTTCGAGGTGCTCACCTACCAGCAGCGCTACCTCGCGCTCGTCGAGCAGGCCGGGCGCGACTCGCTCACCGGCCTGCAGAACCGCACCCGGCTCGAGACCCTGGGCGCCGACACGGTGGCCCTGCTCAGCCGCGAGGGGCGCAGCTTCGGCCTGCTCATCGCCGATGTCGACCGTTTCAAGCAGGTGAACGACAGCTACGGCCATACCGCGGGCGACGAGGCGCTGCGCGCCGTCGCGGGCGCGTTGCAGAGCTGCCTCGGCGAGAAGGACCTCGCCTTCCGCTACGGCGGCGAGGAGTTCGTGATGCTGTTCCCCGACCATACCGCCGACGAGGTGGCCGCGGTGGCCGAGCGCATGTTGCGCGCGGTGCGCACCGGAAACTGCCACCCGGGCGGCGAGCAGCTCAGCGCCAGCATCGGCTTTGCCGTCGGCCCGGGGGACGGGACCAATCTCAACGGGCTCTTCCAGCGCGCCGACGAGCGGCTCTACGAGGCAAAGCGCAGCGGCCGTGACCGCGCGGTGGGGCCGCGCCGGGCCCAGGGCGCCGCGGCCCCCGGCCGGCGCAGCATGCAGACGCTCTGATCAGGCCGCCTGCACCCCGCCCGCGAGCTCCCGCCTCCAGGCGGCGCTGACAGCCTTGCGCTCCCATTCCGGGCGCGGCGCGGGCCGGGGCCGGCCTTCGCGCCACCAGCTGTCCAGCCGCTCGGTGACCGCGGCGCGGTCGGTCACGTCGATGAGCTGGCGCGGGTCGGCGATCTGCTCGTCGTTCGCGCCCAGCCCGGCGTGGGCGATCGCTGGCACCCCCAGCACGGCCGCCTCGGCCAGCACCAGGTTGAAGGCCCGGGGCAGCCGGGCCTCGGCGTGGAACATGCAGAAGCTCTCGCGGATGCAGCGCACCATCTCGGCATGCGGCAGCGCGCCGAGGCTGCGGATGGCCGGGTTCTCGCCGTAGGCGTAGGAATGCGCGAGATCGGGGTGGGCCAGCACCAGCCGGGCGGAGGGCCGCTGCGCCTGCACCGCGGCAAACGCGCGGATCACCTCGTCGAGCCCCTCGTGCGGGCCGCCGGCGAAGAGGAGCTGGTCCGCGTCGGTCTCCGGCCCGGGGCCGCGCAGCGGCGGCACCATCACCGGCGGCGGGATCACCCGCACGCGCGGCGCGAGATCGATGCCCTCCTGCGCGCGGGCATGCTCGATCACCGCGGCACGCTGGGTCTCGGACAGCACGATCACGCCGGCGTCGGCCGCCACCACCGAGGCGCCGAGCCCGCTCGCGGAGTGGCGGCCGGGCAGCACGTGGAGCCAGAGCCAGAGCTGGCCGCCGCGAAACCGCCGCGCCGCCTGGGCCAGGGTGCGAGGGGCGTTGAGCACCACGAGGTGATCGCAGGTGAGCCGGCCGGCCAGGCTGTGGACATCGTCCATGCCCGAATAGGCGACCGCGGTGTCGAGCCCGGTGCGATCGGTCCAGCAATGCTGGTGGACCGTTACCGAATGATGGCGCGACAGCGCCTCGGCCACGCGCACGACGCTCGTCTCCACCGGGCCCAGGGCGCGGCGCTGCGCGGTGGAAGCGTCATAGGGGAAGGGGCAGAGGGTATCGAGGAATACGACGGAGCTCATCTGGTTCCGCACCGGTGGGAGCCGGCTGCGGCGGAAGAGGGGCGGCCTGCGGATGCAGGCACGGGACGTTGCGAGAGCATGGATGCCTTCCTGAACGGAACGGGGCCGCTGCACGGCCGGACAGGGATCAGGCAGTCAGGCTCGGCCCGGCCACCACGCTCGACAGTGAGAGCGCGGCGCAAAGTATGCATTAATATAAATTAACTCGAATACCGATTCGCGGCCGTGATGCTCACGCCCTGATGCACGCATGCGTGCTGTACCTGCCCGCCGTTCCGCGCGGGCAGGTGAAGGCCCGCGGCCTCAGCGGTGGCCGCGGCCCTTGCGCTCGACGATCACGGTGCGCGCCGGGGCGCCGTGGCGGCCGGAGGGGCCGGTGCGCCGCGGTCCGGAGCCGTGATCATCGCTGCGCGGGCTGTGCCCGCCGCCGCCGCCCCCGCTGCCGGAGATCGGCACGATGGTGGCGATGGCCCCCTTGTAGACCGCCTGGGTGGTGCCCCGGCCGGTCACGAACACCTGGAAACGGTCGAAATCGGCGATGGTGCCCTCGAGCCGGGCGCCGGCGATCAGGAACAGCGATACCGGCGTGCCATTGTCGCGCAGCTCGGAGAGGAAGGCCTCCTGCAGCGGCTTGTCCGGCCATTCCGGCTTCTCGGCCGCCGGCGTGTCCACGGGCGTGCTGTCATGCGCCGGCGTCTCCGCGTTCTCCCCTGCCGGGGCGGTCCGCAGGCGCAGCTTTTCGGTGGCGGGTTTGTCAGTTGCGGATTTCATGCGGCCTGGCGTCTTTCTCACTGTTCGCGCCGGGGCATCCGGCATCTGTGCTGTCTATATCAATCTAGCGGAGAATCCACCGGCTGTTGTTGCATTGCAGCATCATCTCGCCGCAAAATCAGCAATCCAGCGCCGGTGCGGATGCTTCCCCGCGGTCGAGCGTCGGTCCGGCGGCGCCTCGCGGCGCGCCGGGCGGGCGGTCCTGCGGCCCGGCCGGTCTGTCTCGGGCCTTCTGGCACCTGCGGTTCCCGGCCGGTCTGCCCTTCCTGCCCCGGGCCCCCGGGATATGGATAGGCGAGCGACCTTTCCGAACCCTTACCCCGATCGCGGCGCGCCCCGGGGCCGGAGCGGCGATTCCCCGGGGCCGGGCCGGTTCGACGCCCTCGCAGTATCCCTCATGCCCGGGAACTTCGAGACCGCCGACCCGCGACCTCACGGCAATGTGATGCGCCGCCAGCCCGGCTTTCAGCCCTCCAGCAGGCCGATGAGCTCGGGCATCATCCGCGCCCCCTCGCCGGCCTCGACCTGCGCATCGAGCAGGGCGCGCACCGCGCGGGCCACGCCATCGGCAGCGCCCTCGCCCTCGGCCAGCGCCGCATAATAGCCCATGTCCTTCGCCCCGTTGGAGACGGAGAAGCGGAAGTTCGCCACCTCGCCCGAGGTGATGTAGGGGGTGAGCCGCTCCAGCGTGGCGCCGCGGCCACCGCCCTCGTGCAGCACTTCGGCGAACACCTCCGGATCGAGCCCGCAGCGGCGCGCGCAGGCGGCGGCTTCCGCCATCAGCACGGCCGAGCCGATGGAGACATAGTTGTGCAGCAGCTTCATCTGGTGGCCGCTGCCCACCGGGCCCACGTGCTTGGCAACCTCGGAGAAGCTCTGCAGCAGCGGCAGCACGGTGGCGAAATCCGCCTCGCTCGCGCCCACCAGCAGGTTGAGCCGGCCCTCGGCGGCCTCCTTCGGCGTGCGGGTCATCGGCGCGTCGACGAAGGCGCAGCCGGTGGCGGTGACGGCCTTCGCCACCTCGAGCGTGGAGCGCGGCCGGGCGGTGGAGCAGTCCACCAGCATCTGGCCCGCGCCGAGATGGGCGAGCAGCCCGCCCTCGCCCAGCACGATCGCCTCCACCTGCGGGCTGCCGGTGACGCAGAGGATGATCGCGTCGCTCGCCGCCGCGAGCGCGGCCATGTCGGAGACCTTACGCGCGCCGAGGGCCGCGAGATCCTCCGTCGGCTGGTTGCCGGGATGGTCGAGCCAGGTGAGCTGCCGCCCGCCCTTCGCCACGTTCAGGCCGATGCCATGGCCCATCAGGCCGACGCCGATCAGGCCGATTCTCTCCAGTGCGGGCATGCCGCTCCTCCCCTCTGAGTTCTTCTGTCCGGATGCTCCGGGCCGGCGCGCGCTGCGCCGGACCGGGATGTGGTGCCCCGCGCGGGGCGGCGCCGTCAAGCGATGCCGCGGCGCTCAGGCGCGCACGGTTCAGGCGCGCACGGTTCAGGCGCGGACTGGCGCGCGCCAGGGGCGGAACCAGCCCAACCCGTCCGTGGTCTTGCCGGCGGGAATGTACTCGCAGCCCACCGCGCCGCGGTAGTCGAGCTTGTCGAGCAGCCGGAAGATGGTGTCGTAGCGGATCTCGCCCACGTCCGGCTCGTGGCGGCCGGGCACGCCGGCGATCTGCACGTGGCCGGTGATGGCGGCCATCTCCTCGAAGCGCCGGCACAGGTCGCCGTGGATGCGCTGGCAATGGTAGAAGTCGAACTGCAGCGCGAGGTTGGGCGCGCCCACCTCGGCGATGATCTCCGCCGCGAGGTCGAAATCGTTGAGGAAGTAGCCGGGCATGTCGATCGGGTTGATCGGCTCGAGCACCAGCTGCAGGCCGGCCGCGTCGAGCCGCTCCGCGGCGCGGGCCACGTTGCGGGTGTAGAGGGCGCGCTGCTCCGGGTTCGCGGCATCGCCCAGGCCCGCCATGAGATGCAGGCGCGGCACGCCGATCGCTTCGGCATAGGCAAGCGCGGTGTCGAGGCTGGCCTCGAACTCCGCCTCGCGGCCCGGCAGGCAGGCGAGGCCGCGCTCGCCCCCCTCCCAGTCACCCGGCGGGCAGTTGAACAGCGCCTGGCGCAGGCCGTTCACCTCCAGCGCCGCGGCGATGGCCCCGGCGGAATACGGGTAGGGAAAGAGGTATTCCACCTCGCGGAAGCCGGCCTGCGCCGCGGCCGCGAAGCGCTCCATGAACGGCAGTTCGGTGAACATCATGGTAAGATTGGCAGCAAAGAGGGGCATGGGACGGCACTTCCGTTTGGCTCAGGGATGCGGTTCGACGGGCAGGATAAACGATGGTGACAGCGCTGTCATCCTGCGATAGCCTCCCCCCGCCGGCCGCCTCCGGGGCGGCGCGGCGGCGCCCGAAAACCAGCGGCCCGCGACCGCGCGGGAACCCCACTGCCGGACCGAGATGACACGCAGCACGCCCCTCACCGCAAGCCCGCAGGCGCCCCGCCGGCGCCGGCTGCGCGCCGATGCCGTGGCCGGCCCCACGCTGGCCGAGGTGGCGGCGCGCGCGGGCGTCTCCGAGATCACCGTCTCGCGGGTGATGCGCGGGGCGGGCAATGTCTCGAAGGCCACCGCGGCGCGGGTGATGGAGGCGGTGCGCGAGACCGGCTACGTGCGCAACCGGCTGGCGGGCTCGCTCGCCGGGCACCGCTCGAACCAGATCGGCGTGCTGCTGCCCTCGCTGGGCAACATCGTGTTCCCCGACGTGCTCAACGGCATCGAGGACGGGCTGGAGGCCGCGGGCTTCCACCCCGTGCTCGGCATCACCCATTACCGCCCCGAGCGCGAGGAGCACCTGCTGGCGAGCCTGCTCGCCTGGCGGCCCGCCGGGCTCATCGTCACCGGCACGCGCCACACGGCACCTGCCCGCGCCATGCTCGGGGCCGCCGGCGTGCCGGTGGTGGAGGTGATGGACGTGGACACAGCCCCGGTCGACATGGCCGTGGGCATCTCGCACCGCGCGGCGGGGGCGGCAATGGCGCAGCACCTGCTCGCGCGCGGCTACCGCCGCTTCGGCTACGTGGGCCATGACCTCACCGCCGACGAGCGCGCCGCCCAGCGGCGCGACGGGTTCCGCGCCGCCCTCGCCGAGGCGGGCATGGATGCCCCGGTGGAGTGCCTCTCCGGCACGCCCTCCTCGGTGGGCGCGGGGCGCGAGGCGCTCGCCCGCCTGCTCGAGGGCGCGGCCCCGCAGGCGGTGTTCTTCTCCAACGACGACATGGCGACGGGCGGCGTGTTCCACTGCCTCGCGGCGGGGATCGACCTGCCCTCCGGCCTCGCCATCGCCGGGTTCAACGGGCTGGAGATCGGCCAGCAGCTGCCCCGGCCGCTCACCACCATCGGCTCGCGCCGGCGCGACATCGGCCGCACCGCGGCGGGCATGATCCTCGCGCGTCTCGCCGGCGAGGCGCCCGCGCCGGTGGCCGACGTGGGCTTCACCCTCATTCCGGGTGCGACGGCCTGAGCCGGCGCCCCTGCTACCCCCAAGGAGAGACAGCATGAAAGTCACGGTAATCGGCCTCGGCGCCATGGGCATGGGCATGGCGCTTTCCGCCCTGCGCGGCGGCCACGAGACCACCGGTTTCGACATCGCGGAGGCCGCGCGCGCCCGCTTCGCCGAAGCCGGCGGCAAGACCGCGGCCACCCCGGCCGAGGCCGTGGCCGGCGCCGAGGCGGTGTTCTGCGTGGTGGTGAACGCGGCGCAGATGGAGAGCGTGCTCTTCGGCGAGGGCGGCGTGGCCGCGGCGCTGCCGAAGGGCGCCCTCTTCGTCGCCTGCCCCACGGTCGACCCCGCGGTGGCCCGCGCCACTGCCGCGCGCCTCGAGGAGGCCGGCGTGCTCTACCTCGACGCCCCGATCTCCGGCGGTGCGGTGAAGGCGGCGGACGGCGCGCTCACCATCATGGCCTCCGGCTCCGCCGCGGCCTTCGAGGCAGCACAGCCCGCGCTCGATTCGGTGGCCGAGACCGTGTTCCGGCTGGGCGACGAGGCCGGCCCGGGCTCTGCCATGAAGATGATCAACCAGCTCCTCGCCGGCGTGCACATCGCCGCGGCGGCCGAGGCGATGGCGCTCGCCGCGCGCTCAGGGCTCGACCTGAAGCAGACCTACGAGGTGATCACCAAGGCCGCCGGCAATTCCTGGATGTTCGAGAACCGCGTGCCGCACATCATCGAGGGCGACTATTCCCCCCGCTCGGCGGTGGAGATCTTCGTGAAGGACCTCGGCATCGTGCTCGGCGCCGGCCATGCCGAGCGCTTCCCGCTGCCGCTCTCGGCAGCCGCCCACCAGCTCTACCTCGCCGCCGCCGGCGCGGGCCACGGGCGCGAGGACGATTCGGCCGTCATCAAGGTCTACCAGAAGCTCACCGGCATCGACCTGCCCGCCGACAAGGGCTGACAAGGGCTGACACCACCCCTCCCCCGCCCATGTGGCGGCGGGGGCACCCGGGGCACGCCCCGGGACCCTCCCACACCCCTGCGGCCGACGCCCGGTGCCGGCCCGATCCTGTCCGCCTGCGGGCGGTGCAGGATCCGGGCTGCCTCCGGGCGGGGCAAGGTCGGGGCCCGCCCGGCCTGCCCGCAGGCGAGGCAGGGTCCGGCCCCGCAGCCCGGCTTCGGGCGAGACAAACCCGCAGCCCGGCCCACCCGCCCGCGGGCGGCGGCAAGTCCGTGTTTGACAGCGCTGTCATGGCCGGGCTAGTCTCGCCTCACATCCGGGTGAACCGGAGAGAGCCAGGCTCGGCGCTGCAGGGAGGCATCGCAATCCGGTTCCAGTGAACGGCGCTCCGGCATGGCCCGGAGAGGCGGCGCCCGAGAGGCCCCGCGCCCCGCTGCGACACGAGGAAACCGGCCCTTCCCCCCGCATCGCACCGGCCCTGACGGCCGACCACCCCCTGCCCCCGTTCCGGGAGCCGGGACACAGAAGAAGACGGCCGCGACAGGCGCCGCAGACACGACAGAACCAAGAACCCCACAGGGGAGGAAACAGCATGAAACATCTCTTCGCGGGCCTCGCGGCCGCCGCGCTCATGGCCGGTACGGCCGCGGCCCAGCAGAGCGTCACCATCGGTTACTCGCTCTCGCCCGAATCGCATTACGGCGTGGGCGCACAGGCCTTCATCGACACGCTCACCGAGCTTTCCGGCGGCGCGTGGACCGGCGAGCACGCCCCCGCCGGCGTGCTGGGCGGCGAGCGCGACATGATCGAGGGGCTGCAGATCGGCTCGCTCGACCTCGTGATCACCTCCACCGGGCCGCTGGGCAACTTCGTGCCCGAGGTCTACGCCCTCGACCTGCCGTTCCTGTTCCGCGACTACGCCCACGCGCGCGACACGCTCGACGGCGAGATCGGCCAGGAGCTGCTGGCCAGGATCGACGAGAACAACCTCGTCGGCCTCGCCTGGTCGGAGAACGGCTTCCGCCATGTCACCAACTCGCGCCACGCGGTCGAGACACCGGACGACCTCGCCGGGCTGAAGCTGCGCACCATGGAGAACAAGGTGCACATGGCCGCCTTCACCGACATGGGCGCCGCGCCCACGCCGATGGCCTTCCCCGAGCTGTTCACCGCCCTGCAGCAGGGCGTGGTGGACGGGCAGGAAAACCCGATCACCGTGATCACCGCCTCGAAGTTCTGGGAGGTGCAGGGCTATCTCACCCTCACCGGCCATGTCTATTCGCCGGCGGTGGTGCTGGCCTCGCCGGTGCTCTGGGAAGGGCTGTCGGAGGAGGAGCAGGGCTGGTTCCGCGAGGCGGCGAAGGCCTCGGGCGCCGCCACCCGGGCCGAGGTGAACCGGCTCGAGGAGGCCGGCGTCGCCCTGCTGCGCGACAACGGCATGGAGGTGATCACCGAGATCGACAAGGCGCCCTTCGCCGCCCTCGCCGAGAAGGCCTACTCGGTCTACTCCGACCAGTACGGCACCGAGATGATCGAGCGCATCAAGGCCGTGCAGTAACGCCACGGCGGCCCGCCCTGCCGGGGGCCCCCAGGCCCCGGCGCGCGGCGCGGCCGGCCTGCCGGCGGAGGCCACCCCCGGCAGGCACCCTGCCCGCCCCCGTGCCCGCGCCCCCGCGCCGGCCGGGGGCGGGACGCGCCTTTCCACCCCGCAGACCCCAGGCTTGCACATGCGCATCTTCCGCTCCTTCGAACGCTGGACCACCGGGCTGGCGATGGCCGGCGCCATCGCCTTCCTCATCGTGGCGGCCGGCCTCGCCTTCTACCAGGTCGTCACCCGCTTCGTGTTCGACCACCCCTCCACCTGGTCCGAGGTGGTCACCCGCTCGGCGATGATCTGGGCGGTGTTCCTCGGCGTGGCACCCGCCTTCCGCCAGGGCAGCATGATCGCGGTGGAGATGGTGCAGGCCGCCCTGCCGCCGCGGGCTGCGCGGGCGCTGTTCTGCCTCGCCATCGGCCTCTCGGCGCTGTTCTTCTCCGTGGTGCTCTGGCAGGGCATCGGCATGACCCGGCGCGTGGCAAACCAGATGCTGGCCGGGGTCGAGGTGTCCATCGCCTGGGTCTACGTGGCGCTGCCGGTGGGCGCGGTCTTCACCCTCATCGCCCTCGCAGGCTGCCTCGTGCGTGAACTTTCGGGCGAGGAGCACCACTCCGACCCCGCGGCGGAGGCCTACTGATGAACGCTGCAATCGCCGTCTCGCTGGTCGTCTTCTTCCTGCTCGGGGTGCCCATCGCGGTGGCCATCGGGCTCGCGTCCATCGTGGGCATCGAGGTGCACGGCCGCCTGCCGCTGCTGCTCATCCCGCAGCGCATGTTCGCCGGGCTCGACAGCTTCCCCCTCATGGCCATCCCGCTCTTCATCCTGGCGGGCAACCTGATGTCGGCGGGCGGCATCTCGGCCCGGCTGGTCGACCTCGCGAAATCCATCGTGGGCGGCATGCAGGGCGGGCTCGCCTGCACCTGCGTGCTCACCTGCATGATCTTCGCCTCGGTCTCGGGCTCCTCGGTCGCCACCACCTTCGCCATCGGCTCCATCCTCATCCCGGCGATGGTGCGGCACAACTACCCCTCCGGCATGGCCGCCTCCATCCAGGCGAGCTCGGCCGAGCTGGGCGTGCTCATCCCGCCCTCCATCCCGCTCATCCTCTACGGCGTCTCGACCGAGACCTCGATCGGCCAGCTCTTCCTCGCCGGCATCGGCCCGGGCCTGCTGGTGGCCGGCGCCCTCATGCTCACCGTCATCGTGATGTGCCGCATCAAGGGCCTCGGGCGCGACGACGGCGACGACCGGCCGGACTTCGCCACCGCCCTCGCCCGCGCGCTGCCGGCACTCATGGTGCCCGTCGCCATCATCGGCGGCATCTACTCGGGCGTCTTCACCCCCACCGAGGCCTCGGCCGTGGCGGTGTTCGTCGCCCTGCTGGTGGGCATCGTGATCTACCGCGAGCTGCCGCTCGCCGCGCTGCCGGGCATCCTGCGCCGCACGGTGATCTCCACCGCCGCGATCATGCTGATCATCTCGGCCGCGGCGCTGTTCTCCTTCCTCATCTCCCGCTCCGGCCTGCCGCGCGAAGTGGCGGCCTGGGTGTCGGGCGTGTTCGAGAGCAAGATCACCTTCCTGCTGGCGGTGAACGTGCTGCTGCTGATCATCGGCATGTTCATCGAAACCTCCGCCGCCATCCTGGTGCTCGCCCCCATCTTCACCCCCATCGCCGTGCAATACGGGGTGGACCCGGTGCATTTCGGTGTCATCGTGGTGGTGAACCTGGCTCTGGGGATGTTCACGCCGCCGCTGGGGGTCAATCTCTTCGCGGCCTGCGCCGTGGCGCGCATCCCGCTGGAGAAGATCATCCCGCAGCTCCTGTGGTTCGTGCTCGTGGTGCTGGCCTGCCTGATGCTGGTCACCTACATTCCGGGCATCGCCCTGTGGCCCGTGCACCTCATCACCGGCAGCCCGGGCTGAGCCCCGGGCCGCCGCCCTTCCGCCCACCAAGGACCCCGAACCGATGACCACTCCCGCCTCCGACCCGCTCGCCACCATCGTCTCCGGCCATTCCTGCCTCGTGAACGGCAGCTGGCGGGCGGCCGCCTCCGGCGCCACGCTCGAGGCCTGCAGCCCCTCCGACGGCAGCCGTGTCGCCACGCTCTCGGCCGGGGCGGCGGCGGATATCGACGCGGCCATCGCCTCCGCCCGCGCCGCCTTCGAGGAAGGCCCCTGGGGCCGCATGCCCGGCTATGAGCGCGCCCGCCTGCTGATGGCCCTGCGCGCGCTCATGCTGGAAAACCGCGAGATGCTGGCCGAGCTGGAGGCCCGCGACATCGGCAAGCCCATGCCCCAGGCCCTCGCCGACATCGACGTGGCGGCGCGCTACTTCGAGTTCTACGCCGGTGCCGCCGACAAGATCGGCGGCGAGACCATCCCCCTGCCGCCCGAGTTCCTCGCCTTCACCCTGCGCGAGCCGCATGGCGTGGTGGGGCAGATCATCCCGTGGAACTACCCCGCCCAGATGGGCGCGCGCTCGCTCGCGGCCAATCTCGCGGCCGGCAACACGCTGGTGGTCAAGCCCGCGGAGGACGGCTGCCTCTCCATCCTGATGCTCTGCGCCCTCGCCGCGCGCGCAGGCCTGCCCGACGGCGTGGTGAACGTGGTGACCGGCTACGGCCACGAGGCGGGAGCGGCGCTGGCCGCCCACCCCGGGCTCGACCATCTCGCCTTCACCGGCTCGCCGGAGACCGGCGCCGTGGTGCAGGCCGCCGCCACCCGCACCTACACGAGCTGCACCATGGAGCTCGGCGGCAAGTCCCCCCAGGTGGTGTTCGCCGATGCCGACATGGAGCGCGCCCTGCCCATCCTGGTGAAGGCCATCGTGCAGAACGCCGGCCAGACCTGCTCGGCCGGCGCGCGGGTGCTCATCGAGGCCTCGGCCTGGGAGCGGGTGTCGACCGCCATCGGGCAGGCCTTCGAGGCGCTCACCGCCGGGCCCTACTGGCTCGATGCCGACCTCGGGCCGCTGGTGAACGCCCGCCAGAAGGCGCGGGTGGAGGCTTTCATCGCCCGCGCCACGGAGAGCGGCGTGCCGCTGATCGGCCGTGGCCGGATCTCGGCGGAGGCGCCGGAGGGCGGGCATTACGTCGCCCCGCATGTCTTCGGCCCGGTCTCGCCCGAGCATGAGCTGGCGCAGGAGGAGGTGTTCGGCCCCGTGCTCGCCCTCATCCCCTTCGAGACCGAGGCCGAGGCGATCGCCATCGCCAACGGCACCGCCTACGGGCTCGTCTCCTCGGTCTGGACGCGCGACGGCGGCCGGCAGCTGCGCGTGGCCCGCGCCCTGCGCTCGGGCCAGGTCTTCGTGAACACCTACGGCGCCGGCGGCGGGGTGGAGCTGCCCTTCGGCGGGGTCGGCAAGTCCGGCCACGGGCGCGAGAAGGGGCTCGAGGCGCTGCGCGACCTCACCCGGCTGAAGACCGTGATGATCGACCACGGCTGAGCGGCGCGCGAGGCCCCGGACAGGCAGCCTGCTGCCCCCGTGCAAGGCGCAGAATTCTTCAACTGACAGATGCAAGCGCCCGATGTTACAGTACTCGGGCGCTTGTTTCATATGGAGTTCAGGAAAGGAATTGAACATCGCCGGCACCCGGGCCCTCACGTCACCAGGACGCCGCCGGACGGCCCGCCTCCGACGCATCCGGGGCCCGCGGCAGGCCGGCTGCCGGATGAAGCGGCCCGGCCGGCCCGCGCCGCGCGCGGCCCTCCCGCGGCCCGGCCTCCTGCTCCTCGTGCTCCTCGTGCTGCTGCTCGCCGGCGCGGGCGGCGCGCGCGCCCAGCCCGCCCCTGCCTCCCAGCCCGGCGGCAACGTGGCGCTCACCGAGGCCGAGCGCGCCTGGGTGGCCGAGCACCCGGTGGTCACCGTCGCCAATTCGCTGGACTGGGCGCCCTTCGACTACACGGAAGACGGCATGCCCCGCGGCATGAGCACCGAGCTTGTCTCGCTGGTGGCGGGCCGGGTGGGGCTGCGGCTGCAGTTCGTCAACGGTCTGCCCTGGAGCGCCATGCTCGAGCGCTTCCTCGCCGGCCAGATCGACGTGATGCCGGCGCTCTACTGGAACCGCGCCCGGGCGGCGCACATCGCCTTCACCTCGCATTACGCCTACAATCCCCCCGCGCTTGCCCTGCGCGCCGAGGATGCCGGGCTGCGCCGGCTCGACCAGCTCACCGGCCGCCGGGTGGGGGTGGTCTCGGGCTCGGCCCTGCTGGAAATGGTGCGCCGCAACCGCCCCGGGGTGGAGATGGTGCCGCTCGAATCCGTTTCCGCCGGGCTGGAGAGCCTCGCCCGGCGCGAGATCGACGCGCTGCTCGACACGGCCGGGGCCATCGGCCACCGCATCGGGCCCGGGGCGGCGGGCAGCCTCTCCATGGTCGTCGACCCCTCGCTCGCCGGTCTCGCCGACATGCACCTGCGCATCGGGGTGCTGCGCGAGCAGCAGGTGCTGCACGACCTGCTGCAGAAGGGGCTCGACACCGTCACCCCCGCCGAGCGCCTCGCCCTCGCGCGGCGCTGGCTGCCCGACACCGAGAGCCTGGCGGCCGACGGGTTCTTCGGCCCGCTTCCCCTCACCGAGGCGGAGCAGGCCTATGTGCGCGCCCGCCCCCGGCTGAGCTTCGGTGCCCGCAGCGACCTGACGCCCATCGAGTTCGTCGACGACCAGGGCGCGCATGCCGGCCTCGTCTCCGACATCCTGCAGCGCGTCTCCGCCTCCACCGGCCTGCTGATGGACATGGCGCCCGAGCGCAACTTCGCCGAGCAGGTGGCCGCCCTCACCGCCGGGGAGACCGATTTCATCGCCGCCGCCCTGCCCGGCCCGGACACCGACCGGCTGCTCGACTTCACCCGCCCCTACCTGCCGGTGCCCGCGGTGCTTCTCACCCGGCTCGACGCGCCCTTCCTGCGCGGGCTCGACGGGCTCGAGGGGATGCGGGTGGGGGTGGTCTACGGCTCGCCCGTGCACGATCACCTCGAGACCACGCGGCCCGATCTCCGCCTCGTCACCGCGCCGGACATCGAGAGCGTGCTCACCGATCTCTCCCGGGGCGAGACCGATGCCGCCGTCGCCAACCTGATGACCGCGAGCAACGCGCTCGACCGGCTCGAGCTCACCAACGTGAAGGTCGCCGCCAGCACCGGCTTCTCCACCAATTACGCGATGGCGGTGCGCAACGGCGACACCGCGCTGCTGGGCGTGCTGCAGAAGGCGCTGGACGCGATCGACCCGCGCGACCTCGACATGTTCCGCAACCGCTGGGTGAGCCTGCGGGGGGAGCCGCCGCTCGATGCCGGCAGGCTGCTGGCCTGGGGCGGGATCGCGGCGGCGGTGGCGGTGCTGCTGCTGGGCGGCATGGGGCTGTGGAGCCGCAAGCTGCGCCGCGAGATGCGCGAGCGCCGTGCCGCCGAGCTGCGCAGCCTCGAGCAGGCGGCCGAGCTGGAGCGACAGCGCGACCTGCTCAAGGTGGTGATGGACGCGATGACCGTGGGCGTGGTGGCCTTCGACCGCGGGCTTCGCCTGATCACCTGGAACGCGAAATTCGTCGAGATCCGCGGCTACCCGGAGGGCATGCTGCGCGAGGGCATGGCCTTCGAGGAACTGCTGCGCTACGATGTGGAGCACGGTGAATTCGGCCCCGGCGACCCGGAGCGCATCTTCGCCGAGCGGCTTGAGCGCATGCGCCAGTTCCGGCTCTCCTCCACGGAGCGCCCGCGCCCCGACGGCCGCTTCATCGAGATCCGCGGCAGCCCGCTGGCCGGCGGCGGCGTGGTGACCATCGTCACCGACATGACCGATCGCAAGCGCTCCGAGCAGAGCCTGGGCCGGGCGCTGGAGGAGAACCGCCGCCAGTCCGAGCGCCTGCGCGGGCTGGCCGACAACCTGCCGGCGATGGTGTTCCAGTTCGGCCCCGGCCCGCGCGGCGAGGTGAACATCACCTATGCCAGCGCCAACATGCGCCGCGTGTTCGGCATGGACCGCCCCGGCGAGGTGCAGACCACCGCGACCTTCTTCGACCGCGTGCTGCCGCAGGACGCGGGCCGGGTGCGCGAGGCGCTGAGCCGGGCGCTGAGCGATACCGCCGAGACCCTCTCCCTCGCCTTCGGCATCCGCGCGCCCGACGGCACCGAGCGCTGGCTCGACGCGAGCCTGCGCGCCTACGCGCTGCCCGGCGGCGGCCGGCACTGGGACGGGCTGGTGCTCGACGTCACCGAGCGCCGCCGGGCGGAGGAGACCCTGCGCTCGAGCGAGAGCATGCTCAAGACCATCCTCGCCGCCAGCCCGCTGGGCGCCACCATGATGCGCTCCGACGGGCGGCTGGAATACTTCAACCCCCGGCTGGCCGAGATGCTCGGCGTGGCGCCGCGGGCGCTGGAGGGCGCCTCGCTGGGCGACCACTGCCTCGATGCGGCGCAATGCGAGGAACTGTTCTGCCGGCTCGCGCGCGACGGCCGCGTCGACGCGCTGCACCTGCCGCTGCGCCATGCCTCGGGGCGGCGGGTGGAGACGCTGTTCACCTGCCGCGAGAACCTCTCGGGCGAGGGGTTCATCGGCTGGCTCGACGACATCACCGAGCGCCTCGCCACCGAGGCCCGGCTCACCGAGAAGATGGAGGAGCTCGAGCAGTTCTCGCGCATCGCGGTGGGGCGCGAGCTGCGGATGATCGCGCTCAAGGCCGAGGTGAACGCCCTGCGCGCCGAGCTCGCGCGCCCGCCCTCCTACGAGCTCGCCGAATGAGCCGCCGGAGCGCGCTCGCCGTGGCCCTCGACCCGCGCCGCAGCCTCGGCGGCCGGCTCGCCTTCTTCGCCGTGCTGCCCTCCACCGTGCTGATGGTGCTCGCCCTCGCCGTGGGCCACTGGCATGCCAGCGAGGTCGGCGCGCGCCAGGAGGCGCGCCGCCTGCTCGGCCTCGCCGCCCAGATCGGCCGGCAGGTCGAGATCGGCAACGCCCGCGCCGTCACCGCGGCGCAGATGATGGCCGATGCCCAGGTCTCGGGCCTGTTCGGCGACCGGCCGGGGTCCGTCGCCTTCGCGCGCCGGGTGCTCGAGCGCACGCCCGATTTCACCGCCGCCTATTTCGCCTACGAGCCCGATGCCGACATGCCCGACGCCGAAGCCGCCGCCGCCCCCGGCGCGGTGGGCATCGCCGCGGCGCTCGGGCCCGACGGCCGCTTCCTGCCCTACTGGCACCGCGAGGCCGACGGCGGCACCCACCTCGAGCCACTGGCCGACATGGAGACCAGCTCCTACTACGCCGGGGTGCGCGACACGTTCCTCGCCACCGCCGCGCGCGGCGCCACCGTGACCGAGCCCTACGCCTACTACGGCCGCGAGATCATCGAGACCGTGGCGCCCATCGTCATCGAGGGCCGGTTCCGCGGCATCGCCGGGGTGGACCGTGCCCTGCCCGCCATCACCGCGAGCCTGGAGGAGGAGGCGGCGCGCCACGGGGTCGAGATCCTGCTGCTGAGCCGCCAGAACCGGGTGATCGCCGACACCGCCCCCGGCGGCGCCGCGCACCGCACCCGCGCGGTGCAGGACACCCCGCTGGGCGCGGCGCTCGGCCCGCTGCTGCCGCGGGTCGGCGGCGGCAGCTTCCTCGGGTCCGACGCCGCGGGCAACGACACCGGCGTGGACCTCGCCTCCTTCCCGGTGCCCACCGGCGGCTGGCTGGTGGTGGTCTCGGCCTCCGACTCGCTGGTGAGCGGGCCGCTCCTCGCGGCCATGTCGCGGCTGGGCTGGCTGGTGCTCTGCGCGCAGGCGGTGGCGGTGGTGCTGCTGGTGCTGGGCCTGCGCCACATCACCCGCAGCATCGGCGCGGCGGTGGAGGGCGCGCGGCGCATCGCCCGCGGCGAGACCGACCGCCCCCCCGACCTGCCCCCCGGCCGCGACGAGACCGGCCAGCTCAGGTGCAGCTTCGCCGCGCTCGCCGAGAGCCACCGCGAGATGACCGCCATCTGCGAGGCCATCGCGCGCGGCGATTTCAGCCGCCGTCTCGCGCCGCGCTCGGAGGAGGACCGGCTGGCCGCCGCCATCAACGACATCGTGGAGACGCGCTCGGCCACCGAGACCGCCCTGCGCGAGGCGGAGGAGCGCAGCCGGCTGATCCTCACCTCGGTCACCGACGGCATCATCGGGCTCGACACCGAGGGCATCGCCACCTTCGTGAACCGCGCGGCGGCGGAGATGCTGGGCCATGCGCCGGCCGAGCTGGTCGGCACCCCGGTGCTCGAGACGCTGCGCCGCCCCGCGGGCAGCGGCGGCGCCCCGGTCGCGGGCCTCGCCCCCGCTCCCGGCGGCGGCGGCGCCGCGGGTGCCGGCGCGGACCCTGAGGACGAGCTGCTCTGGCGGCGCGACGGCAGCTCCTTCCCGGTGGAATATTCCGCCACCCCCATCCTGCGCGAGGACGGCACGAGCCCCGGCTCGGTCATCGTGTTCCGCGACATCACCGCCCGCCGCGAGGCCGAGCACGAGATCCGCGCCTCCCACGCCCGTCTGCAGGCGATCCTCGACAAGTCGCAGCTCGTGGTGTTCATCAAGCACCTCGACGGCACCTACCTGCTCACCAATGCCGAGTTCGCCCGGCTCTTCGGCGTCGACGGCCGGGGCCGGGGCAACGACGCGGTCTTCCCGCCGGACGTGGCCGCCGAGATCCGGCGCATGGACGCGCGGGTGATCGAGACCGGCGAGCTGCAGCAGGTGGAGGAGGCGCTGCCGGTGAGCGGCCGCACCCGCACCTTCCTCACCACCAAGTTCCTGCTGCGCGACGAGACCGGGGCGGCCTATGCCCTGGTGGGCATCGCCGCCGACATCACCGCGCGCAAGGAGATGGAGCGCGAGCTTTCCGCCCGGGTGGAGGAGCTCGGAGATGCCCGGCGCGCCGCCCTGAACATGATGTTCGACCTCTCCGAGGAGCGCCGCGCCGCCGACGGGCTGCGCGCCCGCGCCGAGGCGGCGAACCGGGCCAAGTCCGACTTCCTCGCCATGATGAGCCACGAGATCCGCACCCCGATGAACGGGGTGATCGGCATGATCGACCTGCTGCGCGACACCGGGCTGGACACCGACCAGTCGGCCATGCTCGACACCGCGCGCGACTCCGCCTTCGCCCTGCTGCAGATCATCAACGACATCCTCGACATCTCCAAGATCGAGGCCGGGCGCATGACCATGGAGATGCTGCCCGTGAGCCTGCACGAGGTGGTGGAGGGCGTGGCCGAGACCCTCTCGCACAGCGCGGCGCAGCGCGCGGTGCGGCTGGGGGTCTTCGTGTCGCCCGCCCTGCCCGAGCGGGTGTTCTGCGACCCCGTGCGCCTGCGCCAGATCCTGTTCAACCTCGTGGGCAACGCCATCAAGTTCACCGCCGGGGTGGAGGGGCGCGAGCGCGTGGTGATGGTTCGGGCCGAGCCCGCGGGCCCGCCGGCGCCCGACGGGCCCTGCCGCGTGCGCTTCACCGTGCGCGACACCGGCATCGGCATCCCGGCCGAGGCGATGGACCGGCTGTTCCAGCCCTTCTCGCAGACCGACAGTTCCACCGCGCGGCGCTTCGGCGGCACCGGGCTGGGCCTGTCGATCTGCCGTACGCTCACCGAGCTGATGGGCGGGTCGGTCACCGTCGCGAGCGTTCCGGACGCGGGCACCACCTTCACGGTGGACCTGCCGCTCCAGCCCGGCCCGCGCACCGGGGCGGAGGCGCCCGCCGCGCCCGATCTCACCGGCCTCACCCTGGGCGTGATGACCCGCTACCCGGAAACGTCGGAGGCGGTCTCGGCCTATTGCGCCGCCCGCGGGGCGCGCATCGTGCTCCTCCCCCCTCCCGGGCCGGAGGAGACGCCGGGCCCGGACGGGGCCTCCGCCGCAGCCGGGCAGAGCCGTGCGGAGGGGGCGGAGGCCGCGCCCGGCCCCGGCGGCGCGCCGGTGCCCGACCTGCTGGTGATCTCCAGCGGCCTGGGCCGGGCGGCGCTGGCCGGGAGCCTCGCGCGCTTCCGCGCCGCGCGGCCCGGCGGGCCCTGCGTCGTGCTGAGCATCGAGCCGGTGGGCCGCCGCACCGCCCTGCCCGAGGGAACGGAGGTCACCGGCGCCCGGCCGGTGCGCCGCGACCGGCTGCTTGCCGCGGTGGCGCGCGCCGCGGGCC
>NZ_QRGC01000045.1 GCF_003448965.1 Oceanicella sp. SM1341
CGATATGCGAAGTTCCTCTCGTCGAAACGAGCCGAACACCCCGCATATCCCTTCTTCTTCCAATCATTTCAAAGAGCTGCGAACCGTCCCAGATCCGCTCCCGTTCCCGCCGGCGTCGCCGCCTCGTCTCCGGTGAGGGCGGCTTATAGGCAGAATCAAAAACACCCGCAACAGGGAAATGACAGGGGACAGAGATTCTTTTTCCCGCCGGTCGCGTGGCCGGCGGGTCAAGCCTTTTCGCCTCACGAACGTGATAGGAATGCGCGGGAATTCAACCCGGGGGGCTGTTTTTTTGCGCCGCGGCATTCCTAGATGCTACTGTGTGCCGGGCACCCGCTGCGGCACGGACTGTCGCTCACGGACAGCCCATCACAGAACGCAAGGAAGACGTCTCATGATCAAGGGCAAGACCGCAGTCGTCACCGGTTCCTCCAGCGGAATCGGCAAGGCCATCGCGAGCCGCTTCGCCGCGGAAGGCGCCAATGTCGTGCTCAACGGCATCGAGAAACCCGAGGACGTGGAAGAGCTGCGCGCCGGGCTCGAGAAGGAGCACGGGATTCGCGCCATCTACTCGGCCGCGAACCTGATGACGCCGGAGGGCTGCAAGGAGCTGATCGACGCCGGGCTCAAGGAATTCGGCTCCGTCGACATCCTGGTGAACAACGCCGGCATCCAGTTCGTCTCCCCGGTCGAGGATTTCCCCGACGAGAAATGGCAGGCGATCATCAACCTCAACCTCTCCTCGGCCTTCTACACCTCCAAGGCCGCCATCCCGGGGATGAAGGAGAAGGGCTGGGGCCGGATGATCAACATCGCCTCGGCGCACGGGCTGGTGGCCTCGCCCTTCAAGTCCGCCTATGTCGCGGCCAAGCATGGTATCGTCGGCTTCACCAAGACCGTGGCGCTGGAGCTGGCCACCGCCGGGGTGACCGCGAACGCCATCTGCCCGGGCTATGTCTGGACCCCGCTGGTGGAGAAGCAGATCCCCGACACCGCCAAGGCCCGCGGCATGACCGAGGAACAGGTGAAGCGCGACGTCATCCTCGACGCCCAGCCCACCAAGGAATTCGTGACTGTCGAGGAAATCGCCGACCTGGCCTGCTTCCTGTGCTCGGACGGCGCGCGCAACATCACCGGTGCCCACCTCTCGATCGATGGTGGCTGGACCGCGGAGTAACACGAAGGAGCCCTTCATGCACGGCATGGCCACCAAGCCCGTCTGCCTCGCCCTCCAGGGCGGGGGCTCCCACGGGGCCTTCACCTGGGGAGTGCTCGACAAGCTGCTGGAGGACGGGCGGATCGCGGTATCCGCCATCTCCGGCACCTCGGCGGGGGCGATGAACGCGGTGGTCATGGCCGAGGGGCTGTTCGAGGGCGGCCGCGAGGGCGCCCGCGAATTCCTGCATCGCTTCTGGAAGAAGACCGCCGAGGCCGCCCGGCTCTCGCCCATCCAGCGCTCGCCGCTGAACGTGCTGATGGGCGACTGGTCGCTGAACAATTCCTTCGGCTACCACGTGATGGACGCGATGAGCCGGGTGATCTCGCCCTACCAGTCCAACCCGCTGAACCTGAACCCGCTGTCAGACCTGCTCGCCGAAGTGGTGGATTTCGAGCGGGTGCGCCGCTGCCACGACGTGCAGCTCTTCATCTCCGCCACCAATGTCGAGACCGGGCGGGTGAAGGTGTTTCGCCGCGAGGAACTGACGCTGGAGATGGTGCTGGCCTCCGCCTGCCTGCCCTATCTCTACCAGGCGGTGGAGATCGACGGCGTGCCCTACTGGGACGGCGGCTACATGGGCAACCCCTCGATGTTCCCCTTCTACGAGGTGAAGGACACGCGGGACATCGTGCTCATCCAGATCAACCCGATGCTGCGCGCGGGCACGCCCACCACCGCGCACGAGATCACCGACCGGATCAACGAGATCACCTTCAACGCCTCGCTGCAGAAGGACCTGCGCGCGATAGAGTTCGTGCGCCGGCTGATCGACGCCGGGCGGCTGGACCCGGCGGAGTACCGCTATCTCGACGTGCACGTGATCGAGAACCAGGAGGTGCTGAACCCGCTCGGCGCCTCCTCGAAGCTCAACGCGGAATGGGCCTTCCTCACCTGGCTGCGCGACATCGGCCGGATGACGGCCGAGGCCTGGCTCGACCAGCATTTCGACGACCTGGGCCGTTGCTCCACCGTCGACATCCGCGGCATGTTCCAGGGCGGCCACCGGGTGAAGCAGCCCGACTGAGCGCGGCCGCGCCGCGGGCCCGGCCTCCGCCCCGGGGCGCGGGCGGCGGGCGCCTTTTCCCCCCGCGCCCCGCAGGACAGGACATGACAGACGAACGCACCACCCATGACGCCGAGGACGACCCGCGCAACGCCGATATCCTGATCTGGGTGAACGGCACCCTGAAGAAGCGCGCCGAGGCGATGGTCTCGGTCTATGATTCCGGCTTCATGCTGGGGGATGGCATCTGGGAAGGGCTGAGGCTGCACAACGGCCGCTGGGCCTTTCTCGACGACCATCTCGACCGGCTGTTCGAGGCGGCGAAGGCGATCGACCTCGACATCGGGCTCGACCGGGCCGGCATCGCCGCGGCGCTGGAGGAAACCCGGGTGGCCAACGCCATGCAGGACCATGTCCATGCGCGGCTGATGGTGACGCGGGGCGTGAAGGTGCGGCCCTTCCAGCACCCCTCGCTGTCGCGCTCGGGGCCCACGATGGTGATCATCATGGAGCATTCGCGCCCCGACCCCGCGCTGATGGAGCGCGGCATCCGCCTTGCCACCGTGCCGCAGGTGCGCGGGCTGCCGATGAGCCAGGACCCGAAGCTGAACTCGCATTCCAAGCTCAACTGCATCCTCGCCTGCATCCAGGCCGAGAAGGCCGGCGCCGACGAGGGGCTGATGCTCGACCCGCATGGGTTCGTGAACACCACGAACGCCTGCAACTTCTTCATCGTGCGCGGCGGCGAGGTGTGGACCTCCACCGGCGACTACTGCATGAACGGCATCACCCGCCGCCGGGTGATCGAGCTGTGCCGCGCCAATGACATCCCGGTGTTCGAGCGCAATTTCTCGCTGGTCGACACCTACGGCGCCGAGGAGGCCTTCCTCACCGGCACCTTCGGCGCCCAGACCCCGGTGGCCGAGATCGACGGGCGGCGCATCGGCGAGGCAGGCACCAACGGCGCCGGCCCGATCACCCGCCGCATCCGCAGCCTCTACGAGGCCCTCGTGGAGCGCGACACCCGCACGCCCTCGGCCATGTGAGGCGCCCGCGCCGGGGCGGTGCAATCCCACCCCGGCAGGTCCGGTCTGACGGCGCGCTGCTCCCGAGCCGGTGTCCGGCCCGCGACCGGCAGGGGCCGCAGGGGCGTCCCCTGCCCCGGGCGGATTTCAGGCGAAATGCAGGCTGATGCTGCCCCAGGGGCCGTAATCGGCGGTGATCGTGTCGCCGTGGCGGGCCTCGACGGGGCGCACGAAGGAGCCGGCGAGCACGATCTCGCCGGCGCCGAGCCCCTCGCCGTAGTCCCCGAGCCGGTTCGCCAGCCAGGCGATGCCGCGCGCGGGGTGGCTGAGCACGCCGGCGCCGAGGCCGGTTTCCTCCACCTCCGCGTTGCGCGACAGGATGGCGCCCATCCAGCGCAGGTCGGTGGCATCGGGCGCGATGCGGCGGCCGGCGGTGACGATGCCGGCGTTCGCCGCGTTGTCGGCGATGGTGTCGAGGATGGTGCGCGGACGCTTCGTCTCCGGGTCGGCGCGGAAGATGCGGGTGTCGAGGATCTCCAGCGCCGGGGTGACGTATTCGGTGGCGGCGAGCACGTCGAAGACCGTGACACCGGGGCCGCGCAGGGGGGCGTTCAGCACGAAGGCGATCTCGGCCTCGATGCGCGGCTGGATGAAACGGTCGGCCGGCACCACCTGGCCGTCCTCGAACCACATGTCGTCGAGCAGCACGCCGCTGTCGGGGATGTCGATGCCGAGCGCGGCCTGCATGGCCTTGGAGGTGAGGCCGATCTTCCAGCCGATCACCCGCCGGCCGGCGGCCTTCTTGCGCGCGACCCAGGCCGATTGCACGGCGTAGGCGTCGTCCATGGTCATGCCGGGGTGCTGCAGCGAGAGCAGGCTGGTCTGGCGGCGGGTGGTCTCGGCGGTGTCGAGCGCTGCCACGGCGGCGTCGATCTCGGCGGTGGTGAGGGTGCAGGTCATCGCGGGGTCCTTGCCGATGCGCGGGGAACGCCCGCCTCGCCGAGGGGGCGCTGCCCCCGCAGCTCGGCGGGCGTGGTCGCGGCCCGGGCGGGCCGCTTGGCCCGGCGCGGGCGGTGGTGGGTGCGGGGGGTCATGGTGCTACGATGGGAGTTGCGTCGAGCTCGGCGGCGCGGGGGGTGACGCCGGTGAAGAGCGAGCCCTCCTCGAACCAGGAGCGCGGCGCCGGCGCGCCCCAGAGGGTCTGGCGCTGGGGGTCCTTCAGGTCCCAGCGGATCGGCTCGAGGTCGGGGTCGACTGTCTGGTAGTCGGAGCAGTAGATCTCCACGCGGTTGCCGTCGGGGTCGCGGATGTAGAGGAAGAAGGCGTTGGAGATGCCGTGCCGGCCCGGGCCGCGCTCGATGTTGGAGACGTAGCCGGTGGTGGCCATCAGGTCGAGCAGGTCTATGATGTTGAGCGGCGTCGGCACCCAGAAGGCCACGTGGTGCAGGCGCGGGCCGCGGCCGTTGGTGAAGGCCATGTCGTGCACCCCGCCCTTGCGATGCATCCAGGCGGCCCAGAGATGGCCCGAGGCCTCGTCCTCGGTGTATTCGGTGACACGGAAGCCGAAGGCGGCGTAGAAGGCCACGCTCTCGTCGACGTTGGGCGAGAAGCAGTTGAAATGGTCGATCCGCAGCGGCTTCACCCCGCGGTAGAGCGCGTATTTCTGGTGGATGGGCGGCAGCCGGTCCATGCGGTGGTAGAACTCGAGCGGGATGCCGTGGCAATCCTCGGTGCGCAGGGTGCGGCCCTGGAAGGCGCGCTCGACCCAGGTGACCGGCTTGCCCCGCGCGGTGAACCAGGCGGCGCAGCGGTCGAGGTCGTCCTCGTCGAAGAGCTTGAAGGAGAGGGCCTCGGTGGCGGCCTGCGCCGCGCGGCGCAGCACGATGCAATGGTGGCCGCGCTCCTCCATCGCGCGCAGCCAGATGGTGTCGGCTGTCTCGTCGGTCACCTGCAGGCCCAGCGTGTCGACGTAGAAGGCGCGCGAGGCGGCGAGGTCGGTCACGTCGAAGGTGACATGGCTGAGCCGGATGATGTTGAACGGCGGGTAGAGCTCGGGCTTGGGCAGGGGCATTTCCTCGATGTCTCCTTTTTCTTGTGTCCGGCGCGGCTCAGAGCCCGATCCGCGGGATGCGGTGCTCGCCCGTGGCGAAGGCGATCATCTTGGTTTCCATGTAGAAATCGAACGACCAGTCGCCGCCGTCACGCCCGATGCCGCTGGCCTTCATGCCGCCGAAGGGGGTGGGCAGGTGGCGCACGTTCTCCGAGTTCACCCAGATCATCCCGGCCTCCAGCGCCTCGGTGAAGCGGAAGGCGCGGGTGACGTCGGAGGTCCAGACATAGCCGGTGAGGCCGTAGTCGACCGCGTTGGCGATCTCGAGCGCCTCCGCCTCGGTGGAAAAGGGGATTGCGGTGAGGACGGGGCCGAAGATCTCCTCCGAGGCGATGCGCATGTCCTGGCGCGCGCCGGTGAACAGCGTGGGCTCGACGAAACAGCCCGGGCCGTCGAGCGCGCGGCCGCCGGCGGCGATGGTGGCGCCATCGGCGCGGGCCACGTCGAAGTAGCTCTTCACCTTGTCGAAATGGACGGGGTGTATCAGGGGGCCCACCTCGGTCGCGGGGTCGAGCGGGTGGCCGACGCGGATCCGCTTCACCCGCTCGGCGAGGCGGGCGACGAAATCGTCGTGGATCGTGTTCTGGATCAGCACGCGGCTGGAGGAGGTGCAGCGCTCGCCGTTGAGCGAGTAGATCATGAACAGCACGGCGTCGAGCGCGCGGTCGAGATCGGCGTCGTCGAAGACGATCACCGGGTTCTTGCCGCCGAGCTCGAGATGGGTGCGCTTGAGCGTGGGGCCGCCCTGCGAGAGGATCTGCCCGCCGGTGCGGCTCTCGCCGATGAAGGCGATGGCGCGGATGTCGGGGTGCTCGGTGAGGGCGACGCCGGCCTCGTGGCCGAGCCCGTTCACGGTGTTCCAGACGCCCGGCGGCAGGCCGGCTTCCTCGGCGATCTCCACCAGCAGCCGCGCGGTGAGCGGCGAGAATTCCGCCGGCTTGTGCACCACGGTGCAGCCCGCGGCCAGCGCCGGGGCGATCTTCCAGGTGGAGAGCATGAAGGGCGTGTTCCACGGCGTGATGATGCCCACGGGCCCGATGGGGGTACGCGCGGTCATGTTCATCAGCGTGGGTGAGGGCAGGGCCTGGCCGTCGCGCGCCGCAGGGGCGCGGTCGGCGTAGAAGCGGAAGTTCTCCGCCCCGCGCAGCGCCGCCTTCGACATGTAGCGCAGCGCCTGGCCGGTGTCCCAGCACTCGCAGAAGGCGATCTCCTCGGCCCGGGCCTCGATGGCGTCGGCGATGCGGTGGAGGAGCGCCTTGCGCTCCCGCCCCGGCATGTCGCGCCAGGCCGGGAAGGCGGATTTCGCCGCTTTCGCCGCGGCGTCGATATCCTCCGCCCCGCCGCGCGCCACCCCGGCGATCAGGCTGCCGTCGACCGGCGAATGCGTGTCGAAGCGCGCGCCGGAGGCGGCCTCGCAGGCCCGGCCGTTGATGTGATTCTGCACCCCGCTCTCGCGGAAGCGCGCAAGATAGCCCTCCAGCCGTGCCAGATTGCCCGCAAGCTCGCTCATATCCGTCCTTTCCGAAGCATTCCGGGCCGCGCGGCGGCCCCTGCCCCTCCCTCGCCCGACAGAGCTCGCGCCGGGCCGCGGGTTTTGCTCTTGATCCCGCTTTCCTTAACACGTTAAGTGTAAAGCCGGACGCAAGACAAGGAAAATCTGCCGGGCCGCGGCGGGCAGGAAGGGGAGAACGCGATGCGACTGCTGAGCTTCGGGCTGAACGGGGTGCTGCATGCCGGCGCTTGGGTGCCGGAGGGCATCATCGACCTGTCGGTGCGGATGGAGGGCGCCTCGGTGCGCGAGATCCTGGAGAGCGGCCGGCTGGCCGAGGCGGAGGCGCTGGCCGCGCGCGTGCCGGCCGACCACGCGCATGACGCGGTGGAACACGCGCTGCCCATCCCCGACCCGGAGAAGATCTACTGCGTGGGCGTGAACTACATGAACCGCAACGAGGAGTACAAGGACGGCTCAGACGCGCCGAAATACCCCTCCCTCTTCGTGCGAAATCCACTGTCCTTCTCGCCGCACGGCCAGGCGGTTCTTGTGCCGCCCGAGTCGGAGCAGCTCGATTACGAGGGCGAGATCGTTCTGGTGATCGGCACGGCCGGGCGCCGCATTCCGCAATCGGCGGCGATGGACCATGTCGCCGGCTTCACGGTGATGAACGAGGGCACCATCCGCGACTGGGTGCGCCACGGCAAGTTCAACGTGACCCCGGGCAAGAACTGGGACCGCTCGGGCGGTCTCGGCCCCTGGATCGAGACCGCGCCCGAGGGCGTCGACATTCACGACATGCGGGTGGAGACCCGGGTGAACGGCGAGCTGCGCCAGTCCGACACCACCGCCTCGATGGCCTTCCCCTTCGAGCGCATCATCGAATACGTGTCGAGCTTCGCCACCCTGCTGCCGGGCGACCTGATCGCGACGGGCACGCCCACCGGCGCCGGAGCGCGCTTCGACCCGCCGAAATGGCTGGTGGAGGGCGACGTGGTGGAGGTGACGGTGGAGGGCGTGGGCAGCCTGCGCAACCCGGTGGAGAAGGAGCGCCCGCGCGGGGCCTGAGCCGCCGCGCCCCGGGCCTGACCCGGGGCCTCGCGGAGCCGACCGTGGCAGCGGTGCGGAGGGCCGGGTTGTCGGATCAGCCCGGGTCGGGCGGCTCGATGGACGCCTGACGGCCCCTGACCGATCCGCAGCGCCCGGTGGCGGCCGGGAGGCGCCGGGTCGGGCCCGGCGCGCCGGGGCGCGGGGTTACTTCGGCAGCTCGTACACGCCGCCATTGGCCTTCGACCACTCCAGCGGCGCGTGCAGGAAGGCTTCCACCTGGTCGATGGTCCGGGCGTCGAAGGTGCCGTCCTTCTTGCACACCGCCAGCACGTCCCACCAGGTGGCGAGGTTGTGCAGGGTGAGGCCGTTGGCGGCAAGGGTCGGCCGGGTGTCCTTGAAGATGTCGTAGTAGAACACCACCAGCGTGTGGGCGCATTCGGCGCCGGCGGTGCGGATCGCCTCGGCGAAGCGCAGCTTCGAGCCGCCGTCGGTGGTGAGGTCTTCCACGAGGAGCACCCGCTGGCCCTCGCGGATATCCCCCTCGATCTGGGCATCGCGGCCGAAGCCCTTGGGCTTCTTGCGCACGTATTGCATCGGCAGGCCCATGCGGTCGGCGATCCAGGCGGCGAAGGGAATGCCCGCGGTCTCGCCGCCGGCGATGGCGTCGAAACGCTCCACGCCCGCGCCGCGCATCAGCGTGGCCACCGCGAAATCCATCAGCGCCGAGCGCACCCGCGGGTAGGAGATGATCTTGCGGCAGTCGGTGTAGACCGGGCTCTTGAGGCCGGAGGTGAAGGTGTAGGGCTCGTCGGCGCGGAAATGCACCGCGCCGATCTCGAGGAGCATGCGCGCCGTCAGCTCGGCCATCTCGGCCCGGTCGGGGAAGGTGTTGGCAAACATCGGCGGCTCTCCTCTCGCGGCTCTCAGCCCCGCGACATAGACGAAACCGCCCCGCCTGCCAAGCGGCCTCAGCCCGGGCGCCTCGGCATCACGAAGGGCCAGGGCGAGGCCTCCTGCCCGCGCGCGAGCGGCACCACGATGAGCCCCGGCGCGCCGGAGGCCAGCATGGCGGAGAGCACCGGGCCCAGCGCCTCGGGCCGCTCCACCCGCTCCGCCGCCATGCCGAAACTCTGCGCCAGCGCCACGAAATCGGGGTTCTGCAGCTCGGCGCCCAGCAGGCGGCCGCCGTAGCGCTCCACCTGGTCGCGGCGCACGTTGCCGTAGGAGGCGTTGTCGAAGACGATGGTCACCACGCCGATGCCGTGCTGCACGGCGGTCGCCATCTCCTGCACGCCGAACATGAAGCCGCCATCGCCCGACACCTGCACCACCGCGCGGTCGGGGTGCGCCACCTTCACGCCGAGGGCGGTCATGAAGCCGAAGCCGAGGTTTTCCTGGTAGGCGCTCGAGATGTAGCCGCGCGGGGTGTAGACCGGCAGGCCGAAGCGGGCGGTGAAGCCCATCTGGCTGATCTCGTCGACATAGATGCCGTCGCGCGGCAGCACGGCGCGGATGGCGTCGAGCCAGGCCATCTGCGGCTGCACGGTCTCGATGGCGGCCCGCGCCCGGGCGCGGAAGCCGGCGAGATCGGCCCCGCGCGCGGCCTGCGGCACCAGCGGCATCAGGGCGGCGGCCCCTGCGGCGGCATCGGCGTAAAGGCCTGCGTCGGCGGGCAGGCGCACGAACTCGGTGGGGTCGGTGTCGATGCGGATGGTCTTCAGCCCCTCGGGCTGCCAGCTCCAGCGCATGAACTGCAGCTCCAGCCGGCTGCCGATGCCGATCAGCAGGTCGCACTCCTGCCAGTACTCCCAGGCGGCGACGGCATCGAGGAAATGCGGGTCGTCCTCCGCCACCGCGCCCTTGCCGGAGCGATGCGCGGTGATCGGCGCGTCGAGCCTGCGGGCGAGGGCGAGCACCTCGGGCCCGGCATCCTGCGCGCCGCCGCCCACCATGATGAGCGGGCGCTTCGCCTGCGCGGCAAGCGCCGCGGCCTGCTCCAGCGTCGCGGGGTCGGGCGCGGGAAGGGCGGGCGGGGCCGCGGGGGCCGGCATGTCGAAGGCGGCGGACTGGCCGAACACGTCCCAGGGTGCCTCCAGCGCCACCGGGCCGGGGCGGGGGGCGAGCAGGGCGCGGAAGGCGTCCTCCACCCTCGCCGGCACCTGGGCCGGGTGGTCGATGCGCCAGGCCCCGCGGGTGAAGCTGCGCAGGGTGGCGAGCTGGTCGGGCAGCTCGTGGAGCTGGCCGCGGCCCTGCCCGATCAGGTCAGCGAAGATGTTGCCGGTGATGCAGAGCACCGGCGCGTTGCCGGCATAGGCGGTGCACAGCGCCGCCCCCGCGTTCAGCACCCCCGGCCCCGGCACCACTGTGAAGGCCGCCGGCCGGCCGGTGGATTTCGCATAGCCGTAGGCCATGTAGCCCGCGCCCTGCTCATGCCGGGTGTGGATGAAGCGGATGCGGTTCGAGGCCCGCGCCAGCGCGTCATTGAACTCGTACATATGCGCGCCGGGGATGCCGAAGATCGTGTCGATCCCGCGGTCGATCAGCGCCCGGACGAGGGCCTCGCCGGTGGTGTATGTCTGCATGCCGTCCTCCCGTTCGGCGGCATGCTTAACATGTTAAGGTTGCCCGGGTCAAAGCGCCTTTTCGTAGACGTCGAGCGCGGCCTCGGGGGTCATCTCGCGGGGGTTGTTCACCAGAAGGCGGGTCTGGGTCATCGCGTTCTCCACCATCATCGGCAGGTGGTTGTGGCTGATGCCGACCTCGCGCAGGGTGGTGGGCATGCCCAGCTCCTCGCGCAGCGCCACGAAGGCGCCCGGCAGGTCGGCGCCGCGCTTGCCGGGGAAGATGATCGGGGCGATCTCGTCGTAGAGCGTCTCGGCCACCGGCATGTTGTAGTCGAGCACGAAGGGCAGCACGAGGGCGTTGGACAGCCCGTGCGGCACGTGGAAGAAGCCGCCCAGCGGGTAGGCGAGCGCGTGCACCGCCGCACAGGGCGCGTTGGCGAAGGCCATGCCGGCAAGCATCGAGCCCAGCAGCATGTTCGAGCGCGCCTCCACGTTGCCCGGCTCGAAACAGGCGGTGCGGATGTTGCCGGCAAGCAGGCGCAGCGCCTCGCGGGCCAGGCAGTCCGACACCGGGTTCTTCTTGAGCTTCGTGGTGTAGGCCTCGATGGCATGCACCATGGCGTCGATGCCGGTGGCGGCGGTCACGGCGCGGGGCAGGCCCATGGTGAGCTCGGCGTCGAGCACCGCCCAGTCCGGCAGCAGCTGGGGCGAGACCACGCCCTTCTTGTCGTTCTCGCCGATGGTGATGATCGAGATCGGCGTCACCTCCGAGCCGGTGCCGGCGGTGGTGGGCGCGAGGATGAGCGGCAGGCGCTCGCCGGTGACGAGCCCGACGCCGTACATCTGAGACAGCGGCTGCTCCGCGCGGGTGAGCACCGCGACGAGCTTGGCCGTGTCCATCGACGAGCCGCCGCCCACCGAGACCACGCCGTCCACGCCCTGGCGCTTCGCTTCCTCCACCGCGGCGAGCAGGATGCTCTCCGGCGGGTCGGGCTGCACCTCGGCGCAGACCCAGACCTCGATGCCCGCGGCCTTCAGCCCGTTGAGCGCCGCCGCGGCGAGGCCGAGCTCGAGCACCGTGCGGTCGGTGATGAAGGCCACCTTGCGGCAGCCGAGCCCGGCGGCGAGCTCGCCGATCCGCGCGCTGCTGCCCGGCTCGCACAGCACCGAGCGCGTGGTCTGGAAGACAAAGGACATCGCATACCCTCCCGATTGCGTGCCCGGCAGGTTCCGGCCTCGGCACGCAAAGATCAATCCCGGTTTTCACCGGCCCGGCCTTTCCCGGGGCGGCGCGCCGCCACCTTCCGGGCCTCCCGGTCCCCGGGGAGGTCCACGGCGGCGGGCGCCGGCGCGCAGCGCCCGGCCAGCCGCCTCGCGGTCGGGCCGGCTTCCCGGGCCCCGGTCCTGCTTTCGCCGCTGCGCGCAGGCAGGCTCCCGCCCTCCCGGCCGGCGCGACCCCGTGCGGGGCCGGCCGTGCCTGCGCGGGTGCCTCATCCGATGCGGCGGAGGGCGCTTTCGCGCTCGGAGAGCCAGGCGCGCGCCGCGTCGGCCGGCATCGGGCGGGCGATCGCGTAGCCCTGCACCACCCGGCAGCCCAGCTCGCGCAGGCGGGCGAGGTCGGCGGGGGTTTCCGCGCCCTCGGCGATCACGGTGATCCCGAGCTCGCGGGCAAGCGCGAGAATGGCCCGGACGATCGCGGTCATCCGCGCGTCGTGGGCCAGCGGGCTCACCAGCGAGCGGTCGAGCTTCACGCTGTGGATGCGCAGGCGAGAGAGATTGGCCAGCGCCGCGTGCCCGGTGCCGAAATCGTCGAGCTCGACGATGAAGCCCGCCTCGTGCAGCCGGGCGATGTTGCGCGCCGCGGGGTCGTCATCCTCGGTGATTAGCGTGGTTTCGAGCACCTCGACCGCGAGATCGGCCGGGACAAGGTCGCGCCGGTCGAGCTCCCATTTGAGGTGGTTCACGAAATTGGGCTGGCGCAGGTGGCTCACCGAGGCGTTCACCGACAGGCGCGGCACCGCGAAGCCCGCGCTCCGCCAGTCCTGCAGCCCGTCCAGCGCCTTCACCAGGATCGAGCGCTCGATCTCCGACATCAGGCCGCCACGCTCGGCGAAATCGAGGAAACTGTCCGGCCCGCGCACGGTTTTCTCGTCCACCCGCCAGCGCGCGAGGCATTCGAAGCCCACGAGGGCGCCTTCCTCCAGGGTCACCTGCGGCTGGAAGAACGGCTCGAAGGCCTGCCGCTCGACCGCAGAGACCAGCTCGGCCCCCACGCGGGTGCGGCTCGCCTGGCGCCGGGCGAGCTCGTCGCAGTAGACCACGGCCTGCTCGCGCTGGCGGCGCGCCTCGCTCAGCGCCAGCGCCGCGTCCTTCACCAGCGCCCCCGGGACGGCGCTGCGCCCGTCCTCCACCAGCCGGACGCCGGCGCTGGCGCGCAGGCGGCAGGCCCCGGCGGAGGTGGGGATCGAGCGCTGCACCACCTCGATGGCGCAGATGCCCTGCGCAAGCGCCAGCTCGCGCTCGCTCGTGGCCTCGGGCAGCACGATGGCCAGCTCGTCGCCGCCGCTGCGCCCCACGAGGCAGAGCGGGCCGAACTCCTCCGCCAGGCGCTCGCCGGCCTGGCGCAGCACGTTGTGCGAGGCGACATGGCCGAAGGTGTCCACCACCTGGCGGAAATCGTCGAGCCCGAGCAGGATGAGGGTGAAGCCTCCGCCGTCATCGGCGCATTCGCTGATGAACTCGGTCACCCGGCGCCAGTTCGGCAGGCCGCTCTGCAGGTCGTGCCGGGCCTGGCGCGCCATCTGGCGGTTGGCCTCGCGCAGCGCGCGTTCGCGCATCTTCTCGCGGGTGATGTCGCGGCTGATGGAGACGATGCAGGTGCCGTCGTCCTCGTCCTCGTGCAGCATGTCGGTGCGCGACAGCCAGAGCGTGCCGCTGCAGGCCTCGGTCTCGTAGCTCACCCGCCTCTCGCCGATCATGGTCGCGGCGCGGGCGCTCCGGGCCTCCTCGCCCGCGTCCGGGATGTCCAGCAACGTGTCGATCTCCTGGCCCCTGGCCTCGTCCATCGAGCGGTTCACCCGGGCGAGGAAGGCGGTGTTGGCCCAGAACACCCCCTGCCCCGGCCGGGACATGCACACGAGATCGGAGGCGTGCATCGCCACGCGGGTGAGGCGCCGGCCGATCATGCGGCTCTGGGCGAGCGAGCGGCTCGCCTCCAGCTCCGCCGTGACGTCGCGCAGGGTCTCGACGAGAAGCTCGATGCGGCCGTGCGCGTCGAACACCGGCCGGCTGCTCACCGCGCACCACAGGTGGCTTCCGTCGCGCCGGCGCAGGCCGAACACCTCCTCCACCGCCTCGCCGCGCATCGAGGCGGCGCTGAAGGCCCCGCGCCGTTCGGCACCGCGGCCGCCGGAGAACATGTGCTCGGGGCGCTTGCCCTGCAGCTCGGCGGAATCGTAGCCGGTAAGACGCTCCACCGCCGCGTTCGCCCACAGGATGCGGCGCTGGGTGTCGAGCATGATCACCCCGTCCCCGGCGAAGCGGACCGCGAGTTCCAGCCGCCGCAGCCGCACCATGCGCCGGAACTGCATCACCCCCAGCCAGCAGATCAGCACCGCGAAGGCCAGCGCCTCGAAATACTGCACGCGCGCCATCTCCGCACGGCTGTAGCCGCCCGGCCCGTAGCCCGCGAAGCTCAGCCCGATGCCGGAGGTGCTGAGGAAATGCAGCAGCATGACGCCGAGCCAGAAGCACAGCCCGGCGCGGATGAGGTCCGCCGCGCGGCCGCGGCGGGCGAAATGTCCCGACAGCGCGCAGCACAGGCAGGCCGACAGATACCCGGTCAGGGAGGTGGCCCAGCCGAATTCCGCCTCCCAGCCCGAGAGCCCGGCAAAGCCCAGGTAATGCGCCGCCCAGATGCCCGTCGCGGAGACCAGGCCGGACAAGGGTGTGCCCCAGCGCGGCGGCAGCATCAGCACGAGCAGCAGCGAGACCGTCATCGCGCAGGTGAGCGAGACGGCCGAGGCGATCACGTATCCGGGCAGGAAGTGCAGCGCCAGTTCCGGCCGGTAGCCGATCACCGCGGTGAAGAGCGCCCCCCAGCTGCCCAGCCCGGCGCAGAGCACCGTGCCCGCGTGCCACAGCCGGTTGGTCCGCGCGCCGGGTTCCTGCTCGATCGTGTGCGCCACGCAGTAGAAGGTGGTGGCGGCGGTGACGCCCAGCGCGATCAGCGCCAGGAGCACCTGTGCCGGGTCATGCACACGGGTGAAGAAGTCTGAAAGCAGGGGCATGTGCTTGTGATCGCTCTCGCTCGCGCACCGGTCGGAATGGCGACCCTAGCCCCTGTCGCCTAACGAACCCTTCACCGCCGCCCGGCCGGGGCGCCCCTTGCGCCCGCGACCGGCACGGCTAAGCTGGCGCCCCGCCCCAGCGAGGAGACAGGACATGCAGGACCCGCCGCGCTATCTCACCACCGCCGAGGTGGCCGGGCTGCTGCGGGTGCGCGAGCGCAAGGTCTACGACATGGCCGCGGCCGGCGAGATCCCCTGCCGCAGGGTGACCGGCAAGCTGCTCTTCCCGCGCGACGAACTGGAACGCTGGCTGGAGGGCGAGGCGCATGGCCCGCTGCCCGAGGTGGTCTCCGGCAGCCATGACCCACTGCTGGAATGGGCGCTGCGCGAATCCGGCTCCGGCCTCGCCACCGCCTTCGACGGCAGTCTCGACGGGCTGGAGCGCATGGCCGCGCACGAGGCCTGCGTGGCCGGCTGCCATGTCTTCGAGCCGGAGACCGGGGAGTGGAACCTCGGCCACGTGGCCGCCCGGCTGGGCCGCGCCCCGGTGGTGGTGATGGAATGGGCCCGGCGCCAGCAGGGGGTGCTGCTCGCCCCCGGGCTCGGCGCCGGGATCCGCACGCCGGCCGATCTCGCCGGCCGCGTGGTGGCCCGGCGCCAGCCCAGTTCCGGCGCCGGCATGCTGCTCGACCACCTGCTGGGCGATACCGCGCCGCGCTTCACCGCCGAGCTGGCCCGCACCGAGACCGAGGCCGCCACCGCCGTGCTCTCCGGCGCGGCCGAGGCGGCGCCCGGGCTCGCCGCCCTTGCCGCGCAGTTCCGGCTCGACTTCCTGCCCACCGCCACCGAGCGTTTCGACCTGGTGGTCGACCGCAGGTCCTGGTTCGAGCCGCCCTTCCAGCGCCTGCTCGCCTTCTGCCGCACCCCCGGTTTCGCCGCCCGGGCCGCGAGCTTCGGCGGCTACGACATCTCGGGCCTCGGCACCATCCGCTTCAACGGGCCGTGAGCCTCACAGCAGCAGCCGGCCGTCGAGATAGGCGCGCGCCTCCGGGGCGGCGGGGGCGGTGAAGAAGCTCTCCGCCGGCTGCTCGCCCGCCAGCCGGCCACGGTGCAGGAAGGCCACGCGGTCGGCCAGCCGGCGCGCCTGGCCGGGGTCATGCGTCACCAGCACCACCGCGGTGCCGGCCTCCGTGGCGCCGCGGATCAGCGCCTCGATGGCCGCGGTCGCCTCGGGGTCGAGGCTGGCGGTGGGCTCGTCGAGCAGCAGGAGCCGCGGCTCCGCCCCCAGCGCCCGCACCAGCGCGAGGCGCTGCTGCTCGCCGCCCGAGAGCCGCCGCGCCGGGCGCTCGGCCAGCGCCTCCAGCCGGCCCAGCCGCAGCAGGCCGGCGATGCGCTCCGCCCGCGCCGCCCGAGGCACGCCGTAGGTGGCGAGCGCATGCGCGAGCGTGCCGCGCACCGAGCGCCGCAGCATCACCGGGCGCTGGAAGACGAGCGCCACCTGCGGCCGCGGCGGGGTGGCGGCACCGCCCCAGTCCGCCCGGCCGGCATCGGGCCGCACCAGCCCCGCGAGCAGCCGCAGCGTGAGGCTCTTGCCCGCGCCGTTCGGCCCCATCAGCGCCAGCACGCCGCGCCCGGGCACCGCGAGGTCGAGCCCGTCGAGCAGCGCCTGCCCGCCGCGCAGCACCCGAACGCCGGCAAGCCGGGCGGCCGGCGCCGCATCCACGGTCGAGGGGCCGTGCGCCGCGAAACGCCGCTCAGACATGCGCCATCCTCCCGCGCAGGCCCATCACGGCGGCGTTCAGCCCCACCGACATCGCCACCAGCAGGATGCCCAAGCCCAGCGCCAGCGCCAGCTCGCCCTTGGAGGTCTCGAGCGCGATGGCCGTGGTCATCACCCGGGTGACATGGTTGATGTTGCCACCCACGATCATCACCGCCCCCACCTCGGCCAGCGCGCGGCCGAGGCCCGCCAGCAGCGCGGTGAGCAGCGAATGCCGGGCGTCCCACAGCAGGGTGGCCACGCTGCGCGCCCGCCCGGCGCCCATCATGCGCAGCAGCTCGTCGTACTCGGTGTTGAGATCCTCGATCACCTGCCGGGTCATCGCGGCGACGATCGGCGTCACCAGCACCGCCTGCGCCACGATCATCGCCGCGGGGGAGTAGAGCAGCCCCAGCACCCCCAGCGGCCCGGCGGCGGAGAAGAGCATGTAGAGCACCAGCCCCACCACCACCGGCGGCAGGCCCATCAGCGCCGTCACCAGCACCACCAGCGCCCCGCGCCCGGGAAAGCGCGCCACGGCGAGGAAGGCCCCCAGCGGAAAGCCCACGAGGCAGGCCGCCGCCACCGCCGAGAGCGACACCTGCAGCGACAGCAGCACGATCTCCACCAGCGCCGGCTCTGCCGTCACGATCAGCCGGAACGCCTCCGCGAAGGCCGCGCCGAAATCCTGCATATCGCTGACACCGCCTCCCCGCCCGGTTCCGCCGTGCCCTCTCTATTGCATTTCGCGCCGCCTCTTGTCGATTCTTCCCGCACCCGGGAAATTTCGCAGCCTCCCCGCGCAGGCTCCCGCCGCGCCGGGCCGAGCGGCCGCAGGCCGCGACCACGCCCGCCGAGCTGCGGGGGCCGCGAGGCCCCCTCGGCGAGGCGGGCGTTCCCGCCCCCCGCGATCAGCCGTCCGCGTAGGCCCGCAGCTCGCGGATCTCGGCGAAACGCTCCCAGCCGAAGGCATGCTCGCCCGGGCCCTCCGCGTCCATCCGCGCCTTGCGCGCCAGCGCCTCGGCCAGGGTGGGTTTCTCGCCCTCGGGGATGTACCACAGCACCAGCCAATTGTGGTCGAGCACCGGAAACCACTCGGCCCGGCGGCGGAAGAACTGCCGGTGCGCGGTGCGGAAGGCGAAATGCGCCAGCGCCTCGGGCCCTTCCCACAGCGACAGGGTCCAGGTCATCAGCGGATCGCCGAGGATCACCTCGTCCGCCCCGTCCTCCTTGAACTGCCAGAGAAACCCCGGGCTGCGCGCCGCGAGCGCCTTCATCCGCCCGACATTGTTCACGAAATCCGCCATGCGCGGATCGTCGAGCGGGTATTTCGCCAGCGCGATGTTGAATTGTGCCAGATGCATGCCCTTCCCCGTTGCCCCCTCTTGCGGTGGATCTTCGGCACGGGGCGCATGAGCCCCGCGCAGTCCCGATCCTGCGCCGGGGACGGCGGGTCTGGCAATGCTCTCGTGGCGCCACCTGCCCGCTATGGTGCAGTGCGGCGCGGGCTGCTCAGAAAAAGCTCATCGGGTCGACATCGATGCTCACCCGCACGCCGTTCGCCGGGCGCACCGAGTCGCGCCAGGCCCGGGCGGCGGCCTGCAGCGGCGCGCCTTTCGGCGCCTTCAGCAGCAGCCGCACCCGGGTGCGGCCGCGGATGCGCGCCACAGGTGCCAGCGCCGGCCCGAAGAGCGATATCCCCGCCCGCTCCAGCAGCCCCGCCGCCCGGCCCAGCGCCCGGGCGGTCTCGAAGGTGCGCGCCTCGTCGGGCCCCGAGACGACCACCCCGGCCATGCGCCCGTAGGGCGGCGCCCCGGCGGCGGCGCGGCTCTGCGCCTCGCTGCGCCAGAAGGCCTCCTCGTCGCCCGAGAGGATGGCGCGGATCACCGGGTGGTCGGGCTGGTGGGTCTGCACCAGCCCCAGGCCGGGCCGCTCGGCGCGGCCCGCGCGCCCGGCCACCTGGCGCACCAGCTGGAAGGTCTTCTCCGCCGCGCGCAGATCGCCCCCTTGCAGGCCGAGGTCGGCGTCGATCACCCCCACCAGGGTGAGCAGCGGAAAGTTGTGCCCCTTGGCCACCAGCTGCGTGCCGATCACGATATCCGCCGCGCCGGAGGCGATCTCGTCGATGCGCTCCTTCAGCTCCCGCGCCGTGGTGGCGAGGTCGGAGGAGAGGATGGCCACCCGCGCCTCCGGAAAGCGCCCGGCCACCTCCTCGGCCATGCGTTCCACGCCCGGGCCGATGGCGGCGAGCTTGCCCTCCACCCCGCAGCTCGGGCAGGCGGTGGGGATCGGCGCGGTCGCCCCGCACTGGTGGCACATCAGGATGCGGCGGAACCGGTGCTCGACCATGCGCGCGTCGCATTCCGTGCAGCCGATCTGGTGGCCGCAGGCCCGGCACAGCGTGAGCGGCGCGAAGCCCCGGCGGTTGAGGAACAGGAGCGACTGTTCCTTCGCCTCCAGCCGCTGCGCCATGGCCGCGGCCAGCACCGGCGAGATCCAGGTGTTGGTCGCCATCTCCTGGCCGCGCATGTCGATGGCGCGCATCTCGGGCAGCACCGCGGTGCCGAAGCGCTCCGGCAGGTCGATGCGGGCGTATTTCCCGGCCTCCGCGTTTGCCCAGCTCTCGAGCGAAGGCGTGGCCGAGGCCAGCACCACCTGTGCCGCGGTGAGCGAGGCGCGCAGCACCGCCATGTCGCGGGCGTTGTAGAGCGCGCCGTCCTCCTGCTTGTAGGAACCGTCATGCTCCTCGTCGACGATCACGAGGCCGAGGTCGCGGAACGGCAGGAACAGCGCCGAGCGCGCGCCGATCACCAGCCGCGCCTCGCCCTCGGCCACCGCGCGCCAGCAGCGCCGGCGCTCGGCCATCGAGGCGCCGGAGTGCCATTCCGCCGGCCGGGCGCCGAAGCGCGCCTCCACCCGCTCGAGGAAATCCACCGTGAGCGCGATCTCGGGCAGCAGCACCAGCGCCTGCCGCCCGGCGGCGAGGCACTCGGCCACCGCCTCGAGATAGACCTCCGTCTTGCCCGAGCCGGTGACGCCCTTGAGCAGCGTGGTCCCGTAGCGCCCCGAGGCGACCCCGGCGCGCAGCTTGCCCGCCGCCTCCGCCTGCAGGGGCGAGAGCGCGCGGCCGGGGTGGCGCGGGTCCATCAGCGGGTAGGGCGCGTCGCGCGGGGCATCGCCCGCGATGAGCGCGCCCTGCGCCTCCAGCCCCTTGATGACCGAGGTGGACACCCCCGCCTCGGCCGAGAGATCGGCCAGCGAGAAGCCGAGGCCGCCATGGGCGCGCACCACCTCCAGCACCCGGGCGCGCGCCGCGGTCATCCGCGCGGGCTCACCCGGGCCGGCGCGGTAGACCCGCCGCGCGCCGGGCGGCTCGGCGAGGCCGGGCGCGCGGGTGGCGAGGCGCAGCATCGCCGGCAGCGGGGTGATGGTGTACTCCGCCGCGCGCTCGAGGAAGGCGCGCATCGCCGGCAGCATCGGCGGCAGGTCGAGCCGGTCGGTCACGGAGCGGATGCGGCCCTCGAACCCGCCCTCGCCCGGGCCCCAGACCACGCCGATCACCTGGCGCGGGCCCAGCGGCACGCGCACGAAATCGCCGGTGCTCACCCCGCCCTCGGGCGCCTTGTAGTCCAGCAGCCGGTCCAGCGGCTCGGTGGTGAGCACCCCGACCAGCGTGCCTTCGGAAAATTCAGCCGCGTCCATTCTGTCTCCACCCCGCGGGTTTCACGTGTCCCGGATGCGCGCTATATACCGGGCCGGGCGAGCGGCACGGGCAGCCCGGCCCGTCCCGGCCCTCAGACATCGGAGCGCATGGCATGAAATTCTTCGTGGACACGGCTGAAATCGACGAGATCGCCGCCCTGGCCGAGACCGGCATGGTCGACGGCGTCACCACAAACCCCTCGCTGATCATGAAATCGGGGCGCAACTTCCTCGAGGTCACCAAGGAGATCTGCAACATCGTCTCCGGCCCGGTCAGCGCCGAGGTCACCGCGCTCAAGGCCGACGAGATGATCGCCGAGGGCCGCAAGCTGGCCGAGATCGCCGAGAACATCGCCGTCAAGGTGCCGCTCACCTGGGACGGGCTGAAGGCCTGCAAGACGCTGTCCGACGAGGGCAGGATGGTCAATGTCACGCTGTGCTTCTCCGCCAACCAGGCGCTGCTGGCAGCCAAGGCCGGGGCCACCTTCATCTCGCCTTTTATCGGTCGTCTCGACGATATCAACCTCGAGGGTCTCGACCTGATCGCCGACATCCGGCAGATCTACGACAATTACCACTTCTCCACCGAGATCCTCGCGGCCTCCATCCGCTCGGCCAACCACATCTCCGAATGCGCCAAGATCGGTGCCGACGTGGCCACGATGCCGCCCTCGGTGCTGCGCAAGCTCGCCGATCACGTGCTGACGGACAAGGGGCTCGACTCCTTCGTGGCCGATTGGGCGAAAACTGGACAGAAAATCATCTGACAGTAACACTTGGCGGTAACTCTTAAGTGATTCGCGAGCTGCCCACATGCCCGATCCCCTCGAGGATTCCGCTGAGTTCAAGGCCCAGATCCTCAAGGATCCCCAGGCGCTTCTCGAAGACGTCGACGTGATGAAGGCGCTCATCTCGGCCGGAGACGGCCGGGCGGGGCGCAACGTCGTCGACCTCAGGGGCGTGCTGGTGGAGCGGCTCGAGACCCGGCTCGGCCGGCTGGAGGACACGCACCGCTCGGTGATCTCGGCGGCCTACGAGAATCTCGCGGGCACCAACCAGATCCACCGGGCGGTGCTCGCCCTGCTCGAGCACGAGGAGGATTACGCCGCCTTCCTCGCCACCGTGGCCGAGGACCTGCCCAACATCCTGGCGGTGGATTTCGTGCGCGTGGGGCTGGAGACGGCCGCGCGCGACGAGGGCCTGCCGCTGGGCCCGGCGGGGCCGCTTGCCCCGGTGGTGGTGGCGCTGGCGCCCGGGGCCGTGGCCGCGCGCTTCGGGATTCCCGGCGCGGGCGGCACCCACCGCGCCGTGCTGCTGCGCCAGAGCCATGCCGCCGACGCCCGCCTGTTCGGCGACCGCGAGGGTGAAGTGCAGTCCGAGGCGCTGCTGCGGCTCGATTTCGGGCCGGGCCGCCTGCCCGGCCTGCTCATCCTCGGCGCGCATGACCCGCGACGCTTCAGCCCCGACCAGGGGGTGGACCTGCTCACCTTCTTCGGCGCGGTCTTCGAGCGCAAGATGCGCCGCTGGGCGGAATGACCGAGGCCTCCGAGGGCGCCTCGGCCCTGCTCGAGGACTGGCTCTCCCACCAGCGGGTGCTGCGCGGCAGCCGCCCGCACACCATCGAGGCCTACCGGCGCGACGTGGCGGGCTTCCTCGGCTTTCTCAACCTGCATCGCGGCGGGCCGGCCGGGCTCTCCGCCCTCGGCACCGTCACCCATTCCGACATGCGCGCCTGGATGGCGCGGGAGCGCGAGCGCGGCCTCTCCGCCCGGTCGCTGGCGCGCGGCCTCTCGGCGGTGAAGGGCTTCTTCCGCTGGCTGGCCGAGCACCGGGCGGTGGAGGCCCCGGCGGTGCATGCGATGCGCGGGCCGCGCCTGCGCCAGCGCCTGCCGCGCCCGATCCCGAAGGACGCCGCGAGCGCCCTGCTCGACCGCGCCGAGCTGCAACACCCCGAAGCCTGGGTGGCGGCGCGCGACCGCGCGGTGCTCACCCTGCTCTACGGCTCCGGCCTGCGCATTTCCGAGGCGCTCGGCCTGCCGCGCGGCGACGGCGTGCTGCCCGACGTGCTGCGCATCGCCGGCAAGGGCGGCAAGGAGCGGCTGGTGCCGGTGCTGCCGGTGGCCCGCGCCGCCGTGTCGGAGTACCTGCGCCTGTGCCCGCACCAGCCCGGGCCGGATGGGCCGCTGTTCCTCGGCGCGCGCGGCGGCCGGCTGAACCCGCGCACGGTGCAGAAGCTCATGGAGGTCTGCCGCACCCAGCTCGGCCTGCCCGCCACCGCCACGCCGCACGCCCTGCGCCACAGTTTCGCCACCGCGCTGCTGGAGGCGGGTGGTGACCTGCGCGCCATCCAGAGCCTGCTCGGCCATGCCTCGCTCTCCACGACGCAGGTCTACACCTCGGTCGACCAGGCGCGGCTGATGGAGATCTATGCCGCGGCCCATCCGAAGGGCGGCGGGTGAGCGGCCGGGCGTCGCAGCGAATCGGCTTTCGTTCGCCGAGGATGACAGTTTAATGTGCGCCGCATGAAACTCAGATCCGCGACCCGCGCCGCATGACCCGACGTCTCCAAGCCTTTTCGGTGCACCTGCTGACCGCCACCGGCGCGGTCTTCGCGCTGCTCGCCATGTTCGCCGCCGCGCGGCAGGACTGGAGCCTGATGTACATCTGGCTGGTGGTGGCCCTCGCGGTCGACGGCATCGACGGCCCACTGGCCCGGCACTACCAGGTGAAGGCCAACGCCCCGCAATGGGACGGGGTGCTGATGGACCTGATCATCGACTACCTCACCTATGTCTTCATCCCCGCCTTCGCGCTGGTGGAGAGCGGGCTGCTGCCCGGCTGGGCCGGCTGGTTCACCGCCATCCTCATCAGCTTCTCCTCGGTGGTCTATTTCGCCGACACGCGGATGAAGACCTCCGACAACAGCTTCTCCGGCTTCCCGGGCTGCTGGAACATGGTGGTGCTGGTGTTCTTCGCCGTGGAGCCGGCCTGGTGGACCGTGATCGCCCTCTCGGTGATCCTCGCACTGGCGCAGTTCTTCCCGATCAAGTTCGTGCACCCGGTGCGCACCGACCGCTGGCGCGCCATCAGCCTGCCGGCCATCGTGCTGTGGACCGGCTTCGCCGGCTGGGCCGCGGCGGAGGATTTCGCCCCGCCGATGCTCTGCACGCTGGGGCTGCTCATCACCTCTGCCTACCTGCTCGGCGCCGGTGCCGCCCAGCAGATCCTGCCGCCGCGCCGGAACGGAAAACGCGGCTGAGGCCGCCCCGGGCGCGGGGCTGACGCTGCGTCAGCCCCGCCTTCGCGGCCCCCGCCCGGCGGCCGCAACCGGGCCCGGAATACGGACCGGGCGCCGCGCCGGCCGGGGCGCAGGCCCCGTGCCTGCGGGCCCCGGGGGCGCTTCCGGCCCCGCCGCAATAGAGCTTCCAATCAGGCGCGAAACGCTGTATGGACCCGGGAGCGCTGGCGGGTCTTCCCACCGGTGCCATGATGCATACGACTCTGCTGGACGACATCCCGGCAGCAGCCGTGCTTATCAACTCTGATTTGAGGAGATCCCCGATGTCGATCACGCCCGACGTGAAAGAGAACCTGATCAAGGAATACGCCACCAAGGAAGGCGACACCGGTTCGCCGGAAGTCCAGGTTGCGATCCTGACCAGCCGCATCACCACGCTCACCGAGCACTTCAAGACCCACAAGAAGGACAACCACTCCCGCCGTGGCCTTCTGAAGATGGTCTCCCAGCGGCGCAAGCTGCTCGACTACGTCAAGGCGAAGGACGAGGAGCGCTACAAGTCGCTCATCCAGCGCCTCGGCATCCGCCGCTGACGCGGTGACGGACGCGCGCCCTGCGGGGCGCGTTTTCGTTTTTCCATGACCGGGGCCCGGGGCCCCCGCCCCGCCGGACATCGGCGCGGCACAGCCCCCGGACCGGGAAACCGGAAGACAGACCGACTGACCGAATGGTGCACCCGGCCCAAGGCTCCGGCCGGACTGCGCGGAAAGCAAAGCAGAGCCCGCCCCGCATGGGGGCGCTTTGGGCCGGCCCAGGGGGGTCGCGCCCCGACGAAAAGGAAATCGGATGTTCAACATTACCAAGAAGACGATGGAATGGGGCGGCGAGACGCTGACGCTTGAGACGGGCAAGATGGCCCGCCAGGCCGACGGCTCGGTCGTCGCGACCCTCGGCGAGACCTCCGTTCTCGCCACCGTCGTGTACGAGAAGAAGCCCAAGGTCGGCTTCGACTTCTTCCCGCTCTCCGTGCACTACCAGGAAAAGTATTACGCCGCGGGCAAGATCCCCGGCGGCTTCTTCAAGCGCGAGGCCCGGCCGACCGAGAAGGAGGTGCTGACCTCCCGCCTCATCGACCGCCCGATCCGCCCGCTCTTCGTGCCCGGCTTCAAGCACGAGACCCAGGTGATCGTGACCGTGCTCAGCCATGACCTGGTCAACGACCCTGACATCCTCGGCATGATCGCGACCTCCGCGGCGCTGACCATCTCCGGCGTGCCCTTCATGGGCCCGATCGGCGCGGCGCGCGTCGGCTTCGTCGACGGCGAGTACGTGCTGAACCCGCATGTCGAGGACATGGCCAAGCTCAACGAGAAGCCGGACCAGAAGCTCAACCTCGTCGTCGCCGGCACCGCCGACGCGGTGATGATGGTCGAGTCCGAGGCCTACGAGCTCTCCGAGGAGGAGATGCTGGGCGCGGTCAACTTCGGCCACAAGGCGATGCAGCCGGTGATCGACATGATCATCGATCTCGCCGAGTCCGCCGCGAAGGAGCCGTTCGACTTCCAGCCGGAGACCAACGACGCCCTGACCGCCAAGATCCGCGGCATCGTCGAGGCCGACCTGCGTGACGCCTTCACCACCGTCGACAAGCTGGAGCGCCAGAACAAGGTCTCCGCGGCGAAGGAGAAGATGAAGGCCGGCCTGACCGAGGAGGAGCTCGAGGGCAACTTCGCCGGCTCCGCCTTCAAGGAAATCGAGTCCGACATCGTGCGCAACTCGGTGCTCGACACCGGCAAGCGCATCGACGGCCGCGATCTCGTGACCGTGCGCCCGATCGTCTCCGAGGTGGGCTGCCTGCCCCGCACCCACGGCTCGTCGCTGTTCACCCGCGGCGAGACCCAGGGCCTCGTGGTCACCACGCTGGGCACCGGCGATAGCGAGCAGATCATCGACGCGCTCGAAGGCGAGTGGCGCGAGCGCTTCATGCTGCACTACAACTTCCCCCCCTACTCGGTGGGTGAAGCGGGCCGCATGGGCTCCCCCGGCCGCCGCGAGATCGGCCACGGCAAGCTCGCCTGGCGCGCGCTGCAGGCTGTCCTGCCCGCCGCGACCGACTTCCCGTACACCATCCGCGTGGTGTCCGAGATCACCGAGTCGAACGGCTCCTCCTCGATGGCGACCGTCTGCGGCTCGTCCCTCTCGATGATGGATGCCGGCGTGCCGCTCAAGGCGCCGGTTGCCGGCGTGGCCATGGGCCTGATCCTCGAGGGCGAGCGCTTCGCCGTGCTCACCGACATCCTGGGCGACGAGGACCACCTCGGCGACATGGACTTCAAGGTGGCCGGCACCGAGAGCGGCATCACCTCGCTGCAGATGGACATCAAGGTGGCCGGCATCACCCCGGCGATCATGGAGCAGGCTCTCGCCCAGGCGAAGGACGGCCGCATGCACATCCTCACCGAGATGTCCAAGGCCCTCACCTCCGGCCGCACCGAGTTCTCCGTGCACGCGCCGCGCATCGAGACCATGACCATCAACGCCGACAAGATCCGTGAAGTGATCGGCTCCGGCGGCAAGGTCATCCGCTCGATCGTGGAAGAGTCCGGCGCCAAGGTCGACATCAACGACGACGGCCTGATCAAGATCGCCTCGCCCGATGGCGCGGCCATCGAGAAGGCCAAGGAGCTGATCAACTCCATCGTCGCCGAGCCGGAAGTGGGCCGCATCTACACCGGCAAGGTGGTGAAGCTGATGGACTTCGGCGCCTTCGTGAACTTCTTCGGCAAGCGGGACGGCCTCGTGCACGTCTCCCAGATCGCGCCGAAGCGGATCAACCACCCGTCCGACCTGCTGAAGGAAGGCCAGGAGGTGAAGGTGAAGCTGCTCGGCTTCGACGACCGCGGCAAGGTGCGCCTCGCCATGAAGATGGTCGACCAGGAGACCGGCAAGGAGATCACCGAGGAAGCGGCGGAGTAATCCGCCCACCCCGGCCTCCGGCCCCGAGAGACAGGAAACCCCGGCCCCCGCGGCCGGGGTTTTTCCTTGCGCGGGGGCAGGCGATCAGTTCTTGTTCAGCCCCATCTCCCGGCTGCGCAGCTTCAGCTTCCACATGGTTTCCCGGGCGAGAATCTCGTCGTGCGAGGCAGATGTGCCCGCCACTTCGAGGATCGATACCATGTAGTCGGCAGGCTCGCGGCTCTTCAGCCCCACATTGCCGCCATGCGCGTTTGCTGCGTAGTTCTGCCAGCGCCCCAGGAAACCGTCGCCTCCGGTCGCCGAGCCGACATACTGCTCGCGCGTACGCGGGCAGGTGAGCAGGTAGACGCCACGCGCCATCTGCAGCACCGCGCGCCACGGCGGCGGCAGAACGGGGATGCGGGACAGCGGCTCCTGAAAGCTGAGAAACCCGGGGAAATCCGGTTCGCGAAAACGCCGTCGCAGCTCCAGCACCGGCTTCTCCCGGCGATCCGCGTACTGGATCCATGATCGCGTGCCTGCGCCCCAGTCGATCACCAACCGGCCCCGCAGATCGTCCAGCCGATCATCCACGGTCAGATCATACATTTCGACTGTGCCGGTCGCATCGTACACATCCCTGTGCACCTGACGGTAGGGAACGCTGTTCATCCCCGTGAAAACGCCCGCCCACAGGCCCGCGAAAAGCGTGTCCTCCTGCGGTGTCACCACGAAGACAACCCAGAGCGCCCCGTGCAGGCTCTTGCGCCGGTTCGCCTGCACGGACTGGTATTCGACAAACGCCTCCGGCGCGTCGCGCCAGAGATCGTAGGGCTCGCGCCCCCGCACGGCCGTCTTGTCCCTGTGACGGACTAGTCTGGCCGCCGACGGGTTCACGCCCGCGCCACGCAAAATGGTATTCAGAGTCAGCACCATGAAATTCCCCTTCGGACCGGCCATCGGCAGGCCGGGGGCTTCATGGAACCTTCCAGGCGCGGCGTCCGCAACCTTTGCCGTTGACGGCGCGCGGGATTTCGGGCCTCCGTAGGGGCACCCTCATCAGGCCCGGACCCATGGCAGAACAGAACACCCTTCGCGGCATCCTCTACATGGTGCTCGCCACCCTTGTCTTTTCCGCGCAGGACGGGCTCTCGAAGCACCTCGCCGAGGCGGCGAACCCGATGTTCGTCATCATGGTGCGCTACTGGGCCTTCATGGTGTTCGTCATCGTGATCTCGGCGCGCAGCCCCGGCGGCCTGCGCGCCGCCATCCACACGAAGCAGCCCTTCCTGCAGGCCGCGCGCGGGGTGCTGCTGGTGCTGGAAATCCTCGTCACCGTCTGGGCCTTCACCCTGCTGGGCCTCGCGGCCACGCATGCGATCTTCGCCTGCTACCCGCTGCTGGTGGTGGCCTTCTCCGGCCCGGTGCTGGGCGAGAAGGTGGGCTGGCGGCGCTGGTCGGCCGTGGGGGTGGGGTTCCTCGGCATCCTCGTGATCCTGCGCCCCGGCCTCACCGTGCTCGACCCCAACGCGCTGGTGGCGCTCGGCGCCGCCGGCATGTTCGCGGCCTACGGGCTGATGACCCGCCTCGCCTCGCGGCAGGACCCCGCCACCACCTCGTTCTTCTGGATCGGCATCGCCGGCGGCATCACGGCCTGCATCATCGGCCCGTTCTACTGGACCGGCTTCTCCGCCTCAGACTGGGTGCTGATGGGCATCCTGTGCATCACCGGCGCCGGCGGGCACTACCTGCTCATCAAGGCGCTGGAAAGCGCCGAGGCCGCCACGGTGCAGCCCTTCGCCTACCTGCAGCTGGTCTTCGCCTCCTCCATCGGCATCTTCTTCTTCGGCGAGCATGTCGACGGCTGGACCGTGCTCGGCGCGGCGGTGATCGTGGGCGCCGGGCTCTACACCTTCTGGCGCGAATCCGTGCGCAAGAGGCGCAGCTGAGGCGCCCGGCTTCTCTGGCCAAAACCCTGCGAACCCCCTAAGACGGTGCCCGCAACACAGCGCCGGGTTGAGACATGAGCACCGAACACCAGAGCATCCGCCCCCAGCCGGGCATTCTCGAGATCGCGCCCTACGTGGGCGGCGAGAGCAGCCTCAAGGGCGTGAACCGGGTCATCAAGCTGTCCTCGAACGAGAACCCGCACGGGCCCAGCCCGCGCGCCATCGAGGCCTTCCGCGACGCGGCCGCCTCCCTCGCGCTCTACCCCGACGGCGGCCATGCCGGCCTGCGCCGGGCCATCGCCGAGGTGCAGGGGCTCGACGCCGAGCGGGTGATCTGCGGCGCGGGCTCCGACGAGATCATCGCCCTGCTCTGCCAGGCCTATGCCGGCCCGGGCGACGAGGTGATCCACACCGAGCACGGCTTCGCCATGTACCGGCTCTGCGCCCTCTCCAACGGCGCCACCCCGGTGGAAGTGCCCGAGCGCGCGCGGGTGACCGACGTGGACGCCATCCTCGCCGCCTGCAACAGCCGCACGAAGCTCGTGTTCCTCGCCGACCCGAACAACCCCACCGGCACGCTGGCGGGGCGCGGCGAGATCGCCCGCCTCGCCGCCGGCCTGCCGCCGCAGGCGCTGCTGGTGATCGACGGCGCCTATGCCGAATACGTGCGCGAGCCGGGCTACGATTCCGGCCTGTCGCTGGTCGAGGGCCGCGACAACGTGGTGATGACCCGCACCTTCTCCAAGATCCACGGCCTCGCCGCCCTGCGCGTGGGCTGGGGCTATGGCCCGGCGCATGTGATCGACACGCTGGCAAGGGTGCGCGGGCCGTTCAACGTCTCGCTCCCGGGCCTCGCCGCCGCCGAGGCCGCGATGCGCGATGTCGAGTACACCACCCATTGCGCGGTGCAGAACGAGGTCTGGCGCGACTGGCTGGCCAAGGAGCTCGGCCGCCACGGCGTGCCCTCCGACCCCGCGCACGGCAACTTCATCCTCGCGCGCTTCGACAGCCCGGAGACCGCGCTTGCCTGCGACGAGGCGCTGCGCAAGCGCGGGCTCATCGTGCGCCGGGTGGCGGGCTACGGCCTGCCCGCCTGCCTGCGCATCACGGTGGGTGACGAGGAGGCCTGCCGGCTGGTGGCCGAGGGGGTCGCGGCCTTCATGGCGGGGCGGGGCGCATGAGCGCGCAGCCCTTCCGCCATGTCGCGCTCATCGGACTGGGGCTGATCGCCTCGTCGATCTCGCACGCCCTGCGCCGCACCGGCGACGATGTCCGCATCACCGGCTACGCCCGCTCCGCGGCCACGCGCGCCCGGGCGGCCGAGATCGGCCTCTGCGAGGTGCGCGACAGCGCCGCCGCCGCCGCGGAGGGCGCCGACCTCGTGATCCTCTGCGTGCCGATGGGCGCGATGGAGGCGGTGGCGCGCGAGATCGCTCCCGCCCTCGCCCCCGGCGCCATGGTCTCGGACGTGGGCTCGGTGAAGGCCTCGGTGCTGGAGGCGGTGGCTCCGCACCTGCCCGAAGGCGTCACCTTCATCCCCGCGCATCCCATTGCCGGCACGGAGCATTCCGGCCCCGACGCGGGCTTTGCCGAGCTCTTCGACAACCGCTGGTGCCTGCTAACCCCCACGCCGGAGACCGACCCGGCCGAGACCGCCCGCCTGCGCGGTTTCTGGGAGGCGCTCGGCGCGCGGGTGGACGAGATGGAGGCCGCGCATCACGACCTCGTGCTTGCCGTCACCTCCCATGCGCCCCATCTGATCGCCTACACCATGGTCGGCGTTGCGGATGATCTGAGACGCGTGACAAACAGCGAAGTCATCCAGTATTCTGCCGCCGGGTTTCGGGATTTCACTCGCATTGCCGCGTCGGACCCAACGATGTGGCGCGATGTGTTCCTGACCAACAAGGACGCGACACTGGAAATTCTCGGGCGGTTCACAGAAGAACTCTTCGCCCTCCAGCGCGCGATTCGGACAGGGGACGGAGACATGCTTCACGCCTATTTCACCCGGACGCGGGCCATCCGGCGCGGCATCGTGCAGGCCGGGCAGGACACCGACGCGCCGGATTTCGGCCGCCACGCCGGAAAGGGCAGCCGTTGAGGCTGCGCCTCACCGCGGCCTGCGCCGCGATGATCGCCTTCGCTGCCGCCGCCCAGGCGCAGCAGGCCCCCGTGCCCGCCCCTGACGGCGAGGTGAACGTAACCCCCTTGCCGCAGGTGGCCCCGGGCTCGCTGCCCGACGCCATCGGCTCGGCCGTTAACACGCCCGAGGCCCCCGCGCAGGCTGCCGAACAGCCGGCACCCGGTGCTGCGCCCGCGCCCGCCGAGGCCCCGCGCCCGCAGACGGCCGGCACGCCCCCGGAGGCCCCCGCCCCGGAGGCCGAACAGGCGGCACCCGAGACCGCCGCGAGCCCGGCGGAGGCCCCCCGCCCGCAGGATCCCGCCCTGCAGGCCGGGCAGACCGCTCCCGAGGCCGCGCCGCCTCCCGCCGAGGCCCCGCGCCCGCAGACGGCCGGCACGCCCCCGGAGGCCCCCGCCCCGCAGGCCGAACAGGCGGCACCCGAGGCGGACCCGGCCGAGGCCCCGCGCCCCGAGGCCAACGACAGCGCGAACGCGGCTCCGGCCACCTCGGCCCCGGGAACGGGCGACACCGCGACGGCCCCGGCGCGCGAAACCGCACCGGCACCCGGCAGCAGCCCCCGCCCCCCGGCACCCAACCCCGCCGTGGCGCGCGAGACCAGTGCTCCGCGCGCGGCCCCCCGCGCGCAGCAGGCGCCGCAGACCGCCGCCGCTCC
>NZ_QRGC01000046.1 GCF_003448965.1 Oceanicella sp. SM1341
GACGGCCAGCCCGTCGACCAGGCGCCCTTCATCGCCGGCCTCAACGCGATCAGGGCCGGCATACAGGCGGTGAACGCCGAGGCGGTGGCCGCCCGCACCACCGCGAATGCCGCCGCACCGCAGGCCGCCCTCGACGGCGAGAGCGCCGCGCGCAGCGCCGGCGACGACGCCCTGCAGGCCGGACTCGACATGGCGCAGGGTGACATCGCCGCCGCCGGGGTGCGGATCACCGCCACCGAGGAGGGGATCGCCGCCGAGCGCGCGGCGCGGGAGGCGGTGCTGCAGGCGCGCGAGAACACCGGCGAGATCCTCCCCGTGCTGGCGGCGGGCAACAAGGTGTTCGGCTACTTCGAGGCGGACGGCTTCACCATGCCGGTGATCTCCGAGAGCTTCCGGGAGGGCATCACCTCGGCCATCGCCTCGCGCGCAACCGTCGACGCCGCGTTCGTCCCGCTCGCCCGCGCCGGCGACCGGGTGCCGCTGTGGCTCGAGAACGGCCTGCTCGGCGGGCCGGGCCTCTCCCCGCTCATGCGCAGGAGTGCCGTGCAGGACGTGGCCGGCGAGGTGGCGGCCAACGCCACGGTCGGGACACCGCTCACCCGCGCCGGGGGCAGGGTCATCACCTGGCTGGACGCGGACGGGCGATACGTCTGGCCGGGCAAGGAGCTGGACCTCGCGCAGGGCGGGGGCGGCGGCGACGGGCTCACCGAGGCACAGGCGCGCGCGCTCTTCGCGCCGCGGATCTCCGCCGGGCTGGTGCCGCTCGCCACGGACGGGCGCACGCTCTACCGCTGGCGCGGCCAGCTCGCACGGATCGCCGACGGGCAGGCGGTGCAGGCCGGGTTCGGCATGACCGGGGACAGCTGGACCGAGCTCAAGGAGATCCCCGAGGCCTACTGGCAGATGTTCGGCGAGAGCCGGTACGGCCGGAGCGCGGCCGGCTTCATCAAGGTGACCGGCGGCCACCACGTGGGCGGGCACGCCCGCTCGGCCTCCGCAGGCTGGACCGAGGTGGACGCCACCGCCACCACCACCTTTCCCTACGGCTCCGGCCCCGATGGCCTCAACATCTGGACCGACCGGGACGGCGAGACGCTGAGCTACACCAACCTGGCCTGCACCGAGTTCCGCTTCCTCTACTTCGAGTACGGCGGCACGTGGCGCTACCGCATCGACGGCGGCGCCTGGTCCGAGGTCGTCTGCCCCGACACCGGGGCGCTGAACACGATCCTCGTCTCCGGCCTCTCCGACACGGTGCACACCATCGACATCGACACCGCGGGCAATGCGGGCGTCGTCTCGCTCTCGGGCTTCATCGCCACGCGCGCCGGGGCGCCGGGGATCGTGCTGAACAAGTTCGGCAACAGCGGCGTCACCGGGTTCGGCATCGGCAAGTACCACGCGCAGATCCACCCGCAGATGCGCTACGCGCCGCTCGACCTCGTGCAGGTCATTCTCGGCACCAACGACTACCGCACCTCGAACTCGCCCGTCCCGGTGTTCCTCGAGGCGATCGGCAACGTCTGCGCGCAGCTCCGCGCCATCGACCCGGATATCGGCATCGTCCTGACCGCGCCGGCGAAGACCAACGCGGTGCCCGTGACGCCGCTCTCCGACTACCGCGATGCGCTCTATGCCTTCGCCCTCGCGAACGACTGCGAGTTCCTCAACCTGCACGACCAGATGGGCGAATGGGCGCAGGCCCACGACCAGGGCGTGATGCTCAACGACCTGCACTTCAGCACGGCCGGCGGGCGCGCCGCCGGCGGCATCCTCAACCGCAGCTTCCTCGGGATCTGACACATGGCAACCAGCAACGTCTTCAACATCGGCAACGATGTGGTGCTTCCCGGCTCGGGCTACCCGAGCCTCGCGGCCTTCACCATCCCCGTCACGGCGGGGCTCGTGGGGGCGTTCTTCCTCGGCGACGGGCTCGCGATGGCGACGAAGAACTGGGCGGCGGGCGGGGCCGATGCCTCGGTGGTCGGCGCGCCGGTCGAGGTGGCGGGCGGCCTGCAGATGGACAGCGCCAACCACCTCGAGCTGCCGATCCCCGAGTCGCTGAACGCCACCGTCGTGCTCTGCGCCCGCGTGCCGCAGGCCAACGGCGCCGCACTGTTCGGCAACTCCACCGGGGCGGCGAACCCGGGCCTCGCCGTCTACGCCGGGGCGGCGGCGAGCAACGCGAGCTTCGTGGTCGGGAAGGCGGGCAACACCCGCACCTTCGCGCCCCTCACCGGCAACGACATCGCGAACGGCTCGACCCTCGCGATCCGGGTGCCGGCGACCGGGGCGTGCAAGACCTATGACTACGAGGCCGGTCTCTCGGAGGTGGCCGGCAATGCCGACGCGCGCGAGCTGAACGGGCTCGGAAACTACCGGCTCGGCGCGATCCCGGGCGCCGGCTTCAACGAGCCTGGCTTCGTCAACTCGCTGTTCGTGTTCAACCAGGCGAAGTCCGACACGCAGATCGCCGCGCTGATGAAGCATCTGCACGACTACGCCGTCTCGGTCGGCTTCGCCGTCGCGGCGTGAGCGGCCGCGATGCCGGAGCATTGCCCATGAACATCCAGTCACCCGGGCCGCCGCAGCGCGAGAAGGACAAGCCCATGCGCCTCGACCGCACCGTGAGCGTCGGCAACCTGATCTCCATCGGCACGATGATCGTGGTGGTGACGGCGACCTACGCCACCATGCAGGCGCGCATCGGCGCGGTGGAGGATGCCGGCGCCGAGCGCACCCGGCGCGTCGAGCAGCTTGCCGACCGCATGCGCCTCGCCGAGATCACCGCCGCCGGAGACCGCCAGAAGCTCGACAACATCCTCGCCGCCATCGGCGAGCTCAAGGCCAGCATCGAGGCCCGTGGCCGGTAAGCCCGGCGCCATCCTCTCTCCCGGAGATCCCCCATGAGAACATCCCTGCAAGGCGTGGCCGCCCTGGCCGCGCATGAGGGCCTTGTGCCCGCCCCCTACCGCGACACGAAGGGCATCTGGACCTTCGGCATCGGCCACACCGCCGGGGCAGGGGGCCCCGACCCCGGCGCCATGCCGCCCGGCATGCCGGCGGATCTCGACGCCGCCGTGCGCCAAGCGGTGAAGATCTTCCGCGCCGATCTCGCCCTCTGCGAGGCGCGCGTGCTGGCGGCGGTCGACGTGCCGCTCGCCCAGCACGAGTTCGATGCGCTCGTCTCGTTCGACTTCAACACCGGCGGCATCACCCGCGCGCGGCTGGTGGAGCTGCTCAACGCCGGCGACCGCCGCGGCGCGGCCCTCGCCTTCGACAACTGGCACAAGCCGCCCGAGATCATCCCGCGCCGCGATGCCGAGCGCGAGCTGTTCCGTGCCGGGACGTACCCCGAGAACCCGGTGCCGATCTGGCGCGCGGACAAAGCCGGCCGCCTGCAGGGCGTGCTGCGCGCCATGCCCGTGCCCGAGTTCCTGGCGCTGGTGGAGCCCGAGCCGCCCGAACCTGCCCCTGACCCAGAGCCGGAGCCGGCCGCGGCCCGGCCGTCCTTCCTCTCCCGTATCCTCACCTGGCTGACAGGAGCCTGACATGCACACCATCCTCAACGCCCTCGCGCCCGTGGCGCTCGAGCTCGCCGGCACCCTCGCCTCGGTGCTGGTCGCCTGGCTGGCCCTCGTCGCCAAGCAGCGCCTCGGCCTCGACATCGAGGCGAAGCACCGAGCCGCCCTCGATGCCGCCATCATGACCGGGGTGCGCCTGGCGCTCCGCAGGGCCGGAGTGACGCTGCCCGCCACCGGCGCGCTGCCGGATGCCGCGCAGATCGAGACGGCGGTCGATTACGTGAAGCGGTCGGTGCCCGATGCGGTGAAGACGCTCCGCGCCTCCGAGGACGTGCTGCGGGCCAAGGTGGCCGCGGCGCTCGGTGGGGCAGGGTAGGGCGAAACTACGATAGACGGTCCCAGCCGCCTGACCTGGCGGCGGGATCCTCCGTCACAATCGCTGTGCCTCGCTGACTTTATCCTAATCCTAGCCGGGAATTTTCACTTCAGACGTTGGGATGCTTAGACGCGCGCAACCTATCGGGGGTGCTCCCACAAATTCCAGTTTGGCGCCCGCGCGAATTACGAGGCGCCCTCACGTCTTGAAGGTAGCCCGTTAGCCCGGTAGATCATTTCGGTAAGTTCCTCTAGGCGTTCATTTAAATCCAAAATATCAAGCTGTGGCGCGTCTGAGCAGACACGAATTGCAGCGCCGACCTTATCGCCTGTCGTGTATATCTTATGCTTGCCGGGGCTACTTGGATCGTCCCGATAGAAATAGAATGCGTGATCGAACTGACCTGTTTCGCCCCGCTTTTTATAGAGCTTTGGGTGTTGATCTTGGAGTGCAGCCTGCAGTTGGTCTCCATCCACATAGTTTTCAATCTCACGACCGGCGGTGACCCAAGCGAACCCCCCATTCTGATTTATCTCGGCGACCAAGCGAGCGACATGGGGCTTTAGAGCTTCCGATGCAGAATCTCTGTCGCTATCGAGAATTACCGCCATATTGCGATTGAGATCACGAAGCCTAATGAATTCGTCCAGTGCATCATCAGCGGCAGTGAGATGCCGGATTAGCCCGCCACCGTAGAACATAATTGTATAGTGAATACCCTCCCGAAGACCTGAGTCGAAGGCCTTTATCCAGTGATTAAGATATATTCTATCCGAGGGCCCCTCCACCCATATTACAGAGTTAGCCTGTAATATGTCCGATGCCAAAGAACCTAAGTCATCCAATATGCTGCGTTGCTCGTTACGTGTCAAAACTGGCCTTATTCGAGAATGATTTCCATCATTCTCCACATGAAATACGTGAGAAGCAGGTGTATCTATAAATGAAGGAGAATGTGTTGCTATAAAATACTGACTATCTGTATTGATTTTTAGGTAATTTATGAGCTTTCTCTGCAGCAAGGGATGAAGGTGGATTTCAGGCTCTTCAATGCACATAATACTGCTATCATGAATTGTGCAGAACGCAGCTATCAGAACAACTTCGTGAATTCCCGTACCTAGAGAATAAAGTGGAAGAACTTTATTGTCCATATGCACAAGAACGTGCTCCCTATCATTTGGTATTTCTAGATTTGCATCATGCTTTCCGGTCACTTCTTGTACGAATTTGTTTATTTTTTTGAACTTTTCTCTATCTTCCTGCATATTCCACGATGGATTCTGAAGGGTCGCCAAGTGGTCAATTAATCCCTTCCCGCTAAGATCCTCGAATGCCTCCCCCTTTCCTCCCAACGTTCTTTTTGCTGGGATTAGATGAATAGACGGAAGCTCCCGCACCGCCATTTCAGCCAAAGCGTTGAGGACCTCATGTATCCAGAGGTTTACTCCCCCCCCGCCAGATAACGGTTTTAGATAATTCCATATAGAGCTCCACTTCTCCGTCCATTTCTCCGCTATATTGTTATCCACGTCCGGAAATATTTTAGCTTTCTTCCTCTCATGGTACTGATACCAAACAAGACCAGCGTTCGAAACGCTTTCTACAACTGTTCTAAACTCACTTTCATATGTCGCATTTTTTCCACCTATAGGATTCTGAAATTTATGCTTATTTCCTGAATAGTCCCTTATGGAACTCATTATAAAGTTCTTATCTCTTCCTATGGCGACCTTGAACTCACCAGTATCCCGGCCTCTATGCGCGTCCGTTCCGCTTATTACTGCACTTTTTTTCAGAGATGCCGCATGAGAATGAAGGAGGCTAAGCACTATAGATTTTCCAGAGTTGTTCGCTCCTATGAAGAAATTCATGTGAGTGAAAGGTGCGATATACTGGATCTCCGCTCCGATACCTCTGTAATACTGCGCAGCTATTCCATCCAGAAAAACCGCCATAAAGCCTCCCTCACTCGCACCGCACATACTCCATTTTTATATCCCTATAGTGCAACTGACGACGCGAGCACTCAAGGAGCCATATCTGCCTATGTCGGCTTTTCCCGACAATGGCCCCTTCCCCTCCCAGCCTTGATCAAGCGCACAAACTGCCCTACTTATTGCCCTACAAATCCGCCGAACTAAGCCCGATCTCTTACGGCGGGACGGAGATTATCTTTCTAGCACAATCAGTAAGCCGATTCCCCCTCTCCGCCACGGTTCGGGTTTCACGGTCTCTCTCTCCGCCCGTAGTGATCTCCGCCTGCAGCGATCCGATCAATAGGCGAGCTCCCAGCATTGTCGTCAATCGCGCGTGCCGACCAGGTCCGGTCGATGACCGCATGTGGCAGGGCTGTCAGGGTGTCGCGGCGCGTCGTAGCCGGGAAGCCGCGCGAGGGGAGGCGACGCAGTCAGGTCGAGGGCGGCGGATGTCCGGGGGGCCCCGTCGCCCTTGCGCCTTGTCAGCGTCGGCCATCCCCCCGGGGTGTCCGCAATCCTACTGCACGACGGTGAGCACGATCTTGCCGCCGATGCCGCCCCGCTCCGCGCGTGCATGGGCGCGGGCGGCCTCGGCCAGGGGGTAGGTGCTGTCGATCAGCACGCGAAGACGGCCGTCGGCCAGAAGCTCCGCCGCGCGGGAAAGCTGCGCGCCGTCGGAGCGCACCTGGGTGGTCGACACGGTGATGCCGAGCTCCTCCGCCTCCGCATGGCCGGCGAACCCCATGGGAAAGACCGGGAACAGGGCGCCGCCGCGCCGCAGCACGCCGAGAAAACGGCTGCTGCCGGCCCCTCCCACGGTGTCGAGCACCAGATCGACGCCGCGCAGTGCCGCGGCGGGGTCCTCGCGGGTGTAGTCGATGAACCTGTGAGCCCCGAGGTCGCGCAATGCCGCCTCGTGCCGGGCGGAAGCGATGGCGATCACCTCTGCGCCGGCCCGGAGGGCCAGTTGCACCGCCAGATGGCCCACGCCGCCGCCAGCGCCGTTGACCACGACGGTCCGCCCCTCCAGCGGCACCGGGGCGTGGGGGAATGACTGCAGAGGGTTCGGCGCGTCGTGACCCGTCTCGATGAGGAACTGCCATGCGGTGAGCAACGACATCGGCGCGCCCGCGGCCTCGGCGTGGCTGAGGCCGGCGGGCTTCGCGGCCAGCTGGCCTGCCGGGACGCTCACGTACTCGGCACAGGCCCCGCCTCCCTGCATCACGGTCTCGGGAAAGCGGACCAGCGCGAAAACCTCGTCCCCGGGGCGGAATTCATGCACCTGATCCGGGGTCGCCGCGACCACGCCGGAGATGTCCCAGCCGGGGATCAGCGGAAAGGCGGCGCGCGGCTGCCACTCGGGCGGCAAAGCGCGATACCCATCGCGCAGATACCAGTCGGGCGGGTTGAGGCCCACGGCATGCACCCGCACCAGCACCTCGCCGGGCGCCGGCACGGGGCGGGGCGCCTCCTCGTGGCGCAGCACGTCCGGGCCGCCGAAGCGATGCAGCCGGACCGCGTTCATCATCTCGGTCATGGGGATCTCCTTGCGATCTGTCCTGGTCTGCTGCCCATTTGTGGCTGGCAGGCCGGGTTGATAATCGCGCCGTGATGCGCTTCAGTATTTCCATGAAGGAACAATTTGCCCTGGAGCGGCTCACCGGCCTCGTCGCCTTCGCCCGTGTCGGCTCGCTGGGCAGCTTCACCGCGGCGGCGCGCGCGCTGTCGGTGTCGCCCTCCGCGGTGAGCAAGAGCGTGCGTCGGCTGGAGGAGACACTGGGTGTCGTCCTGCTCGCCCGAACCACGCGCGCGCTCACGCTCACGCCCGAGGGAGCCGAGCTGCACGAGCGCGCGCTGCAGCTGCTGCGCGCGGCCGAGGAGATCGAGCAGGTGGCGACGGCGGCCCGGGCGGAGCCTTCCGGAACCCTGCGCATCGCGGCCTCGCTGCCGGTCGGCATCCACCTGATCGCGCCGTTGCTGCCGACGTTCCGCGAACGCCATCCGGGGGTGAGCGTCGACCTGCGGCTGAGCGACCGGTACGTCGATCTGGTGGGCGAGGGGGTCGACATCGCCCTGCGCATCGGCGACCTGGCGGATTCGCAGCTCCTGTCACGGCGGCTCGCCCCGCACCGCTTCTGCTGCTTCGCCGCGCCGGCCTATCTCGCCGCGCGCGGCACGCCCGCCCATCCCGACGCGCTGGCCGGGCACAGCACGGTGAACCTGCGGTATCTCAGCACCGGGCGGTTGCTGCGCTGGCCATTTCGCGTCGGGGGGCGGGAGGTCGAGATCCTGCCGCCGGCCGGTATCGTGACCGATGCGGGCGAAGCGCTGATGGCGGTGCTCGTCGCGGGGGGCGGCATCGGCATCACGGCGGATTTCGTCGCCGCTCCCTACGTGGCCCGGGGCGCGCTGGTGCCGGTGCTGGAGGAACATGCCGTCCTGCGCGACAACATCACCGCGCTCTGGCCGCAGAGCCGCCGGGCAAACCCCGCCGTGCGCGCCTTTCTCGACCTGCTGCAGGAGCGGATGCCGCCGCGATGAGCGCCGGGCAGACGAAATGCCGCCTTCCGTCGCCCGGTGCCGGGGGCATAGGCTGCTCCGGCCGGCGGGTGCTGCCCGCCGGAGCGTGCCTGCGGGCGGTCGGACAGAGGAGCCTTCGACGATGACGATCCCATTTCTGCCGCGCCTGCGCCCGGCGCTGCTCGCCCTCTCCGCCACCGCCGTCCTGCTGGCCGCCTGCGGCAGGCGCGAGCCGGTTCCCGCCGAGGCGCGGGTGCAATCCGCCCTGGGCGGGGTGATGACTGTCGAGGTGATCGACCCGGACACCCGGCAGGCCGTGCTTGTCGACGATGAGGGCAGCCGGATCGGTGTCACGGTCGACCCCGAGGTGGGCCCGCTCGACGCCGTGCATCCCGGCGATCTCGTGCAGATGCTGATCGTCGACAGCACGGTGGTGCGGCTCGCCCGCCCGGGCGAGGCCGCGCAGGCCGCCATGGGCGTGAGCGTGGTCGGCCTGCGTGACAACCTGCCCGCGCGCAGCGATGTGCTTGCCACCCGCCGCACCGTCGAGGTGGTGTCGGTGTCCCGGCTGGGCGACACGGTGCGCTACCGCGAGGCGGACGGAGCGCTGCACACCATCACCGTCGTCGACGCGCAGCACCGCGCCTTCGCCCGCGGTCTGCGGCCCGGCGCCCGGGTGGTCGTCGACAGCGTGGTGCGGGTGACCATCTCCACCATCGCGAACGATTGAGCCGCGCCCCCGGGGGCGCTCGCGGCCGCTCCGGCCGCACGGCCGGGGGGCTTCGGGATGTGCCCGCCGGCCGTGCGGGGGGCGGGCGCGCCGTTCTTCCGAGGCCCGTTCTTCCAAGGCTCTGTGCCCGGCGGGCGGGATCGCGCCCGGGCCCGCGCTTCGGCCGGGCTCGCTCTGCGGCCCGGTTCCGGCCGGAGCTTCGTCCATGCCCGGGCGAGGCCGCGTGCCGACAGCCGCTCCCGCATCGGAGACGGGCCGGCGCCCCGGGTGCGTCGCCGCCGGAGCCCCGACAGCGCGTCGCGCGCGCGCCTGCATCCCGCCGCGCTGGCGGGATGCAGGCCGGGGCGGCGAGCATCTCTGCATGCGGCATTCCCGCGCGCTTCGTGCTAGATTGCCCCCGGCGCGTGCCGCTGGCCGGGGGCGCGCCGGCGCGCGGACACGTCCGGCCGGGAGGACAGGCGCATGAGCGTGAGCAGAACGACCGGTTTCCTGGCCCTGGCGCTCGCGCTGGGCAGCGGTGCGGACAGGAGCGAGGCCGCGGAAAGCGGCACGGGCTTCTACCTTCTGGGCACCCGTTCGGCCCAGGCGGGCATCCTGCCGCCGGCGGGCCTCTACGTGCAGAACGATCTCTACCTCTACTCCGGCTCGGCAAGCGCCGGGCAGAGCCTGCCGCTGGGGGGCGAGCTGGTGGCCGATATCGACGCGGTCGCCTACATCGACCTGCTCACCGCGCTCTGGGTCCTGCCGGGTGAGGTCCTGGGCGGCAGCCTTGCGCTGCAGGGCACGCTGCCGGTGGGCGGGCAGGATGTCGACGCCGCGCTGGCGCTCGCCGGCAGCGGGCTCGGCGCCTCGGTCTCCGACGATGTCTTCACGGTGGGAGACCCGGTGCTCGGCGCCTCGCTGGGCTGGCACGCGGGGCGGCTGCACTGGTCCGCCTCGGCGCTGGTGAACGTGCCGCTGGGCAATTACGAGGAGGGCGAGGTGGCGAATGTCGCCTTTCATCGCTGGGGGCTCGACCTGGGCGGCGCCGTCACCTGGTTCGACCCCGACAGCGGCTGGGACCTCTCCGCCGCCGCCGGCATCACCCTCAACGGCGAGAACCCCGACACCGACTACCGCACCGGAACCGAGTTCCACCTCGAGGGGGCGGTGACCCGGCAGATCACCCCGGCCTTCTCCGCCGGGGTGGTGGGCTACTACTACGAGCAGCTCACCGGCGACAGCGGCGCCGGGGCGCGGCTGGGCAGCTTCAAGGGCCGGGTGGCGGCGCTGGGAGCCACGGCGGCCTACAATTTCCGGATCGGCGCCACCCCCGTGGCGGCCCGGTTGCGGGTGTACCGCGAGTTCGCGGCGCGCAACCGGCTGGAAGGCACGGCCGGTTTCCTCACCCTCACGGTTCCGCTCGGACTGTCGGGGAACTGACGGGGAACTGATGGGGCAGGGGCCCGGCCCCCGGCAATCGGGCGGCCCGGACAGGCCGCCGACGCGCCGTCCGGGGCCCCGCGCGGCGGGCCTCAGCCGGCGAGGATCACCGAGAGCCGGCGGTTCTGCCGGCCCTTCTTCTCCAGCTTTCCCAGCGTCACCGGCCCGATCTCGGCCGTGCGCGCCACATGGGTGCCGCCGCAGGGCTGCAGGTCGATCTGCGTGTCCGGGCCCCCGATGCGCACGAGCCGCACGCGGCCGGTGCCGGCGGGAGGCTTCACCGACATGGTCTTCACCAGTTCCGGCTGCGCGGCGAGCCCGGCCTCGGTGATCCAGCGCTCGGTCACCGGATGATCGGCGGCGATGAGGGCGTTGAGCGCGCGCTCCAGCGCGTCCTTGTCTTCCGGCGGCTCGGGCATGTCGAAGTCGAGCCGGCCCTTGTCCTCGCCGATCGCGCCGCCGGTGACCGGCAGCGGCACCACCACCGAGAGCAGGTGCAGCGCCGTGTGCACCCGCATCAACCGGTGGCGGCGCGCCCAGTCGAGCACCTGCTGCCCGGTCTCGCCGGGGGCGGGCAGGGCGGGGCCGCCCGGCGCGGGCACGAGCACGATCGCGCCGTCCCCGCCCTTCACCGTGGTGGCGATGTCCCAGCTGCGGGGGCCGATCTCGAGCCGGCCGCTGTCGCCGGGCTGGCCGCCGCCGGTGGGGTAGAACAGGCTCGCCTCCAGCACGATGCCACCCTCCGGGGTGAGGGCTGCCACGGTGGCGGGGGCCTCGCGCAGGTAGGCGTCGGCGCGGAAAAGGGGCTCGGTCATCGGCTGTCTCCTCCGTCGTTCGTGTCACCGGCGCCGCCGGCTGGAAGGTCGGGGCCCGCGGGCGGCGAGAAGGGGGCCTCGCCGCCCCGCGGCGCCCCGGCCGCGGGGAGGTTCCCGCCGTCCGTGCCGCCGGACCCGGAGCCGGATTCGCCGCCGGGCCCGGGGGCCGCGCCGCGGGCCAGAAGGGCCGCGATCTCGCCCGCGTTGCGCAGGGTCACGTCGCTCTGGGCGAAGGGGATCTCGATCTCCTCGTCGCGGAAGCGCTCGGCGATGGCGTGGTTGAGCTCGTTGGTGGCGTCGAGGGTGGTGGAGACGTCGCGCAGGTAGCCGCGCAGTTCGAACTCGAGCGCGCTCGCCCCGAAGCCCTTGAACAGCACGAAGGGCGCGGGCCGGCGCAGCAGCAGCAGCGAGGCGTCGCCGATCTCGCCCAGGATGCGCGCCACGCGCCGGGTGTCGGTGCCGTAGGCCACGCTGACGGGGATGATCAGCCGGCCCGTGGTGCTCGAATGGGTGCGGTTGAGCACCGAGGTGGTGATCAGGTCGGCGTTGGGCACCACCACGATGGCGCGGTCGAAGGTCTGCACCGAGGTGGCACGCACCGAGATGCGCTTCACCGTGCCCTCCCATTCGCCGACGCGGATCCAGTCGCCCTCCTTCACCGGGCGCTCGAGCAGCAGGATGAGGCCGGAGACGAAGTTCGACACCACGTTCTGCAGCCCGAAGCCCACGCCCACGGAGAGCGCGCCGGCCACGATGGCGAGGCTGGAGAGGTCGAGCCCGCCGGCGGCGATGGCCGCGACGGCGGCGATCACCAGCCCCACGTAGCCCGCCATCGACACCACGGCCTTCTGTCCGCCGCTGTCGAGGCGGGTCTGGGGCAGCACGGCATTGCTGAGCACGCGCTGCACGAGCTGGGTGAGGAAGTAGCCGACGGCGAAGACCAGGATGCAGATGAGGAAGTCCATCGGGCGGATGCGGGCGTCGCCGATGGAGAGGCCGTCGTTGAGCAGGTACCAGATCTCGCCCAGCTCGCTTTCCCGCGCGCCCCAGATCAGCGCGAGCGCCGGCAGGCAGAGCACGATCAGCCCCACGGCGGCGAGGATCGGCAGCAGGCGCAGGGGCGAATGCTCCTTGCGGGTGCCGTCCGTGCCGGTGAGGGCGGCCTCCACCCCGTCCTGCACCAGGGCGACGAGCACGAGCACGATGCCGATGAGCGCCCCGGTGCGCACCGTGGGGTAGAAGAGGAAGCGCGAGGCGGCGAAGAAGCCCAGCACCGCGAGCACCGGGGCGATGAGTGCCACCAGCCGCAGCCCGCGCGCGACCAGCGCCGCGAGCAGGGTGGCCAGCGGTTCGCGGCTGCGGCCGTCATCCTCGTCGTCGTCGTCATCCTCGTCGGGCTCGGGGGAGGCGTCGGGCTGGTGGTCGGGGATGAGGGCGCGGCCGAGCCGGTAGAGCGCCACGGCGCCGGTGACGACCAGCACCACGTTGAGCACGGTGAGCGTGGCGAGCGAGAGGTTCACCGAGGTCTCGCCGCCGATGGCGATGTGGTCGAGCCCGGTCACGAGGCCGAGCAGCAGGGTCATGCGCGCGGCCTTGCGGCCCGGGCGCTCGGCCATGGGCAGCAGCTGGCGTGCCGGCACGTCGGGGCCGAAGAGCGCCTCCGACAGCCAGTAGGCGGTGACCATGATGGCCGCGAAGCCGCCGAGATCGCGCACCAGCGGCGGCGCGATGCCGGCGAGCAGGCCCGAGGTGTCGAGCGCGTAGAGCAGCAGCGTGGCCCCGGCCGCCGGCAGCAGCAGCGCGGCGAAGGTGAGGCCGGCCCCCACCCAGACATGCTCGCGCTGCCCGCGCGAGAACGAGGGCGAGAGCCGGCGCTCGAACCAGCGCATCACCCGGCTGCGGATGCCCAGGAGCAGCATGAGCCCCAGCGCGCCGGAACCCACCGAGACCCAGAGCGCGGCGCCGGTGGCGAGCATGGCGTCGAGCCCGGTGCTCAGCGGCGGCACGAGGCCCCGGGCCGTCTCGCTCAGCGCGTCGCCCCAGCTCGAGGGGCTGAGCGGCAGCGGGTGCTGCGAGAGCAGCTCGGCGGTGAAGCGGCGGTGCAGCTCCTCGTCGATGGAGGCGATGAGCGCCTCCGTCTGCCGCGCCACCGAGGAGGCGGCCTTCACCGGCACCTCCGCCGCGGTGATCGCGTCGTCGAGCTCGGCCCGGCGGCGGACGATCTCTCCGGCTTCCTCTTCCCCGTCTCCCGGCGGCGGGCCGAGCGCCTCGCTCTGGGCGCGCAGCGGCGCGAGCGCGGTCTCCGCCCGGTCGCGCAGGGTTTCCGCCTCGGCGCGCTGCTGCACGAGGTCGAGCCGCAGGCGCTCGAGCGAGGGCGTGGTGCTCTCCTCGTTCTCCAGCGCCGTCTTGGCCCGGTCGGCGAGGGTCTCCCAGCGGTCTATGATCTTGCCGGTATCCGACAGCGGTTCCTGCGCCGCCGTGGGCAGGCCGAGTGCGGCAACCAGGAGCAGCAGGGCGAGGAAATGGCGGATCACGGAAGCTGCCTCGATGCGGATATTGGGCGGGCGGCCAATATCGTCGGGCGGCGAGGGCGGCGCAAGCCCCCGGCCGGTCGCGCCCGCGCACGATGCGCGGAGCCTGCAAGAGGGGGCGGGCGGTACCCGGTGGGGGCAACGCCGGGCGGCGACCGGCCCCGCCCCCCGGTGGCCGTCACGACGAAGCCCGCGCGGGATGTGGCGCGCGGGGCCGCCGGCGCCGGGGTCGGAGCCCGTCGGTCACGCCTGCGCACCTGCGCAAGACCGGGAGGCGTCCGGTGCGCGGGCCGGCGCCGGGCGCTCCGGCACCTGGCCCGCGCTGCAGCCGCGCGCCGGCGCGGCCCGGCCCAAACCGCAGGAGACGCGCCCCGCAAGGGGCGGGTCGACGGAGGGCGGGAGGGCCCCGCTCCCATCCGCAGGAGGCCTTGCGGCCGGGGCGCTCCCGCGATGCGCTCACCTGTCGGTGACCGCCTCCTTGGGCCGGGCCGGGCGCTGCGCGCCCGGTGGACAGGGCTCGCGCGTGCCGAACGGGCGGATGCGGGCAGGCCTGCGGAGCCGTGCTCGGAAAAACCCCCGGTGCGGGCTGGCAACCGCTCGGGAGGGAGCGGATCGCCGGCCCGCGCCGGGGCGAGGCCCGTGCGCAGCGCCTCGCGGGCGCTCGGGTTCCGGACCGGACCGGGGGGGCAGGCGGGGCGGCGGCGCCGCGCGCCGGGCTGGTTTCGGTGTCGGGATCGGCAGCCGGGCCGGGCGCGAACGGGCCGCAGCCCGGGCCTTCGCCCTCCCCCCGGGGGGAGGGGCGGACGCGGCGACCGGCGCGGGCTCAGGCCTCTTCGAACACCTGCGGGATGGCGCGGGCCGGGCGGTCGAGCCAGGCGGGCACGGGCAGGTTCTTCTCGCGCAGGAAGGCGGGGTTGAAGAGCTTCGACTGGTAGCGCGTGCCGTAGTCGCACAGGATGGTGACGATGCGGTGGCCGGGGCCCATCTCCCTGGCCATGCGGATGGCGCCGGCCACGTTGATGCCCGAGGAGCCGCCGAGGCACAGGCCCTCCTCGGAGAGCAAATCGAAGATCACCGGCAGCGCCTCCGCATCGGGCACGTTGAAGGGCATGTCCACCGTCAGCCCCTCAAGGTTGGCGGTGATGCGGCCCTGGCCGATGCCCTCGGTGATCGAGGAGCCCTCGGATTTCAGCTCGCCGTTCGCATACCAGTTGTAGAGCGCGGCACCATCGGGGTCGGCGAGGCCGATCTTCACGTCCTTCGAGCGCTCGCGCAGGCCCATGGCGACGCCCGCCAGCGTGCCGCCCGAGCCCACGGCGCAGATGAACCCGTCGAGCTTGCCGCCGGTCTGCTCCCAGATCTCCGGGGCGGTGGTGTCGACATGGGCCTGGCGGTTGGCCACGTTGTCGAACTGGTTGGCCCAGATGGCGCCGTTCGGCTCGGTCTTCGCCAGCTCGGCGGCGAGGCGGGCGGAGTATTTCACGTAGTTGTTGGGATTGCGGTAGGGCACCGCGGGCACCTCCACCAGCTCCGCCCCGGCGAGGCGGATCATGTCCTTCTTCTCCTGCGCCTGGGTCTCGGGGATCACGATCACCGTGCGAAAGCCCATCGACGCGCCGACCAGCGCGAGCCCGATGCCGGTGTTGCCGGCCGTGCCCTCCACGATGGTGCCGCCGGGGGCGAGCCGCCCGCTGGCCACCGCGTCGGTGATGATGCCGAGGGCCGCGCGGTCCTTCACCGACTGGCCGGGGTTGAGAAACTCCGCCTTGCCGAGGATTTCGCAGCCGGTGAGCTCGGAGGCCTTGCGCAGCCGGATCAGCGGCGTGTGGCCGACGGCCTGCGGGAGATCTTTGTACATGGACATGGTGTGGTTTCCTGGGCGGTGAGGCGTTCGCTTGGAAATTAGGACCTCACCGCCCCGATATCAAGCGCTCCAGGCCAGGCGCAGGTTCTCGCGCTGCGCGGCGAGCCAGAACAGCGAGAGCACCAGCGGGCCGTTGGCGATCTCGCCGCTGCGCACCCCGGCGAGGGCCGCGTCGAGCGAGAGGGTGAAGGCGCGGATGTCCTCGCCCTCGATGTCGAGCCCGTGCACGCCGCCCGCCGCGCCGAGATCGGCCTCCGCCACGAAGGAGACGAGGAATTCCGCCGTGGCGCCGGGCGAGGGGTAGTAGGCGGCGACCTGCTCCAGCCGGCCCAGCTCGAGCCCGGCTTCCTCGCGCGCCTCGCGGCGGGCGGCTTCCTCGGCGCTCTCGTCGCTGTCGCAGCGGCCGGCCACGGTCTCCACCGTCCAGGGCGCCTTGTCGCCGCGCGCCCAGGGCGCGGCGCGGAACTGCTCGATCACCAGCACCCGGTCGGTCACCGGGTCCCAGGGCAGCACGGTCACCGCGTCGCCGGAGGTGAAGACGGCGCGCAGCATGGGCGCGGACATGGCGCCGTCGAAGCGGCGGAAGCGCAGGCTGTGCTCCTCCACCGCGAAGTAGTTCGCGTAGGGCCGCTCGAGCTTCACGAGCTCCACGTCGTCGCGGGTGAAGCCGTGGCGCAGGGCCTGCACCGGGGTCTCGCGCGCGGCATTCGCGCGGGCGCGGGCGCGGATGGTGACCCCGTGCCAGAGAGCGGGGGCCGCCGCGCCGCGGTCCATGTAGTCCATGTACTCGCGCGCGGCCTCCGCCATCACGCCGCCGTCGGCCCGGGTCCAGGCGGCGAGGTCCCAGCGCCCGGCCGCCTGCAGCGTCTCGCCGGGGTCGAGCCAGGCCAGCGCCTCGCTCTCGCCCGCCGCGGTGATGACCGTGACGGGGGCGAGGGCATAGCCGAACCCTGCCTCGAAGAACTCCAGCCGGGCCATCACCCCGGCGCCCGGGTCCTCCAGCAGCAGCCCCTCGGCCTCGGCGCCGGGGCAGGGGCGCAGCACCGGGCAGCCGGTCTGCGCCACTTCCAGCGCAGCGTGATCCGGGCATCGGGCCGGGCGCAGGCGCAGCCCGGCGGCGCCGGGGCCGGCCACGGTTTCGAGGATGCGCGGGTCGCGCAGGGTTCCGTAAAGGAAGATCTGACGGGGCACTGGGGGATCCTGTTGTTCCTGGTCGTCGCGGCGGGCCGCGGGCGGCAGGCCCGGAGACCGGGCCCCGAAACACGCCGCGGCGGTATCTGAACATGATTTTCCCGCCTCGCCAAGCCGGCGTCCGGCACGCCGCGACCGGCCGTGCCGGCGGGAAAGGGGGTGGTCATCCTCTGGGCCAGCCTGTTTCGAACCTCCCGATGTTTCAACCTGCCGACCCCGCATTTCGAGCAGAACTCGCACATCCCGCACGCAGACGCCGCAGCGCGCGCGAGGCCGGGGGCGCCCGGCCGCTGCGCCCCGGGCACCGACAGGGCTACGCGGGGAGGATGAAGATTTCGTGCAGGCGGCTCAGTCGCGCAGGGTGCCGTAGGCGGCAAGGGCGCGCTCGCGGCCCTCCTTCAGCCCGATGAGCGGCGCCTCGGGGTAGGGCGTCTCGGCGGTGAGCCCCCAGGAGCGGGGCACCGCGTCGAAGTAGCTCAGCGCGTCGCCATGGGTGCGTCCGGGGCCGAAACCGGCGAGGAAACGGTGGCGGTAGCGGCCGTCGGGGTCGAATTTCTGCGCCTGCAGCGCCGGGTTGTAGACGCGGAAATAGGGGGCGGCGTCGGGGCCGGAGCCCGCGGTCCACTGCCAGCCGAGGGCGTTGGAGGCCGGGTCCCAGTCGACCAGGCAATCCTCGAACCAGGCCCGGCCGATGCGCCAGTCGGTGAGCAGGTGCTTGGTGAGGTAGGAGGCCACGATCATCCGCGCGCGGTTGTGCATGGTGCCGGTCACGTACATCTCGCGCATCGCGGCGTCGACCATGGGCTCGCCGGTCATGCCGCGGCGCCAGGCCTCGGCCTCCTCGCTGTCGCCGCGCCAGGAGAAGGCGTCCCAGTCTTCGCGCCAGTTGCGCTCGGCGAGGGCCGGGAAATGGTGCAGCAGGTGCCAGGCGAAGTCGCGCCACACCAGCTCGCGCAGGAAGGCCTCGGCGCCCGGCCGCCCCTCCTCGATCGCCTGCCAGCCGGCGTGCCAGACCGTGCGCGGCGAGATCTCGCCCCAGGTGAGGTTTTCCGAGAGGCGCGAGGTGGCCGGGCGGTCCATCCGGTCGCGGTCCTGCGCGTAGCTCTCGAGATGGTGGTGCAGGAAGGCCGAGAGCCGGCCGCGCGCCGCCTGCTCGCCCACCGCGGTGAAGGGGGCGACGACCGCGGCGCCGCGGTTCATGCCCGCCTCCAGCTCCCAGTCCTCCAGCCGATCGCCCGCCGGCCAGCGCGTGGGCGGGCGCATGTCGGGCACCGGCAGGGCGGGGTCCTGCCCGCGGCCGCGCACGGCTTTCCAGAACGGGGTGAACACCTTGTAGGGCTCGCCGGTGCCGGTCTGCACGCTCCAGGGCTCGAAGAGCACATGGCCGGGGTGGGAGACGGTGTCGAGCCCGTCCGCGCGCAGTTCCGCCTTCACCTTCGTGTCGCGCGCCACCGAGGCGGGGTCGTAGAGCCGGGTCCAGTGCAGGGCGCCGGCGCCGGTGTCGGCGGCGAGCTGGCCGAGCACGCGCCGCGCCTCGCCCCGGCGCAGCACCAGGCGCAGGCCGCGGGCCTCGAGGCTGCGGGTGAGCTCGGCGAGGCCGAGCCCCAGCCGCCAGCGCGCCGCTGCTCCCAGCGCCTCGGTCTCGGGGTCGAGCACGAAGACCGGGATCACCGGGCGCCCCTCCGCCGCCGCGGCGGTGAGGGCGGCATTGTCGGCCAGCCGCAGGTCGCGGCGGAACCAGATCAGGGCGGGTGCTGTGTCGCTCATGCGGGAAGCGTGCGGGCGCGGTTCGGTTTCATCAATGGGTCTACGCGCCGCAGCCCGCCCCGGATCACCCCGGGGCGCGGAAAATCAGGCCCGGGCCTCGTGGCCCGTGCCCACCCGTCCGCTGCCGAGCGCGGGGGCGAGCGCCGCGGCGATGGCCATGAGCACCAGCACCACGAGCATCGCGCCGCGCAGGCCGAAGGTCTCGCCCAGGAAGCCCAGCAGCGGCGGGCCGACGAGGAAGGCCACGTAGCCCGCCGTGGCCACCAGCCCCACCCGGGCGGCAGCGCTCTCGCCGGGCCGGGCGGTCTCGCCCGCGGCGGAGAGGGCGACGGGGAAGCCCAGCGACGCCCCCAGCCCCCAGAGCGCCACCGCGGCGCCCACCACCACCGGCCCCTCGCCGAAGATCACCAGCCCCACGCCGAGCGCGCCGGAGACCGCACTGGCCCGCGCCACCGTCGCGCGGCCGTAGCGCGCGATCACCGGGCCGCCGCAGAAGCGCCCGATGGTCATCGCCGTGGCAAAGCCGGTGAACACCAGCGAGCCCGCGGTGGCGCCGAAGCCGTGGCCGTCGACCATCAGCAGCGGCAGCCAGTCGTTCGCGGCACCCTCCGCCAGGGCCATGGCCAGCACCACCACGCCGATGAGCGCGAGGCGCGGGTCGCGCCAGCTGCGCGGCGCGGGCAGGGGCAGGCCGTGCTCCGCCGCCGCCCGTGCGGCGCGGCGTCCGAAGCCCGAGGGGATGTGGCGCATCGCCAGCACCAGCGGCGGCACCGAGAGGGCGAAGACCGCCGCGAGGTGCCAGTGCACCGGGAAGGCGAGGGCCGTGAGCCCGATGCCCGCCAGCGCCCCCACCACCGTGCCGAGGCTGAAGCAGCCGTGCATGCCGGTGAGGAAGGGGCGGCCGATCAGCCGTTCCACCTCCGCCGCCTCCACGTTCATCGCCACGTCGAGCGCGCCCATGCCGAGCCCGCCCATCGCGAGCCCTAAGGAGACCACCAGCGGCGCTCCCGCCGCCACGCCGAGCGCCACCACCGCGAGGCCGAGCGTGACCGAGGCCATGCCGGCGCCGATCACCGGCCGGGTTCCGAATTTCAGAACAAGCGGGGTGGAGGCGAGGATGCCCGCCATCGCGCCGATGGAGAGGCCGAAGAGGATCAGCCCCATCTCCGCGGTGGAGGCGCCGAGCCGGTCGCGGATCGCCGGGGTGCGCGCGATCCAGGAGGCGAACTGCACGCCCGGCACGAAGAACAGCACGTAGAGCGCGAAGCGGCGGCGTTGAGTGGCGGGCGACATTGGGGCACCTTGGGAACCTGGATCTGGCGGAGAGACCGGGCCGCGCGCCGTGGCGCGGAGCGGGCCGGAAGCATGTACATCTGTACACCCCAGATGTACATCCCGGCACCGGGCCTGTAAACCGGGTGCTGCAGCACGAGCGGGAGGCATGACGCGAAGGTGACCGAAAAGCCGCACAGGGGCCGCGACCCGGACCGGCGCGAGCGCATCCTGCTCGCCACGCTGGAGGTGATCGCGACCGAGGGCGTGGCGGGCACCACGCACCGGCGGGTGGCAGCGGAGGCCGGCGTGCCGCTGGGCTCGATGACCTATCATTTCGCGGGCATGGAGGCGCTGCTGCTCGAGGCCTTCACCCGGCTGGCCGAGGAGATGCACGCCGATTACGCCGCCCTGCTCGACGCAGCCCACACGCCCGCGGAGGCGGCGGAAGCGGTGGTGGAGTGCATCTCCGGAGACCGGATCGTGACCCCGCGCAACATGCAGCTTGTGTGCGAGCTCTGGGCCTATACCGGCCGCATCCCGGTGCTGCGCACGGTGATGCAGGGCTGGCTGGGCCAGAGCCGCGCCGCGCTCGGGCGGCATTTCGACCGCCACACCGTGCGCGCGCTCGACGCGATCGTGGAAGGGCTGACCCTGCACAACATGGTCGACGACCGCCCCCTCTCGCGCGAGGACGTGCGCGCCATCGTGGCCAAGATCGTCGCCTGAGGGGGAGCGCCCGACCTCCCCGATCCCGCCACGCTCGGGGAGCGGAGGTGCGGTGTCCCCTGGCAGAAGGCGGCTTCCGCCCTCACGCGGGAGAGGCGCAGTCCGTGCGGGAGAGCGGCGCGCGCCTGCCGGCCCGGCTGTCCGGGACTGTCATCGCCACCGCGCCCCCGCACAGCAAAACGCCGCCGGGAGGGCTCCCGGCGGCGGTGATGTCAGTGCTGTGCCGCAGGGCTCAGGCGGCGGCGCCGGAGCGGCCGCCGGAGCGGCGGGGGCGCCGGCGGGCCGAGGCGGGCTTGCCGCCGCCGGGGGCGCGCGGGGCCTTGGCGCTCAGCGCGCCGTCCTGCTGGGCGCGGCGGGCGGTGTTCGGCTTGCCGCCACGGCCCTTGCGGGCGGTGGTGGAGGGCGCGGGCTGGAAGCCCTCGGGCGCGAGCCGCTGGCGGGTGAGCTTCTCCACCGCGCGCAGCTTGTCGCCCTCGTCGGGCGAGCAGAGGGTGATCGCCACGCCGTCCTGGCCGTTGCGGCCCGTGCGGCCGATGCGGTGCACGTAGCTCTCCGCCTCGTCGGGCAGCTCGTAGTTCACCACGTGGCTGATGCCCGGCACGTCGATGCCGCGCGCGGCGATATCGGTGGCGACGAGCACCTTCACCCGGCCGGAGCGGAACGCGTCGAGCGCGCGCTGGCGGGCGTTCTGGGCCTTGTTGCCGTGGATGGCCTCGGCCGGCACGCCGTCCTTGCCGAGGTTCTCGGCCACGCGGTCGGCGCCGCGCTTGGTGCGGGCGAAGACGATGACGCGGGAGACATCGGAGCTGCCGACGAGCTCGGCCAGCCGGAAGCGCTTCTCGGCATGGGCCATCACTTCCACGCTCTGGGTGATGGTGCCCGCGGTCTCGCCCTGCGGGGCGACGGAGACGCGCACCGGGTCACGCAGGAACCCCTCGGCGAGGCCGGCCACGTCGTCGGGCATGGTGGCGGAGAACAGGGCCGACTGGCGGCGCGGGTGCAGTGCCGCGTGGATCTTCTTCACCTCGCGCACGAAGCCCATGTCGAGCATGCGGTCGGCTTCGTCGAGCACCGCGAAGCGGGTCTCGTCGAGGCGGATGTGGCCTTCGCCGACCAGGTCCGTCAGGCGGCCCGGCGTGGCGACGAGCACGTCGACACCGCGCGCCATGCGGCGGATCTGCGAATTGCGCGAGACGCCGCCGAGCACCAGCGCGGTGGAGAGGCGGGCGCCGTCGGAGAACTTGCGGAAGGCCTCCTCGATCTGCACCGCGAGCTCACGCGTGGGGGCGAGCACCAGCGCACGGGTGGTCTTGGGCGAGGGACGGCCCTGCATTTCCAGGATCTGGTGCAGGATCGGCAGGGCGAAGGCGGCGGTCTTGCCGGTGCCGGTCTGCGCGATGCCGAGGATGTCGCGGCCCTCCATCTGAGGGGCGATGGCCTGGGCCTGGATCGGGGTGGGGGTGGTCATGCCGGCGCGGTCGAGCGCGGACAGAATGGTCGGGGCCAGGCCGAAGGCCCGGAACGTGTCGTTGGTCAAAGCAGGTCCTTTGTCCGGAATGGCGGTGCCATCCGGGTGCTGCCATCGCCAAGCGCATCTGGCAAAGACGGGGTAGGGGGGCGACGGAACGTGCTCGCACGCCTTGCGCTGTCGCTTCCGCTGGTGTGGGGATCCGGCGCCGGTCGGAACTCTGCCCCGTCCCGCGCCTGTCGCCCCGCCCGGCCTTGCCGGAGGAAACGACGCCACAGTTGAAGCCGTCCAGATAATCGGTCCTGCCGTCGGATGCAAGGGGTTATGTGCAGTGCAGCAGCCTCGGGTGCCGAGCCGCGCGCGGCCCGATGCCGGGAGCGGCCTATTCCTGGTCGGCGGGCTCGGGCGGCAGGCTGGCGAGGGCCGCGGCCACGGAGGCCTCCACCTCGGGCATCACCTGGCGGAACAGGCGGGCGACCTTCTTCTCCTGCCGGCCGGCGGGGCCGCGCGGGCTGTCGAGGTCGAGATCGTTGGTCTCGAGCCGGGCCGAGGGCAGGGAGGGGAACACCTTCGACCAGGGCCGGCCCCAGAAGTCGCGCGCCACGGCGCGGTTCTTGTGGGCGTAATGGGCGCGGATGCGGGCGTAGATCTCGGGCGTGAGGCCGGTGTAGGATCGCTCGGCGATGCCCTCGCGCTCCAGCATCGCGTGGATGACGGTGTAGACGCCCTCGGTGACCCGCACGAGGGTGCGGTGGTCGAAGCGCGGCGCGAGCTCGGCGGCCACGCGGCGGCCGAGCGCGATGTGCAGCGGGCCGGTGGAGACATTCGCGCGCTCGGCGGGGGTGAAGCCCGCCACCCGCTCGGGCGTGAGGCCGCGGGCGAGGCCCTGCTCGGCCAGCACGCCGATCAGCGTTTCCATGAAATCGGCCTCCACCCCCGCCCGGCGCACGGCGCGGCTGTAGGGGCGGAAGCTGTGGGTGCCCCAGTCGGTCACCTCCGGGCGGCGCAGGCGGTGGAACTTGGTGGCCGAGCCGGCGCCGTTGATGGTGCCGGCCAGCACGCCCTCGGCGAACTCGGCGAAGGGGCGGTGCTCGCGGCCCATCTTCACCCGCTCGGCATAGGCGGAGTTGAGGTATTCCGGCTGGTCGCGCAGGTACATCACCCCGTGCAGCCGGTAGCCGCGCGCGGCGAGGAACTCCTGCAGCAGCCGGTTGGTGGGGCGGAAGTAGAGCGGGCTGCACAGGAATTCGGAGGAGAGCAGCAGCACCTCGTGGTCGGTGCGCGCGATCTCCTCGTCGAAGGCCTCCACCAGCCCCTCGCCGGTGGAGAACAGCGGCTGCCCGGCGATGAGCCGCACCAGGTCGACATGCTGGGTGCGCGCGGCGCTGCGCCCGGCCTGGGGGTAGAGCACGCCCTCGCGCTGCAGGCGCGCGGCGTTCTGGGTGAGGTAGTTCTGCAGCGTGGTGGAGCCGGTCTTGTGCTGGCCCGCATGCAGGATGCACAGCCGCTCGCGGGGGCCGGGTCTCTTCCTCTGCCAGATGTTCAGCATCAGCGTCTCCGCGGGGCGGCGGCCGGGGCCGGGGGCCCGGGCCGGGGCGGCCGCATCTTGATCAGGGCGCCACGGCGGGGTGGCGGGCCGGGCGCGCGGGTGGCGCAGCCCGGGGGTCGGAAGCGGCAGGCCGGCCGGGCGCGGCGGAACCGCCCCCGGCCGGGGAAGCGTGGCTCAGAGCCCGAGGCACCAGCGCAGCACGCCCTTCTGGGCATGGAGGCGGTTTTCCGCCTCGTCGAAGATCACCGAATGCGGGCCGTCCATCACCGCGCCGGTCGCCTCCTCCTCGCGGTGGGCGGGCAGGCAGTGCATGAACAGCGCGTCCGGTTTCGCCTTCGCCATCAGGCGCTCGTCGACCCGGTAGGGGCGGAGCTGGTTGTGGCGGCGCTCGCGCGCGCTCTGGGCGTCATGCATCGACAGCCAGGTGTCGGTGACCACGAGGTCGGCCCCCTCCACCGCGCGCTCGGCATCGCGCTCGATCTCCACCTTCGCGCCGTGGGAGCGGGCCCAGTCGACAATCTCGCGCTCGGGGTCGAGCGTCTGGGGACCGGTGAAGGTGAAGTCGAAGCCGAACTGCGCCGAGGCGTGCAGGAAGCTCGCGCACACGTTGTTGCCGTCGCCCGCCCAGACCACCTTGCGGCCCTCGATGGGCCCGCGATGCTCCTCGTAGGTCATCACGTCGGCCATGATCTGGCAGGGATGGGTGCGGTTGGTGAGCCCGTTGATCACCGGCACGGTGGCATGCTCCGCCATCTCGAGGAGGGTGCCCTCCTCGAAGGTGCGGATCATGATCGCGTCGACGTAGCGCGACAGCACGCGCGCCGTGTCGGCGATGGTCTCGCCGTGGCCGAGCTGCATCTCCGAGCCGGAGAGCACCAGGGTCTCGCCGCCCATCTGGCGGATGCCGACGTCGAAGGAGATGCGCGTGCGCGTCGAGGGTTTCTCGAAGATCAGCGCCACCACGCGGCCGGCGAGCGGCTGCTCGGCGTCCTTCGTGCCGCGCGGCAGGCCGGCGCGGGCGTTCTTCATCGCCTGCGCATCCGCGAGGATCTCGCGCAGGGTCTGGGCTTCCATCTTGTGGAGGTCGAGGAAATGCCGGGTCATTGCGCCGCCTCCTCCATGGCCGTGGCGGCGGCGTCGAGCCGGGCGATGCCCGCGTCGATCTCCGCCTCGGTGATGTTGAGCGGCGGCAGCAGGCGCACCACGTTGTCGCCGCCGGGCACGGTGATCACGTGCTCGGCATAGCCGGCCTTCACCACCTCGCCGTTGGCCGGCACGCATTTGAGCGCCAGCATCAGGCCCTGGCCACGCACCTCCGAGAAGATGGTGGGGTGGCTGGCCACCAGCCCCTCGAGCCGCTGGCGCAGGTGGCCGGAGGCCCGGCTCACGCCGTCGAGAAAGCCCGGGGCGGTGACCTCGCGCAGCACGGCGAGGCCGATGGCGCAGCCCAGCGGGTTGCCGCCATAGGTCGAGCCATGGGTGCCCGCGGTCATGCCGGAGGCCGCATGCTCGGTGGCAAGGCAGGCGCCGAGCGGGAAGCCGCCGCCGATGCCCTTGGCCACGGTCATGATGTCGGGCGTGACACCCGACCATTCATGCGCGAAGAGCCGGCCGGTGCGCCCCATGCCGCACTGGATCTCGTCGAGGATCAGCAGGATGCCGTTCTCGTCGCAGATCTCGCGCAGGGCCTTGAGGAAGGAGGCCTCGATCACCCGGATGCCGCCCTCGCCCTGGATGGGCTCGATCATGATCGCGGCCGTCTCCGGCCCCACAACGGCCTTCACCGCCTCGAGGTCGACCGGAACCTGGTCGAACCCCGGCATGAGGGGGCCGAAGCCGCCCACCATCTTCTCGCCCTGCGTGGCGGCGATGGCGCCGGTGGAGCGGCCGTGGAAGCAGCCCTGGAAGGTGACGATGCGGAAGCGCTCCGGGTGGCCGGCATGGCTCTGGAACTTCCGCGCCATCTTGATGGCACACTCGATCGCCTCGGTGCCCGAGTTGGTGAAGAACATCGTGTCGGCGAAAGTGTGCTCCACGAGGCCGGCGGCGAGTTCTTCCTGGTTCGGGATCCGGTAGAGGTTCGAGGTGTGCCAGACTCGTCGGGCCTGTTCCTCCAGCGCGCGGACGAGCACGGGGGCTGCATGGCCCAGGATGTTCACGGCAATGCCGGCTCCCAGGTCAAGGTAGCGCTCTCCGGTCTCGGTCTCCAGCCAGGGGCCCTCGCCTTTCACGAATGAAAGCGGTGCCCGCGCGTAGGTCGGCAGGACGGGCGTAATCACCTCGGTCGTCTCCTCTGCGGCGGTCGCGTAAAAAGAAAACACCCCGCCGGCGACCGCGCGACGGGGGGCTCGCGGGACAAAACATGATGCACCGGGGGATGTCAATCAAGTGCGGCGCCGGTACGCGCGGCTGTGCCCGGACCGTCGCGGCATGCCGCGCACCGGACTGTTGCGGCATGCCGCGCACCGGACTGTTGCGGCACGCCGCGCACCGGGCCGCGGGAGGCGCGGCGCCGGTGCAGCGCATCCGGGGGGAGAGGACAGGGCGCCGGCAGGTGAAGCACCGGCGGCGGGCTTCGGCCGCCGGCCCATGGGGCGGCCCGGTCCGGGGTGCGGCCCGCAGGCCCGCCGACACCCCGTTCAGGGCGCCAGCGTCTCGGTATGGCCGTCGATGGCGAGGATCTGCCCGGAGATCCGCCTTGCGGCGGGCGAGGCGAGGTGCAGCACGGTGGCGGCCACGTCCTCCACGCTCACCCAGGAGCGCATGGACACGCCGCGCACGTAGAGCGCGCGGGTTTCCTCCTCCGAGCGGCCGCTGGCGGCGGATTCCATCGCCACCACACGGTCCATGCGCGGGCCCTCCACCGCACCCGGGCAGATGGCGTTCACCCGCACGCCCGCGGGGCCGAGCTCCATCGCCAGCGTCTTGGTGAGCCCCACGATCGCCCATTTCGCCGAGGCGTAGGGCGATCGCAGCGGGTAGCCCGCCAGCCCCGCGGTGGAGGAGGTGAGCACGATCAGCCCGTTGCCCTGCGCGCGCATCAGCCGCGCCGCCCAGCGGCAGGTGAGGAAGGCGCCGTGCAGGCTGGTGGCGATGCAGGCCTGCCAGGCGTCGTAGTCGAGCGTCTCGATGCGCCCCGCGGGCCCGCCGGTGCCGGCATTGGCGCAGACCACGTCCACCCCGCCCCACTCCGCCTCGACGCGGGAAAGGAAGGCCTCCATCTCCGCCTCGTCGGTCACGTCGGCGCGCATGGCGATGAGGCCGGGCAGCTCCGCCGCCATTGCCGCGACGGCCGTGGGGTCCGCATCGCAGATCGCCACCCTGTCGCCCCGGGCGGCGAAGGCCCGCGCCAGGCCCGCCCCGATGCCGCTGCCGCCTCCGGTGATCACCACGCGCTCGCTCATCTCCGCTTCTCCTTCTCTGTTTTCCCCCGATACCTAACACCGCGCGGGCAGGGGGCCACGCCCGAGTTCGCAGCGCGGCCGTGGCCCGGGCCCGCAGGGCGGAAAACGACATGCCCCGTGTCGCCCCCGTGCCAGACAGGCGGGCCGCGAGCGGGTCTACCGGCGCCTTCCCAGCCGGAGCCATGCCGATGTTCACCCCCGTCACCCTTCCCGCGCTCTTCTCGCCCGCCGAATGCGACGCGCTCATCGCGCTGGGGGACGAGGCAGGCTTCGACCAGGGCGGGCTGGTGGGCGGCAACATGCTCGACAACATCCGCTCCGCGCGCATCGCCTGGCTCGACGATGCCGGCTCCGCCGACTGGGTGATGGCCCGCATCGTGGAGGCGGTGGCCGAGGTGAACCGCACGCATTTCGACTTCGCCCTCACCGATTTCGCCGAGCGCATGCAGCTTGCCTGGTACGGCGAGGCGCAGGGCGGGCATTTCGACTGGCACACCGATATCGGCGACGGCGTGCTGGCGCGGCGCCGCAAGCTCACCCTCGTGGTGCAGGTCTCCGAGCCCGAGGCCTACGACGGCGGCGCGCTGGAGACCAACGCCGACGCGAACATCCGCGCCGCGAGCACGGCGCGCGGCTCGGCCACCTTCTTTCCCGCCTTCGTGCTGCACCGGGTGACGCCGGTGAGCCGCGGGGCGCGCTACTCGCTCACCACCTGGGTGCACGGGCCCGCCTTCCGCTGAACCCGCCTTCCGCTGACGCCTCCCCGGGCCGGGCGGATTTGCAAATCCCGCCCGAAACGGGATGATGCGCCCGCGAAGTCACGGCAGAGGGAGACGCGGGATGGCAGGAGAGCCCTGGAAGAGCATGCAGGGGGCGCCGGCGCCCGGGCAGGCGCTGATCGCGCTCGCCGAGCTGGAGCAGGGCGCGCGGGTGCTCACCTTCGACGAGTTCGGCGTGATCCTGCTGCGCGAGGGCGACACCGTGCGCGCCTTCTGGAACGCCTGCCCGCACCAGTACCTGCCGCTGGACTGGCGGTCGCCGGGCATCCTCTCGGCCGACGGCACGAAGCTGATGTGCTCCAACCACGCCGCGATCTTCGACGCCCGCACCGGCGCGCCGGCGGAGGGCTCGATCCCCGTGTCCTGCGGGCTCTGGGCCATCCCGGTCGCGGTGGAGGGCGGAAAGGTGGTCGCGGCGTGAGCCTGCCCATCGACGCGGTGCTGCCCGAGCTCGTCGCCACCGTGCTGCGCGAGGGGCTCGCGGTGCTGCAGGCCCCGCCCGGCGCGGGCAAGACCACGCGGGTGCCGCTCGCCCTGATGGAGGCGCTGCCCGAGGGCCGCATCCTGATGCTCGAGCCGCGCCGCGTCGCCGCCCGCGCCGCCGCCGAGCGCATGGCCGACACGCTGGGCGAGAGCCCCGGCGCCCGCGTGGGCTACCGCATCCGCGGCGAGGCCGCCGTCTCGCGCGCCACCCGCGTCGAGGTGGTGACCGAGGGGGTGCTCACCCGCATGCTCCAGTCCGAGCCCGACCTGCCGGGCGTCGCCTGCGTTATCTTCGACGAGTTCCACGAGCGCTCGCTGCAGGCCGACCTCGGCCTCGCGCTCTGCCTCGAATCGCGCGGTGCGCTGCGCGAGGATCTCCGGCTGGTGGTGATGTCCGCCACGCTCGATGCAGGCCCCGTGGCCGCCCTGATGGGCGCGCCGGTCATCACCGCCGAGGGGCGCAGCTTCCCGGTCGAGACCCGCCATCTCGACGCACCCTGGGCCAGGCCCGGCGCCCGCGGGCCGCGCTTCGAGGAGGCGCTGGCCGGCCTCGTCGCCCGCGCGCTGGAGGAGACGGAGGGCGGCGTGCTCGTGTTCCTGCCCGGGGAGGGCGAGATCCGCCGCACCGAGGCGGCGCTCTCCGGCCGCCTTCCCGCCGATGTCGATGTGCAGCCGCTGTACGGTGCCCTGCCGCTCGCCCGCCAGCGCGCGGCCATCGCGCCCGGGCCGCCGGGCCGGCGCAAGCTGGTGCTCTCCACCGCCATCGCCGAGACCTCGCTCACCATCCCCGACATCCGGGTGGTGGTGGACGGCGGCCGGGCGCGGCGGGCGCGCTTCGACCCCGGCTCCGGCATGTCGCGCCTCGTCACCGAGCGGGTGACCCGGGCCGAGGCCGAGCAGCGCCGCGGCCGCGCGGGGCGCGTGGCGCCGGGCACCTGCTACCGGCTCTGGACGAAGGGCGAGGAGGGCGCGCTCGCCGCCCACGCCCCGGCCGAGATCGAGGCGGCGGACCTCACCGGGCTCAGGCTCGAGCTCGCGCTCTGGGGCGCGCCGGCCGAAGCGCTGCCCTTCCTCACCCCGCCGCCCGCCGAGGCGCTGGCCGAGGCCGGCGCGCTGCTCGCCAGCCTCGGCGCGCTCGATGCCCGCGGCGGCGTGACAGCGCATGGCCGCGCCCTCGCCGCGCTGCCGCTGCACCCGCGCCTTGCGCACATGCTGCTGCGCGGGGCGGCGCTGGGCGGGGGCGAGACCGCCGCGCAGATCGCCGCCCTCGTCTCCGAGCGCGACCCGCTGCGCGGCGCGGGCACCGACCTCGACGCCCGGCTGCGCGCCCTGCGCCGCCCCGGCGAGGCGCCCGCCGCC
>NZ_QRGC01000047.1 GCF_003448965.1 Oceanicella sp. SM1341
CTGCCCCGGGCTGCGGAGCCTGCCCGCCCGCTTGCGCGGCACCCGGCCGGCGCGGCCCCTGTCCGGGTCTCTCCCGCCGCCGGCGCCGGGCGACCTTCTCTCCGGCTGGCCACAGGCCCGGCCCGGTCCGCGCCTCCCCGGGATCGCCGGCGAAACCGGCGCCCGCCACCCCGCACTGCACCCGCGGGGCAGTGAGCCCCTGCGGCCCCGGGCTGCGCCGGCCCGCGAGCGCCGGGATGCCGCCTGCCTGGCCGCGCGCCGCCTGCCCGTGGGCGCGGGGCGACGCTGCCGGACGGTATCCGCGATGCCTCGCCTGCGCCCCGGGAAGGCCGCGCCATGCCCGGAGATGACGCGCCCTCCGGGCCCCCGAGCCCGCTGGAGCCCGCCGCCGCAGACTTCCTCGCCGCGCTGCGCCCGGAAGAGGTGCCCTTCGCCCATCTCGACTGGCCCGGCCGGGCGCGGCGGCTGCTCGAGCGCATCCAGTCCGCGCCGTCCGGCCGGCCCGGCACGCTGGTGCAGGACACCCGCTTTCCGGTGCCCGGCGGCAGCCTGGCGGTGCGCATCCTGCGGCCGCCCGGCGCCGCCGGGGCCCTGCCGGCGGTGCTGTATTTCCACGGCGGTGGCTGGATGCTCGGCGGGCTCGCCACCCACGGGCGCCTGGTGAGCGAGATCGCCGCCGCGGCACGGGCGGCGGTGGTGTTCGTCGAGCTGTCGCGCACGCCGGAAGTGCGCTTTCCGGTGCCGCTCGAGCAGGCCTTCGCGGCCGCGCGGCACCTCTTCGGCGCGGCGGCGGACCTGGGGATCGACCCCGCCCGTCTCGCGCTGGCCGGAGACGGTACCGGCGCCACGCTCGCCACCGCGGTGGCGCTGCTGGCCCGGGCGCGGGGCGGGCCGCGCTTCGCGCTGCAGGCGCTGCTCTACCCGGCCCTGGACACCCGCTTCGACACCGGCTCCTACCGGCGCTACGCACAGGGGCCCTGGCTCACCCGTGCCGCGATGCGGCGCTTCTGGGAGGCCTATCTGCCGGATGCGGCGGCGGCGCGGAACCCGCTCGCCGCCCCGCTGCGGGCCCGGCGCGCCGACCTCGCCGCCCAGCCCGAGACGCTGCTCCTGCTGGCGGAGCACGACGTGCTGCGCGACGAGGGCGAGGCCTATGGCCGCCGGCTGGCCGAGGCGGGGGTGCGCGTGACCTCGCTGCGCTGCAACGGAACCATCCACGATTTCGCCATGCTCAACGCGCTGGCCGATTCCGCCGCCACGCGCGGCGCGGTGGCGCAGCTCTGCCTCGCCCTGCGCGAGGCCCTGTCGTGACGGGCGGTGCGCCCGCGCCCCGCGCCGGGCCGCGCAACCGTTTCGCGGGGCCTTCCGCGCCGGCCGCCGCGTTGCGGCAACGAGACGTTCGTTCTATACTTCGCCTCTCGCCCGGGGTACCCGGAACGCCGGTCCACGCGCATTGCGCGGCGTGAGCGGGCTTGCCGGTCCGTTGGACCCCGTGCAGAGACCCCGTGCAGAGGAGGAGCGCCCCTGTCTTCGCAGCGTCCCGTCCTGAGCGAACGGCCTCTCCGGACCCCGGAGGGGATCCTCGCCTTCGGTCCCTTCTGCCTCGATGTCCCGCGTCGCCAGCTCCTGTGCGGCGATCAGGACCGCGCGCTGGGCGAACGGGCGTTCGACCTGCTGCTGGCGCTGCTGTGGCAGCCGGGGGAGCTCGTGTCCAAGGAGCGGCTCTACGAGGCGGCCTGGCCGGACACGGTGGTGGAGGAATCCAACCTGCGCGCCCAGGTGGCCCTGCTGCGCAAGGCGCTGGGCGACGGGCGTGACGGCGCGCGCTACATCGTGGCGGTGCCGGGGCGGGGCTATCGCTTCGTCGCCCCGGTGGAGCGGCGCTACCGGTTGCCCCCCGTGGCCCCGGTTCCGGCCGCGGCCCCGGCCCTCGCGCCCGCCTGCCTGCCCGGTGCCAGCCCGCGGCTCACCCGTCCGATCGGCCGCGACGAGGTGATCGGGGCGCTGGCGGCACGGGTGTTGCGCACGCGCTTCGTGACCATCGTGGGGCCCGGGGGGATCGGCAAGACCACGGTCGCGATGGCGGTGGCGGCCGAGCTTGCCGGCGCCTGCCGCGACGGCGCGTGCTTTCTCGACCTCGCCCCGCTCGCGAGCCCGGAGCTGCTGCCCAGCGCGCTGGCGGCGGCGCTCTCGCTGTCGGGCATCGGCGAAGACCCGACCCCGGCGATCCTCGAGGAGCTGCGCGGCCGCCACATGCTGCTGGTGCTCGACTGCTGCGAGCACGTGATCGAGCCCGCGGCCCTGCTGGCCGAGAGCCTGATGCGCCACGCGCCCGGGGTGAGCGTTCTCGCCACCAGCCGCGAGCCGCTGCGCGCGGAGGGAGAGAGCGTGCACCGGCTTGCCCCGCTCGAGGTGCCGCCCGCCGGGGCGGGAGACACCGCGGCCGAGGCGCTGCTCTACCCGGCGGTGCAGCTCTTCGTCGAACGTGCCGCCGCCGGCGTGGAGGGCTTCGCGCTCGACGATGCCGATGCGCCTGCGGCCACCGGCATCTGCCGCACGCTCGACGGGCTGGCGCTGGCCATCGAGCTCGCCGCCGCCCGGGTGGACGCGCTGGGCGTGCGGGGGCTCGCCGCGCGGCTCGACGATCGCTTCGCCGTGCTCACGCAGGGCCGCCGCACCGCGCGCCAGCGCCACCGCACCCTGGGCGCGGTGCTGGACTGGAGCTTCGACCTGCTGCCGCCGGCCGAGCAGCTGCTGCTCAACCGGCTTTCGGTGTTCCGCGCCGCCTTCGATATCGACGCCGCGGTGGCAGTGGCGGGCGATCCGCCGCTCAACGGGCTCAAGGTGTTCGAGGGCCTCGCCAACCTGGTGAGCAAGTCGCTCGTCGTGGCGAACATGATCGAGGGGCAGGCGGAATACCGGCTGTCGGATTCCACGCGCATCTACGCCCGTGCGAAGCTGGCGGCGAGCGGCGAGCAGGACGCGCTGGCCCGCAGCCATGCCCGGCATTTCAGCGCCGTGCTCACCGCCCGGGAGGGCGGGCGCCAGCGCGTGCAGGGCGAGGCGGGGCTGGCCCAGCTCCAGGCCGGCCTCGACGACGTGCGCGCCGCGCTCGACTGGGCGCATGGCCCGAACGGCGACCCGGGCCTCGCCGCGGACATCGCCGCGGCGGCGGTGCCGCTCTGGCTGGGCATGTCGCTGCTCGAGGAATGCCGCCAGCAGGTGGCGCGGGCGCTGGGCATTTCGGCGACCGGCGAACAGCCGGAGCTGCACATGAAGCTGTGCGTCGCCTACGGGCTGTCGCTGATCTACACCAGGGGGCCGGGCCCGGAGGCGGAGGCGGCGCTCGACAAGGCGCTGCGCCTCGCCGAGGGGCTGGGCGACAACGACCACCTGCTGCGCGCGCTCTGGGGCCTTGCCGCCGTTCACGGCGGCACCGGGCGCTTCCCGCTCGCCATGGCCAATGCCCGGGCCTTTGTCGAGATGGCCGAAACCCCCTGCGACCGCATGGTGGGAGACCGGCTGGTGGGCATGGTGCAGCACTACCTCGGGGCGCAGCAAGAGGCGCGCCCGCCGCTGGAGCGCCTGCTCACCGCGGCGGAAGGGCCCGGGCGCGGTGCGGATGCGATCCGCTTCCAGTACGACCAGCGCGTGGCGGCGGGCAGCGGGCTCGCCTGGGTGAGCTGGCTGCTCGGCAGCCCGGATACCGCCCGGCGCCACGCCCATGAGGCGCTGGCCCATGCCCGGGCCATCAGCCACGTGAACTCCGAGATCTTCGCGCTGGCCGAGGGCTGCTGCCCGATCGCGCTGCTCACCGGCGACATGGCGGCGCTGGCCGTCGCGGTCGAGGCGCTGGAAGGCGCGGACCGCGGCTGCTCGGTGCCGATCTGGTCGGCCACGGGGCAGGTGTTCCGCGGGCTGCTCTCGGTGCGCCGGGGCCGCTACGGCCAGGGCATCGCCGAAATGACCGCCGGGCTGGAGAGCCGGCGCCGCTACGGTTTCGTGGCACGGGACGGCTTCTACCGCGCCGGCCTCGCCGCGGCGCTGGCCGGGGCGGGGGCGCTCGAGCTGGCAGGCGCGGAGATCGAGACCGCGCTCGCGGTCGCGGCCCAGCACGGCGAGCGCTGGTGCAGGCCCGAACTGCTGCGGGTGAAGGGCGAGATCCTGCTCGCCGCGGGCGACCCGGGCGGCGCGCGGCACTCATGGGGGCTCGCGCTCGAGACGGCGCGCGCCGACGCCGCCATCGGCTGGGAGCTGCGCATCGCCATCTGCCTCGCCCGGCAGCTGCGCGCCGCCAACCGCCCGGTCGAGGCCCGCGCCATGCTCGCCCCGCTGCTGGCCCGCTTCTCCGAGGGCAGCGACACCGCGGACCTGCGCGACGCCCGCCGGTTGCTCGCCACCGGCGGCTGAGCCCCGACCCCACACCCTCCGGACACGGCCCCTCCCTGCCATCGCCGCCTGCCTCTGCCCGGCGGCGGCAGGCCTGTGCGGTCCGCGCCGTTTCCCCGCGATTGCGCCGCCTGCCATGCGTTTCGCGGGCGTTTCACGGCATTTGACGGCGTTTCACTGTGGCTGGGGCACGGCGCGGCGCATGCTGCGCACCGAGGACGAACTCACCGGAAACGAGGCGAAACCGGCCGCGGGCCGGGCCGCGATAGCGGGCGGGATCGGGGCCGGGATCGCGGCCGGAATCAGGGGAAGTCACGGCCGCGACCATGGTCGCGACAAGGGCACCCGGCGCCGCAGGCCGTCCCGGCCGACAGGAATTCAGAGCGACGCCCGGGGGGCGTCGCGCCCGGGCCGGCCCGTTGCCACGTCGTGGCCGCCGCCCGCGCGCACAGGAGAGGATCGCGGGATGCCCAGGATCACTACCGCCGACGGAACCGGCATCCACTACAAGGACTGGGGCAGCGGCACGCCGGTGGTGTTCAGCCACGGCTGGCCGCTCAACTCCGACGCCTGGGAGGCGCAGATGCTGTTCCTCGCCGAGAACGGCTTTCGCGTGATCGCCCACGACCGCCGCGGCCACGGCCGCTCGGACCAGCCCTGGCACGGCCACGACATGGACACCTATGCCGACGATCTCGCCGCGCTGTTCGAGACGCTCGACCTGGAGAATGCGGTGCTCGTGGGCCATTCGACCGGCGGTGGCGAGGTGGCGCGCTACATCGGGCGCCACGGCTCGGCCCGGGTGGCCAGGGCGGTGCTGATGGGCGCCGTGCCGCCGCAGATGCTGCGCACCGCGGCAAATCCCGAGGGCCTGCCGATCGAGACCTTCGACCATCTGCGCGCCGCCAGCCTCGCCGACCGCGGCCAGCTCTACCGTGACCTCGCCGCGGGGCCGTTCTACGGCTTCAACCGCACGGGCGCGCGGGTGTCGCAGGCCCTGGTCGACCTGTTCTGGATGCAGGGCATGACCGCCGGCCACAAGGCCGCCTACGACTGCATCCGCGCCTTCTCGGAGACCGATTTCACCGAGGATCTGAAGCGCTTCGACATCCCCGCCCTCATCCTGCACGGCGGCGACGACCAGGTGGTGCCGATCGAGACATCGGCCCGCCGGGCGGCGGCGCTCATCCCCCGGGTCGCGCTCAAGGTCTATCCCGACGGCGACCACGGGCTCGCCGCCACGCACCGCGAGGCGGTCAATGCCGACCTGATCACCTTCGCCCGGGCCTGAAAGGCCCGGCGGGAAACCGCTTCACTCACCCCGGCCGGGCCGCCCGGAGGCGGTCCGGTACCATCAAGGAGAACGCCCCATGTCCGACCCCAGGCTCGAAGTGCTGACGCCGCTCAACAGCCAGCTCATAATCATCGACCACCAGCCGCAGATGGCCTTCGGCGTGCAGTCGATCGACCGGCAGGTGCTCAAGAACAACGTCGTGGCCCTGGCGAAATCGGCGAAGATATTCGACATCCCGGTCACCATCACCACGGTGGAAACCGAGAGCTTCTCCGGCCACACCTACCCGGAGATCCTCTCCGTCTTCCCCGAGGCGCCCCTGCTGGAGCGCACCTCGATGAACTCCTGGGACGATCAGAAGGTGCGGGACTCGCTGGCGAAGGCCGGCCGCAAGAAGGTGGTCGTGGCCGGGCTCTGGACCGAGGTGTGCAACAACACCTTCGCCCTCTGCGCCATGCTCGAGGGCGGCTACGAGATCTACATGGTGGCCGATGCCTCCGGCGGCACCTCGCTGGCCGCGCATGACTGGTCGATGCAGCGCATGGTCCAGGCCGGCGTGGTGCCGGTGACCTGGCAGCAGGTCCTGCTCGAGTGGCAGCGCGACTGGGCCCGCCGCGACACCTACGACGCGGTGATGGAGGTGGTGCGCGAGCATTCCGGCGCCTACGGCATGGGCGTGGACTATGCCTACACCATGGTGCACGGCGCACCCGAGCGGACCGGCCACGGCCCCGTGCTCGCCCCGGTGCCGGCCACCCCCGTCGCCGCCGAGTGACGGCCGGGAGCGGGCCGCCCGGGCCCGCTCCCCCAGCCTTGCCCCGACACGCGCCGCCCGCGGGCCGGGCGCGCGAGCCACGAAGGAACCCCCATGTCCAGCACCATTCTCGTCAATGGCCGCATCACCACCCTCGATCCCGACCGCCCGGAGGCGGAGGCGCTGGCGGTGCGCGACGGCCGTGTCCTCGCCACCGGGGCGGAGGCCGACGTGCGCCGCGCCGCCGGCGAGGACGCGCGGGTGATCGACCTCGGCGGCCGCCGTGTCATCCCCGGTCTGAACGACAGCCACACCCACCTGATCCGCGGCGGGCTGAGCTACAACATGGAGCTGCGCTGGGAGAACGTGCCCTCGGTGGCCGATGCGCTGCGGCTGCTCAAGGCGCAGGCCGCGGTCACGCCCGCGCCGCAATGGGTGCGCGTGGTGGGCGGCTGGTCGGAGTTCCAGTTCGCCGAGCGCCGCATGCCCACGCTCGACGAGATCAACGCCGCCGCCCCCGACACCCCGGTCTTCGTGCTGCATCTCTACGCCCGCGCCATGCTCAACCGCGCCGCGCTGGAGGTGCTGGGCATCGGGCGCGACACGCCCAACCCGCCGGGCGGCGAGATCGAGCGCGACGCGCGCGGCAACCCCACCGGCATGCTGATCGCGAAGCCTTCGGCGCTCATCCTCTACTCCACCCTCGCGCAGGGGCCGAAGCTGCCGCGCGAGGACCAGGTGAACTCCACCCGCCACTTCATGCGCGAGCTGAACCGGCTCGGCATCACCTCCGTCATCGACGCGGGCGGCGGCGGGCAGAACTACCCGGAGGATTACGACGTCGTCACCGAGCTGGAGGCCGACGGCGCGCTCACCGTGCGCATCGCCTACAACCTCTTCGCCCAGAAGGCCGGCACCGAGCTTTCCGACTACGAGCGCTGGGTGGAGATGACCGAACCCGGCGCGGGCTCGGACATGCTGCGCATGAACGGCGGCGGCGAGAACCTCGCCTGGTCGGCGGCGGATTTCGAGAATTTCCTCGAGCCGCGCCCCGACCTCGCCCCCACCATGGAGGCGGAGCTGGAGAAGATCGTCGAGCTGCTGGCCGAGCGCGAGTGGCCCTTCCGCATCCACGCCACCTACGACGAGACCATCGACCGGTTCCTCACCGTCTTCGAGCGGGTGAACCAGCGCCAGCCCTTCCGCACCCGCTTCATCATCGACCACGCCGAGACCGTGAGCCAGCGCAACCTCGAGCGCATCGCGGCGCTGGGCGGCGGCATCGCCATCCAGCACCGAATGGCCTTCCAGGGCGAGTATTTCGTCGACCGCTACGGGGCCGAGGCCGCCCGCGCCACGCCCCCCGTCACCGCCATGCTGGCCCAGGGCCTGCCGGTGGGGGCGGGCACCGACGCGACGCGCGTCGCCTCCTACGACCCCTGGGTGGCGCTGTGGTGGCTGGTCACCGGCCGCTCGCTGGGCGGCATGCAGCTCGCCCATCCCGACAACCTCCTCGACCGCGAGACCGCGCTGAGGCTCTGGACCGAAGGCTCCGCCTGGTTCTCCGGCGAGGCGGATGTGAAGGGCCGGCTCGCGCCCGGCTGCTACGCCGATCTCGCGGTGCTCTCGGCCGATTACTTCGCCGTGCCGGAGGAGGAGATCCGCTCCCTCTCCTCGGTGCTCACCATGGTGGGCGGGCGCATCGTGCACGGGGCAGGGGGCTTTGCCGACCTCGCCCCGGCGCTGCCGCCCGCGAGCCCGAAATGGAGCCCGGCCGCCGGCCTGTCCTCGCCCGGCTCCCGCGCGCCGGTGCGCCCCGACCCGGCCGTGGCGCGCAGCTGCCATGACGCCTGCGCCAGCGGCTGCGGCCTGCACGGCCACAACCATGCGATCGCCTGGACCACGCCGATCCCGGTCAGCCGGCTGAAGGAGTTCTGGGGCGCGCTCGGCTGCGGGTGTTTCGCGGTATGAGCAGCACCGCTTCCCCCGCGCCTCCCGCCGCCTCGGCCTGGAGCCCGTTCCGCTACCGCGCCTTCGCGCTGCTGTGGACCGCCACGCTGGTCTCGAACATCGGCACCTGGATGAACGATGTCGGCTCCGGCTGGCTGATGACCGTGCTCAGCCCGTCGCCGGCGGTGGTGGCGCTGGTGCAGTCGGCCACCACGGCGCCGGTGTTCCTCTTCGCGCTCTTCGCCGGCGCGCTGGCCGACCGCATCGACCGGCGGCGCTACCTCATCGTGGTGAATGCCATCGTGGCGGTGGTGGTGGCGGTGCTCGCCCTCGTCACCTCGCTGGGGCTGATGACACCGGAGCTGCTGCTGCTCTTCACCTTCCTCATCGGCACCGGGGCGGCCTTCGTCGCCCCCGCATGGCAGGCGGTGGTGCCGGGGCTGGTGCCGCGCGAGAGCCTCACGCCGGCCATCGCGCTCAACTCGATGGGCATCAACATCTCCCGCGCCATCGGCCCGGCGCTGGCCGGGCTGCTGATCACCGCCGTCGGCCTCTCGGCGCCGTTCATCGCCAACGCGGTGAGCACGGTGGTGATCGTGGTGGCACTGATCGCCTGGCGCCCGGCGCCGGAGCCGGCGCGCGCCCTGCCGCCGGAGCCGATCCTGGGCGCGATGCTCACCGGGCTGCGCCACGCGGCGCGCAACCCCGCGCTGCGCGCCACCATGCTGCGCTCCTTCGCCTTCTTCACCTTCGCCTCCGCCTACTGGGCCCTGCTGCCGCTTGTGGCGCGCAGCCTGCCCGGGGGCGGGGCCGAGCTCTACGGCGTGCTGCTCGCGGCCGTGGGGGCCGGGGCGGTGGGCGGCGCGCTCTCGCTGCCCGCGCTGCGCAAGCGGGTGGACAGCAACCGCATGGCGGCCGCCGGCACGGTGGTGACGGCCGTCGCGATGATCCTGCTCGGCATCGCCGACGAGGCCGTGGTGGCGCTGGTCGCCGCCCTCCTCGGCGGGCTGGGCTGGATCGCGGTGCTCACCAGCCTCAACGTCTCCGCCCAGACGGCACTGCCGAACTGGGTGCGGGCGCGGGGGCTCGCGGTCACGCTCATGGTGTTCTTCGGCTGCATGTCGGCGGGGGCTGCCATCTGGGGGCAGGTGGCGGCGGCGGGCTCGATCGGCCTCGCGCTGCTCATCGCCGCCGCGGGCGCGCTGGTGGCGATCCCGCTCACCTGGGGAGCGAAGCTGGGCCAGGGCGAGGCGCAGGACCTCTCGCCCGCGCTGAGCTGGGCCGACCCGGTGGTGGCCCCCGAGCTGGGCGAGAGCCATGACCGCGGCCCGGTGATGGTGACCATCCGCTACGAGGTGCACGAGGCCGACGTGGAAGGCTTCCTCGCCGCCATCGGCACCCTCTCGGGCGAGCGCTACCGCAACGGCGCGCATGACTGGGGCGTGTCGCAGGACGCGGCGGAGCCGCAGGTCTGGCTCGAGTGGTTCATGCTGCCCAGCTGGGCCGAGCACCTGCGCCACCATGCCCGCACCACCCGGCACGAGCAGGAGATGCACGCCGCCGTGCGCGCCTTCCACCAGGGCGCCGAGCCGCCGGAGGTGCGCCACTACCTCGCCCCCTCGCGCAGTCTCGCGCGCCGGGCCTCCGCCTCGGCCAGGGGCGGAGGCAGCACGGGGCAGGCGCCGGGCGAGGCCCCGGCCTCCTGATCGCGGCCCCCCGCGCGGAGCCACCGCGCGGGGGGCAGGGCCGCCGCGCGGGAGGGCAGGAGCCGCCCGGCGCGGATCGGCGCTTGCGCCCCGCCCCGCCGGACCGTCAGACTGGACCTCCCCAGAGCCGTCCCGGAGCCCGCGCATGCTGACAGTGCTGATCACCGCCCTCCTGCTGGGCCTCGTCGCCGGGTTGCGCACCATGACGCCGCCCGCCCTGCTGGCCTGGGCCGCCTGGCTGGGCTGGCGCCCGGTGGAGGAGAGCTGGGCCGCCTTCCTCGCCTCGCCCTGGGCCCTGGGGGTGCTGAGCCTGCTCGCGCTCTGCGAGCTGGTGGTCGACCAGCACCCCGCCACGCCCAGCCGGCGGGAGCCGCCGCAATTCGCGGGGCGTCTGGTCTCCGGGGCCTTCTGCGGCGCGGTGCTGGGCACGGCCGCGGGGCTCGTGCTGCCGGGGCTCCTGGCCGGGGCGGCGGGGGCGGTGGCCGGCACCCTGGGCGGCTCGGCGGCGCGGGCCCGCCTCGCCGCGCGCTTCGGCTCGGACGTGCCGGCAGCGCTGACGGAAGACGCAGTCGCCATCCTTGGCGGCCTCATCATCGTGGGAGCGAGCTGATGGAAGAATTCGACGCGATCATCATCGGAACCGGGCAGGCCGCCCCGCCGCTGGCGGCCAGGCTCTCGGCGCAGGGGCAGCGCGTGGCCGTGATCGAGCGCAAGCTCGTGGGCGGCACCTGCGTGAACGCGGGCTGCACCCCCACCAAGGCGCTGGTCGCCTCGGCGAAGGTGGCGCAGACCCTGCGCCGCTCCGCGGAATACGGCGTGGAAGGCGCGCCACCCAGGATCGACATGCCGGCGGTGACCGCGCGCCTGCAGGGCATCGCCGCACGATCGCGCACCGGCGTGGAGAGCTGGCTGGAGGGCATGGAGGGCGTGAGCCTGATCCGCGGCCAGGCCCGGCTCGACGGGCCGGGCCGCGTGGCGGTGGGCCCGCGCCGCCTCGCCGCGCCGCGCATCTTCCTAAACGTCGGCGCACGCCCCGCGCTGCCGGACCTGCCGGGGCGCGACACGGTGCCGGTGCTCACCAGCACCGACATGCTGGCACTGCGGCAGGTGCCGGAGCATCTCGTCGTCGTGGGCGGCAGCTACATCGGGCTCGAGTTCGCCCAGGCCTTCCGCAGGCTCGGCGCGGCGGTGACCGTGGTGGAGCGCGGCGCCGCCCTGCTGGGCCGGGAAGACCCGGAGGTCTCCGGGGCCATCCGCGAGATACTGGAGGAAGAGGGCATCGCGGTGCACACCGGGGCGGAATGCATCTCGCTCGCCGCCGCGCCCTCGGGCGTGCGCGTGTCCCTGGGCGGCGAGGGCCCCGGCGCGCGCGAGGTCGTCGGCAGCGACCTGCTCCTCGCCGTGGGGCGCGTGGCCAACACCGACGATCTGGGGCTCGAGACCGTGGGGATCACCCCCGGTGCCCGCGGCATGATCGAGGTGAACGACCGGCTGGAGACCGGCGTGCCCGGCCTCTGGGCGCTGGGAGACTGCAACGGCCGCGGCGCCTTCACCCATACCTCCTGGAACGACCACGAGATCGTGGTGGCCAATCTCCTCGAGGGCGGCGACCGCCGGGTGAGCGACCGGATCCCCTGCTACGGGCTGTTCATCGATCCGCCGCTGGGCCGTGTCGGCCTCACCGAGACGGCGGCGCGGGCCGCGGGGCACGATGTGCTGGTCTCCTCCCGCCCGATGAGCCGCGTCGCCCGCGCGGTGGAGAAGGGCGAGGCCCGGGGCGTGATGAAGGTGGTGGCGGAGGCGGGCAGCGGCCGGGTGCTGGGCGCGGCCATCCTCGGCCCCGGCGGCGACGAGGCGATCCACGCGCTGATCGACGCGATGCAGGGCGGGCTCACCCGCGAGACGCTGCAATGGGCGGTTCCGGTGCACCCGACGGTGGCCGAGCTGATTCCCACGCTTCTCGGCACCCTCGCCCCGGCCGGCGAGGCCGCGGGCGCGTAGCCCCCGCGGGGTACGGCGGGGAGCACGCGTCCGGGCTCGCCCCGGCCGCAAGCCCCGGGGATGGAGACGGCCCTCGGGATGGTCGTCGCCCGGGAAAGGCGCGGGACGGGGGGCGCCTGCGCGGGGCGGCCTCCGCTGTCCGCTCGGGGAGCCGCCTCGCGGTCCCCCCGCGGCAGGCAATGCCTTCGGTGCACGGATGCGGTGCCGGCGGGAAGATCCCGCGGGCGAGCGGAAAGGCTGCCGGCATGTATTCGCCAACGGAAACTGTCTTCATGGAATTGCGAAGAAATAATATGCTTCCGATTATTTTCGGAAATCGAAAGATGGTCATTGTCACGGACCCGTACATATGATGGCCTCGAGCATCTCTACCGCGAGCGTTACGCCCCCGCGCTGAAGGAGGCCCGGCCGGCGGGGCGCCTGAACGCGTCCATGCTGCGCGTGGTGCAGGGGGCAGGGGACTGGTCGGGGGCGGCGACCCCCGACCTCGTCATCGGGGTGACGACGGTCCTGCGGGCGCCGGCCAGGCTGAACCTCGGCGGTGGCCGCTTTTCCATGAGCGGTTTCGTGCCCGACGCGTTCACCACGATGCCGCCGGGTTTCTCCAATTCGGTCCTGGTGGAGGGGCCGCACGCGGTGCAGATCCTCGCGCTCCCCTACCGCAGGCTGCTGGCCTTTGCCGGCGAGGAGGCCGGCCTTCCCCCGGATGGCGATTTCGGGGCGCTGCATCGCGGCTACAACGTGAATGCCGAGGTCGTCACCCAGCTCAACCGCTTGTGGATCGGCACGAGGGACCCGAGCGTGAACGGCCGCCTCTGGGCCGACGGCGTGATCCTCGAGATCGTGGCCTCGCTCCTGGAAATGCGTGACGGGCGCGCCAGGAACCTTCGCGGCGGGCTCGCCGCCTGGCAGGTGTCGCGGGCGCTCGAGCTGATGGATGCGCGGCTGTCCGGGGAGGTGGGCCTCGAGGATCTCGCCCGGGCGGTCGGGCTCTCGACGGCGCATTTCAGCCGGGCCTTCAGGGTGTCCGTGGGGGTGCCGCCGCATCGCTGGCTCGCGCAGCGGCGGATCGAGCGCGCGAAGACATTGCTCGCCGACCGCAGGCTGGGGCTGACGGAGATCGCGCAGAGCGTCGGCTTCGGCGGCCAGTCGGCCTTCGGGGCGGCCTTCAAGCGGCTGACGGGGCTGACGCCGGGCGAGTACCGCCGCCTCCTCTAGCGCGGGCGCATTTCAGCAGGACCGATGGAAAGGCAGCATGGCGGATGGAACGCGGGAGGCCCTGCCCGGGCGATGATGCCGTTGCAAGCGCATCGCAGCAGAGGAGGACCCGACGATGACCGCCCCCGCAAGCCACGCAGACCGTGACCTCGCCTATTTCGGCGTTCCCTGGGAAGAGGCGTACGGCTATGCCCAGGCCGTCCGGAAGGGCAACATGCTCTTCATCTCCGGGCAGCTCAGCCACGCCGAAGACGGCACGTTCATTGCCCCGGCGGAGCTCGACGAGGCCGGCCGCATTGTCGATGCCTCCAACACCGGGGAGCAGATGCGCGCCACCTACGTGAATGCGCAGCGGATCCTCGCGAAGTTCGGCGCCACGCTCGCCGACGTGGTCGAGGAGACCATCTACGCGATCGACATGGACGCGGCCTTCGCGGCCGCGGGGCCGGTCCGAAAGGCGGCCTACGGCACGGAGCGGCCCGCGGTCGCCAGCACGATCGCCGGCACCACGCGTCTCGTCATCCCGCATCAGCTGATCGAGATCAGCATGCTGGCGATAGTGGCGGACTGATCGACCGCGGCGCGGGCATGGCCCCCGGCGGCGCGCCGGGGGCGACCGCATGGCCGACCGGCGTCCCTGCCAGGGCCGGACAAGCAAAAGGCCCCGGTGGGGCCCTGCACGCATTCTGTGGCTGGATATGGCGGAGGGACAGGGATTCGAACCCTGGAGACGGTTCCCCGCCTACACACTTTCCAGGCGTGCGCCTTCGACCACTCGGCCACCCCTCCGCGATAGAGCGGTCTTATACAGCCCGTGCCGGGATTCGCAAGGGCATCTGCCAGGCTATTCTGCCGGCTCGGGAAAACTCTGCGCCGCGGTGTCGGGGAAGACATCAGGCGGGCTCGCGGTCGCTGAGCACCGAACGGTTGCGGCCGGCCGATTTCGCCGCGTAGAGCCGCGTGTCGGCGCGGGCGAAGACCTCGTCGAAGCTCTCGCCGTCCGGGCCCCAGGCGGCCAGCCCGGCCGAGAAGCTCACCCGCAGCGGCATCGGGCCGCCGGCGAATGCCGTTCCGGCAAGGGCCCGGCGCGCAGCCTCCACACGCCGGTGCGCCTCGGCGAGGCTGGTGCCGGGCATCACCAGCACGAATTCCTCGCCGCCGATGCGGCACAGCGTGTCGCCATGGCCGAACCGCCCGCGCAGGAAGTCGGAGAAGCCGCGCAGCACCTCGTCGCCCGCCGCGTGGCCATGGCTGTCGTTGATCCGCTTGAAGTGGTCGATGTCGATCACCACCAGCACGGGCAGGGGCCTCCGGGCCGAGGCGCTCGAGCACCGCGTCCAGCCCGCGGCGGTTGAGCAGGCCGGTGAGCGGGTCCACGTCCACCTGCGACTTGAGCGCCCGGTGCATTTCCGTGATCGCCTCGAGCCGCCGCTCGCTCAGCCGCAGGGCCTGTTCGAGCGCGAGCGCCTGCTGGCGCACCCGGGTGATGTCCTTGAGCAGCAGCATCCAGCCGCCCGTCTCGCCGCCGCCGAGCGGCTTCTCAAGCGCCGAGGCGGTCACCTGGTAGTGCCGCGCGCCGACATCCAGCAGCTCCGGCAGCACGCGGAGGTCGGCGCCCTGCAGCATTTCGCGCACCAGCGCCTCGACCTCCGGGCAGCGGAAGCGGGCGAGGGACTGCCGGGCCGCGCTGTCGGTGCTCAGGCGCCGCGCCGCCGGATTGGCCTCCACCAGCCGTCCCCTGCGGTCGAGGAACAGCACCGGGTCGTCCAGCCGCTCGAGCAGGGCGCGGTTGCCGGCTGGCAGGATGCTGAAGAACTCGTCGGAGATGATCAGCCAGCAGAACAGCAGCGAGATCGACAGGAAGGAGAAGGGGGTGGGGTCGAAGCCCAGCAGCGTGAAGCCGAAGAGGATGTAGCCGAGGTTTGCCCCGATCGCGAGGCAGGTGATCGCCAGCAGGGTGAGGAAGCGCAGCCGGTGCAGGCGCGGCGCGGCGAAGGCGCCGCGAGCCACGGTCACCACGCTCCAGGACAGGAAGCCGTAGAGGCAGAGCGCGCCGAGATAGAACAGCGGCCCGTGCACGTAGCGCACCGGGGCGCCGGGCGCATCGCTCAGCGGCCCGGTGCCGGCGGCGTAGAACAGCCCGTGCCAGCCGTTGGTGAAGGCCGCGGCCGAGAGCAGCAGCGGCCCGGCCAGCACGGCGAGGCGCTCCCAGCCCGCCACCGGCGCATCGATGCTGTGGGCATAGCGGCGGTTGAACAGGGCCCAGGCCGCCGGCAACAGCCCGATGGCCGGCCAGCATGCCTTGGCGAAGAAGATCTTGCACTGCGGCCCCGACACGGCGATTTCCAGAAGAGCGCAGGCCAGCCACCAGAGCATCGCGGCCTGCGACAGCAGGAAGAAGCCCCTGCCGTAGAAATCCGACTGCCGGTAGACCCAGAGCGCGAGCAGGAACACGCCGCAGGCGACGAAGGCGGCAAGGAACAGCCCCGGCGTGACATGGATGCCCGCGAGGCAGTGCAGGATTCCGCCCTGGCTGTCCATCCGCCCCACCTGACCCGAACGCGGGGCCGCGGCCCCTCTGCCGGCCACGCGGTCCGGCGCCCCGGCACCGGCCACGCGGCCGCCGCCCCACTGCGAACTCCGCACCGGCAGGCGCCCGGACAGGGGGCGGGCCGTGCCGGCGACCCGCCACGCTCTTATCGCGAAGCCCGCGCCGGGGGAAGCCGTCTGTGCCTGCTGCGCCGCGATGCATCCGTGCGGGGCGATCACGAAAATTCCCCTTGATCATCCGCCGCCGTATCCATAAGAAGCGCCCTCAGAGGCGCCAGACGCCTCGCCCCGCGGAGAGGTGCCGGAGTGGTCGATCGGGGCGGTCTCGAAAACCGTTGACCTCGCAAGGGGTCCGAGGGTTCGAATCCCTCTCTCTCCGCCACTTTGCCCTACATTTTCAAGCGTAACCCGTTGATCTAAAACGGAAACGCATTTTCGCGTTGACCGCTTGCCCTACTTTCTGCCCTATTAATTGACCTACAGGGGGCGGAAATGGCGATCAGACGGCGCGGCAAGGCGGGAACCTGGCACCACTACAAGCGGGTGCCGAAGCGCTACGAGAGCTTTGATGCGCGCGGCATCGTGCTCACCAGTCTCCACACCACCGACCAGGCCGAGGCGCGCGAGAAGGCCGCGCGCATGGAGCGACTCATGCTCTCGCGCTGGGAGGCGATGCGCGCCGGCCATGACGACGACGCCCATCGCTACCACGACGCCCTGCGCGAGATCGCCGAGGCCCGCGGCATGGTCTACCTGCCCGCCGCCGAGCTGCGGAAGCGCCCCGTCACCGAGACGCTCGAGCGCATCGAGGCCGGCGCGGGCGACCCGCAGGCCCTCGAGGCCACGCTCGGCGCAGCCGAGGCGCCGGTGCTGCGCATGTCGGATCTCTTCACGCGCTACGAGGCGCTCACCGAGGACCGGCACACGGGCAAGAGCGCCGACCAGCTCCGCCGCTGGCGCGCGCCGCGGCTGAAGGCGGTGCGCAACTTCACCGAGCTCGCCGGCAACCTGCCGCTCCGGGACGTGGGCAAGCCGCATGTGCACCGGCTGCGCTCCTGGTGGTGGGAGCGGGTGAAGGCCGGCACCGTCTCGGCCGGCTCGGCCAACAAGGATTTCTCCTATCTCTCGGCGATGTTCTCGACCGTCGCCAAGATGGACGGCCTGCACCTCGACAACCCGTTCCGCGACATCGCCCTGCAGGAGAAGGAGGCCGAGAAGTTCCCCTTCTCCACCGCCTGGATCCGCGAGCGCATCCTCGCCGCCGGCGCCCTCGCGGAGCTCAACTCCGAGGCCGCCGACATCCTGCTGGTGATGGTGAACACCGGCTGCCGGCCGAGCGAGGTCTGCGACCTGCTGCCCGAGCACATCCACCTCGACGCCAACATTCCCCATTTCGAGATCCGCCCCGACGGCCGCGAGCTGAAGACGAGCTATTCGCGCCGCGACGTGCCGCTGGTCGGCGTTTCGCTCGAGGCGCTGCGGCGCCACCCGGAGGGCTTCCCGCGCTACCGGGGCAAGCCGTCGAACTGGTCGGCGATGGCGAACAAGTTCCTGCGCGGGCACGGCCTGCTCGAGACCGAGAAGCACAGCGCCTATTCGCTGCGCCACGCCTTTTCCGACCGCCTGATCGCGGCCGGCTGCGAGGACCGGGTGCGCAAGGAGCTGATGGGGCACCGCCCCGAAGGCGTGGTCTACGGCAACGGCGCCGCTTTGGACCTGCGCGCCGACTGGTGTGCGCGGGTGGCGGTGGGCTGAGCGAAATGCGAGGCGATGCCGGTCTCGTCCGGCAGCGCCGTGAGCTCTTCCCGGAGTCGCTCGTAATGCAGCGCGAAGCACTCCCGCGCCTGCGGCAGGCTGGCCTGCTGGTAGGCTTCGGCCAGCACATCCATTGCGCGCTGGATGCGCTCCCGGGTGACAGGCTTGCTCATGCCGCCGGGCCCTCGATCTCGTAATCGGTGAGCCCGTGCAGGCGCACCAGGCGCCGCGCATGCGCCTCGCTGCGCACCGGCCACCAGCGGCCCGTCTTGCAGCACGAGAGGATCATGGCCGGGGCTCCTGCGTCACGGCCCGCGCCTCGCGGACCAACCGCATCACCTGGTCGGCTGCCGCCTCCTGCGTCTCGTGCCGGCCGCGGTGGATCATCTCGTAGACGTGGTGCGCGCCGTCCTTGTCGCGACGGATGGTGAAGCTGCTGCTCATGCCGCGGCCCTCATCGCGTGCCCGCCCCACTGATCGGCCATCGCCGCGGCGATACCGGGGAAGAAGCGCGAGCGCTCGCGCCAGCGGTCAGGGCCCGGCGGCATGCGGTGCACCCGCGCCTCGCGGCCGGTGACGATCTCGGTGGGCTGCAGCGGCGGCAGGTTCTTCAGCCAAAGGCAGGTGCGCTTGCTCTCGCCATGCCCGAACTGCCACGGCTGCACGCTCTGCGCCGGCGGGGCGTAGTTCGCGATGCGCTCCTTCGCATGCCGGTGCATCACCGGGTTCTCGACCGCGATGCGCTCGATGGGAGCATTCCAGAACGCGGAGAACAGCGCGGCGCCCTCGTCCAGCTCCGCCCACATCTCGGCGCGCGTGCGGCCCGCCGGCGGCTTCGAGAGCCAGCGCACGCCGCTGTTGCATAGCCGGGTGCAGGGCGGGTGCGCGACAATCAGCAGATCCCAGCGAGCGTCGAGCAGGCTCCGCGCGTCCCCCACGATATGCTTGTTGGAGCGGTCCTCGGCCGGCAGCAGGTCGCAGGACCAGGCGTCATGCCCGCGCTCCGCGAAGGCGCGGCGCACGATGCCGGAGAACTCGCAGGCGACCAGCACGCGCATCTCCCTCATGCGAGCCCCCAAAGGCAGAGCCGCGCGAGCAGCAGCCAGCCGAGCGCGCCGAGGGCGCCGGCCAGCAGGTACGGGCGCAGGCCGGCGAGCTTGCGCCCGAGCGCCTCGACCGCGAGCCAGAGCAGCAGCGCACCCACGGCAGCGCCTGCGCAGGCGGCAAAGAGCCAGGGGAGTACTGCCATCACCGCCCCTCCCTCAGCCCGGCGCGATGCCGGGCGATCTCCGCGCGCATGCGGGTGATCGTGTGGAGCTCAACCGACAGCCGGTGTTCGGCCTCGAGGGCGACGCGGTCTGCCGCCTCAAAGACAACCTCGGCCGCGACGGTGAAGCCGCCATGGGCGTGCACCATCCCGTCATGGATCATCCCGGCCACCCGGGCGGAGGGCTCGCCGATCTTCATCGGGCGGCCCGCCCGGTCGTGCGGCTGGCGGGGACGTAGCGCGCCGAGCCATCGGCGGCGGTGACCATGCGCAGGGCCGGCAGGCCATGCGGGTGTTTCAGCGCAAGGATGGCGAGGCTCGCGAGCGAAGGGCTGGGGCGGGTGGCGCCGGTCAGGATGGCGCGGGCCTGGGCATGGGTTTGCTTGAGGGGCATTTGAGAGTTCCGCTTTCCCGTTGAAACTGGGAGAAACGGTATGGGGATAAAAATCCCCAGTCAAGACATTAAGGGATAATAGTCCCTATTGACGTGGCTCACGGAAAGGCGAATCGCCAGGCTAACGCCAATCAGCCGGCATCTGAGGTTTGCCCAGATCGACGGGTGGACATCCAGCAGTATGTTCGCTTAATGTTCCAACTCAAGGAGGAGCACGGGAATGAGTGCATGTCAGTGGCTGTCGGCCGAACTGCGGGAAATTGTCAGTCTTCCGCCTGGCCCCGAGAGGCGCGCCCGCGTGCAGCATCTAGCAGAATCGCCCGCTCTTCGGGCCTTAGCTGACTGTATAGACGGGCTACGTCAGCTCGGTCTGCGGCCAGATTGCTGTCCAGAAACTCGTTGACCGTGAGGCCGAAGTAAGCCGCCACCGCGACCGCATCCTCGACGTTGGTCGTTCCCGACTTGCCCTGCTTGATCTTCTTGAGCTGCTCGTAAGACACCTTCGCGCCCTCGGCCACCGCGCGCAGCGATGGGCCGCCCGGTGCATCGATTCTGGAGATGAGGGCGTCGCGAAAGGTCATTGCCATGCCTTTCAGGGTACTTTTCGCCCCCAGCTCCGCATAGGCGATAATAGTCCCTTGACACGATGGGGATAATACTCCCCATATGCTGCCATCATGAGCAACGCAGACATCATCGTCGAGATCGAGGAATTCGCGCGGTTCGCGGGGATTGCCCCGGCCACTGTCACCAGCAGGGCCGTGGGCAACAGTCGCCTGCACCGGAACCTCAAGGCGGGCAGAACCTGCACTCTCGCAGTGGCCGAACGCGTCCGGGCCTACATGACTGCGCATCGCTCCCAACGCCCGGAGGCCTCGGAGTGATGGCTTCCGACAATCGCCCTGCATTCCCCCTCGTCCGTCTCGCCATTTCGACAGCTGCACACTATGCGCCCGGTGAGTACGGCCACAAGGAAACAGCCTCCGGAGGTTTTCCCATGCGCCCGCAGCGCCCCAATTCCTTCCACGCCATGCTGGCCGACCTG
>NZ_QRGC01000048.1 GCF_003448965.1 Oceanicella sp. SM1341
GCGTTCACCGCCTGTATGCCGGCCCTGATCGCGTTGAGGCCGGCGATGAAGGGCGCCTGGTCGACGGGCTGGCCGTCCTGCACGAGATCTGCGCCGCCCGGTACTCCCGATACGTCTGCCATGCTCTGTCCTCTTGTGGTGGTGGTCCGGGCGCCCGGGCGCTCAGTCGCCGCCGCCGCTGGCGACGGTGATGCGGATCTGCGCCGAGGCGCCGGAGAGATCGCCGAGCGCGTTCTGCGCGCGGGCGGTGTAGGTGTAGGCGCCGGGGCCGAGGGCCTCGGTGAAGGTGACGCGCGCGCCCGGCTCGCCCTCGAGCGCCTCGAGCAGGCCGGTGCCGACGCGGTAGAAGCTGAGCCCGGCCGCGTTGGGCGGCACGATGAAGCTCACCGCGGCGGTGCCCGGGGCGCCGTGCTCGTCGCGCCCGCCGTAGGGCGGCGAGAGCGTGGCCGCCTCGGGCGTGACGGTGACCGCGCCGGTGTTCGCCCAGGGCGAGGCGCCGATGTCGGAGACCGCGCGGGCGCCGGTCTCGTAGGTGAAGCCCAGCGTGGCGGGCAGGATCACCTCGAGCACGCCGGCCTCGAACTCCGCCGCCTCCACCTCGAGCACGACGCGCCAGCGCCCGCCGAGCTCGCGCTGGCGGACCTGGTAGTGGTCCACGAAGGGCGCGGGGCTGGCGGTGAGCTGCAGCGCGAGCACCGGGTCGTCGATGGCGGTGCCGCCGGTCTCGACCTTGCGGAACACCGGGGCCGCGGCCACGCCCGGGGGCGAGATGGTGATGCCCACCTGCTCGGCGCTCTCGCTCACCGTGTAGGGCATCAGGTCGGTGGCCGGGTTCCAGTCGAACACCTCCGGGCCGGTCTCGGCCAGTTCGAGGCCGACGACCAGCATCGCCGAGCCCTGGTCGTTGCGGATCACCTGCGGGCGCTTGGCGAGCACCTCGTAGACGCCGTTCGCGATGCCGAAGCCGGGAATGGCGAGAGTCACGAAGTCGCCCACCCGCACGCGCATGGCCGAGGCCGGGAACAGCGCGTCGGAGAAGCGCGCCTGCCGCAGGCTCGCGCGCTGCGCGATCTGCTGCAGCCGCTCCACCTGCTGCCAGTCGGTGACCAGCGGGAACTCGAGCCGGTCGCGGTCGTCGCCCGCGCCGGTGACGTAGTCCGGCACCTGGTCGGCGACATAGCCGAGCTCCGCCGAGACGAAGGTCGAGACCACGCCGGAGGCAAGCGCATAGGCCGGGCCCTGCTCGGTGAACTCGAAGCTCTCGCCGAGCGGCGTGGTGAGGGTCATCACCGGGTCGCGCCACTTCGCCACCCGCAGCCGGTGCACCCCGCCCTCGCGCGAGAGCCGGCCGCCGCAGGCGGTGAGCACCGGGTCGAGCAGGGAATACTCCCGCGTCTCGAGGGTGACGACACCGTTCACGCGGTACTCCCGGCCGGTGATCTCGCAATCGTCCGCTGCCTCGGCGAAGCTCGGCCAGTCGACCAGGAAGGCGGCGCGGCCGAGGGCGCGCGGGTGGCGCAGCAGGTCGAGCGTGGCGAGGGCGGCGTTGTCCGACCAGCGCCACGTTGCGGCATCGTCCGAATCCTGCGCGGGGTCGCGGGGGTCGTAGAGCTTCGACCAGTAGCCGAACACGCGGAAGGCCGGGAAGCGGCCCTTCCAGAGCCGCGAGGCTGTCGTCGCGCCCCCGTAGCGCAGGCGCACGAACATCAGCGTCATGCCGGCCCAGACATCCGTCTCCGAGATCGCCTCGGGGATCTCCTCGAGCCACTGCGGCGGCGGGCCGGTATGGTCCCCGCGCGAGAACCACACCTTGATCGGCCCGTCGCCATCCCGCGCTGCGTACTTGCCGGTGGAGACGAGGCCGCCTTGGTCGAAGTCGTAGGGATCGGCCCCGCCGGCGGCGCCGAGGGTCTGCACCTCGTCGTTGACCTTGAGCACGAAGCCGCCCTCGGAGGGCCGGGAGTTGAGCAGGTAGACGCCGTAATAGGTGGCCCCGTCGACATGCCGGAAGAGCTGCACCGGCAGCACGTCGCAGGCGCCATAGGCAAAGCGCATGCTCGGGTTGGTGACCGCGGCCTCGGACGAGACCTTGGTCTGCGGCACCTGCTGCGAGGGCGTCTCGGCCAGCGCCGTGGCCGCGAGCCCGCCGGCCACCGAGATCCCCGCCGCCGCGATGGCGCCGTAGGAGACGGTGGCGCCGAGGATCCCCACGCCGCCCGGGATGAACACCGTGGCCGCGATGGCCGCCACGGAGGTGATGATCGGTACTGCCTTGGCCATCAGAACACCCGCCAGATCACGTCCGGGGCGGGCACGGCGACCATGCCGCGCGCGCCCTTCGCCCACCACCGGCGCCCGTCGCTGATCGCGAGCGTGGCGCCGGCACCGATATCGCCCGGGCGGGCCTCTGCCACCCGGGGCCAGCCCTGTTCCGCCGCCACGCCGCCGATGAGCCCGGCGAGCCCGCCGGCGGTCTCGAGCGCTGCCTCGGCGCGCTCGCGGTCATAGCCGAGCCGCCAGAGCCCGGCCGGGTCGGGCAGCCCCAGCGCGCAGAGCGCGTCGGCCACCGCGAGGCAGCAATCCGCCTCGCCCCAGGCGAAGCGCCGCGAGAAGACGCGCGCCACCACGCGCTGCACCGCCTCCGGTTCCGGGGTCACCGCGGCGCTCATTCCGCCACCCCCGGCCATTGCGGCGGGTCGTTCGCCTGCTCGGTGAGCTTCTCCCATCCTGTGTCCTCCTCGCTCGCGTCCTGCGGCACGTGGCGCTGCGAGATCCGCGAGGCCGGGCGCTCGCCGGTGGTGAGCGTGACCGCCACCTCAACGGAGAGCGCATCCTCGGAGCGGGTGACGCCGATCTTCCTTCCGTCGAGATAGCCGTTGAACGAGAACACCGGCGCCGGGATCGGCAGCCCGTCATCGCCGAGCAGGGTCCAGCCGAGGGCGGCGCGCCGGCCGGTGAGCTCCTCGCGCACCTGCATCTCGAGGAAGGCAAGCGGCATGCCGCGCAGCCGCGTGGTGACGGTCTGCACCGCGTCCGCGTCGCTGTCCTCCGGGTGCTCGATCTCGCCGAGCGCGCCGGAGCCGTGGAAGGTGCGCCCGCCCACGGTGAGGGCCCCGAGCCCGGACCAGAGCAGCACCTCGCCATCCGGCCAGTCGAGATGCGCGAGCTGCACCACGTGGTGGAACGGCCGGTCGAGGGCCGCGAGCAGCGCGGGCGCGTAATCGGTCGCGAACACCGGCTCAAACATGGGTGAGGGCCTCCGTCTGCTCTTCCGGGAAGGTCTCGCGGAAGCTCATCGACCAGGTGCCGCGGCCGTGCTGGTCGTAGTTCGGCACGCTCCAGGCGATGGGCTGGAAGAGCCCGATATCGCCCGGGTAGGTGACCGGTGTGCCCGGCGGCACATCGGCTGGCAGGTGCGGCGCGACGCGGATCTGCACCGTGCCGTCGCCGGCCACGGTGCCGCCCTGCGCGATCACGTAGCGCCGCCGGCCGAGGCGCACCTTCTGCCCCCGCCCGAGGACCGCCCCGGGGTAGAGCCCCGCGAGCCCGATCAGCCGCGTGCCCGCCGCCCCGCCCGAGGCGACGCGCGCCCCGGCCGACCAGGCGAGCAGCGCGCCGGTGCTCGAGCGCCAGTACTGCGGGGAGCCGTCCGAGGCCCGCCACGGCACCGCGCCGGCATCGCCCATGCTGGCGGCATACTCGGGGCCGTAGCCATAGAGCGGGCGGTCGAAGTCGGCGAGCAGCGCGAGAGCCGCGCCGCCGTCGAGATCGGCGAGCCAGATCGCCATGGCGGCGGCCTGCGCGGCATTGGCGATCTCGCCGGTGAGAGCCACCTGCGCGCGCGCCTCGCCGCGCCCGCCGAAGGGCGCCATGTCCATCGTGCCGAGGGTCATCACCGGGTCGGGCGTGTCGCGCCACTGGCAGAACTGCAGCGGCAGGGCCGCCGGCCATTTGTGCACGTAGCGCATGCGTTACCCCCGGTACTGGCGCGGATTGGTGTAGGCCTTCGTGGCGTCGCGCTTGGCGCGCTGGCGCTCGATGCTGCCGAGCTCGGAGCGCAGCCGGGCCATCATCTCGTCGGCCGAGCCGGTGGGGTTGTAGACGTTCACGTTGAACACATCCCCGCCGCGCGGCTGCTGGCCGAAGGCGGCGGCGCTCTCGATGTCCGGGAAGATCGGCTCGCCGACCTTGCCGATGAACGGCACCTCGCCGGGCTTCAGCCCCAGCATGCCGCCGGTGTGATAGCGCTCCGCCCCGTCGAACACACGCGGGTCAACGCGGGTGCTGCCCGAGGCGCGCACGCCGATCAGCGCACCGCGATGGCCGGTGGGCACGATGGCCGTCATGCCCTGCACCACCGGCGGCGCGGTGGCCGTGGCGGTGCTGGTGCCGCCGAACAGCCCGAGCAGCCCGGAGCCGAGCGCCCCGCCGACGCCGGTCGAGGCGCCGCCCGAGAGCGCGGTGAAGAAGCTCCCGGCGTTGGCGCTCACGATCTGCGCGATCACGTCGAGGATCACGTCGCCGGCGGAGCGGGTCTCGTCGGCGAGGCCGCGCAGGCCATCGGTGAGCGTCGAGACCATGTCCTCGCCGGCCCGGCCGCTGTCGGCATAGGCGCCGTCCACCTTGCGGATGGCGCGCGCGAGCACCTCGTTGGCCGCCGCCTCGTCGCCCAGGTATTTTATCAATGCCGGGCGCAGCGCCTCGATGTCGGCCTTGTCCTGGTCGCGCTTTTCCTCCGGCGTGCGGGTCTCGGCATAGAGCGCAGCGGCGGCCTGCAGGTCATCGAGCCCGGCCTTCGCCTTGCCATAGGCCGCCGCCTGCGCCTCGATGGCCTCGCGCACGGTCTGCCCGCCGGCGGCGGTGCGGGCGTCGAGGTCGATCCCGGCCTCGCGCGCCTCGGAGAGCAGGCGCACCCGCTCCTCGAGCGCCGCGGTGTCGGTGTCGAGCTGCCGCACGCCCGCACTCTCGTCGCGCAGCGCCGCGATGCGGTCGGCCGAGCCGGCGAGGAGATCGGCCAGGCTCTTCGGAGCGGTGCCCGTCGAGGTGGTCGGGGTGTCGGGCGTGTCGTCATCATCTGGTGGCGGCGGCGTGTCGCTCGCCGGCAGGTCGGCCGCCTCGGGGAACACCCCGTTGAGCGCACGGCGAGCGTCGGTGATCTCCCGCGAGACTTCCCCCACGCGCAGCTCGAGCCGCAGGCGCTGCTCCTCGAGCTCCGCCATCTTCGCGCGCTGTGCCCGGGCGTATTCACCGCCGACCGAGGTCTCGATCTCTTCCTCGCTCGCCCCGCCGGCGCGCAGCTCGGCCGCGATGCGGTCGGGGTCGCTCCGGGTGATCTGCCGGTCGAGATCGCGGATGGCATCCACCCGCTCGGACTGCTCCTTCTGCGCGCGCAGGGTCTCGATCTGCAGCAGCTTGCGCTTGGCCTCGTACTCCTGCCGGCTCGCCGCGATGATCTTGCCCGAGGCCTGCACCTGCGTGTCGCCCGTGCTGGCGATGGACTTGCGGTAGGCCTCCTGCGCGCCCCGAAGCGCGTCCACCGCCCCCTGCAGCGTGCCGGTGCTGCCCGAGAGCCGCTCCATGCGATCACGCGCACTCTCGGTGTTGGCCGAGAGCGCCGCGATGCCCACCGAGGCGGCGGTGATCGCAAGGCCCAGCGGCCCGCCGAAGAAGGCCATCGCCCCGCGCAGGCCGGTCATCACGCCTTGCGCGATGCGCGTGGTGGCCGAGAGCCGCGCGACGGCGGCGGCGTTCGCATTGGTCGCCCGGGCCGCGGCCTCGGTGGCGCGGGTGAGACGGGCGCGGGCATTGGTCGCCGAGCGTTCGGCCCGCTCGAGCGCTCGGGTGCTGGTGGCCGTGGCCTCGGTCGCGTTGCCGAGCTGGCGCAGCACGGCGGCCTTCTGCGCGGTCTTGACCACCTGCACCTCGGCCGCCGCCACCTCGGTCTGCGCGATGCGCACCTGCGCCGCCGTGGCGGTGGTCGCATCCTGCGCCGCGGCCGCAGAGGCCTTCGTGGCCGCGACCAGCGCCCCGAGCCCGCGCGCCCCGGCAAAGGCACCGATGCTGCCCGCCACCTCGGGGAAGTTCTCCTGCAGGGCGGTGAGCGCGTCGGCGAGCCCCTGCACCGCGACCGTGGCGGCATCGAGCCCGCCGCTCTCGCCCAAGGTGAGCAGCAGCCCTTCCCAGGCGGCGGCGAGCTGCTTCAGGCTGCCCTCGAGCCCGGCCATGCGCGCCTCGGCCTGCTCCTGCGCCGACACCCGGCCGATGGCATCGGCGAGCCTGTCGAAGCCCTCCGCGCCGGCCTCGGCCAGCGCGCCCGCGGTGCGGATCGCATCGGTGCCGAAGATGGTCTTGAGCGAGGTGGTGCGCTGTTTCTCCGACAGGCCGTCGAGCGCCTCGCCCAGCTCGCCCGCGATCTCGCGCATGGGCCGCAGGTTGCCCGCGGCATCGTAGAACTCGAGCCCCAGCCGCGCGATCTCGGCGCGCGCCTCCTTGGAGTTGCCCGAGAGCGAGGTGACGAAGGTCTTGAAGCTCGTGCCAGCGTCGGAGCCCGAGGAGAAGGCCTGCGCGGTGACCGCGAGCGCGGTGGCGAACTCGTTGAAGTCGAGCCCGCCCTGCGCGGCCACGGCGCCGCCCTGCGCGATGGCGCCGGCGAGATCGTTGAAGCCGAACTTCGAGTTCACCGCGGCGCCGGTGACCGTGTCGACCACCTGCGCGAGGTCGCGCGCCGTGAGGCCGAACTGCGCCATCACGTCCGTGGCGAGGTCGGCCGCGCTGGCGAGCTGCCCGCCGGTGGCCGAGGCCAGGGTGAGCGAGGCGTCGAGCGCGCCGCCGAGGATCTCCTGCACCGAGACGCCGTTGCGCACCAGCACCTCGGCCGCATCCGCCGCCTCGGAGGCCGAGAAGGCGGTGGTGCGGCCGAGCTCGCGCGCCTTGGCGGCGAGCTGGTCGAGCTCGGCCTGTGCCGCGCCGCTCGCGGCCCCGATGCGGTTCATCGCCGCCTCGAAGTCCTTCGCGACGGTGACCACCTCGCGCACGAAGCTGCCCAGCGAGGCGCCCACCACCAGGCCGGAGAGCACCCCCCGCACGCCCTCGATCACGCGCGAGGAGCGTTCCCAGCGCGCGTCGATGCGGTCGAGGCGCGACTGCACCGAGCCGTCGAGCTGGGCGAGCCGCCGGTCGTACTGCGAGGTGGCGCGCAGGAAGCCGGTCACGTCGCCGGTGTAGCGCGTGAGGATCTCGTCATGGGTGGGCATGTGGGGGATCAGCCTTGGCGGGAGCCCTGCCGGGCGCGGAGATGGGCGAGATGCGCGTCATGCGCCGCCCAGAACTCCTGCGGGGTCGCGGACCACAGATCGGCCAGCGACCAGCGCAGGTGCACGGTTGCGAAGGAGGAGACCGAGGTCAGCCAGTCGGCGCGGCTGCGCCGGTCTCCTCGAGCCACTTTTTTCGGGCGGTCTCCGGTGACCAGAGGAGGGCCAGCAGGAAGATGCCGATGGCCTCGCGCAGCGCCGCGTCGGTGAGGCGGACCATGAAGACCGCCTCGCCCACGTCGCCCATGTCGAAGCGCTCGCCCGCCGCCTCGGCGCCGGCCCAGATGATGACCGCCGCCTCCTCGTACTTGAGCCGCCCGGCGCCGTGCACCTGGCAGAGCTCGGCGAGTGCGAGATCGGTGCGCCGCTCGATCTCCCGCGCCGCCCCGAAGGTCGGGCGCAGCGAATAGCTGCGCCCGGCGAGGGTGATGTCGATGTCGCCCCGAGCCATCAGGCGACCGGGGTATAGGTGAGAACGGGCTCGCCGTCGAAGGTCACCGTCACCGGCACGTCGACGGTCTCGCCCGAGGTGCCGCTGGTCTCGTCGCCGGTCACGATCTGCGCGAGCCCGGTCCAGATCTCGCCGCCGGGTTTCGCGTCGGCCACCTGCACCTGCACCAGGTCGCCGGTGCGGGCCGCCGCGTAGGCGAGCTGCTGGCCGGGGAACAGGGGCCGGGTCTTAGTGAAGCTGGTGGTGAAGCTCATGCCGGCCTCGGTGCGCACCGGGGTCTGGCCGTTCTTGTGCTTCACGCTCGAGGCGGTCACGCCCGGGGAAAGCGTGCCCTCGTTCTGCTTCTCGAGCGCCACGAAGGCCGAGCCATCGTGAAGCGACAGGAGACTGTCCTTGCCCTTCACCGCGATTTCACCTGCCATGACTTATCCTCCTGCATGAATGCGGAACCGGCTCACCGCGTGGTGGGTGGCCGGGTTCTGGTCGGGCGCGTCCGAGCTGCTCACATGGTCAACCCCGGTCGCGCCCGGGATGGGTTGCCAATCCTCCAGGGCCGCGAGCGCGAGCCCCTGAATGCGGGTGGCCTCGGCCGCCGGCGTGGTGCCGGGCACGGCCGAGGCGAAGACATGCACCATGAAGCTCTGCACGCTGTCGGCCGTGGCCCCGGGGCCAGCCCGGCGGCGGGGCAGCACGGCCCAGCCGTCGACGCGCAGGTGCACCGCCGGCCGCTCGGCCGGGGGCGCGGTGTAGATGTCGAGATCGGCGCCGCCGGGGCCCTGCCCGGCGAGGGCGGCGCGCAGTCGGTCGACCACCGCCACCTGCAGCGGCCAGCGCCGCGCGAGGCTCAATCGACCCTCCGGGCGCGGCCGCCGCCGGTGCGCGCCAGGCTCGAGGGCGCGGCCCGCTGCATGCGCCCGGCATGGTCGGGCGCCACTTCCTCGATGGCAGTGTCGTGCCAGGGCCGGGCCGCCATGTCCTCGGTGCCGTCATGCACGAAGCGGGCGTAGAAGGCCTCGTCGCGGGCCTTGGCGGAGATGTAGCCGACGAGCCCCTCGAGCTTCCCGCGCCGGAAGCTCTTGCGGTAGTAGCGCCGCAGCCGGCCGGTGCGGCGGGTGACCATCGCGTCGAGCTGGGCGAGCCCGGCCGCGTGCACCTCGTCCAGCGTCTCGGCGATGGCGTCGGCCACCTCCTCCTGCACCGCGGTGGTGAGCCGCTTCATGCGGCTGCGCTGTGCGCGGATCCCTGTCACCTTGCTCATGAGCCTGCCTCCCCGGGGGCGTTCCAGACCACGCCCAGCGTGATCGACGTGGCGCCCGGCAGTGCGGGCGGTACTTCGCGGATGGTGAGCACCGTGCCCGGTGCGCCGCGGCTGATGTCGCGGATGCGCCATCCGTCCTGCACGGCGCGGGTGGCGGCGGCGGCGCGCACCGTCACCAGCCCGGCGACCGGGGCGGCCACTGCGCCGGCCGAGACGCGCTCGCGGAGCTCGGCGCTTTCCGGCGGCGTAGTCGCGGCCGAGAGCCCGGCGCGGCATGTGAACACCTCCTGCCAGCCTTCGAGCCAGCCGCCACCGGGCGCGGGGCTGCGCGTGGGGCGGTCGAAGGCGAGGCGCGCAAGCCGGGCGCTCATGCGCAGACCTGCGGGCGGCGGTAGCGCAGCTGGTTGATGAGCAGCTTCGCGCCGAACTGCAGCGCCGGCAGGTCGCCGTCGCCCGGCTCGAGCCCGGCGAGGTACCAGTCGCGCACCACCAGCGTGATCGCCTGCAGGAGCTGGGCCGGGTAGTCCTCCGGGTCCGCGTACCCCACCTCGGCCGAGATGCGGATCGGCGAGCCCGGCAGGCGCTCGGGCCAGATCACCCCCTCGGCGAGGGCAAGGCGGGGCTCCTCGGCCCCGTTCAGCAGCCGCACGGAGCCCTCGGGCAGCGGCGCCCAGGCGCCGGCCGGGTCCATCACCGCCACTTGCGTGACCGAGATCACCGGCGCCACCGGCAGCCACCAGGTGCGCCAGCCGGTCTCCTCGGCCATGAAGGTGACCGCGCGCGGCGCGAGGGGGCGGCGGGCGGCCGTCTCCACGAAGCCGGTCGCCGCGCGCAGGTAGGCCTCGAGCAACACGTCATCGTCGCCGAAGTCCTGCCGGGTCGCGCGCTTGACCGCCTCGAGGCTGAGCGGCAGCGCCGCCACGCCCTGCGCCAGCATCTCAGCCCGCCTTGCCGGTCTTGGCCGCGGCGGCCTTGCCGGTGTCGGTGGTGTCGGCCTCGGGCTTGGCCTTCGCGCCCGCATCCGCCTCGGCCGCCTGCGCGGCGAGCCGCTTCTCGAGCTCGGCCTGCACCCGAGCCTCGACGGCGGCATCGAAGCGCTCGCGCTCGGCCTGTTCGGCGGCGGCCTTCGCGGCGCTGTCGTCGATCTTCTGGTAGAGGTCGGCCACGCCCCTGGCGACCAGGCGGTCGGCGGCGGGCTTGTCGAAGCCGGCCACCTCGCCGCGGTTGTAGCGCCCGAACGGGCGGGAGAACTTCACTGCGATGCGCGTCATGTCCGCGGTCCTTTGCGATGATGTCGGGGGGGAGCCCGCGCGGCCGCTCACCGGCCACGCGGCGAGGGTCAGAGCGACCAGCCGGTGCCGTTGAAGCCGGCGATGGCCTGGTCGTGCATCGGCGCGAGATCGTGCTCGCGGATCGCCCGGATGAGGGTGAGATCGCGCTGGAAGGCCGAGACCGTGTCGCCGTTGGTGTCGACGTAGGAGGCCTCGCCCGACATGGCGATGGAGAGCGCCATGCTGTCGCCGATCATGATCTCGGCGGCGTCGAAGAAGGTGACCTCGGTCTCGTCGCCGCCCGCCCCGAGGTTGTCGGGGATCTGCGAGGAGGTGAGGATCGGGTAGCCCATCAGCGTGCCCGACTGCTCGATGCTCGGGAAGACGAGCGCGCCGGAAGACGGGTGCCGCAGCGAGGCGAGAAAGTTCTTGGTGCTGGCGCGCATGGACCAGGTGCCGCGCACCAGCGGCACGTCCGCATCCTCCACCAGGTTCACCGTGCGGCGGATGCGGGCCTCGACCGCCTCGGGCGTCTTCAGCGCCTCGGTTTCCCAGTTCGCATCCAGCGCCCAGTTGCGCAGGCCGGTGGGCGTGTTGGCCGAGCCGTCGCCGCGCAGGAAGGCGAGATCCTCGCGGGCCGCCATCACGTTGACGAGGTCGTCGCGCACCACCCGGGCGACCGGGGTCGAGGCATGGCGCAGCAGCGCGTTGCCCACCGGCACCAGCCCGCGCAGGGTCTTGAACGACATGTCGACCTGGTCGAACTCGGGCTCGCTCTCCACCGCCGGGGCATTCTCGGGCCCGTAGCCCGCGGTGGCCGAGGCGGCGAGGCGCGCCTGCCGCATCTGGCCCGCGGGCATGTCGATCACCGGGCAGCCGGCATTCGCCACCACCACCCGCGGGCGCAGCAGGTCGATCACCTCGGCGGCGAGCGGCGCGGGGATGTTCACCCCGCCGGCGGCGTCACTGGCCCCGGAGAGGGCCGCCACGGCGCCCGAGTGCCCGTTCGCCTCGCCCCAGCGCACGGCACGCTCCACGTCGCCCCGCCCGGCGGCGAGCGCCATCACGCAGAGCGCGGCGCCGATGCCCATGTCGGCGGGGTTGCGCGCCGTGGCGGGCGCGGTGGGGCCGGCGGCCGGGGTCTCCGGCGTGGTGGCCGCGGCGGCCTCGGCGGCGGCGGCGCTCTCGGCGCGCTTCACCCGGCGGTCGGCGGCCTCGAAGGCGGCCTCGGCCTCGGCGAAGGCGGTCTCGGCCGTGGCGATGGCGGCGGCGTCCGGGGTCTCGGCCGCCTCAAGCGTGTCGATGGCGGCGGAGGCCGCCTGTACGGCATCGGCCGCGGTGGCGCGCGCGCGGCGCAGGTCGTTAAGGTCTTTCCGCATGGTCGGTCTCCTGTGGGTGGTTGGCTGCCGTGCAGCCGGGGGCGTTCGCGCGCGCCTTCCGGCCCGCACGGCAGCAAGTCATCGATGGTGTGAGGGCTCAGGCCCGGGCGCGGATCTCCGCGAGCCGGGCATGACGGGCGCGCGCCCGGGCACGGCCGGGGGCCGGCCGGGGCGTCGGGGCATGGGCGGCGAAGATGCGGGCGTAGGCCTCGGCCGTGCTCTCCACCCGGTCGGCGAGGCCGCGCGCCACGGCATCGGCGCCGGTCCAGGTCGCGCCGCCGTCCTGCGGGTCATCGGTGATCGACAGCCGGGTGCGGATCTCGGCCTCCGGGATGCCGCGCCCCGCGGCGACGGCGGCCAGGAAGGCGGCCTCGGACGCGTCGAGCCCGGCGCGGATCGCGGCCATGCCCGCCTCGGTGTTCGGGTCCGGGTTCTTCGCCCGCGCCGAGCCGGAGCGGATCTCGTGCGCCTGTTCGCCCGACTGGTCGGGGCCGACCGGCGAGGAGGCGCGCACCATCGTGCCGATGGAGCCTGCAACGCCGCCCGCCGAGATCGAGATCTCGCGCGCCCCCGACACCAGCCAGTAGCCGGCCGAGGCGGCAAGCGGCGCGATCACCCCGTAGACCGGCTTCACGGCCGCGAGCTGTGCGATGGCGGCGGCGGCCCCGGCACAGCCGAGCACCAGCCCGCCGGGCGTGTTCACGTGCAGCGCCACGGCGGCCACGTCCTCGGAGGCGGCAAGCTCGGCCGCCGCCTGCTCGATGCCGGCATAGGTCGACCAGCCCAGCCATTCCGAGATGAAGCTCGGCGTGGGCGTGAGAATGCCGGTCACCGGCAGCACCGCCACCCCGCGCGAGACGGCGAAGCGCTCGCCGCGCTCGAGCGTGAGCCCGGCCTGCGCGATGGTGAGCGGCCCGGCGGCATGGTCGGGTGCTGCGGCCTCGGCCAGGAACAGCCCGGCCCGGTCGCCGTCGCAGGCAAGGTCGGCACGCGCCATCGCGGCGCGGATCTCGTCAATCAGCGGCATGTCGATACTCCGGTGTGTACCAAAGGGGGGAATGTGCCGACTATGTGCAGGAGAACTGAGCACCACGTGCCGTGCCCCCGGATGCATTGTTTGTCGACTTTATGTTGATTCTCAGGCCATCTCTCGATGACCCCACGCCTTTCCACCAGGCCCACCAGGATAAGCGCGACGTGGAGGTCGGGAGGTACCGTTGCATATGAATTCGCAGGAAAGGCTCAAAGAGCACTTAGCCGCGATTGTCGAAGATTCGAACGACGCTATCGTCACCAAGGACTTGAACAGCGTCATCCAGACTTGGAACAGGGGCGCTGAACGCCTGTTCGGCTTTACCGCTGCCGAAGCCATCGGCCGGCCGATCACAATGATTATTCCCCCGGATCGTCTCCATGAGGAGGACGACATCATCGCAAAACTGCGCCGCGGTGAGCGAATTCAGCATTTCGAGACCATGCGACAACGCAAGGATGGAAGCCTGGTCCCGATTTCGCTCACGATTTCGCCCGTCCGAGACGCTTCCGGAGAGGTGATAGGAGCGTCGAAGATCGCTCGCGACATCAGCCTCCAGAAAGAAGCAGCAGAACGCCAACGCATGCTGCTCGCGGAAATGCGTCACCGCGTCGGCAATTGCTTTGCTGTGGCTGCAAGCCTCATTGCCGTGACAGCTCGCCAGGTGGAGACCGCCAGCGAATTGGCCACTCTCATGCAAAGCCGGCTGCTTGCCCTCTCATCTGCTCACAAGCTGGCTGTGACCGATCCGACAGCGGAAGCAAGCGACAGTGCGGCGCTCCGCGATCTGGTGTCGGCGGTCGTCATCCCGTTCTCCGACGGAAAGATCCAGCAACTGGATATTGAGGATGTTCGTATCTCTCCAGACGCAATCACGCCTTTGGCTTTGGTCTTCCACGAACTTTGCACCAATGCGATCAAGTACGGCGCTCTTGGCCAGAGTGATGGCTTCCTATCCATCACAGCAGGTCGCAAGGGCGACCGGTTCGTCATCGACTGGCAGGAGTTCTGCCGCATCGATCTCAGTTCGACGAAGGGCGACGGCTTCGGCACCAGTCTATGCCACGATGTGGTGAAGCATTCCCTCGGCGGAACGATATCCCGCCATTTCGAAGTAACCGGCATGCGCGCCCGTATCGATCTCGACGTATCGGTTCTGGATGCTTGATCCCCATCCGACTGTCATACGCTACCTCCCTTCCTCGCGCGTCATGTTGGCCGGCGGGTAGAGCCGATCGCCCTCGGGCACCGGCTCGAGCCCGTCGGCGCGGCGGGCCTCGTTGGGGGTCATGATCGGGCCGCCGGTGGCCTTCACCAGCGCGTCGTACCGCTCCTTCGTGGTGGCGCGCAGCAGGGCGTCGAGGTTGTGGCGCAGGAAGAAGCCGGCGCGGCGCTCGGCCTCGGTGAGCAGGGTGAGCGCGTACTGGCCCTCGATCAGCGTCGCCCAGGTCTGCAGGCAGTCGACGCGGTAGTCGATGGCCTGTTGCTCGCTGTTCGCCTTCACCCCGTGCTCGAGCATCTGCAGCTTCGCGGGCGGCATCCGGTAGATGGCGGCCACCTGCTCGCGGTTGAACTTCAGCAGCTCGAGGAGCTGGGCGTCGGCGGGCGACAGGTCGAGCGAGCGGATGGTCGCTCCCGCCTCGAGGATGCCGACCGAGCGCTGCTCGCGGTCCTCGAGCACCCGGGCGAGGTTGCGGCGGGAGCGCTCGGCCGCCTCCTCGTCCTGGAAATGGTCCGGGATCGTGGCGTAGGCCTTGAGCGCCACACCGGCCACGCCGCGGGCCGCCATGTCGTGGCCGCCGAGGGCGAGGGCCACGCTGTCGGCGGCGACGCGGATCGGCGAGCGCCCGCGCCAGCCGTCGAGCGAGCCGAAGCGCAGGTGCACCATGTCCCGGTGCATCACCCGGCGGCGCACGTCCTCCTCGTCGGAGAACTCGTAGAAGCGGCGGCGGCCGTTTCTGAGCGGCGTCACCGCGTGCACCAGCTCGAGCGCCTCCACCTCGCCGCGGCCCGAGCGGCGCACCCAGGCGAAGGCCTCGCCCTGCAGCGCCAGCCCGTAGCCCTGCGCGTAGCGCACCACCGGCCCGGCGAGGCCCTCGGAGGCCTCGACGTTGAGCACCGTCTCGACCGGGTGGCCGGTCTGCCGGCGCTCGATCCCGTCCGCGTCGCGGCGCATCACGTGCACCCGGACCTTGGAGAGATCGCCCGCGATGATGTTGCAGCAGGCGAAGACCGTGGCCTGCCGCTCGGCCGAGGCGGGGCTCGCGGCGGGCAGGTTCTTCACCCGGGCGCGACCGCCGTCGAGCGGGATCCAGCCCGCGTCGGAGACGGTGCCCATGCGGGCCGAGGCGGTAGCGGCGGGCTCGGCCGCCGCAAGCACCGGCTCGACGCGCGGTGCGCCGGCGACTCCGCCCCGGCCGAACAATCCCGACAGAATGCTCATGCGAACCTCATTTCCCCGCGCTCACGCACTGCGGAGGCGCCGACCTCGGCCCGGCCCACCGCCATGATGGCGGCGACGGCGGGGTCGATGCGGCCCCAGCTCTTGCGCTTGTTGGGCTTGATGTTTTCCGCGGCGTCCTCGTCGCGGTAGACGTTGCCCACCGCCCAGGCGAGCGTCGGGTTGCCGCGGTGGTGAATGCGGCCCTGCACGACCGCCTTCTCCACCGCCTTCATCGGCGCCGACATGCTGGCGAACCCTTGCCCGTGCTCGACCAGCGGCAGTCCGCGCGCGAGGATCCGCCGGCGCATGCTCGCCATGCCCCAGCGGTCATAGGCCAGCTCCTGCAGGCGGAAGCGCTCCTTGATCCACATGAGCCGCTCGAGGATTTTGTCCTCCTCGATGGCGCCGGCGTCGTCATGCACCTCGAGCCAGCCGGCATCGCGCCAGGCCACGAAGTCCTTGTTCTCTCGCTGCGCCCGGGCGATGAACCCGTCCGCGCCTGCGGGCAGGAAGGTCCAGACATGCAGGCGGATCGCGCCCTCAAACGGGATCGCGAGCGCGAGGGCCGAGGTGTCGACGGTCGAGGACATGTCGAGCCCGGCCCAGGCCTTCATGCCGCGGCACTCTTCCAGCTCCCACGGCATGTCGCCCTTGCGCCAGGTGTCGTCGGCAATCCACGTCTGCATGCCCTCGGTCCAGAGGTTGAGGTGCAGGCGCCGGAAGTTGGGCATGCGGCCCGGGATCTCCACCGCCTCGGAGTGCAGCCGGGCGAGCTCGCCGCGCGGCACCGAGACATCGAGGTTCGGGTTGCCCATCTCCCATGTCGCGGGGTCGCCCGGGTCGGCATCGGCCGGGGGCTCGGCCACGTAAGCGAAGAGGCTGTCGTCGGAGACCGAGCCGCGCAGCACCTTCTCGGCATAGGTCCGCACCTCGCCGCAGTAGCTCGCCCGGCTGGCGCCGGCGGTGGTGATCATCCACTCGAGCGGCTGGGCGCGGGCGATCATCGAGTTGCGCACGATCTCCGCGAGCTCGCGGTCGGCCCAGCGGTGCAGCTCGTCCATGCTCACGAAGTGCGGGTTGATGCCATCGGCCGACTGGCCGTCGCGCGAGAGCGAGGAGATGGTGCCGCCCGAGAGCGCGCAGGAGATCTCGTATTTCTGGGCGTCGAGCAGCGCGGCCAGCACCGGCGCGCCGGCGATCATGCGCTTGATCTCCTTGAAGAGCAGCCCCGCCTGGTCGCGCGTGGTGGCGGCACAGTAGACCTGCGGCGCCGCCTCGCCGTCGAGGGCGGTGCAGTAGATCGCCGGGATGCCGGTGTCGGTGGTCTTGCCGTTCTTCTGCGCGACCTGCGTGTAGCTCGAGCGGAAGCGGCGCCGGCCGTCCTCGCGCTTCCAGCCGAACACCGAGCCGAAGCGGAACTGCTGCCAGGGCGAGAGCCGGATCGGCTCACCGGCGAGCGGCCCGGTGGTATGCTTCACCATGCCGGCGAACTTCAGGATGCGCGAGGCGGCGGCGCAATCGAAGCTGAGCCCGCGCTCATGCCCGGTGTCGAGATCCGAGAGGTGCCGCTCGCAGGCGAGCCGCACCAGCTCGCCCGCCGCGACCTTCCCCGCCACCACGTCGCGCGCGTAGAGCGCGGCCGGGTGCAGGCTCGCGTCGTCGCTCATCCGTCGAGGGTTTCCTTGAGCATGGCGAGCAGGTCCTTCTGGCCGTCCGAGCCGAAGCGCGCCTCGTCGAGCGGCGTGAGGCCGAAGAGCGCGCCGATGCGGGTCATGTTGGCGATGGCATCCTGCCGCTGGCCCCAGGCGGCGCGCTTCTTCTCCTGCAGCCCGTTGCGGGTCTGGGTCTGGAAGTAGTCGCCCATGGTGTGCAGGTCGTAGGTGAACTTGAGCACGTCCGAGAAGGCCTCGCACCAGACCCGGAACATCGGCCGGTAGGCGGGCTTGAGCCGGCCGCGCATCGCGAGATCGGGCGCGAGCTCGCGCCAGGTCGCGGCCGCATCCTCCGACATGTCCTCGTAAGGTTCGGGCACCGGGGCGCCCGCCGCGCCATCGCGCAGCGGCACCACGTTCGGCGCCTCCGGTTTGCGTCCCTTCATGGGCTCTGTCCTTCCTTGGTTGGGTCGGCTCGGCGGGCCTCAGTTGATGCGCACGCGTCCGCCCCTGAGGGCGAGGATGAGAGCGACCGGCAGGCAGATGGCCCCCTTGACGAGGATCGACAGGCCGATGGTGATGCCGAGCCACACCCAGAAGCCCGAAACGTAGAAAGTCAGGATCTCGAGCATGGTCTCTCCTCGTCGGCCGGCCGGGGCCGGCAGTCCGGGCACGGCGAAGTGCCGTTGTCCCAATGCGGGTGCCAGCGGATGAAGCCCCGGCCGCCGCAGAAGCGACAGGGCGGCGCGGGCGTCGGATCGGTCAAGCTGCCCCCCTACCCCCTCCCGAAGGTGGGCTTTTTTCCCCAATTTCCCGCGAGCGAAAGGTCTTCTAGGGACGGCGGCAGAAGGGGCCAGGGGCCAGAAAATCGACCACCCCCGGGTGGTCAGCGGCGCGGGCCGGCGAACCCGACCTCGCG
>NZ_QRGC01000049.1 GCF_003448965.1 Oceanicella sp. SM1341
CGCGGCGGCGCGGCCGCCGGGCCGGGCCGCGGCGCGGGACCGTGCCGCCCCCGTCATCGCGCTGTCGGGACCCGGGACCGTCACCTGTCCGCCTCCCCGCCCGCGGCGCGGCTCTCCGGCCCGGGGAAGCGCACCAGCCCGGCCCGGGCCGCGGCCTCGAGCAGCAGGTAGCGCGGCACCACGCGGGCGTAGCGCCGCCACAGCCGCCGGGGCTCGGAGCACAGCCGGTAGGCCCATTCGAGCCCGTGGCGCTGCAGCAGTGCCGGGGCCTGCGGCTTCAGCCCGGCGTGAAAGTCGAAGGCGGCGCCCACGCCGAGCAGCATCGGCGCCTCCAGCCGCGGGCGCATCGCGGCCATCCAGCGGTCCTGCTTCGGGGTGGAGAGCCCCACCCAGACGATATCGGCCCGCGCCGCATTGATACGCACGGCGGTCTCCTCCTCCTCCCCTGCGGTGAGGGCGCGGAAGGGCGGCGCGAAGCAGCCGGCGACAAGGGCCCCGGGAAAGCGCGTTTCCAGCCGCGCGGCGAGCCGGCGGAGCGTCTCCGGCGTGGTGCCGTAGAGATAGTGCCGCAGGCCGCGCGGCTGGCCGCGGCGGAACAGCTCCAGCATCATGTCGGGCCCGTAGACCCGGCCGCTCTGCGCATGGCCGGCCCGGCGCAGCGCCCAGACCAGCGGCATGCCGTCCGGCACCACGAGATGGGCACGGTCGAAGACCTCGCGCAGCGCGGGGTCGGAGCGGCAGTCCACCGCCGCATGGGCGCCCGCGAAGCAGACATAGCCGCGCCGCCCCGCCTCGACCGCCGCGAGGATGGCATCGGCCGCGGTGCCCAGGTTCACCGCCGAGACATGCATGCCCAGCACGTTGGCCCCGGCCGCGCGGAAGGCGGGCGGAGCCGTGCCGGCAGGGTCGGTGAGGCCCGTGTCCATGGTGTCGCTTGCTCCCTCGCGCCGGGTCTTTCCCGTCCTCCGCCCCGTGCGGGGGGTCGGGTGGCGCCTGCTCCAGCGTTGCGGCAAGTCGGGCGCGGCGCGAACATGGCCTTTCGATGCCCCGGCGGCGGCGATGGTGCGGCCGTGGGCGGCGCGCGGGTGCGAAAGGGGGTCCCGCGCGGCGCCCGGGCCCCCGATCGGCTGCCTTCGCGCGCAAGGGTGCCTCCCTTCGGCCATCGGCGGGGGCGGAGGCGGGGAGCGGAAACGGGGCGGGGACGCGGTGCTCAGCCTGGCGGCCGGACGCTGCCGCGGTGGAGCGAGAACATGGTGAGCGCGGCGGTCAGCAGGATCCACAGCAGGTCGTTCTGGATCAGCAGGCTGCTCTCGGTGAGGTTGATCGACAGCACCATGCCCGGCAGCACGTTGAGCCAGAGCCAGCCCTCCTCCGGCCGGGCGCAGTGCAGCGCCGCGCCCTGGCGCAGACCGCGCAGCAGGGCCAGCGCCAGCAGCGCCACCCCCGGCAGGCCGAAGCTCAGGAACACCTCGCGCCAGCCGCTGTGCGCGTTCGGCGCCGCCCAGCCCACCGCGGCCCAGATGCGCCACAGCGCCTCGTTGCCGGGGGTCCAGAAGGCCTCGTAGCCGTAGCCGGTCCAGAACCGGGCGAGGATTTCGGGCGCGAGCTCGTGCCAGAGCGGGATGCGCCCGGTGAGCGTGGCATCCTTGCCGATCGCCTCCAGGAAGGGCACCAGCGAAAAGCTGAGCCAGGCCAGCAGCGCGGCCACCACCTGCACCACCACCAGAACCAGCAGGATGCGCGCCAGCCCCCGCCACCGCGCCAGCAGCGCATAGACCCCGGCGAGCCCGAGCGCCATCCCCGCCGAGAGCAGCGCCGTGGCCGATTGCGACAGCACGAGGCAGGCGAGCGCCGGCCCGAGCAGGAGGAGCCCGCCGCGGCGCAGGGCGCGGTCGGGGTCGAGCAGCAGCGCCGCGGCCAGCATCGCGCCCAGGCAGGCCATCCGCCCCAGCCCGTTCTTGTGGGTGAAGGCGCCGCGCAGGGCGGTCTCTGCGGGCATGCGGCCCAGCTCGGGCGCCAGGGCGGCCAGCAGCAGGCTCGCGGCGAGGCACAGTCCCGCCACGAGGCCGACCAGCACCAGCAGCTGGCGCGGGCCGAAGCGCATCGCCAGCAGGTAGCCCAGCAGCATCGAGGCCAGCAGCCCCACTGCCCGGCGCAGGGAAACCGAAGGGCTGATGGACCAGAGCACCGAGACGAAGGGCAGCGCCATGAGCAGCAGCAGCGGCAGGTTGCCCGGCAGCGCCCGCCACAGGAACAGGCGGCGATGCCGCCACAGCAGCACCGCCGTGACCAGGTAGGCCGGCAGTGCCACCAGGCGCAGCTGCGCCATCTGCTGCGCGCTCAGCGCCCCGGCGGGGCCCATCACCAGCAGCGGCAGCACCGCCTCCGACAACAGGAACAGCGCCAGCCCGCCACCCCACCATTCGAAACCGCGCCAGGACAGGCACAGCCCTCCGGCCGCCGGCCCGGGCCGGCCCGCTGTGCCGGGTTGCGTCGTGTCGGTCATCCTCGCCCTCCCGCGGCGCGGAGGCTGGCGGCGTGCGCCCCCGCCCCCCGATTGGCCGATGCCGCGCAGGGCGGGGCAACCGCCCGGATCGGCCGGCCGGCCGCCCCCGGGGGCCGGCCGGCGCCGCCCGCCTCCTCCGAAAGGTGGCGGCGGCGGCGGAAAGGATGCCCCCCGCCCCCCCGATTGCGCCCGCGCGCGCCCGCGCCCGCGCCGCTAGCCTCCGGCCCCGAGCCCAGGCCAGCCGCGAAAGGCCCGCGATGCCCCACAGCCCGATCAGCCTCGTGATCAACAACTACAACTACGGCGCCCAGCTCGGCCGGGCGATCGACAGCGCCCTCGCCCAGGAGCCGCCGCCGGCGGAAGTGATCGTGGTCGACGACGGCTCGACGGACGCATCCCGCGCCGTGATGGCCGGATACGGCGCGCGCATCCGCTGCATCCTGCAACCGAACCGGGGGCAGGCCGCCGCCATCAACGCCGGTGTCGCCGCCGCGCGCGCGCCGCTCATCGCCTTTCTCGACGCCGACGACTGGTGCCTGCCCGGCCGCATGGCCGCGCTCACCGCCGCCTTCGCGCGCGCGCCCGGGGCGGGGCTGGTCTACCACCGGCTCCGCCCCATGCTCCCCGACGGCACGCCCGTGCTCCGCCCCCTGCCGCGCAGCCTGTGCCGGGGCAACCTCGCGCCCCGCCTGTGGCGCACCGCGGGCGTGTGGCCCTACCCGATGACCTCGGCCCTCGCCCTGCGGCGCGAGAGCTGGGAGGCGGCAGGGCCGATCCCGGAGCGCTTCCGCATCTCCGCCGATGCCTGGATCGTCGGCATCCAGCCGCTGCTCGGCCCCGTCGTGGCGCTGCCGGAGGCGCTCGGAGCCTACCGCATCCATGCCAACGCCTGGTTCCGTGCCGAGGACGACGCGCCGATGCTGGCCCGGCGGGTGGCGCACTGGCAGGCGGTGGTGGAGGAGACCAATGCCTTTCTCGCCCGGCGCGGCGCGCCCCGGCGCCTCTCCCTCGCCGATCACTTCCCGCTGCGGCTGGCGCAGGCGCGGCTGGCGGGCGCCGGCCCGGCGGAGCGGCTGCGCCTGCTCGCCGCCGGGCTGCGCGACGCCTCCGAGCCCAACCCGCTGCGCCGGGCGCGCGACACGCTGCGCGCGGTGCGCGGCCTGCGCACCGCCCCGATGGTCGGGAGCCGCGCCCGCGGCGCCGCCGAGCCCGCGCCGGAGCCACGGGGATGAGGGTCGCCCTGCTGGCGGACCAGCCGGTCGACTATGCCATCGCCTTCGCCAACGGGCTGGCGCCGCATGCCCGGGTCACGCTCATCGCCGCCGAGAGCCGCTACGCGCCGCTGCGCCGCTGGATCGACCCCGCGGTCGAGCTGCGCCTGGTCGACTGGCCGCGCCACCGCAGCCTGCGCAATCCGGCCTTCCTGTGGCGCCTCACCCGCACGGTGCGGACCGTCCGGCCGGAGCTGCTGCACCTGCTGTCGAACACCGCCCTGTGGCTGAACCTCGCCATGCCGCTGTGGCGCGGGCTGCCGCTGCTCACCACCATCCACGACATCGCCACGCATCCCGGCGACCGGGACACCGCCACGCTGCCGGCCTGGGCGCCGCGGCTGATGGTGCGGCTCTCGCCCGACGTGGTGGTGCACGGGCCTTCGCTGGCGCGGCTGGCGGTGCAGCGCTTCGCCAAGAGCCCGGAGCGGGTGCACGTGCTCCAGCACCCCGCCATCCGCCGCTACGCCGAGCTCGCGCACACGGGCGCGAGCGCGGGCGGTCCGGGCGCGCCGGAGCTGCCGGAGACGGGCGGAAACGGCTTTCGCCTGCTGCTCTTCGGGCGCATCTTCGCCTACAAGGGGCTCGACCTTCTGGTGGAGGCGGAGCGCCTGCTCGGCCCGCGCATACCCGGCCTCGCCATCACCGTGGCCGGGCGGGGCGACGACCCGGGCGCGCTGCGCCCGCGCATGGGCACGCCCGGGCGCTACGACATCCGCAACCGCTTCATCCCCGATGCGGAGGTCGCCCGGCTCTTCGCCGCGGCGGATGCGGTGGTGCTGCCCTACGCCGAGGGGTCGCAGAGCGGGGTGCTGCACGTGGCGGCGACCTTCGGCAAGCCCCTGGTGGCCACCGACGTGGGCGAGCTGGGCGCCACGGTGGCGCGGAACCGGCTGGGCCTCGTGGTGCCGCCGGGCCGGGCCGACGCGCTGGCAGCCGCCCTCGCCACCCTGGCGGAGGACCGGATGCTGCGCGCCGAGCTGGGGGCCAATGCCCTCGCCTGGTCGCGCGGGGCCAACGCGCCCGAGACCGTGGGGCGGCAGGCGCTGGCGCTCTACCGCGAGATCCTCCGCAGATGAGCGCGGCGACGCGCCCCGAAGGGGGCAAGAGGCCACCGAATGGGGGCGCCGCACCCCCGTGCAGCCGATTGCCGGGGGCCGGCCGGGACGGCCACAATGGATGGCGCGTGCCCCCCGGGCCCTGCCCTCCAGGTGAGAGATGACAGACACAGGCACCTCCCCCACCCCCTCCCCCTCCCCCCCGATCGACGTCTGCCACTACGTCGCCGGCGGCGCCGAGCACGGGGGCGGCATCGGGCGGCTCGTGGGCTACGTGATGGCGGCGCAGCCCCCGGGGGCCGCCGGGCGCCACCGCCTGCGCGACACCCGCGGCCCGTGCTGGCGGCCGCTGGGCTCCGGGCTGCGGCTCGCGGCAGCGGCGGCCGGCCTGCTGGCAGCGCGGGTCACCGCGCCCGGGCGCCTGCATCACCTGCACGTCGCCGGCCGGGGAAGCACGGCGCGCAAGCTGCTTCTCTGCGCCCTGGCCCGGCGGCTCGGCTCCCGCCACCTCCTGCACCTGCACGACTACGACTATGCCGCCGATTTCGCCCGCCGCCCGCCCTGGCAGCAGGCGGCGGTGCGCGCCATGTTCCGCGGCGCGGAGGCGGTGATCGTCCTGGGAGAGCGCGACCGCGCCACCGCGATCGCGGTGCTGGGCGTCCGGCCCGACCGTGTGCACGTGCTGCGCAACTGCGTGCCCGATCCGGGCCCTCCCCCGCAGGCGGCCCGGGGGGAGGCCGGGCCGGGGCTGCCGCCCCGCCCGGTCACCCTGCTGTTCCTCGGCCGGCTGGAGGCGCGCAAGGGCGTGCCCGAGCTGATCGAGGCGCTGGCCTCGCCCCGGATGGCGGCCTGCGCGGCCGCGCCGGGCTGGCGCGCCGTGCTCTCGGGGGACGGGCCCGTCGCCGCCCTCCGGGACGAGGCGGAGCGGCTCGGCCTCGGGGAGCGGGTCCGCTTCACCGGGTGGCTGGATGCCGCGGAGGTGCGCCGGCTCTGCGCCGCCGCCGACATCCTGGTGCTGCCCTCCCGCGCCGAGGGCATGGCGATGGCGGTGCTCGAGGGGCTCTCGCACGGGCTCGCGGTGGTCACCACCCGGGTGGGGGCGCATGACGAGGTGCTGCGCGACGGCGAGACCTGCGCCTTCGTGCCGGTCGGCGATGCCGGCGCGCTGGCGGACCGGCTCTCCCGCCTCGTCGCCGATGCGCAGGAGCGCCGGCGGCTCGGGCGGGCGGGCCGGGCGCTCTTCGAGCGCGAGTTCGGCATCACGGCCTACGCGGAGCGGCTGCGGTGCCTGCATGCCGGGCTGGCCCGGCCGCCGGCCCGCGTCCCGCGCGCGCCCGCGCGCGATGCCGCATGACCGCCCGGATCACACCGCCCCGGCCGCAGGGGCAGGCGCGGCTCGATCTCTCGGCCCCGCCCGGGCTGCCCCCCGCGCCCGAGCCCTACGACGGCCATCGCCTGCTGGGGCTGGTGCGCGCGCGGCTCGGCTTCATCCTGGTGATGACGGCGCTGCTGAGCGGCCTTGCCGTGCCGCTCGTTCTCAGCACCGAGCCGCGCTACCGTGCCTCGGCGCGGGTGCTGATCCACGGGCCGCTGGCGCGGGAGCTGTCGCTGGGCACCGGCACCGGCACGCCGGGCCCCGACGTCGGCCTCGAGGTGGAGCGCCTGCGCGACCGCGACACCGCCGTGGCGATGATCGGCGCGCTCGGCCTCGAGACACGGGAGGAGTTCAACCCCGCGCTGCGGGTGCCCTCGCCGCCCGAGGCGCTGCTGGACGGGCTCGTTGCCCGGCTGCCGCTGCGGCTGCGCCCGGCCGCGCGGGGCGGCGAAGCCCCGAGCCCGCTCGACCGGGTGATCGCGAATTTCGACGCGGCGCTCGGCCTCGACAGGCAGGGAAGCACCGGGGTGGTGAGCATCTCATTCACCTCGCGCGACCCCGGGCTGGCCGCCGCCTCGGCAAACGCGCTCGGCGAGGTCTACCAGCGGCTGCGCAACGACCGCTGGCGCGCGAGGATCGACGGCGCGCGGGACTGGCTGGCCACGCGCATCGCCGCGCAGCGCGCGCGGGTCGACGCGGCCGCGGCGGCGCTGCGCGACTTCGAGGAAGGCGCGGGGGAGGCCGCTCCGGCCGGGCAGGAGCAGGAGCTGCAGGCGCTCGCCCTGCGGCTGTCGGCCCTGCGCGAGGCCAGGGCCGGCCTGCGCACCGAGCGCGCTGCGGCGGCCGCCGCCGCCACGAGCGGGGCCGTCGCGCCAAGGGGCGAGCCGGCCGAGATCACCGCGCTGCGCGGTGAGCTGGAGGCCCAGCAGCGCCGGCTCGACACCCTCGCCCGCACCTATGGCGAGAACTACGCCGAGGTGACCGGGACCCGCGCCGCCGCCGCGGCCACGCGCGCAGCCCTCCGGGAGGCGCTCGACGCGCGCGGCGAGCTGCTGGCCCGCCAGGACGAGGCGCTGGCCGCCCAGGAGGCCGACACCCGGACCGAGCTCGCCGCCGCGCGCAGCCGCCTCGCCCGCGCCGGGGCGGCCTCGACGGTGCGCGACGGGCTGGCCGCCGCCGTGGAGGCCGAGAGCGTGACCCTGCGCCAGCTCGAGGCCCAGCGCGCCACGCTCGACGGCGAGGCCGCCCTGCCGGCGGTGGAGGTGGAGGTGCTGCAGCCGGCCACCGTGCCGCTGCGGCCCTCGGGACAGAGCCGCAAGGTGCTGCTGGCGATGGCGGTCCTGGCCGCCGGCGTGTTCTCCGTCACGCTCGCGGCCCTCCGGGAGATGCACGCGGCCCGCCGCAGGCCGCAGCCCTCCCCGGAGGGCGCACACGGGAACGGACAGCCCGTGCCGGCCCGCTCCTGACACCGCTCCCGGCCGCGCCGCGCGGCAGGCCCGCGCGCGGGCATGCCGGTCACGCAGCGGCGCTGCCCGCGAACCCCGGCCGCGCCGGGGCGCACCACCGCTGCCGGCGGGGGGGTGGACCCGCATGTATTCCCGCCCGGCCCGGCGCGCCGCGGCGCCGCCACGCCGCACCGGCGGTGCGCCCCGACTCGCACGGCACAGGCCCCCGCCGGCCTGGCCTGCCAGCCCCGCGGCAGGAGGAAGGGGCGCCACGCCCCCCGCCGGCTCCGGCCCCGCCGGACCGCGACACGCCGCATCCTCCGCCGGCACGACGTGCGGCCGCGATCGCCGCTGCCCCGCCGGTCAGACCCGCGCGCCTGGCGGACCCGGCCCCCCCCGGGGGCATCGCGATCAAAGGGACGCGGCATCGTCCATTCGGGGGCCCTTCGGCCATGGCCTACGCCTAAGTGCTCCGTCGCCCCGGCGCGGACATGGCCCTAGCCTCGGCCCGGAACCGGACCCACCCGGCCGCGCGCCCGCCGCGCGGCCCACCCGATGCGGAGGCCCAAGTGCCCGTCACCAACTGTCGCATAGCGCCGGGGGCGAGGATCACCCATCCCGAATTGGTCAACCTCTACGGCTGCGAGATCGGCGAGGAGAGCCGCGTCGGCCCCTTCGTCGAGATCCAGTCCGGCTGCCGGGTGGGGGCGCGCTGCAAGGTCTCCTCGCACGCCTTCCTCTGCGAGGGGGTGCGCCTGGAGGACGGGGTGTTCATCGGCCACGGCGTGATGTTCACCAACGACCGCTACCCCGCCAGCGTCACCCCCGAGGGCGCGCTGAAGGGGCCCGACGACTGGGAGTGCGAGCCCACCCACGTGGGCGCGGGGGCGGCCATCGGCTCGAACGCCACCATCCTGTGCGGGCTGCGCATCGGCGCCGGCGCGCTGGTGGGCGCCGGCGCGGTGGTGACGCGCGACGTGGCGCCGGGCACGGTGGTGGCCGGGGTGCCGGCCCGCCCGATCGGCGCGCGGCGGGAGGGCGACACCCCGCTCTCCGCCCGGCTGCGCGAGGTGCTGCGATGATCCGCATCGGCATCGCCGGCTACGGCTACTGGGGCCCGAACCTCGCCCGCGCCACGGCGGAGACCGGCCTCGCCCGGGTGGAGATGATTGCCGACCGCGACCCGGAGGCCCTGCGCCGCGCCGCCCAGCGCCACCCCGAGGCCCGCCTCACCCAGGACATCGCCGCGATGATCGCCGACCCGGCGGTGGACGCGGTGATGATCGCCACGCCCGTGCACACGCATCACGAGCTCGCCCTCGCCGCACTGATGGCGGCCAAGCACGTGCTGGTGGAAAAGCCCATGGCCGACACCGCCGCCCGCGCCGCCCGGCTGGTGGAGGAGGCGGCGCGCCGCGCCCTCGTGCTGCAGGTCGACCACACCTTCATCCACACCCCGGCCGTGCAGGCCATCGCCCGGCTGATCGGGGCGGGCGAGCTGGGCGAGATCTACTACTACGATTCCACCCGGGTGAACCTCGGGCTGTTCCAGCGCGACGTGAGCGTGGTCTGGGACCTCGCGGTGCATGACTTCGCCATCCTCGACCACCTGCTGGGCGCCGCACCGGTGGCGATCTCGGCGAGCTCGGCCGGCTTCCTCACCGACAGCCCGGAGAACATGGCCCATCTCACCGTCTACTACGACAGCGGCGCCATGGCGCATCTCAACGTGAACTGGCTCGCCCCGGTGAAGATCCGCCAGACACTGATCGGCGGCAGCCGGCGCATGGTGATCTACGACGACATGCAGACCAGCGAGAAGGTGAAGGTCTACGACCGCGGCGCGAGCTGCGGCACCAACCCGCTCGACCGCCGGGTGTCCTACCGGCTGGGCGACATGCACGCCCCCGCCCTCTCCTCCAAGGAAGCGCTGCTGAGCGGCATCGAGGATTTCCTCGGCTGCATCGACACCGGCCGCCGCCCGGTGACCGACGGCGAGAGCGGGCTGCGCGTGGTGCGCATGCTCGAGGCAGCCACCCTCTCGAGCCGCATGCGCGGCATCCCGGTGGACATCGGCACCCTGAAGGAGGCGTCGTGATGGAGTTTCTCGACCTGCGCGGCCAGCACGCCGGGCTGGCGGAGGAGATGGAGGCGGCGGTGCTCGCCACCCTGCGCGGCGGCGCCTATGTGCTCGGCGCGCCGGTGGAGGCCTTCGAGACCGCCTTCGCGGGGTACTGCGGCGCGCAGCATGCGGTGGCGGTGAGCTCGGGCACCGCGGCGCTGCACCTCGCCCTGCTCGCCGCCGGCATCGGGCCGGGGGACGAGGTGATCACCGTGCCCTCGACCTTCGTGGCCACGGTGGCGGCCATCCTCTACACCGGCGCGCGCCCGGTGCTGGTCGACATCGACCCCGTGACCTGGACCATGGACCCCGCCCGGCTCGCCGCCGCCATCGCCCCCCGCACCCGCGCCATCCTGCCGGTGCACCTGCACGGGCGGCTGGCCGACATGGAGGCGATCTGCGCCATCGCCGCCGCCCATGGCCTCACGGTGATCGAGGACGCCGCCCAGGCGCATGGCGCGCGCCGCGGCCGGCACGCGGGCTGCTTCGGCGCCATGGGCTGCTTCAGCTTCTACCCGGGCAAGAACCTCGGCGCCGCCGGCGAGGGCGGCGCAGTGATCACCGATGACGCCGGGCTCGCCGAGCGCCTGCGCTGCCTGCGCGACTGGGGCCAGGCCGGCAAGGGCAACCACGTGATGCAGGGCTACAACTACCGCATGGACGCGCTCCAGGGCGCGGTGCTGGGCGTGAAGCTGCCCCGGCTCGAGGCCTGGAACGCCGCCCGCCGCGCGGTGGCAAATGCCTATGACGCAGGCCTCGGGGCGCATGTGCCGCGGGCGCGGGGTCCCTTCGGCGCGGACCATTCCTGCCATGTCTACGCCATCGCCACGCCGGAGCGGGCACGGCTCTCCGCCGCCCTCGCCGCTGCAGGGGTGCCCACGGGCGCGCATTACGCCCGGCCGGTGCACCTCCAGCCCGCCTACGCGGCCCTCGGCTACGGGCCCGGCGCCTTCCCGGTGGCCGAGGGGTTTGCGCAGACCACGCTCTCGCTGCCTATCCACCCCACGCTGACCGACGAGGAGCTGCGCGATGTCATCCTCGCGGTGAACGCCTGCACCGCCGCCGCCGCCGCGAAGATCCCCGCCTGATCCTCCCGCCTGAAGGAACAGAACATGCCCCCTTCCCTCCCCCCCATCGCCGCCGGCCGCGTGCTGGTGACCGGCGGCGCCGGCTTCATCGGCTCGCATATCGTCGACCTGCTGCTCGCCGGCGGCTGCCGCGAGGTGGTGGTGGTCGACAACATGGTGCGCGGCCGGCCGGAAAACCTGCGCGCCCACCGGGCGAACCCGCGCCTCACCCTCGTGGAGGGTGACATCCGCGACAGCGCCCTGATGGCCGCACAGGTGGCGGGCTGCGACCTCGTCTTCCACCAGGCCGCCCTGCGCATCACCCATTGCGCGAGCGACCCCGACGCCGCGATGGAGGTGATGGTGGGCGCCACCTACGAGCTGCTGCAGCTCTGCCGCAAGGAGCGGGTGGGCCGGGTGGTGATGGCCTCCTCCGCCTCGGTCTACGGCATGGCGGCGGCCTTCCCCACCACCGAGGCCGAGCCCGCCTGGCCCAACCGCACGCTCTACGGCGCGGCCAAGGCCTTCGGCGAGGGGCTGCTGCGCAGCTTCAACGACATGTACGGGCTGCCCTGCGTCGCCCTGCGCTACTTCAACGCCTACGGTCCGCGCATGGACATCCACGGCCGCTACACCGAGGTGATGGTGCGCTGGATGGAGCGGCTGGCAGCCGGCGAGCCGCCGATCGTCTTCGGCGACGGGCTGCAGACCATGGACATGATCCATGTGCGCGACATCGCGCGGGCCAACATCCTCGCCGCCACGGCGCCGGTGCAGGACGCGGTGTTCAACGTGGGCAGCGGCACCGAGACCTCGCTGCTGGAGCTGGCCGAAGCCCTCGCCCGCGGCATGGGCCGGCCCGACCTCGTGCCCGAGCATGCGCCCGAGCGGGCGGTAAACCCGGTGCCGCGCCGCCTCGCCTGCACCCGCGCGGCCGGGGAGGCGCTGGGCTTCCGCGCCGAGGTGCCGCTGGAGGAGGGGCTCTCCGAGCTCATCGCCTGGTGGCGCGCCGAGAAGGCCCCGCACACGGTGGCCGCGCAATGAGCGCCCCGATGATCCAGATCGCCCGCCCCCTGCTGGGCGAGGCCGAGGCCGAGGCGGCGCGCGAGGCGGTGCTCTCGGGCTGGGTGTCGCAGGGGCCGGCCGTGGCGGCCTTCGAGGCGGAATTCGCCCGCCTCACCGGGGCTGCGCATGCCTGCGCCGTGTCCAACTGCACCACGGCGCTGCACCTCGCCCTGCTCGGCCTCGGCATCGGGCCGGGAGACGAGGTGATCACGGTGAGCCATTCCTTCATCGCCGCGGCGAATGCCATCCGGCAATGCGGCGCGATGCCGGTCTTCGTCGACATCGAGGAGGGCGGCTACAACATCGACCCCGAGGCCATCGCCCCGGCCATCACCCCGCGCAGCCGCGCGCTGCTCGTGGTCCACCAGGTGGGCATGCCCTGCGACATGGCGGCGGTGATGCGCGTGGCGCGCGCCCACGGCCTGCCGGTGATCGAGGACGCCGCCTGCGCCATCGGCGCGGAAATCCGCACACCCGAGGGCTGGCAGCCGGTGGGCGCGCCGATCGGCGACGTGGCCTGCTTCTCCTTCCACCCGCGCAAGGTGATCACCACCGGCGAGGGCGGCATGCTCACCACCGCCGACCCCGCGCTCGACGCCCGCTTTCGCCTGTGGCGCCAGCACGGCATGAGCCTGCCCGACACCCTGCGCCACGCGAGCGACCGGGTGCTGTTCGAGACCTACCCCGAGCGCGGCTTCAACTACCGCATGACCGACGTGCAGGCCGCCGTGGGCCGCGCGCAGCTCACCCGCCTGCCCGGCATCATCGCCGCCCGCCGCGCCCTCGCCGCCCGCTACGGCGCGCTGCTCGCCGCCGTGCCGGGCGTCACCGCCCCCGCGGAGCCGGACTGGGCGCGCTCGAACTGGCAGAGCTATGCCGTGCGCCTCGCCCCCGGGCTCGACCAGCGCGCGGTGATGCAGAGCCTGCTCGACCGGGGCATCGCCAGCCGCCGCGGCATCATGTGCGCGCATCTCGAGCCGGCGCAGGCCGACGTGCCCCTGCCCCGGCCGCTGCCGCGCTCGGAGGCGGCGCGGGACCGCGCGGTGCTGCTGCCGCTCTACGCCCAGATGACCGGGGAGGAGCAGGACCGCGTGGTGGAGGCCCTAGCCGCCGCCGTCGCCGCAGGTGCCGTGCCGGCCTGAGCCCCGGCGGGGCGGGCCTTTCGCCCCCCTGCCCGGGGCCTCCGCTGTCACCCGCCGGGACTGCGTGGAGGGGCACGGGCCCGCCCCTCCGGCGCTCCGGACCGGCCGGCGCGGGCCGCCGGCAGGACCGCCGGCGCCACCCGGCGCGGCCGGGCGCGGCCCGGCATCGCCCGCGGGCCTTCAGCGCGGCCGGGCCGGGTTTCCGGCCACCACGCTGCAGGCCGCCACGGGCCGCACCACGTTCGCAGCCATCCCGACCAGTGCGCCCGCGCCGATCTCGATGCCGTCGCGCAGCGAGGCGGCGCTGCCGATATAGCAGCCCTGCCCCACCCGGCAGCGCCCCGCCACGGTGACATTCGCCCCCAGCAGGCTGAAATCGCCGATCTCGCTGTCATGGTGCACCACGGTATTGGGCAGCACCATCACGTGGTCGCCGATGCGTGCCCCCGGGCCCACCACCACATTCGCGAAGAGCACGGCGCCCCGCCCCAGCCACGCCAGCCGCGAGACCACCGCGGTGGGGTGCACCAGCCGCGCCCAGCGCCCGGGCGGCAGGCCGAGCCCCGAGATCAGCGCACCGCGGCGGCGGAACGACCGCTCCGAGCCGACCATCACCACCACCTGCGCGGACGGATAGTCCGCCAGCGCGGCGATCGGCCGGATCGGGATGCCCTCGAAGCGGGTGTCGCGCAGCGCCGGCGCATCGTCGAGGAAGGCGGCGATGCGGTATCCCGCCTCAAGCATGTCGAGCGCCTCCAGCGCGTTGCCGCTGAACCCGACGACGACGATCTCCGGCCTGTCCATTTCCACACCCCCGACCCCGCGAGGCATCCCTGCCCGCCCGGCCATCCTGGCACCCGGCAGGCCGGAAGTCCCGCCCCGCCGCCCGGCGCATTCGGGCAGCCCGGGCCCGAAACCGGCCCGCCCCGCGCCCCGACGGATGCAGTGAGTCGCGCGAATACATCCTAACTGGCAAATAAATCGTCCGGGAATACTCCTAAAACGACTTTTATTCATCCTTCGTTGACAGCCATCAATTTCCAGACCGGTCCGAAGGAGAAAATAGAGTGCCGGACAGTGAATTCGGCCCCTCCGCAACAGCGCCCGGGCGCCCGCCGCGGGGGAGAAACCCAGATGAGCGAATTACGAGGTGAGGAATATTATGAAACACATTGCACACCAGATGCCCGGAGAGCGGGCGCAGGCCACGCCGGGCCGGTCGTCGGACCGCTTCGCCGAGGCCGATCCGCCGCGGGACCTGCGCAGCGCGCGGCAGGACCGGGTTCTCTCCATCATCGACGGCCGCCGGCTGGAGCGCGCCTGCCTGGTCCACTGCCTCGAGCAGCTCAGCGATGAGATCCTCGTGGCGGGCTACGACAGTCCGGACAGCTGGCAGGCCGCACAGCGCCCCGGCACCGGGCGCGAGGTCATCCTCTACGCGCTCGGCGGGCGGGCCATCACCGGCAGTTCCGCGCGCGCCGAACTCTCCCGCCTCGTGCAGGCGGCCGATCCGACGCCGGTGATCGTGCTCGCCGCAACCGATGACCTGGAGACGATGCTCGCCGCGCTCGACTGCGGCGCCGTCGGTTTCTTCCCGCCGGACGTCAAGCTCGAGACCCTCATCGAGGGCACCTGCATCACCGCCGCGGGGGGGATCTTCCTGCCGCGCGACAGCCTGCCTTCGCTGCGCGAGGCCATCGCGGCGCGCCCGGCGCCGCGCAGCGGGCTGGAGGCCCGGTTCACCGACCGCCAGCTCGCCGTGGCCCGCGCCCTGCAGCGCGGGGCGGCGAACAAGACCATCGCCTACGAGCTGAACCTGTGCGAGAGCACGGTGAAGGTGCATATCCGCAAGATCATGCGCGCGCTCAACGCGACCAACCGCACCCAGGCGGCCTTCAAGCTCAACGCCATGTCGCGCGAGGAGGACTGACAGCGGAAGCGGGCGGCGGAGAACAAGGGGCGGGAAACAGGGGCCGGGGAACAGAAGGCGGGGAACAAGGGGGCGAGAGCGCTGCTCAGCGCGCCCGGCCCGGCGCCCGCACCACGGCCCGGAGCCGCGCCATGGCTGTGCCGATCTCCGCCCCCAGCGGATGATCGGTGAGGCGCAACCCCGCGAGCCAGCCCAGGGCCGCGCCGATCAGCGCGAGGCCCAGCGCGACGGGGCCGGCCGCGGCACCGGCCGGCGCGAGCAGCATAACCGCCAGCGGCAGCGCCGCCGCGCAGGCCGCGACGACGCCCCCCCGCAGCAGCAGCCCGCCCAGTGCGGCCCAGGCGAAGGGCAGCTGCCGCCGGATCAGCAGCAGCGTGACCCCGACCTGCAGCGGCCCGGTGAGAAACAGGCTCGCCGCCACCGCCATCAGCCCCCAGCGCGCCGCCAGCGCCATCAGCGCCATGGACAGCGGCAGGGTGAGGAGGCTCGCCCGGGCCATGTCGCGCACGCGCCCCAGCGCCACCAGCACCGGGAAGGCCATGTAGCCGGGAAACAGCGTGAGCGAGGCCAGCGCCACCACCCGCACCAGCGGCACCACGCCGGCCCATTGCGGGCCCAGCAGCAGCTCCACCACCGGCCCGGCCAGCACCGCGAGGCACAGCAGCGCCGGCCAGTGCAGCGCGCAGGTCAGCGACAGGCCCAGCAGGTAGGCGTCGGCAAGGCGCTCGCGGTCCCCCGCCTCGCGCGCAAGGGCCGGCAGCACCACCGGCTGCACCGCGCTCAGCACCAGCTTTTCGGGCATCTGCGACAGCGAGACCGCCCGGGTGAACAATCCCACCGCGGCAAAGCCCAGCAGACGGCCGAGGATGAGCCGCGGAAACAACTCGCAGGCGAGGCCCAGCAGGGTCACCACGCTCGACCACGCCCCGAAGGCCAGCACCCGGCGCCACTCGGCCAGGCAGGGCCGGAACACCCAGGGTTCGGGCCGGGTGACGACGGCGCCCAGCGCGGTGGCGAACGAGGCCAGCACCGAGGCCCAGACCAGGCTCTGCGCCCCGAACCCCGCCAGCACCAGCCCGACGGAGGCGAGCGCGCCCGCGAAGGCCACCGTGACGCTGATCCGCGCCACGGCGCCGAAGCGCAGTTCGCGCCGCAGCAGCGCCAGCAGCGGCGTGCCGAAGGGCGCGAAGGCAAAGGCGGTGGTGGCGATGCGGATCATCCCGGCCAGCCGCGCATCGCCGTAGAAGCCGGCGATGGCGGGTGCGAGCGCCCAGATGCCGCCGCCCAGCAGCGCCGAGAGCAGCAGCATCACCGTGAAGGTGGTGCGCACCAGCGCGGGGCTGGGCGCGGGCGCCTGGATGATGCAGGCGGCCACCCCGAAATCCCGCACCGTCTCGACCAGCAGCACCACGGTGATCGCCACCACGAAGAGCCCGACCTCGGCCGGGCCCAGCACGCGCGAGACCACGGCCATCGTGACCAGCGACATCACCGTGCCGGCGGTCCTGTCGGCAAGGGCGAAGGCCAGCGAGCGGCGGACGCTCACGATGCACCCCGCCGCCACCGCGCGGCGCGGCGCAGCCGCGCGAGCAGCGGCCCGGCGGGGCCGGCAAGCGCCGCGCGCCCCGCCCGCCGCCAGAGG